>CAVQOG010000001.1:0-293248 GCA_963714375.1 uncultured Acidimicrobiia bacterium
CGTTGCGTCGTGTGGTGGGGGTGAAGGTTCGTCAGGCTGGTTCGTTTGCTGCAGCGGTGGAGGAGGTTGGGTTTGGGGTGTGGCATCGGATGTTGTTTGCGCGGTTTTTGGCTGAGAACGATCTGTTGATGCATCCGGGCATTCGGTTGCGGTGTCATTGGAGGATTGTGCCGATTTGGCGTTGGAGGGGTTGGGTGCTGATCGGTGGGTGGTGGCGTCGTTGTTTGCTGCTGTGATGTTGCCTGGGTTGTTTCCTCGAGATGATGTGTTGGGTCGGTTGGAGTTGGCTCGTGAGGATTTGGTGGAGTTGGAGGGGATGTTGGATGGGATCCCGGTTGAGGTGTTTACGTCTGATGATGGTTTGGGGTGGGTGTATCAGTTTTGGCAGTCTCGCCGTAAGGATGAGGTGAATGCGTCTGAGGTGAAGATTGGTGCTCGTGAGTTGCCTGCGGTGACGCAGTTGTTCACGGAGCATTACATGGTGCGGTTTCTGTTGGAGAATTCGTTGGGCGCGTGGTGGGCAGGCATCCGGAGTCGCCGCTGGTTGAGGCGTTTGAGTATCTCAGGTTTGATGATGACGGGAATCCTGCTGCGGGTTCGTTTGATGGGTGGCCGGGTTCTGCTGCTGAGGTGAACCACGGGATGGATCCGTGTTGTGGGTCCGGCCATTTTTTGACGTCGTTGTTTGAGATGTTGTGGCGTATGCGGGTCGAAGAAGAAGGTTTGAATCCGGCCGACGCTCAGGATGCGGTTCTGTCGGAGAATCTGTTTGGGTTGGAGTTGGATCCTCGGTGTACTCAGATTGCTGCGTTCAATGTTGCGTTGGCTGCGTGGAAAGCGGGCGGCTACCGCACACTCCCCGAACTCAATATTGGATGTTCAGGGATCCGGGTTGCTGGCAGTCGCGACTCCTGGTTGGAGTTGGCGGGTGACGATCCGCGTTTGCGTGATGGGTTGGAGCGGTTGCATGACGTGTTCAAAGACGCAGACACCCTCGGATCGTTGATTGACCCTAAACGCACGATTGCCGATGACGGCCTGTTGGCAGTCGAGTGGGACGAGATCGAACCGTTACTCACGAAAGCACTCACACGGGAGAAGACCAGCGACCCAGCAGCAGCCGTATTCGGCAACACCGCCAAAGCCGTGGCCAAAGCAGCCGACCTCCTCAGCCGCGAATACACCCTCATCAGCACCAACCCACCATTCCGAACTGAAGGTGACCTCGAAGGCTGGTTTATAGATCACTTGAGTTCCCTGTTCGGAGCGGCAAGTACGAACTTGGCAACAGTCTTCTTGGTCCGGTGCCTAGCACTGGCGCGGGGACCGGAATCTGGGGCCGTGTCACTTGTCCTTCCTCAGCACTGGCTATATCAGTGGGATTACACCGCCCTACGCGAGGAGCTTCTGTTTCAAGTCCCGATCCAATTGGTGGCAAAGCTAGGCACAGGAGCCTTCGAGACGATTTCCGGCGAAGTCGTCAATGTTGGGCTGTTCGTCCTCGGCTCGCCGGGCACCGCGACCGACGGCCGAATAAGAGGGATCGACTGTGAAGCAGCAAAGAGCGCCCACTTGAAGGCTGCTGGGCTCAAGACGAACTCAGTTAAAGCGGTTGTGCAGGGCTCACAGGTGCGCAACCCAGATTCTCGAATCATCCTGGCCGATCTGGCAGGCCATCCCCTCCTCGAGACGTATGCGGCTTGCCGACAGGGGATCAAGACTGGCGATGACCCGAGGTATCGGAGGTCGTTCTGGGAGCTCCCCTTCTGAGGGACTTCCCTGGGCAAGGTTCCAATCGACAACGGCGTCGACAGAGTTCTTTGGCGGCAGGTCCGCACTTGTCCGATGGGACAACGGCGCAGGCGAGATGGCGGCGAGTTCTGGCTCCCGGATCGTCGGCAAGTCGGCATGGGGGAAGAGGGGGGTGATGGTCAACCAGATGGGTTCGTTCCACGTTTCGGTGTTCACTGGGGATCTCTTCGATACCAATGCCTCACCTATCGTGCCCACAGATTCTCACCTCGTTGAAGCAATCTGGGCCTTCACGACGTCCGGCGAGTTTCGGGGTTCCGTTAGAGCCATTGATGCGGCCCACAAAGTCACCAACGGGACGCTGGTGAAAGTTCCTTTCGACGGAGTATTGGCGTGAGCGGGCTTCCGAGTTGTTTCCTGATGGGTTGCCTGAGCCGTGGTCTGATGATCCGACGCAGTGGCTATTCCTTGGCAGACCCGAGGAGTCGTCGGATGCGTTGCAGGTTGGGGTGGCGCGGTTGTTGGGGTATTCGTGGCCTGATCAGGTACCTGACGACCTGGATGGGTTTGTGGATGATGATGGGATTGTGTGTTTGCCGTCGGTGATGGGTGAGGCGCCGGCTGCTGACAGGTTGCGCGAGTTGCTGGTTGCGGCATTTGATGCCGAGGACGACCCGGTTGGGTTGGTTGACGGGCTACTCCAGGATGCGGATGCCGGTGGGAAGGGTTTGGGGTGGTGGTTGGAGAACCGGTTCTTCAAGCAGCATCACCAACTGTTTCACAAGCGTCCGTTCATTTGGCACATCACCGATGGCAGGGCTGACGGCTTTTCGGTGCTGGTGAACTACCACAAACTGGACCGCGCCGGGTTGGAGCGGTTGACGTACACGTATTTGGGGTGGTGGATTGATGCGCGCCGTGGCGACGTTGCCAACAGTGTGGCTGGTTCCGAGGATCGGCTGGCCGCTGCTGAGGATTTGCAGGACCGGTTGAAGCTGATTCTGGAGGGTGAGCCTCCGTTTGACATCTATGTGCGGTGGAAGACACTCGCTGAGCAACCAGTCGGGTGGGATCCTGATCTCGATGATGGGGTGCGGATGAATATTCGGCCGATCGTTGAGGCAGAGGTGTTGAAGATCGAGAACCCGTCAGGTATCGACTGGACACCGGACAGAGGTAAGAACCCTGACGGTTCGAAGCGGCTCAACGACCTGCACCACACCCGGGCTGAGAAGCAAGCCGCAAGGAACAACCAATGACCACCTTCAAGGATCATCTCGTCCAGTCGATTCTCGCTGCAGGACGTGGAGTCGATGGCGACGAACATCGGGCGGCAGCGGTTCTCTGGACGGACCCCGATCAGCTGTGGGTGGAGATAGTCGATGACCTGAGAGACGATGTCGACATCGTGACCTACGGTGCTTACGACGGTGATCGACGAGGGCCTGCGATTTGGATTCGTGCCGCCGTTGCAGGTCTCACGAATATCGAGGTTGATGGACCGATCGTCGTGTATTTGCCGGGTATCGGCCGGGACACGTTCCGGAACCTCGAGGATTGTCCCGATGCCTTACGCCCACTCGCCGAGCTCCAATACCGTGGAGCGTTCTGGACCCAAACGAGTGGCCGAGATTGGACTCCGGTCGCCTTCATAAAGAACAAAGAGCGAGGGATCGGCGCCGATGTTTCAACCGATGCGTCAAGCATCGAAGCTATCCAGAACACGCTCCCGACCCTCCTCGGGCAGCAAATCGATTGGCTGTTGAACCGAGCCCCACTCGACGCATCGACGATCTACTCACTCGACCAAGACGATCCAGTAGCTGCAATGCTTCAGTGGATCAACGAGCAATCTGTCTACGAGTCGTGGTCGGCGGCTGAACAAGCCTCGTTCCGCCACACCTGCCAGAGCGAATACGGGATTGAAGTTGAGGACGGCACCATCGAAGCTGCCCGTCGAATGGCATACGGCGAAGGGGCGTGGCACGCTGTCTGGCGTCGCTACAAGGAATCCCCAGCGGCGTACCTCGGAATCGAGGAACGGCTCCGCCAAGCACGACCTGTCGGGCAGACCAGCCTCTCGTTGGGACTCGACGACTCCGATGAACCGCTGCAAGCGTGGCCTCAGCACAACGAAGATGAGGAAAAGGCTCTCCGAGAGGCGATGCTGGCTGCGGCGTCACTCAATCGAGAAGGACTGGTGCCGCGAATCATAGAACTCGAGGCGTCACACGGTGGGAGGCGGAGCTGGGTGTGGTACTCGCTCGGGAAGTCTGCACTCGCCGATTCGCTTCTGTACCTCGTCCAACTGATCTCATACACGATGCCGCCGAAACAGGGATCTGTGGATGAGCTGGTTGGCTGGTACTTGAAGACTGGTCATGTTGCCGAGGACATGGTCATGCGTGCCTTGTCCGCTGTCCCACAAGGTGACCGATCCGCTGTTCAGGGTGTCGTCCGAGCGCTCTATGAAGCGTGGAGCGACGCTTCGGCCCGGACGTTCCAAAAGGCAGTCGCTACGACTGCCTACACGCAGTCAACTCCCGCTGCGGTGCCGGCGTCGACCTGTTTCTTGTTCACCGACGGGCTGCGGTACGACCTCGGCAAACGGCTTGCCGATAATCTGCGGCTGAGCGGATTGACCGTAAGCCTCGGCAGCCAACTCGCGGCGCTGCCGACCATCACCGCTACCGCCAAACCAGCCGTGAGCCCGGTCGCCGCATCATTCCAGTCGGGTCCCGGACTGGAACCGACGACGAACGGATCAACGAAGGTGAACGCGCAAGTCCTCCGAACGCAACTCGAGGCTGAGGGCTTCCAAACCCTTCAGGGTGGAGATCTCGGCGATCCAACCGGCAGGGCGTGGACTGAGATCGGCACCATCGACAGAGATGGGCATGACCAGGGCGTTGATCTTCCGAACAGGGTTGGGATTGCGATTGATGAGATCGGTCGGCGCATCGTCGACTTGACCGATGCCGGCTGGCAGCGCATCGAGGTTGTCACCGATCATGGCTTCCTGTTCATGCCATGGGGTATGCAAAAAGCCGAGCTTCCCGCGCACCTTGTCCAAGTACGAAAGGGTCGATGCGCCAGGCTGACAGTCGGTGCAGAGGTTGAGTATCAGACGGTCCCCTGGTATTGGGATTCTGATGTCCGATGGGCGGTCGCACCCGGAACTGCATGTTTCGAGGCCAACAAGCAGTACGAACACGGGGGAATCGAGCCTCCAGAGTGCGTGGTCCCTCGCCTGACAATTGTTCGCGACCTCACTATCCAGCCAGTGAGCTTGGGTCGGCCAAAATGGCACGGCATGCGGATGACAATCGAGGTCGATGGAGTGGCAGCAGCCATAGATCTGCGAAGCAGACCCGCTGATGCCGCCTCAAGTCTGTTGGAAGATCCTGTTCCTCTCGAGAATGGGGCCGCGAAGGTGGTTGTCACCGATCTGGAGGCCGAGGGGTTGGCAGCAGTTGTCGTAGCGCTCGACGAAGATGGGAACCTGCTGGGTCAGATTCAGACAGTTGTGGGAGAGATGTGATGCCGGAATTGGACGCGCTCGATCAGAAGGCCGCCGAGGTCTTCGACGGCTACCTCGTCCGCAAGGACCTCGCCCAACAGTTCCGGGGTCAGTACCCGGTGCCGACTTACGTCGGCGAGTTCCTGCTCGGCCGCTACTGCGCGACGACCGACCCCGACGAGATCGCCGAGGGCCTCGCGATCGTCGAGCGAGTCGATGAAGGAGCGAACCGTCCGCGCCGGCGAGGAGGAACTCTTCAAGTCCGGGCGCGCGAGAAGGGCCGGGTCAAGATCATCGACCTCCTCCGCGCGGAGCTCGACGCCAAGACGACGCGTACAAGGCCGAGCTGCCGAGCCTGCAGCTCAACGACATCCACATCTCGGATGAGCTGGTCAACGAGCACGAGCGGATGCTCACCGGCGGCTTCTACGCCGAGGTCGACGCTCGAGTACATCGCAGCGCTCGGCAGCGGAAGCGGGCGGCCAGCCTTTCCGGTCGAATCGCTGCGACCCATCCAGATGTCGACTCGGGATGCCCTCGAGACGTTCCGCGAGCGGCCGGAGCCAGTTCACCCTCGACAGTGGCGCATCTGCTGCTGCGGAGCGTCGGATTCGAGCCCGCCCGGTTCTCGCGAGCGGGAGCAGGACATCCTGATCGCGCGGATGGTCCCGTTCGTCGTCCGCAACTACAACGCCGTCGAACTCGGCCCACGTGGCACCGGCAAGTCACACCTGTTCCAGCAGGTCTCGCCGTACGCGCACCTCGTGTCGGGAGGCAAAGCGACCATCGCCAACATGTTCGTGAACAGACCGGCGCCGAGGGCTGGTCGCCCAGTACGACGTGGTCTGCTTCGACGAGGTCGTCAGGCGTGTCCTTCGACAGCAAGGACGGCGTCAACATCCTCAAGGGCTACATGGAGTCCGGCGAGTTCAGCCGCGGCAAGGAGAGCATCCGCGCCGACGGCGGCATCGTCATGGTCGGCAACTTCGACGTCGACGTCGACGACCAGCTCCGCAAGGGCCACCTGCTCGGGCCACTGCCGAAGGAGATGCGCGACGACACGGCGTTCATGGACCGGATCCACGCCTTCGTCCCTGGCTGGGATGTCCCCAAGCTCGACCCGATCTACTTCACGGGGCACTTCGGATTCGTGAGCGACTTCCTCGCCGAGTGCTGGACGCAGCGAGCGCCGCACGTCGCGCCTCGATGCCATCCAAGGGCGAGTCGAATGGGGCTCAGCAGCTGAGCGGCCGCGATCACGAAGGCCGTGAACAACACGAGTCGAACGGGCTGCTCGAAGCTGTTGTGGCCCGATCCGGAGATGGCGGTGCCCGACGAGGCCCTCGAGTGGGCGGCCGACCTCGCTTGAGATGCGACGTCGGGTCAAGGAGCAGCAGGCATTCATCGGATCTGGCGAGTTCGGGAAGGTTGACCTCAGCTTCCAATTCGATGGCGGCCGGGTGAAGATTGCGTACTGCGAAGAAACGGTCCGATACCGGCAGAACTCGGCTGAATCGGTCGAGGACTCGGATGAGGACGAAGACTCGCTGCCGTTCCCGATCCAGTCGAGGTAGAGACGTCTGAGAACAATTCGGCCCGTGCATACGCACCGGGTGAGACGTTCTCTGGGGGCCGATTCGAGATTGAAGAGGTGCTCGGAGTTGGAGGATTCTCGACCGTGTACCGCGTGTTTGACACCGTTGAGCAGCAGCAACGAGCCCTGAAGGTCTTCAACAGTGCAGCCGGGTACGACGCAGTTAGGCGCGAAGTAGCAGCCCTCAGGAAGGTGCAGCACCCGAATGTGGTCAAGGTCTTTTGGGCAGATCGCGCTGACACAGGGGAATGGTGGCTCGTCACTGAATTCGTGGACGGCGAGACGCTCAGCGAATACACAAATGGGACCAAGCATCTCCGAGATCGAGAGGTCATTGGCGTGGGCTTGGACCTGCTTAGCGCCCTCATGGCAATCCATCCTGACTCAAGCCGCATCGAGGAATTGCGCGAAAGGAGCGAAGGCGACGGATTGTCTTCCGCGGAGTTCGACGAGCTGCAACGCATCCAAGACGAGGGTCTCGTCCACCGAGATGTGAAACCCCAGAACGTGATTCTGGTGCGGTCTGGGGCGAAGCTCTTGGACTTCAACATTGCCTCGCGGGTGGGTACGGAAGTTCTGACCCTGGCTGGTACACCACCGTATCAGCCGCCAGATCCGATCTACACACGTGGGATGTCTCAACCGATCTCTTTGCAACCGGTGTAGTTCTCTATGAGCTATTCACCGACGGTTCGCATCCGTATCCAAACCGTACGCCGACAATGGGCGAACAAGCGATCGAGTTAGCCACACTTCGCCCCGATCTGTCTCCGGCAGTCGCGAGCGTCGTGACGAAGGCGTGCGCACGCGACCGAAGCGAGCGCTTTGCGACTGCCGCCGAGATGCAGGCAGCCCTTCTTGAAGCCTCACGCGAGGTTCAGTAGTGGCAGGGCTCCGCAATCTCGAGCCGGATTGGGTCGGGCAGTAGCCCCCTCTGAGTAAGGAGTCGAATTGTTTCAGCCCCCAGTTCCTGTGGCCCGTGTACTTGAAAAGATCCACAGCAATGAGTACCTGTTACCGGCTATCCAGCGCGAATTCGTTTGGGATACTGGCCAAATCTGTGTCTTGTTCGATTCCCTGATGCGCGGGTACCCGATTGGAGCATTCTTGCTGTGGCAGGTTGACGCCGACCGATTCCAGACTTTACGTTCTATGACTTCATTACGGACTACCACGAGAAGAATCACCCGTATGCCTCGCCTGCCTACGTATCTGCCGGCAACGGGATAACGGCGATCCTTGACGGGCAGCAGCGTTTGACAGCGTTGAACATCGGGTTGTATGGATCACACGCGGAGAGGCTTCCCCGGAAGTGGTGGAACAATCCAGATGCGTTTCCAAAGAAGCGCCTCTACCTCGATCTCGTAGGCGAGGTCGATGAAGACGGACTCGGCCCGAGCTACCACTTTCGGTTCCTGACGGACTGAGGAGAAGCTGGTACCTGCTGCGGACGGTGCGAATCATTGGTTCTTGGTGCGCGACATCCTTGACCTAGCCGACTCAGGGCCGGCAATTATGGAGGAATTGGAGAGGCGTTCGCTTTCCGGAAAGGAACCATTTGATGTCCTGTACAAGCTCTACCGCGCCATACGAGAAGAGAGCACGATCAATGCGTACCTCGAGGAGTCGCAGGACCCAAACAAAGTCCTGGACATATTCGTTCGTGTGAATAGCGGCGGCACGACTCTCTCCTATTCAGATCTCCTGCTTTCGATGGCAACGAATCAGTGGAAGGACCTCGATGCGCGAGAGCAGGTTCGTTCGTTGGTCGACGATCTCAACGACATGCCGGCCACGTTCCAATTCACCAAGGATCTCGTCCTCAAGACGGGTCTGGTTCTGATCGACGTGCCTGATATTGGCTTTAAGGTCTCCAACTTCACCCAGGCGAACATGCTGAAGATGGAGAAGAATTGGAGCGAGATACGCAGATCTTTGCTGACTGCCGCGGAGCTTCTCGCCAGCTTCGGGTACTCAGGTCGAACATTGACCGCCGCCAGCGTCATGATTCCGCTCGCCTACTACATCAACTATCGCGATTTGCCGCCTACGTTCGTGCAGTCGTCGACCGCGGTGCCCGGCGGACCGGTTGGTTATCAGGCGCTGGGTTACTCGATCCCTGATGAAGCGAGGCATATGGGGTTCAGGGCTTGACCGCTTCCTGAATAGGCTCCGAGAAACGATTCGAACCCATGGCGCCCATGGGTTCCCGGCATCGGCGATCGAAACGGCGATGACAGGCCTCGGCAAGTCGCTGACATTCGAGGATGCGGAGATCGACGACCTCCTTGATATCAAGTACGGATCCCCCCGGTCGTTTCCGGTGCTGGCCACCCTGTACCCGGGCCTTGATCTTTCCAAGGCGTTCCACGAGGACCACATCTATCCAAGATCGCGGTTCACCACGACGAAGCTGCGTTCCGCCGGTGTTCCAGACGATGCCATCGATGAGTATCTGGACAAAGTGAACCGTCCCAAACATCCAGCTCCTACAGGGCATACCAAACATCGAGAAGCAGGCGACGATGCCAAACGACTGGATGGACGGCCCCACTTTCCGAGCGACGCGCAGCGGGAACAATACGCCAGGGACAATGACCTACAGCGAGTCCCGGGTATGGATGGTTTCCTGGAGTTCTACGGGGAACGACGTCAACGTCTCGAAACACGTTTGCTGAGTGCCCTTGGTCTGGGCGCTGAAAACGACGGTGATGGCTGACAAGTCGCGTTCCCACGAACCGCCGTCGAGCGATTCCGGGATCAGGAGGCGGTTTCGTGCATCACCGGACTACGGGGTATCGCTAGGCGTCGTCTCGAGTCGATCGGCCTTGGTGACAGGCCGAGTTGCAAAGGGCTAGTAGCGCGACAGCGCGGTAGCTACGGCTTTGGTGATTCTGTCGTGGAGGTCGACGTTGTCGGTGCGATCGGTGTGGATTTCGATGAGCGCGGGTTGGCGCGACGACAAGGATGCTGAGAGTTCGGCGGGATCGGCGACGGATCGTGCGGTGAGTCCGAAGGCGGTGGCGAGCGTGGCGAGGGAATGACCGTGCGGGGTGCCCCAGTGGCGCTCGTAGACATCATCTGGGATGACACCTGATCGTTTCTGGGGGAGGAACGAGAAGATGCCGCCTCCGTCGTTGTTGATCACGACGATTTGAAGCGGTGCGTCGAGGCGTGCCAGTTCGCTGAGGGCACCGATGTCGTGGAGGGCGGCGATGTCTCCGATGAGTGCCGTTGTTGGGGTCCCCGTCATCGCACAACCGATTGCGGTGCTGATCGATCCGTCGATGCCGTTGACACCACGATTTCCAATCACGCGGACGTCGTGTCGAGGGGTTGTGAAACGGTCGACGTCCCTGATCGGCATCGAGGATGCGACGAAGACGATCGACCCCGGTTGGGCGGACGCCATCACCGTTCTTGCAACAAGGGGTTCGCTCAGGACAGAGCTGTCGAGCGTCGCTTCGATCGCCTTGGGTCGCTGCCTCGTCTGCTGCTTTCCATGCAGCGAGATACGTGGGATCCGCTTGGACCGCCGGGGGAGTTGCCACGAAGTCGATGGGTGCCATGTCGATGGCGTACTCGGGCGCACCGAGGGGATCGGCGAGACGTGAGCGGTTGACGACAACCTGTGTGCCATCGAAGTCGGCAAGCCACGTTGCGATTGCCTTTGACGTCGGGAGCGGTCCGAGCCTGAGGACGACATCGGGTCGCAGGCGGTCGAGAGCCCCGGCAGTCGCAAGGGCGTCAGCGGTGACGATGGTGGTTTCCGCAGCGGGTCGGCACTGGGGGTCTGCGAGGACCGGTGCGCCAAGGGCATCGGCGTACCTGCCGAGGGCATCGGGGAATCCGTTCGGTTGACCACCACCGGCAATGATGAGCACTCGTTTTCCTGCAAAGACCTCTGCGCCCCATGGGGCCGGCGGCAGATCACCCACCGGCGGTTCGATCGGGTTCGCCGGGGCGCTCGCGACCGGGTTGTTGGGAGTCAAAGGTTCGTCGAAGGGGACATTGAGATGGACGGGTCCCGGAATGCCGTCGCGAGCGGTTGCGACGGTCGCGACGCCCGGTGGAGCGGAGTCCTTCGCCGAGGATGTCGATGTCGGTGAACGCCTTGACGTGTCGCCCGTAGAGATCGGACTGATCCATGGTCTGGGGTGCCGAGGTTCCTCGCAACGCAATCGGACGGTCGGCGGTGAGCACGATCATCGGTGTTGCGGACTGGTCGGCCTCGACAATCGCCGGGAAGTAGTGGGTGGCAGCCGATCCCGACGTGCACACAACAACGGCAGGGGTGCCTGACGCCTTTGCCCATCCCAGAGCCATGAATCCTGCGGACCGCTCGTCCCGAATCGAGACGTCCTTGATACGAGGTTCGGCTGCAAGCGCAAGCGTGAGGGGTGTGTTGCGCGAACCAGGCGAGATGAACGCCATGGAAACGCCAGCATCGGCAAGTCCTGCTACGAGATCACGGGATCCGGTGGCATTCGTGGCCGTGTCGTGTTGGGTCTGGTCATTTGTCTGGTCAGTCGTCACCGGGCGAGCCTACCGATGTCAGAACATCATCCCGAGAGAGAGCATGATCGCGGTCAGGAACTGGAGGAGTGCGGTCCCTTTCAGCACGGAGATCAGCTCGGGGCCATCGGTCGTCTTGTACACCGTCTCGACAAGGGGGATGCTGAGCGGGACACCGACGAGACCGATCACACTCATGGGCGGAAGCAGCCCAACCATCGCTCCAACCAGGATGGTGAAGTAGGCAAGGAACAGGGTGACGACGAACAGTCGTCTGGCATTCTTGCGGCCGATCAGCGCTGCGATCGTCCACTTCTTGGCTTCTCGGTCGGTGTCGATGTCTCGAATGTTGTTTGCCTCCAAGATGGCAGCGGCGAGAAACCCCATGACGACGCCGCCGGTCCACGCCGCACTCGAAACGGACATGTCATAGACGTAGCGGGTACCGGCTGTGGCTACCAAGCCGAAGAAGATGAACACGAACACCTCGCCGAGGCCGTAGTAGCCATACGGGATCGGTCCGTTCGTGTATCCGAGGGCCGCGATGATCGAGACGATCCCGATGGCGGCGATGACCCAACCTGCGTACCAGATCAGGTAGATGCCCCCGATTCCTGCAACACCGAACGCAACGGCGATGCCGAGCTTCATTTCGGCTGGACGGATCAGTCCCGATGACACGGTGCGCATCGGGCCGATCCTCGCCTCGGTGTCGGCACCTTTGTGTGCGTCGGCGAGGTCGTTGGCAAAGTTCACACCGATCTGGATCGCCAGTGCACAGACAAGGATCACGACGAACGGGATCAGGGCTGCGACCGAATCACGGAACGCACTTGCCGACCCGACCAGCACCGGAGCGATACCGGCGAGCAGGGTCGGTGGCCGCGCCGCAAGGACCCATTTGTTGGTCATGGCGTGTTTGTCATGGTGTGTCGGTCACGGTTGGTCGGTCATCGTGGCGGGCCGACCACTAGAAGTGCCAGGGGAACTGGCTGTAGTCCGGATCGCGCTTTTCGAGGAACGCATCCCTGCCTTCGGCTGCCTCGTCGGTGCCGTAGGCGAGTCGAGTCGCCTCACCGGCGAACAGTTGCTGGCCGACGAGTCCGTCGTCAGGAAGGTTGAAGGCGTACTTCAACATCTTCTGTGCCGTCGGGCTCTTTGCGGTGATCTCCGAAGCC
The DNA here is from genome assembly GCA_963714375.1 of uncultured Acidimicrobiia bacterium. GTDB lineage: Bacteria > Actinomycetota > Acidimicrobiia > Spongiisociales > UBA5794 > UBA5794. The sequence goes on from CAVQOG010000001.1 coordinate 12,560, forward strand.
CATTCGAGTGCTGTCTGTTCGAGCTCGGCGTGGGGTACCGACGCATTCGCCATCCCCATCGCAACGGCATCGTCTGCGCTGTAGTTGCGGCCGAGGAAGAAGATCTCTCTGGCGCGTTTCTGGCCGACCTGACGAGCGAGAAGTGCCGAGCCATACCCACCGTCGAAGCTTGCAACGTCGGCGTCGGTCTGTTTGAACACGGCGTGTTCGGTCGATGCGAGGGTGAGGTCGCACACGACATGGAGACTGTGGCCGCCACCAACGGCCCATCCCGGGACGCACGGCATGCTCGGCTGATGCGAGTGTGAGGTCGCACACGACATGGAGGCTGTGACCGCCACCGACCGCCCATCCCGGGACTACGGCGATCACGATCTTTGGCATGAACCTGATCAGGCGCTGGACCTCAAGGATGTGGAGTCGTCCGAGCTTCGTGGCATCAACCCCTGCGTCGCCCTCGTACTGGTATCCGTCCTTGCCCCGTATCCGCTGATCGCCTCCCGAGCAGAATGCCCATCCGCCGTCCTTTGGCGAGGGTCCGTTCCCGGTGAGGAGGACGCAGCCGACGTCAGAGGTCATCCGGGCGTGGTCGAGGGCACGGTAGAGCTCATCGACGGTCTTGGGGCGGAAGGCGTTGCGGACCTCGGGGCGGTCGAAGGCGATCCTGACGGCACCAACGGTTCGTGCGCGGTGGTAGGTGATGTCTGAGAAGTCAAAACCTTCAACGATGTCCCACGCCTCGGGGTCGAAGATGTCCGAAACCACGTTTCCTCCGGGTCGAGTACCGACCGGCGATACTGTAGCCACCATGGACTCTCAGCCCTCTGTCGCCAAGCCTCCGTTCGCCTGGATCCGGGACTGGGCAACCACCGATCCCGATCGGGTCGCAGCTGTCAGCCGGGTCGGAACCACGACCTACGGCGAACTGGTGGCCATGGTCGAGCGTCGCTCGGCTGTGATTGATATGCCGTCAAGCCGCTTGATGCCCGTGCCGGTCTCGCTTGATCTCGCAACAGTGGTTGAACTGATGGCGGTCGTGGCCGCAGGCGGCGTCGCCATGCCGTATCTGGAGGAAGTGCCGGCAGTTGAAGGAATTCCCGGTGCTGGCGATGTCTTTGCTGTGCCCACATCGGGTTCACGCGGTGCCGCGAGAGTCGTGCGGATCACGGCTGACAACATCGTTGCGGCGGTTGGAGCGTCGCGGACCCATCTGGGAACCGATGGCAGTGACCGCTGGCTCCTGTGTCTACCCCTCAACCATGTCGGTGGGCTCTCGATCTTGTGGCGATCGTTCGAGGCTGGTGGATCGATCGCGATCGCACCGTTTGACGACGATCTTGCCGACTTCATCACAGCATCGCAGCCCACGGTCGCCTCGATGGTGCCGACGATGGTTCGGCGACTTCTCGCCGTGGATGCCGGGTGTCTCTCGGCGCTCCGGTTCATTCTCGTCGGTGGGGCGGCAGTCGATCCTGGTCTGGTCGATGACGCACAGCGACACGGCATCACGCTCCTTGGGACCTATGGGATGACCGAGGCAACATCACAGATCGCAACCGTACGGCCCGATGCCCCGACGCTCGCTGCCATGCCGCTTGAGGGAATCACCGTGTCGATACGCCACGATGAGAGTTCGCCAGATGCGGGTATGGCCCAGGGTCTTGTGACCATCGAAGGCGCCTCTGTCAGTCCGGGGTACCTGGGAGAGCCCGAACGTATCGGTCCGTTTGTGACAAACGACATCGGGTGGATCGACGATGCTGGGTCACTCCACATTGTTGGTCGTGCCGATGATGTTGTGATCTCGGGTGGCGAAAACGTGTCGCTTGCCAGGGTGTCTGAAGTCGTACGATCGGTACCGGGCGTCAACGATGCGGTCGCTATCGGTCTGCCCGATCCCGAGTGGGGCTCCGTTGTCGTGGCGGTCGTTGCCAGTCAGTTGGTGCCTGATGAACTTGACACTGCGACATCGGCCAAACTCGTGCCCTCGGAGCGGCCGAGGCGCTGGGTGGTCGTCGACGAGATCCCGCTGCTCCCCAACGGCAAGCACGACATCGGCGCGATTGAGGCGATGGTGGCTGAGAGCTGACGTCGGACGTCGGATGACGGGGACCCGACTTCGTCGGGTCCCTTGGGAGTCCAGCTTGCTGGACTCCAAGGAACCCGCTTCGGGTTCCCGAGGACCGAGTGTGAATCGTGGTCTGTGATCTGTCTAACGTCTGACCTATGGATTTGCAGCTGACGGGGAAACGGGCGTTGGTCGCTGCGGCATCGCGGGGGCTTGGCGCGGCGATCGCACGAGCCCTTGCAAACGAAGGCTGCATAGTTGAGATCAGCTCTCGACACGAGGCGAACGCGGTCGCAACCGCAGAGGCCATAACGGCTGACACGAAAGGGATCGTTACCGGCGTTGCCTGCGATGTCACGGACGGTGAGGCGCTTCGGGCATGGATCGATGATGCAGCTGCCAGATTCGGGGGACTCGACATCGTCATCCCCAACGCAGGGGGACCGCGCCAGCAACCATTCGGTTCGTCGACCCCAGACGACTGGGACACGAGCTACACGCTGACGCTCCGCTCCGCAATGATGTTTGCCCACGCCGCAAGACCGCACCTCAAAGATGGAGGCACGATCCTGTACCTGACCTCATCGTCGGTGAAGGAGCCAATAGCGCAGCTCTCGATGTCGGGGATCTTCCGTGCAGGCGTTGCGACGCTGGCCAAGACGCTCGCTTCAGAATGGGCGTCGGAGGGCATCAGGGTCAATCACCTCATCCCTGGACGAATCGCGACGGAGCGGCTCGACGAGTTGGACGCATCAACGGCAGAACGCCTCAGTATCAGCTTCGAGGAGGCACGTGCCAAGAGCGAGTCGGCGCTCCCGATGGGTCGATACGGAACACCAAGGGAGTTTGCGGCTGCTGCTGCATTCCTTGTGTCACCCGCTGCTTCCTACATCACGGGAGCCACGCTCCAGGTCGACGGCGGCGCGATTCGATCGGTGATGTGAGCGGACGTCGGACGTCAGAGCCCCCTGCGCCGTCTGCGAGGCAGACGCCGCGTCTCCCCGCAAGCGGGAGGACGGGAGAATTGAGAGCCTCCCTGCGCCGTCTGCGAGGCAGACGCTGCGTCTCCCCGCAAGCGGGGGACGGGAAGAGGAGCGACGCTGCAGGTCGACGGCGGCGTGATCAAATCGGTCCTGTAGCCGGAAGCGGATTGCTGATACGGTCTACTCTGTTTTGGTGAGCACGGCTCGGCTCAACGGATTTAGTACCACGGGTCAAGACTTTTCGTCACCGATTGTGGAGGATTGCAATGCGTCTGAAATCGATGGGGTTCATCTCCGTTCTTGTGTTGGTTGCCGCAGCCTGCGGGGGAGGTACCGATGTAACCGATGCACCAGGAACGACAGCCAGTGCCGGTGGTACGGAAACGTCGAGTGCTCCTTCCGATCAATCGTCGCCGGATAGCCCACCTGAAGCCTCGGCCCCATCCGGATCCGGTGAATTCACCGTTGACGGTCAATCGTTCCAGGTCACGCAGGTCGCTCGCTGTGACCCATATGACCCCAACGACGAAAACAATCCTGACGATCTGGATGTCGTTGCCAGCAGTGCTGAGGGTGTACATCTCAGCCTCACAATCTCTCATGGTGTGCCCCTGAGGATGGAGAATGCTCGACGGCCCGCCCTTCATCCGTCGTTGGACGTCACATTCAACTTCGATTTCCCATCTGACATCACCGGATGTTGAGGTCCTAGCCGGTCGCTGCAGCTGAAAGATGGAGCCCCCCTGCGGCGTCTGCGAAGCAGACGCTGCTCCCGCAAGCGGGAGGACGGGAGGAACGTCAGAGGCCGATCTTCTTCATGAAGGCGTCGGCGTTTGGTTCTCGGCCGAGGAATGCTCTGAGGTGGTCGATGGCGTCGCGGGATGAACCGGGGGCGAGGACCTCTTGGCGGTATCGGCGCCCGATCTCGGGCGACAGGACGCCTTCGGCTTCGAACACTGAGAACATGTCGTCGCCGTAGACCATTGACCACAGGTAGCCGTAGTAGCCAGCGTCGTAGCCGCCGAGGAGGTGACCGAAACCGGCAGCGAAAGCGGTGTCCTCGTGGAATGGCAGCAGGGTGAGCTGGTGTGCGGTGCGATCAATCTCGCCAAGGTCTGGGGTCGGCCCCGATGTGTGGAAGTCGAGATCCATCGTCCCGTAGTAGACCTGACGCAGCAGCTTGAGCGCAATGTTGTGGTCTCGGAGCGCGACCAGACCGTCGACCAGTTCATGGGGGATCGGGCCACCCGTCTCGTGGTGCTTGGCGAACCGTCGCAGCACTTCTGCGTTCCATGTCCAGTTCTCCATGATCTGTGATGGTGCCTCAACGAAGTCCCATTCGGTGTCGAACCCAGCGAACTTGGCGACATCGACGCCGGTCAGACACTCGTGGAGGACATGGCCGAACTCGTGGAACAACGTCACGACTTCATCGTGTTTGAGCAGCGAAGGGGTCTTGGGCGTCGGCTTGGTGAAGTTTGCAAGGACTCCTGCATGGGGCTGGCGGTATGTGCCGTCGTCTAGTCGACAACCCTTTTGGAGTGACCAGCACGCCGCGTGGGTGTACTTGCCCTTCCGCGGGTGGAGGTCGAGAAAGAAGATCGCCATGGGGCGATCTGTGTCATCATCGACGATTTGGTATGTCCGAACGTCGGGGTGCCAGGTTCCGACACTCGTGATCTGTTCGTAGCGAATACCGAACACTTCGGCGGTGATGTCGAGCATTGCGGCAACGACGGGTTCGAGGGGGAAGTAGTTTGCGACCTCGTTCTGATCGACACCGAATTCTGTTTTGGCCTGTTGATCGTCGTAGAACACCCAATCCCACGGCGAAAGCTGTTCGCCAGGGTGATCGGCACCCAGCAGTTCTTGCAGATGCCCTTTCTCAGCGTCGGCCTTGGCGGTCAAGCCAGGCACGATGGAGGCGTAGAAGTCCCTGACCGCTTCGGTGTCGGCCATCTTGATCTCCATCTGATGGTCAGCCCACGTCGGGTATCCGAGCAGTTCGGCGATACGGTGTCGAGCGGTAACTGCGTCGGCGAGCAACGCCATGTTGTCTGAAGCTGCCTTGTTGTAGTAGATGTGCTGGAGCCTTCGGCGATTATCGCGGTTCGTCGCCTGTCGCATGAACGGCTCGTACTCGGGGTAGTCCAACGACACGACGACGGTGTTGGCTTCCGAACCCTCGGCAAGTGTGTCGACATAGGACTGGGGGAGACCGTCGAGATCGTCACGAGACAGTTCAAGGGTGCTCGTGTCGTCGGTGATGTTCTTGTTGAACGCAACCTCGATCTCGATGAGCCGGGCACGCAGATCCTGGAGCTCTCGACGATGGGCCGGCTCCAGTCCGTGGCCGGCGCGTTTGAGGTCTCGTTTCCAAAACGCCACCGACCGTGCCTCAAGCCCTTCAAGCGCTGAAGCATCGACCGCGAGGACAGCCTCGTTGATCTCTGGTCGGAACACGAGGTCGGTCGACCATTTGTTGAGCCGTTCGCGGGCGTCGTTGCCTGCGTCGCGAACCGCCTCATCGGTGTGGCAGTTGGCAAGGAAAGGTCCGTACCCGCCGGCGTCTGCGATCACCCCGAGTGCGGCATCGAGCGGTGCGATTCGATCGGCGAACGTCGTTCCCGATGAGGCTGTTGCCTCCTCGACAAGGGCTTCGGCGCAGGTGATCGCGTCATCGGTGGCCTTCTCGACAGAGGCAGGCGTGGCTGTGGAGAGGTCGTACTGCATCACAACAGAATACGGCGAGCTGCGATCAGGCGGTTGGGCCGACCGTGACGCTCACGGGGAGTTGGTCGGCGCTGATGTCGGGGCCGGTTTCTAGCTCGATGGGCGTGATTGATGAAGTCATGAGAACAACGTCAAGTGGGAGACCGAGCCAGCCACCGATGACAGGGAAACTTGATGCGTTCGTCGTTGACAGATAACCCTTGCCTTCGGTCGCGTCCCGCAGGTCGGTGTTGGCCACCAGATCGCGCATCCCGTATGTCCAACGCGTAGCACCGAGGTTTCCGACGACGACGACGGGGTGTGTTGCACTCGCCGTGATGGCCCTGATCGTGTCAAGTCGTGCCGAGAGACGCTCAGCTTTGGCGCTGGACGTAGCCGTTGGCCCCGACGCCGTGACAACTTCATAGACAAGCCCAGCGCTGTCTGCAGTGACACGTATCACGGTATCCGTGCCAACACCGGTTGGGGTGACGGCGACCTCCCAAGCAGTCCTGGCAAGCACGATGGTGCCAGCGGTGTTCGCGATTTCGGGTTCGAGAAGCACCATCCAACCCGTATCCGCCGGCGCGACTTGTTCGACGATCGTGGAAGTGCCACTGCTGATGATGATCAGATCAGCATCTGATTCCTTGAGCCAGTCGGTTGCCTCCTTGCGATCACTGAAACCACCACTTGCATCGAGGTGGACGATCGCCAGGCTGTCTTCTCCGGTCGACTCAGGTTGCGAACCGGTCCACATGGGCAGCATGACGAAGGCATTGACAATGAGTGCCGCAACGAGGGCAATCAGCATCCAACCCTTCGCGGAAAGGGCATACACAACCGCCGAGATGAGGAGAATCCACAGCAGGTACCACCGAAGATTTGCCAGGTAGTCAAAGAGCCACCAAGTCGATCCGAAGAAGGCGACGACGGTGGCGAGCGCGGCCAGACCTCCGAGGATCATCGATCCAAAGATCAGTGCGAGACGAAAGCCCGCAACGGTTCCGGTGTCATTCCATGCGATCACGAACCGAAAGCGTACAGGAATCCGTCACGCGAACCTACGAATACCTGACCATTCCAAATCGCAGGAGTTGCCTCAATGCATCCACCAACGGTGATGGTTGCCTCCCACATCTCGCTTGGCGCGAGTGGATCGTCGAGACTGTAGGCGCGTAGACCACGCTCCTCGTTGAGGCAGTTTGTGATGATCAGGAGCGTGTCGTCGACGATGAGCGGGGACGACCATGCGTTGGCACCGACGAAGTCGGTCCAAACGACGTCACCTGTGTCGGTGTTGACGGCGAGGAGATCACCGCTGTCTGCAACGACGAAAATCAGTCCGTCCTCACTCAACGCAGGTGTTGCCCATGCCCCGGTGTCCTGCCCTCTGGCGGCCGGGATATCCACCTTCCAGACGATGGGGCTCAGGTCGGTGAGGCTGGTTGCTGGAATCGAGGTGTCAAGTTTCACGAGCTGGCCAACTTCCCTGACACGTCGCGCAGCCGTGTTGTTCGTCTTCTCGTGGTCGGCGTGTGCCACGACATAGATGAATCCTTCTTTGTCGATGACAATCGTTGAGTCGATGTCATCGCCCATCCAGAAGTCGAAGAACACATCGGCATTGCCGTTCTCGATATCGGAGAGATCGACACCGACGACGCGCCCTGCGCTTGTCGTGAAGTACGCCTTCTGATCGAACACAGCAGTGGAACTCTCGATCGACTGTTGGCGACCCAACAGGTCATAGAGCTCGTCGGTCCAAGCAGGCATTTGGTAGACAACCTCCGGAGCGACCGTCACCATGCCGTCGGCGTCGTATCCACGGTTGAGCTTGATTGCGAACCACCACGAGTTTTCGCCACCGACGTAAAGCATGTCGTCGATCACGACGGGATTCGAATCCCAGTCGTCGTTCCACATTCCTTCCACGGCCTTGGCGTGGAGAGACCAGACCTCGCGGACCTCGTCACCATCGAGCGCAAGAATCCGGAACCGGGGATCCCTCGACCCCGTGTACAGAAGGGGGTAGCCGTCGGGGTCAAGGGTTGGCGTTCCCTTGATGATGTCGCCCATGTCGTAGTCGGGTTTCAGGCGTTCTCCCGTCGCTGCATCGAGAAAGTGGATCTTCTTGTCGTATGCACCGAAGATGACCTCGGTGATGCCGTCTTCACGGTCGTACACCAGAGGCTGTCCGGTCCACCCCATGCCGGACCACCACTTCTCTTCGCTGCCGACAGGAGAGAGCCCGGACATTGGTTCGTTGGGGAACCGCCATTGTTGCGTCGGTGGGGCATCGCCTATCGGCCCTGACCCATAGAACGTTCGTGTCGGGTTCCCGCGGAACATGGTGAGCCCATTGACCGAGCCCCACGGCTCGAAGACCGTCTCAGGCGTGACCACGCCGGTTGGTCGTTCCGGGAGCGTCGTGGTTGTCGTCGCAGCGGGACTCGTTGGCGTGGTGGAGCCAGTACCAGAGTTCGGTGTTGTCGTGGAAATCGGAGGCAACGTCGTCACCGAACCTGCGGGGTTTGCGGCAACGACGTTTTCTCCCCCGGCGACACAGGCAGACACCAGAAGAGCAATCGAGGAGAGGAGAAGGACGACTTTGCGCATCGCGGACGAGTGTAGAGATGGACCTCCCGTAGTCCGATGACCTTGGACGGACGTCGGATGACCGATGACCGACGGCAGATCTCAGGCGTTCCCCGTTAAGCGTTGGGTTCTGGCCGAGAGCTGACAGCTGAGAGCCGAAAGCTGCGAGCGCAGCGAGCGTAGTCTGTGCGCATGGAACGAGTTATCCAATTCGGTCGGTTGCTGTTCAGCGACGGGCTTGTGCTGTGGCGCCGCGGAGATCCGCTGCTCATGGGCGCCGCGATTGCGTACAACTCGCTCTTTGCCCTGGTCCCGCTCGCAATCGCGTTCGCTTCGGTGATCACGTTGTTCGAGGGTTCGAGCGTTTTCCTCGAAAACCTCTTCGAGTGGCTTCGGGTCTCGCTGCCGCCTGACCTCGCCACCTTCTTGTCAGACCTCCTTCGCGAGTCGATCGATGCGGTATCGGGGGACCGGGTTGTCATCGTCGTCGTGTCGATTCTCGTGGCCTTGTGGTCCGGGTCGAGAGCCGTATACGCAATCCAGAAGTCACTGCGGTTGGTCCAGGGAACCATTGACGAGCGTGGGTACATCCGTGCCCGTTTGACAGGCATCGTCGTGACCGTTGCCGGAGGTGTCGCGATCATGGTTGCGTACGCTGCGATGCTCATCGGGGAGAATGCATGGCAGGAGATCGCCGATCGGTTGAACCTGCCTGGTGTCGGTTTTGCCAGGGCACTGGTGGTACTCATCGCTCTTTTCTGGGTCTTTGCCCTACTTTTCGTCATTTATCGCTTTGGACCACCACAACCCCTCGAGTATGCCGCGCTCAACTCCGCGATCGTGACAGTTGTGCTGTTCTTGGGGACGGCTGCTGCAAAGGCACTGCTTCCGCATGTGCCAAATCAGGCGATTGCTGTGTTCGGATCGGTCGGAGTGATCCTCCTGTGGCTCTATTTCGTGGGCGTGGTTGTCGTCTCGCTACCTCTTGGAACGCTGACCCTGCTCTCTGTTCTTGAGAAGTTCGACCGGCAGTAGCCTCGCAGGGTGGCTGGCAGCAACTCAAAAGTACGAGATCTCACCAACGGAATGCGGCTTCTCACGCAGGTGTTGGTCCGGTACCGCCGCATCGCGACCATTTCGATCCTGGGTGCCGTCGTGTGGATGGCCGCTGTGGTCGCGATCCCGTACTTCGTCGGGGCGATCGTCGATGTGGCTGTCGGTGAGGGGGACGCATCGAAGGTATGGCCCTTCCTCATCGCATTGCTGATTGCTGGTGCCATTCAGGCTGTCGGGATCTCGATCCGTCGATTCTTCGGTTTTCGATTCTCGTATCGTGCCGAGGCTGATCTGCGGAACAAGATCTTCACCCATATTCAGCGGCTGGCATTCAGCTTTCACGACGTCACATCCACGGGTGAACTCATGGCACGCGCGAGTTCCGATCTTTCCCAGCTCCGCATCATCCTTGCGATGCTTCCGATAACGATCGCCAACCTCATGATGTTCACGGTCGTGACGATCGTGCTCGTGGTCATCGACCCCGTGCTTGGGGGAGTCGCGGCACTGATGATTCCGGCGCTTCTGTTCACGTCCGCCCACTATGCCTCACGGGTTGTCGGCTACTCATTCGGTATCCAAAGGGCACTCTCAGAGTTGTCACACGTTGTGGAAGAGTCCGTCACCGGTATTGAGGTCGTCAAGAGCTATGGCCAGGAGGACCAGCAGCACAAAAAGCTTGATGTCACTGCCTACTCGATTTATCGATCAGCGATGGGCCTTGCCCGTGAGCGGGCCATCCATCGTCCCCTGTTTGAGATCATCCCTGCCCTTGGCACGGTCGCGGTCCTTGCTGTGGGTGGTGTAAGGGTGGTGGACGGTGTGATCACGCTTGGGGAGTTTGTCGCCTTCACTCAATACCTCGCCGTGATGGTGCTTCCACTGATGATCACTGGCTGGTTCTTCGCCAACCTTCCGCGTTCGGCTGCAGCAGCCACCCGGATCGACGCACTGTTGGTGACCGATCCTGAGATTGAGGAATCCCCCGATGCGATCAAGCTGAATGAAGGTGCGGGAGAGATCGTCTTTCGTGACGTGTCATTCTCCTACCCAGACGGCACCGAAGTTCTCAGCGGAGTCAACCTGGTGATTCCCGGTGGAACCTCCGTCGGCTTGGTTGGTGCCACGGGTTCAGGAAAGACGACGATGGGACACCTGATTCCGCGGTTCTATGACGTGTCTTCGGGAAGTGTCTCGATCGACGGCGTCGACGTGCGCATGGTCGGCCTTGACGAATTGCGAAACGAGGTTGCCGTCGTGTTCCAAGAGTCGTTCCTGTTCTCGGCATCTGTTGCAGACAACATCAGAGTTGGTGATCCGATGGCAACCGACCAACAGATTCGAGCAGCGGCAAGGCTTTCGAAGGCCCACGATTTCATCTGCGAGATGCCCGATGGATACGAGACCGTCGTTGGTGAGCGCGGTGCGACGCTTTCAGGCGGTCAGCGACAGCGGGTCAGTCTCGCTCGCGGGGTTGTGAGGGATCCGCGGGTGCTGATTCTCGACGATGCGACGTCGTCGGTCGATGCCATCGTGGAATCGGAGATTCAGGCTGCTCTCCGTCAGGTGATGGCGGGCCGGACCACCGTGATCATTGCCCACCGAACCTCGACGCTCGCCCTTGTCGACAATGTTGCGTTCATTGAAGATGGCGCGATCGTTGCATTCGGCCCTCACGACGATCTCCTGCGCGATGTTCCGCGCTACGGCGAAGTCCTCGCTGCGACGGGCGGAGCCGCTACGGATCCGGATCCGGTGGCAGCATGAAGTACATGTCCGCTGCCGGGAATCGGAGGATCGAGAAGCCAGGCGCGTTGATCGTTCGAGCGGCACGAATCGCCCCCAGACTCAAGTGGCCGTTCGCTGGGACTCTTGGAATCGCCATTGTCGCCACGGTCGTCCGTCTCCTCGGCCCGTTGTTCGTGCGAGGGGGAATCGACCAAGGAATTGCCAAAGGAGACAAGGAGGCAATACTCGTCGCTTCGGCGCTGTGGGCCGGTGCACTTGTCATCCAGTATTTCCTCGAGGCTGCTTCACAATGGTCGATCGCCTACGTCGGCGAGCAGTACCTCGTGAGTCTTCGTAGTGCCGTGTTCCAGCGACTTCTCCACCTCGACATGGGCTTCTACTCGCGTTCAAAGAGCGGTGTGCTGGTGTCGCGAATGACTTCCGACATCGAGTCGCTCCAGGAATTTGTATCAGAGGGTGCCGTTATGGCGCTTTCAAATCTCCTGACGGTCCTCGGAGTAGCGGTTGCGCTCGCACTGGTCGATTGGCAGATGGCGGTAGCCGTGTTTGCTGTTGTGGCAGTGCTTTTGATGGTGTCCGTTGTGTTCCAACGGCAGGCACGTCGAGCGTACGACCTTGTTCGAGAGCGTATTGGGTCGGTTCTTGCGACCCTCCAGGAGGGAATCACGGGGGTTCGGGTAGTCCAGGCGTTTACCCAAGAAGGGCCGCAGGCCTCGACCTTCGGGCGTGTGAACGAACGCCACTATGAAGCGAACATGCAGGTAGCGAGGGCGATCGCCTGGTACTTCCCGTTGGTGTCGTTTCTCAGGGTGGTTGCAATGGTCGCTGCACTCGGCATTGGATCAATGCGTGTCATCGATGGTTCGTTGTCCGTGGGAACGCTTGTGGCGTTCCTGTTGTACCTCGACTGGTTCTTCCAACCGATCATCAACCTGTCACAGGTGTACAACCTCCTGCAGTCGGCGCTTGCTGCACTCGCCAAGCTCTTCACACTTGTCGATGAGCCGGTCGCCATCGACGACAGGGAGGGTGCATATGACCTGCCGACTCCCGTCGAGGGTCGGATCGACCTTGATCATGTTGGGTTCTCGTACATCGATGGTGTAGCGACACTCGAAGATGTCACGATCAGCATTGGATCGGGGGAACGGATAGCAATCGTCGGTGAAACCGGTTCGGGTAAATCAACGATTGCCAAGCTCATTGTTCGGTTCTATGACCCAAGCAGCGGTGCTGTTCGCATCGACGGGCACAACCTTGTCGACGTCACGACACGTTCACGGGTCGAATCAATGGCACTCATCCCTCAAGACAGCTTTCTGTTTTCGGGATCGCTACGTGACAATCTCGTCTACGCGGACCCAGACGCCTCCGACGACGAGGTCTGGGGCGTGCTCGAGACGATGGGTATCGATGGGTGGATTCGATCGCTCTCGGAAGGTCTTGACACGGAAGTGCGTGAACGCGGGTCCCGGTTCTCTGCGGGGGAGCGTCAGCTTGTTGCTCTCGCTCGAGCGTTCCTTGCCGATCCTGCAGTGATTGTTCTCGATGAGGCGACATCCAACCTTGATCCCGAGACCGAGGGCGAAGTGGAATCGGCGCTTCGTGCCTTGTTGGCCGATCGAACATCTGTGGTGATTGCACACAGGTTGCGCTCAGCCGAACGAGCCGATCGAGTCGTGATGATTGCCGACGGCAAGGTCATTGCCGAGGGAACCCACGATGAGCTCTCGGAGTCCTCACCCGAGTACAAAGAACTCGTCGACGTGTGGAAGGTCGGGCTTGCCTGAGGGCTCGGGCTTTACCCGAGCCCGCCTGATGCGTTCTGTGGGCCACAGCCCACCCTTTTTGGGGGGTTCATACCCTGGGTACGCGATTGGTCGCCCGTCGTCGATCTGTTCTAGCCTGCTTGTATGTCTTCTAACGGCAACCAACGTACGCGTGTCAAGCGGCTCCCGGAACGAGGCGTCTACGACACCGACGCGATCTATTCGGTCCTTGATGAAGCCCTGATTTGTCACGTCGGGTTCGTCGCCGATCACGGACCGGTCGTCATCCCGACAATTCATGCCAGAGTTGGTGACACGCTCTATCTCCACGGATCTCCCGCGTCCGCAATGCTGCGGTCCACACCGGGGGAACAGGTGTGTATCACCGTGACGATCCTTGACGGTCTGGTGGTCGCTCGCTCGGCCTTCCACCATTCGATGAATTACCGGTCGGTTGTCGTATTTGGTGAGCCAAGGATTGTGGACGATCCAGCTGAGCGCATGGTTGCACTCGAAGCCATCACGAACCACGTCATTCCCGGCCGATGGGATGAGGCGCGTCAACCAAACGACAAGGAAGACCGTGGCACAAGACTGCTTGCCGTGAATCTGGTTGAAGCGTCCATGAAGACGCGATCAGGCCCGCCAGGGGACGAGGCTGAGGACATGGACCTCGATATCTGGGCCGGCGTCATCCCAATGGCGCTCACAGCCGGCGACCCAATCACGGCCCCGGATCTCAAACCCGGCGTTCCCGTCCCCCCGTCAGTCCAGAACTACGGCGTCTGACTTCTGACTTCGGGAACCCGACTACGTCCGGTTCCTTGGAGTCCAGCAAGCTGGACTCTTGACTTCTGAGGTCGGTCATCGGTCATCGGATATCGGATCTAGGCGTTCACCCCATCCCTCCAGGCAAGCCAGTCCTTGACTACGGACAGGTCGTAGTCAGGGCCGGAGACGCCGATCGTGAACTCCGTGACACCAGCGGCGCGGAGAGCATCTGCATCATCGATCTTGTGGGGGCTGATGCCAACTGAACGCATGATCTCTGACGGATCTCGACCCACCGCAGCACAATGGTCGTCGAGGATTCCACTCTTGCGGGTGAATACCGACAGGTCTCCGAAGCTATGCCAAATGTCGGCGTGCTCGGCCACGATGCGCAGCGTGACCTTTTCGCCACCACCGCCAATGAGTATCGGCATATCCCCCGTTGGCTGCGGATCGAGTTTTGAGAGCCGATCCTTGATAACGGGCATGGCGTCGGCGAGGGCATCGAGGCGTCCGCGGGCAGTACCGAATTCGTAGCCGTATTCGTCGTAGTCCTTCTCGAACCAGCCTGAGCCAATACCAAGGATCAGGCGACCGCCTGACATGGCGTCGACCGTGCGGGCCATGTCAGCGAGCAGTTGGGGGTTCCGGTATGAGTTACAGGTGACAAGGGCGCCGATCTTGACAGTTTTCGTCGCCTCGGCCCAGGCTCCGAGCATGGTCCAGCATTCGAAGTGCTTTCCCACGTTTGCATCAGGGTCTCCGCCGTACAACGGGAAGAAGTGGTCCCAGTTGTAGATGACGTCGACACCCATCTCCTCGGCCTTGGCCACCGCCCTCCTGATGTCGGCGTAGTCGGCGTGCTGTGGCTGCATCTGGATCGCAATTCGTGTCGGTTCCAAGTCGATCTTCCTGTCGTGTGGATACTGAAACTAGTGGCAACGGGGCGATGCGGGGACCATGGAATACGGTATTCGCGATTTTGTGAAGGTGATCACAAGTGATACCGTCTGTGTTCTTCCCGGGCCGGGCACCGACCCGAGAAGCACTCTTGCTTTTCAGATGCCCGCCCACGATTGCCTGAGAGGGGTGCGCATGACAAGGCGGTTTCCGCTTTATGACGTGAACCAGCACCACGACGCGTGTGGCGTCGGTTTCATCGCGGATCGCTCGGGAACTGCGTCACACCGTATCGTGCGCCTTGGTATCGAGTGCCTCCACAACCTTGATCACCGCGGAGCACGGGCCGCTGACGGGACAGGTGACGGCGCAGGAGTGATGACGAGGATCCCGTTCCGGATCCTTGAACGTGATCTTTCTGCGGTGGGTATGGGAATCCCACGTCGAGATCGCATCGGGGTTGTGATGGCGTTTCTCCCGCGCGGACAGTCCACCGGATCGAAGGAGCTGGTTGAGCGGGCTCTCGCTGACAACGGGATATCGATGTCTTTGTGGCGTCGCGTTCCGATCGACCGCAACGTCCTGTCGGCAACCGCGAGGAAGTCTCTCCCCAAGATTCGCCAAGCGATTGTTGTCGCTGGTGACGAGATCGCTGATCTGGATGCCTTTGAACGGGCGCTGTTCCTCGCACGCAAACAGATCGAACGTACCTCCGACATCGCTGGGCTTGACATCGTTTCGGCGTCGGCACGAACGGTCGTCTACAAGGGTTTGTTCACTGCGGACTCGATCGAGGACTTCTATTGGGATCTGCGAGATCCGGCGTACGAGTCAGATTTCGTCATCTTCCACCAGCGGTACTCAACGAATACCCACCCGGCATGGGCCCTCGCCCAACCGTTTCGGATGCTTGCCCACAACGGTGAAATCAACACGGTGCAGGGAAACCGATCTTGGATGGCCGCGAGGTCGAATGATCTGGGAACAAGCTTCTGGGGGGACCGAACTCCCGAGTTGGCTCCACTCATCCGACCCGGCTTGGGAAGTGACTCAGCAAGCTTGGATGAGGCATTTGAGGTCCTCGTTCGATCAGGTCGGAGCCTGGCACATGTCAAGGAGATGCTGATCCCCGAAGCGTGGGAGAACGTTGGCGATCTCGATCCGGAACTCAGAGCATTCCACGAGTACCACGCCTTTCTGTCCGAGCCGTGGGACGGTCCGGCGGCGATTGCCGCGTCCGATGGCCGCACCTTGATTGCTGGTCTCGATCGCAATGGTCTGCGCCCTGCCCGCTGGGCGATATCGCCAGACACAATCGTCGTTGCATCGGAGGCGGGGGTCGCTCCCGAAGTCGAAGTGCTCGCAATAGAAACGGGGCAGCTGTCCCCAGGTGAAATCCTCGAGGTCGATCTCGCAACCGGGGTACACGCAAAATCTGCAGACGTCAAAGCGGCATTGGCGCGTCTGGCACCGTATTCGGATTGGATCACCACACAGACGAACTATGTGAGTGATCCCTTCGACGACCTCCAAGATGTCCGATTCGACCCAGACGCTCTCGCACGGGTATTCGGATACACAGCCGAGGAGCGTCGGCTTCTCCTCGAACAGATGACCGACGGCATTGAGCCGATTCTTTCGATGGGCCACGACACGGGGCTTGCTGCGCTCTCAACATTTCCACAGCGGATCCCGCGCTACTTCCACCAGGCGTTTGCCCAGGTCACGAATCCTCCTATGGATCCGATTCGGGAGAAGCTTGTCATGTCGCTTCGGACGTACGTCGGACGTCACGGTTCGCTACTCGAGGAGACCCAACAGCAAGCCCACATGATCGAGCTTGATTCCCCGGTCCTGTCGGATGCCGAGATTGAAAAGCTCAGGTCGTCGAACGATCGGGCGTTCCGTTCTGAATGGATTGACGTCCTGTACGATCCCCTGCTCGGTGCCGATGGTCTGGTAGCGGCCATCGAGGCGGTGTGTGACCGGGCCCAGCATGCCGTTGCCGATGGCGTCTCGATCATCATCTTGTCTGATCGCGATACCGATGAGGCTCGAGCACCGATCCCGATTCTCATGGCAGTCGGCGCGGTTCATCATCGGCTGATCGACACGGGGCTCAGACTCAATGCCTCGATCATCGCTGTATCGGGTGAACCACGAGACGCACACGACCTTGCCTGCCTTGTCGGGTTCGGTGCAGCCGCAGTCAACCCGTACCTTGCCATCGAGCAGGTACGGGCGATGGCAGAGGACGGATTTGTCGACCACGGCATCGTCGAGGCTCAGGAGAACTACCGGGCGAGCCTTGAACACGGGCTCCTCAAGATCATGTCGAAGATGGGGATCTGTACGGTCAAGTCGTACCGCAGCTCAGAGCTCTTCGAAGCGATTGGACTCGATGAGGAGGTGGCGAATCTCTGTTTCCGCAATGTGCAGCGACGTGTTGGCGGTGTCGGATTCGAACGCATAGCAGCCGACGTTGCTGCCCGACACGCACGCTACGTTGGTGGTGGCTCGGAAATCGAGGGGTTCTACAAGCATCGTGGTGGTGGGGTACCCCACGCAGCAGGACCGAAGAACGTCCTCGCCCTCCAGCGTGCCGTTCGGTCCGGAGATCCCGAGCAATTCGCCCGCTACATCGAAATGATCGAGTGTGAGACGCCATCGATGGAGATCCGGGATCTCCTCACGATCGGAAGCCTTGGCGAACCGGTTTCCCTTGAATCGGTCGAGCCGGTCGAGGACATTATGCGGCGATTCGTCACGGCAGCGATGTCCCTCGGAGCGCTTTCGAAGGAGGTGCACGAGACCCTTGCCGAAGCGATGAATCGGTTCGGGGGCAGATCCAACTCGGGCGAAGGGGGAGAGGATCCTTCACGCTACGGAACCGACCGAAACTCAGCGATCAAACAGATCGCGAGCGGACGCTTCGGGGTGACACCCCACTACCTCGCATCAGCGTCAGAGTTCCAGATCAAGATGGCACAGGGATCCAAGCCGGGGGAGGGAGGGCAGCTTCCCGGCCACAAGGTCACGGCGGAGATCGCTGCGCTGCGCCACACCGAACCGGGGGTGACGCTGATTTCACCGCCTCCTCATCACGACATCTACTCGATCGAGGATCTCGCACAGCTGATCTATGACCTCAAGACCTTCAAGCCGAAGGCAACAGTTTCGGTCAAACTCGTGTCAGGCCCTGGGGTCGGAACCATCGCGGTTGGCGTGGTGAAA
Source organism: uncultured Acidimicrobiia bacterium (assembly GCA_963714375.1). GTDB lineage: Bacteria > Actinomycetota > Acidimicrobiia > Spongiisociales > UBA5794 > UBA5794. The sequence continues at coordinate 30,400 of CAVQOG010000001.1, forward strand.
GCACATGCAGACGCGATCACCGTATCGGGGAACGGGGGCGGTACCGGGGCTTCGCCACTTGTTTCGATCAAGCACGCTGGCTCGCCATGGGAGATCGGTCTGGCCGAGGCGCACCAGGCACTCGTGGCAAATGGACTTCGTGGGTCGATCTCCCTCGAAACAGACGGTGGCCTCCGCACCGGACGTGATGTCGTGATCGCAGCCATGCTTGGCGCCGACCGATTCGGTTTCGGGACATTGCCTCTGCTGGCTCTCGGCTGCAAGATGGTCAGACAATGCCATCTCAACACCTGTCCGGTCGGCATTACGACTCAGCGAGAGGACTTGAGGGCCAAGTTCACCGGATCCGTTGACCAGATTGTCCAGCTGTTCACGTTCATTGCCGAGGACGTACGGCGTCATCTCGCCCAGATGGGTGCGACGACACTCGACGATGTGATCGGAAGGGGCGACCTGCTCTCGTCCGAAGGAAATGGGGTTGCCGGAAGCCTTGCGAGCTTCCTCGTGCGTGCTGACATCGGAGAGGCACGTCCATTCCGTACGATCGGGCGATCCCCGCTCGGTGAGATCCTGACAGACATTGGGCATGGGGTGATGAAGGATGAGAAGCCAACCACGGTTTCGTTTCCCATCAAGAACACCGAACGTTCCGTCGGCACCCGGCTGTCGGGCGATATTGCAGCTCGCAAGGGCAATGCGGGCCTCGCACCGGGAACATTCACGATTCGGCTCTCAGGTACTGCAGGCCAGTCCTTTGGGGCATTCCTGGTCGAGGGAATAGACCTTGACCTTGACGGCGTCGGAAACGACTTCGTCGGGAAAGGTATGGGTGGAGGATCCATCTCGATCCATCCCTACGCCGATGCTTCGACGGTTCCCCACGTCGCCGGAAACGCTTGCCTCTACGGAGCGACTGGCGGATCGCTCTATGCGGCCGGCTCCGTGGGACAGCGCTTTGCAGTGCGCAACTCGGGGGCAACGGCTGTTGTTGAAGGGACGTCGGATCACCTCGCGGAGTACATGACGGGTGGGGTCATCGCTGTCCTTGGCGAAACCGGTCGCAACGTTGCTGCTGGAATGACTGGCGGTGTGCTGTTCCTCTATGACGTCGACCACCGAGTCAAGGGTCGCATGGCGGACAGCGCCCCGAAGCTTGAGCGGCTTGGACCAACGGATGCTGAGCTGCTGTTGCGCATCGTGCGTGAACACCACCGCCGCACAGGTTCGCCGAGAGCTGAGGACATTCTCGACCATTGGACGACACGGGCCAACCGTTTCTGGGTTTTGAGACCCGAGCCGCCGGCGACGAGCCCGCCGCATCACCGCGAGGTGTCGAACACCGAGTCAGTTGGCGTTGTGGTGGTTGATCCGTCTGCTGTGAGGGAACACTTCGCAGGGTGATTTCGTTGTCCGCGAGGAGAACCGTGCTGGAGCAGCTGATGATCCGCTACAATTCCACCTAGCCGCGTAGTGCAATTTGTGAGGAGTCCGATATGACCACGGTCGACATTGATCTTGGGAGCTATCAGCTTGGGTGGCACGACAGCCAAGATGAGTACGTCTACAAGCCTGAGAAGGGTCTGACCGAGCAACTCATTCGCGACATGTCCAAGATGAAGGATGAGCCTGAGTGGATGCTTGAGTTCCGGCTCAAGGCCTACAAGCGGTTCCTGCGCAAGCCGACCCCACAGTGGGGTGGCGGTGGTCGTCTCAACGAGATCGATTACGACGACATCTACTACTACATCAAGCCGATGGAGGGTCAGGCCAAGGACTGGGACATGGTCCCCGAGTCGATCAAGGACACGTACGAGAAGCTCGGGATTCCTGAGGCCGAACGCAAATACCTCGCAGGCGTTACGGCTCAGTACGAATCCGAAGTGGTCTATCACCGCAACCGCGAAGACCTCGAGGAAATGGGCGTGCTCTTCTCAGACATGGACACTGCGGTCCGGGAGTATCCAGATCTTGTGCGGGAACACTTCGGGACGGTCATTCCACCGAATGACAACAAGTTTGCGGCGCTCAACTCTGCCGTGTGGTCGGGTGGATCGTTCATCTACGTGCCGCCTGGCGTTCATCTTGAACAGCCACTTCAGGCGTACTTCCGGATCAATGCCGAGAGCATGGGACAGTTCGAGCGGACGTTGATCATCGTTGATGAGGGTGCGTACTGCCACTATGTCGAAGGGTGCTCGGCTCCCACGTATTCAAACGACTCACTCCACGCCGCCGTGGTCGAGGTGGTTGTCAAGGAGGGTGGTCGCTGTCGCTACACCACGATCCAGAACTGGTCGAACAACGTTCTGAACCTGGTGACGAAACGAGCCGCAGCTTACAAGAACGCGACGATGGAGTGGATTGACGGGAACCTTGGTTCCGGTCTGACGATGAAGTATCCGGCTGTTTGGCTGATGGAGGAAGGCGCCCACGGGGAAGTCCTGTCCATTGCGTTTGCCAACACGGGTCAGGTTCTCGATGCGGGTGCCAAGATGGTGCACGTGGCTCCGAACACCACCTCGCTCATCACGTCCAAGTCGATCAGCAAGGGCGGTGGCCGCTCGATGTATCGCGGTCTCGTGCGCGTCGAAGAAGGAGCCGAAAATGCCAAGGCCTTCGTTCGCTGCGACGCCCTGCTCTTGGACGAGGATTCTCGTTCGGATACCTACCCGTACATGGAGGTTGAGGAGTCCAACATCGATATCGGACATGAGGCGACGGTATCCAAAGTTGGTGAGGATCAGCTCTTCTACCTGATGAGCCGTGGATTGACCGAGGAACAGGCAACGACGATGGTTGTTGCAGGATTCATCGAACCGATCGTCAAGGAACTGCCGATGGAATACGCTGTTGAGCTGAACCGCCTGATCGAACTCCAGATGGAAGGTTCTATCGGCTAGGCAGGACCGCCACGAACTGGTTGAGGATCCTCCGGCGCCAGTCAACCACGGCGAGATGGTGGCCACCGCTAGTACGTGCCGTCACGACGCCAGAAGGGCGGCGTACTCGCGTGCCACCTGTGTTCCGAGTCTGGCGTTGTTGTTGACGAGTGCGATGTTGGCCGTGAGGCTCGCTCCCTTGGTGATCTCGACGATCCGCCCGAGTAGGAACGGGGTTGCTTCCTTGCCGTGGATGCCATTCGCATCCATATCGGCAAGGGCCTGGTCAATGATCACGTCGATCTCCGAGGCGGGGATTTCGTCCTCGACCGGGATCGGATTGACGATCGCAACTCCTCCGGTCAGGCCGAGTCGCCACTTGGTAGCCATCAACGCAGCGAGATCGGCGGGGGTATCCAGCATCATCGGGGCTGCGTGACCGCTGCTACGCGAGAAGAACGTCGGGAATTCATCGGTTCCGTATGCCACGACTGGTACACCGAGTGTTTCGAGTGCCTCGAGAGTGAGCCCGATGTCGAGGATCGACTTCACGCCTGCTGAGACAACCGCAACGTTGGTCAGCGAAAGCTCAGTCAGATCGGCGCTGATGTCGTAGGTTTGTTCTGCTCCCCGATGTACGCCGCCGATCCCGCCGGTGACGAACACCGAGATGCCGGCCAAAGCAGCCAACCGCATGGTCGAGGCAACGGTGGTCGCGCCGTGCGTACGTTGTGACACGGTGTACGGCAGGTCGCGTGTGCTGATCTTGGAGACGTCCGGGCTGGTTGCGAGGAGGTGCAGGTCGTCACCGGTCAGTCCGATCCGGGGGGTGCCGTCGAGAACAGCGATCGTGGCTGGGACAGCTCCGCCTTCGCGGATGATCCGTTCGACTTCCGTGGCCATTTCGACATTCTGAGGGAACGGCATTCCGTGGCTGATGATGGTGCTCTCGAGTGCAACGACGGGGGTGCAGTCATTCAGTGCTTGGGCCACTTCGTCGGTGAGTACGAGGTCTGGGTGTGGGGCGGCCATTGCTGTTCCTCCTGGTCGAGGGCGGCTTGGACCAGCCGCGGGGTCAGATCGGGTCGTACGCTTTATGGGAATATGTAGACGATAGGTTGACTATTGAGATGGTCTTCATCGATTCGATCCGCGGGCTGTGAACTAGCCTGCGATCCGATGCGGATTCGAGTAGCTGAATGCACGGTGCGGTACGAGGGGCGTCTCAACGCGTACCTCCCCGAAGCGACGAGACTTGTGATGGTGAAAGCCGATGGTTGCGTCGCGGTTCACGCCGACGGAGGCGCCTACAAGCCACTCAACTGGATGAATGCTCCCAACACATTCACGGAGGAAGGCACCTCGTGGATCGTCTTGAACCCGAAGGGAGAGCGACTCACGATCGAGTTTGGAGAGATCCACTTCGAAACCTCACTCGAGATGGGGGAGGATCCCGGGCTCCAGAAAGACGGCGTCGAGCTCGAGCTCCAGCGGCTCCTTGCGGAACGCCCTGAGTCGTTTGGTGAGGGCATGGCGCTCATCCGGCGGGAGTATCCAACACCGATCGGCCCGGTAGATCTCCTCTGCAGGGATGCTGCGGGAACTACCGTAGCGATCGAGATCAAACGCCGGGGGGAGATTGACGGAGTGGAACAGCTCACGCGATATCTCGAATTCCTCAATCGGGACGGTCGACTCGCTCCCGTTCGCGGCATATTCGCGGCTCAGTTCATCAAACCCCAGGCAAGGACACTCGCGCTCGACAGGGGGATTGCCTGTGTCGAGATTGACTACGACGAACTCAGGGGCAGCGAGTCAGACGCCATGCGTCTCTTCTGAGGGTTTCTATGCGCCGTTCGTCAGCGTGAGGACTGGTACCGACGCGAGCTCTTTCAGCAGCGCCGTCCTGGCAGCCTCCCACGGTTGATGCAATGCACACTGGTCGAGACCTCCGCATGGTCCACCACGCAGGATGCACGTCTCGGTGTCCGTCTTGCCTTCAACCGCCTCGATGAGGTCAAGCGCGCTGATCGTCTCGGGATCTGTGGCAAGGACGTAGCCACCCGTCGGGCCGCGTTTGGAGTCCACCCACCCCATCTTGACGAGAGGTGACATGATCTGGGGCAGGTAGGTTTGGGTGGTATCGATCGCTGCAGCGAGATCCGAGGACTGCATCGAGCCCTTGGCGTCACGCAGTGTGTGGAGTGCCTCGACGGCGAGGCCCGTCCGTTTCTGTATTGCGAATTTCACAGTTTATGAGTCTAGAACATAACGATAGGTGTATGTGGACTCACATGAGTGACTGGAGATCAAACACCGACGAGGGGTGTCTGAGTTTGCCAAGTGCTCGACTCTCGATCTGGCGCACGCGCTCCCTCGTGATACCAAGGATCGTCCCAACATCCGACAGCGTTCGCGGAGGCTCTGCATCGAGGCCGTAGCGCAGCACGACAACGATCCGCTCACGATCGTCAAGTGTCTCGATCGCCTTGACCAGTTCCCTCCGCCTCGCCGATTCTGCGATGAGCCGGAATGGATCTGGAGCCAGTTCGTCTTCGACAAAATCGCCAAGTTCGGCATCGCCGTCGTCGCCAACCCGGCGATCGAGCGAAACCGTATCGCTCGGCGCGTTGAGAGCGATCAGGATCTTGTCCTCGTCGAGGCCGCTGATCTCTGCAATCTCGGAAATGGTTGGCATCCGTCGAAGCTTCTCATGGAGTGAGAGTTCTGCCTCCTGAACGGTTCTCACCATGTCGACCATGTGGACTGGTAGCCGGATTGTCCGCCCGTTGTTGCCGAGACCCCGTGTTATCGCCTGGCGTATCCACCATGTGGCATAGGTGGAGAACTTGAATCCCTTTCGCCAATCAAACTTCTCGACCGCTCGGATGAGGCCAAGGTTGCCCTCCTGAATGAGGTCGAGAAGGTCGAGGCCGCGTCCCGTGTACCTCTTTGCGATCGAGATCACGAGCCGGAGATTTGATCGGATGAACTGCTGTTTTGCGTGCTCTGCCAACCGAATGTGCCTGACAAGTTCCACCCGACGCGCCGCGTCAATCTCGCCGTCTGCGGCAAGCTGCTCTTCGGCTTCTTGACCACGCTCGATGGTTCGAGCGAGACGAACTTCGTCTTCGGCGGTAAGAAGATCGTGGTTCGAGACGGCGTCGAGATACAAGCCGATCGCGTCGGCAGCACGAGAATCCCTCGCTGTTTCTGCCATTGTCTCCGCCCTTGGCCAATGAAACTGCGTATTTGCCGAGAATTGGAAGTTATCACCATTCGGCCAGTGTCGCAAGAGAGTTGTACGCTTCGGGGACGGCTTCTCGAAGTACCTACAGCCTGGATTCCTTGGTATGAAACGAACCTCAATGCTGTTACTCGGAGTACTCGCGCTTGCTGCGGGCGCCTGTACGGGTATGAACGGGATGGGTCCAGGAGAAGCAGTGGTTCCTCCGGAGCAGGGGGATCCGACGGTCCAAATCGTGGTTGTCGCAGCCGATGACCTCGATGTAATCAATGCAACGGTGATGGCAAACGGATCGACGATCTCACCGGTCGACGGCATCCGAGTGCTTCCATGGGAGCGCCAGCCCATTGACCTTCTCGTATCTGCCCCAGGCTTTGAACCTATCGACCATCGGATTGAGGAATACCCAGATGGCGGATCGGTCGAATTCCGACTTGAACCGGTGATCCTCCAAGGACGTATCACGACCCACGATGGTCGGCCACTCCCTGGCGCACACGTAGAACTTGGCGACGACTGGGATGATACGGACAACGAGGGAAGGTATTCCCTGGAGCGGGCAACGCCCGGCACGATCACGCTCTCGAGGCCAGCGTGGCAGACGAGTGAATTTGAATGGGATGGAACGGTCACCGATCTCGATATCCCAATGGAGCGTCTCGTTGTTCACGCATTCCGGGCATCTGCAGCTGACGTCGCTGATTCAAGCATCTGGAACCGGCTGCTCGATCTTGCCGACAACAGCGCGATCAACGGAATCGTGATCGATCTGAAAGGTGAAGACGGATCTGTCTTGTACGGATCCCGAGTGGCTCAAGCCGCATCGGCTGGTGCCGTTTCTGAGTACTTCAATATTGAGGATGTGTTGGCAGATGCCGATGACCACGACCTGTACACGATTGGACGTGTCGGTGTCTTCCAGGACAACTTCTACGCGGCGGCCGAACCAGAGCACGCGGTGACGACGCCGAACGGTGACTTGTGGCGGGCTCCCAACGGATACGCATGGTTGGATCCCTCGGATCCCGCTGCTTATGAGTACTCGATCGATGTGGCGGAGGAGGCGTGTCTTGCCGGGTTCGATGAGATCCAGTTCGACTTTGTCTCGTGGCCGATTGGAGATCTCAAAGATGCGGTGTTTGACGGCGAGTACAACCAGGAGGTGCGCGTTGGCGCCATCACGGCATTCCTGGAGCGCGCCTATTCAGTCCTTCACCCAGACTGTGCCGTATCCGTCACCATGCTCGGGATTGTCCTCGAGTCGGGAACCGACGAGGGGGTTGGGCAGGAGCCAGAGGCCATGTCTGGTGCGGTTGATGTGCTGTCGCCGACCTTGTACACCACAAACTATGGCAACGGGTGGAAGGGGATGGAGGATCCCGATGAACACGCGGTCGAGGTCGTCACGACGGCTCTCGACGGAGGAGAGCCGAAGCTGGTCGGTTTTGCATACTTCCGGCCGTGGCTCCAAACATGGACGATCAGCGAAACTGACCAGCGAGCCGTACAGTCGGCGGTATCGGATCAGGACATGGGATGGCTTCTGTGGAGCAACAACGCGGGGTACACGAAGGCGATTCTTCCATAGCCCTGAGCGAACTCGGGGATGCGATCACGGCGTGTCGGATGTGTCCTCGGCTCGTGCAATGGCGCGAAGAGGTCGCTGTAACGAGGCGCGCTGCCTTTTCTGATGAGGAGTATTGGGGGAAGCCGGTCCCCGGATTCGGCGATCCAGACGCAAGGATCGTGGTGATCGGATTGGCACCTGCTGCCCACGGTGCGAATCGAACCGGACGAATGTTCACAGGCGATCGATCGGGGGACTGGCTGTTCCGATCACTCCATGCGGCGGGTCTGGCGAACCAGCCAACGTCCGCGTATCGCGGAGACGGGCTCGAACTGTCGGATGTCTGGGTTACGGCTCCGGTGCGATGTGCCCCGCCACAGAACAAGCCCACACCGACGGAACGTGACAATTGCGCTGGGTGGTTCGACACCGAGCTCGCTCTCCTGCCAAATGCCCGTGTGTTTGTCGTCCTTGGCCAATTCGGGTATCGCGCCCTTTGGAGCCATCTCAGGCGCACCGGGCACGACCTCCCATCGCCTCGTCCCAAGTTTGGTCACGGCCTCGAGGTCGACCTCGGCGACCTCATGATCATTGCCAGCTACCACGTCTCCCAACAGAACACCTTCACCGGGAAGCTGACAGAACCCATGCTCGACACGATCTTCGCGCGGGCCACAGCTATCGTAAACACCTAAACCGTGCCGCTTTCCGTTCTCTGAAGCTGTGAGCTGAAAGCCGAAAGCGGGTACCCGACCATGTCGGGTTCCTTGGGAATCCAGGCAAGCTGGATTCCACGAAAGCAGGAAGCTTCTTTTGCCCTACCGTCGTGTTGCTAACGGCTGAATTGCAACAACTGCAAGGGTATCCTCGGGTCATTCCACCAAGGATTTGATGTGACAGCACCCACTATTCCCGGAACCGACGACCCAGCCTGGCTGGTCGCGCGGCGTTCAGACGCGTCCGAGAGGCTTGATGAACTTGCAATGCCTTCCGAACGTGAGGAGATCTGGCGTTATCTCGATCTCGACTTTGATCCGACATTCGACTCAGCTCCCTCTCAGCCGGGTACGGCAGCAGGACCCGACGAATTGATCGAAGCATGGACGGGGAAGATGGTGTCTGTTGTTGACGGGTTCGTCACGGATACCGGAGTATCAACAGTTACCTCTGCATCCGAGCCGACAGACGAGGGTGTCGGCACCGACTTGTTTGCCACGGCTTACGACGCGCTGGCTCCCGGAGCCGTTCTGATCGACGGCGACCATCTGGCTGAGAAGGTCTTTGTTGATGTCCAAACCACCGATGCCGCAACGACGTTCCCTGGCATTCATGTGGAAGTACCTCCGGGATCTGAGGCCTCCGTTGTCGTCCGGTTTCGTTCGGCAACTGACGTTCCAGCCGTCGTGGTTCCGCGTCTGACGGCCAACGTCGGTGATAACGCAAGGCTCGCTCTGACGGTGATCCAGGATTGGAACTACCAGACACGAGCCATGGGTCGAGCCGTTGTCAACCTTGGTCGTGATTCGGGCCTGACACTTTCTGAGGTGGGTCTCGGTGCCAAGATCGGCCGTTTGCATCTGGATGTGAACTACATCGGTCAAGGCTCGTGGGCCAAGATCTACGGTGTCTATTTCGGTGAGGACGACCAAACGCTCGACTACCGCTATTTCATGAATCACATCGGAACCAACACGCGCTCGGACATGTTCCTCAAAGGTGCCGTTGAAGACGATGCGCTCTCCGTTTTCACGGGGATGATTCGGATTGAGACGACGGGGGTCAAGACCGAAGCGTTCCAGACGAACCGAAACCTGATCCTCTCGAGCGGTGCGTCAGCACAGTCGGTCCCGAATCTTGAGATCCTGGCAAACGATGTGAAGTGTGGCCACGGGTCGAGCGTCGGTCCACTCGATGAAGACCAGCGGTACTACCTGATGAGCCGGGGCCTCACCCCTGACGTGGCAGACAGGCTGCAGGTTCGTGGGTTCTTTGAAGAGTCCATCAGTCAGATTCCACATGGCGATCTGCGGCCTTGGATCCGCGAGCGCATCAACACGAAGTACATCACCGCCCAAGAAGAAGGCAGGGTATGAGCCGCCACTCCATCGGTGCGCTCGATACCTTCCCAGACGGAGCCGGCACCAAGATCGAAATCGGCTCGGCCACCATTGCGGTCTTCCGAGTGGAGGACTGTGTGTATGCGATCGATGATCGCTGCAGCCATGCGGAGGCATCGCTTTCGGGAGGCGAGTTGTTCGGGTTTGAGGTCGAGTGTCCGCGCCACGGCGCCGAGTTCGACATCAGAACTGGCGCTGTGTGTTCGCTGCCTGCGACCAGGCCGGTCGCTTCCTATCCAACCGAGATCACCGATGGTGACGTGTTTCTCACGATTGAAGACGAGGCAAGCGATGAGTAATGCTCTTGAAGTCACGAATCTGAAGGCTTCCATTGGCGATCTTGAGATCCTGCGTGGAGTCGATCTTGCGGTTCCCTTTGGAGAGGTCCACGCCGTGATGGGTCCCAACGGTTCCGGCAAGTCGACCCTGTGTCACGTGTTGATGGGTAAGCCGGATTACGAAGCTTCGGGAGATGCGTTCGTCGACGGTGTCGACATCATGGGTATGACCGTCGATGAGCGGGCACGGGCCGGGCTCTTTGAGGCATTCCAGTATCCGACGGAGGTCCCTGGCGTCACGCTGAATGATCTCACCGAAGCAATGGCGGCTTCCAATCCCAGCGATGACGGATATTCCGCACGGGAGTCCGCTACAACACAAACCCTTTCGATGGAACCGTTCCGTGAACGATTCGTCAATGTCGGACTTTCGGGTGGTGAGAAGAAGCGATCAGAGATGTATCTCCTCGGTGTTGCAAAACCGAAAATGGCGATTCTCGATGAGATCGACTCGGGTCTTGACATCGATGCGGTCCGCGAGGTCGCTGCCATGGTTGAAGCCATGCGAAGTGACGACATGGGCATCCTCATCATCACGCATTACAGCCGCATCCTTCGCTACATGGCTGTTGACAAGGTCCATGTGATGGTCAGCGGGAAGATTGTCCAAAGTGGCGGCCCCGAGGTCGCAGAAGAACTCGAGTCCGGCGGCTACACGGAACTCCAAGCAGCCAACGCCCGCTGACCTCTTCTTCCCGTCCCCCCGCTTGCGGGGGACGCGACGTCTGCTTCGCAGACGTGCTGGGGAGCCTGCGACCACGAAGTACTGAGAGCTTGCCGTCGTTTCTTGTGTGCGGGGCTCCCGCACGCTGGGGGACGGGGTTCGCAAGCTCACACGCCCCCTTGGCTCGAAGACTCGCCTGTTCCCCCTGAAGGGGGAACAGTTTTGAAGTACGTCTGACTTCGCACTTCTGGACTTCTGAGGTCGGTAGTCGGTCCTCGGTCCTCGGTCCTCGGTCCTCGGTCCTCGGTCCTCGGTCCTCGGTCCTCGTGTACCTTGTCCTCATGGATGAGAACATTGAAGCTCTTGGAAAGCTGATCGGTGGCGCAGACGCAATCCTGATTCTTACCGGTGCAGGGATCTCCACCGCGAGCGGTATACCCGACTTCCGTGGACCGAAAGGTATCTGGAAGACGGAGCGGCCGGTCCACTTCGATCAGTTCCTTGAGAGTGAGAAGCGTCGCAGGGCGTACTGGGATCAGAAGGTCAGGGCGGCGGCCGTGTTCCATGGCGCCACACCCAATCCGGTACACGTTGCGTGCTTTGATCTGGAGCGAGCAGGCAAGGTTGAATCGATTGTCACGCAGAACATTGATGGCTTGCATTCGGACGCGGGAACGTCACCGGACAGACTCGTTGAGATACACGGCACGGGCCGGGAGGCCGCGTGTCTGTCGTGTCACGCCCGTACGCCAATCGAACCACACATCGATTCGTACGTGAGTACCGGCACCGTCCCGATCTGTGCAGAATGTGGTGGATTGGTGAAACCAGCGACGATCAGCTTCGGCCAGTCGCTCGATCCCATGTCGCTCCATCGAGCCAACGAGGCAGCGGTGCGGTGCGATCTCGTGGTAGCGCTCGGATCGACGCTCGGTGTCTATCCCGCGGCTGACATCCCTTACGCTGCGACAAGCCGCGGTATCCCGTACGCGATCGTTAACCAGGGAGCAACCGAGCATGACCACTGGCCGACGCTGACCCTGCGCATCGACGGGGACGTGACCACGGTGTTCCCGCTGGCGGTCAAGGCCGCGCTGGCACACTGAATCAACACTGCACTGCCTCACTATCGTTCGTACCACGACGCCGACCTGAGGAGACAACGATGCGGATCGAACGGGATTCGATGGGCGAGGTACCCGTACCCGACGGTGCCTACTACGGAGCTTCCACACAGCGGGCGGTCGATAACTTCCCCATTTCGAACCTGCGCTTCGGGCGGACGTTCATTTGGGCAATGGGGGTCTTGAAGGCCTCTGCTGCTGAGACCAACCTCGACCTCGGCGTTATTGATGAGGCGCAGTGCAAAGCGATCGTCGCGGCGGCCGAGGAGGTCATTGCGGGAACCCTCGATGACCACTTCGTCCTCGACATATTCCAGACGGGTTCTGGGACATCGACGAACATGAACGCCAATGAGGTGATCGCGAACCGTGCAACGGAGATCGTCGGTGGGGAACTCGGATCAAAACTCATCCACCCCAACGACCATGTGAACGCAAGCCAGTCGTCCAACGACACGATCCCAACAGCGATCCACGTAGCGGCCGTCGCTGGCATCGAGCAGAACCTCCTCCCAGCCCTTGATGCGCTTGCCGCTTCGCTCAGAGCCAAGGCGGTCGAATTCGACGATGTCCTCAAGTCGGGACGCACACACCTCATGGATGCGACACCGGTGAGGCTCGGTCAGGAATTCGGTGGATACGCAACGCAGGTGAGCAACGGTGCATCCCGCATCCGCGCGATCCTTCCTGAACTCCATGAGCTTGCCCTCGGTGGCACCGCAGTGGGAACGGGCATCAATGCACCCGAAGGATTCGCAGCAGCGACGATCGCCCGGATGGCGGAGCGCACTGGGTATCCCTTCGTGGAAGCTCCGGATCACTTCGAGGCACAGGCGTCGAAGGATGCCGTGGTCAGCGCCTCTGGGGCGCTCAAGACGGTTGCCGTGTCTCTGTTCAAGATCGCCAATGACCTTCGGTGGATGTCGAGCGGTCCGCGAACGGGCATCGCCGAGATCACGCTTCCGTCGCTCCAGCCGGGATCCTCGATCATGCCGGGCAAGGTCAACCCGGTGATGTCCGAGATGATGATGCAGGTCGCCAGCCAGGTCATTGGGAACGACACGGCCATCACGTGGGGCGGAGCCAACGGTAACTTTGAGCTCAACGTCATGATGCCGCTCATGGCCCACAACCTCCTCGAATCGATCGACCTGCTCGCATCCGGCTCCCAAGCCATGAAGGACAAGATGGTGGATGGCATCGAGGCGAACACTGAACGGGCCCAATGGCTGCTTGAGCAGAACGTGATCATCATCACAGCGCTTGTGCCTGTGATCGGCTACGACAAGTCGGCTGAGGTCGCCAAGAAGGCGTTTGCCGAGGGCAGGGGTGTCCGTGAGGTTGCCCTCGAGATGGGCGTACTGCCTGAGGCCGAACTCAACGCCGCCTTGGACCTCCGCCCCATGACGGAAGGCGGCGTCGCTGGCTGAGCGCGCCACCAACGCGGATCGACGCCAGAGGGTGCGATGATGGGTGGGAAACGTCGCGACGTGACAGAGGGCTTCTTGTTCACCGACCAATACCAGCTGACGATGGCCCAGCTCTATTGGAAGCACGGGCTCGCTGATCGCATAGCCCAGTTCGACTACTTCTTCAGGCGATACCCCGACTACGGGGAGCACCAGGCCGGATATGCAATCACGGCAGGGCTCGGATGGCTGCTCGACTGGATCGAATCGACTCGTATGACCAGCACAGATGCCGAAGCTCTGGCATCGCAAAGGGATCCGTCCGGTTCGAGACGTTTCGATGACGGGTTTCTTGGATGGTTGAAGAATCAGAACGGATTCGAGTCCCTGACCATCCGGGCAATACCGGAGGGGCGCGTCGTGCATGCCGCCGAGCCGATCGTCATCGTTGAGGGCCCCCTTGCAATCGCCCAAATCGTTGAGAGTTCACTGCTCAACCACCTGAACTATCAAACGCTGATAGCCACGAAGGCGTCCCGGATTGCCGAACAGGCCCGAGGGGGACAGGTGCTTGAGTTCGGGATGCGTCGTGGTCCCGACATGGGGACGAACGCTGGGACGAGAGCTGCGCTGATCGGGGGAGCGAATGCCTCGTCGAACGTCGGTGTCTCCCACATCCTCGGCCTCGATCCCAAGGGAACCCACGCACATTCGATGGTGCAACTGTTCATGGCACTCGGCGAGGGTGAACTCGGTGCTTTTCGTGCATACGCAGAGACCTATCCAGATGAGTGTCTCCTGCTTGTCGACACGATCGACACCCTTGAGAGCGGTATCCCGAACGCGATCACAGTCTTCAACGAGCTCCGCAGCAAGGGCCACGAACCGGTTGGGATCCGTCTTGACTCTGGCGACCTTGCCCACTTGGCAGTCCGATCCGCCGCCGCGCTCGATGCCGCAGGATTCCCCAACACCTCGATTGTCCTGTCGTCAGACCTCGATGAGCTTGCCATGTGGCAGATCAGGGAACAGATCACCCAAGAGGCGCCTGGCTACGGGCTGGATCCCGAATCGGTCGTCGGGCGCCTGACGTATGGCGTTGGCTCTCGGCTCATCTCATCCCATGGGGATTCGTCGCTTGGGGGCGTGTACAAACTTGTGGCGGTTGATCAGGACGGCTCGTTCACGCCGGCGATCAAGGTGTCGGATTCCCCGACGAAGATGCCGATACCCGGGGACAAGCGCCTTTGGCGGGTGTACGACGAACGCGGGCTTGCGACCGCAGACGTCGTGTCATCCCGAACGGAAACGATTGTCGAGGGCAGCCCGATGACGGTATTCCATCCGCATCAACCGGGTGTGGCGCGATCGTTGTCCGGGACTGACATCCATGAGGTGGAAGAGCTCCACGACGTCGTATACGCCGAAGGCGAACGGATCACCGAGCCCAACCTCCATGACATGCGAGTTGCACGAGAAGCCGATCTCGCCCGTCTTGATGTGGGTGTGCGACGGTTGGTGAACCCCCATCGCTACCACGTGTCGATTACCAACGAACTGCGCGAGCTGCGCGACGAACTCATCGATCGGATCGGGTAGCGACCGCTACTCGACCACAACGTCCCCCGGCCCGTCGGACCAATATCGTCGCCTGTGGCCACTACTCTGGGTGCATGACTTCTGGCAAACGAGCTTCTCGTGACGGCCGAGTCGCTCGGGCTCTTTCGGCATACAACGCCAGATCGTGGAGCGAGGCTTACGACGCGTTCACGAAGGCTGATGCCGACGGGATGCTCGACCCGTCAGACCTTGAACTCTTTGCGATGACGGCGTTCATGTTGGGGCGTGTCCGCGAAATGATCGAGACTCAGGAACGGGCGTATCACACCTATCTCGAAAGGGATGAGCCACTTCGAGCGGCCAGGGCAGCTCTCTGGCTGGCCACCAACCTGGCGGCCCGGGGCAAGTTCCCTCAGGCGAGCGGGTGGATCGAAGTATCGGAACGGATCCTCAAGACCGCACCCGAGGACTGTGTCGAACGCGGCTACGCACTCATGCCACAGGCACTCCGTCGTATCACGGCCGGGGACTACGAAGGCGTCGCTGATTTCGGTGAGCGGGCGGCCGACATCGGCCGGAGATTTGGCGACCATGATCTGGCGGCACTTGCAGCCCAGACGCAGGCCCGCGCACTCCTCAAACTCTCACGCACCGACGAAGGACTCCGACTTCTCGATGAGGTGATGGTCTCGGTGACCGGGTCGGAGCTCTCACCCATGGTCACGGGCCTCGTGTATTGCAGTGTCCTTGAGGGGTGTTACGAAACCCACGCATTCTCACGGGCAGCGGTGTGGACCCAGTCCCTGAGCGACTGGTGCGGCGAACAGCCCGACCTTGTCGCCTTCAACGATCAATGCCTCGCCCATCGTGCCGAGACCCTGCGACTCCAGGGAGCGTGGAGCGACGCTGTGGTCGAGGCCGAACGCGCGGGCGGGGCAGGTGCCCGGTTCGCAATCGCAGCACAAGCCCATTATCAACTCGGCGAGGTCCAGCGGATGCGAGGGGAACTTGCAGCTGCCGATACAACATACAAGGCAGTCAGCCTCGACGGCGGTGAGTCGTTGCCGGGTGCGGCACTCCTCAAACTCGCTCAGGGCGAAACGGATGATGCATACTCGTCGCTCGCAGAAGCACTTGCCGCGACGACCGATGCGTTCGACCGGATCCAACTCCTGCCAACATTCGTCGAGGTCGCCGTCGCCGCGGATAAGGTCTCTGAAGCATCCGATGCAAGCAAGGAGTTGGCTGGCATTGCGATGGCGACCGGCACTGCGGCCCATATTGGTTGGGCCGAACATGCCAAGGGCCGGGTCGCACTCGCAGAAAGCCGCACCACCCAGGCCGTGGTGCATCTCAAGAAGGCGAAGCAGGTGTGGCAGTCGATCTCGCTCCCGTACGAACTCGCGCGGAGTCGGGTCGACCTTGCACGTGCACTCATGGCCAAGGGCGATACCGAGAGTGCGGAACTCGAATGTGCCGCGGCCCGTTCACTGTTTGAGGATCTCGGAGCCTCGCCCGACGTCCGAGCCATCGATGATCTGATGCGTGGCGGTCGCATGGATCGGCCCGGCGGTCTGACCGACAGAGAAGCCGAAGTACTCAAGATGGTCGCCTCGGGTGCCACGAACCGGTCGATCGCGGCCGATCTGGTCGTAAGCGAACGAACCGTCGACCGGCATGTGTCGAACATATTCACCAAGATCGACGTGTCGACGAGGTCCGCCGCCACCGCGTGGGCGATCAGGAACGGCCTGGCCTGAGCCGCGGCCATCCAATGGGTAGGACTACCCACGTCTCCGCCCACCGAAAGATGGGTAGTTCTGGCGATGCGAGATCGAACGCTTTCCCATACGTTGTCTGAACACCACGAGCAGGAGGACACTATGACCGACACTCGACCGCTCACCGACTCGTTCGACACGATCGTCATCGGAGGAGGGCAGACAGGGCTCGCGGTTGGGTACGAACTCAAGCAGCGCGACATCGACTTCGTGATCCTCGATGCAAGCGGACGGGTCGGCGACGCATGGAGAAAACGTTGGGACTCACTTCTCCTTTTCACACCGGCTCGGTATGCCAACCTGCCGGGCATGCCTTTCCCAGCCAAGGGTGACGAGTTCGTCGGTAAGGATGCGGTAGCGGACTACCTGGAGCACTACGCCCAGGTCAACGACCTCCCGATCAGATCGAACACACGAGTGACCAGGGTCGGTAAGGACGGAGCCGTCTATGTGGTTGAAACCGAGACCCACACGCTTTCTTCGGAAAATGTAATCATCGCGATGGCCGACGCACAGGTTCCCCATGTGCCTGACTTCGCTCCCGATCTGGACCCTGACATCGTCCAGCTGCACTCGTCGCAGTACAAGAACCCTTCCCAGCTGGCCGACGGTCCGGCACTCGTGGTCGGGCTCGGGAACTCCGGTGCCGACATCGGTCTCGAACTCGCCCAGACGCATACGACCTATATTTCTGGCGAGCCAAACGGTGTCATCCCGTTCCGCATCGAGCCTTGGCTGGGACGTAACGTCGGCGTCCGATTGGTCCGATTCGGCGCCGTCAGGCTCCTTAACACGAGCACTCCCATCGGCAGGAGAGCTCGACCGAAGATGCTGCAACACCCGACGGCTCCCTTGGTTCGGGTCAAGCCAGGCGATCTGGTGAAGGCCGGCGCCAAGCGTGTCGACCGAGCCACGGGAGTAAACGATGGTCGGCCCCAGCTCGCCGATGGAGCCGTTCTTGACGTAGCGAACGTGGTTTGGTGTACTGGGTTCCGTCCCGGGTTCGACTGGATCGATCTGCCAGCGTTCGACGACAGTGGCCATCCCCAGCACGAACGCGGCATCGTCTCAAGCCAACCGGGCTTCTACTTCTGCGGACTGTTCTTCCAGCACTCACTGTGGTCAGAGACTCTTGCCGGGATGCCGATCGACGTCAGGTACGTTGTCGAGCACATGTCGGAGCGGAAGGTGAGGGTCAGCTGACGCCGACTGGCATTTGAGTGTGCTGGTGGAGAGCGAGCGACTCTCTATTCGACCACAACGTCAGCGGCGACCATGGCGGCGATGGCACGCGCGCCGTCGCCCGGTTGGAGATCGACCGATGCGATACCGTCGGCGAGGACGGTGGATGCAAAACCGTGACGGACAGAATCGAGCGCTGTTGCCAAGACGCAGTAGTCCGTTGCCAGGCCGATCACGACCACATCGGTGATCCCATTCTCGTCGAGAAGTGCGGAGAGCTCGGTGTCCGTTTCGGTGCCCGTTCGTGGATCCCGAACCGTGAATCCCGAATAGCCATCCTCGCCTCCGACTCCTTTTCGTACAACGGGCCCTTCGACGTCGATGCTGGCGTGGAATTGTGCACCCCAGGTGTCCGCAACGCAGTGGACCGGCCAGATGCCGCCGTCCTTGGCGAAGTGGGGTGTCGACTCCGGGTGATAATCCTGGGTGCGGAGGACGATCGAACCGGCAGTGGTGGCAGCAGTTGCCTGATCAGCGATGAACGGAAGGACACGAGGTGCCCCCGATACGAACAGTGATCCGTCCGGATGAGCGAAGTCGTTCTGTACGTCGACGATGATCAGCGCAGTGGATGGCCCATACCGGCTCATGCCGCCCCGATTCGTGTCGTCTTGATTCACGGTGTAGCAGCCTCGGCCTGGTTGAGCGCGTCTGCGAGGGTGGTCCATGCGAGATCAGCGCACTTGATGCGGACCGGGAACTTCCGGACACCCTGGAGGGCTTCGAGGTCGCCGAGGACAGAGCCCGGACGGTCTTCGTCGACGGGATTGTCTCCCTCCTCGATGGTCATCATCACGCGGAACTTGTGGGAGAGGGACTCAACCTCGGAGACAAGCTTGCCAACGATTGCTTCCATCATCATGGATGCCGATGCCTGCGAAATCGAACAGCCTTGGCCCTGCATCGCCGCGTCGGTAACAACACCGTCATCGATCACGATGTCAAGGTAGAACTCATCTCCACATGACGGGTTGTTCCCCTCTGCATGGATGTGGTCACCCTCGAGTTTCCCCTTCATCCGGGGATTGCGGTAGTGGTCGAGGATGACTCCCCGGTACAACTCGTCAAGTTCCGCCATGCTTCTTCCTGGTTCGATCGGTGGTGCTTGAGAATACTGTGCGACCTCGGGCACTCAGTCGAGACCGAAGATCCTTCTGGCGTTGTGCAATGAGTCAACGAGTGCGTCGACTTCTTCTGGCACGTTGTAGAGATAGAACGAAGCTCTTGCGGTCGCGGGGACTTCAAGGTACTTCATGAGTGGCCGTGCACAGTGATGGCCTGCCCGAACGGCGATGGCGTCCTGATCAAGAATGGTCGCAATATCGTGGGCATGGATGTCCCCGAGCTCGAAGCTCACCGCTCCGCCCCGCTTGTTGATGTCCTTTGGACCGTAGATGGTCAGATCCGGCACTTCCGAGAGACGCTCAAGGGCATATTGCGTGAGTGACCGCTCGTGCTCGACAACAACGTCCATCCCAACTGCCGATAGATAGTCGACCGCTGCACCGAATCCCACGGCCTCGGCAATTGGTGGGGTTCCAGCCTCGAACTTGTGCGGAACGGGTGCCCATGTCGATGTGTGGCGCTCAACGATGTTGATCATCTCGCCTCCGCCCTCTGTCGGTTCCATCGAGTCGAGAAGTTCAGCCTTGCCCCAAAGTGCCCCGATGCCGGTGGGTCCGAGCATCTTGTGTGCAGAAAAGGCCATGAAGTCGACGCCAAGCGCCTCGACGTCCACCTGTGCATGGGGCACGAGTTGGGCTGCATCGAGCACGGAGATTGCACCAACGGACGCAGCGGCCTGTGTCAGCGTTTCGATCGGACCGAGGGCCCCGGTCACATTCGACATCCCGGCAAATGCGAGGACTTTCACTCGGTCGTCCAAGAGGGCCTCAAGCCCGCTGGTGTCGACGCACAATTCGTCGTCAAGCTCCAGGTAGACGAGTTCTGCGCCGGTGTACTTCGCGATGAGCTGCCATGGGACGATGTTTGCGTGGTGCTCCATGATGGTGACAATGATCTTGTCGCCTGCTGAGAGATTGTTGAGACCCCACCCATATGCGATGAAGTTCAGGCTGGTGGTTGTGCCGCGAGTGAAGACGAGTTGGGCAGGGGAGGCGCCGATGAACGCCGCGACCTTGCCACGGGCGGACTCGTAGAGCTCAGTCGCTTCCGCTGCAAGGGTGTGTGCCCCGCGGTGGACGTTGGCGTTGGAGTTCTCGTAGTACGAGTCCATTGCATCGAGCACCGACTGTGGCTTCTGGGTCGTGGCAGCCGAATCGAGGTAGACGAGGGGCTTGCCGTTGACTTCGCGAGAGAGAATGGGAAAGTCAGACCTGAGCGCAGACAGGTCGCTCACACCACGCCGACCTCGGGACGGAACGCGTCGTAGCCAGCTTCTTCGATCGAATCAGCAAGCTCGGCATCGCCGGACTTGACGATCCGTCCGTCTACGAATACGTGGACGACGTCTGGCGTGATGTAGTCGAGCATCCGCTGGTAGTGGGTGATGATGAGAAATCCCCGAGTCTCTGTCCTGAGGCGCTCAACACCTTCGGCGACGATCTTGAGGGCATCGATGTCGAGTCCGCTGTCGGTCTCATCGAGGACCGCGAAGTCGGGTTCGAGGACTGCCATCTGGAGTACCTCGTTGCGCTTGCGCTCGCCACCGGAGAATCCTTCATTGAGATAGCGGTCCGCAAAGGACGGATCCATCTCAAGCTCTCGCATTGCATCCATGACCTTGAGCCTCAGCTCCAGGACCGTGAAGTTTGTGCCCGTCTTGTTCGAGAGCGCCGTGCGGAGGAAGTTGACGACGCTGACGCCCGGAATCTCCTCGGGGTACTGGAATCCGAGGAACATGCCTGCTTGACCACGCTTCTCGGGAGCCCACTCGGTGATGTCTTCACCCTTGTAGGCAATGGTGCCCTCGGTGATCAAATAGGCAGGGTGGCCGAGAAGAATATTGGCAAGCGTCGACTTCCCCGAGCCGTTGGGACCCATGATTGCGTGGGTTTCCCCCTCGTTGATGGTGATGTCAACACCCTTGAGGATGAGGTTTCCCTCAACGGAGGCGTGCAGGTTCGTGATCTGAAGGAGTGGAGTAGATGCCATCAGCCGAGGATACCCGCGCCATTGTTGCAATTCTGCCGTTTCCAACATGCCGATAGGGGTAATGGAGCTTTTGGCGAGAGAGAGCGCTGTCCCTTCCTGACGGATGCCCCCTGCGCCGTCTGCGAACCAGACGCCGCGTCCCCCCCGCAAGCGGGAGGACGGTCCGAAACGAGCGTCCCCCCTTCAGGGGGGACGGGCGAGCGCAGCGAGCCAGGGGGGCCTGCGAGCCTGCGAGCCCCGTCTTTTGGATGTCGGATGTCCCCCTGCATCGTCTGCGAACCAGCCGCCGCGTCCCCCCCCCGCAAGCGGGAGGACGGTCCGAAACGAGCGTCCCCCCTTCAGGGGGGACGGGCGAGCGCAGCGAGCCAGGGGGGCCTGCGAGCCTGCGAGCCCCGTCTTTTGGATGTCGGATGTCCCCCTGCATCGTCTGCGAACCAGCCGCCGCGTCCCCCGTGAGCGGGGGGACGGTGTTGATGTCAACGAAGGGCGGTAAAGGTGCGTTCCATGCGTGTGAGGTCGACGTCGTCGAGGGGGACGTACTCCTGGACGTAGTAGCGGCCGATGCCCCATGAGGCCATCTGGTCGATGGCGCGGTGGGCGCGTTCGGGATTTCCGTGGGGGACGCATCGTTCGTCGAGGAAGTCGCTGTATTGCTCTGGGGTCATGTCCCGTCGCGCCCCACGTTCGACCAACGCCGTTGCATGGTCGGCTTCGGATGCATAGACCAGCGCCGGTCCCGAAAAAGAGATGAGGATGTCGTCCGGGTCACGGCCAGCATCAGAGGCTGCCAACCGCATGACCTGGCGTCTGGCATCGAAAGATTCCCGGTCAGTGACGAACGAGTTGTATTCGTGTGCATACCGGCCAGCCAGTTTTGGGGTCTTGCGCGGTCCAGATCCTCCGATCACGATCTGGAGTCCCTCCGATGCCGGAGGTGCGACCGTGGCGCTGTTGAGCGAGTAGTGGGTGCCGTCCACCCGGCCGCCACCTGAGAACATGGTGGTGATCACTTCAAGCGATTCCTCGAGACGATCGAAGCGTTCGCCGAGCGGGGGGAGATACATGCCAAAGGCGGTGTGTTCCGATTCCATCCAACCTGTTCCGACGCCGAGGGTGAAGCGACCGTCAGACATCTCATCGATCGTGGTCGCAGACTTTGCCATGACCGCGGGGTGCCGGAAGCTGATGGGTGACACGAGCGAGACCAGCCGAATTGTCGACGTCTCCCTCGCGAGTCCCGCGAACGACACAAGTGCATCGGTTGCATGAGCAGACTCCTCCCCGTTCAGGTAGTGGTCCGACCTCGCGAATGCATCGAGTCCTGCCGTTTCGGCCCACCGGGCGAGTTCGAGGAGGCGGTCATACGAGCCGCCACATTGGGGTTCGACGAAAAGCCCAAGTTCCATCGTGCCTTCCCTCACCATCCGCGGGCGATCCATTCCTCGAGTTGATTGCGTTCTCCGCCGATCGTTGTCGAATCACCGTGTCCGGGTAGCACGACCGTTTCGTCCGGCAGGGTGAAGAGACTCGATCGTATCGACTCGATGATGGTTGGAAACGAACTGTGATCGAATCGTGTCGCCCCCGGTCCCCCCGGAAACAGGGTGTCGCCGGTCAGGACGACACCGTCGAGGACGACGCAGACGGAACCTGGCGTGTGGCCCGGCGTGTGGACAACGGTGGCACTCACATCGCCGATCGACAAGGGCCCCGTTTCAAGAGCATCGAACGCCTTACCCGCTATGTCCCGGTCCAGAGGGTGGAGCAGCGCGGGTACAGCGAAGTGGTGTGAGGCATCGTCGGCTGCCTGATGGTGGTCCCAATGGCCATGTGTGGTGAGGATGGCCGTCACCGTGGAGTCACCGGCAAGGTGGGTCAGCTGATCAAAGTCATCGGCGGCATCGACGAGGAGCGACATCCCGGTTCGCTCACAGCGCACCAGATAGGCGTTGTTGTCGATCGGTCCAACCACAACTCGTGAGACGGTGAACCCGTTGCCTGCGTAGCAATGCTGGACGTCGGGCTGGCTGCTACCCAAGGCTACGCAATATCCCGTCGAGCTGTTCGGTTTGGAGCTCGCCGGATGTCCGGAGTGCAACCGTTCCGTCGGAGTTGACAAAGACCCAATACGGGAATCCGCCGGAACCGTATGCGGCGAGTACGGAGTTGTCCTTGTCGTCCCTGATGACAGGAACCGTCCAACCTTCCCGCTCGAGCCATTCTGAGGGCGGGTAGTTGGCCTGTGCCGAGTTCATGGAAGTTGCTACGGAGTACATGTCAACACCGTCGACACCCCCGGTTTCGTTGAGGTATGCCTGGACCCGAGGCACCTCGGCCTGACAGTGCGAGCACCAGTGGGCGAGGAGCACGATCGCTTTGGCGCGACCGTCGCCGCGATCGATCGTGACGGTATTCCCGTCGAAGTCCTGACCCGTGACATTGGGGATGGCCAATCCGTTGGCGGTTTCATCGATTGGGCTCTGTGGAGGCATGAGGGGAAGACCTGCGCCTTCGATCTGTGGGTCCCCGAATTCGGACCCAACCTCATTTGTACCCATCACGACTGCGAGGACGAGTAGCAGCACGAGGCCGCCACCGACGATGCCGATGATCAAACCTGTTTTGCTCTTCGGCGCTTTCACTTGCTTCGTGGTCATGGTGTTCCTATGTCGTCGTGTCGGCGCCCAGGTCGGTGCCTATTGTCGAAGTGTCCGTCGATGTGGGGGCTGTCGATGTCGAGGCGTTGATCCGGTCCGCCCACAGCAGGGTAAGGATAAGCGCGAAGGCACTCAATGACATGTAGGGGATCGTCACAAAGCCGAACTTCATGATGTAGTAGCCGCTACAAAGTGGGCCGGTCGCAGAGCACGAGCCGGAATCGAGGTCAGGAAACGCTTGGATGAATCGATGGTACGCCGCTATCCCGAGCCCAATCGTTGCAATCGTTGCTGCATACAGCCGAGCCATCGAGTCCTTTCGGTACGCTGCCATGAGAAGGATGATGACGAGCGGGTACATCGCGATTCTCTGAAACCAGCAGTACCGACAGGGAGGGAGATGGGCAATCTCGGACAGATACAGACTGCCGAGTGTCGCCGCCAACGCAACGAATCCGGCAAGCCAGAGCGTTTGGCCCCTCAGGAATTCGAATGGGTTTCGATCCTGGAGACGACCCATGACGCCCAAGACGATGAGAAAGATCGTTGCGATGTTGGCAGCCAACGCCGCAAGAGCGAAGAAGGTTGCCATGGTGTTGAAGTCCACGCCGAATTCCTTGTCGGTCGATCCAGTGGTCTGCTACTAGGAGCGAAGCTACCAGCAGCCTGACGATAACCACCGGGGTAGCCTGCAGGGAATGAGTGGTCCACTGTTCTTTGCAGTCTTGATGGTCGTTGTCCTCGCTTTTGGTGTTGCAATGTTCTGGCAGGAGTCGAAACGCATGCAGCAGTCGACAACGATCTACGGCGTTGAGGACTCGATCGAATTCGTGTGGGATGCCCTCGGCGAGGACAACCTCGCGCTCACCAAGTCGGACGTGCGGCGCATCCTCGAGTGGGAGATGCACTATCTCCAGCAGCCGCACCTGTGGGAGGACGAAGGCACAGCCGTTGTCGGGGGAAAGGCATCGGCGATGTACGTCCAGGAACAGGCGCTCGCAATGGGCCATCCGTACGAGCCAGAGCAGATCTATGCAGTCCTCGACTACCAGGCGGCCTATCTGCACGCCATCGGCGCGATCGGGAACGAAGCAACGGACGAGTAAGTAGAAGTCAGACGTCTGACTTCGGATCTGGCAGGAGGGCTGCAACGACGTCGGTAGCCAGCTTCTCGTGTTTGAAGACGAAGAAATGATCGGAGCCCGGGTAGATAGAGATCTCGGCGCCGATGCTTGCTGCGTACACAGCGAGTGCATCGACATTCACGAATTGATCTCGCTCGCCCACAATGAAGAACCGACGTGCGTCGGCGAGTTCGTCCGCATCAGGCAGACCTGGAGTCAGCGGGCTATTGACAGGCGGGGCAATGCCGACATAGGGAATGGTCGATCCCGAACGTGCTTGCCACCCCAGAGCGACAGCCGCACCAAATGACCAGCCGACGATTCCAGACAGCGGAGGGAGTTCACGCTCGACGAAGTCCACGACCCACGTCACATCGCTGACCTCACCAAGTCCGTTGTCGTGGATTCCGGTTGATTCGCCTACGCCGCGGAAGTTGAACCGAACGGTTACGAGTCCCGCTTCGAGTGCTTCTGCAGCGATTGCCCCCAGGATCGGGTGGCGCATTGTGCCGCCTTGGACGGGGTGCGGATGGCACAACACCACCGTACCGAGCCGGTTGCCAGGGGCAATGGCTCGTGGCTCTTCGACCATGACCTCGAGGACGACACCGTCGGTGGATGGGATGAGTCGTTGCGTCATGGTGTCTCGCTCACAACGTTGCGAAGTAGAGCCCCGTTGCGCCAAGGATCAGAAGTCCTACCGCAAGTGAGGCGAGAATGAGATACCGCGTTTGCACGGTGCCATGGTATCGAGCACCGCCGACTCACGACGACTGCCGCACTATCGTTGCCTGACACCGTTGCAGACCTCTGGAGCACGAATCGATGTACGACATCGCAGTGATAGGTGGGGGGCCGGGAGGCTACGCCGCTGCGCTCTATGCGCACAATTTTGGTCTGTCGGTTGCCTTGATCGAAAAGGACCGCATCGGAGGCACATGTCTCCTCCGCGGCTGTATCCCAGCAAAGGCACTCATCCAATCCGGCGAGGTGTTTTCCACCGTGAAGTCGGCAGCCGAGTTCGGTGTCGTGACTTCGGATCCCACATTCGACTGGCCCGTCGCGATCGAGAGAAAAGCCAAGGTGGTTGAAGGGCTTGTCAACGGTCTTGCCGGATTGCTCAAGACCCGCGGCGTGGACATGATCGACGGATTCGGCGCGCTTTCGGGAGACGGCAAGGTCAGCGTCACCCACGACGATGGCACAATCACCGAAGTCGAGGCCCGGGCCATCATCATCGCAACCGGATCGTCGCCGTCAACGATTCCAGGATATGAAATCAATGGCACCACGATTGTGTCCTCCGACGAGGCCCTCGGCTGGGATACGCAGCCAAAAAGTGTTGCGATCATCGGTGCCGGAGTCATTGGCTGCGAGTTCGCATCGTTCCTTGCCGATGTTGGCTCCGATGTACACATCTTTGAGGTGCAGGATCAACTGGTACCCGGCATGGAACCCGAGGCGGCCAAGGTCCTCTCACGCGCTTTCCGACGTAAGGGCATCACGATGCATCTTGGTGTCGGTGTCGGTCAACCAACCGCATCGGCGACATCGGTTGTCGTCCCATTCGGGAGCGAATCCGTTGAGGTAGACACCGTCTTGGTTGCAGTTGGTCGCCGACCCATGACCGATGCAATCAACCTCGACGCGATCGGTGTCACAGCCGACCACGGCTTCATCCCGGTCGATCGGGCGACCATGCAGACCTCCGCTTCAGGCGTGTACGCGGTTGGCGACATCGTCGCAGGAACGCCCCAACTTGCCCATGTTGCATTCGCTGAGGCGATTGCGGCTGTCACCCATATCGCTACAGGCGAGACAGCTGCTGTCGACTACAACGCCGTTCCCATGGTCGTCTATACCCACCCCGAGATCGCTTGGGTTGGTCGGACCGAAGCCGCAGCCAGAGCAGACGGGTACAGCATTGAGACAACCGAGCACGGGATGCGCGGTGTTGGAAGGGCGATCATTCAGGGTCAGACCGGGGGGACCGTCAAGATTGTCTCGGAGACCGATGGTCAGCTCTTGGGCGCAACGGTCGCAGGTCCCGGAGCAGGTGAAATGATCCACGAGCTGATGTACGCCGTCGGCTTTGAGGCACTCCCGCAAGAAGCGGCATCATTCATCCACGCACACCCGACAATTTCAGAGGCGATCGGTGAGGCGCTGATGGCGTCCGCGGGTCGCGCCCTGCACTGAGGCTTGACAGATTCCCAGCATCGCTGGGCAACAAGGAGAAGAGACATGGCGGTCACGATCACGATGCCACAGCTTGGCGAGACGGTGACAGAGGGCACCATCTTGTCCTGGATCAAGCAGATCGGTGAACGCGTCGAGGAAGACGAGATCATTGTCGAAATCTCGACGGACAAGGTTGACACTGAGGTGCCATCACCGGCGTCTGGCATCCTGTCCGAGATTCTGGTTGGTGCAGGCGAAACCGTCGCGGTTGGAACTGCCCTTGCTGTGTTGACCGAAGAAGATGATGAGACGTCAGACGTCAGACGTCAGACATCAGAAACGACGATCGAGGCGGAGCAGAAGTCAGAAGTCAGAAGTCAGAAGTCGGACGTCGGACGTCGGACGTCGGAACCGTCGGCCGACGCGGAATCGGAGACGAAGGTTTCGGCGGAGCCGGTTGATACGGCGCGTCGGAGTGTGTTGTCGCCGGTCGTTCGCAAGCTTGCAGCCGAGAACGATGTCGATGTGGCGATGGTTCGTGGTACTGGTGACGGTGGTCGGATCACGCGCAAGGACATCGAGGCATTTATTGCTGCGAGAGGCGCGGCACCGGAATCGGAACCACGCATGCCGGAGCCAGTGGCGGAACGCCAGACGAGCGGTGGCCCAGATCCGACGTCCGACGTCAGAAGTCCGACGTCTGATCCAGCTCCCACGTCCGATCAAACGCCGACGCCTGACGACCGCAGCGACGTACGAGAGATCTCGCGGTTGCGTGCCCGCATCGCAAACAACATGGTCGCGGCAAAGCAGACGGCGGCCCATGTATTCACCTCAGTTGAAGTTGATTACGAACGGGTGGCTCAGATCCGCAACAGCCACAAGGGCTCGTTCAAGGAGTCGGAGGGGTTCTCCCTGACGTACCTTCCGTTCATTGTCAGGGCGACGGTCGATGCGCTCGCCGCGTTCCCTGTCGTGAACTCGCAGTTCGACCTTGATGCAGGAACTCACACGTTCCACCGTTCGGTCAACATGGGGATCGCGGTCGACCTGGATCAGAGGGGTCTGGTGGTCGCCACAGTTCGTGATGCTGACTCGATGACGCTCAAGGGTGCGGCACGCGCCATTCGGGCACTAGCGACGAAGGCCCGATCGAACCAGCTGATGCCGGATGATCTCGCTGGATCAACGTTCTCGATCACCAACCCCGGGCCATTCGGATCCTTGATATCCGTTCCGGTGATCAACGTCCCGAACTCGGCGATCCTGAGTACAGAAACCGTCGTCAAGCGACCGGTCGTGATCGAAATGCCGGACGGTTCGGATGGCATAGCGATTCATCACATCGGCTACCTCGGCCTCAGCTGGGATCACAGGGTGTTCGACGGATCGACGGCGGTTCTCTTCCTCGATCGGGTCAAGCAGAACCTCGAGACATGGGATTGGGAGCAGGAACTCTCGTGACGACCGGCCCGGGTCAATCCACGCTGAGAACGCGTTGGCTCGGCCGGGTTCGCTACGACGAGGCGTGGGATCTCCAAAGGGCCATCTGGGAGGGCAAGACCATCGGCCGAACGGCTGATGACTATGTGCTGCTCCTTGAGCACCCTCATACCTACACCGTGGGGCGCAACGGAGACGGATCCAACCTGACGATCCCGCAGTCTCTGCTGCCAGAGATCGGAGCGGTTGTCATCGACGTCGACCGCGGCGGTGACATCACCTACCACGGTCCGGGGCAACTCGTCGGATACCCAATTGTCGAAATCCCGAAGCTTGATAGCGGATTCGATGCCGTGGGACACGTGCGGCGCATCGAATCGATGCTGATCGTGACACTCGCTGATCTCGGCATCGAGGCATGGGCGGAGGAAGGGTTCACCGGAGTTTGGACTGACAAGGGGAAGGTCGCTGCCATTGGGGTAAAGGCATCTCGCGGCGTTGCCACACACGGTTTTTCGGTCAATGTCGACCCCGATATGTCGTACTTCGGCCACATCGTGCCGTGCGGCATCCCTGATCGGGCTGTCACATCCATCACGGAACTCACCGGGCGTCCGGTCTCGATCGAGGAAGTGGTCGAGATCATGCTTCCACATGTCGGGCGACTCTCCAGTCGTGAGGGGAATGAGATTCAACTCGGCGCCTTTGTTCGAGGGTCAGCCAGGCGATCGTTCGAAGTCGATCGGATGGTTGACGCTGGCGTGTTCTCACTCACAAGTCGCACCGAAACACCGATCATGATCCGCGGTCTCCTTCAAGGCGAACCCGAGAAGCCCGACTGGATGAAAGTCAAGCTTGACCTCACCGACAAGCGCTTTCTCGAACTGAAGCGCCTGAATGCAGAACTTGAGCTCAACACGGTCTGTGAAGAGGCTGGGTGTCCCAACATCTACGAATGCTGGTCGTCTGGCACCTCAACGCTCATGTTGCTGGGAGACGTCTGCACGCGTGCCTGCTCCTTCTGCGACGTGAACACGGGCAAACCAGGCGAGGTCGACCGCACCGAACCCATGCGGGCCGCCGTGGCCGTTGAACAGATGGGGCTCAAACATGCGGTGCTGACATCGGTCAATCGGGACGACCTCTCCGACGGTGGTGCATCGATCTTTGTAGCGACCATTGACGAGATTCGGTCCCGGCTGCCCGATTGTGATGTCGAGGTCCTGATCCCTGATTTCAAGGGTGATCGGGATGCTCTTGAGACCGTGATGAGTGGGAAACCATCAGTGCTCAATCACAACACAGAAACGGTGTTGCGCCTCCAAAGAGATATCCGAACCGCCGCAAACTACGCTCGTTCGCTTGCCGTTCTGGCGAGGGCGAAATGGCTCTATCCCGCAGGCACGGTCAAGTCGGGCCTGATCGTCGGGATGGGGGAAACCGACGACGAAATTGCAGGTGCGCTTGCTGATCTCAATGCGGTGGGAGTAGACATCGTCACGATCGGCCAATATCTGCGTCCCACGGCCAACCACCGCAAGGTGCAGCGATATGTGCACCCCGAGACATTCGCAAGCTACAAGACCACCGGAGAACGATACGGTATCGGGCATGTGGAATCCGGACCGTTGGTGCGAAGTTCCTATCACGCCAAGGAATCACTTGGGGCGATGACATGACGGATCATGCCGGACGCATTTCTCGTGCCGTCACAGCAATGACAGCAGCGGGAGTCGATGCGATGTGTGTGTCGATCGGTTCGGATCTGCCGTACCTCACCGGGTATCGCGCCCACATTTCAGAGCGGCCAACCATGCTCGTCATTGACGGGAATGGAGCCACGACCATGGTGGTCCCGACGCTTGAGGCACCTCGAGTCGAACGCCACGACGATGTGTTCTCGCTCGAAGCCTGGGATGAGACGGATGATCCGATCGGGATTGTCGATGGGTTACTCGCCGGCGCCGGTCGAATCGCGTTGGGGAGTCAGACATGGTCCCGTTTCACGCTGGATCTTCAGCAGCGACGGCCGAGTTCCACCTGGATTGATGCCGAGCACATCATGTCAGGCTTGCGGATCATCAAGTCGTCAGACGAAATCGATCTACTTCGTGCAGCAGGTGCAGCAGTGGACGGTGTGGCAGATGACCTCAACGGAGTCAGGTTCTCGGGGCGGACCGAGGCTGATGTTGCGCGAGAGATCACCGACCGAACGCTTGCCGCAGGTCATGAGTCGATCGAATTCTGCATCGTTGCCAGCGGACCGAATGGTGCATCACCCCACCACACCGCGACCGAGCGAGTGATCAGCATGGGCGATGCGATCGTGGTCGACTTCGGGGGATATCAGGATGGGTACTGCTCAGATACCACCCGCACCTTTGTTGTTGGAGGGCCACCCACAGGGTTTGTCGAGGCGTATGCCGTTCTCCACCAGGCTCAGACATCGGCGACAGCGTTCGTTGCCCCCGGACGCAAGGCATCAGAGATCGATGCCCATGCCAGGGCGATCATCGACGCCGCGGGATACGGCGATCGGTTCTTTCACAGGCTCGGACACGGAATTGGCCTTGACGGTCACGAACGTCCGTATCTTGTCGATGGCGATGACACCGTTATCGAAGCGGGCATGGCGTTTTCGATTGAGCCCGGCATCTACACGCCGGGGGAGTGGGGGATGCGAATAGAGGACATCGTTGTTGCGACCGCGTCCGGTGTCGAATCGTTGAACACGTCCGATCGCAGCCTCCGCATCGTTTCGTGACACCTTCGACGTTCCAGCACGCACCTAGCCTTCGCCCAAGCGCCACCGCACAGGAGACATCATGACCCACGACCTCGAACAGCTTGCCGCAGACACCATTCGGACCCTGTCGATGGATGCGATCCAACGGGCAAATTCGGGTCATCCAGGCATGCCGCTCGGTATGGCTGACATTGCGGTCGTTCTGTGGTCCCAGTACCTGAAGGTCAACCCAAACGATCCAACCTGGCGCGACCGGGATCGCTTTGTGCTCTCCAACGGGCACGGTTCAATGCTGCTGTACTCGTTGCTTCACCTCTCCGGATTCCCGCTGTCCATGGACGACATCAAAGATTTTCGCCAATGGGGATCCGAAACCGCTGGCCACCCCGAAGTGCATCAGACGATAGGTATTGAGACCACAACAGGACCGCTCGGCCAGGGAATCTCGACAGCTGTTGGTATGGCGATTGCTGAGGAGCACCTCGCAGCGGTGCATGGTTCGGATTTGACCGACCATCGAACCTGGGTCTTTGTCGGAGATGGGGACCTCATGGAAGGGATCTCATCGGAGTCCTCGTCGCTCGCAGGACATCTCGGGCTTGGGAAACTGACCGTCTTTTACGACGACAACTCGATCACGATCGATGGCTCCACGGACCTTGCGTTCTCAGAGGACGTGCCTGCCCGGTACGCGGCTTACGGATGGCACACGCTTTCGATCGACGGACATGATCGCGAAGCAATCGCTGCAGCTGTCGACTCGGCAATCAACGAAACTGATCGTCCCACGCTTGTCGCGTGCAAGACCCACATCGGGTTTGGGGCACCAACCAAGGTTGACACTGCCGCTTCACATGGATCGCCGCTCGGAGCCGAGGAAATCGCTGGAGCCAAGGCAGCGATGGGCTGGGAGCTGCCCGAATTCGGCGTTCCGGACGAGGTCTACGCCTTCTTCGCCAACGCCATGGAGCGAGGCGTCACAGCCCAATTGCAATGGGAGGCCCGTGTCGACGATGTCGATGCAGATCGCCGTACCGGCTGGGAAGCGGCATGGAACCCCGATCCCGTTGTTCTTTCCGCACCACACGCCGAGGCAGGCTCCTCGGTAGCCACCCGAAAGCTATCCCACACGGTGATTCAGGAACTCGGGAGTCAACGCCCTGAACTGATGAGTATCTCGGGTGACCTTGCCCCGTCGACGAACAGCTTGTTTGCAGATTCGACTGACTTTTCGCGCTCAGATCGCACTGGTCGCAATATTCGAGCGGGGATACGCGAGCACGCGATGGGGGCCATTGCCAACGGTGTGACACAGCACGGCGGTGCACGTGCTTTCGGTGCGACGTTCCTCACGTTCAGCGACTACATGCGGCCGTCGGTTCGCCTTGCGGGGCTGATGGCCGTTCCGTCTGTTTTCGTGTGGACCCACGACTCGATCTTCTTGGGGGAGGACGGCCCAACGCACCAGCCGGTGGAACACCTCGCAGCGCTCCGCGCCATTCCGAATCTTCACGTCTTCCGCCCGGCAGATCCAACGGAAACTGCGGTTTCGTGGCAAGAGGCGATCAACCGTACGGCCGGTCCTTCGGGGATCGTTCTGACGCGTCAGGGCTTACGGGTTCCAGCAGCTTCCCCTGATCCGGATGCAGTGGCCAGGGGTGGTTATATCCGCAGGGATGGCACCGACATCGTGGTTGTTGCGACAGGGTCAGAGGTTTCACTTGCCGAGGACGCCGCTGTCATCCTGGGAGATAACGGCGTATCGGTCAGGATCGTTTCCATGCCATGCGTCGAGAGATTTGATGAGCAGTCATCCAACTACCGGGATGCCGTTCTGGGATCCGATCTTCCCGTCTTCACGATCGAAGCAGCGACAACGTTCGGTTGGAGTCGGTTCGTGAACAACGGTGGTGTGGCGATCGGTATCGACCGATACGGGGCATCGGCGCCAGCCGAAGTCCTCGCCGACAAGTTCGGATTCACTCCTGAGGCGGTTGCCTCGACGATCTCGTCCGCCCTCAATTAGACACACCTGATCGACACAATCGAAGATCAACGCGAAACCAAGGAGATCCATGTTCGACATCACCCACGCACCAGACGCAGCCTCCATTACAGGAGTCGACCTCGTTGTGGTCCCCGTTTTCGCCGAAAGGACGACGGTCGATGGCGATGTTTTCGCCCCGGATCTCGATGCCATCAGCTCTCTGCTCGATGCCAAGGATTTCACAGGAAAAGCTGGGCAGACACTGTTTCTCCAGATCGAAGGAATGGCCGTCGAAACGCTCCTGGTCGGGCTCGGAGACGATGTTGATCTTGAAGCGATACGGCGAGCGGCTGGGAACGCCGCGAAAGCGATGAGTAGGTACGGATCGGTTGCTTCCACCCTTCACGGTGTTCCGATAGACGGTGCGGCCGGTGCCGCAGCGATGGGCTTCTGGTTGGGTGCCTATTCCTTCGACGAGTACAAGTCCGAACCCCAGCCCTCGAAGGTTGCTTCGGTTGTGTTTGTCGGCGGTCCTGACGCAAGCAAGGAGGTTGAGCGCGCTCGCAAGATCACCGAGGGTGTCGTTCTTGCTCGCGATCTCGTCAATCGCCCGGCACTGGACAAGCCGCCGACTGCGATCGCGGCGATCGCAGCAGAACTCGCAGACAATATTGATGTCAAGATCTACGAAGAGGCTGAGATTGAGGAAGCCGGCTTTGGCGGACTCATCGGTGTGAACCGTGGATCGGATCGTCCTGCACGCATGGTTGTCATGAAGTACGAGCCTGAGGGTGCGACGAAGACGGTGGCGTTCGTTGGGAAGGGGATTGTCTTCGATTCCGGTGGTCTGTCGATCAAGCCTGCAGACGGCATGGAGACAATGAAGACAGATATGGCCGGTGCTGCGGCTGTCATGGGCGCTATTCAAGCGATCGCACGGATCGGGCTCATCGTCAACGTCGTCGGTATCACGCCACTGACGGAGAATCTGACCGGTGGATCAGCCCAGCGTCCCGGTGACGTCCTCACGGCGTACAACGGCAAGACGATCGAGGTCCTCAACACCGACGCCGAGGGAAGGCTGGTCCTCGCTGATGGGCTTTCGCTCGCTGCAGAGATGGAGCCCGACCTGATTGTTGATATTGCGACGCTCACCGGGGCATGCAAGGTTGCGCTTGGTCCAAACATCGGCGGATTGCTCGCCCATGATGACGACGCTGCCCACCTGGTCGGGGTGGCCGCTGCTGCAGCGGGTGAGAAGATGTGGCGTCTGCCCCTCGACACCGAGTACGCCTCGATGATCAAGAGCGATATTGCCGATATGAAGAACACGGGTGAACGATGGGGTGGCACCATCACGGCAGCCCTGCTGCTGTCGGAGTTCGTAGGCGACATCCCGTGGGTGCACCTCGACGTTGCCGGCCCGGCACGGGTAGGCAAGGCCGAGCACTATGTCTCCAAGGGCGGCTCCGGCTTCGGTGTCAGAACCCTCGTGGCCATCGCCGAGGCGCTGAGCGTTGACGCGTAGCCAAACCGCGCCGACACGCCGCAGCGAGCGGACCCGGTGAAGCGAACTCGGGATCCTCGCCGCTCGGCCCGATGCGCTCATCGCCAGGCCCGGCCTCATCCTCGGGCCCTACGAAAATGTGGGTCGGTTGCCGTGGTGGCTGGAACGGTCACACAACGATGGGTGATCTCCTCCGGTTCGGCACCGAACTGATTGGCTCTGCGGCCGAACTCGTGTGGGTCACACCTGAATTCATCGAATCGGAAGGGGTGCAGCCGTGGATCGAGCTCCCGATCTGGCTCCCACCCGACGGCGAGCTCGCCGGCCTCCACTGTCACCCGATGACGGAAACGCTCACCGACACCTGGGTATGGATCCAAGCCGAGGGGATGCCCGAGCACCGCGTTGACCGCCCGATCCACGGAATCGACTCGATCCGCGAACAAGGGATCCTGGAGGCGCTGCCACCTTCCTCCTAACACCTTGCGCTTGTCCAGCCACTCCGGGCTCGCAGGCTCGCGGCACCCCCTGATCCGACTTCGTCGGATCCGTCCCCCGTGAACGGGGGACGCGCGTGGCGAGATGTTGTGTCCCCCGTTTACGGGGGACGAACGATGAGCGAAGCGAAGAGGTAGGGGGTGGCGCGAGCCCGCGAGCCCCGTCTTTTGGATCCGACGTTGACATCGTAGTTTTCGGTTCAGCTGATCGTGGATGTCGTCGGTGCTGCTGGCTTTCCGGCTGTCTGGGTTTCGAGCCACTCCGGGCTCGCAGGCTCGCGGCACCCCCTGATCCGACTTCGTCGGATCCGTCCCCCGTGAACGGGGGACGCGCGTGGCGAGATGTTGTGTCCCCCGTTTACGGGGGACGAACGATGAGCGAAGCGAAGAGGTAGGGGGTGGCGCGAGCCCGCGAGCCCCGTCTTTTGGATCCGACGTTGACATCGTAGTTTTCGGTTCAGCTGATCGTGGATGTCGTCGGTGCTGCTGGCTTTCCGGCTGTCTGGGTTTCGAGCCACTCCGGGCTCGCAGGCTCGCGGCACCCCCTGATCCGACTTCGTCGGATCTGTCCCCCGTGAACGGGGGACGCGAATCTCTTAACTCTCACCTCCCCTACGTAGTCACTTGTTTCACGAAGTCCTTAGGCACTCGCACACGTAGCCCGATACAGAGAGAAGTTAGACAACTGCTCTCTGTTAGGAACATCCATGCGGGTCGCACGTCGAAGCATCATCCTCATCGCCCTTATAGCGATGCTCACCGCAGCCTTTGCGGTTCCAGCGGTTGCGGGCTCCGAGGGCTCGTTCATTGCGAAGATCAATGCATCAAGATCAGCCAACGGTCTTGCTCCCCTTGAAAGCTATTGGGACCTCACTGATGATGCCCGAGCCCACTCGAACCTGATGGCAAGCCGTGGCGAGTTGTTCCACAGCTCGACCCTTGGTTCGGCTACCACGGGTTGGGATCGCCTTGGCGAAAATGTTGGCGTGGGGCCAGATGTTTCGACCCTCCACGCCGCATTCATGAATTCTGCCACTCACCGCAACAACATCCTTGGTGACTACAACTACGTTGGGGTGGGAGTCACGGTCGACGGCAACGGGACCATGTGGGTCACGGTCATGTTCATGAAGGCAGCCCCAGGACTCAACGGCGGCGGGCCAACCACGACAACGGTTCCCCCAACAACCACTACGACTGTTCCCCCAACAACCACGACAACCACCACGACCGTTCCCCCAACAACGACGACCACCCAGCCCCAGACGACCACGACCACCCAGCCCCAGACGACTACGACAACCCAAGCACCCGAGACGAAGACGAAGACGACGTATGCCGCCGTGTCAGATCCGGTGTTTGAGGATGGTGTGTCTGAGGATCAGGTCCAAGCCGCACGTGACCTATTGATGGCCCAATACCCACGGTTCGGTAACCCCTCACCTGCGGCGCTTCTGGATTGACGAAAGAGCTCACGGCTTACAGCTCACAGCTCACAGCGAGAGTTGTCCGAATGGCGACGAGAGGCCAGGAGTCAAGCGCTACCCGCTACATGCCGCGCAGTTGGGGCGTTTCGCGACCGGTAGTTGATCGAATCGGCCCTGCATCGCATTGAAAAGCGTCAGGGTGCCGTACAACCCGTGATCCACACCGGCCGCGATCTGGATGGCAGCTGATGCCTGTAGGGAACCGATCACGCCCGTCACCGCTCCCAGGACACCGACCGTTGAGCAATCGAGCACGGCATCGCCGGAGGGATCGACGGGGAACAGGCATCGATAGCAGGGACCGTCGACGGAGTCGAACGCAGCGAGTTGGCCCTCAAATCCATACACCGATGCATATACCAAGGGGATTTCGAGCGCAATACACGCGGAGTTGAGTGCGTAGCGCACTGCAAAGTTGTCTGTTGCATCAATGACCACATCGCTTCCAGCAATTACTTCCTGTGCGTTCTGATCGGTGACCGTTTCTTCGACGGCGGAGACGACGACCTCGGGGTTGAGGGCATGCAGGCGCGTCGCCGCTGCCTTGACCTTCGGGATTCCGACATCGTCGGTTGCATAGAGTGGCTGGCGATGCAGATTGCTCAGATCGACTACATCTGGATCAATGATGATGATCGAACCGACACCGGCGGTTGCCAGATAGCTCAACGCCGGGCAACCAAGCCCACCTGCTCCGACCACCGTGATCGTTGCGTCCACGAGATTCCGCTGTCCCTCGATTCCGAAGCCAGCAAGACGAATCTGACGGTCATAGCGCTCGGCCTCACTCGCTGAAAGCGAAGCCGGGCCAGACGTCGCGCGGAGCCGCCTGAGTGCATCGGCGCCACCTGCGAGGGACAACGACGCTGGAACTCCGGCTGATCTCAGCCCTTCCACGGCTGTTTTGGAGCGCAGGCCAATATCGCAAACGATCAACACGCGGGAGTCCGGATTGACGAAACGAAACGGTTCGCTCGCGAGATCTTTCGCATCAACGACAGTTGCCGATGCGAATACGGGATCATGTTCGCGGCCAAAGCGGATGTCGAGTATCACATCGAATGCGGCTGTGTCGACGTCTGCTGGCGCTATTTCAAGATTCTCACCGGTCATGACGGTGAGGCTAGACGGCGAGACGTCTCCTGCGGTCGGAGACGAGCTGGCGGCGAATCGGTGGAGCAAGTCGATTGGCGAGCGATGGGGGCAGTGGCGGTATCCGGTCCGGGACGAAGAGCGTCCCGTTGTCGTACCGGGCGAGTCGTTCACGCAGGAGTGTCGGGAGGTGAACGGGGATGGGTAGGGAGCGGCCGCTTTGTGCGGCAGCGGCGAGTCGTAGCAGGTCAGCGACCGCCCCCGGACCGATAGCAGCAATCCAGAACCGTCGGACATAGGGATCGGTCATGATGAAGCCATCCGCGCGTCCTTTCTCGGTTCGTGGCGTGATTTTCTTCCGCTGCTGGGCCGTGCGTCGCAGTGGATTGAGGTCCGAGGCGCCCGGGTGAGGCAAGCGTTCCCCGTCTGAGGGAGGACGGACCTGACGGGGTGAGGTCCCGGGCACCTTCGGACTATTTGGCGAATTCCGGCGCTGGTTGGGCGCTTCTGGTCTTGTCGGCGATGGATGAGTCGATGCAGATTTCATACCCGTATAGGTATCAAATAACACTAGATAGAGTCAAGTAGCACGAGTGGAGAGCGCGAAATGAATCCTCAGATGACCGATGACCGATGACCGACCTCAGAAACCTGATGTCCGATGTCTGATATCTGTAGTCCGGTAACCCGATATCGGTAGTCGGATATCGGTTATCGGTAATCGTTAGCGGATGAGGGCGACCCCGGTCTGGACATCCCACAAGGATGAGTACACACCGCCAAGGCTGATGAGTTCGTCGTGGGTTCCGACCTCTGCCACAGAGCCCTCGTCAATAACGTAGATGCGATCGGCGTTGCGGATCGTCGAAAGGCGATGAGCAACCACGACCATCGTGCGGTTGTGGCTGACCCTCGCGAGCGACCGCTGGATCGCAGCCTCGGTCTCGTTGTCCACGGCTGAGGTTGCCTCATCGAGTATCAGAACCGGTGATTCCGTAAGGAGCGCCCGTGCGAGCGACAGCCGCTGACGCTGGCCCCCGGAGAGCTTCTGGCCGCGCTCGCCAACAACGGTGTCATAACCGTGCGGAAGCAGTTCGATGAAGGCATGTGCCTCAGCCGTTGTGGCAGCAGCCTCGATGGCGGATTGGCTTGCGTCAGGAACGCCGTAAGCGATGTTTTCGGCAACCGTTCCGTAGAACAGAAAGACATCCTGGCTGACAAGCGCCATTGACTGCCTGAGGTGCGACTGCTCGAGCGTTCGCAGATCTCTTCCGTCGAGCGTGATGGAGCCTGAATCAGGATCGTAGAAGCGCAGAAGCAGCTTGATGATTGTGGTCTTCCCAGAACCAGTCGAACCCACGAACGCGGTTGTCTCCGATGGCTGGATTGTGAGATTCGCTGCGTTGAGGACAGGGAAGCCCTCGTCGTAGGCAAAGGTGACATTGTTGAAATCGATGCGTCCGCGTGTTGTTGATGGGTCGATCTGTAGCTCTCCGTCGAGGATCGTGGCGTCCGTGTCGAGTACGTCAAGGACGCGATTCGTCGACGCCATCGCCCGCTGATAGAGATCGACGGTTTGGCCAAGGCGCGTAAGTGGCCACAACAGCCGTTGCGTCAAGAACACCATCACGGAATACAGACCGACATTGAGCTGACCGTCGAGAGCCAGGAATCCTCCCCACACGAGTGTTGCCGTGAAACCGACAAGGATCGCAACGCGAATCAGCGGAGTAAAAGCTGACGAAAGCTTGATCGCAGATCGGTTGGCCGTCCGGTACTCATCGGAGGCCTCGGTGACGCGATCAACCTCTCTCGACTCAGCGGTGAAGGCTTTGATCGTCGAGATGCCGCCGATGTTGTTTGCAAGCTGTGAGTTGATACCGGCGGCTTTTTCTCGCACGAGGGCGTATCTCGGTTCGATCCGTTTCTGAAATCTCAATGATCCCCACAAGATCACCGGCACGGGGAGGAAGGCCAGCCAGGCTACCGATGGGGCGATGATGAAGAATGCTGTTCCGATCAGAACCACTGTGGTGATGAGCTGGACGACCTCATT
Organism: uncultured Acidimicrobiia bacterium; assembly: GCA_963714375.1. Taxonomy (GTDB): domain Bacteria; phylum Actinomycetota; class Acidimicrobiia; order Spongiisociales; family UBA5794; genus UBA5794. The sequence continues at coordinate 70,219 of CAVQOG010000001.1, forward strand.
TGCGCCAACGTCCAGGAACCTCTCGAGCTGGTTGACGTCGTCGTTCATTACCGCCATCAGATCGCCCGTCGAGCGGTCCTCGAAGAAGGCAACATCGAGTTCCTGAATGTGTTCGTAGGTGTCGATACGGAGATCGTGCTGGATTGACTGGGCGAGGTTCCGCCATTCGACACCGAACAGATACTCGAAGATTGATTCAAGGCTCCACACGATGAAGGTGAGCACCGCGATGGCGATGATCTGGTTCTTCTCATCCTCGATACCGAACTGGCCCATGAGTGAATCGGATCCGTTGACGACGACATCAATTGCCATGCCAATGAGAAATGGGGGAGCGAGATCAGCGGCCTTGTTGAGGAAGGACCAGATGGACGCGATGATGATTCGCTTGCGATAGCCAGCTGCGTAGCGCCAGAGACGCCGAAGCGGTGGTACCTCTGAGATCGCCGTCGACATCCCACCAGCGTAGGAGAGCTTGTGGTGCGTTGGCACCGCAGGCGGCATACAGCTCACGGATCTGGCTCAGCGGTTCTGAAGCGGAAAGCTGAGAGCTGATAGCTGACAGCAGCGCCGTTTACGGCGCCTTGCCTATTCGTACCTCGATGATGTCGCCGTGGGCGACCGGTGACCCTGGGGCGGGGTTGGTGCTCACGACAAGGCCGTACAGGCCCGAGTTCGTCGTTTCAACCTCAACGAGTGTCCAACCCAGGGAGATCCCTGTGTCGGTTGCGAACTGGGACAGCGCGCCCGTGACCTCCCCTGGTGAGAGCCCGCGCAGGTCGGGGAGACCGAAGACCTCTGCAACTCCGCTCGATACCTCGACAATCACCTCAGTGCCCTGTTTGACCGTGGTGCTCTCGATTGGGTTGGTCGTGATGAAAGTACCTTGGGGCAACACCGACGGCACTTCGACGACGACTGCCGCAAGCCCAACGGCATAGATTGCCTCCACAGTTGCCTTTGTGGACAGCCCGGGTGCTGGGACCTTCGCGAACGGTGTCTGACGGTAGATCTCGGTGCCAGGGGGTTCGGCGCGGAAGTCTTGTGTCGCTATACCTCCGGTCGCAAATTCCATGAACTGTCGCCAGACCGGGGCTGCAAGCGTGCCGCCCGAAGCGCTTCGGTAGAACTGCTCCTGCTGTTCAAGGTCGTTCCACACGGTGAAGTCCTTGAGTGGAACCCGGCCGTCGGCATCGCCGATCCAGACCACCGTGGTGATTTGGGGAATGAATCCGGCGAACCAGACATCAGCATTGTCGGTTGATGTCCCTGTCTTGCCTGCTTGGGGCCGTCCGATGTCGGCGCGTCGACCGGTGCCGGATGTCACGACCTTCTTGAGAGATCCCACGACGGCTGCTGCGACCTCCGCGCCGAGGACCTCGCGGGGCTGAGTCTGATGCTCATACAGCACGGTGCCGTCAGTGTCGGTGATGCGTTGGATGAGATACGGATCGCGGTATTCGCCGTAGTTTGCGAGTGTTGAATACACCACTGCGACATCTTCCGGACGCACATCTTGGGCCCCGAGTGTGATCGATAGGTGAGCGGCGAGCGGCGTCCGGATGCCGAGTTTGGTCGCCATGGTCACAACGGATTCTGGGCCGATCTGCTCGACGAGGCGGGCATACACGGCATTGACCGAGTTGTATGTTGCCGAATCAAGCGTGCGGAGGGCATCGCCGGAGTCGCCACCTGCGTTGTGGACGGTCCAGACGTTGTTCTCACAATTTGCCGATGGGTCACACGGGATCAATGCTGGGCTCGCATCATTCCAATAGGAGCCAAGTGTGATTGGCGAACCATCTCGGATCCCCGTGTCGAGTGCGGCAGCGAGCGTGATCGGCTTGAACACCGAACCGGCGTGGCGGGCTCCACCTGAGGCGAGATCGTACGGTCGCTGACCAGCCTCAAGGTCATCGCCGAAGTCGAGACCGCTTGCCATGACCCGAATAGCGCCCGATGCGTTGTCTATGGTCGATATGGCTCCCGTGGGTCCCTCGAGGCCCGGCCGGAACCATGCCCGTAAGATTCGGTTTGCCTCGCTCTGGAGTCGATCGTTGACAGTGATGTCGATCCTGAGACCACCTCCGCCTTCACAATCGGTGACGGATGCTGGGCATCCAAATACTGCCCGCTTGCGTTCCTCGTATGTTTCTCCGAGTCCGAACTCGTTCGTGTCGAGCAGAGCGCGGTTTACCCGTGACATGATCGCCTGTGGCGTCGTGACCTCGGCCGTCTCGTTAGGGATCACATCGAGCGGTTGCACCTTGGCCGCTACCGCCTCTGTGCGTGTGATATAGCCGTTGATGACCATGCGGTCGATCGTGCGGTTCCGCGCAGCAATAGCGTTGTCGGCTCCGGTTCGAGGGTGGTAGAAGGTCGGATTCCTGATTGGAACGGGTAGGAGCGCTGCCTCATGCAAGGTGAGTTCATCAAGGGGCTTGCCGAAGTACTCCTCGGAGGCAGCGCTGATGCCGTATGCGTTCGACCCGAAATAGACCGAGTTGGCCCAAAACTCCAAGATCTGATCCTTGGTGTAGAGCGTCTCGAGTTCGGCGGCAACCACTGCTTCACACAGCTTGCGTTCGATGGTCTGGTCAGATGTGAGGAAGTTCTGTTTCACGACTTGCTGGGTGATCGTGGATCCACCGCCGGATGGGGAATTCACAAGCCGTCCGACGACAGCACGACCGATGGCGCTGAAGTCGATTCCCCGATGCTCATAGAACGACTTGTCCTCAGCCGAGAGGAGCGCTGCCTTGACGAGATCCGGCATTTCGCTCAAGCTGATCGGCTGTGAGTTTCGTTCGGTGAGCTGGCCGATCTTGACGCCATCCTGTGAGTACACGGTCGATAGACGTGACAGGTCTGGAAACGACAGGTCGAGCTCGCTGGTGTCGCATAGATACTCCTCTTGGAGTGAATCCGCCGCACCGTACGCGGTGTTCGCAGAGAGGAATCCGAAGAAGCCAACCCATGTCGCACCGACGACGACGAACACTGCGAGTCCTATGAGGGCTGGCAGTCGTCTGCGGTGGCGTTCGAGGCGCTCGATCTGTCGGATCAGTGGTTCCATCGTCCTACCTGTCGAGCTGTTGGTGCGAATCGGGTACGAGCCGACCAACAGATCATGGTGCTGCGGCATTGACCGGTACTATCGGCAGCAAATCGAGCTTAGGTACAGACTCCAGATAGGCGATGGACTTCCGTGGGAACCGACGACAAGCATCTCTACGACGAAACCGATCTGGAAGGCTGGGACGTTTCTGAACAGCTCGGTTCACCCGGCGAGTATCCCTTTACGCGTGGCCCGTACCCCTCCATGTATGCGGGCCGGTTGTGGACCATGCGCCAATACGCCGGATTCGGGGATGCCAAGGCAACCAACGAACGGTTCAAGGCCCTGTTGGATGCTGGCCAATCAGGGCTATCCGTAGCATTTGATCTTCCCACCCAGATGGGCCTCGACTCCGATGCCGAGCTCGCTCTCGGTGAGGTCGGGAAGGTGGGCGTTGCCATCGATTCGGTCGATGACATGCGAACACTCTTCGATGGCATCCCGATGTCGGAGGTGTCGACGTCCATGACGATCAACGCAACGGCCGCTGTGTTGCTGCTGATGTATCAGATCGTTGCAGAAGAACAGGGTGCTGACGCACGGGAGTTACGTGGCACGATCCAAAACGATGTTCTCAAGGAGTACATCGCAAGGGGAACCTACATTTTTCCCGCAGGGCCATCTCTTCGGATAACGACAGACATCTTCTCCTATTGCGCTGCTGAGATTCCGAACTGGAACACGATTTCGATCTCGGGCTATCACATTCGCGAGGCTGGCTCCACGGCTGCCCAAGAGGTGGCCTTCACGATCGCAAACGGGCTTGCCTATGTGAACGCAGCGACATCCGTTGGTATCGACATCGACACGCTCGCGCGGAGGTTGTCGTTCTTTTGGAATTCCCACAACGGCCTCTTCGAGGAGGCTGCAAAGTTCCGAGCAGCACGCAGACTCTGGGCGCGCCTGATGCGTGACCGGATGGGGGCTACGGACCCAGCTTCGTGGAAGATGCGGTTCCATACCCAGACGGCCGGGTCGTCACTCACTGCACAACAGCCGCTCAACAATGTTGTCAGGACTGCCTATCAGGGCCTTGCTGCCGTCCTCGGTGGAACACAGTCGTTGCACACCAACTCCTTTGATGAGGCACTTGGCCTTCCAACGAACGAATCGTCACTGCTCGCGCTTCGGACCCAGCAGGTACTTGCCTATGAAACTGGCGTCCCAGGAATCGTCGATCCCCTTGCCGGCAGCTACTACGTTGAGTCGCTCACGGATCAGATCGAGGCTGATGCGTCGGCGCTGATTGAACGGATTGACGCGATCGGGGGAGCAGTTGCCGCCATCGAGGAGGGCTTTCCGCAGTCCGAGATCGAGGCTGCAGCGTACGAGTATGCCCGATCTGTTGACTCAGGTGAGACAGCCGTTGTTGGGGTCAACCACTTTGTCGGTGATGGCGACCCGGAACCTGATGTACTCCAGATTGACCCGAACCTCGAGGCCAATCAGGTTGCATCACTCCAACAACGACGCGTCGAGCGTGCTGGTGATGTCGTTGGCGCCGCCTTGTCGAGCGTGACGACCGCAGCGGAAGGTACGGACAATCTGCTGTATCCGATGAAGGCGGCACTGCTGGCCGGAGCGACCATCGGTGAAATCACTGAGGCCCTGCTTCCGGTCTTCGGTCGTTACCGTCCTGCGAACTAGATTCCCGGAGTGTCAGGCATGTTCAACCCAGAAATACCGATTCGTGTCCTCGTCATTGGCGGCGGACCCGGGGGACTGGCAGCGGCGACGACCGCCGCGCGGTTTGGTGCCGATGTCACACTCGTGGAGGATCAGATCGTCGGTGGAGCCGCCCACCTATGGGACTGCATTCCGTCCAAGGCAATGGTGTCGTCCTCGATGAGGATGCGTGCCATCCGCAACGCTGAAGAACTCGGCATTTCGGATCCCGGTCCTGTCGCTGTCGACATGGCTCTACTTTCATCCAGGGCATCGCGCATCGCGGACACGCTCGCAGCATCGATGACGGACATGCTCGACTCACAGGGTGTTGAGATCATGCGGGGTCGTGCACGTTTCGCATCGACCACATCCGTCGTTGTGGACACCGACGGTGAAGAGGTTGAGATCCAATTCGACCGGGCCGTCGTGGCCACCGGTTCGCGTCCCCGTGTCCCCGATTGGGCGCCGATCGACGGCGAACGGGTGATCACGACGCGCGGGGCCTATCACCTCCCTGTGCTCCCTGAGCACATGATCGTCATCGGATCCGGTGTTACGGGAGTCGAGATGGTCCACATCTTCTCGTCGCTCGGATCCAACGTCACCCTCCTTGTCAGTCGTCACCATGTGCTGCCTCACCGTGATTCCGAAGTCGCCATGGTTCTTGAGGAGGACTTCCTCAAACGGGGAGTCGGCCTGTTGAAGGGCTCCCGGGCGACAAATATCGAGCGCTATGGTGACATTGTGAAGGTTTCGACCGAAGACGGTCGCGAGGTCGAGGGGTCGCACGTTTTGCTCGCGGTTGGGTCCCTGCCCAACAGTGAGAACATCGGTCTGGAGCAGATCGGTATCGATGTTGAGCACGGGTTCATCCAGGTCGACGAGTACCAGCGGACGTCAGTTCCGCATATCTACGGTGCCGGTGATGTGACCGGCCAGATGCTGCTCTCATCCGTCGCGACCGCCCAGGGCACCAAGATTGCGCGGCACATTCTTGGTCACGACGTGACACCCATCGACTACCGCAAGGTTTCCCAAGGGATCTTCACCGAACCAGAGATTGCCTCGGTTGGGCTGGAAGAGGTCGATGCTGCCGCCGAAGGTCGCAAGGTGAGAATCACAAAAGTTCCGCTCGGCCCGAACGCACGGTCCCTGATCCAGGGGGACACGGGTGGCTTCGTCAAGCTTGTGTCGGACCCAGCCACCCGGGTTGTTCTCGGTGGAACGGTTGTCGGTCATCATGCATCCGAGCTGATTGGTTCAATTGCTGTCGCCACCAACGCCAGACTCAGTGTCGACGTGCTCGTGGAGACGTTGATGGTGCATCCATCGCTCACCGAGTCGATCGCAGAAGCTGCGGAGTAGGAAGCCAGAGGTCAGACGTCAGAGTCAAGAGTCCAGCTTGCTGGACTCCAAGGAACCCGCTTCGGGTTCCCGAAGTCAGGATTTACGATTATGGATGAACAACTTGAGCGGTTCTCAGAACTTGACGCGGCCATCGCAAAGGCGTGTGGATCGATTCGAGTTCTCAAGTATCTGACATGGCCCGAGTCCCTGATGGGCACATTCATCGAGTCCTACAAAGCCGGGAATCCGAAGCTTCCCGACTTCCAATCGACGCCAATCGATCAGTCGGCGAAGATCGAAGAACTCGAAGCGTTGATGGCTCGATGCGACCGAGGGCATCCGATTGGCAACCAGTTGTGGAAGACCGCATGGAGCTATGCGACCGCGGCACGGATGCTTGGCGCAATGGGAACGCCCGCTTTCACCGAGCACTCAGTGGCACTCTACGGCCGGCCTGACCATGTGTATGAACGACAGAACTTGTCGTCGCTGGAAGCAGCCAACCCGATCATGGAGGTGACGTCGAACCTGATGGCCGGTGATGTTGTTGCCGAGACCCAATCGAACATCCCGAGCGAGGTCTTCGCTGATCGGCTCCGCTGCGCCCTCGACGAGTTCTTTGTCGATGATGATGTAGCGGTGGTGGTGGATGCCGAGATGTCCGCCAAAGCTGCGGCCGGAAGCAAGAGGGTCAAGGTGAGGAAGGACGCCCTTTTCTCCGACATGGACTTTGCTCAACTCCTCAACCACGAAGCACTCATCCACACGCTGACGTCGATCAACGGAAAGCGGCAGCCCCTCAGGTCGCTTGGTCTCGGCTCTCCAAGAACGACCAAGACACAGGAGGGACTTGCGGTGTTTTCGGAACTCGTTACCTTCTCGATCGACATCAATCGCCTGAGAAGAGTTGCTCTACGATCCCAGGCGGTCGGACTCGCTCTCCGCGGTGGCGACTTCATCGAGGTCTTCACACACTTCCTTGATGAGGGTCAATCTGAAGAGGAGAGTTACCACTCCGCCCAAAGGATCTTCCGCGGCGGCGATGTCCGTGGGTCGATCGCATTCACCAAGGACGGGGCGTACCTGGAAGGGCTTGTCCTTGTCCAGACGTTCCTGAAGAAGGCAATTGCTGACGGGCGTGAGGAGCTGATCCCGATGTTGTTCGCCGGTCGCATGACACTCGGAGATGCCATCGAACTCGAAGACCTCTTCCAATCCGGCGTATTGAAACCCGCTCGATATCTCCCTCCTTGGGCGGTTGGGTTCCAACGCCTTGCAGCAAATCTGTCGTATGCACTGTTCAGCTCAAGGATCCAACTCGACAGTGTCGAGCTCGAGCGGTTCCTCACCCTCGAGGAAGCAGGACTCCCCAGCCGACCGAAGTCAGACACCCGATGACCGATGACCGACATCAGAAGTCAGAAGTCAGAAGTCAGGAAATGTGTGCTGGGCTGCAGGATGAACGGCCGGACTTGAGGAGCCTTCAGTGACGCCGGAAATGGTTCAGGATTGGATCGAGCGATATATCGAAGCATGGCGGAGCTATGACGCTCATGCCATTGGAGATCTCTTCTCACCTGACGCGACCTATGCCTACAGCCCGTGGGATGAGCCTTTGGTCGGCAGGGAGGCGATTGTGGCTGGGTGGCTCAAAGACAAGGATGACCCCGCCTCGTGGGAAGCCGAATACCGTCCCCTGCACCTGATCGGGAACGATGCTGTCATCGTTGGCGAGACGCGTTACGCAGGCGGCACGACATGGGCCAATCTGTTCGTGGTGTCATTCGACGATGTAGCCCGCTGTGTCTCGTTCGTCGAGTGGTACATGAAGAAACCGATGACCGATAGCCGATAACAGACCGTCCTCCCGCTTGCCGGGGGACGCGACGGGCCAACGTCTGCGGTAGCGGGCGCGGCTAGCGGATCACCATCAGGATGTGGCCCGCTGACACCGTATCTCCAACCTGCACCTTGAGGTCGACGATCTCTCCGCTTTCGGGGGCCTTGATTTCGTTCTCCATCTTCATGGCTTCAAGTACGCAGACGGCTTCGCCCTCGTCGACGTGATCGCCAGCCTTGTGATGGATTTTCACGATGGTCCCCTGCATGGGCGCGGTGATCGCACCCTCTCCTCCGCTTGAAGCGGATTGCTTGGAGAGCTTCGGCGCCTTGCGACGTGGGGCGGCGCGAGAGCCCGAGCCAGGTGCTGTCAATACCTTTGCCCAGTACTTGACGGTAAATCGTCGTCCACCGACCTCGACGGTGATGGATCGTTCGGACAGTTCTTCGTCCTCGGGTAGCGACGGTGCCGTCTTGCGTTGGACCTTCGAGAAGTCCATCGAGTCTTCGACGAGACGCGTACTGACGTCGCCAGCGAGGAACGCCGCATTGTTGAGAATCATGAGATGAGCACCGATGGTTGTGTCGACGCCTCCGATATCGAATTCAGTGAGCGCCCGTTGGGCCCTGCGGATGGCCTCATCCCGGTCCCGACCGCTGACGATGAGCTTTGCGATCATGTTGTCGTAGTACTGCGAGATCGTTGATCCCTGGACGACACCTGAGTCGACACGGATTCCGGGTCCCGCCGGTTCTTGATACTTGACGAGCGTTCCCGGGTTCGGCATGAAATCTCGGGACGGATCCTCAGCGTTGATCCGAAACTCGATCGTGTGACCGACGGGTGTTGGTGTACCCGAACCGGAGAGTTGTTCTCCCATGGCGACCCTGATCTGCTCCACCACAAGGTCGACCCCGAAGACCTCTTCGGTGACCGTGTGCTCAACCTGGATGCGAGTGTTCATCTCAAGGAAGTAGAAGTTGCCGTCAGCGAAGAGGAACTCAACTGTGCCAGCCGATTCGTATCCAGCCGCGTGACCGAGTGCGAGAGCGAGTTTCCCGAGTTTGTCGCGCTGTTTGGCGGTAAGCCCCGGGGCAGGAGCTTCCTCGACGAGTTTCTGGTGCCGCCTCTGAAGAGAGCAATCGCGTTCCCCGTAGAACACCCCGTTTCCGTGGGAGTCAAAGAGCACTTGGGCCTCAATGTGGCGGGCATGCTCGAGGTAGCGCTCGACATAGACCGCCGGGTTTCCGAACCAGGCCTTTGCTTCCCTTCCTGCCGATTCGAATGCAGCCTCGATCTCATCAAGGGATCGCACGACTTTGAGACCTCGACCACCACCACCAGCCGATGCCTTGATCGCAACCGGCATCCCGTGCTTGTTTGCGAACTCGATGACCTGCTCGGCGCTTGTCAGTGGTTCCAAGGTGCCTGGTACGCCGGGGACATTGGCTGCTTCGGCAGCAATCCGTGATTCGATCTTGTCGCCCATCATCGAGATGGCACTGGGCGGTGGCCCGATCCAGATCAGCCCGGCGTCAATGACGGCCTGCGCGAATTCCGCGTTCTCGGCGAGGAAGCCGTAGCCGGGGTGGATGGCAGAGGCGTGTGACTCTGCTGCAACTTCGAGGATCCGTGGAACGTTGAGATACGACTCAGCGGCTGGTGCCGTTCCGACGTTCCACGCCTCATCAGCCATGGAGGTATGTACCGCGTCGCGGTCAAGTTCAGAGTAGATCGCAATCGTCCTGATACCGAGATCTCGGGCAGCCCTGATGATCCGAACGGCGATCTCGCCCCGATTTGCGATGAGAATGGATTCCACAGTGTGCATCCTAAAGAACTCGCCGCGCTCGCGACTTACAGCCCGCAACCCTCGATCCGTCATCCGTCATCCGTCATCCGTCAATCCGTAAATGCTCACAATGGAATATTCCCGTGCTTCTTTGGTGGCAGTGTCTCTCGTTTGTTACGGAGCATCCCCATGGTGCGGATGAGGCGGGGCCTGGTCTCTCGCGGTTCGATCACATCATCGACCAGCCCGCGCTCGGCTGCGACGTATGGGTTGTTGAATTGTTCCTCGTAGTCGGCAACGAGTTGATCTCTCATCGTGTCGGGATCGTCGGTTTCCGCGAGGTCACGCCGGTAGATGACGTTGACCGCACCCTTGGCACCCATAACGGCAATCTCCGCAGTCGGCCAGGCGAATACGAAATCAGCGCGCACCGCACGTGAGTTCATCACGAGATAGGCGCCACCGTATGCCTTGCGAAGAATGACGGTGACTCTGGGAACCGTTGCCTCGGAGAAGGCATACAGCAGTTTGGCTCCATGGCGGATGATCCCCTGATGCTCTTGATCGACCCCTGGGAGGAAGCCAGGCACGTCGACGAGTGTGATCAACGGGATGTTGAAAGCGTCGCAGAAGCGAACGAACCTCGCACCCTTCACGGAGGCATTGATGTCAAGCGTGCCTGCAAGGACTGCTGGTTGGTTGGCGACGATTCCGACGGTGTACCCGTCGAGACGGGCGAATCCGACAACGATGTTGCCTGCCCAATGTTCGTGGACCTCATAGAACTCGCCGTCATCCACGATGCTTTCAATCACATCGATCACGCTGTATGGCTGATTCGCAGAATCAGGAATGATCGTTGTGAGCAGCTCATCAGCACGATCAGCAGAATCAGCAGGCGTGAAGAAGGGAGCGACTTCCATGTTGTTGGAGGGAAGCATCGAAAGCAGGAAACGTACCTCCTCCATCGCCTCTCGGTCATCGCTGACAACGAAATGGGTAACCCCCGACTTCGACGCATGGGCATGCGCTCCACCGAGTTCGTCCATCGATACTTCCTCGCCAGTCACCGTCTTGATCACGTCCGGTCCGGTGATGAAGAGATGTGATGTGCCTTCGACCTGAAAGATGAAGTCGGTGAGGGCAGGTGAATACACGGCACCGCCGGCACAGGGGCCCATGATGACCGAAATCTGTGGAATCACACCCGAAGCGCGGACGTTGCGCTCGAATATGCGCCCGTAGCCATCAAGGCCGACGACACCTTCTTGGATGCGTGCACCACCGGAGTCCTTCAGGCCGATCACGGGCGTCCCGGTGTCCATTGCAAGATCGAGGACCTTGCAGATCTTGTCAGCCACGACCTCGCCGAGCGATCCGCCGAAGCGGGTGAAGTCCTCAGCGAACACCATCACGGTGCGTCCGTCGATGGTGCCCCAACCAGTAACCACAGCATCACCGAGCGGTCGCTTGTCCTCGACACCGAAGCCCTGTGTCTTATGTCGCACGAATGGGTCGATCTCCTGGAAGGAACCCTTGTCGACGAGCATTTCGATTCGCTCGCGCGCGGTCAGCTTTCCCGCGTCATGCTGGCGGTCGACAGCACGCTGGTTGTCGGCCTTCGCAGATTGCCCACGGAGCTCTCTCAGTTTCTCGATGCGTTCTTCGGTGCTCACCGGTCCTCCCGGTAGGCTCGGTTGCGGTCACGTGACTTCGACTCGTCTGGATCGGATATGGCTACACACTACGACATCGTGCACATCAGCGAGGTTGGGTCGACGCAGGACGAGGCTGCGCGCCGATTCGATGCAACCGGTGTGCCGACCCTCGTCGTAGCCGATCGTCAGATTGCCGGGCGCGGCAGACAAGGCCGAACATGGGAGCAGCCGGACCGAGCCATGTTCTCGTCACTCTCATTCATGATGGACTGGGAGCCAGTTCACCGAACCCTCATTCCGCTTGTCGCCGGGTTGGTGGTCTGTGAGACGATCAGGGATGTGGGTCGGTGTGAACCATCCCTCAAATGGCCAAACGACATCCTCATCGATGGAGCCAAGGCAGGGGGAGTGCTTGTCGAAGCTGAGGGAGCTCGATTGACGGTCGGGTGCGGCCTCAACCTGTGGTGGGCCGACCCGATCGCCGGTGCCACAAGTGTCTTTGACGCAGATGTGGACTCGACCGTTGCACTCGACATCGCGACCCGCTGGTCGCAGGCGCTTCTCTACGAGATCGATGGGCCGTCTGGCAAGTGGCCTAAGAACCGGTACGTTGAACTGTCGGCCACACTCGGCCGCGAGGTGGTTTGGGATGGTGGGATGGGGACGGCCACAGGACTCAGCGCATCCGGGGCCCTCGTCGTTCACACGGCCGAAGGTATCGAGACCATCCATGCCGGAGACGTCCACCTTCGGTCTGCGCTCTAGAGGATCATCCTGCACGATCGGTGTTGATTCGGAGGTGGCGTTCAGAGAGTGCGCCATTGGCCCCTTGTTTGCAGCTGAGGGCGGCGCGGTGTGGCGGGTGTGGTGACGCGTGGCGCTAGCCTGCGCCACGACCGGAAAGGGTGTTCTCTGTGGCTGTTCAGACAGGTGAAGGTGTCGTTGACATCATCTATCACTCGACCAGTATTGCGGCAGGACCGCGGACACTCGGTGGCTACCTTTCGCGTCCCGACGGGCAAGGACAATGGCCGACAGTTCTGATCTTCGGTCCTGAGCCCACACCAACAAGCACCGTGAAGGACATCTGTAGAGTTCTCGCTCGGCACGGGATTGCTGCGCTTGCCCCCGATCTGACGGAGTCACGGGAGCGGAATCTCTCCAAATCACTCGCGGTGGCTGCCTATATTGCTGACCCCTCAGGGCACTGGTCGAATGGTCAGGTTGGCTACGGGGTTCTCAGCTTCGGTTCTGGCGTGCATGACCTTGCCGATCTAGCTCAAGCCGATCCCCGGGTCGCAGCATCAGTCGTGGTGTCCTCGACCATCGACGAGCAAACAGCTGAAGCGATCAGTGTTGCCGGTGTTCCCGGCCTGGCGATCCTCTCACGCGGAGACGAGACAGTGGACGTCGACGCATCGATCGATACGAGGGCGACCATGGAGCACACGACCTTCGTCGTCTACCCGAGCGGAGCCACCGGATTCTGGGATGCATCGTCGGAGGGATACGACGTTGAACGCTATGAGGACATCGTCGATCGGATCGTGGCATTCTTCTCCGAGCATCTGCCCGAGAGATTCTGATGCCCAAATCGGTTGTGACCGGCGGGGCAGGGTTCATCGGCTCGAACCTGGTAGATCTCCTCGTCGATGAAGGTCATGAGATCCTTGTTCTCGATGATCTTTCGTCAGGGTCGATAGCGAACCTCAAAGATGCGCGCACCCGGGGCGATGTGACCCTGCATCAGATCGATGTTGGGAGCAACGAAGTTGTCGATCTCGTCAGAGCGTTCCAGCCCGAGACCGTGTTTCATCTCGCAGCTCAGATCGACGTACGCCACTCGGTCGCCGATCCGGTCATGGATGCACGAGTCAACGTGCTTGGCACCGTGAATGTTCTTGAGGCCGCACGGCACGGAAACGCTGAGAGGTTCGTCTTTTCATCGTCGGGTGGAGCAACGTTTGGAGACACCTTCAACATCCCAACACCCGAGTCCCAGGAGCGGAAGCCCGAGTCGCCGTACGGCGTCTCCAAGAGCATTGTTGACCAGTACTTTCATTATTACGACCGAACCTACGGGCTCGACTGCATGTCACTCGGATTTGCCAACGTCTACGGACCACGACAGGATCCGCATGGCGAGGCAGGCGTCGTTGCGATCTTCATTGGCTCGTTACTTTCCCACAAGGCACCGACAATCTTTGGTGATGGTCTCCAGACGCGGGATTTCGTGTTCGTTGAGGACGTTGCTGATGCAATGCTCCGTGCGTCACGAATCGGGGGTTCACGCTATCTCAACATAGGAACCGGCGTGGAGACATCGGTGCTCAAGCTCTACGACGTGATCGCTGGCGCCACCGGCGTCGACGTAGCCCCGGTCATGGCTGCCGCAAAACGAGGGGAACAGCTTCGATCCTGCCTCGATTCGTCCGCAGCTCAAGCCCATCTCGGCTGGGAGCCATGGACCACCCTCGAAGAAGGCATCGCGAGAACCGTCGAATGGGCGCGGGGCTGAGCCGGCGCTCAGCAGCTTTCGGCTTTCAGCGAAAACCCGTTCCCCCTTCAAGGGGAACCGGCGAGTCTTCGAGCCACCTAATCCGGCTGCGTCGGATTTGTCCCAAAGTGGAAGACGGAGTTCGCAGGCTCACACGCCCACCTAATCCGGCTGCGTCGGATTTGTCCCAAAGTGGAAGACGGGGTTCGCAGGCTCACACGCCCCCCTAATCCGGCTGCGTCGGATTTGTCCCAAAGTGGAAGACGGGGTTCGCAGGCTCACACGCCCCCCTAATCCGACTGCGTCGGATTTGTCCCAAAGTGGAAGACGGGGTTCGCAGGCTCACACGCCCCCCTAATCCGACTGCGTCGGATTTGTCCCCCCTGAAGGGAGGACGCGTTGGTTCTGGCGTCGGTCATCGGTCGTCGGTCATCTTGGCTGGCCAGTCGTCTTTGAGGAGGCGTGAGAGGGCTCGGTCTGCGAGGATCTTGCTTCCCGTCTGACAGGCTGGGCAGTAATTGGTTTCGCGTTTGCCAGTCACGATGCGTTGGATCTTCGTGCCGCATACGGGGCATGGTTCTGAGAACTTGCCGTGGACCGCCATGTCGGGGTGGAACGCTGTGACCTTCGTCGGGAACCCATCACCCGTTTCCTCGATACGTCTTCGGGTCCAATCGTCAAGGACCTGCTTCGTTGCACCAAATAACCGTGCAACCTCGTCATCGGAGAGATTCGTATTGATCTGGGTGGGTGACAGTTTGGCGGTGTGCAGGATCTCGTCTGCGAATGCGCCGCCGATTCCCGAGAGGTACCGTGCATCGGTGAGCGCTCGCTTGAGCGTGTGCCGATTCGTCAGGAACGCCTCTCGGAATTGGTCCACGGTTGCGCTCTCCACCTCGAGACCGCCGGGATCCACAGAGGCAAGATCGCCACTCCGCAACACCGAAAGGGTTGCACGGCGTTTGGTCCCGGCTTCGGTGAGGAGCAGCGATCCGGTCGAAAAGTCGAATGAAGCGAGGCCACCTCGTTTGGGTATCGGCTTGGCTTCGTCGGTCCACTTGAACCGACCGGCCACCATCAGATGGATTACGAGGTGGAGATCACTGTGGAGATCAATTGAGATACGTTTTCCGATGCGATGCACCCCTTGAACGGTCGAACCGAAGGCTGAGTCGATCGGCGGGTCAAAGGTGCGGAGCAGCGAGAACGACGCGATGCGGACATTTGTGAGTGTTGCACCGACGATGCGGGGCACCATTGCATGGATGTACGCCTCGATCTCGGGGAGTTCAGGCATGGCTCATCGGAAGAGATCCTCAGATGCTGGGCGAACGAGATCAGCGACGCGGCCGTCGCCTGAAAGGTCGAGGCCCCGCACGACCGCGGCAGGGGTTCCTGTCGCCTTCCCCATCACAAGGTCTGCTGCACCAGCAATCTCGTCGACCACGGCGACTTCGGTGACCTCAAGAATGTTTCCATGCGAATCAGCGGTACCGCGGAGATCGAGGACCGACGGAAGCCCTGAAATCCCTATGGCGACATCGGTCAGACCGCGTCTCCAAGGTCGGCCGAATGTGTCCGTGATGATGACGCCAAGTGATACGTTTGTCGCCCGCTCCATGAGGGTTCTGATCCGATGTGCGGATCGGTCCGGATCGACGGGGAGCAGGATGGCATAGCCACGCTCCACATTGGATCGGTCAATGGCCGCATTTGCGCAGATGAACCCGTGTCTGGTCTGTGCAATGACCAGATCGCCGCGGCGGCGGATGATATTGACCGCCTCATCCTCAACCAACCGTCGGTAGGTTTCCTCGTCTGGGATCTCGCGTATCTGTCCCTCCGCTTTCGAGACGATCTTGTGCGTGATGACAATGATGTCTCGGTCTTCAAAACCGATGTCGCCTCCGGTGACCGCTTCGACGATCATGCTCGCGATGTCAGCGCCGGGTGATATCTCTCCGATGCCGGTGACGGGAAAGACGGTAAATGGGGATGGGTGCCTCGTCATTGTGCCATGTACTCCAAGAGTGTTGCGGCAAAGTGGGGGCCGTTGTCTTCGTCAAGCCAGGTGTTCGCAGCGACGACCTCAGTTTCCAGCTTCGTGCCGAGTTTGACGTCGGCTCGGTCACCCAAATCGATGAACAGCACATCGATCAGGCCTTCGTAGGCCGCGAGGATGCCCTCAGTTCCCGCGGAAAGCCCGATTCCAGCCATAACGGCATCGGCAGGACCCTTCACCGGCTTGCCCGCAAACAGCGGACTGACCGCGGCGACCCTTGGGTGCGCCGCGATCCGCGCTGCGATCGGATCGATGGCGAGAATCGGCCAAATTGAAAGGGGCGGATTGGAAGGAGCGATGACAACGATGTCCGAAGCATCGATGGCCTCGATCACACCGGGGGCTGGTTCGGCTTCGACCGCTCCGTGATAGGCGATTGCCGACACAGGATCTGCATGTCCTCGGTCGACGAAATAGGTTTGGAAATCGAGCCACGAGCCGTCCTCGACCTGCAGGTGGGTCTCGATGGGATCGTCACTTGCAGGTACCAGCGCCACATCATCAAGGCCAAATCGGCCAGCCAGATCCGCGGTGATCGATGACAGAGACTCGCCACGAGCCAGCCGCGAGGCACGGTGGCCACAAAGTGCAAGGTCCTTGTCGCCGAGCTTCAACGAAGTGTCGACCCCGAGAAGGTGCAACTCTTCCATGACCGCAAAGGTGTCATTCGCACGGCCCCAGCCATTCGGGCCAACCGTTCCAGAAAGCGTGTAGAGGACGGTGTCAGGGTCGGCAGCGATGTGGACGCCGTAACGTTCGGTGTTGTCGCCTACGTTGATGACAACCGTTAGTTGACCAGGTTCGAGAACCGATCGGAGGGCGCGGGCCATCTTGGCTCCACCGACCCCGCCGGCGAGCAATGTCACCCGATGATTGAAGTAGCGCCCATTCGACTCCAGAATGCACCTCACATGCCCATGACGTCTACACGCCAAGCTTCGGTAGCGACCGTCGTGCTTGCTGACCCCAACGGTGGGATCGAAGCGACGCTTGACGCGCTCGGCTCGCAAGTCTACGAGCAGGTTGGTGTGGTTGTGATCGGGGACATTGACATTCCCGATGTCAACGTCGCAGGCCGCAGGGTCGTACGACGATCCGCGGTTGGCGAAGTGGTGGCGACCTTGCCACCCGAGGTGACGCATGTGTGGTTTGTCCGCGAGGGCGCAATTCCGAGGCCGGACGCGCTTTCATCGTTGATAGCTGACATGGATCGTACGGATGCATCGATTGGTGGATCAAAAATTGTCGGCGAAGCGGAATCCCTTGTGTCGGTGGGCCTCGTGACCGACGCGTTCTGTGTTCCGTACTCGGGCATGGACAGCACCGAGCGTGACCAGGGCCAGTACGACGTCGTACGTGACGTTGCAGCGGTCGCCGGGATATCGATGGTGGTGCGGAGAGATCTACTCGTGGGTCTGGGAGGGGTCGACCCGAAACTTGAACCATTCGAGGCTGCAATCGATCTTGCGCAGCGTGCGAGGCTCAAAGGCGCGCGGATCATCGTCAGCCCTGCCTCAACCGTCCAATATCTAGGAAGAGCCCGAACCGGAAAACGCTGGCAGGCCGAAGCGTCACGCGTCCGCTCGATGCTCAAGGTGTACAGCCCGCTGACGTTGTTGTGGACCATTCCCGTTGAATTTGTCATCGGATTCGTGGAGGCCTTCGTCTCGATGTTCCTCGGTCGTTGGTTCTTCGCCGATTTCGTGAAGGCCTGGGGGTGGAATGTCGCCACGTTCCCATCGACCCTCTCTGCTCGGAGGGCAGCTCGCAGTGGAAGGGTCGCTGGCGACCCCGATCTGTTCCGTTTCCAGCGGCGTGGCAGTGTCAAGGTCACGCGGCTTGTGCAAGCGGTCGCCGAGACGCTGCGGAGCCGTTTGCCCGGTGACGACCGGCTCTCGGTCGAGTCCATTGGGAGCGACATCCGTCAGCCAGCATTCGTGGTTGGTGTGCTCGCCGTCATCTTCGTCCTGCTCTCGAGCCGCAACATCTGGTCCGACGGCCTTCCCGCTGTTGGGTTCACCCTTCCATTCCCCTCAAGCGGTTGGGATGCCCTTGCGGGTTATGCCGGCGGGTGGAATCCTGCCGGTCTTGGCAGCCCCGAAAGTCTGCGCCCTCTCGTCGCGCTCGCCGGAATCGCCAAGATCATCACGTTCCATGCCGCCACGCTCCCGGAATATCTGCTCACGGCGGGGTCGATGCTTGCCGGCCTGTGGGGCATGACGAGGCTGCTTCGAACTTGGTCTATAGCGGCAGCTCCTGCCCTCATCGGTGGTCTGGTCTATGTGGCTGGTCCGACAGCGCAGGGGATCGGCAATAACACGTTTGTCGGGACGACGATCGCGCTTGGAATCCTTCCGTGGGCGTTCCGCATGTGTCTGGCTCCATTGGCTCCTGGTTTCTGGCCCGCAGCGTCGCGTCTGGCAGCTGTTGGCCTTGTCTTCACCGCGTTCGCTGGTTTCTCGCCCCTGCTGCTGCTTGTGGTCGCACCGGCTCTGTTCCTCTATGCCCTATTTGCAATGAACAGTGAGGCTGCGTGGCGGGGAGTCATCCTGGCGCTGGTGGGTACTGCCACAGCTGCCATGCTGTTGTCGCCATGGATCTGGTCGGCCGACCTCCTTGGTATCGCACGCGAGGGCTACGCGTACTGGAATGCCTCGCCAGTCCTGGGAGTCGCCGGAGCAGTCGTCGCGGTGGTTGCGATCGGTGCTGGGCGGAAGGGGCTCGGCATTGTCGCAGGGTGGGGTGCGCTGTTGGCTGCCCTTGGCTTTCTTGGATCGCGGTCAGGCGCCTTTGGATGGGGTGTTGAAACGGAGTCGGTGTCACTCGCCATGGCCGGACTCGGCATCGCCATTGTGATCGCCGTCGTGACCGAGGGAGTCTTTCGCGAGGGCATCGGAGCGACTCGCCGCGGCGTGCTCGCTGTCGGATCGTTGGGGGCGATTCTGCTCGTTGTCGGTTCACTCACCATCGTTATCGGTGGTAGGGCCGGTTTGCCAGCCGATGTGTACATTGAGACGCTTGCGTTCACACAGGCACGCGAGGGCGAGGCCGAGCGGGCACGGGTACTCCTCGTCGGTCGTCCCGATCTGCTTCCTGGAGACAGCAGAACCGTGGAGGGCGGTGCCTATCGGGTCGTGTCGGCGACAGTGCCCGATCTCGGAGAAGCACATCTCGCACCACGGCTGCCGTTCGATGATCTCCTTGCGGAGAACCTCGAATCCATCATCACTGGGGAGACAAGGCGTGCCGGAGGCGAGCTCGCAACCTTTGGGATTCGGTGGATCGTCGTGATGGGCGACAGCGAAGGAAGCAACGCAGACGAGTCGGCGGTGGCATGGCGAAACGTATTTGCCGGTCAGCTTGACCTTCTCCCTCTTTCTTCGAGTACCGGCAACGCAACCTTCGTGACGGATGTGTCACCGGTCGGAAGAGCTCTGACGTCCGACCTTGATTCATGGGGACGCGACGGATGGACGTACACGGGGACACCATCTGGGTCGGCACGGGTCTTCGTATCCGAGAACGCAGACACGGGGTGGGGTCCACCGCCACGAGAAGCGGTTGGAGCCATGAATGTCGTTGCAGCATCCGATGGTGTCGTTACCTATTCGCCAGATGGCTGGAGACAGATGCAAGCGCTCCTCGCACTCCTCGGCGTGGTGCTCCTCGTCGGGGTCGTAGCAGTGGGGAAGAGGTTGCGATGAGAAGACTGCTGTTGTTGTTGCTCGCTGGGACCGTCGGGATTGTCGGGATCTTCCAGGTCGCTCCCGAGGCGACGCCTGCTCCCGATTTTGGTGATCTCGATATCACGGAAGGGGACGGTGCCGTCGCGAGTCCAAGCGTGTGGTATTGCCCGTGGGTAGAAGCTGGCGACATTACAGACACGGATCTTGTTGTTGCCTCAAACGTCGACGTTGATGTGGGTGTGACCCTGCTCGATCCCATCTCGAACACGCAACCGACTGAATTCACCTTCGACATGGTTGGTCCCGGAGCAACCGGAGTCGACGCCGGCAGCATCGCACGTCGTGGCGAGTCCCCGGCAACGATCGAGGTGAGCGATGGGCCAGCCGCAGTTGGAACGCTTCAGCGATCCGATGGATTCCTCTCCGGTGACCGCTGCACGGTTTCCGTACCAAAGATTTGGTATCTGACCGGGGGTTCGACAAAGACGGGAACTTTCACCGAGATTCGACTGTTCAATCCGTTTGCGGACAACGCCGTGGTCACGGTCACCGCTTACTCAGAGTTCAATCTGGACCTGATCGCCGATCTCGAGGACATCGATGTTGCAGGGCGGTCTTGGACGACGATTGATCTGGAGCCATTCCTGCCGTTCCGCGACGAACTCGCGTTCACGATCGAGACGAGCGCGGGTCTTGTGATCCCGGCACTGATTCGTTCCGACAGTTCGGGTGAGGCAATGTGGCTTGGTACTGCACCGTCTCCGACCTGGGATTTCCCCATAGCGACGGCGGGGGGACTCGAACCGTTCCTTGCGGTCATGTCCGCCGGGGAAGATGCGGTGACCGTCACCGTCGACATTGTGTCTGAGACGGGAACGATTCGTGCAGCTCGTGAGATTGTCATTGATTCGTCCGCCCCTGCACTGATTCCGCTTTCCGATATCGCGGCTCCCCCGTATGGCGCAAGGATCAGAGCTTCGAGTCCGATTGCCGCTTCTGTCTTTTCTGCGGTACCCGACTTCGAGGCGATTGACGAGGGTGGCGAGGAGATCACGACGACGACCTCACCCGACGGTACCGACATCTCCACTGTGCTGCCAGAAGGCTCGTTTGTCCCTGGACTCGCTGGCATGGTCGGGCTGCGGTCTCCGTCGTCGGCATGGATCGTCCCACTCGACACGCTGCTCGATTCCACGACCACCGTGTGGATACTGAACCCAGGCGACGGACCGGCAAACGTCACCGTTCTTGCCCTTTCGGAGGGGGAGGTTGCACCAGTCAACATCATTGTCGAACCGGGAACGACACAGGCATTCCCGATCGACGTCGGGATCGGGATCTATGGGCTATCGGTTGAGGCAGATTCGCCGGTATCGGTCGCGTGGGAGATCGCCGGTGAGCGTGGTGTGGCACTTGTTGCTGGGATCCCAGCCGAATGACTGAGACATTGTGAGGGTGGCGGTCGCGGTTGCGGTGATCGCGGTAGCGCTCGTCGTTGCTTTCGTCGCAACCAAACTGCGAAGGCCAGTTCATCCGACCATCGCTGTAGGTGACATCGGTGAGCGACCCGGTGTCGTGTTGTTCAGCTCGACGGACTGCAAGACCTGCAAGGAGACGATCGCCAGATTGAAAGCTCTTTCGGTGCCCTTTCGAGAGGTCACCTATGAGCTGGAACCACACCGATTTGAGGAGTGGGAGATCGTTGCGGTCCCACTCACAGTATTCGTTGACGTCGACTCACATCCGGTTGCAACCTTGACGGGGGTTCCTTCCAAGCGAACCCTCGCAAACGCTGCTGCAGTGGCTGGAGTTGTTCTGGGTGGATCATGAAGGGGTGCTTGGAGACGGGGCGCCTCGGGTCTAGCTTGCGGTTCCCATGATGCCTGCCTGTATCCGATGCCACGGAAGAGCGACAACCGTGCTCACCTATCTTCACAAAGACGCAGCGGCGTTCCTCGACGATGCTCAAGGGCATGAGCAGGTTTACGACGGCATCCTGTTGTGCGACATCCACGCAACTCGGTTCTCGGCACCCAGAGGTTGGACCACGACCGATCGTCGCGATGCCTCAACTCGGCATCCATCTGTTTCCGACGCATCCTGATGCCTATCGACCGCGATGTCCTCGATGCTGTCAGGGAGATGGAAGAACCCGAGTTGCGACGTCTCGTCATGCTGGCGCGGGCTCGGCTTGAGGAACGCGGCCACACCTTTCCGGACTCGGGACCTGACGTCAAGGTTCGCAAACAGATGGTGCGCTGCGGGAAAGATTCGTGCACCACCTGTCCGCACGGGCCATACCTCTACGCGTATTGGATGGAGGATGGGAAACAACGATCCAAATACCTCGGTCGGGATGTTGACATGCCCGAAACCGCGGAATCCTCGGAATAAGCCAACATCGCTGGCATACTGCCATGTCTCCGAAGGAGACGCAACGTTTCCGAAGGAGACGCAACGTCGCCAATCGGCGATGCCGCGTCGTAAGGGCTACGACGTTGGAAGATGGAGGGCATGTGGAGCACGCACCAGAGACCGGACTGACCTGCGTGTCATGCGGTCAGCGTTCGGTTATTGAGATCGAAATGAAGCTACCGGACGGTACTGAGGTTGTTTTTTGCTCCTGCCATGTCTGTGAAGCTCGATGGTGGGACAAAGAGGGCGAAGCTGTAAGCGTCGATGGCATCATCAATCTCGTCAGCGATTGATACGTCGGCGCTCGACAGGTTCGCGCTTGTGACACTCCCGAGGCGACCTCCCAAAGTCGGGCCGCTGTCTGTGTTCTCGGCCTAGTCTGCCCGAATGGCCATTCAAGCTCCCCCTGAACCGCCCAGTCTCCGTGACGTTCCTCCAGAGTCAGAGGCGACTCGCCGCGGCGTCCCAAAATGGTTCGTTGTCACGGCCATCGCTGCACCAACAACGCTGGTTTTCCTCACGATGTCGGGAATGCTCGGACCGCTCGGGCAAGGTGCGGCCTCGATTTGGCGAATTCCCTACCTCCTCGTTGCGAATACGCCAACCGGCGGGGACATGGGTGCCCATGTCCTGCTGCCAAAGGTGCTCCTTGAGGATCTCCTCCCGTCTGGTCGCATTCTCGGTTGGAGCATGGATTGGTACGCAGGGTTCCCTGCTATGTATTTCTACTTCCCTCTCCCCGCGCTGACCACTGTGCTCCTTGACCTCGTCCTGCCCTATGGGGTTGCGTTCAAGCTCGTCACGGTCGGGGGCTTGGTCGCACTCCCGACATGCACGTACTTCTTCGTCAAGTTGCAGGGCTTCACGCGCTACGTGGCGGCGATTGCCGGCGTTGCCGGATCGTTGTTCGTGTTCATGGAGAGCTATTCCATATTTGGAGCGAACATCAAGTCCACACTCGCTGGCGAATTCTCCTTTTCGTGGTCGTTTGCGCTCTCAATCCTGTTTGTCGGAATGGCGGTTCGAAACTACCGCCGAGCGACGGTGTTCGATCCGTGGGCTGGAATCGTGCTCGGGCTGACGGCCATGTCCCATGTCATCACAACGATTGTTGTTGTGGTTGCAACCATCCCGATGCTTGCTGGCCCGTTGGCTGCCCTCATCGGGGACCGCAGCAAGGTCAAGGACAAAGCGCGTGGAGCGCTCGGCCTTGTGGTGACCTACGCGGTCGGATTCGGTCTGTCCGCATTCTGGAGTCTCGCCCTCGGATACAACGTCCTGACTGGCATGACGTCAGACATGGGCTGGGCACCTGTGACCAACATCATTGGTGACACAAGTCCCGGTTCACCAATACCGGGCGAGTTCGTACCGGTCCTCGCGGTTGGAATCATCGGAATACTGTGGACACTGTTCCGCCGGGACGACGTTGGCATATTCCTGTGGCTGACAGTCGGTCCGTTGATCGGCTACTTTGCCATCGCCGAACTGGGGCACACGATCCTCTACAACGCGCGGCTGCTCCCGTACTGGTTCTTCGGAATGTACGTATTTGCCGGCATAGCGGTTGCTCTCGGGAGCGTCGCTGTTGCCAGACGTTTCCAACACCGGCGAACTGCGGTTCTTGTTGCAGGCGGTATCGCAATTGTGTTGATGGTCGGATCAACTGCCGTGTCGATGCACGACCTGCCTGGTTGGGTGAAATGGAACTATGAGGGCTACGAGGGCAAGGAGGTCTGGGGCGAATACGAAGCACTCATGGAGTCAGTCGATGAGCTCCCAGACGGCAGAATCATGTGGGAAGCCAACAACGACATGAACAAGTATGGGACCCCGATGGCGCTGATGCTTTTCCCGTTCTGGTCCGAGGGGCACCCGTCCATGGAGGGTTTGTTCTTTGAGAGTTCACTTACCACTCCTTTCCATTTCCTCAATGCCGCTGAGGTCAGCGCTTCCCCGTCGAATCCCGTGCGAGGGCTTCGCTACCACCATTTGGACAGGCCGATCGATGCCAGCGAGCCAGAACCATTCGGTTTCGATCGAGGCGTCCCACATCTTGGTCTTTACAACGTCGAGTACTACGTGTCCTACACCGAGGAAGGGAAAGAGGCAGCAATCGCGTACGGCCTCCCGATCCTCGCTGAATCACCCCCATGGACCATCTTCCAGCTCCCTAATACCAATATGATCGACGTTGCGGCGAACGAGCCCGTCGTCTGGGCTGGCGAAGGCGACTTCGTCGATGCGGCGCTCGAGTGGTACGACGATGTCGAGAACCTCGATCTGTGGTTGGTCGAAGATGGCCCATCGGAGTGGCGGAGAGTGACTTCGGTTGACCAGCGTCTTGAGGACTCGCGCCCCTATGACGTCACCGGAACAGCGACTGTTACCTCGTTTGACGACCATGGGGTCGGGTTTACAACCAATGCAATTGGCATTCCCCATATGGTGAAGGTCTCGTACTTCCCGAATTGGGAGTCCGACGGGGCCGAAGGTGTGTATCGAGTGGCGCCGTCACTCATGTTGGTCATCCCAACACAGAGCGACGTTGAGCTTCAGTTCACAAACACATGGGTCGAGAACCTTGGTAATGCCATCACGATCTTTACGATCGTTGGCCTCATTGGATACGCCGTGTTTCAGCGCCGTAAGAAGAAAGCGCTTGTGTGAAGAAGTACCTTGGATCGTTTGCCAACCGAGAGTCATTCGTTCAGGCCGTGAAGATCGGCGTTGTCGGTGTGTTCAACACCGTGGTGTCGCTCGGACTCTTCAACGTGTTTCTCGCGCTCGGGATGTCTTGGTTCCCTTCCCTTACGATCTCGTTTGCTCTGACAACCTTCATGTCGTACCTCATAAACCGCAACTGGACATTCGAGCTCAGGGACGGAAAGGTGTCCGGCAATGAGACAGCGAAGTTCTTCGGCATCAATATCGCGGCATATCTTGCATCGGCGCTCATTGTGTGGGGTGCCGACTGGCTTTTTGGACCTCTTTCCACGCTCGGATACAACCTGGCCCTGATCGTTGCTGCGGGTCTGCTGATCCTCCCGAAACTCGCTGGCTACCGCGACGTGGTCTTCAGCCGAGCCCTGAACGGCGAAGCAACGATGAACAGCGTCGAATCCAGTCCGCCCTCCCGCTTGCGAGGGGAAGCGGAGTAAGCGGCAGGCGGCCTTCCCACCTCTGAGGCTCGCACGCCCCTGAGTCGACTATGTCGAATCTGTCCCAGATTGAGGAGACGGTGCTTTCAGGCTCGCACGCCCCCTGGATTCGACTACGTCGAATCTGTCCCCCCTGAAGCGGGGACGGCCTCAGTCCTCAGATTCTTCCGAATCTGCCAGACGCCTTTGAGCGTCCTCGGTACCCGTTTGAGGAGGCTTGATTTTGTGTCGCGGAGTTCAACCACCGAGACAGGGAGTTCGACGATCCGGAAGCCTGCTCGTTCCGCTCGAACGACAAGCTCGGTATCGAAGAGATCAACTGTTGAGATGACCTGCGGAACAATCTGATCGACAACTGTTGATCGAACCAGTTTCATTCCGTGCGTGTCCGACACACCCGAGCCGAGGGCAAACCGAAGGATCAGGTTGAACACCCACGTTGCGAGTCGCCGCACAAACCCACGTTGGTCGTCCGACCCTTGTACGCGTTTTGACGCGAGCACGATGTCTGCGCGGTCCGAGAGGGCAAGCGCCCGATTCAGGAAGTCGCCGGAGAAGTAGTCGATGTCGAAGTTGACCACCCAGTCCGAATCTGCCGCAACAAACCCATCTCGCATCGCAGCCCCATAGTTCGGCTCATCAAGCTCGAGCAGGGACAGATTCGGAAACGTCGCCATTGCCTGTCGAACGAGCGCCGCGGTTTCATCGGTCGAACCGTTCTCAGCGATGAGCACAGTGATCGACGCGTTGACATCAGCCAACTCGCTGAACAGCTTCGGCATTGCACCGGGAAGGAACGTTGCCTCATTGTGGACAGGGATGACGACCGTGATTGATTGCTCAGAGGTCTCCGACATCGCTGGCGAGTGTATCGACCGCAATCCGGAACCAGACGTCGCTCAACCCATAGAATCGCGGACCATGGACCTTTCCAACATCATCAAGGCATACGACGTCCGTGGTGTCGTTCCTGACGATTTCGATGAGGAGATTGCCACCAGGATCGGTGCAGCATTCGGTGCGTTTGTTGACACGGACGAGGTCATTGTTGGACATGACTGTCGAGTTTCCTCG
The DNA here is from genome assembly GCA_963714375.1 of uncultured Acidimicrobiia bacterium. GTDB lineage: Bacteria > Actinomycetota > Acidimicrobiia > Spongiisociales > UBA5794 > UBA5794. The sequence continues at coordinate 96,537 of CAVQOG010000001.1, forward strand.
CCGATGATTCGAGATGCCCTGATCGATGGCATCACCGGTCAGGGTGTCAATGTGCGTCTCATCGGTGAGATTCCGACCGACCTTCTGTATTACGCGTCAGGAGCTTTGGCGCTTCCTGGCGTTGTCATCACGGCAAGCCACAACCCCGGGCAGTACAACGGTCTGAAATTCTGCCAGCCGGGAGCAGCTCCCATTGGCGATGAGACCGGCTTGCGCGAGATCCGTGCAATGGCTGAGGCCGGACTCGAACCCGGCCCCACTGCCGGAGTCGTGACCGTGGCGGATCTCACGAGTGGCTATGTGGATCACGTGATCGCTGTCACAGCTGCTGAATCGATCGGAGCGTTGCAGGTTGCGGTTGATGGTGGCAACGGAATGGCAGGGGCTGTGCTTCCCGCCGTGTTTGCCCGTATCGGTGCAGAGATGATCCCGCTGTATCTCGAACCCGACGGGACGTTCCCGAACCATCCCGCCGATCCACTTCGACCAGAAAACCTTGTTGATCTCACCGAACTTGTCAAGACGACAGGAGCTGATATTGGCGTCGCTTTCGACGGAGATGCGGACCGAGCGTTCTTCATCGATGACAATGCGGTGCCGCTCCCCGGCAGTACCACCACCGCAATCATTGCCGAGTGGTTCCTCGAGGCAAACCCTGGCAGCTCAATCGTCCACAACCTGATCTGCTCAAAGGCCGTTCCCGAAACGGTTGAGGTAGCCGGTGGCATCCCCGTACGGACACGCGTAGGGCATTCCTACATCAAGCAAGTGATGGCAGAATCGGGGGCGATCTTCGGTGGTGAGCACTCAGGCCACTACTACTTCAGGGACAATTTTCGGGCCGATTCGGGAATCATGGCGATGCTTGTCCTTCTTCGCGTCCTGTCGGACTCTGGTGTGCCGCTGTCGCAATTGCGCACGAGATATGAGCCGTATGCACAATCGGGCGAGATCAACTTCGAGGTGAAAGACGTGGTCGCTGCGGGCGAGGCGGTTGCGGCCGCGTTTGCGGGATACGAGCAGGATCGCCTCGATGGGCTGACGGTTGACCTTGGCGATCGTTGGTTCAATGTGCGACCATCCAACACTGAGCCGGTTCTACGTTTGAACGTGGAGGCACGGGATGCAGACGCGGTCGGAGACTTGGTTGCACGAGTCAGTTCGATTATTGGGAAGGAAGCCTGAATGGAGAACAGCCCGCTCATAGCGCCGCGGCTGCTTGCCATCATGCAATGCCCGGCATGTACCGGTGCGCTCTCCGAGCGCAGCGACCCTCCAGCGCTCGTGTGTGGGCAGTGCGGTCGGGCCTACAGCGTTGACAACGGCATTCCCAACATGCTCATTGACGAGGCCGAACTTCCATCGGATCACTAGGTGACCGATAGAGCAGGGCTTACGTCGCACGAGGTCGCCGAGCGTGTTGAGGCTGGCAAGGTCAACACCGTTGATCAGAGGACCTCACGCACCGTCGGCGCAATCGTTCGAGAGAACGTATTCACCCGCTTCAACGCGATCATCTCGACGCTTCTGGTAATCATCCTCGTCTACGGCGATCTTCCTGATGCACTGTTTGGGTTTGTCATGGTCATCAACTCGATGATCGGCATCGTCCAGGAGGTCCGAGCCAAGAAGACCCTTGACTCGCTCCGAGAGCGGATCGCACCGCACATCGTGGTCGTGCGCGACGGTGAAGAGCACAAGATTGCATCAAACACCATCGTCTTGGACGACGTTGTGGTCATCAGTACCGGGGATGCGGTCCCGGTGGATGGGATCATCATCGATTCCGATGGTCTTGAGGTTGACGAGTCCTCGTTGAGCGGTGAATCGGATCCGGTTGCCAAGGTAGTCGGGGATGAGATCAGGTCTGGAAGTGCCGCAATCGCCGGTTCAGGAAGATTCGTAGCGACCGCGGTGGGCGCCGATGCCTGGGCACAGAGAATCAACAAGGACGCTCGTGAGTTCACGCTGACCGATTCGGGACTCAGGAAGGAGATCGATCGGCTTCTCGGATGGATCGTGTGGGCGATCGTTCCGGTTGGGATCTTGTTGTTTGTCACGCATGTCACTCGGACAGCCGATTTGGCATCCGCTCTCGTGAGCACGGTGTCGGGGCTTGTTGCGATGATCCCGCAGGGTCTTGTGCTGTTGGTTTCGATGTCGTTCGCGGTCGCTGCATTGCGTCTTGCCAAGCAGAGCGTTGTCGTTCAGGAACTCGCCGCCGTAGAAGGGCTCGCCAGGGTGGACGTGGTGTGTCTTGACAAGACAGGGACGCTCACCACCGGAGAGTTGACCGTCGAATCGATCGAGTGCTTCGACGCCGATCGGGCATTGGTGCTTGAGGGGCTTGCCGTTCTGACGGCCATCGAACGAAACCCAACCGCCACGATGCAGGTGATAGCACAGTCGTTGCCCGATCCCCAGCCTTGGGATCCCACCGTCACGGTGCCGTTTTCTTCTGTGAGAAAGTGGAGCGGAGCGAGCTTTGGCCAGTCGGGAACATGGGTGATGGGAGCCCCCGAGGTGTTGCTCGACGCGATGGGTGCAGAAGCATCAGAGGTGGGCCGGCGGGTGGCAGATCTTGCATCGGAGGGACGGCGCGTCTTGTTGGTTGCGACCTCTCCGCATGTGTTTTCGAGCGAAAGCGTCTTGCCCCGAGAAATGGAGTCGGCCGCGATCGTGTCGATCGTGGAGAAAATTCGTCCCGATGCTGCCGACACCTTGGCGTATCTGGTGAATCAAGATGTGGCGATCAAGGTGGTTTCGGGTGACAATCCTGTGACTGTGACAGCTATTGCTGCCGCGGTGGGACTTCCTGGCGCCGAAATGGCTGTTGACATGCGTGGCCACAAGGACGTGACCGGTCTTGCCGAGAACCATGTCGTGTTCGGACGGGTACAGCCCGAGCAAAAGCGGGCGCTCGTGCGGGATCTGCAAGCGAACGGCCATACGGTCGCGATGACCGGCGATGGCGTCAACGACGTGCTGGCCATCAAGCAAAGCGACATCGGAATCGCAATGGACACTGCCGGGTCAGCCACCCGGGCTGTGTCACAACTCGTCCTCCTTGACGGCAGGTATGACCGCCTACCGTCCGTGCTCGCCGAAGGACGGAGGGTGATCGCGAACATGGAACGTGCCTCCGCATTGTTCATAACGAAGACGGTCTACGCGATCCTGCTCGCCGTGTCGGTGAGTGTGGCCGGATTTGCGTTCCCGTTCCTCCCGCGGCACCTGACCCTCGTTGGGACACTCACGATTGGGGCGCCGGCCTTCATCTTGAGTTTCTGGCCATCGGACAGTCCCGCTCGGCCTGGATTCTTGTCCCGGACGATGCGCTTTGCTCTCCCAGCAGGTCTCGTGGCTGCCATCGTTACATTCTCGATCTATGCGGTCGCTCGCTCATCTCTCGTCGGAGCGACGACGCCGGAGGCACAGACCGCTGCAACGCTGACCTTGGCTCTCGTTGGCTTCTGGATCCTCTATCGCCTGATTCGCCCGCTTGACCGCGCAAAATCAGCGCTGATCGGATCGATGTTTGTGGCGCTGATTCTGGCATTCACAGTGCCATTCGCATCAGACTTTTTTGCACTTGATTTCCCGAGCCTCGCATCGGGGCTTGCCGTCGCCGCGGTCACAATCATTGCCATTGTGATTCTCGAATTGGTTCTCGACCTTGCGGAGCGAAGTGGGGCGAGACTGACATGGTTCGCCATCGATGAGGGCTGACCGGTCAGGGTGCTGAGGTGCCTTCGCGGTTGTAGTCGTCCTCGAGGCGAACCACATCGTCGAGGTGGTTAGTGGAAACCTCGATGATCTCGACATCACCATTCGACGGTGCTTCGAATCGGTGGATCTGGCCCACGGGAATATCGGCGGACTCGCCTACGCCGAGTTCGACCACGGTAGCTTCGTCGCCCTGCCCGAGATTGAGGAGCAAAGTCCCTGACACGACGAGAATCGATTCGTGTTTCTGTTCGTGGAATTGAAGGCTCAGCCGTTTGCCGGCGTCGATGTGGATGATCTTGCCCGCGTAGTGGTCCGTGTGTGCCCACAGCAGCTCATGACCCCAGGGCTTGTCGGTTCGGGTGTGCATGCGGAGGAGCCTACCGGCTCCAGCTTTCAGCTTTCGGCTATCAGCTGTCAGCCAATCGAGAAGCGCAGAAAAGCTGAAAGCTTCGGTGTCCTATCCTCGGACCGACTCGAACCACTCCGAAAGGTCTCACGCGTGGAGTACGACATCGCCGATATTGGACTTGCCGACAAGGGAGACCTACGAATTGAGTGGGCGGCGCGGCGGATGCCCGTCCTCGCTGCGATTCGTGAACGCTTCGAGAAGGAGCAACCGCTTGCGGGGTACCGGATCGGGGCGTGCATGCACGTCACGAGCGAGACAGCGACGCTGATGCACGCGCTCGTTGCAGGCGGTGCTGAGGTAACAATCTGCGCATCGAACCCACTGTCCACCCAGGACGACGTCGCCGCCTCACTTGTGAGGGCAGGCATCCCAACGTACGCAGTTCGAGGTGAATCTGCCGACGACTTCTACCGTCATATCAACGCCGTGCTCGACACGCAGCCTCATCTCGTGTTTGACGACGGTGCTGATATGACGACCGTGCTCCACAAGGAGCGGATCGACCAGGACGTCCTCGGGGGAATGGAGGAGACGACGACAGGGGTCATCCGGCTCAAGGCAATGGCGGAAGAGGACGTTCTGCGATACCCCGTTGTTGCGGTCAACGATTCCGACACCAAGCACCTCTTCGACAACCGTCACGGCACCGGACAGTCGTCCCTCGATGGCATTCTGCGAGCCTCGAACATCCTGTTTGCTGGCAGACGTGTCGTCGTCGCCGGATTTGGGGATTGTGGTTGGGGTATTGCAACGAGAGCCAAAGGCATGGGCGCTGATGTGATCGTGACGGAGATCAACCCGATCCGGGCAGTTGCTGCTGCCATGGAAGGTCACCGAGTCATGTCAGGTGACGAAGCTGCCGAGGTCGGGGATCTCTTCATCACGGCAACCGGGAACATCCACGTGTTCAGGGCCGAGCACTTCGCCAAGATGAAAGATGGATCGATCATCGCGAATGCCGGGCATTTCGATGTGGAACTTGATCTGGTCGCTCTCGATGAGATGGCCGATTCGCGCCGGGTACTCCGCGACAATCTCGAAGAGTTCGTCATGCCAGATGGTCGACGAATCCTTGTCGTCGCCGACGGTCGGCTCGTAAACCTCGGTGCGGCTGAGGGGCATCCCGCCGATGTGATGGACATGTCGTTCGCAGATCAGGCGCTCGCAGCTGAATGGATCATCCAAAACAAAGACAACCTGCGCCCACAGGTGTACACGCTTCCCACAGAGCTTGACCACGAAGTAGCACGGCTGAAACTCGAGGCGATGGGTGGATCCCTCGAATCTCTCACCGTTGAGCAGTCCGAGTACCTCGACTCCTGGCAGCTGGGAACCTGACGAGGACCGTTGGCCGATGACCGATGACCGATGACCGACCTCAGAAATCAGAAGTCAGAGGTCAGAGGTCAGAAGTCAGGTATCTCAGGGGGAGTGGGATCTTTCGGTAATCGGTAATCGGTAATCGGTAATCCGTAGTCCGTAGCCCGATTCTGTCATCCCCGACGCATACGGTTGAACCATGGTCTGTTTGGCATGTTCGGGTCCGGGGTCACCGTTGTGTTTCGTTTGTGAGCAGTCACTCCAGCGGGTGCCAGGCCGCGTCGTCGGTACCGGCGATCTCCGGGTCAGCGTCAATCCGGTGTTCGCCCACCGTGGTGCTGCTGCACGGCTCGTCCACAACCTCAAGTACCGGAGGTCCATCAAAGCAGGACAGCTTCTTGCGTCCTACATGGCTGAACTGGTTCCGATGGATGCCGATGCCCTTGTGCCGATTCCGAGGGTTCTTGCACGACGTGTGTCATACGGGATCGACCAGACAGCGGTTCTTGCGCGACTTGTCTCGGGCATCACGGGGATACCGGTTCAACGGTCACTGCGAATCGGCGTCTGGCATCGACGGTCAGCGGGCCTTGCGCGGCAACGCCGATCGGTGCCGTTGTTCGAGACGACTGGTTCGCCTTTCCGTCAGCCGGTGCTCGTGGATGATGTGTGTACGACGGGGTCGACCGTCGTCGGGGCGGCGTTGGCGATGGGACTCAATCGGATGGAAGCGGTGGTTGCGTCCTCGGCAAGTGTGGGAGCGGGTCCAAGATGGTGACGTCTCGTTTCGAGATCGTCGAAGACCCGGGTGCAGCTAGGCCTTGACCTTGGTTCTGACCTGGTGTCTTCATGTTGCTATCTACGGCGTGTTCCGGGTGTGACTAGATAGGTTCAGCGACCCAGTGTTTGTGGCTCGGTCGTGCGCGAAATTCAGTAATCCCTTGGTCGTACGGGTGGGGGGATGTCGTTTCTGCGTAAACCCCCGACGTTGAGCCGGTGAGAACGCATGCCCGGGTTCGGGGTAGGATGAGGACAAGGATTGGCAGAGTCAACCAAGGAGGCGGCAGTGAAGGTGACTCGTTCTGGGTCCCCGATCAGGTGCTGCACGTCCGGACGCCCGATCCCATCCACAGCTTCTGTATGCCGTGCTCTTGCGCGCATCCGGACCCAATACCCACGAATGGAGACCACGTGACAGTTCGTGTCCACGGCAGGAACATGCAGGTATCAGATCAGATGCGGTCGGTTGCCGAGGAACGGGTCAAACACGCTGGAAGGATTTTCGACGACGGTGGGAACGTGGACGTCGAGTTCACCGAAAAGCAGAATCCCAGACAGGTGGAAGACCGTTATCGGGTCGAGATCACGTCGTCGGCAGCGGGGAACATCGTTCGCATAGAAGCAGAGGCTGCTGATGAGCGGGCGGCACTTGATGCTGCAACGGAACGCTACGAACGTCAACTCAGGCGACTCAAAGAGCGACTCATCCAGCGAAACCGAACCGGAAACAAAGCTCTCAATGACTTGGAAGATCAGTCCGATGTAGAAACAGACCGTGACGCTGTGATTGTCAGAACCAAGAGATTCGAGATGAAGCCGATGACCGCCGAGGAAGCTGCTTTGCAGATGGAAATGCTCGGACACAGCTTCTTCTTCTTTCTCAACGGAAATTCTGGACAGCACAATGTGGTGTATCACCGCCGTGACGGTCATGTAGGACTCATCGAACCCGAGTGAGCCGGAGCCACCAATGAAAAGACTGCTTGTCGTAGACGACGTACCGCTGTTCCGTGCTGGCCTGACCTCAGCACTGCAGGGGGCAGGCTATGACGTCGTCGGCGAGGCAGCCGATGGGGAAGGTGCGGTGGCCGTTGCTGAGATTGAGCAGCCTGACATTGTGCTGTTGGATGTACTCATGCCCGGGATGTCAGGTATCGATGCACTCGCAAAGATCCAAGCCGTTGCCCCCGAAGCCGCAATCGTGCTTCTGACCGGATCCGAATCCGAAGAGGATCTCGTCGAAGGCGTGAAACTCGGGGCACGCGGCTACATCGTCAAGGACATGCCGTTCGATCAGCTCGTTGTGTCCATCAACCAGGTCGCAAACGGCGGTGCGGCTATCTCCCCCGTCATGGCAGGAAAGCTGTTCGATGTGTTGCGCCAGCTCGTTCTCCACCACGACATGGTCGGTGCCCGCAAGCCCACGCTGACCGGCCGCGAAATCGAAGTGCTTGAGATGGTGTCCGAGGGGAGGACCTCGAGGCAGATTGGCGATCTCCTGTTTATCTCCGAGAACACGGTCAAGAATCACATCCGCAACATCCTCGACAAACTCGGCCTCCACAGCCGTAACGAGGCGGTCCTCTACGCCGTGCGCGAGAACCTCATCGTCCTGAGATAACTATCAGCTTTCGGCTTTCAGCTCTCAGCTTTCAGTTGTCGCTTGTCAGCTCCCGGACGGCGTCGAGTCTCGGTCATCGGTCATCGGTAATCCGATCTTGTTCCACCAACAGAGCATTCCCCGTACACTTCACAACGATGTCGATATTCACCAAAGCCCTCCGAATGGGGGAGGGGAAACGCCTCAGAGAACTCGAACGGCTCGTCGTTGATGTCAACGCGATCGAAGCCGAGGTCGAGGTCCTCTCCGATGAAGAACTGCGTGCGCGTACTGATTGGTTCCGGGAGCGCCTCGCTGCTGGTGAGACGCTTGACGATATCGAAGCTGAGGCCTACGCAACGGTGCGTGAGGCGGCAAAACGAGTCCTTGGGCAACGCCACTACGACGTCCAGATCATCGGTGCAGGAACACTCCACCGTGGCATGATCGCCGAGCAGAAGACGGGTGAGGGCAAGACCCTCGTGTCGACAATGCCCGCATACCTGAATGGTCTCTCAGGCAGGGGCGTTCACCTCGTCACAGTCAATGACTACCTCGCAAGTCGCGATGCTGCATGGATGGGCAACATCCATCGATTCCTCGGTCTTGAGGTCGGTCTCATTCAGGCATGGATGACACCAGAAGAGCGTCGCCCGGGTTATGGCGCAGACATCACCTACGGAACAAACAACGAGTTTGGTTTCGACTATCTGCGTGACAACATGACGATGAATCCCGAGCACATGGTTCAACGGGGCCATGCTTTTGCCATCGTCGACGAGGTCGACTCGATTCTTATCGACGAAGCTCGGACACCGCTGATCATCTCGGGCCGTGTCGGGGAGACCGGCAAGTGGTATCAAGAGTTCGCACGCATTGCCGCTCGCCTCCGCGAAGACGAGCACTACGAGGTCGACGAGAAGAAACGACAGGTCGTCACTACCGAGACAGGTGTCACCCGCGTCGAGCAGATGATGAACGTTGAGAACCTCTACGACCACGCAAATGTCGATTTCATCCACCACCTCGACGTCGCCCTCAAGGCCAAGACGCTGTACCAGCGAGATGTCGACTACCTGATACGTGGCGGCCAGGTGATGATCGTCGATGAATTCACAGGCCGCGTCCTCGAAGGGCGGAGATACTCCGAGGGTCTCCACCAGGCGATCGAGGCGAAGGAGTCTGTTCCGATCAAGGAAGAGAACCAAACGCTCGCAACGATCACACTCCAGAACTACTTCCGCATGTACGAGAAGCTCTCAGGAATGACGGGTACCGCCTTCACCGAGGAGGCCGAGTTCATCGAGATCTATGGGCTTGAAGTCGTCGTTATCCCGACCAACAAGCCGATTGCACGTATTGACCAGCCAGATCTCGTATACATCGACGAGGACAACAAGTTCAATGCGGTTGCTGCTGACATCATCGAGCGACACGAACACGGCCAGCCGATTCTTGTTGGCACCGTGTCAATCGAAAAATCCGAACGCCTTGCTGCGACGCTGCAGCGCCATGGCATTCCCTTCGAGGTTCTCAATGCCAAGCAGCATGAGCGAGAGGCACACATCATTGCCCAGGCAGGTATGCCGGGGGCGATCACGGTTGCCACAAACATGGCTGGCCGTGGTGTCGACATCGCGCTCGGAGGGAACCCAGACGAACTTGCGAAGGCGGCGCTACGCAAGAGGGGTGTTGAGGAAACCGAGCCAACGTACGCGAAGCAACTTGAGGCCGCCACCGCAGAGTTCGCGGCTCAGATAGACAAGGACAGACAGAAGGTCCTTGATGCTGGTGGACTCTACGTCCTTGGAACGGAACGCCACGACTCGCGCCGGATCGACAATCAGCTCAGAGGCCGCTCGGGTCGTCAGGGAGATCCTGGGGAGAGCCGTTTCTACCTTTCACTTCAGGACGATTTGATGCGTCGCTTCGCCAACGATCGGGTTGCCTCGATCATGTCGCGACTCAAGATTCCGCCGGATGTGCCTATCGAGGCGAAGATGGTCTCCAAGTCCATCGAACGCGCCCAGACGCAAGTCGAGGGTCAGAACTTTGAGATCCGCAAGAACGTTCTCAAGTACGACGAGGTGATGAACACCCAGCGTGTGATCGTCTACAAGTGGCGCAATCAGATCCTGCATGGAGAGAGGACTGACGAACTGCTCGCAGGCTGGCGCAATGAGGTCATTGAAGACATCGTTGTTGACGTCACGACAAATGTTGACGCGTTTGACTGGGATTGGGACGATCTGGTGGCCCGGATGACGATCGTCTATGACACCGCGATTTCACGCTCCTCGTTTGACAATCCACAGGACCTCCATCAAGACGAGCTCATTGACATGTTCGTTACGGAAGCAGCCGAGGCCTACGCCAAGCGTGAGGCTCAACTCACGCCCGAGGTGATGCGTCAACTCGAGCGCTCGGTGGTCCTGTCTGTCATCGACAACAAGTGGCGTGAGCACCTTGCAGAGATGGACTATCTCCGATCAGGTATCGGTCTGAGAGCGATGGGTCAGCGAGATCCGCTCGTTGAGTATCAACGCGAGGGATTCGAGTTCTTCGAGGAACTTGTCGCATCGACCAAGGAAGACTCGATTCGATACATGTTCCACGTTGAAGTCGCGGCAGCGGCGCCGCAGCCATCGGCAAGCAGCGTCGTGACCTCAAGCGCCAAGTCCGATGGCTCAACCCACAGGCAGGCACAGCGCTCGGGTGACAAGATCGGTCGCAACGATGCTTGCCCCTGCGGCAGCGGCAAGAAGTACAAGCGCTGTCACGGTGCTCCTGGAGCGACGCCTCTTCCCGAGTCTGCATAGAGTCGTTTCGCAATGACACACGGGATGGGAGTCTGAGATCGGAATTCGTACCAAAATCGCAGCGGCTGCCAAGGGTGTCAGTATTGCTTCGGCGGTGCGTCGCTCAGCACAATGGGCCAACCCTGTGGTCGGATCACCGTCTGCTCCGCTTGAAACCGTTGCATTCCTCGAGTCGTTCGGCCCGTCGCTCATGCCGCACGCGTCGCTGCATCAAGGCGCCCTTGCGGGCATGTCTGTGCTTGCAGCGAGAAGCACCATGGCGGTCGTCGAGAAGGCAACGGGATCAATTGTCAATGAGGGCGACCCACTGTCGCACCAGCTCCTGATGCGGGGACTCACGGGGTTCGTTGGGCAATCGTTCGCCGGGCTCCCGTTTCGTGAGGGTGAGTCCCTGAGCCGGGCAGGTGTGCGGACTTCGGGAAGGCTGTTGAGAACTGGTTCCATCGGTGGCGCGCTCTACGACATCGGCCGTGCTGCCCAAGGCCGATACCCATCTTCATCCCTCGTCCGTCCCGTGCTTGTCAGTGCCGCTTCCCTTGCCGGCGTTCTGTTCTGGTCAAAGACCAGATTGGATCAGCGCGAGGCCGAGATTGAACGCTGGCCCATGCCGCAGCCAAACAAGCTCATTCCTGGTGTTGCGACGGGGTATGCCGTAGTCGGTGTGGGGGCGCTCGCAGCCAGGGCATTCCTGATGACTCGGTCCGGTTGGATGTCATTCTTTGGGGATACGGTTCTCCGACGTAGGCTCGGCGGTGCCGTCAACGCTGCGATGTGGACCGGTGGCGTCGCCATGCTCTACAACAGCGGTGTCGGGTATATCGGTCGTGCGAATGAGAAAATCGAGCCTGGATATTCCCATCCACCCATGGTCGATCTTGTGTCTGGTAGCCCGAACAGCTTTTCACCGTTCGCCGATCTCGGCCAGCAGGGTCGACGCTTCGTGACTGACGTGCTGACCCCCCAATACATCGACAAGACCATGGGTGAGGGCAACGCCAAGCACCCTGTCCGAGTGTTCATCGGATACAACTCGGAACCGATGTATCCGACTGGTCGCGCGGAGATGGCACTTGATGAGATGGAGCGAACGGGCGCATTCGATCGTAAGTACATCCTTCTCATGTCACCAACAGGTACCGGATGGATTGACCAGACGACAATCGAATCCGCCGAACTGTTTGCACACGGTGACATCGCCTCAGTGTGTATCCAATATGGCAAGTTCCCTTCGTTCCTCAGCGTCCAGAAGGTCGCCCTTGGTCGTTCCCAGTTCCGGCTCCTGTTGTGGGGCGTCAAGCAACGTCTTGAGGGGATTCCCCTTGAGAAACGACCAAAAGTGTTGGTGTTCGGCGAAAGTCTCGGTGCATGGACATCCAGCGATGTTGTGATGTTCAACGGGATTGCAGGTTTCGACCACTACGGAATTGCCCGTGCTCTGTGGGTGGGTCTCCCGTGGATGGCGAAGTGGTCCCGATCCGGGATGAACCGCGGGGCAAGCGATCTCGTACCGGAGGGAACCGTCGGTGTGTTCGATCATCACGCACAACTCGCCGCTATTGGCGAGGAGAACCGCAAGAAGCTGCGAGCCGTCGTCCTCTCCCATGACAACGACCCGATTGCCGTCATGGGGCCCGACCTTGCGATCCAAGAACCCGAGTGGCTTCGGGGTGAGCGTGGCAGGGGAGTACCTCCATCGATGCAGTGGTCTCCCATTGTGACGGCACTCTCCGTCGTGCTGGATGCCGCAAACGCCATGGTTATGGTTCCTGGCCACTTCGGCTCGTTCGGACACGACTACCGGGGAGATATGGCACGATTCGTCCTTGACGGGTTGGATCTCCCGCGAGCGACGGAAACCCAGATCGAAGCGGTTGAGAAGGCATTGCGCGACCTTGAACTTGAGCGGGCCGAACGCGTCAACGCAGACCACATCGATGCAGCACCACCTGCACCCGCACAGCACCTGAAGGGCAAGCGAGTTGTCGGCGGTATCCCGCTGTACGGAAAGCGAACGCCGCGCTCGAAAGCGATCCGCAATGCCCTCAAGCGATCCGGAGTACCCCAAGGGGATATGCAGTAGGAGCTTTCGTGGAATCCAGCTTGCCTGGATTCCCAAGGAACTCGACCTTGTCGAGTTCCCGCTTTCAGCTTTCAGCTTGCCGACGTCCGACGTCCGACTTCTTCTGTTCTCCTCTGGATGCCCCCCTGCATCGTCTGCGAAGCAGACGCCGCGTCCCCCGTAAGCGAGGGGACGGTCTTGAGCTTGTTCCCGTCCTCCCGGCTGCCGGGGGGACGCGGAGCAACGCCTGCGCAGCAGGTGCTGCTCCGCAGGGGGGCCTCTGACGTCTGACTTCTGACTTCTGACTTCTGACTCTCCCTACTCTCCCACGCATGGAACCCGTTGAACTTCGAGCGATCGTTGCCGACCTTGCCTCGCGCCTCGCTGATGCGCGGACCTTTCTTGATGTCGAGGGCAAGGAGGCCGAACTCGTTGAGCTTCGTGAAGCGGCGTCTGCTCCTGATCTTTGGGACGATCAGGACAATGCACGGGAAGTCACAAGCAGACTGTCTCACTTCGAGGGGATTATCAAGCATGTGAACGATCTAGAGCAAGGCGTGGACGATCTCGATGTTCTCCTCGAAATGGCGGTAGACGAATCGGACCCAGATTCCCTCAACGAGGTCGAACGCGAGTTGGAGACGCTGTCAAAGGATCTTGCGAAACTCGAGAGAGAGTCCCTCTTCTTCGGGGAGTACGACAACCGTCCAGCGATCCTGTCGGTCTCAGCAGGTGCCGGGGGAGTTGATGCCCAGGATTGGGCAGAGATGCTTGTGCGGATGTATCACCGATACCTCGATCGCTCAGACTTCACGTTCGTTGTGGACGAGTACCAAGAGGGTGAGGAGGCTGGAATCAAGTCGGTCACGCTCACGATCAGGGGCGTCAACGCCTATGGGACGTTCGAATCTGAACGCGGTACGCATCGTCTTGTTCGGATCAGCCCATTCGACTCCCAGGCACGGCGTCACACGGCATTTGCTGGCGTCGATGTGATCCCCGAGGTTGAGGTGGAAGACCTCGAAATCGATAGTGACGATCTTCGCATCGATACGTTTCGGGCTTCAGGTGCCGGTGGACAGCATGTCAACAAGACCGATTCCGCAGTTCGCATCACACACATTCCCACGGGACTGGTCGTGTCGTGTCAAGCCGAGCGGTCCCAAATGCAGAACAAGGCCCGCGCTATGCAGCTCCTGGCCGCACGTCTTGCCGAGCTGGCACGCCAGGAACAGGCAGAGACGGTGGCGTCAATCCGGGGCGAGAAGCACGAGGCGGGCTGGGGCCGCCAGATCCGCTCATATGTGCTCCAGCCGTACCAGATGGTCAAGGACCTGCGAACCGACTTCGAGGTCGGCAACATCCAGGGCGTCCTCGACGGCGATATCGATGGCCTGATCGATTCCTATCTGCAGTGGCGCCGCGCCGAGCTGTACGAAGCCTGACCCCGTCCCGCTCAGCAGCAGCTGCTAGCTCATAGCCAAAAGCAAGAAAGCACCGCCGCCCCAGCGGCACTCCGCAATACCCCGTGTTTACGGATAGCCACACTACCCTCGCGGTCGGCTGCGAGATGGGCCATACGTACAGCCAACTCCTGAGTTTTTATGATCAAGCTCGAAAATGTCACGAAGACGTATCCCGGTGGAACCGTCGCGGTCAAGGACGCATCCCTCGAGATCGCCAAGGGCGAATTCGTGTTCCTGGTTGGCGCATCCGGATCGGGCAAGTCGACACTGATCCGACTCATCATGCGTGAGGAACAGCCCACAAACGGTGACCTGTGGGTGGCAGGCAAGCACGCCTCCGATCTCCCAAGTTGGAAGGTTCCACACCTCCGCCGATCCATCGGGACCGTGTTCCAGGACTTCAAGCTCCTTCCCAACAAGACCGTGTATGAAAACGTGGCGTTTGCGATGGAAGTGACGGGGAAGCACCGATCGGTTATTCGCAATCAGGTTCCCCAGGTGCTCAAACTTGTCGGACTTTCGACGAAGACCGATCGCCTCCCACGTCAGCTCTCAGGCGGTGAGCAGCAGCGTGTGGCCGTGGCGCGGGCGTTTGTGAATCGACCGTTGATCCTCCTTGCTGACGAGCCGACAGGAAACCTCGATCCTGCCACCTCGGTTGGCATCATGCGCATCCTTGACCGAATCAACCGCACCGGTACGACGGTCGTCATGGCGACGCACGACCACGCGATCGTTGATGCAATGCGTCGACGTGTCGTTGAGATTGACCGGGGTCGCATCATGCGAGACGAGTCGCGTGGCATCTACGAAACGGCTCTTGAGCCGACGGTTCCTGTCACCACGGAAGTCCAGACTGCTGTCGAAGAGGTGGCGCCGGTCGAATCCGTCGAGGCGTTTGAGGAATTCGTTGACGAGGGCACCGTTTCTGACACGGACATTGTCCCAGATCCAGACGTCGTCTCCTTCGAGATGGAGACGACTGAGGTCGCAGAGGAATCGGACGACGTCGGTTCAGACATTGAGGACGACGCGCAGACCGGTGATGACGCATGACCCGCGTGAGCTACATGTTCAAAGAGGCGGTCTCGAACCTGAGCCGCAACGCTCTTGTGGTTCTGGGGGCAATCCTCGCTGTATTCATCTCACTCACGTTGACATTCGGGACCTTGGTATTTGGTGAGGTCGTGCGGGTCAACACACTCCGGTGGGCCGAGGATGTCCGCGTCATTGCATTCCTCCAGGACGACATGACGGTGGAGAACACGGCAGAACTCCAAGGTGAGGTCGCAACGTGGCCGCAGGTCGAAGACGTGTTCTATGTGTCGAAGGCCGATGCTTTTGAAGAGGCGCTGATCCTGTTCGCGAACAACGAAGCGATGTTGTCCGTTCTCGAGCAAACCCCGGATCTGTTGCCTGCGTCGTTACGGGTGCAGCCTGCCGATCCCGACGACTACGACATCATTGTCACGCGCTTGCGGTCGACACCCGGGGTCGAGAAGGTGCAGAGTGCTGATGCCGCGATCGATGCCATGATCGCGCTCCGAGACGGGCTTCAGCTGATGTTCTGGATCCTCGCTGTAGCACTCGGAACCGCCGCGGTGGCCCTGATTGCCAACACAATTCATATGGCGATATACGCGCGCCGTGAAGAGATCGAGATTATGCGTTTGGTTGGTGCGAGCAATTGGTTTGTCCGGACGCCGTTCCTTATTGAGGGCGCGCTCGAAGGCTTCTTTGGTGGCGCGCTTGCCGTCGCCTTCGTTGTCACGGCACAACAACTCGCCGTTGACCGACTTGAGGATCTCCCAGATTGGATCAATCTGGGGATCGACAACAACTTCCTCGTCAAGCAGGGTGCGCTGGTCCTGCTGTTCGGTGTAGCTGCCGGTTTGATCGGTAGTTCGTTGAGCCTTGCAGTCCACCGCACCTTGCGCTCGTGATTCGCCGCGCTCTTCTCCTCGTCTCGGCGTCTGCCCTCATCGCCTCTGTCGTGGCGCCCGCTGTCGCCGGTGATCTTGGCACGGACCTCACCGAAGTGCGGTCGAGAATCTCGGAATTGTCCAAGCTTGTTGCGGGGCAAGAGGCGGTCAGAACTCCGATCGTCGAAGAGGTCATCGAGGCTCAGGCGCTCCTCGATGCTGCCGAGCTTGACCTCTCAGAGACCCAGGGTGCGTACGACCGTGCTGAGGCGACTGCCCTCACCACCCAGGCCAAACTTGATGCCGTCCGGGCTGAGCTCGCTGCCCGCTTCGCCCATTTGGAAGGTCTGCGCGAGGAATTGTCAGCGACGCGAGCCGAAGCCGAGGCATGGGTTCTCGATGCCTACGAGCGCGGAGGTATGGCGGAACCATCGATCGCTTTTTCCGCGCCAGCCCTTGCCGATATCACTGTGGGTGTGGCGTACCTCGAAGTGTTGACCGGTGTTTCATCGGCTGCTGCCGAACGCTTTCAGCAGATCGTCGACGAGCAGACCATCGAAGAGGACAAGGTAAAGGTCGTAGAAGCGCAGGTTCGTGAGCACATAGCGGCTTTGGAAGCATCCAAACGGCACCTGTCGGCGGCGGTCTTGGAGATTGATGCCAAGCGGGCGGTTCTCGCTGAGGCAGCGGCAGCGCAGGAATCAAGGCTCGCTGAGATCGATGCCCAGATCGACCATTTCGAGAATGAGATCTCGGCTCTTGCACGTGAGGAGTCCTCGATCAAGGCCGCTATCTATGCAGCCTCGAATCCTTCACCGAGTTCGCCGGGTGCCTTGATCAGGCCGGTGCCCGGTGCTGTTTCGTCTGGCTTCGGCAAACGCGTCCATCCGATCAGCGGTGGCGTCAAGATGCACAATGGCGTTGACATGAATGCCGGCCACGGTAATCCGATCGTCGCAGCCAAAGGTGGCGTGGTGATTCTCTCAGGTGTCAAGGGTGGCTATGGCAACACGGTCATGATCGACCACGGTGGAGGGATGGTCACGCTCTATGCCCACCAGTCCAAGCTCGGCGTTTCCGTTGGCCAGACCGTGTCGCAAGGCCAGGTCATCGGTTGGGTCGGTTCGACGGGACAGTCGACAGGCCCGCACCTCCACTTTGAGGTCCGCATCAACGGAACGCCCAGAAACCCGGTCAGCTACTGGTAGGCGAAGCCCCCTGCGGCGTCTGCGGCCCCAGACGCTACCGTCCCCCCGCAAGCGGGAGGACGGCACTGCAAGGTCCCGACGTCCGCGTCCGACGTCTGAAGTCTGAAGTCTGAAGTCGGACATCGGTCATCGGTCATCGGTCATCTGCCATCCGACCCCGTTAGCCTCCCGTTCCATGTCTGGTCGCAAAGTTGTCGCATCGAATCGCCAGGCGCGGTTCAACTACGAGATTCTCGACACGTTCGAAGCGGGGATGGTTCTGCTTGGTTCCGAGGTCAAATCGCTCCGCGCCGGGCAGGCCCAGCTCAAGGACTCATACGCCGATATTCGCAACGGCGAGGTCTGGCTCGAAAGTGCTCACATCTCGCCGTACAAATTTGCCGAGGGTGGGGGTCATGAGCCTGAGCGCCCACGCAAGCTGTTGCTGCACAGACGGGAAATCGACCGGCTGTTCGGCCGAATCAGGGAAGAGGGCCTCACCTTGGTCCCGACGCAGATCTACTTCACAGACGGCAAGGCGAAGATCGAGCTCGGCCTTGGCAAGGGCAAGAAACGCCACGACAAACGTCAGTCAATTGTCGAACGCCAGCAAAGGCGCGAGATGGACCGAGCGAAAAGCCATCGCAGATAGCGAGCTTCGCTCGCTGCTTACGGCTTCCAGCTTACAGCGTCTGACTTCTGACTTCTGACGTCGGTCAGGTCCCGAGGTTTTCTAGCTGGGTGAAGAGTTGCTCCAGCTGCGAAACCTCGAGGAGTCCCGGAGAGCGGAGCAGAACGACACCCTCTCCGTTAGTAACGACCCAGAACGGAAATGCCGAGATGCCCATCTTGACGGCGGCGTCGTTGGTTGGGTCGACGATGACCGGGAACGGGAACTGGCCGTCTGCGAGGTATTCCTCGAGCGGGTTCCCGCGTGACGGGTCAATATTGGTCGATACGGTGACAAGCTCTGCCTCATATTGATCAGCAACGGTTGGGTACCACTCAGACAGTATGGGAAGTTCCTGCTGGCAGTACGGACACCAGTGGGCCCACACCATCCAGACTCGCTTCTTTCCATCGGAAGGATCAATCGAGACCAGTTCCTCCGTGTACCCGTCCACCCCATCAATGGTGCCCATGGCCATCCCGAGTGCTTGGTCGGGGGCATTGCGATCGAAGCGGGGGAGATATCCCGCAGGGGCCGCCTGAGCGGGTGACTCGAGTGCGCTCGAGTTGTCGGAGTCGAGTGCGTCTGCAAGGACGAGTTCTTCAACGTTGGTTCCAACGTCTGCAATATCTCCTGCAAGCCCGTTGATCTCGTTCCCCATCAGGCCAACCTCTTCTTGCAAGCCCTCGATCTCGGTCTTTGCTGCGTTGAGCGAGTTGAGCGTCAAGATCTGCGTGGCAATGAGTGCGAGACCAAGGACGCCAGCCATGACGGTGATCCCGATCGCCCACCTACTTCCGGACCGCGATTGGTGAACGATCGGCGTTGAAGCATCCAATGATTCGGTTGGATCCGCAACAATGTCGACCTCGGGCGCGTCAGTGCTTTCGAGTGTTTCGTCCATCCCGGGAAGGGTACCGACCCCCAGCCCAACCATCTCCTTCTGACGTCTGACTTCTGACTTCGGCTACCCGACTGCGTCGGGTCGCTTGGAGTCCAGCAAGCTGGACTCTTGAATTCAGCTATCGGAAGTTCTTCCGATAGGTATCCTCTGACGAGTGGATGTGCACCAACACATTCCCCGAATGCGGGGGTGACATGGTTTCGACTGTGAGCGTTGATGCGTCGGAAGCGAGCCGAGGTCGCCGGAGTCCTCGTTAAAGAGCCGGTACAAACATAAGTGCAAACAACGAAAGTTACGCACTGGCAGCGTAGAAAACGCTCCTGTCTGACCGAAGGGCACCCACCTCGTCGGACCCAGGCAATGCAATGTGGGATGCCCCCGCCGGGGTTCCGTGACAGGCGGGGAAAGACGATTGCGGATAGGACGCAGGGTTGCTTGCCGGCAGGGTCCCCGTGTTCCGAAGCTCATTCTGCTGGCTGCGCTCGGAGATGCCGGCGTTGAAATCTTGCGGGACGGGGGTTCGATTCCCCCCACCTCCACTAGCGAATGAGGGCCCCCGGGCCCTCATCTCGCGTACCCAGGGTATGAACCCACCATTTCGGTGGGCTACAGCCCACAGAACGCGTTAAGAGTCCAGGATCGATTGGTCGTGGTAGAGGTCGCGCTTGCGCTGCTCCTCGAGAGGCTTGGCTGGGAGGAACAACCAGGTTGAGATGGAACCGACGAGTGCGATCGCGGCGGCAACCCAGACGGCTGTAGACATGCCGCTGACGAATGCCTGATTGGCGGCGGCGATAATGGGTAGACCCGCGTCACCCAATTGGGAGCCGACGGCAATTGCGCCACCAATCGAATCTCCAGCGATCTCGGCAGCCTCCGGCGGCAACCCTGCAACCACGGAGGACATGTCGGCGCCAAACGACGATGCCAGGATACTTCCGAGGATCGCAACACCGAGCGCACCGCCAATCTGTCGTGTCGTGTCGTTCATGGCAGACCCAACCCCCGCCTTGGCGAGAGGTAGGGAGCCCATGATCGACTCCGTCGCAGGTGCCATCGCCGTGCCCATCCCGAGGCCAAGGAGGACGAGGGTCAGGGCAACATGGGCGTAGGTCGAGTCAACATCGATCGTTGCAAGCCACCCCATCGAAATCGCGACGATGAACAACCCGCTTGTTACGACAATCTTTGTTCCAATCTTTTCGACGAACCGCGCCGAAAGTGGTGCCGCAATGATCATTGTTGCGACAGGCATAACTCGGAGGCCTGCTTCGAGGGGGGAGAATCCCAACACGAATTGCATGTACTGCGTCAACAGAAACACTGTCCCGAACATGGCAAAGAACACGAGAGTGATTGCCAAGCTCGCAGCGCTGAAGCGGGGGTTCTTGAAGAATTCGAGTCTCAGCATGGGATGCTCGGCGCGGTACTCCCACCACAAGAACGCACCAAGCAACACCCCCGATGCGGCGAAGATGCCCAGAACCACCGGGTCGGTCCAGCCCTTCGCTGGTGCCTCGATGATGGCGTAGACAAGGCTGACCATGCCACCGATGGAGAGCAGGGCACCGATTGGATCGAGTGGTGTTGCGTCTGGATCCTTCGATTCGGGAACGAGGAAGAACCCGAGCAGCAGCGCGGCGCCGACGATGAACACGTTGATCAGAAAAATCGAGCCCCACCAGAAGTGCTCAAGAAGCCAACCGCCGAGACCGGGACCGATAACGATCCCCAAACCGGCTACCGCTGCCCAGGCCGCGATCGCACGCCCTCGTTCCGCGCCCGTGAAGATGTTGGTGATGATCGATAGTGTTGCTGGCATCATTAGCGCACCGCCGACACCCATGAACGCCCGAGCTGCGATGAGAGCGTCCGACGAATCGGCGAACGCCGCAAATACCGATGCAGCACCGAAGATGACGAGACCGACATTGAGAGCCCGCTTGCGTCCGAATCGGTCACCGAGTGCGCCCATGGTGAGAAGCAGCCCAGCAAAGACGAGAACGTAGGCATCGACCATCCACTGCAGGTCGCTGCCCGACGCGTCGAGTTCTCGAACCAGAGTTGGCAGAGCGACGTTGAGGATCGTGTTGTCGAGCCCGATGATGACAAGGCTGAGCGACAGAACCGCAAGCGTCAGCCATCTTCTTCGATACATGGTGTCAGCGTCCACGATGCGGCCTCTCTCGATGGGTCAACCGCTCAAGCGTATCGGTGACCGCGACGCGTTGGTGCCACCGGAGTGCAGGGTGTGAGTTATGCGAGCCCAAGAGCGGTCAGCGGATCGGCGTACTCCACATCGAGGGCATGGGCGACCGCTTCGTGCGTGAGCTTCCCACCTACGACATTGACACCTCCTGCAAGTTCGGGCATGCGATCAACGGCAGTCGCGGTGCCCTCCGCCAATGCCCTCACGTACGGCAATGTCGCATTCGACAGTGCCCGCGATGCTGTGATCGGGACCGAACCCGGGATGTTGCCGACGGCATAGTGCACAACGCCATCGACGACGTACGTTGGATCGTGGTGTGTCGTTTCACGGCTCGTTTCAAAGCAGCCGCCCTGGTCGATCGAGATGTCGACGACCACAGAGCCGTCATGCATGTCGGCAAGCATGTCCTTGGTGAGAACCACCGGTGCCCTGTCACCAGCGACAAGAACCGCACCGATGACCAGGTCGGCCTGTGCTACCCATTCGGCAACAGAAGCCCTGGTCGAATAGTCAGTCGAGACCCGCGAACCCCAGCGGTCGTTGACGCGTTCGAGCGCTTGAATGTTGACATCGACAACCGTCACTTGCGCACCGAGACCCACAGCAACGTCGATGGCGTTGAGGCCAGCGGCTCCCGCCCCGATGACAACGACTCGGCCTCGAGGCACCCCAGCGTGGCCACCTAGTAGTACGCCGCGTCCGCCATTCGGCGCCATCAGATAAAACGCTCCGACTTGCGTCGACAATCGGCCGGCTATGTGGCTCATCGGTGCCAGCAACGGGAGCGTTCCCGCTGATACAACGGTCTCGTAGGCGATCGCCGTCGCCCCAGACGCCATGAGACCCTCAGCAACTTTCGGATATGCGGCAAGGTGGAGGTACGTGAAGAGTGTCTGATCGGGACGAAGCATCGCGATCTCAGACTGCTGCGGCTCCTTCACGTGCACGATCAACTCGGCTGCGGCGAAGACTTCCTCTGGCGTGGCGAGCATCGTCGCCCCAGCGGCCTCAAAAGCTGCGTCGGGAGCGCCAGCCCCACTGCCTGCCCCAGACTGGACGAACACGTCATGTCCGCGATGGACGAGGTCGTTTGCGGCTCCAGGCTGAAGAGCAACCCGGCGCTCGTCCGGCTTGATCTCGGTCACTACCCCGATATTCATCGGATCCTCTTTCGTGAAGGTTGTCTCGGTGCATTGTCGCAACAATTGCGGCCGCGTGTGAATGATGATGCCCTTGTTTGGATCCCTATTGACGCCGAGCGTTACACACCGGAACGTTGATCGGAGCAAAACACGACCCACAGGGAACGGTAGGGTGTGGGTACAGGACAAACGCGGGTTCCAGCACCGAACTCGCGTGCATGCAAAGGAGCCAACCCATGAGTCGAGTCGTACGCGCAGCAATCCTCCAGACCGAATGGACAGGCGACAAGGAATCCATGATCGAGCTCCACGAAAAGTACGCTCGTGAGGCCGCAGCGGACGGTGCCCAGGTCATCTGTTTCCAAGAGCTGTTCTACGGCCCGTACTTCTGCCAGGTCCAGGACATCGAGTACTACGGCTACGCAGAGGCGATCCCTGACGGACCAACGACCAAGCGGTTCCAAGAGCTCGCCAAAGAGCTCAACCTGGTCATGGTGCTCCCCATGTACGAAAAGGAGATGGCTGGCTTTTTGTACAACACCGCCGCAGTCATCGATTCGGACGGTACATACCTTGGGAAGTACCGCAAGCACCACATCCCGCATGTCGGAGGGTTCTGGGAGAAGTTCTACTTCCGTCCTGGCAATGTAGATTTCCCCGTGTTCGACACGGCAGTTGGCAAGGTCGGCGTCTACATCTGTTATGACCGCCATTTTCCCGAGGGGTGGCGTGCGCTTGGTCTCAACGGTGCCGAGATCGTGTTCAACCCATCGGCCACGAGCCGTGGTCTTTCGTCCTACCTATGGCAACTCGAACAGCCGGCATCTGCCGTTGCGAACATGTACTACGTCGGTGCGATCAACCGTGTCGGGGTCGAAGACCTCGGAGACAACGACTTTTACGGGACCTCATACTTTGTTGATCCACGGGGACAGTTCGTTGGCGATGTCGCGTCGGATACCGACGCCGAGCTCGTGGTCCGCGACCTCGACCTTGACAGGATCGAAGAAGTCAGAAACACCTGGGCGTTCTACCGCGACCGTCGCCCTGATGCCTACGGGCCGCTCGTCAGGAGCTAGACCACATGGGTATTCACGCCGAACTCACCGAACGCACCAGGGCGGTCATGCCATCGTGGCTTGCGCTGTACTACGACGAGCCGATTGCCATCGACCGTGGCGAGGGACGCACTGTCTGGGATCTCGAAGGGAACGAGTATCTCGACTTTTTTGGTGGCATCCTCACGACGATGACGGCGTACTCACTTCCTGAGGTCACAGCGGCAATCACCGAGCAGGCAGCCAAAGTGCTCCACACCTCGACGCTGTACCTGAACCAGCCGATGATTGAGCTTGCAGAGATGGTCGCGGAGATGTCAGGGATCCCCGATGCGCGCGTGTTCTTTACACCATCGGGGACCGAGGCCAACGACGCAGCCATGCTGCTTGCGACGTCCTATCGACGATCGAACCAGGTACTCGCGCTGCGCAACAGCTACCACGGGCGGAGCTTCACTGCGGTGGCTCTCACCAGCCACCGGTCATGGTCACCAACGGGATATTCCGGTCTCAACGTGCACTACGTCCAAGGCCCATACAAGGCCCGCAGCCCGTATGCCCATCTCAATGATGACGATTTCACCGATGCCGCTGTTGCCGACCTGCAACAGGTCATCGACATGATGACGTCAGGTGATGTCGCGGCGATGATCGCCGAACCGATTCAGGGTGTCGGAGGTTTCGCAACTCCGCCAGACGGGTTTTTCAAACGGTTCAAGGATGTGCTCGACGAGTACGACATCCTGTTTGTTTCCGATGAGGTTCAAACCGGCTGGGGCCGCACCGGTGAACACATGTGGGGCTACCAGGCCCATGACATCACGCCGGACATCATGACGTTTGCGAAGGGAATCGGGAATGGTCTGTCGATCGGTGGTGTCGTGGCGCGACCCGAGATCATGAATTGTATCGGTGCAAACTCGATCTCTACCTTCGGTGGAAACCCCTTGGTGAGCGCCGGGGCACTGGCGAACCTGAAGTATCTCGTGGACAACGACTTGCAGGGAAACGCCCTGAAGCAGGGATCGCGTTTCTACGAGGCCCTTCTCCCGGTAACAGACAGGACGCCATGGATTTTCGAGTTCAGGGGCAAAGGGCTGATGCTGGCAATAGAGACTGCCGAACCCGGATCGGGAGACCCCGATGCCGGACGCGCCGGACGGCTCCTTGAGGAATGCAAGAAGCGCGGTCTGCTCATCGGGAAGGGTGGTCTGTACGGAAACGTGCTGCGTATTGCCCCACCGCTGACCGTGACCGAGGCTGAGATCGACACCGCCAGCGACATCATCACATCTGCCATTTCGGCTATCGACTGATCAGGAGGACCAACGATGAAGACACTCATTTCGGGAGGCACCGTCATCACGGCGATCGATATCACGGTCGCCGACGTGCTGGTCGAAGACGACAAGGTTGTAGCGATTGCCGCCACCGGATCCCATACCTGGGCTGACGACGCAGACAAGGTCATCGACGCCGCTGGCAAGTATGTGATCCCAGGTGGCATCGATCCCCACACCCACATGGAGCTGCCGTTTGGAGGTACATCGGCATCTGACAGTTTCGAGACCGGGACTCGCGCTGCGGCATGGGGAGGGACAACGACCATCGTGGACTTTGCCGTCCAGGTAAAGGGTGAGGGACTCGTTGATGGGTTCGACAACTGGATGAACCGTGCCGATGGCAACTGTGCAATCGACTACGGCTTCCACATGATTGCGGGTGACATCAACGAACAGTCACTCAAGGAGATGGAAGTCCTCATCGACCGAGGATGTACGTCGTTCAAGTTGTTCATGGCGTACCCCGGTGTCTTCTACTCAGATGACGGTGAGATCCTCCGCGCCATGCAAAAGGCTGCCGAGACGGGCACGCTCATCATGATGCATGCCGAAAACGGCATGGCAATCGATGTACTGCGAGAGCAGGCACTCCAGCGTGGTGAGACCGATCCGAAGTACCACGGGCTCACGCGACCACCGATCACCGAGAGCGAAGCGACACACCGAGCGATCAAGCTTGCACAGCTCGCAGGCGCCCATCTCTACATCGTCCACATGTCCGCAAAGGAAGCAGTTGCCGAGGTAGCCGAAGCCCGTGACGACGGGTACCCCATTTTCGGAGAAACATGCCCGCAGTATCTGTTCCTGACCCACGAGGAGCACCTGTCTGCTCCCGGCTTTGAGGGTGCAAAGTATGTGTGCTCGACGCCGATCCGCAAGGAGTCCGAGGGGCATCAGGATGCGCTGTGGCGCTCCCTGGCCACCAACGACCTTCAGGTCGTGTCAACGGACCATTGCCCGTTCTGCATGGATGACCATCCGACGCTCGGAACCCAGAAGAAGCTCGGTCTTGGTGACTTCACAGCGATCCCCAACGGTATTCCCGGTGTTGAGGATCGGTATCAACTGATCTATCACGGCGGCGTGGTCGGCGGCAGGTTCGATCTCAACCGATGGATTGAGTTGTGCTCGACCGCACCGGCCAAGCTGTTCGGCCTTTATCCGCAAAAGGGCACCATCGCGGTTGGGTCCGATGCTGACATTGTCGTGTTCGACCCCGGAGTCTCGTGGACAAAGTCTGTCGAACAGCACCACATGGATGTCGACTACTCGGCGTACGAAGGCATGGAGGTTGAGGGCAAGGTCGAGACCGTCATGCTGCGGGGCAAGGTCATCATCGACAACGACCAGTACGTCGGCGACAAGGGCGATGGCCACTACCTGCCACGCGAGCGAATGTCCATCCACAACTGATACGAAAAGGCACGGAGACTCCATGAAGCAGATCAACCACATCATCGGAGGGAGCGAGATCGCGTCGACCTCGGGACGTACCTCCGATGTCTACAACCCAGCGACCGGCGAGGTGACCGCGAAGGTCGGCTTGGCATCGATCGAAGAGGTTGACGGTGCCGTCGCCGTTGCGAAGTCGGCGTTTGAGACGTGGGGTATCACGTCGATTGCCAAACGGACAGCGATCATGTATCGGTTCAGAGACCTCGTTGACAAGCATGCGGAGGATTTCGCTGCGTTGCTCACAGCAGAGCACGGCAAGGTTCTTTCCGATTCGCTCGGCGAGGTCAATCGCGGACTCGAGAACATTGAGTATGCCTGCGGTCTTGCTGAGCACCTGAAGGGGTCGTTCTCGCAGGAGGCATCGACAGGGATTGACGTGTATTCCGTGCGTCAGCCACTCGGCGTCGTGGCAGGCATCACACCGTTCAATTTCCCTGCCATGGTCCCGATGTGGATGTACCCCAATGCGATCGCTGCGGGCAACACGTTCGTCCTCAAGCCGTCCGAGAAGGATCCCAGCGTGAACCTGCTTGCTGCCGAACTCCTTGACAAGGCTGGCCTCCCTGATGGTGTCTTCAACATCATCCAGGGTGACAAGGTCGCCGTAGACCGCCTTCTTGAGCATCCCGATGTAAAGGCTGTTTCCTTCGTGGGTTCGACGCCGATCGCTCGGTACGTGTACACGACCGGAACGAACAATGGAAAGCGCGTCCAAGCGCTTGGGGGTGCAAAGAACCACATGGTTGTCCTCCCGGACGCGGACATCGGACTCGCCGCTGATGCCGCCGTTAGTGCCGGGTACGGTTCAGCAGGGGAGCGCTGCATGGCGATATCGATCATTGTGGCGGTGGGGTCAGCGGCCGATCCACTCATCGATGCCGTTGCACAACGCATACCGAGCCTGACCGTCGGGGACGGAACCGACGCAGCTTCCCAAATGGGACCGCTCATCACGAGGGAGCACCGCGATCGCGTTGCGTCATTCGTAACGAACGCCACCGGAGAAGGTGCGACGGTGGTCGTCGATGGCACCGAGCAGAGTTTCGATGGCGATGGGTTCTTTCTCGCACCATCCCTGATCGACAACGTGACTCCCGGCATGGCGTGCTACGACCAGGAGATCTTCGGCCCCGTCCTTGGGGTCGTTCGGGTCGACACATACGAAAAGGCCGTCAAGCTTATCGCCGACAACGCGTTCGGCAATGGGACGGCGATCTTCACAAGGGATGGTGGGGCGGCGAGACGGTTCCAGATCGATGTCGACGCCGGCATGGTTGGTATCAACGTTCCGGTGCCGGTTCCCGTGTCGTACTACAGCTTCGGTGGCTGGGGCGACTCGCTGTTCGGAGATTCGCACGCATATGGCCCTGAAGGCATTCATTTCTATACGAAAGCAAAGGTTGTGACCTCGCGCTGGCCCGATCCTGCAACAAGCTCGATCGATCTCGGCTTTCCGCAGAACGTCTGAGCAGATGGCCACCCGCGAGGAAACCACTCGGGCTGTTGCCCGCCATGAACGCAAGGCAGCGGTTCGCCGCGGTGTGCGGAGGGTGGTGGTCTTTCTTGCCTTTCTCGTCGCCCTCGCCCTCCTGTACACCGGCTACAAAGCATTTGGCGAGTCAATCAACGACGCCCAAACAGAATGGCCGGTCATCGGGCGGGTGCTGCCGCGGACCAACGACCTCACGATGCCGCCGATCAAGGACATCGTGTTGGAGCTTGGCCAGCCTCCACAGCGAAACTCGTCAAAGCCTCTCGCCGCGTTCATCGCCGAGGCATCGTTGTTCACGTTCCGTGAGGCAGCGTTCGGTTTCTTCTTCGGCATGATGCTCGGCCTCGCGTTGGCAATCATCATGTTGCGGTCACGCTGGATCGAACGCGGACTGTCGCCCTACCTGGTGGCAAGTCAGACCGTTCCCCTCGTCGCTATTGCACCGATCGTTGTCATCTGGGGGTCGAAGTCGATGGGATGGCTTCCCTTTGATTGGCAGCCATGGATGTCCGTTGCGATCATCGCCACATACCTCACCTTTTTCCCCGTGGCGATGAATGGGATAAAGGGTTTGCAGTCAGCAGACACCGCGGCGATGGAGCTCATGCGGTCGTATGCCGCCTCGCGGCGCCAAACGCTCATGAAGCTGCAGCTTCCTGCTGCGCTTCCCTATCTGTTCGCCGCGTTCAAACTGGCTGCCACAGTTTCGATTGTGGGAGCAATTGTCGGTGAGATCTCCGGCGGTGTTTCTGGTGGGCTTGGTCGTCTGATTCTCGACTACGCAAGCCGCTACACGACCGGACCTTCCCGGCTGTATGCGTCCGTGATGGGTGCTGCGGTCCTTGGCATCGTTGTTGTCGGGATGGTCACCATTACTGAGTTCTTCGTCATGTCCAAACGCCAGGAAGGATCCGCCGCCCCATGACCGACCATGAAACCCAGATTTCACCCGCCACTGCCACGGTTGAGATCGGAGCGGTGTCGAAGGTGTTCAACGTCGGCAAGCCGAATGAGGTGCACGCCCTCGACGGCATTGATCTCACGATCGACGAAGGGACGTTTGTTTCTCTGATCGGTCCATCAGGTTGCGGCAAGTCGACGCTGCTTCGGCTGATGGGTGCGTTGACGCATCCAACTGAGGGATCGGTCGTCGTGAACGGGAAGTCGGCAGATCAGGCGCGGCTCGACCGCGACTACGGCATGGCGTTCCAAACGTCAGGGTTGTTCGAGTGGAGGACCGTGACCCAGAACATCGAGCTCCCTCTTCAGCTGATGGGTTGGGACAAGTCGCTACGCAAGGAGCGGGCGACCGAGATGCTCAAACTTGTGAAGCTTCCCGAATTCGGCGATCACTATCCGCGTGAGCTATCGGGCGGGATGCGGCAGCGTGTAGCAATTGCGCGGGCACTTTCGTTCCGACCCCAGCTTCTCCTCATGGATGAACCTTTCGGGGCCCTCGACGAGATGACCCGTGAGCACATGCAGATGGAAGTTCTCGAGATTTGGGAGAAGACAGGAAAGACCATCGTGTTCGTCACCCATTCAATCCCAGAGGCAGTGTTCCTGTCCAACCGAGTCGTCGTCATGTCACCGCGGCCCGGACGGATTGCAGCGGACATCTCGGTGGGCCTCGGAAAGCGCAGTTTCGATACGCGGGAATCGCAGGCGTTCTTCGATTCGATCACCGAGGTACGTGAGGCGCTTCGGTTCGAGGAGTCCAACGGGTGATCAAGCGAGGCTGGGACGCGGCATTTCCCTCACTGGTGATCGGTCTCGGTGGACTTCTTCTGTGGGAGATCTCGCTGCTGCTGGCGAAACCCGACGGGTTCCTGCTTCCGCGCCCAACCGAGATACTCGAGGCGCTCAACGAGCATTCCGCTGCGATCTGGTCGGCAACCATCAACACGGGCTACATCGTGGTCACGGGCCTGATCGTCGGTGTTCTGCTCGGAATCGCCTGGGCACTGCTCGTGTCCCGCTTCCGAATCGCGGATGAGACCCTCACCCCTCTTGCCATTTCGTTGAATGCGATCCCCATCATCGCTCTCGCTCCGATCTTCAATGCCTGGTACGGACTCCTTTCTCCAACGTCGAATCAGGCGATCGTTGTGCTCCTCGTGTTTTTCCCCGTCTTCATCAACACCACGAGGGGCTTGACAAGCGTTGGATCCACCGAGATCGAACTCATGCACTCGTACGCTGCATCGAAGTGGGAGATCACCAGAATGATCCGGATCCCCAGCGCCATGCCGCTGTTCTTCACCGCCCTCAAGATTGCGTCATCTCTTGCAGTGATTGGGGCGATCGTGGCAGAGTATTTCGGTGGGAGCCAAGACACGCTCGGGCAGTTTATTGTCCAGAACGCAGCGTCAGGGAGATACACAGATGCCTGGGCAGCAGTTGTGGCGGCCAGCGCCATGGGAATCATCCTGTATCTTGTGAGCGGAGGGTTTGAAAGGGTTGCCACCCCGTGGCGACCAGATGTAGATGTCGTTGGGTGACCCAGCGATGACCATGGACGAGTGAGGAGACTCAATGCAATTGATCAAGAAGCAAGGTGCGGCACGATGGCTTGTCGTGTTTGCCGTTGTTGCCATGCTGGCGGCGGCATGTAGCTCCGACAGCGATGACACCACAACGACCGCTGGTGAGATGGAGGCAGAGCTGACACCGGTCTCGCTGCAACTCCAATGGTTCACCCAGGCACAGTTTGCCGGATACTACGCGGCGGTGGCCGAGGGCTTCTACGAGGATCTCGGTCTCGACGTCACGATCCTTGAAGGTGGAGTGGACATCGTCCCAGCGACGGTTCTCGGCGCAGGTGGCGCTGACTTTGCTGAATCCTGGGCCGTGCGTGCACTTGGACCGAGAGAAGAGGGTGCCGATGTTGTGAATATCTCCCAGATATTCGAACGATCAGCAACGCTGCAGGTTTCGTTTGCAGACCAAGGCATCACGACACCGGCCGATCTGGCGGGTAAGAACGTCGGGAGCTGGGGCTTCGGCAATGAGGCTGAGCTGTACGCAGGGCTCCGCAGCGCCGGACTCGATCCGCAAGCTGATGTCAACATCGTCCAGCAGCAGTTCGACATGCTTGCGTTCATCGCAGGCGACATCGACGCTGCCCAGGCAATGACCTACAACGAATACGCCCAGGTACTCGAGACGGTCAACCCCGCAACGGGTGAGCTGTTCAAGCCAGAGGACCTCGCTGTCATTGACTGGAACAAGGTTGGCACAGCAATGCTCCAGGACGGCATCTGGGCCGACGCTGGCCGCCTCGAAAGCGACCCCGCATACCGAGAGACTGCCGTGAAGCTGGTTCAGGGATCGATCATGGGATGGGCATTCTGTCGGGACAACTTTGACGAGTGTGTCGCTCACGTGATCGCCGCAGGTCCGACCCTTGGCGAAGTACATCAGCGTTGGATGCTCAACGAGATCAACAACCTGATTTGGCCTGCATCCAACGGTGTCGGCACCATGGATCCGAATCTGTGGAATCAGACCATTCAGAATGCAATTGATGGCGAGCTCCTTTCGGCTGACCCAGGGCCTGACGCGTATCGCACGGACATCAACGAAGAGGCACTCACGAACCTTCGTGCTGCCGGTGTTGATGTCGACGGGAACGGGTGGACACCGAAGGTGATAGAACTCACCGAGGGCGGCGAGTAGCCACCCCACAAAGCTGAGGATTGAGACAACAGGATGGAACGGGTATGAACCAGATGGAGCCACCGGCGATTGCGGTGTCGGCCCTCAGGCCGGCACCGACGATGACCTGGGACGAGGCGCTTGTTGAGGCACATCGATGTCTGATGTGTTGGGATGCACCGTGTACGCGGGCGTGCCCAACAAGCATCAATGTGCCACAGTTCATCAAGCGGATATCGACCGGTGATCTCCTCGGTTCTGCCCGAACCATCCTGTCGTCGAACATCCTCGGAGCATCGTGTGCACGGGTATGCCCTGTCGAGATGCTCTGCGAGGGTGCATGCGTCCTCAACGAACTGCACGAGCGACCGATCCAGATCGGTCGTCTCCAGGCGTTCGGGACGGAGGATGTCGTCTTCGGCAACGTCAATCCGTTCGAGATGGCCGCCCCGACGGGACACTCGATCGGGATCATCGGGGCAGGACCGGCAGGGCTGTCTGCGGGTGCCGAGTTGGTCAAGCTCGGCCACTCCGTCGTGATCTACGATGCACGGCCACAACCCGGTGGCCTCAACACCTACGGTGTCGCCAATTACAAGATGGATATGGACACAGCAATCGCCGAGGTTGCGTTCATCACAGGCCTCGGAGTCGAGATTCGCAACGGTGTTTCCGTTGGCTCCTCGCCGAGCTCCGACATCTCGATCGATGAGCTCATGGCCGCCCACGAGGTTGTCTTCGTTGGCGTTGGTCTTGGGGACATACCACAACTCGGCATCGCAGGAGAGAATCTCACCGGTGTCGAAGACGCTCTTGATTTCATCGCAGACGTCCGCAGTGGCTCTGTCGATGTCAGCGGTCAGCGTGTCGCGGTCATCGGTGGTGGCAATACGGCGATTGATGCTGCTACGCAGTCGGCTCTTTCGGGTGCACACCATGTGTATCTCGTCTACCGACGAGGTCGTGAACAGATGGGTGGCTACCCCCACGACATTGAGCGTGCGCTGAAGAACGGTGTTGAGTTTGTTCACTGGAGCACACCTGAGCGGATTGAAGGAAGCGATTCCGTCGAGCGTTTGATCTGTACACGGACCGAACTCAACGCCGATGGCAAGCTGGTCGAGATCAGTGGGACCGAGTACGGGATCCCCGTCGATCGAGTTCTACGCGCGACGGGCCAGGCGAAACGGACCGGGTTTCTCGGGGCGCTGCCTGGGGTGGAAACCGACCGTGGAGGCCGGGTCGTCGTTGACGAGCATCACAGGACAGGCAATGACCGCATTTGGGCAGGCGGTGACTGTGTCAACGGTGGCAAGGAAGTCGTCAACGCAGTTGAGCACGGCAAGATTGCAGCCCGCAATATCCACGAGGCGCTGCTGGCGCCCGCCGGCGTCTGAGGAGGAGCGATGGCTGACCTATCAGTGAACATCTGCGGCATCGAGTCGCCGAATCCGTTTTGGCTCGCATCCGCACCTCCGACGAACACCGGCGATCAGATCGCCCGCGCCTTTGACGCGGGGTGGGGTGGAGCGGTGTGGAAGACCCTCGGCGAACCGATAGAGAATGTCTACAGCCGCTACTCGTCGGTCGACATCAACGGGTCGCGCATGATGGGCCTGAACAATATTGAGCTCATCACTGACCGTTCACTCGACGTGAACCTCATCGAGATCGAGGAGGTCAAGCGACGTTATCCGGACAATGTCGTGATCGTGAGCCTCATGGTCGAATCGGATCCCGATGCGTGGGATACGATCATCAAGCAGGTCGAACAGGCAGGCGCCGACGGCATCGAGCTCAACTTCGGGTGTCCTCACGGCATGTCAGAACGTGGCATGGGAGCCGCAGTCGGCCAGGTGCCCGAGTACACATGTGACATCACGACATGGGCCAAGTCGTCCGCCACGACTCCCGTGTTCGTCAAGTTGACACCCAACATCACCGACATCCGATACGCCGCACGCGCGGCCAAAGACGGTGGTGCCGATGCGGTGTCGCTGATCAACACGATCAACTCGATCACCGGTGTCGATCTGGATTCCTTCACGCCTCGTCCCGTTGTGGGTGAGATGTCGAGCCATGGCGGATACTGCGGCCCCGCGGTCAAGCCGATAGCGCTCAACATGGTGGCTTCGATCGCTGCGGATCCTGAAACGGCTGATCTCCCCATCTCGGGGATCGGTGGGATTGGGACATGGCAGGACGTTGCCGAATACATCCTGTTGGGGGCGACGACGATTCAGGTCTGCACTGCGGTCATGCACTACGGCTACCGAATAGTCGAGGGCATGCACGAGGGTCTTTCGAACTACCTCGACGAGAAGGGCCTCTCAAGCGTCGATGAGCTGCGAGGCAAGTCGCTTGAACGTGTCACGACGTGGGAGAACCTCGACATCAACTTTGTTCTGAAGGCAAGCATCGATCAGGAGCTGTGCATCGGCTGTGCGTTGTGCTACATCGCCTGCGAGGACGGTGCCCACCAGGCGATCGGATCGAAGCCGACCGACGACGGCAAGACCGAGGTGTGGATCAAGTACGACGACTGTGTCGGGTGCAACCTGTGCAGCCTCGTATGCCCCGTGAAGGACTGCATCACGATGGTCCCCCAAGATGTGGGTGCAACATCGATGACCTGGGTCGAATACAGCGGCGACAACCCCCCCGGAGAGCTCTACCCACGGCCCAAACACGGCCTGACCATCACCCGCTGATTCCCGATCGTTCGCGTACCCAGGGTATGAACCCACCGAAAACGGTGGGTTACAGCCCAGAGAATGAGGGACGTGTACCGATCAGCCCCCAGCTCCGGTGGCTCCCCCGGCAATAACTACCCGGGTACGCTGACGAAAACGACAGGTTCCGTTGTTGCGTAAGTGACGCCCTCGCCGTTTTCGGGCTTCGTCGTGACGGAAATCACTCGGAACTGGACCGAGACGGCTTGGTTCCCCTTGTTGACGCTGATGATGCCCGTGCCCTGAGGACCGCCCTCGCTTGGAGGACCGATCTCGAGCGTCGTGACAGTCGTGGGCTCGTTGCCATTCACCTTTGTGGTGACGATTTCGATCGTCAGCTCGACATCCTCGCCCCAAGTGTTGTGGAAGATGGCACTTGCTTTCCACTTCCCCTGCGATTCATTGCGCCATTCGAACAAACCCTCGTCTGCCGTGATGACGGGTGTGGGGATCGTGGTCGTCGTCGTCGAGGTTGTCGTGGTGGACGTCGGGGGTATCGTGGTGGTGGTCGTCGTGGTGGTCGTGGTCGAGGTGGTCGTGGTGGTGGTGCCATCACCGCCACCGGATCCGTCGTCGGATGTATCCCAAAGTGTGGCGCTGGCAGAGATACCAGCTGTCATGTCGTCAAGTTCGTGA
Organism: uncultured Acidimicrobiia bacterium; assembly: GCA_963714375.1. Classification (GTDB taxonomy): domain Bacteria; phylum Actinomycetota; class Acidimicrobiia; order Spongiisociales; family UBA5794; genus UBA5794. The sequence continues at coordinate 131,129 of CAVQOG010000001.1, forward strand.
GTCACGGCGGTGTCGACAGCCGCTATGGCGCCGAGGGAGGCCACTGCGAAAAGCGCTCCAAGGAGGGCGTACTCAACCCCTGTCACACCCGCTTCGGAGCGCAATTTGATCAGCTGCAGGAGTGGTTTGATGTTCATGTCAATTCAATCGGCAGATTGGTACCGAAGTGAAGGACTAATGATCGTCGTGCAGGATGACTAGTCAGATGGGACTACACGTCGATTGGATTGGCAAGGCCTTCGACGACGCGAACGTCCTGCATCCGGGAGAAGACCTCAGGGTCCACGGTCACCTTCATGTCGCGTGAGCCACCACCGACGACGACCCAGGGATGAGCCATGACGGCACCGTCAACGAGCACCGAGACACCGGGTGGGAGGCCGAACGGCGTGACGCCACCCATCACCATGCCCGTCACTTCGGCGGTGACTTCTGGGGGAGCGAACGAGACCTTCTTGACGTCCATCTCGCGACGAGCAACGCCGTTGACATCGAGTCGATGTGTTGCAAGCACCATGCACACGGCATAGACACCCTGAGGTCGTTTCGATGCAAGCATGATGGCGTTCGCTGAGCGTTCGAGCGGGATGTCGTATGCCTCACAGAATTGCGCCGTGTCAGCGAGATCGGGATCGCATTCCATGGTGTCGAAATTGGCTGTGAGGCCAACGAGGGTTTCGATCACCGACCGCTTCACATCGGAGGTCACGGACGGTCGCCCATGCAGACGCCGAGTGCCCTTGCGGATTCCACCCACGGGTGATCATGCGGAACGAGATGTACCTTGCCAGCGACGTCTGCGATGGGAACCAACTCGACTCCCTCGCCACGCGAGGCGATCATCACGCCGGTGCGACCGGCTGCGACCGCTGCTGTCGCCGCCACCCCGAGTTTTGTGGCGACAACCCTGTCCATCGGTGACGGAGCACCGCCGCGCTGGACGTGCCCAAGGATCGTGACACGGGCCTCGAGGCCGGTGCTCTTTTCGAGTTGTGTGGCGATTTCAACGGTCGTCTTACGCTTCTTCAGCAACTGCTTCACCTGGTCGGGCGCATCGTCGGACTCGGGTATCGCGTCGATCATCCCAGCAAGCTTCGTTGAGACCGCCCCTTCCGCAACGGCAACGATCGAGAAGGTCGAACCAGCTGCTTGTCTCAGAGATATGGCTTCGGCGATGGCGTCGACCGAATAGGGGATCTCGGGAATCACGATCACGTCAGCACCGCCCCCAAGGCCGGCACCCAACGTGAGCCAACCAACATTGTGTCCCATGATTTCAACAACGATGATCCGGTGGTGCGAATGCGCAGTCGAGTGGAGCCTGTCGACGGCCTCCGTCGCGATTCCGAGTGCTGTGTCGAACCCGAGCGTGGCGTCCGTTCCCACGAGATCGGCATCGATCGTCTTGGGAAGCGTGATGATCGGAAGTCCCTTCTCGGAGAGGATGAGTGCGTTCTTGTGTGTGCCGCCGCCTCCGAGACACACCAAGGCATCGAGGTTGTGATGTTTGAAGTTGTCAAGCATCACGTCTGTCATGTCCAGGACCTTGTCACCGACCTTCATCCGGTGCGGCTTGTCGCGACCTGTTCCCAGAATCGTGCCCCCCGTGGTGAGAATTCCAGAGAGGAGATCGTTGTCGAGCCGCATGATGCGGTTCTGCATCAGCCCCCGGAACCCGTCCTTGAAGCCAATGACATTCCAGCCATGCTGACGAATCGCCGATTTCCCGATCGCCCGAATGGCGGCGTTGAGTCCGGGGGAGTCTCCTCCCGCCGTGAGGATTCCGATGCTCTTGGTCACAGATGTCCTTCGCTTTGCCAGCCACGACACACTACTGCGATGCGCGCACCGAGCCAGAGAGGATGGTCAAAGCGTCACGATCGGGCTGACCGCATCCCTTCAGTGGTTGAACGTCTTATCGACTGAGCTGTTGCTTGCGCTGCCGTGGGATGTCCGCTTCGCCTTCTTGTCGAGTCGTTTCTCCTTGAGGCTGCGGCCTGCGGTCTTCTTTGAATTCTTGGTGTCTTTGTTCTTGTTCGCCATGAGTGCCTCCCGGCTGGGAACCAAATTGGTCGCCATAGGTCATTGTCTCACACCGACGCAACTCAGCAGTGTTGATTGCTTCTTGGAGGGTCGGCTAAGGTATGCGGACGGAGAAAGGAGGTGGTCCAGGAATGTGTAGTTCTTACAGGACCCCGGAGGTGGCCGAGCGCTAGCCGGCCAGCTGTGACCAGCGAGGTCGTGCTCCTCTTACGAGGTAGGTAGCGACTTCCACTCGGACCACCGGAACCCGGAGATCCGCACGTAGGTCCCGTGCGGCGGCGGATGCGCACCTCGGTGCGGCGCTGAAGATGCTCCGGGTTCTTTCGCGTCACCCGCGCCGTGCTATCGTTACCACCATGTGGGGATTCATCATCGGTATCGGCGTCGTATTGCTGCTCGCACTCTTTGTTGCGACGACGTACAACAAGCTCGTTGGACAGCGCAACCGAGTTGACAATGCGTGGGGCCAGGTTGATGTCCAACTCCAACGCAGATATGACCTGATTCCCAATCTCGTCGAAACGGTCAAGGGCTACGCCTCTCATGAACGCGAGACGTTCGAACGGGTCACCCAGGCACGGTCGGCAGCTGCCTCGGCTGAGACACCTGGCGAGCAAGCACAGGCCGACAACTTCCTGACATCGGCTCTGCGGCAGCTGTTTGCCGTTGCGGAGGCCTACCCCGAGCTCCGAGCGTCCGAGAACTTCAAGAGCCTGCAAGCCGACCTCACCGACACAGAGAACAAGATCGCGATCTCACGCCAGATATACAACGACACCGTGCTGACCTACAACAACTCGGTGCAGCAGATCCCGTCGAACCTCGTCGCGGCAATGACAGGCTTCAAGCAACGGGAGCTCTACGACGCTGTCGAACTCGCCGATTCGGCGCCAGACGTCAGCTTCTAGCGCCATGGCGCGCCACCGACTCGCCCGGTTCGTCGCACTTGCCGGGCTGGTCATCGTGTTCGTCGCAGCGTCGATGCCACTCGCATTCGCGAAGTCCTTCTGGATCGACGCTGCCGACATCGAGATCGTGGTCAACGACGACGGTTCCCTCGACGTGTCGGAGGCGATCACCTTCGACTTTGACGGCAGTTTCTCCGGCGCCTATCGCGACATCCGACTCAGACCGGGCGAAGTTCTCTCAAACATTGTCGTGAGCGATGCCTCGGGCAGCTACGAGCTTGGCGGGTGCACGCAGCTCGGATGCTCGTCGCCCGCAGGGTCGTACGGCGTCGAATCGAACTCGTCCTTCATAAGGGTCGTGTGGCATCACTCGTCCACAGACACTATCCGCACGTTCACCATCACCTACACACTGTCGGGTGTCGCAACGGCGTACGACGACGTTCTTGATGTCAACCTGCAGGTCTGGGGAGATCAATGGGCAGTTGGAGTCGATCGTCTGTCGGCACGGGTCGTTGTCCCTGGAACACCCGAGGCCGGTGAGGTTCTCGTGTGGGGTCATCCCTATGACATTGACGGCGAAACGACACTCGGTGCCGACGGTACATCGCCAGCGTTGACGGCTCAGTATGTGCCCGCCGAGCGATGGGTCGAACTCCGTACGGTTTTTCCTGTCGATCTGCTGGATTCAACCTCCGGTGCCCGCAACGTTGATGGTCCCGGTCTCGACTCCATCAAGGCGGAGGAGATCCGATTCGCGGAAGAACACGAAGAGGCCAACCGGGCAGCTGGCATTGGGCTGCTGATCGGTCTCGGCGCGATGCTCGCCATTGCCGGCGGTCTGGGACTCGCAACCTATCTCCGCTATGGCAAGGAACCGAAGGTTGACTACGACCGAGAGTACGAGCAGGAACCACCAACGGATCTCTCGGCGGCCGAAGTAGGGACCCTGCTGTCGCAGGGCAAGGTCAGTGAGAAGGAGTTCACGGCGACGCTGTTCGGATTGATCAGGCAAGGAGCGATCAACGCCTCGCCGACACAGGTCGTGCGTTCGACATGGGGTGGACTCCGGCAGGAGACCATCAGCGATCTTGAGCTTCGCCTTGGCGACAAGGCAACCGGATTGCGCGACTTCGAGCAATCGGTCATGACCGTGGTCAAACGGGTACTTCAGGACGGACCCATGCCGCTCACGGACTTCCGCAGCCGAATCCGTGACGACGCTGCGGCGAACGCGACCACATACGAGTCTTTCAGGAAACAAGCGCTCGATGCCGTTCTTCGCAACGATCTCCTCGACCGGTCCGGGAACCTAGCGGCTGCCCTCACCGTCGTGGTTGCCGGACTGCTCGTCGCGGCGGCGTTGGTGATTCTTCCGCGAGTCCTCGGTGACAGACCTGGTGCAGACGCGATGGTGGTGCTCATCGTGTTTGGGATGATCCTTGGCACAGGCCTACTCGTCCTGCTTCTGCTGTTTCGAAAAGTCCGAGTGAAGCGAACCAAGAGAGGTGCACTCGAAGCGGCCCGCTGGTCAGCGTTCAAGCGGTATCTCCAAGACTTCTCTCGCATCGTCGACGCACCGGTGATCTCCCTTGACCTGTGGGACCAGTTCCTGGTGTATGGGATCACCCTCGGTGTCGCCGAGGAGGTGCTCGAACAGGCAAGGCTTCACGCCCCACCCGAACTCGAAACAGCATCGTCGATCTACTGGTACGGAAACCACGGCTACACAGGCGGCAGCTCCCAGAACGCGTTCGCGGGGATCGAATCGGCGCTGTCCGGCGCCTTCACGCCACCGTCGTCAGGCGGCGGAGGGGGAGGATTCTCCGGCGGTGGAGGAGGCGGCGGTGGTGGAGGCGGTGGCGGCGCCTGGTAGCGCAACCACGCTCATGCTATGGAGCCGACACGGCGCAGACCGAGCCGAACTAGGGTTTGAGGGTGTCAACGCTCACCGAACCTCTTGCCCTGTCTGTCGCTGACTACATGGCGGCGATTCGCAAGGATGCCTCGTCGCTGATCGACGCCGCTTCGACGGCAGGGTTCGAGGCTGCTGTTCCGACCTGCCCCGAATGGACCGTTCGGGATCTGGTGCAGCACACGGAATCTGTCTATCGCCACAAAACGGAGACTGTGGCAGGTGGGTACGTTGATGATTCCCCAGCTTGGGTCGATGTTCCTTCCGATTCTGACCTCACAACTTTTGCTGCAGCTCTCGACAAGATGATTGACGTCTTCGAATCGGCCGATCTGTCCAAGCCGTCCTACACCTGGTGCATCCACGATCACCGGGCTGATTGGTGGGTGCGCCGAATGGCGCACGAGACAACGATTCATGCAGCGGACGCCCTTTCCGCTGCGGGTGAGCGTCAGTCCATACCGCCCGACCTCGCTGTTGACGGCATTGATGAGATCCTCGACGAGATGATGGTTGGTGGTCCGGATTGGCTGACGTTGACGCCTGTGTCCGGTCGCATCGATCTTATTGCCGATGACCGCAGTTGGAGTCTTCGCCTGGCACGAATGGTAGGAACATCCCCAACATCGGGTACTTCCTATGACGAGGACGCCTTGATATGGGAACCAGATGGGACGCCAGATGCCATTGTGTCGACCGACCCCGGTGTCTTGAATCTGTGGCTGTGGGGACGTGCGGCGCTGGCAGATTCCGCTGTTTCAGGAGACCGTGACCTTGTGGCTCGAGTACGTGCGATCGCCGAGCAGGCAACCCAGTGATCTGCCGGTGACCGCAGGAGCCGAAAGAGTCACGGTGCAGGTGTACCCGATTCGCGCTGAAGCTGATATCGCTTTAGCACGGCTCGCCGCTGACGGCATCCATGCTGTGGTTCATCAGGACAACGAGGGGGGCCTCAACCCTGGGTTCTTCAAACGGTACGGTGTCCGAGTTGAGGTGGCGGCTGGGGACGCAGAGGACGCATTCGAGAGCCTCGGCATTGAGCGAGTGTTCGTACCCGACGATGTCGCGACCGCAATGTTTCGTCACGCCGGATGGGCATACCCCCATGAGGCGTGCGGTCTGATTGCCGTCGGTGGCACCGGGCAGCCAGCCTTTGCGTTCTGCCTCACCAATGTCGACGAGTCTGAACAGCGGTTTACGATCGAACCAACAGAGCACTATGGGGCGATGCAAGTCGCAGAGGCGATGGGTTTGCGCATTGGTGGCGTCTTCCATAGCCACGTGCGATCAGAGGCGGTTCCCTCGCCGACCGACATCGAGAACGCTGGTGATCCCGATTGGTTGCACTTCATCATCGGGCCGGTCGTCGATGCTCGGCCAATGTTGCGAGCGTTTCGGATCGCGGACGACGAAGCGACCGAGGTGTCGGTTTCGGTCGAGCAATAGAATCGAAGCATGGCCCGTTCCGAACACAACCGAGAGGCGTACCGAACGTTGTTCGGATACGTCGGTGCGGGTCTTCAGGCCTTTGCCGGGTTGATGATCATCGTGTCGATTCCGATCGCACCACTGTGGCTCGTTGTGACACTCTTGGTGCTTCTTGTCGCTGGCGGCGCATGGTCGTGGAAGCGCTTCGCGACCAACTTCATGATGCCGACATTTATCGGGACAGCTCTCGCAGTTGGTTGGATGGTTGGCATCGGTGTCGGTGTCGGCATTGGTGGCTGGTCGCCATGAAGTTGACCACTCTGGGCTCGTCGGCAGGAACGCCGACGCGAACGAACCCCGCTTCCGGATATCTGCTTGAACACGATGGCTCGACGATGTGGATCGATGCCGGGACCGGAACCTTCATGCGGCTTGCCGAGCGGGTCGATCCTGGTCAACTCGAAGCGGTTGTGATCTCGCACGTACACGTCGATCACTCAAGTGACCTGTTCGGTTTGTATGGATACCTCGCCTACGGACCATCGGGACGGGTACCGATCCCCGTCTTCGTGACGGAGGGTGCAACGGAACTGTTCGGCAACTTCGCTGGTGCGACCGGTGAACACGTGTTTCATCACGTACTCGACTTCAGGGAGGTTGGTCGGGGCGATGCAGCCGAGGTCGGTCCATTCTTGCTCCGGTTTGGCGCATCGAAACATGCGGTTGCGAACAACATCACACGTATCGAAGCCGGAGGGAGAACGCTCGTCTACACGGGTGATGCGGGGCCCTCAGATGAAATTGCGGAAATGGCCGATGGTGCAGACCTCCTTCTGTGTGAGGCGACCCTCGTTGGCGAGCGAGATGCCCAGACCTATCCCTTCCACCTCACAGCACATGAAGCAGGTGAAATAGCTATGCGGGCCAACGTCGGTCATCTTGTGCTGACACACATTTCACATATGGTCGACCCTGCTCAATCGGTTGCAGAGGCGGCGGAGCGGTTCGATGGCATGATCTCGTACGCTGCGCCAGGTACTGAATTCAACACGTAACAGGGAGATGGACATGAGGCAAGGGCGGGCACCGAACGAGCTACGCGAGGTCAAGATCACGCGTGGTTTCACCGAGATGACACCGGGATCAGTACTGATCGAGATGGGGAAGACGCGGGTGTTGTGCACGGTCTCACTTGAGGACAAGGTACCGCCGTGGATGCGCGATTCGGGCGAGGGATGGGTTACCGCGGAGTATTCGATGCTGCCTGGATCAAGCAACAGCCGAATCCGGCGCAGCTCGATCAACGGTGGGCGAACGAAGGAGATCCAGAGGCTGATAGGCCGGTCGTTGCGCGCCGCGGTGGACATGAAAGCGATGGATTCCTTGACTGCCTTGATCGATTGTGATGTGTTGCAGGCGGACGGAGGGACGAGAACGGCGTCCATCACCGGGGCCTGGATCGCACTCGCCGATGCGTTCGATGCTTGGATCGCAGAAGGCAGGATTGATTCGAGCCCGATCACGACCAACGTTGCAGCAATTTCCGTTGGCGTCGTCGGAGGCGAAGCTCTCTTGGATCTCGAGTACACCGAGGATTCGGCTGCTGATGTGGATGCAAACGTGGTCATGACTGGTGACGGCAGGATCATCGAGGTGCAGGGGACCGCGGAGGGGGAGCCGTTCGGAAGGGAAATCCTCGACACGATGCTCGACTATGCCACCGCGGGGATCGTCGATCTCGTTGAGATGCAGAACGGCTCCCGCTCGTGAAACGTCCCCACGGCGTCGTCGTCGCATCGAAGAACCCCGACAAGCGTGCCGAGGTTGCGGCGGTTCTTGCGGCACTTGATTCCCCAATCACGGTGATCCCTGGTCATGAATGGCCCGATGTCGATGAGACCGAGGACACACTTGCCGGGAACGCTCTGCTCAAGGCGAGAGCGGTGTGTGCAGCAACTGGTCACGCCGCGATCGGTGATGACACGGGCCTTGAAGTGGACGCCCTTGGCGGAGCTCCAGGTGTGCACACTGCGCGCTATGCGGGCGACAATGCCACATACGCGCAAAACGTTGACAAGCTTCTCGCCGATCTCGAAGGTAAGTCAAAGCGCACGGCACGTTTCCGCACGGCTGTCGCTCTTGTGACGCCAAGCAGTGCCGAAGTCGTGGTCGAGGGTGTCCTTGAGGGGTCGATTGCAGTTGAGCGCCGGGGGAGCGGTGGATTCGGATACGACCCCGTTTTCGAAGTCGCCGGGTACGGACGCACTCTCTCGGAGATTGGCCCTGATGAAAAGAACAAGATCTCGCATCGGGCAGTAGCGCTGCGCATCCTCGCCAACCACCTCAGTTAGTCGCAATCGGCCACCATCATGGGCGCGATTGCCGCTCAGATGTCGACATGTGTGCCGATATCAATGCTCCGCTCGGATGGGAGTCCGAAGAACACCGTCGGGTCTCCGCTGTTGCGATTCAGGAACGCGAAGAGGTGTTCACGCCATTGGACCATTCCAGGCCGGTCGGTCACCGCCACTCGTTCCCGACCAAGGAAGTAAGTCGTTCTATCTGGATCGAAATCGAGGCCGTTGATGTCGAAGGTTGCGAGATCGGATGCAAGTGTCGGCTCGTCCATGAACCCGTACCTCATCGTCAATTCATGGAATCCGAGCGCGTGATGTGCGACGTTCACACGTGCAGCTGGGAGCACATGGGGGCCGTCGTCCATCACGACCGAAACGAACACGATCGTCTCGTGGAGGTTGTCGTTGTGTCGGAGATTCGCCAGAAGCGCCGGGGGTACTCGACCGCCAGACCTGTGAAGATACACACCGGTTCCCGGATGCCGGGATGGTGGATTCGTTTCGAGATCCGACAGGAATCGCTCGACAGTCAGCCCACGGTTTTCGATCTGCGTGGAGAGGAGACGACGACCCGTGCGCCACGTCGTGAAGATCGTGAAGCCGGCGACCCCAACGAGAAGTGGGAACCATCCACCGGAGGGAATCTTGAACACGTTGGCGACAACAAAGGCGGTGTCGACGACAAGAAGCGGGATGATGACGATGGCGGTCCTTGTCGACGACCATTTCCACCGATTCCTGGCCACCGATGCGATCAACAGGGTGGTAATGACCATCGTAAAAGTCACGGCGACGCCGTAAGCCGCGGCAAGGCTTGTCGATGAGCGGAAGGCGAACACGAGTCCGAGGCATGCTGCGAGGAGGAACCAGTTGATTGCTGGAACGTATACCTGTCCCCGGTGGTGTGCCGACGTCTGAACCATGTTCATACGCGGCAGGTATCCCAGATGGATCGCTTGAGCTGTGAGCGAGAATGCGCCACTGATCAGTGCTTGGGAGGCGATGATTGTCGCACCGGTCGCAAGGATGGTGAGAGGCAGCTGAGCCCAGGATGGGGCGAGGTGGAAGAAGGGGTTTTGGATCGCCTCTGGGTCGCTGAGCAGCAGGGCACCCTGCCCGAAGTAGTTGATCACGAGAGCCGGGAGGACAATGGTGAACCATGCGACCTTGATCGGTTTGCGGCCAAAGTGACCCATGTCTGCGTAGAGGGCCTCGCCACCGGTAACGACAAGGAAGACGGAGCCGAGCACGAGGAATCCCCTTACGCCGTTGTGGGCGAAGAACTCGCCTGCATACCAGGGGTTGAGTGCGCGGATGACGGAGGGTTCACCGAGGATCGGTCCGATCCCAAGGATGGCGAGGACGCTGAACCAAACGATCATTACCGGTCCGAAGAGGCGGCCGATGATGTGAGTTCCATGGCTCTGGATCGAGAACAGCACGATCAGGATCACCGCGACGATGGGGAGTACCAGTCGGTGGACGGATGGCACCGCGATCTCCAGACCCTCCACGGCGGATAGAACTGAGATTGCCGGCGTGATCATGCCGTCGCCGTAAAGGAGAGCTGTTCCGAACAGGCCAAGCAGGACGAGAAAGCGTCGAGACCTGACCGGTGCCGTCAGCAGGGCGACAAGCGCGAGAATGCCACCCTCGCCGTCGTTGTCGGCCCTCATTACGATCGCCAGATACTTGATCGAGATCACAATGATGAGAGACCAGAACATCAGGGAAAGAATGCCGAGAACGTTTGCTTCGCTGACGGCGAGGTTGTGTTCACCGGCAAGCGATTCTCGAAGGGCGTACAGAGGGCTGGTACCGATGTCGCCGAAGACAACGCCGAGAGCACCGACAGAAAGTGCTACGGCCGCTTTGGAGAACCTCGGAGCGGACATCCGCAGAAGCCTAGGAGCGTCTTGGCGAACAGCAGTTCACCCGAGGTTTGAGAACCCACCGACGTCGGTGCTCAAGTTGGTGCGGGTGCCCGGACTCGAACCGGGACGTCTCTCGACACCAGATCCTAAATCTGGCGCGTCTGCCAATTCCGCCACACCCGCATGGTGCGTCGATTGTCCCACGGTTGTTACCGCAGACAGCCGAATAGTCGAAGCCCCCGGTGGAGCGGGGGCTTCGGTGGGTCGCCCGGGACTCGAACCCGGAACCTGTCGGTTAAGAGCCGAATGCTCTGCCAAATTGAGCTAGCGACCCGCCGGGAGGGTAACAACGACGAAGAGCAAGCAGGCTCAAGAACCGTACCCTGGGTTGGAGTGGACATATGTGTCCAATGCAGCCCACAGAACCTAGGGCGCCATTTCAAGTGCGCGGCGAATCGTTGAAACCACAGCTGCTGATCGCCGTGTGATGTCGGCCCACGTGAAGCGGAGAACCCGCCAGCCGTGAAGCACCGCATCCCGATCGTGTGCCCGATCTCGGTCGAACGCATCGCCCTGAGTGTGCCATCGCCGGGAATCCCATTCGATCGCGAGGCGTTGCTCGACGAATGCCAGGTCAAATCGTTGGAGTTCGGACCAGGGAATCGGGTACTCAATCTTGAAGCCTTCGATGCCCGCCTGTTTGAGCAATCGCAAGCCCTTTGCTTCCAACACGGACAATGTGATCGCCGGTGCATTCATTCGTTCGAGAACACTGCGCATAGCGACGACGCCGGGTTTCCCCCGCCGTGCTACCGATTCATGGACGCTGGTGATCCCAGCGACAGTGGCCTTCCCGGCCGCGATGGCATCTTCTGCAAACGACAGGAGTTGGCCTTCCGTGAGCCGCGCCGAAAGGTCCACAATGGTTCGGGCAGGAGTCGTCACTCGAACGCTGTTTGCAATCGTGACGTGTTCGGCTCTCAAGTCGTGGCACCGCACAACCTGAACCCCGGGGAACTGATGTGTGGTTTGGGTATGTACGGTCACGCATGGCGCCGAGCCTGCGACCGGTTTGAGGCCGAGTAGCCGAGCTGCTGATGAATGGGACGCTACTGCTTCGGGCAGGATGGCAACGGCAGCCCGCACGACGTCGTCGGGATCGGGCATGTGGATGATCTGGTAGCCGCCTGAACCGATTCTCTTCCACTTCCCGGTGGTGACGCGATACCGCATCTGTCGGTCCGTGATGCCCGCTTCCAGAAGCTGACTTCGGGTCGCAGCTCCACCCTGTTGAGCCGCCACCTTCATGATCAACGCTTCTGGCTCCATGTGTTGGACTGTGCCATGAATCCGAGGCCGTTTCGAGGGTGTTGTTCTTTGGGCTCAGATGGACACATTTGTCCACTGGAGCCCTGGGTACGCGTCAACCGGTGTGAGTGTGGTGAGCGGAGCGGTATCGTCTGGCTCTCCATCGGGCTGTGGCGCAGCTTGGAAGCGCACCTGCTTTGGGAGCAGGGGGTCGTCAGTTCAAATCTGACCAGCCCGACGACAACGAAACCCACGGCAGGCAGCCGAGGGTTTCGTTCGTTTAGCCCGAGTTCAACGAGCATTGCAGGCGGCCTGGATCCGTCCCATCCGCGTGCCGGTCGGCATTCCCGCCTCCATCGCAAATTCTGACATGTGGGTCCATTCCCCCTGGCCCACGCGCGCCTGGCATCGGGTGTCTCTGACGATGAGGGTCATCGGATCGGAGGGGTGCGCGATGTAGTCTTCCGGCTGCGCTGTCCTCGACATTGAGTCCGGAAGGAGCCTCGTGGAGCGTTCCCAGCTGATGCGGATTGGAGCCCTTGTCGCGGCGCTGGCCATCGTCGTCGTTGCCCTTGTCGTTGTGAGGAACCGCCAGCAAGGTGATGAACTACCTTCTCACCTGACGTGCGAATCCGAAGCCGTTGGCGAGCCGGTCTACCGCACGGTATCGGCAGCCAATCCATCCGTTGCTCTCATCAAGCTTGCTGATATCGCCGACCCGACCGATGCAGCCATGCGTGACGGTGATAACGGCATCTACGTCACCAGCCGTGTTGGCCAGGTTCTCAGGGTTGGAGGCGCCTCTGGTCCCGTTGTCGTGCTTGACGTCGGTACATTGGACCTCACGTGGCAGGGGGCGCTCATGTCCCTGACGTTTGATCCGATTGGCGATCACATCTACGTCAACTACACCTATGACGGTGTGAACTACGTCACTGCCCATCGCATCGATGCAGATGGTTCAGTTTCTCATGCCGGTGTCGAGATTCTCTCTGTTGAACAGCCAGTAGACATCCACAACTTCGGGACGATCGTGTTCGGCCCAGACGGGTATCTCTACGTAGCGAGTGGCGATGGTGGAAGTCCAGCCGAACTCCCCGATATTCGACGTGACGGCCAGAACATCAACACGATCTACGGCGGCATCCTGCGTATCGATCCGGACCCCGAATCAGGCGGATACACGATTCCGGAGGACAACCCCTTCGTCGACATCGACGGAGCCGCCGAAGAACTCTGGACCTACGGGTACCGGAATCCGTGGCGGTTCAGTTTTGACGAAGCCAACGACGACCTGTGGGTCGGAGATGTTGGGCAGTGGTGCTGGGAGGAGGTCAGTCAGATTGCCTACCCCGAGGCTTCCGGTACCAACTTTGGTTGGAGTGGGTTCGAGGGGTTCCATCGCGGGGCAGACGACCCGCCAGAGGCGCACCTGCTTCCGATCCACGAGTACCGCCGTGCCGACCCGGATGCGGAGGTTGCCCACTGTGCTGTCATCGGCGGATTCGTCTACCACGGCGAAGCCATCCCAGCGCTTGATGGAGCGTACGTGTTCTCCGACTATTGCGCTCGTCAGCTCGAGACGCTTCGCCTTTACTCCGATCGTTCTGTCGAGCTTGACACGCTTGTCGAGACAGATGGACTCGTGCAGGCGGTAGCGAGAGACATCGACGGAGAGCTCCTCGTGCTCACAAGCGATGCCTTGTTCCGACTCCAACCTTCACCCTGATCGCTGCGCGTGGAACACGACATCGATTGCTGAAGTATCGACGTCCTCCACGGCACGCGTGCGTTCGCCGAGTTCAATGACATTCAGATTTGCCAGAAGTGGCTCGATCCGCTCCTCGGACCACAGGATCTCGGGGTAGGGGGGTCCCCCGTACCCGTCGGTGATGTTCCGCAGGCCGTGCCCGACCCCGAAGAGCGTTCCACCAACGCCAAGGGCCGCAATGGCCCGGTTCACTGCCTGAGCGAACTCAAGTTCGGGAAGGTGGAGGTAGAAGATGACAACCAGGTCGAAGTGGGCGTCCGATGTCCACGTCGTTACATCACCGACGACCCAGTCCACCTGCGTGCCTCCAGCGAGCCGACGTGCCTTATCGATACCGACGGGGGAGTAGTCCACAGCTGTGACGTCCCAGCCCTCCTTCGCAAGCCAGATCGCGTTACGACCCTCTCCGCACGCGAGATCGAGAGCCCTGCCCGGATTGAGGTTTTCCACGAGGGGAGGAAGGAAGAGGTTTGGACCTTTCGACCACACCAGATCCGATGCTTCGTACCGTTCATCCCAACCCGTGCTGTTCATCTTCTGATCGTACCGTGAAGCAGCGAACGACATGTTCACGAATGCAGGATGAACACGGGTAACCTCCCGCACCAAAGCGCGGGTGTAGCTCAATGGTAGAGCCCCAGCCTTCCAAGCTGGTCACGCGGGTTCGACTCCCGTCACCCGCTCCACCGACGGATTCCATTCCATCGGCGAGCCCCCGTAGCTCAACGGGATAGAGCAACGGACTTCTAATCCGTAGGTTGCACGTTCGAGTCGTGCCGGGGGTGCGCTTGGTCTGAGCGCGTGGTTTCTTCCCAACGTTTCTCCCTTCATTTGCGCTCGATCCCGTCGGTCGATGAACCATGCCCCGCGGTAGGGTTTGCACATTGTGAACGTTCTGGTGACCGGCGCGACCGGGTACATAGGTGGGCGAATCGTCCCATATCTCCTCGATGCTGGTCACAACGTTCGCTGCATGACCCGCGATCCGGCACGGCTCGCACTTCATCCGTGGCGGGAGGAGGTCGAGGTCGTTGCAGCTGACGCCATGGACCCGGACAGCCTCGACCGGGCACTCACAGATTGCGACGCGGCCTACTACCTCATCCATGGCATGGCCGGTCAGGAGAAGGGTTTTGCCGAGCGAGATCGCCAAGCCGCCGAGAACTTCACTCAGGCTGCTGGCCGGAGCGGCCTCGGAAGGATCGTGTATCTCGGCGGTCTCGGATCCAATGGCGACGGGTTGTCCGAGCACCTGGCAAGCAGGCAGGAGGTCGGACGGGTGTTGGCGGACGGACCTACTCCCGTCACCGAGCTGCGGGCAGCTGTCATCATCGGGTCCGGTTCGATGTCTTTCGAGATGATCCGGCACCTGACCGAGGTACTCCCCATCATGATGCGACCGAAGTGGGTGAGGTCGCTGTGTCAACCGATTGCCATTCGGAATGTCCTTGAGATCCTGCTCGCCGTCGTCGACGACCCGGACCCTGTGGATCGCATGTACGATATCGGCGGTCCGGACATCTTGTCGTATGAGGATTTGATGCAGGGCTACGCCGGTGTTGCAGGGCTGAGGAAGCGTTTTGTGATTCCTGCGCCGATATTCAGCATGCGTCTGTCTCCACTTTTCGTCGGCCTCGCCACGCCGCTGCCTCCGAATGTTGCTCGCCCCCTGATCGAGAGCCTGCGACACGATGTCATTGTCCGGAGTGCATCTCCACCGGGCTTCGAGCCTGAGACGCTCATCACCTACCGGGAGGCTGTGGGGATGGCACTCGACCGTATCGCTGAGTCCGCCGTGGTAACCCGTTGGTCTGACGCCTTGTCAGCTCCCGCACTACCGATGCCTTCTGATCCTGTGTGGGCGGGGGCCATGATGTTCAACGACCGCAGAACGGTGCAATCGAAAGCTCCCCGCGAGGACCTTTTCTGGGCAGTCAGCCGCATTGGGGGAGAGGTCGGGTACTACTCGATGGATTGGGCATGGGCGTTGCGAGGGTGGTTCGACCGGCTCATCGGTGGTGTGGGCCTGCGACGGGGGAGGAGAGATCCCGAGGACCTCAGGCCGGGTGACGCGCTGGACTTCTTCCGCGTGGTCGAGGTCGACCCTGACGAGGGCAGGCTCTTGCTTGAGGCAGAGATGAAGGTGCCCGGGTCGGCATGGTTTGGATGGTTGTTCGAGGAGACCGACGAAGGCTCGGAGTTGACACAGGTTGCGCTGTTCATTCCCAAGGGCCTGTTCGGTCGCCTTTATTGGTGGGTGTTACTTCCGATTCACGCGGTCATCTGGAAGCAGATGACCAGACGGATGGCCGACATCGCGACACGACGATCCGACTTCTCCAAGCGCCAGTAGGCACGAGTGCAGCTGTCAACCGACGACTGTGAATGGTCAACTCCCCCTAGACTTGCCATCGCTCCAGCACACGGCGGTGAAGCCGCTCGGGAGCCTTGGCGAGTTTGCTCGTACATGGTGGCCGTAGCTCAGTCAGGTAGAGCACCGGGTTGTGGTCCCGGGGGTCGCGGGTTCGAACCCCGTCGGTCACCCCAAATCCACACCCCCTCACGAATTCGTGGGGGAGGAGTGTGCCGGTAGGTTTTGTTGAGGAGTGTTCGTGAAAACAGAGGTCACACAGACCGGTCGGTTCGAGCGTACGCTCACCATCTGGATCGGGAGCGACGAGCTGGCTGTAGCCAAGAAAAAGGCGGCAGCGAAAATCTCGTCCAAAATGAAGATCAAGGGATTCCGACCGGGTAAGGCGCCCCTTGCGGTGGTCGAACGCATGGCGGGCGAGGGATACGTGCGCTCCGAAGCAATAGAAGACGCGATCCAGAGCATCGTTCCCTCGGCCATTGACGAGGCCGGACTCGACCCCGTCACAGTTCCGTCGGTATCCGCGGTCCGCGATGAAAGCGACGACGGGACGATCGAGATCGACGTCGTGGTGACACTGTGGCCGCGACTCGACGCTCTTCCTGATCTCGGTGAGTTCGAGATTGAAGTCGAGTCCGTCGAGGTCACCCAAGAAGCGATCGATGAGCAGATTGACGCGCTTCGGAATCAGTTCGCTGAGCTCGAGGACTACGAGGGCAAGCTCACTTCCGGTGACTTCGCCATGATCGACATCACTGTCACTCAGGGTGGCGAGGCAATCGAACAAGCCGCGGCAAAGGACATGATGTATGAACTCGGGTCTGAATCGTTCATCGAAGGTCTCGACGGGATTCTCGAGGGCCTATCGACAGGGATGACCGGTGAAGGTGTAGCGACGCTGCCTGAGGGGTACACCGATCACGGAGGTGAAGAGGTCACTCTCTCCATCGAGGTGAAGGAAGCCAAGAAGAAGGTACTGCCCGAGCTCTCGGACGAAATGGCATCCGACGCGACCGAATTCGAAACTGCCGCCGAGCTCCTCGAAGCGCTTGAGAAGAACATGTTGGCATTCAACGTCCACACCCAGCGTCGGCTCCTTCAGGACAAGGTTGTCGACTATGTGCTCAACGAGATCGAACTTGAATTGCCCTCGGCGTTGATCGACGCCGAGGTGGAGGCAAGGGTCAGAAATCTGGTGACCCGTCTCGAGGGTGACAACATCTCAATTCAGGATTATCTCCGCGTCACGGGTCAAGATGAGGAGTCCTTCATCGCATCGATGAAGGATCAGGCCGAGCATGCGCTCGGAACCAGGGTGCTGCTTGAGAGTATTGGGGCGATCGAGAACTTCGAAGTCACAGACGACGACATCCGTGATCACATTCGGGCCATGCTCCAGGGACAACCAGCCGATGTCGACGAGCTTGTCGAGGTCTGGAAGTCCAGTGGTCAAATTGAGTCACTGACCAGTGATATCCTCCGAGAGAAGGCGTTGTTGAGCCTTGTCGATGCGGCGACGCCGGTCGATGCGGACGGCAACATCGTCGATCTGACACCGGTCGAGATCGAACAACCAGAACAAGAGACCGCGGAAGACGAATCGGCCGGCGAGGCTGACGAGGATTCTGCCCCGGCTGCCGAATCGGCGGACGGGATGCACGAGTCGGAGGAAACGAAATGAGCTATCTCGTCCCAACGGTCATCGAGAACACGCCGCGCGGTGAGCGCGCATTCGACATCTACAGCAGGCTTCTCAAGGATCGCATTATTTTCTTGGGAACACCCATTGATGACGGGGTAGCCAACATCATCATGGCGCAGCTTCTCCATCTTGAGGGAGAGGATCCTGACAAGGACATCAACCTGTACATCAACTCTCCGGGTGGATCCACATATGCGTTGATGGCGATCTACGACACCATGCAGTTCATCAAGCCAGACGTGGCAACCTACTGCATGGGTCTTGCTGCTTCGGCAGCTGCCGTCTTATTGGCAGCAGGTGCGAAGGGAAAGCGGTTTGCGCTCCAGCACAGCCGCATCATGATTCATCAGCCCCATGTTTCAGGTGTTGGTGGACAGGCGACGGATATCGAGATCCACGCACGAGAGATTCTCAAGACGCGTGAGGACATCAACAAGATCCTCGCTGAGCACTCTGGCCAGCCCCTCGAGGTCGTCCAGGACGACACCGAGCGTGACTATTGGCTCGGTCCCGAAGAAGCCATCGAGTACGGTGTGGTCGACTCGATCTTGACTGGCCGTCAACTCGAGGCTGTCTCCACCTAGGAGCGACGCTGTGCCCAAATACGAAGGTTCTGAGCTACTCAAGTGCAGTTTCTGTGGCAAATCGCAGAAGCAGGTCAAGAAGCTCATCGCCGGCCCCGGGGTATACATCTGTGACGAGTGCATCGAGTTGTGCAACGAGATCATCGAAGAAGAGCTCTCCGGAACCGAAGAGGTCGAATTCGACGAGCTTCCGCGGCCACACGAGATCTATGCGTTTCTCGATGAGTATGTCGTGGGCCAATCCCAGGCCAAGAAGGTTCTCTCGGTAGCGGTCTACAACCACTACAAGCGGGTCCGCGCTGGTGAGCAGGCGAGCGATGACGACGTAGAACTCCAGAAGTCGAACATCTTGATGGTCGGTCCTACCGGTTCCGGAAAGACCCTCATGGCCCAGACGTTGGCCAAATTCCTCAATGTTCCCTTCGCCATTGCAGACGCAACGGCGCTGACTGAGGCTGGCTACGTCGGTGAGGATGTCGAGAACATCCTCCTCAAGATCATCACCGCAGCGGACTTCGATACCAAGCGCGCCGAACAGGGCATCATCTACATCGACGAGATCGACAAGATTGCTCGCAAGGCCGAAAACCCATCGATCACGCGCGACGTCTCGGGTGAAGGTGTCCAGCAGGCACTGCTCAAGATCCTCGAAGGGTCGATTGCCTCTGTGCCTCCGCAGGGTGGACGCAAGCATCCGCATCAGGAACTCATTCAGGTCGACACCACCAACATGCTCTTCATCTGTGGCGGTGCCTTTGCCGGACTGGAAGAAGTCATCACGAAACGTGTCGGTGGATCTGCGATCGGATTCGGCGCTGACGTCCACTCGAAGCAGGATGTGAGACCCGCCGAGATCATCGAGCAGGTCATGCCCGAAGACCTGATCGGATACGGCTTGATTCCCGAATTCATTGGCCGCCTCCCCGTCATGACGACAGTTGCCGATCTCGACAAGGAATCACTTGTCCGAGTCCTTACCGAGCCAAAGAATGCCATCACGAGGCAGTACGCCCGGTTCTTTGAGATGGACGGCGTCGAACTCGTCATTACCGACGATGCCCTTGATGCGATCGCTGAACAGGCCATGAAACGCGGTACGGGGGCTCGAGGATTGCGTGCAATCATGGAAGAAGTCCTGCTCGACACCATGTATGAGCTTCCCTCGCGCACCGATATTGCGAGGGTGATCATCGATGGAGAGGTGGTGCGCGAGAAGGTGAACCCCACGCTCGTTCCCATCCAGGACATGATCGATACGGAGCTGCCAGAAGAACGCTCTGCCTAGGCGCCATGAGTGACGCCTGGCCCCACACCGCCAAAGTGGCGTTCGTAGGTTCCCACGGTATTCGTAAAACGACGGCGGTTCATGCATTCGCCAATACGATGCAGCGAGCCGGCAGGTCGGTTGAGCATGGCCGTGAGGTAGTTCGAGACAACCCACTTGGCATCAATGAGTCGGCAACCGATGAGTCGCAGCTGTGGGTACTGGTTTCCCAAATTCAGATGGAACTCCGGCTTGCGCCCAAGGCTGAAGTCCTTGTCCTTGATCGAGGAGTCATGGACAACTATGCGTACTACTTGCGTGCGGCACAGGGTGACCCCTTTGACATTGGACCACTCGTTACCACATGGTCACAGACGTACGACATGGTTGTGCGTCTTCGCCCGGACATTGAACTCCGCTCCGATGGCGTCCGATCGACGTCTGACACCTTCCGTGATGAGATAGAAGCACTCCTTGACGAGCATCTTCCGCTGCTCGTGGCGGATCGGCGGATGGTGGAGATCAACGCATCAGATATCGGCGACCGTTTCGACTGGTGGCCACTCGCCGAGCGGCTCGCCGCCTTCGTGGAGCAGCCGCTCTTCGCCGCAGGCGTTCCACGGCGCCGTTCCCGACCAACGCGACGTCCAGCTCCGGATCTACCCCAGCTGGATCTTGAGATCTGACGTGCGACGCCATGCCGTAGGCTGCCCATCATGACACACCCCGACCCGCCACACGCGGCCCCCGAGCGCGAGACGCTCCGGGCATTCCTTGACTACTACCGCGCCCTCCTGCTCGACAAGGCCGGTGGCCTGACGCGAACCCAACTTCACACCAGACTCGAACCTTCAACGCTCACGCTCGGGAACCTGCTTCATCACATGGCTGTCGTCGAACACTGGTGGTTCAACGAGGCGTTCGCAGGCAACGACAGCCTCGAACCCTGGGCATCGGCACCGTGGGACAACGACCCGGACTGGGACTTCAACACCGCCTCCGAACTCGATACGGCTGTGATCATTGAGCGGTACGAAGGCGCGGTCGCTATGTCGCGCGTCATCGAATCATCGGCCGAGTCCCTCGACGACCTATCCGTGCGAACTCGGAAGGATGAGCACTGGTCGTTGCGCTGGATCATGGTTCACATGATCGAGGAATATGCCCGCCACGCCGGTCACGCCGATCTCATACGCGAATCCGTCGACGGCGAAACCGGCGACTTCCGGGTTGCCTAGCCGAGACCGTCATGTCCCTTTCACCTGTGCACCGGCCTTCCAGACATGAGTCACGCGAGTCGGATCGCCCCACCCGGAACTGTCGTCAAGAGGGTTGAAGTCGAGCGCGATGATGTCGGCGTCGTAGCCTTCTCGCAGCTGTCCTGACACGGGTGCCTGCGGTCCAAGAGTCTCCGGTCCGTTCGCGGTCGCGGCCTCGATCGCTTCGAGTGCGGTCATACCGGCGTCTTGGAGCAGCTTGATCTCCAAGGAGTTCTCTCCGTACTTGTAGCCGGACACGAAGAGGTCGGTCCCCATAGCGATCTTGACACCCTTGGCGACAGCAATCTTGAGTGCAGCCGCGTGATGCTCGGCAACCATCTGTCCCTTCTCGAAGGCATATCGTGGCAACCGGTCGGCCTGTTCCAACAGCGTCTCGATAACCATCCGCGTCGGTACAAGAATCGCACCCTGATCAACCATCTGATCGGCCGCCTCCTCGTCAAGATATGAGCCGTGTTCGATGGTGTGGCATCCCGCAGCGAGGGCGGCCCTGATACCGGGAAGGCCATGGCAGTGCGCAGCGACCACGCGTTCGGCGCGCTTTGCCTCCGCGACGATCGTCCTGAGCTCCTCATCGGAGAACTGCTGATGCATGGGGTGATCAACCTCAGACAGCACCCCTCCCGAAGCACACACCTTGATCACCTTGGCGTTCTTGCGCAGATTCATGCGCACAGCCTTGAGCACCTCAGGTACGCCATCGCACATCACCCCGAAGTGCTCGATGTGGTCGAGGACATCGATGGGTACCCCGTGCACGTCTGCGTGTCCACCTGTCGTCGACAGAATTCGCCCGGCACCGTAGATGGTTGGTCCGACGACGCTCCCTTCTGCGATGGCAGGTTGTAGATCAATGCCAAGACCCCCGGGTTCACGGACAGACGTCACTCCACCCATCAGTGTGGCGGCCACATCTCGCACCGCACGGGCAGCTCGGAGGGCAATGGGCTCGGTCAATTGGGTCAGAAGATCAGGCTGTGGCATTCCCGAGAAGTGTCCATGGCACTCCCACAATCCCGGCATCACGACAGGAAGCTCTGTGATCGTCTCAGCATCTGGCGATCCAGCGATCGGGCCGACGTAGACAATCGTGCCACTCTCCGTCACGATCGACCCATTCTCTATGGGGTCTCCGCGTCCGGGGATCAGAACCTTTGCATCGATGCGTATCGCCATGCCCTTCCTTTCCTAGGACGCCAGACTACCGACGTCCTCGACCGGGAACCTGGCTGCACAAGGATTGTCGCCCTCCCGCTCTTGGCTTTGCACCGTGAGTAGTTGTGAAGGCTTGGTGCCCCCTATCTCGCTGCGCTCGTTTATCCCCCCTGAAGGGGGATGGTGTGATACGGCCTGACTAGTCATGCCGTGCACAGGTCTTTGGTTCTTGAGGGAACTTGCGCTGTTGCCGTAGATATTTGTAGCTCCGGCGCAACATGTTGCGGTGGGAGCGGGCTGTCGGCCCTGGGCATATCGGATGTGGTGGCATCCCGCCCAATGTCCGGCTGAAGAGTGGAAAGACCCGGGAGTCCAACCCCGGGTCTTTCCGCGCTGTCAGCTGTGAGCTGTGAGCTCCAGTTACACTCCCCGTTCCGGAGGATCCAGTGAGCGAAGGCCGTGATGAACCCAACGTATCAACCCGATGAGGTCGAAGCACGCTGGTATCAGGTCTGGGAAGAATCGGGCTCATTCCGGCCTGAGGTAAACCCGGATGGCGAGGCCTACTGCATTGTCATCCCACCACCAAATGTTACCGGTGTCCTTCACATGGGCCATGCACTCGATCATGCGATCCAAGATGTGATCATCCGGCGAAAGCGGATGCAGGGCTACGCGGCGCTCTGGCTGCCAGGGACAGATCACGCAGGCATCGCCACCCAGAATGTCGTCGAACGCGAATTGCGGAACGAGGGCATGACCCGCCACGACCTTGGCCGCGAGGCCTTCGTCGAGCAGGTATGGGCATGGAAGGCCAGGTCAGGCAACACGATCTCCACCCAGATGCGACGGCTGGGAGATTCGACAGATTGGAGCCGTGAGCGGTTCACATTCGATGAAGGCCTGAGCAATGCGGTTCGCAAGGTGTTCGTTGACCTCTACAACGAGGGCCTGATGTATCGGGCAAATCGCATCATCAACTGGTGTCCACGATGCCACACGGCGTTGTCGGATATCGAGGTCGAGCACGAGGAAGTGCCAGGCAAGCTCACCTACATTCGTTACCCGTTCACCGATGGATCTGGGTCCATCACCGTCGCAACCACCCGCCCCGAAACGATGCTCGGCGATACTGCGGTAGCGGTCCACCCCGATGACGACCGATACGCGGATGTGATTGGCAGGACCGTCATGCTCCCCCTGATGAACCGAGAGATCCCGGTCATTGCCGACGATGCGGTCGAATTCGGGTTCGGGACCGGCGCTGTCAAAGTCACCCCTGCACATGATCCACTGGACTTTGAGATAGGCCAGCGCCACGATCTCGAATCCATCATCGTGATCGATACACAAGCAAAGATCAGCCCAGAAGGTGGCGAGTTCGCGGGTATGGACCGCTTTGAGGCGCGCGAAGCGATCGTGTCCCGTCTCAAGGAGTTGGCCGCGATCGACAAGGTTGAGGATCACACACATTCGGTTGGTCACTGCTCACGCTGTAGGACGGTCGTCGAGCCGATGCTTTCGTTGCAGTGGTTCGTCAAGGTTGAGCCACTTGTTGGCCCTGCGATCGAAGCGGTCAAGAACGGAGAAACACGCTTCGTTCCCCAGCGTTGGGAGAAGACGTACTTCCACTGGATGGAGAACCTCAGGGATTGGTGCGTGAGTCGTCAGTTGTGGTGGGGACACCGCATTCCTGCTTGGTATTGCGACGACTGTGACAAAACCATCGTGTCAATGACGGATGCTGTGTCATGCCCTGCGTGTGGCTCGTCGAACCTCACGCAGGACGAGGATGTTCTCGACACATGGTTTTCGTCTGCGTTGTGGCCATTCAGCACTCTGGGGTGGCCGGACGCGACACCCGATCTCACCACCTTCTATCCAACGAACACGCTGGTCACCGGGTTCGACATCATCTTCTTCTGGGTCGCGAGAATGATGAAGTTCGGGATCCACTTCACCGATCAGGTTCCTTTCACCGACATTGTGATTCACGGTCTTGTGCGCGATACCGACGGTGTCAAGATGTCGAAATCGCTCGGCAATGCCCTTGATCCGCTCGAACTCATCGACGAATACGGAGCGGATTCTGTCCGACTTGCGTTGATCGAGAAGGCGGCGCCTGGCCACGACATTCCGCTGAACATCGAATGGATCGACGCGTCTCGCCGTTTTGGGAACAAGCTATGGAATGCACTGCGATTCGCGGTCGAATTCATGGAAGTCGCCGATGTCCCAGCCGAGGATGGGTATCCGAACGAACCGGGTCCCGAGGACGCATGGATTCTCTCCCGACTCGCTGAGGTAGCGACAGAGTTTGACGCTCTCATCGACGAATACCGTCTCTCCGACGCCTACGGCTTGTTGTACAACTTCGCATGGTCCGAGGTATTCGACTGGTACCTCGAGATGGCCAAGACACTCGCCACCGATGACGCGACAGCACCCTCGATGCGGATCACTCTTGGGGTCGTCCTCAGGGATGTTCTCAAGCTGTTTCACCCCGCCATTCCTTTTGTCACCGAAGAACTCTGGAGCCATCTTGGTGACGGTTCGACACTCCTCGTCACGGCACCATGGCCGCAGGTGCCACCGTGTCCGAGTCCACCGCAGATTGGATCGCTCCAAGACATCGTTGCGGGTGTCCGACAGTTTCGTTCCCAGCACCAGATATCACCCAAGACGGACATCCCCCTCACGGTGGTGACCGTTGATGAACTCCCGGAGTGGTGGATGGGACAAGTCGCCTCCCTGTCGAATGCCTCCCCGCAAGCGGGTCCAAGACCTGACCCCATTGCTGGCAATACGCGACTCACCGCCGTCGGCATTGAGGCATTCATCCCCCTCGTTGGGCTCGTGGACATAGAGGCCGAGCGGCCACGGCTCGAAAAGGCAATCGCCGAGATCGAAGCAAATCTCACCAAGGCCCGCTCAAAGCTCGACAACGCAAGCTTTCTGGAGCGAGCTCCCGAGGATGTTGTTGCAATGGAAAGGGCACGTGTCGAGGCGATGGATGCCGAACTTGACAAGCAGCACGCGCTTCTTGCCGAGCTCGGTGATGGATGACGAACCAAGTCCCCGTCATCACGACGCGCGCTGATGCCGAGGCCTTTCTTGATGCTCGCATCGGCGCAGGAGTCCAGCCGGGACTCGAACGAATCACGGGTCTTCTCGAGCTGATGGGCAATCCACAGACCGAATACGCCACGGTCCACGTAGCGGGAACGAACGGAAAGACAACCGTGACCCGCATGGTTCAGCAGATTCTCGGTGCGCATGGACTAGCGACGGGGGGGTTCACATCACCTCATCTCCATCATCTCGAAGAGCGGTTCCACCTTCATGGCAGCCCCATCAGCGGGGATCGATTGACTGAAGAGGTACGCGACATCGCCTGGTTCGTGGAGAAGTACGAGGCTGACAACGCCACAACCGTGACCTACTTCGAGACCACTGCTGCACTGGCCTTTTCGCTTTTCGGAAACGGAGCCGTCGATGTAGCCGTCGTCGAGGTGGGCCTCGGTGGGCGGCTCGATGCAACCAACGTCGTCAACGCTGCCGTCTCGGTGGTCACGGGAATCGGCATCGATCACACGGAGTTCCTTGGAACGACGATCGCAGAGATCGCAGCTGAGAAGATGGCAATTGTCAAGGACGGGGGCACGCTCGTGACTGGCCCCCTTCCGGCGGATGCGATCGGCATGGGAGCACTCCGCATCGAAGAGACGAAGGCGAACTGGATCCGCTTCGGGCTTGATTTCTCCGTCGAGTCGGCATTCATTGCTGTTGGCGGTTGGCAGTGCTCCATCAACGGTGTGCACGGCGAGTACGAAGATCTGTACCTCAGACTCCACGGAAGACATCAAGTCGAAAATCTGGCCACAGCAATCGCTGCAGCCGAGATGCTGCTCGGTCGGAGGTTGGATGCCGAATCGCTCGCATTCGGGGTTGCGTCGCTCACATCTCCCGGTCGGCTCGAGGTTGTTCGCCGAAGGCCAATCGTTCTTCTCGACGGTGCACACAACGAGCAGGGGTTCGATGCTCTCGCCCTTACGATCCAGGAAGAATTCCCTGCGATGGACTGGAAGCTCGTCATCGGAGCCAGGGGAGAGCGCGTCGTTGGAGACCTCGTCGCGCCTCTCAAGGGATTGGTCAGCGCGGCATACGCTTCGGCGCCCCGCGATCCTGCCGGGATATCACCCCAAACTGTGGCGGATCTTGCCGGTTCTGCGCTCGGTGTTCCTGCGGTAGCCTATGAATCGTCAGATCTCGCGCTTGCGGATGCCGTGTCAGACGCCGGCCCTGAAGGTGGCGTCATCGTCGCAGGTTCCTTGTATCTCGTTGGCGATGTCCGTGAATCCTTTGAGATTGGCTCGGATCGGTCATCGGAGGCTCATATGCGGTTCGAGGCCGAAGTTGCGGATGAAGACCCAGACTCAGAATTCATGGAGTCCGACTTGTTCGACTGATCCGGATGCGATTGGCTCGAACGGTTTCGCGGTTGGTCGATGGATTGAGCCGACACAAGAAAGGCGACCCTTCGCTGGATCGCCTTTCTCAGTTGGTTCCGTGCGAGCTACTTCTTGGTATCGGCGCTCTTCGCGTCGGCACTCTTGACGTCGGCGGCCGTTTTGTCAGCGGCCTTGTCAGTTGCTTGGGATGCAACTTTGGCCGCATCGGCCTCAGGCTGCTTTCCCGTGGCCTTCGCGACGGTTGCCTTGGTTGCGTCTACGGCATCGCTCGTCTTTGATTTGGCGACATCAACTGCTTTGCCAGTTGTCGCCTTCACCGACCCGACTGCCTCACCGGTCTTGTCGCGAGCCGACTTCGACTTTCCGACGACGACGGCGACCCCCGCCCCGATAGCTGCTGCGACGGCTGCGAGCCCGAACCATTTCTTGCTTGCCACTGAATCCTCCTGGGTTGCGCTGCGAGATGATCTTCTGCCATAGTTTAGGACGCTGCGACGGGGTTGCTCCCCACTTGATGGTGAGCATTGGCGATACCAACGAGGGGACTTGACGAGCCCTCAGTTCAGCGACCCCGTACTCTCCGTAATCCGTAATGCGTAATCCGTAATCCTCAATCCATGGAGTAGCAATGTCACTTGAACACACTTATGTGATGGTCAAACCCGATGGAGTCGCCCGCGGGCTCGTGGGTGAGGTCGTTGGCCGTCTGGAACGAAAGGGCTTGAAGCTCGTCAATATGCGCATGCTGACGATCGACGCGGATCTCGCTGGCCTCCACTACGCCGAGCACACGGACAAGCCGTTTTTCCCGGAGTTGGTTACATTCATCACTTCTGGTCCCGTTGTCGCGATGGAATGGTCTGGCGAGAATGCCGTGGCGGTAGCCCGCACGTTGATGGGTGTCACGAATCCCGTTGAAGCTGCTCCCGGTACGATCAGAGGAGACTTTGGTCTTGTTATTACGGAAAACATCGTGCACGGATCTGATTCACTCGAGAGCGCCGAGCGCGAACTGAGTATCTACTTCGGTTAGCCAAGCAAAGTCTTTCAGGCTGATTAATGGTTCGATGGGTACACTCCGACGCAACAACTCGGAAGTCATATGAATAGCCTCCTCTCATTCGCCGGCCGCGATATGGCGGTCGACCTCGGGACCGCCAACACGCTTGTGTTCGTTCGCGGTCAGGGCATCGTTTTGAACGAACCATCTGTCGTCGCAATGAACACCCGCGACAACCGTCCTCTCGAGGTTGGAATGGCCGCCAAACGGATGATTGGCAGAACGCCGTCGTATATCCAGGCGATTCGTCCACTCAGGGATGGTGTCATCGCAGATTTCGATGTCACCGAAAAGATGCTCCGCTATTTCATCGACAAGGTGCATACGGGCCGTTTTGCGGCGCGTCCGCGCATTGTCATCTGTGTCCCCTCCGGTATCACCGCCGTTGAGCGTCGCGCCGTTGAAGAAGCTGCGTACCACGCGGGTGCGAGACGGGCATACACCATCGAGGAGCCGATGGCCGCCGCCATTGGGGTTGGTCTCCCCGTTCACGAACCGACCGGTTCGATGGTTGTCGACATCGGTGGTGGAACCACTGAGGTTGCCGTGATCTCGCTCGGTGGCATCGTTGTTTCGAAGTCCTCCCGCATCGGTGGGGACGAACTTGACGAGGCGATCATCAATTGGGTCAAGAAGGAATACAGTCTCATGCTCGGTGAACGTACATCCGAGCAGATCAAGATGGCGATTGGATCGGCGTGGCCGTATCCGGATGAGCCAGCGGCGGAAGTCAGGGGTCGAGACCTGATCACTGGTCTCCCGAAGACCATCGTTCTTTCGAGCGCCGAGGTGCGTGAAGCCATTGAAGAGCCGGTTCAATCGGTGGTGGACGCCGTCAAGTACACCCTCGACAAGACACCCCCCGAGTTGGCAGCAGACATCATGGAACGTGGCATTGTCCTCACGGGTGGCGGTGCATACTTGAAGGGTCTTGACGTGAGGCTCGCCCATGAAACAGGAATGCCGATTGTGACGGCAGACAGCCCCCTCCACAGTGTGGTTCTTGGATCAGGGGCGTGTCTTGAGGAGTTCGACGTGCTTCAAGCCGTGCTCCAGTCGTCTGGCCGCGCCTAGGTGGGCGTGCGCCTCCGCTGATGCTCCCCACATCGGGCAACCGATTGAATCGGGCGACGATTCTGTTCGTCTCGCTGATCGCCGTCGGCTTCATCATTGCGACCTTCGACGTTCGCAACGACGGCGACAGCGTCGCGAATGTCATGCGAGAAGGGACGCAGTCGATCTTCGAACCACTGCAGAAAAGCGTCGACTGGGTCACGAGTCCCATTGTCGGTTTCGTTGACGGAGTGTCGAATCTCGCAGGCCTGCGTGATGAGAACGACCGTCTCCAAGACCGCGTCAACGAACTCCAAGCACAGGTTCTGGAAACCGGGGCCCTCGAAGAGCGAGTTCGCCAACTCGAGGCGATCGCGAGGGTGAAGGCGCCACTGGAACTCCCAACGGTCACTGCAAAAATCTACTCGTCTGGCCCATCGGCATTTGACAATGCCAGGTTCATTGACAAGGGAGCAAGCGACGGCATCGTCGTCGGGCAAGCGGTGATCGACGAGAACGGACTCGTCGGACGCGTTGACCTCGTATCTGCCCACGATGCCCGGATCCGGCTCATCATCGATCCACTGGTATCAGCTGGCGTACGGATTCAATCAACGAACGAGACCGGTGTCGTCACGGGCCGCGGTGACGGACCACTGCGTCTTGAGATGTTCCGCGCAACGCTTCCCGTTTCAGAGGGTGACCTCGTTGTCACTGATGGCAGCCGATTTCCTCCGGGGCTTGTGGTTGGCAGGGTTACCGCAGATGCCGCCGCCGAGGTTGGGTTTGTGCTTCGCACCGAGGTCGAGCCAGCGGCCAACCTGTCCCAGGTCGACTATGTGAAGGTGATCATCGGCTGGACGGCGCTTGATGCTGATCTTCAGGACGGGGTCATCGATACATCGGTTTCCACAACTACCACCGTTCCGCAGAGCACCACGGTGCCTTCGCAGACTACGGTGCCAGGAACGGGGGGCTGATGAGTAGAGCCCGCGTCGCCATTGCCCTCCTTGCGATCATCGCTTCGCTTGTGATCCAAACAACCGTGTTCGGGGCTTCCGGAATCGAGCCGCTCGGTGTTGCCCCTGCGTTCGTCACCCTCGTCGTTATCGCGATTGGGCCTTACGTCGAAACCGAGTACCACTTGTTGTTGGGGTTCACTGCTGGCATTCTCGCCGACCTGATGGGAAGCGGCACACTCGGCATATGGGCCATGACTCTCACAATCGTTGCCTATGCGTCAGCGCGGCTTCGTGCTCGATTCAATGAAGGCATCGTCTTGTCCGCGGTCCTCATCTTCTCCCTGACGCTCCTCGGTCAAGTCGTGTTCGTGATCATCGGAACGCTGTTCGGTCAGAACCTCCTCAGCGATGACTCGCTCGCGGCCAAGATCATCCTGCCTGCAGTCTGGAATCTCGCACTTGCTGTCCCGGTACTCTGGGCCCTTTCGGAGCTGTTCAAGCGACGCGAACGGGGCTGGGCGACATGACCAACGGTGTCCGTACATCGATTCTGGGCCTCGTGTTTGCCGCTCTTCTGGGAGTGCTGCTCCTTCGTCTTTGGACGATGCAGGTAACAGATGCCGAGGCCTACGAGACGCGGGCCCTCCACAATCAAGTGCGGATTGTGTACACACCAGCACCCCGTGGTGACATCTTCGATGCCAACATGGTGAAACTCGCAGGTACGCGGTCGGCTCTGGCTGCCGTTGTCGACCTCGCGCTCGTTGAGAACAACGAACTTGAAATGCTTTCCAGGAATCTCGCAGCGTTTCTCGACGAAGACTCTGTCTCGATTCTCGACGACCTCGTCAATGCCAAGGGTCCACAGGTCACGGTTGCCGTTGACCTCACCGAGTATCAGGCGACGTTCCTTGTCGAGCACCGTGAAACATTTCCCGGCGTCAGCATCGTTCCCCAACCCATCAGGGTGTATCCGGAGGGGGAAGTCGGCGCTCACGTTCTCGGCTACATCGGCCGACCGACCGCCGAAGATCTGGAGCGGGAAGACGTAAAGGGCAATACCCATGTCGGAAAGGCCGGCGTCGAGGCTTTTTATGACGAAGAGCTCCTTGGAACGGAAGGGCTCGTGCAATATCAGGTTGACGCCGAGCGAAAGGTGCTCTCACTCGCAGGGGAGGAAGCACCGACGGCGGGGGGAAGCCTGGTACTCACCATCGACATTGAGGCGCAGGCGCAGCTCCAGCGATCCCTCCGCGACGGCCTGATTCTTGCCCGAAGCGATGAAATGGACCAGCGTGCGAGCGAACTTGCCAAGCAGTCCATTGTTGAGCGTCTCGCTGAAGCTCAGATCGAGGCTGAGGAACAGGCACGGCAAGATGCAATCGAGAACGCTTCGGCGGACGAGGGATCCTCTGCGACTGATCCAGCGGTGGATGACGACGATGTCGTGCTCGATCCCGAACCTGTCAAAGTGGATCCGGCCGCGGTGCTCGCGTCGTTGTACCCGGGACTGCCGATCGACAGCAACGGTGTGTGCGTCCCTGTCCAGCGAGTGACCGTTCCACTCGGTGGCGACGCGTCCCTTTCGGGCGTCGATCCGCGGTTCATCCGCCTTGATTCGATTGCCGACACGGACGGAACCCTCTTTGCGACGTTCACGATCGGTCAGGAGAAGTTCACGGTCAAGGACAATCAATCCTTCGCATCGACGCTGCAGGTTCTAGAGGTACAGGAAGACCAGGTCGTCCTGTATCACCAAGACAAATGGTGTCCGGTCAGGAGCGTCGGGGTGGTGCTCGACCCGACTGACGGTTCGGTCATCGCCATGGCGTCGTACCCATCGTATGACCCGTCGGCTTTTGTTGATGGCCTCAGCGACGACCAGTGGGCCGAGTTGTCCACCGTTTCAGCGTTCCAGAACTTCGCAGTGCAGGGTCTGTACGCACCTGCGTCAACGTTCAAGACGGTTCCATACATCCTTGCCATGGAGGAGAACTACTTCCCGGTCAACCGTGGTCTCGGTGATAAGGAGCTTGTTGACGAGGAGAGCCCTGGTCTTCCATCGGTGCCACTCACCAGCCATACCTCCGAGTACAACTGCTCGGGCGAATTCAAGTTCGAACTCAACGATGGCACGACCCAGACGAAGCGGGACTGGCTGTCGCGTGGGCACGGCGGACTCGATCTTCACGGGGCCCTCGTGGAATCGTGCGACCTCTATTTCTGGGACATTGCACTTCGTCTTTGGGAGGAACGTAAGGACGAGTCTGGACTCGACAAGGAGAACCTCCTTCAGCAGTATGCGAGGGACTATGGGTTTGGAACCGCGACCGGCATCGACCTTCCGTTCGAACGTGACGGGCTCGTTCCGGATCGTTCCTGGTTCCAGGCAGAGCAGAGCGCCGGTTCACCACGGGTCCGCCCCGATGGGCCGTGGGTGGGTGGTGACCTCATGGATATCGCTGTCGGTCAGGGAGCCATGCTGACGACTCCGCTCCAGATGGCGAACGGTTATGCGGCCATGGTCAACGGAGGGACTCTGTTCGAGCCCCGCGTCGTGTCACACATCGTGGACTCAGATGGCAACACAATCGAGACGCTCCCTACGACCGTGGTAAGGGAGATCGACATCAGCCCTGCAACGGTGCAATGGCTCCGCGCTGATCTCCAACGTGTCGTGAACGACCTTGGGTCCGCCGACCAGTACGGAGGAACGGGCAAGTCGGCGTTCTATGACAGTCGAGGGAACAACATCTTCGGTGAGGGTGTCGAGACGATTGGTGGGAAGACCGGTACCGGTGAGGTCATCAAAGTGTCGGGATCAGAGGCGTTCCGCGAGGTCGATAACGCATGGTTCATTGGTGTGGCGCCGATCAACAATCCGAAGTTTGTCATTTCGATCGTGGTTGAACGTGGTGGGTCAGGTGGCCGTGTTGCCGCTCCCATTGCACGC
This sequence comes from uncultured Acidimicrobiia bacterium, assembly GCA_963714375.1. Classification (GTDB taxonomy): domain Bacteria; phylum Actinomycetota; class Acidimicrobiia; order Spongiisociales; family UBA5794; genus UBA5794. The sequence goes on from CAVQOG010000001.1 coordinate 163,589, forward strand.
CAGGTGTTGCAGTACCTCATGAATGGCCCCGAGGGCGTCACGGAGCTTCGTGCAGGATTGGACGCCGACTGATGGCCATTGACTACCGCGACACCAAACCCATCTCGTTCATGCATCGTGAGGCCCCGCTCAAACCGGACCTGATTCTTGTCCTTTCCTTCATCGTCATCGCCGCATTCGGATTACTGATGGTCTATTCAGCGACCGCTCCCGGTTTGGAGAGCCGTGGGCTCGATCCGACGAGCGAGCTCAAAGAGCAAGCGATATTTGTGGTCATCGGGTTCATCGTGTTCGGCATCGTGTCATGGATGGATCTCACCGAGATACGAGGCTTCACCACGCCCATCTATTTCGTTTCAGTCTTGTTGCTTGTTCTTGTTTTCCTCGTCGGCGAAAGTGGAAACGGCGCGGTCGCGGTGCGCTGGATCGACATCGGAATTCTACGGTTTCAACCGTCTGAGGTAGCGAAGGTCGCCGTGATCCTGGCGCTCGCTTCGCTCCTTGCAGCGGTCGATCCACCTTTGCGTTGGAATACGATCGCCAAGTCGCTGCTCATTGTCGGTTTGCCCGCAGGGCTGATCTTTCTCCAGCCAGACCTCGGCACGATGCTGGTGTTCGCCTTTGTCCTCATAGCCATGTTGTTTGTCGGTGGTGCCACGATGCGGCAGCTTGCGTTCCTTGCTGTGGCGACGATCATCGCGACGGTGGGTGTGTTCCAGCTGAATCTGATCGAGGACTATCAGATCAATCGACTGACGGCCTTTGTCGATCCCGGAGCGCACGAATTGACGCTGTCGTACAACCAGATCCAGTCGGAGATTGCGATCGGGTCAGGTGGCATGCTCGGGAAGGGTCTCTTTGAGGGCACCCAGACCAACCTTCAGTTCGTACCCGTCCAGTCTTCGGACTTCATCTTCACAGCGGTTGGCGAGCAGTTTGGATTCGCAGGATCGGCTGTCGTGATCGCACTCTTCGGCATCATGTTGTGGCGATTGTTGATGATTGCCCAAAGCGCGAGAAATCGATTCGGGTATCTCGTGACCATGGGCGTAGCCGCGATGCTTGCGTTCCACGTGTTCGTCAACATTGGGATGACGATCCGGATCATGCCGGTGACTGGCCTCCCGCTCCCGTTCATGTCTTCGGGTGGCACGTTCTTCGTCGTGATGAGTGCAGCGCTCGGTCTCGCCCATTCTTCATGGATCAGACGACCCCCCGCCCCAGGGGAAGGACCGACAACCTAGAAGCTTTCAGCTCACAGCTCTCAGCTCACAGCTGCGGCTAGTCTCGCTTTCATGGAAAGACGTGCGGATCAGGGCTGGATCGAAGTCATTGCAGGGCCGATGTTCTCCGGGAAAAGCGAAGAACTGATTCGCAGGGTGACCCGATATCACCTCGCTCGGGTACCAACACAGACCTTCAAGCCTGCGCTTGACGTGCGCTACTCGGTGGGGGAGGTTGTGAGCCATTCACGACTGAGTATGGACGCCACGCCCGTGCAGGACTCAGAGCAGCTCCTCAAATCCGTTGACGATCGGACTGTTGTTATTGGCGTTGACGAAGGGCAATTCTTTGACGACGGCCTTGTCGAGGTGGCTGAGATGCTCGCCGGAGCAGGAAAGAACATCATCGTGGCTGGCCTGGACCTTGACTATCTCGGACGGCCCTTCGAGCCGATTCCGTCGCTGATGCTTCGGGCCGAATACGTCACGAAGGCCTTGGCCGTATGTCAGAAGTGTGGAGGTCCCGGTCTCTTCACACAGCGCGTCGTCCAGTCAGATGATCTTGTCGTGCTCGGTGCACAGGGCGCCTACGAGGCCCGCTGTCGCCGCTGCTACGACCCCCAAGAAGCCGAGCAGCAGAAGCTGGACGTAGAAGCAACCCCCGTCTGACTTCGGTCACGCGAAAGACAGGGTTCGCAGGCTCACACGCCCCCTAATCCGACTGCGTCGGATTCGTCCCCCCTGAAGGGTGTCGGGTTTCAAGCACATCTGACTTCGGTCATCGGTCATCGGTCATCGGTCATCTGACGTCTGATATCAAAGACCCAGACTTGACGGCTCTTCTTGCTACTCTGTGGTGCACACGCCACATTGGGTGGCCGCAAGTTTTCCTATCCAGGACGGGCAATGACCGTCGTCCCACCGCTTGAGGCACAACGCACACGCGATCTGTTGTCTCGCATTCGGACAAGACTCACGATTTCTCTCAGTGGGTTGACTGCAGGTGCCCCGATGATCCGATCGACCTGTGGTCGATCACATGCTTGGAATGCATCCATATGCGAGAAGAGCCCTCATCGAAAGCGTCCCGGATTGGATGAGACACAGGACCACCGTTCCCGGTGGTCAAAGGAGTTGATCCATGGGACTCTTCAAGAAGAAGGCCCCCCGCGTCGTTCGCAAGAGCGAGGGCGGTGTAGAACAAGATGTCAAGATGGTGAACGGACAAGAGTTCACCATCCGCCGGCCCACTAGGAAACAGAAGGCAAAGGCCGGGACCGCAACCAAGAAGCGTTCCTCGGGTCAGAGCAGAACCAAGCAGCAGCCGTCGCGTCGTGGCCGCGGTCAATCACCTTCGACCCGTCGGCGACCTCCGATCGAAATCGTCGAACCGCCAGAGACTGCCCGCAAGCAGATGCTTGTGCGAAAGAGCCCGCAGCAGACCCAGATTGTGGTTCTCGAGGGTCCCGTGCTCGTTGAGCACTACGTAGCTAGCACGGACCACAAGTCACTCGTTGGCAACGTGTATGTCGGCAAGGTTCGCAATGTGCTTCCGGGTATGGAAGCAGCGTTCATCGACTTTGGTGAGGGCAAGAACGGCGTGCTCTATCAGGGTGACGTCAACTACGCAGAGCAGGACCTTGGTGGGAAGCCGAGGCGCATCGAGAATGCGCTCAAGCCCGGTGACGGCGTATTGGTGCAGGTCGTCAAGGACGCCATGGGACACAAAGGTGCGAGGCTGACGAACCAGATCAGCGTTGCTGGCCGATACCTGGTTCTCGCCCCGAACGAAGATGTTCGGGGAATCTCACGCCGACTCAGTGACCAGGAACGCCGACGTCTCCGTGAGATCGTTGGCGATCTTCGCCCCGAGGGCACCGGCATCATCGTTCGGACGGCAGCCGAGGGCGCGACGCGTGAGGACATCAAGGGCGATATCGACAGGCTGAAGGCGATCTGGGACAAGATCGACATCGACCGCAAGACCGCCAACGCACCAGCACTCATCTATGAAGAGCCACCACTGGTCATCCGCGTCATTCGTGAGCACTTCACCCGCGACTTCAAGCGATTGCTGATTGATGATCCACAGACGCACAAGCAGGTACTCGATTATCTCGAGGGAACCGAAGCCGACCTCGTTGAGCGGGTCACTCTCTACAAGGACGAGCTTGCGCTCTTTGAGCGGTATCACGTCGAGGATCAGCTCCGGAAGGCCCTCGATCGCAAGGTCTGGCTGCCATCGGGTGGTCACCTCGTGATTGACCGAACGGAGGCGTTGACCGTCATCGACGTCAATACCGGAAGATTCGTCGGAAAGAACAACCTTGAAGAGACCGTCTTCGAGAACAATCTCGAGTCTGCTGAGGAGATCGCACGCCAACTGAGGCTTCGTGATATCGGTGGAATCATCGTGATCGACTTCATCGATATGGAGGACACCAAGAGCCAGGAAGCTGTGCTGCTTCGTCTCAGGGAACACCTCGCAAAGGACAAGACCCGCACGCAAGTGTTCGATGTTTCCCATCTTGGACTCGTCGAGATGACTCGCAAGAATGTGTCAGCTGGCCTTCTCGAGTCGTTCTCCGAGACGTGCGAGCATTGCAGCGGCCGCGGAGTGCTGCTCCACGAAGAGGCCGCAGCGACGGGCATTCCAGCGCACGACGCCGGGATCCGAGAAGCATCGGCCTGAGGATTACGGATTACGGATCGGACGCTCGAGCGCCGAGAGCTGTTAGCCGTACGTCGTAAGCTTCACGACTCAGTATTATTCAGCGACGGCTCGGCAGTGGGCTATCCACTTCTCAGAAACGACCAGGGTTTATGTACGCGATCATCCGCACAGGCGGCAAGCAGGCAAAAGTTCATGAGGGCGACGTGCTCGACGTGGAGCGCATCAAGGACGCCGAATCGGTGTCGTATACGCCGCTGCTCATCGTCAAAGACGACGGCAAGGTCATTTCTGACCGTACCATCCTTGGCAAGTCTTCCGTGACCGCCGAGATCGTCGGTGCCTCCGCTGGCCCGAAGATCGACATCTTCAAGTACAAGAACAAGACGGGCTACCGGCGTCGGCAGGGCCATCGCCAGAAGTACACCACGATCAAGGTCACCAAGATCAAGACTGCGGGTGCATCCAAGAAGAAGGCGGCCAAGCCTGAAGTCACGCAGGATGCCGACGCACCCAAGGTGGAGGCATAAATGTCAAAAACCAAAGCTTCCGGCTCAACGCGGAACGGCAGAGACTCAAAAGCGAAGCGTCTCGGCCCGAAAGTCTTCGACGGCCAGCCCGTCAATGCCGGTGCGATCATCGTTCGGCAGCGTGGTACACGGATTCACCCAGGTGACAACGTGGGCCGAGGCGGGGACGACACCCTGTATGCCATGACCGAAGGAACCGTCAAGTACGGAACCCGCAGGGGCAGACGCCAGGTCTCGGTACTCATCGACGCGTAGGTCGCACCTACATTCGTGAGAAATGGGTCGGCCTCGGTGCCGACCTCTTTCTATTGCTCTTGGCTACTGTCCCTGCCCCGAATCGCTCGAATACAGCTGAAAGCCGAAAGCTGAAGGCTGAAAGCTACATTCCTTCCAGCAACAGGTGGGAACTCCCATGTTCGTAGACAGCGTGAAGCTCACACTTCGTGGAGGCAGCGGCGGTGCCGGCGTCTCGTCGTTTCTGCGCCGCAAAGGGCTTCCAAAGGGCAAGCCAAATGGTGGCTCGGGAGGCTCGGGGGGCAATGTGACCCTCGTTGCTGATGCCGCTGTTCCGACGCTGTTGCGATACGAGCGACATCCGATCTGGAAGGCTGAGGCTGGGACCCACGGGGAAGGAGATTCACGACACGGAAAACGTGGGCAGGATCTTTCCCTCCCGGTACCGCTCGGCACCATGGTGAGGGACACCAAAGGTGTCCTTGTCGCGGATCTCGTCGAGGATGGGCAGCAGGTTGTCGTTGCGTCCGGCGGGAAGGGCGGTCGGGGCAACGCCGCGTTCGTGACACCTGCACGCAAGGCCCCGACTTTTGCCGAGCAGGGTGAATACGGACAAGAAATCGAGGTGACTCTCGAACTGAAACTGCTCGCCGATGCTGCCCTTGTTGGTTACCCCAACGCCGGCAAGTCCACGCTCATCTCACGTGTTTCGGCAGCGAAGCCAAAGATCGCCGACTACCCCTTCACCACATTGGAACCAAACCTCGGAGTCGTGACGGTGGGGGAGCGTGAAATCGTGCTCGCGGATATCCCAGGTCTCATCGAAGGGGCAGCCACCGGTAAGGGGCTTGGTCACGAATTCCTCCGTCACACGGAACGCGCGCGGGCACTCATTGTTCTCATCGATCCGAGTTCCCTCCAAACCGATTCCCCGAAGCGGCAGCTTGAAGTACTCCTCGATGAACTCGCGCAACACGATCCGACTCTCGCAGCGAGGCCAAGGGTCGTAGCGCTATCGAAGGTGGAGCTGCTCTCCGACGCCGAGATCGACCTCCTCGACCTTGAACCGGAGACGCATCGAATTTCGGCCCTGACGGGCGAGGGTCTCGATGAACTCATGTATGCCGTTGCTGACCTCGTTGGTGAGGTTCGCGAGACAACAACGGAAAGGGAAGGGTACGTCCTGCATCGCCCACTCCGGGATGAGTTCACGATCCGGCAGGATGCTGGTGCCTGGGTTGTTGAGGGAATCGCAGCGATTCGTGCTGTGAACCTGTCTGACCTCACCGATCCTGACGCTGCGGAGTTTGCAGCACAGCGACTCGTGTCATCGGGAATCGTTGCCGGTCTCATCGCCGCAGGTGCTGAGGCAGGTGACGACGTCAAGATTGGCTCAATCGTGTTTACTTTCGACCCTGATGCGGAAGGCGACGAAGAGGCGTACGTATGAGACGCTCGCTCGATGCCGGGGCTGCCGTTGTGGTCAAGATCGGTTCGTCGAGCCTCACGGGACCTGACGGTGGCCTCGATGACGCACGCGTGTCGCGGGTTGTCGATCACGTCGCACACCTGATGGTCGCAGGTCATCCCACAGTCCTCGTGACATCGGGCGCGATCGCCGCCGGATTCCCATCACTCGGACTCACATCCCGGCCAACAGCGATCGCAGATCTCCAGGTCGCCGCCGCAGTTGGGCAAACAAAGCTGATGGAGCGGTACGCAAGGCTCTTCTCGTCACACGGCATCGAGATTGGGCAGGTGCTTCTCACGAAAGACGTGCTCGGGAACAGGCAGCAATATCTGAACGCCCGATCTGCGTTGTCACGCATGCTCGAACTTGGTGTCGTACCGATCGTCAATGAAAACGACACCGTGGTTGTCGATGAGGTCAAACTCGGTGACAACGACCGTCTCGCCGCGATTGCCTCGCATCTGATCGGCGCGGGGATGCTCGTCATGCTCACCGACACGCCCGGATTGTTTACAGACGATCCAAGGTTGTCCGACGACGCCGAGCTCCTGAGCGCCGTGCTCCATTCAGATGAAGTGCTTGATCGCATTCGCGCGTCCGACGGAAAGGGATCCCTCGGATCAGGGGGGGTGGTGACAAAGGTGGTTGCTGCACGTATGGCAGCATTCTCGGGTATCCCCACTGTTGTCGCAGCAGCAGACGTTCCCGATGTCGTGGCGAAGGCTGTAGCTGGCGAAGCCGTGGGCACGTGGATCGACCCTCGAAAGGAACCTCTGTCTGCGAGGAGACTGTGGATCGCCTTCGGGCTTGCAACATCGGGTACGGTCACCGTCGATCGTGGGGCAGTCGATGCACTGGTCAACGGTGGACGATCGCTCCTCGCTGTCGGTATCGCCGGTACCACCGGAGACTTTCAACGGGGAGATGCGATTGAAGTGGTTGACGAACACGGAAATGTGCATGCAAAAGGCGTGGCACGAGTCGGCTCCGGTGACGCAATGATCCCAGGGGTGGAAGTGATCCATCGAGATGATCTCGTGGTCCTCCGCTAGAAATCGACGTCTGCGGTGGCAACCGTCGTTCTGCGCCGTCGCTACGCTGAGACTCCATGACCGCCCATTGGACCTCACCAAGCGACGTTTCAGCCGATCTTGAATCCGTCGGATACCTTGCCGATGCGAGGATCGCACAGGTCGCTTTCCTCGCGGCCATACTCAACAAGCCTGTTCTGGCTGAGGGTCCCGCCGGCGTGGGAAAGACGGCACTGGCGCTTGCACTTGCCCAAGCAACAGGACGACGCCTTGTTCGTCTCCAGTGCTACGAGGGTCTCGATGAAGCGAAGGCTCTCTATGAGTGGGACTACCACAAGCAGCTCCTCCGCCTCCAATCAGATGAAGGGGCCGCGTGGGATGACCTTGAGGGAGATATCTTCTCTGAGCCGTTCCTTTTGACAAGGCCGCTGCTTGACGCCATTCGTTCGGAGGAGCCGGTTGTCCTCTTGATCGATGAAGTCGATCGTGTCGAAGTTGAAACTGAGGCACTGCTTCTCGAAGTACTTGATTCATACCAGGTCACCATTCCTGAGCTTGGAACCATGCAGGCTGTCACAACGCCGATCGTCGTTCTGACGTCGAACAACACGAGGGAGCTTTCGGAAGCCCTCAAACGCAGGTGCCTCTATCTGCATATTCCGTACCCGTCGATCGATCGCGAGCGGGCAATCCTTGCTTCTCGGGTTCCCGAGCTCCCACAGCAGCTCGCAGACAAGATTGCGCGAACCGTGGCGGCCATCCGGGCAATACCCCTTCGCAAATCACCATCCGTGTCAGAGACCATCGACTGGGCACGAACCCTCATCGCCCTCGGTGTCGAAGAACTTGACGACTCGGTGACGGCAGACACACTCAACGTGCTTCTCAAGTATCAGGCAGACATCGAACGCATTTCCAAGGAACTGTCGCTCGACGTTGCCCACGGCTGATCATGATCGACACGCTTTCAGACTTCGTGGCCGAGCTGAGGGCCGTTGGCATACCGGTGTCGATGGTCGAGGCGCTTGACGCCATCGAAGCCATCGAACACACGGACCTGACTCGCTCGGAGAACCTTCGAGCAACCCTTGGGGCAACTCTCGTGAAGAACTCACGGCACTATGACGCTTTCGACGCGGCCTTTGACGTCTTCTTCGGTCTTCGCGTACCAATCGCTTCCGCCGGCGATATCGAGGATATCCTTGCCGAGGCTGGCGTTGGCGGCCATGGTGCTGGGGGGATGTCGGATGCGCTGGAGGAGGCGCTGCTTGCCGGGGATCATGATGCCCTCAGACGCCTCATCGCCGCGGCGGTCGATATGTATGGAGGGATGCAGCCGGGTCGACCGGTCGGTGGGAAGTACTACGCCTATCGGGTACTCCGTCGCCTCGAAGGCGATGAGCTCCTTGCCAGGCTTTTGGCTGCACTGGCTCCCATTGGCGACGAGTCTGAACTTGACCTGCGAATCCGTCGAGCGGAGGCTCAGGCAATGATCGACGCCGTTCGCGAAGAGATCGAGCGTGAGATCACGTCCCGCCTCGTGCAAGACCGTGGTGCCGCACAGGTCGCGGCAACGAGACGACTCCCGCTGATTGAAGACACCGACCTCATGCATGCCACCCATGCTGAGATCGAAAAGGTCGAACGCGCAATCGGACCGCTTGCCCGCAAGCTTGCGACCCGTCTCAGCCACCGCAGAAAGCATGGATCAAAGGGGCGGTTGGACGTTCGTCGGACGATCAGGCGGTCCCTCGCACATGGCGGTGTCCTGCTCGAACCGCAATTCAAGCCGCCTCGAACGTCCAAGCCAGAGTTCGTCGTCCTGTGCGACGTGTCGGGATCGATGGCGACATTTGCGCGGTTCACGATGCAGCTGGCGTATGCCATATCGAGTGAGCTGTCCAAGGTGCGAGTATTCGCATTCATCGATGGTCTCGACGAGGTGACCGATTATTTCGGGACAGGTGTCGATTTCGGGCTCGGTCTTGTTGAGATGGGCCGGAACGCCGATCTCGTTCGACACGACGGGCACTCGGACTATGGACGTTCTTTTGCCGAGATGTGGGAACGATACGAGGACGCGATCACGTCGAAGTCCACCGTGATCATCACCGGCGATGCCCGCAACAACTACCGAGACGCTGGTGCGCAGTATTTCAACCGAATTGCAGACAAGGCCCGTGCGGTGTTCTGGCTGAACCCGGAACCGGAGCGATTCTGGGATACGGGCGATTCGGTGATGTCTCGGTATTCGATTGCATGCGATCGTGTGGAGCAAGTCCGGACGCTTCGCCAGCTCGAGGCATTCGTCGAAAAGGCAGCACTTCCGGCGACCCGCAGAATGCACCCGGTTTCGTAGCCCGATTGCGTGGGTGCCCGGTCACTATGAGCGGTCAAGTGGAGCACCGGGATGCCCGGTTGCCGATGAGCGGCCAAGTGGACCATCGGGATGACTGGTCAAGGGCGGAGAGCGATGTGCCGATAGAGCACCAGAGAAACGGGGGATTCCCCTGATTCAGATTCCTTTTGGAGGTCATGTGACAACGGTGCTCGTCGTAGACGACTCCCACGTATTGCGGCGGCTGGTTGAGATAGCTCTTGATCCGCTCGGCCTCGACGTGCATACGGCTGCGAATGCTGCAGAAGCTCAGGACAAGGTGGAATCCGTGATTCCCGATGTTGTTCTTCTCGATGTCGGGCTCCCGGACGGAGATGGCCTCAGCGTGCTGAGATGGATCCGGCGAAACCCGGGATACGATCATGTCGCGGTCGTTATGGCCTCCGGCTATACGAGTTCCGAAGAGATCGAAGAGGCGATTGCTTCCGGCGCTTCGGGATACCTTCCGAAGCCATTCTCTCCCGACGATGTTCGCTCGGCTGTCCTGGCCGTTGCCCACGGCGAAAGTCAAGTCTCCGCGTAGCTAGTGCTGTGTCCACCAACGTTCGCCGCGTTGACGACTGCCAGTGACGCCGCTGGCTGCGTCCTCGTCCTTGACGCACGGTCAAGTGCGCCTTCGTCCTGTGTCCTTGCCAATCGACGTCACTGACTCGCCCTCACCATCGCCAACGTTGGCGGACACAGCACTGGGCGAACCTCTGGTTCGTGTCACCCTCTCGTCATAAGGTGTTGATGTGGCACGGCGTGAGGTTGCACCATGGTTTCTGTTCTTGCTTCCCTCGCAGTTGTTTCTGTATCAGCGTGTCTATCGGTCGGGTCTCTGCAAGGCCCCGTCGTGCGACCGTTTGCTCCGATCGGGCAGTACGCCGGTCATTGGGGTATCGATGTTGTATCCCAGGTCGGCGGATCGGTGGTGTCGACCGGTGCGGGATCCGTTTCGTTCTCCGGATCGGTCGCCGGTCGACGTTCCGTCACGATCACTCACGCGGACGGCATGCAGCTGTCGTATTCGTACCTGGCGTCGATCTCTGTTTCCCAAGGACAGCAGGTCAGGCGCGGAACTCGCATCGGCACGGCAGGTCAACATGGGGGAGTGCCGTCATTCCATCTGTCCCTTCGCATCGACGGTGTGTATCGGGATCCAATGGTCCTCTTTCGGTGTCTCGGACCTCCCGGGCTCGGGCTCTGGCTTGCCCCGCGACGTACGCTCCATGTCACTCCCTATGCCACTCCCTATGCTTGGGGTCGTGTACGGAATACTCGGCGGAACCTTTGACCCGCCACACATCGCCCACCTCGCCGCCGCCCACGCCGCCTATGAACAGATGGGCCTTGACCACGTGCGCCTGCTCCCGGCCCGCGAGCCGTGGCAGAAGTTCGATCAAGGGGTCACGTCACCCAAGCATCGCCTTGCAATGGCGAGACTTGCCGCCGCCGAGGCTGACTATCTGGTTGTCGATGAAACTGAGATGCATCGGCGAGGACCGACATACACCATCGACACGTTGGAGTCCCTTGAGGGAGATCCTGTGCTCATCCTCGGTTCGGATTCGGCGATCGGCATCCCGTCGTGGAACCGGGCAGACGATGTACTTGCCGTGGCCAGGCTTGCAGTTGTCCCACGTCCGACCGTCTCGTTTGAGGCGGTCACAGCGGCGATTGGGGATTCCTACACACCGATTAGCATGCCGACTCTCGACCTGTCAGCTACCGAGATTCGGAATCACGTCCGGGCTGGATGGTCGCCGGGTTTTCTCGTTCCTCAGAGCGTCCTGTTCTACATCGAGGCGAACGATCTTTACGTCAAACGCGACGCCTAGGCAAGGATCCCGTGCCTTGACCGTCTTCGGTTCGCTAGGATTCCCGGCGAATGAGTAGCCGCGTGCCAAGAGCAACAGACGAAGCCGTCGCAACCGCACGTGCCGCCGCACAGGCCATCTCAGACAAGAAGGGGGAGGACGTCATGCTCCTCGACCTTTCGCGTCTTCTGGTCGTCACCGATGTGTTCCTGATTGCATCCGGCACCTCAACCCGACACGTCAAGGCCCTCGTCGAGGATGCCGAGGTTGCATTGCGTGAGATCGGCCGCAAACCCATCCGTCGCGAGGGGATGGAGCATGGCGAATGGGTCCTGCTCGACTACGGCGACGTTGTGCTCCACGTGTTCGACAAAGAGACGCGCGAGTACTACGACCTGGAGCGTCTGTGGGCTGATGCACCCCGCATCGCCTTCGAATCCAGTTCGACTTCCATTGAATCCTGAGACATCGAAGTCTGGGGCCAGCGGGATCCGTCACAGGCTCAGGAGTGCGAGCACCAAGAGCGCCTGTGCTGCGTGGTAGCTCATCATTGTGAGGAGCCGCCCATTTGGTATCGGGGTGACGAACCGGTTCCATCCCAGGATCGTGTCCGACAGGTAGAACAGTGCTGCACCCCCAACGGCGACCAGACTCACCGTTCCGATCGCGGCGACGAGCATTGCTGAGATCACAACGATGTACGTGGCCACGGGAATCGCAAGTTTCGGATCCGTCCTCGCAGCGCCCCGGTAGATGTGCCTGCCCGTCAGACCAATGGCGAGTACGACGAAGACGACCCCGATCATCACCGCGGCGATATCGGTCCCTAACACCAGCAAGCCTGCTATGTAGGCGATATGGGCCGCGAGGAACGATGCCAGCCCTGCCACGAAGAGTCGTGTGTCGAGGAGGAGAAAGACATCCCCTGCCAAACTCAGGACCAAACCCAACACGAACCAGATCCGAACGGAGGGTGTGGCCGGATCGATGACGAGTGCGGTAGCGATCAGGAGGAGCAGGGTGGCCGGTTTTGTAAAGGTCTCGACCAATCGCCGACCCGTGGCAACCGACCACCAGTTGACGATCGCTGACAAACCAGCAAGTACGAGGAAGATGACGACGGCCGAGTTCACACCACCACGGTACCGTCCTGTCTGGTGCCGGGATCATCTCAAGACCGACACGCATGGACCCTTGATACACTCCCGGCTCCGTACCCATTCATGGGGCTGTAGCTCAGCCTGGCAGAGCACTTGTCTGGCAGACAAGGGGTCAGGGGTTCAAATCCCCTCAGCTCCACAAAAGAGAGAAACGCTGAAACCCCAGCAATTGCTGGGGTTTCAGCGTGTTCGGAGGTGTCAATTTTCCGTGGCGGGTGTCCATTCGATGGCTCAACCGGCGCCTATGCGGCGCCTATCAAGCGTCAAACATCTCTGCGAGGCGCTCTACGGCCTCGCGCTGCATGTTCGGTAGGACGGCCGAATACACGTCCAGCGTCACGCTGATCGATGAGTGACCTAGTCGTTCTTGGACGACTTTTGGCGACTCTCCGGCTGAAAGCAGGGCAGTGGCGTGGCTGTGGCGAAGCTGGCGGATCGTGATGGTTCTGAGTCCTGCCGCTCTCGACAGAGCGACAAATCGTTTCCCGAGCCGATCGGGTCGCAGATACGCACCGAGCTCGTCGGCCACGACCCATTCCCCAGGTTTCCACGCGTCGCCCGCACGCAGTCGCTCCTCAAGTTGGGTACGGCGCCACTCCCGGAGGACCGAGACCGTCCGCCCGTCGAGTTCGACAGTCCTCCGCGACTTCGGGGTCTTTGGTCCTTTCACGATTGGAGGTCCCCCGTCAACGATTACGATCGACCGCCGTACTGACAACCAGCCTCCATCGAGATCGATGTCGGGCCATTGCAGCCCAACCAGCTCAGATCGGCGAAGGCCGGACATGGCGGCCAGTCTCCATACCGCCGACAACCGGTCGGTCCGGGTGGCCTCGATGAACGCCACCAGCTCGTCAGGAGTCCAGACGTCGACCGTCACATCGCGCGGTGGCATTTTGGGGGAGTCGGCAAGGTCTGCTGGGTTGCGTGCAAGCATCCCTTTGCGTACCGCAGCTTCGAGCGCTTTGCGCAGCGTCACCTGTAGACGGTGGACACTCGCCGACCCCAGACCTCCCGTACCGTCGAGGCGACCGTTCTCTGCCTTCTCTGCGAGGAACGACTCGATCATGACGGGACTCAGCTTCGCGAGCTTTACGGATCCGAGCGCCGGGATGATGTGGCGGATCGCTGCCGACCGATACCACGACACTGTTGCTGCCTCAAGTTGGCTCATGCCCAAGGACCCGAGCCAATCAGAGAAGTATTGGCCCAATGTCAGACCTCCCGCGTCGGCCACGTGGCCGGTAGCGACCTCGGCGAGTCGTTCGTTGAGCCACCGTCGCGCCTCAGTCTTTGTATCGAACACCTGGGCCCTGCGCCGACGAGACCCGGTACCGTCGATGAATGAATATGTGGCTTGGTACCTACCGTGGCGCTCGCGGATTGATCCTGTGCCCTTCGGGCGTCGGCTGTCGTTCATGATTCTGTCGCCTCCCTTCAGGAGGTTCCCCGGGTCCAGCCCGAGATCCGTCGTGCATGGCATTTCTCGTTGCTGCTGTTTGGTATCCCCAACGACCAAAGGTGATCGGGCCGTCCGCCCAGGTTGATCAGACTGGTTCGCCCACAAGCTGAGCTGGTCTCCGCGAGGATGTCTCGTGTGGGTCACCTTATCTCGTCGGCGTGGATCGGGTCGAGCCGTCGTCGAGTCCGAGGACCCCGAGAAGCCGGGCCATGGGGATGAGTAGTCGGCGTCCGACCCGAATCACTGGCACCCCGGCGATCTCGCCGTCGCGGGCGGCGATCTCGTATGCGAGGTTGCGTCCAATGCCGAGTAGCTGGGCAGCTTCAGGGACGGTCAAAGTGGCGCTGACGCGTACGACCTGACTTTCCTGTTCGTGATCGTCCGCCACACGGCCAGGAATGAGGTCTCGACCGGGAGACTGGACCGAGGAGAGCTGCGTGTTGGTAGACGAGAAGTCACGGGACTTGGCGGCAACTGTCGAGGTGTGTTGCCCGTTCTCAGACATGATGATCTCTTGTGACGATATCTGCAGCTGTTGATGACGTCGTTCCACGGTGTCGTCTTTTCCTCGACTGATCGGCTGCTTCGTTGATTCCACGCTTGGAGCATGCGCTCCAACCCTCTCACCAGAGTTTCCGCAACCCTCTCACGAGAGTTTCAATACCAGTAACCCTCTCACCAGAGTCTCGCCAGAATGCCAACAACCCTCTCACGAGAGTTTCAATACCAGTAACCCTTTCAACTGTTTGCTCCGGGGAGATCGGTGACAGATCGTTCCGGACACATGTGTGACAGTGTTCCGGGGAGATGTGTGACACCACCGTGTTGATTGCTGCATGCTGACCTTGCGTCTCGTCGAGGAGGTCGGTGGCGGTGTTGAAGGTGGTAACAATGGCAGAGTTACGTCTAGAAGTATTGATCGAGGCCGAACGAACCGGGTTGACGGTGACTGAGATCTGTAAGAGATATGGCATCTCTCGGCAAACGTATTACCGGTACCGGCGCCGGTATCTCGCTGAAGGCCTACCGGGCCTTGAGGACCGTTCCCGCCGGCCTCATCATCCTGCAAACCAGATCCCAGCCGAGTTGGAGGTTCGGATTGTTGGGATGCGCAAGGATCATCCGCGTTGGGGTGCGAGGCGGATCCGTTCCGAACTCGCAAGGGCAGGTGTCGATCCGCCGGTGGTGTCGACGATTCATCAGGTGCTGGTCCGTAACGGCCTGGTCGCTGTCCGGCCGCCTCAGCGTGGAAAGGCTGATAAGCGGTTCGAGCGTGAGATCGCGAATGATCTGTGGCAGATCGACGCGACCCGCATCATCCTTGCCGACAACACCGAGGTGTGGGTTGTTGACGTGATCGATGACCATTCAAGGTATCTCCTGGCTGCTGTGGCTGGTCCTGCCGCTACAGGGGATCTGGCGTGGGATTCCTTCGAACTGGCTGCCAGACGTTACGGGTTACCCCGCCAGGTGCTCTCTGACAACGGCCTGATCTTCACCGGAAGGTTGCATGGCTCCGAAGTCGCCTTTGAAGTGTCGTTGAAAGATCTGGGGGTCGAGCTGATCAACTCGGCGCCGTATCACCCCCAAACCCTCGGGAAACTCGAACGGTTCCACCGAACCGCCAAGGAATGGCTCCACGATGAGGGCCCAGCCGAAACGCTCGAGCATCTCCAAGAACTGCTCGACGGGTTCCGGTTCCACTACAACCGAAGACGACCCCATCAAGGCATCGGAGACGCCACACCTGCAGAACGCTACGGCGTCGCACCCATCAACCCAGATGTGACCCGGATCTCGGACTCGGGCGAGATGACCGAACCCGCCTATCCACCCGACGCCTACGTCCGCAAAGTCGCAGATACCGGCACCATCGGCTGGCGAGGCAAACTCATCTACGTCGGAGCCAACTACGCGACAGCCAAAGTGAGGGTGATCGAAGTCGACCGGCTCATCCACATCTACCACGGTGACGACCTCATCCGGGCCCTCACCATCGACCCCGACCGCCGCTACCAACCAAAACAAGGAGGACGACAACCCCCACAACAACGAAGAAGTGTCACGTAAGTTTCAAGTACACGGCGTCACACATCATCCCGGAACAAACAGTAACCCTTTCAACAGAGTTTCACCAGCCCTTTCACGAAAGTTTCAAGAACCCTTTCAAGAACCCTCCAATCGGGCCGTCGGCCAGGTTCTCAACGTTGGCAGCGAGAAACTCGGGTGTTTCTGGATGTGTCGACGGAGCAGTGCTCTGTCGCCGTTCCTGAGTCGCTGCAGGGCCCAACGCCAGATTCGGGTTATTGACGGTGTGAGATTCGGTGAGATTTGTCTCCTTTGACAGGGTTGCTGACACTCTGGTGAGAGGGTCCTCCTCCACGATCAGCTTTATGAGTCAGATCGAGGAGAGAAATCCGATGCCAACCACCAGGTACCGACAAGTAGCCACCGCCATCGCGTCACGGCACCCTGTCAGCCGTCGCCACCAGAACCGTCCTCATCACCACACGCATGTGCAACAAGTTGCGGAATGTATACATGTGCACGTTTCGGGGGTGGCGGGATGTTGAGTATTGCCAAGGCTCACAAGGACTATTACCTCCAAAAGCTTGGGGAGATCTCTCCTCGTGAGGACTATTACTTGCGGGGTGGCACGGCGAAGGGTCGCTGGCACGGGAGCGGCGCTCACGAACTGGGCCTTGATGGCACTGTTTCGGGTGAGGGTCTGGTTCGGCTCTTCGACGGACAGGATCCGGCGACGGGGGAGCAGTTGGGGCGTCGGATTCGTAAGGATGGGGTGTCGGCGTGGGATTTGACGTTTTCGGCTGACAAATCCGTGTCGCTGTTGTGGGCGTTCGGTGATGAGGAGGTTCGCAGGCATGTGGTTGAGGCGTTTGAGGAGTCCACGACCGAGGCTCTGTCGTATTTGGAGTCGGTGGCATCTTCGACCCGGGGAGCATCCCGAACGCCGGTCTTGGACGACGAAGGGAAGCCGATGCTCGACGAAGACGGTGTCCCGCGTCGTCGGGTGGAGACGTGGCCGATCCGTACCAAGGGGTATGTATCTGCGTGGTTCACCGAGTTCACGAGCCGGGCCGATGACCCCCAGCTTCATACCCATGTTGTGGTCGGGAACCGGGTGGAAGGTGTTGACGGGGTGTGGCGGGCCGTTGATGGGCGTCTGTTGTATCGGCACAAGCTCGCCGCCGGCTACCTCCACGAAGCCGAACTGCGGAGCCGTCTGACGGAACGCCTCGGTGTCCGTTGGCAGCCGGTCCAAAAAGGTATTGCTGACATTGAGGGGTTCACGAGGGACCAGGTCGTGGCGTTCTCCCAGCGCCGTCAGCAGATCGAATCGTGGCGTGACTCGCGGAATCTTCCTGATACTCCTGGTGTGAACGAGATCGCCACCCTTGCCACCCGCAGACCCAAACAAGATCACCCACTCGACACACTCATACCGCTCTGGATGGAACGGGGAGCCGAAGTCGGGGTGACACCCGAGTCGGTGGCATCGTTGCTTGGTCGGAGTCATGAGGTCACGATCCCCGATCCCGAGCCCACATTTGATCGGTTGGCATCCGCTGAGGGGCTCACCGCCCAAGCGTCTACCTTTGGGCGCCCGGATGTGATCATGGCAGCTGCAGAGGCCCTTCCCGAGGGTGGAAGACGGGCAGAGGTCGAAGCCGTCGCCGACACATTCCTGCGTCACCGAGAAGTGGTCGCCATCTTGCCCAGCCATGCGGTCGTGGACGCTGATGTGGATCTGCCCATCGAGCTTGACCCGACCGAACTCGAGCAAGTCCGCGAACTCTTCGACTCCACCAGACCCAGAATTCTGCGTCGAAAGAATGGGGAGGTCTTTCCGGGACTCGTGAATGAACGCCGCTACACAACCACCGAACTCCTCACCATCGAACAGCGAATCATCAACCGTGCCCTGAACGGTGTCGAAGCCGACCGATGGACCGCACCGCAATCACAGGTAGACGCCGCGCTCGCCGCACAGCCGAACCTGACCGACGGGCAACGAGCGATGGTTCGCCGGTTCGCCGGCTCGGGCAGCGCCATCGACATCGGTGTGGGAGCTGCCGGTACTGGCAAGACGACGGTCATGGGCATGATCGGTAACTTGGCTTACCAGACTGACACATCGATCGCCGGTACGGCTCTTGCTGCTCGGGCGGCCGCAGGATTCGAGACCGCCACCGGAATCACCTCCACCACGATCACGCGGTTCTTGTGGGAGACCAAGGCAGCCGGTGGACTTCCTACTGGTGCCATTGTTGTCGTTGATGAATCCGGGATGGTCGGAAGCCGCCAACTCGCCGAAATCTCAGACCTCGTCGAAGCCGCATCGGGCAAACTCATCCTCATCGGTGACCACCATCAACTCGCAGAGATCGACGCCGGTGGCCTCTTCGCTGCCCTCGTATCCCGCCTCCCCGCAGTCGAGCTGACAGAAAACGTGCGACAGGACCAAGAGTGGGAACGAACCGCACTCACCGAACTACGCCAAGGCTCAGTATCCCGAGCGGTGGCAATGTACAACCGGCGCGGCAAGATCAACATCGCAGCCACCGACAACGACACCCTCAACCAGGCAGTCGACGCCTGGTACCGCGACGTCGAAGAGATCGGTGACCCCGCCCAGGTACTACTCATCGGTCACCGCAACACCACCGTTGACGAACTCAACCAGCGAGCCCGCGGCCTGGTTGCCGAAGCTGGGCTGCTTGAGGGCCCAGCCCTGAGAGCGCACGGTCGGGAGTTTCAGAGTGGTGACCGGGTCGTGTGCCTCAAGAACCGGAGTCGGCTTGGTGTTCTCAACGGCGACCTCGCCACCATCACCGGAATCGACACCGACCGCCGAACAGTCACCATCCAGCTCGACCGAACCAGCCAGCCGGTCACGGTGCCGCATTGGTACCTCGACGACGGCAACCTCGACTGGGGCTACGCCCTCACCGGGCACAAAGCCCAAGGCGCCACCGCCCAACGAGCACACACCATCGTCAGCGACGGAGTCGATAGAGAATGGATCTACGTCACCATGAGCCGAGGCCGGGAGACAAACACGATCTACCTCACCGACTCGGACATGAGCCAAGAAGAATGCGAACATCTCGCCCACCAGCACCCCGACCGGCTCCCAGCACTCATCGCCGCCCTTGCCCGCACTGCCACTGAACCCGCCGCTCTCGACACAGGACGCGGGCCCAAGACCCTCACCGACGAACGACTCAAACAGCGACTCGTCAACGTGAAGACTGAGCTGGCGGTATCGGGCGTGGAGGGTCTGTCGCCGGTGGCCGATGATGTCGCGAAGGAGCCCCTCGTCGAATGCCTGAATCTCGAACTCGAGATCCGCAACCGGCACCGCGACCGCCTCGCGACCGTCGCCTATCAGCCACCCGACTGGGTCACCAACACCCTCGGTGAACGACCCGCCGATCACGAACGACAGACAGCATGGGACGCTGCCGTTGATCGGGCACTCCAATACCGCACCGAACACGGCATACCCGAGGATGTCGTCGACCTCCTCGGACCACCACCACCCAGCACCGACATCATCCAGCGAGTGTCCTGGATCGCAGCGAAACGTGCTGCCCAGCGCGATGTCCGGCTCCTGACGGGACAGGAACGCAGACGAAGCGCCATCGGTCGTTGACATCGGTACGGGGCATTTCACGGGAGTGGCTGAAAGGCGTAAGGCCTCTTGCGCAAGTTTCCACCATCCGTGCCCATATCGCTGCGCGCGAGCGGAATGGACTGATGCAGCATCCAGTCGAAGCATTCATGTCATACCCAGCGGATACGGAAGCCGCGTGTGCTCTGACCGGGCAACCCGGCGGAGGAGTCACGTCGTCCGGTCGCGTGACTCACACGCCTAAAGCCCATTCCCCAGCACCCGCCACCAGATTATGGCGATTAGCATGAACGCTGTACTGCACGACCCTGTCAAGGCGTCCAGACAAGTCGCAGGTTCTGACGGCCCCTTCGTGATCGCTGACGCGCAGGTTGTGTACACTGATACCAAGCGAGTGATCATGCACGCTTGGTTCTGTCCGATCACGGCGTTTCGGCGAGAAGGCTTCCCACACGAGAAGGTTGGAATCCACATCAGGTCCGACAAACTGATCCTCGCGATCCCGCACAATGCGGCCGATCGATCTTGGCTGCACTGCAATCAGCCGATAGGTGATCTCTGCCTCTGGTACACGCTCGCCCCAAGGGCGCTTCAACACTCGCCGGCGGTCTCGGCCTCATGGAGGCCTCCTCTCGTTCTGTCTACGAGAGAAAGCATCCGCACGAACCCTCTCACCCGAGTGCCAACATATGGCGTCGTGATGTTGGGTGGATTCTGTTCTTGGCACATGGCTTCTGAACCGTTGGAGGCTGTGTAGGGTCGAGATTCGGTGTCCGGGATGCCGGGTCAACTCCAGAATGGGTCCTATTGGGGGTGACCGGTCTAGCCTGTGTTGATGCGACGCGTCGGCAGAGTTGTCTTGATTCTGTTTGTGGCGGCTGGGCTGCTGGCTGCTGGTTGGTGGGCTGCGTCGGTTTCGTTGGAGCCGCCGGAAGACCCGTTGCGGGAGGCGGTTCCGGTCGAGTACACGGTGGCCGAGGGCGTCGTGGGTCGGTCTTTGCGGTTTCCGTCGGTGGCATCGTGGCAGTTCCGTGATTTGGCTCGCAACGCTTCGGTTGGGGTGGTGACCTCTGTAGCTGTTTCTCCCGGTGATGAGGTTGCGGCTGGTGATGTGTTGTACGCGGTTGATCTGCGTCCGGTGGTGGTCGCAGTTGGGGATACTCCGATGTTCCGTGATTTGGGCTTGAAGTCGGAGGGTCCCGATGTGGTTCAACTCCAGGAACTGTTGACCTCGTTGGGGTTGTACTCAGGGAAGGTTGATGGGGTGTTTGGGTTGGCGGTTCGGGCGGCGGTCCGTGATTGGCAGGATTCGTTGGGTCTCGATGACGATGGTGCAGTTCGTCGGGGCGATGTCGTATTTGCAAGTTCGTTGCCAGCGAGGGTTGTGCTGGCCAATGAGGTGACGGTCGGAGCACCGCTTTCGGGTGGTGAGATCGTGGTGCGGGAGCTGGTGGGCGATCCGGAGTTCGTGATCCCGTTGTCGCCCCAGCAGCGTTCAGTGGTGCCGCTGTCGGCTGACGTTTTCGTCACGTATGACGGTGGGGTTTGGCCGGGTCGTATTGTCGAAGTGGTCGAAGATGAACTGCGTGGCGAGCTGTTGTTGGTCTTGGAGGGTGATGGTGGAGGTTCGGTGTGCGGTTCGGATTGTGCGGTGGCTGTTCCTCTGATCGGTGAGACCAGCTTCTCGACTGAGATTGTGGTGGTGGCCGAGACCGCAGGCCCGGTGGTGCCGGTGGCGGGTGTGCTGACCGAGGCGGATGGGTCGACGTCTGTGAGATTGGCCGATGGGACCACGGTTGCGGTGACTGTGTTGGCGGTTGCGGATGGTTTGGCTGTGGTGGAGGGGGTAGCGGCTGGGGACGTGATCGTTCTCTTGAGCGAGGATGTTCCGTGATCTGTGTTTCTGACCTCTCGTTCCGGTATCGCGCTTCGGGTGATGAGATTTTTAGAGGGCTGACCTACGAATTTGGCGACGGTGTGTTTTCGGTGGTGACCGGCCCGTCGGGGAAGGGAAAGTCGACGTTGCTGTACCTTCTCGGTTTGCTGCTCGCCCCTACTGCAGGAGAAATCGAATTGGATGGGGAGGCGACATCGGGTCTGTCAGATCGAAAACGTTCCCGACTCCGGTCGGAGCGGATCGGATTCGTTTTCCAGGACGCTGCCCTGGATTCGACCCGGACCGTGTTGGACAACATTGTCGAGGGTGGGTTGTACGCCGGGTTGGGTCGCCGCCAGTCCGAGCGCCGGGCCCGTCAGTTGTTGGATCGGTTCGGCGTGGAACTACGCGACGATCACAGACCGGGGGAGGTGTCTGGGGGTCAGGCACAACGAGTCGGGCTGTGTCGGGCGCTGGTCAAACACCCACGGATCATCCTTGCCGACGAACCCACCGGCAACCTCGATGAAACCAGCGCCCAAGTGGTGTTGGACGCCCTATCAGAACAGGCCAACAGTGGGGCCACAGTTGTTGTTGCCTCTCACGACTCCAACGTGGTGGACCGGGCCGGAGCGGTCTGTGCCCTCTGAACCCACCCAACACCGCGGGATCGGTGTCGGTGGACTCATATCAGAAGGGACCCGTGTGGCATGGGCGTCGCCGGTCGCCTCGGCAATGGTGGGCCTGATCGTCGCTGCAGTATGTGCGGTTATCCTCGCCACCACCGGCCAAACTGTCCGCGCGGAAAAGGACGTTCTAGCCCGCATCGACGAGGCAGGCACCCGAACGATCACCGCGGTCGATGATCAGGGCAGCGCCAACATCCCCGTGACCGCCGTGGCCCGGGTCGCGGAATTGTCCGGTGTGGAATGGGTGGTTGGGTTCGGTTTCGCCATAGACGCACGCAACGCCCAACTCGGCCGGAGCGGTACCCCGGTTGCCGCGCGAGTCGTCTGGGGTGAGCTGCCCGATGTCATATCGGTCAATGGCAGATTCCCACGAGCCGGCGAAGCCCTCGTTGGTCCGGGGGCGCAGACGGGCCTTGGACTGGTCCACCCAGTCGGTGGGATCGATCTCGACGACGAGCAGGCGTCAGTGGTTGGGGGGTTCAAAGCTGCTGACCCGCTTGGGTTCCTGAATGGCACGATCCTTCTCGCCCCCCATCCAGATTCCGCTGATACCGCCACGTTGCGTTCGGTCCATGTCCTCGCCGCCAGTCCCGAAGGAGTTGCCAGTCTCACGCCAGCAGTGGCCGCAGTCCTCGGTGCCCAGGACCCGACTGGAGTCAGGTTCGAAACGTCCGAGACCCTGGCCCAACTTCGTGCTGCGGTGTCCGGGGAGCTGGGTCGGTTCGGCCGGAACCTTGTCCTCGCCACACTCGCCGCCTCCCTGATGCTCACCGCGTTGGTGGTGTACGGGTCGGTCACCTTGCGGCGTCAGGATTTCGGGCGACGCCGCGCGCTCGGAGCTGGCCGGGCCACTATCACGGGACTCGTCGCAGTCCAGTACACCGTTGTAGCCGTACTCGGAGCAGTCGTCGGGACCGTTGCCGGGGCGGCGCTCGTGTACCGGCTGACCAGCGGGTACCCGGACATTTTCTTCACGGTCGCCATCGCAGTACTCGCTGTGCTCGCCACCATCGGAGCCTCCATTCCACCAGCGGTCATCGCCGCCTACCGCGACCCGATCCGAGTATTGCGAGTGCCATGATCGAAGCCCCGATACGTCGCTGTCGACCGTGTGACTGTGAAGCCGCCGGAATAGCCAGGGGCCGGTTCGGCAATTTGATGGGCCGCTACGGCGAGGGATGTGAACCCGCCGACGGAAACGATAGGCCTTCGATGAATACTCGAAAGGAGCGAACTCGTGTCCGAAGGAAACAACGAGGAATGGTGCGAAAGAGGGTGACACCATTCAAGACCTGACAGCCAGAAATGTTGGCCACCAGCGGAAAAAGCCGGTGGCCACCAGTGGGCGGAACCACTGGTCGCCTACGGGCAGAACCTGGTTCGCCCTGGGAATAGTGGAGACTCTTGGTCTTGGAAGCGAGGATGCGAGTTATGGGTACACAGTCAACATCGGGGAAGTCGACGAGACGTCGGTATTCGCCTGAGGAGAGGGCTCAGGCGGTGCGTTTGGTCCGTCAGCTTCGTGAGGAGTTGGGGACGCCGCAAGGCACGGTCAAGAGGGTCGCCAATCAGCTCGGTTATGGAGTTGAATCGGTTCGTCTGTGGGTCAAGCAGGCTGATATCGATTCGGGTGATGCTGTAGGTATGTCTACGGCTGATCGGGCGAAGACTAAGACGCTTGAGCAGGAGAACCGTGAGCTGCGCAGGGCGAATGAGATCTTGAAGCGGGCTTCGGTTTTCTTTGCGCCAATGTCATGCTGGTGGTGCCTGGATGGGTTCGCTCGTTTCTTTGGTGCCCTGCCGTTGGTAGTGGCTTATCCCGCGATGTGCGGCCCGTCCAGGCCGTCGGAGTGATTTGATAGGAGCGTGACCTTTCCCGATTGAGGCGTGTCCTCCGACACCGGTAACGACAAGACGGTCAAGGAGGACCCTCATGGTGATGATTGGAATCGATGCTCATGAGAAGACGTTTACGGCGGTGACAGTCAACGAGGTGGGAAGGGAGCTGGGACACCGAACGTTCAAGTCGACGAGTGATGGATGTTTCGAGTTGGTCCGGTGGGCGTCGCAATGGCCTGAGCGACGGTTCGCGGTGGAGGACTGTCGGCATCTGACACGACGGGTCGAGCCCGATCTTCTCGCAGCACGTGAAAGCTTGGTACGGATCCACACCCAGTTGATGGCTGGTGAGCGCCGTGGTGGCCGCGAACGAGGCAAGTCGGACCCAATCGATGCTCTTGCGGTTGCCCGTGTAGCGCTCCGAGAGCCGGATCTTCCAGTGGCCCGTTTGGATGGTCCCACCGGTGAGATTCGATTGTTGACGGACCATCGGCAATGTCTGGTACGGGAGCGAACACGCCTCCACAACAGGCTCCGTTGGCATCTCCACGAACTCAACCCCGACTTTGATGTACGACCCCGAGGGCTACGAGCCGACAAACAACTCATACGGGTTACTACCGAACTCGGTCGAATGGACGGATTGGTCGCCGAGTTGGCCATGGACCTCGTTGAGCGATGTCGTGACCTCAACCGACGGATCCGAGAGCTTGAAGCACGACTGCGGCCCTTGTCCATACCTACGGTGCGTCTCTTCTCGCTCTGCCCGGGTGTGGGCTACTTTCAGCGGCCAAGATCCTGGGAGAGACCGCGGGGTCGATCGTTTCCGATCCCCAGCAGCGTTCGCCCGGTTCAACGGCACAGCACCCGTTCCGGTGTGGTCATCGAACACCGAACGGTTCCGACTCAACCGGGGAGGCAACCGACAAGTCAACTACGCCCTGCGCATGATCGCCGTCACCCAACTCCGTGGGATTGGGCCGGGCGAGGCGTATGTGGCCAAACGTGTTGCCACTGGTAACACCAAAACCGAAGCCATCCGTCTGCTCCGGCGGCGAATCTCCAACAGCGTGTACCGGGACTTTGCGTCAAGATGCCGCCACCCAATTGTCAGCCTCGGAAGAGCGTCTCTTGGTCGCGGCTTGACATAGGAGCATCGCGGAGCTCGACCGCCCACACAAGTAGTGGTTCAGTTCATTGACGACAATCGTGACGACTTTGGGGTCGTGCCCATCCGTGAAACGTTGCAGGTGGCCTCATCGACGTACTACGCGTTCAAGAACAGGGTGCCATCGGTGAGAGCATTACGCGATGCAGTGATGATGCCGATCTTGTTGGCCCTGTTCTTGGCGAACTACAAGGTGTATGGGGCACACAAGTTGTGGAAAGCAGCCCGACGTGGCGGCTATGACATTGGTCGGGATCAGACAGCCCGTCTTATGAAAAAGCTCGATATTCGTGGCGTATCATGCAGCCGGCGGGTCCGTACCACCATTGCTGACAAGGACGCTCGGCGTCCGCCAGATCTCGTGGAGCGGGACTTCACTGCTGAAGCTCCGAATCTTCTGTGGGTGACAGATCTCACCTATGTACCGACTCGGGCGGGTGTGGCGTATGTGTGTTTCATCATCGACGCGTTCTCCCGCCGGATCGTCGGGTGGAGGGTTGCTTCCCATATGCGCACCGCCATGGTCCTTGATGCTTTGGAGATGGCACGCCAGTCACGCGGCAACCGTCTTGAAGAACTTGTTGCCCATTCCGATGCAGGAAGCCAGTTCACATCTCTGCGATGGGGTGAACGACTCGTCGAACTGGGAGCGCAACCTTCGATTGGGACGATCGGAGATTCATTCGATAACGCCTTGGCAGAAACTGTGAACAGTCTCTACAAGGCCGAACTCGTCTCCGGACCCGATCAGGGACCCTGGAAGACGGTCGCCGACCTCGAGCTTGCCACCTTGGGCTGGGTGCACTGGTTCAATAAGCAACGCCTCCACGGATATCTCAGCGACATCCCGCCCGCCGAATATGAAGACATCTACCGTGCCGAAAGGAGCACCAGACAACCAGTTGAAAACCAATAGAAACAGTCTCCAACAAACCCAGGGCGATTCACAACCTGCTGGCCCTTGACAGGTGGAACCCATTTTGTATGCTCAACATATGGTGGGAAACGGCGGGAGTGCCAGCAGCACCTGGACGGAGGCAACCACGACGAATCATGGTTCTGCAAGCGAGATTCGAGGGATGGCGGACGTGCAACCCGGACGCTTTGACCTTGGATGCGTCGAAAGAGGGACCGGCGAAAACCAGAATGGAGGAATAGCACTATGGATATGGCAAACGCTCTGCGACATAATCGATCCCGAATCTGGAACCTGATCGGAGCCATCGTCACCGCATTCGTACTGGTGGTTGCCTTGCAACCTGGCATCGCCTTGGCGGGCTCTGGCGATGTGTACTACTCGAGAATCACCTGTTCCGGCTATCAAGCCGTGTTCATCCACTCAACTGGAGCCGAGAACTGGGTGGACTACGATTGGGATAGTGGTGACACAAGTAAGTGGAATCCTTACGGGAACTACTGGGGTTATCAGACTGGCGACACGTCGACTTGGGCAGTAATCGGTTGGGATCACGCAGCTCCGTCTTCGTCCGGCCGGTACTGCAAGACCTTCACCTGAACGCGAAGTGCGATCTATTCTCATAGGTGCCCTATTGGTCGTTTCGGTTGCTTGCACCGGTGAGGTGTCCACGACCAGCGAGGCTGACGGGGCAACCATCCCCCGTTTGCCTCCGGTGTCTGAGGTGTCTACCACCAGCGGGGCCGACGCGGGAACCATCCCACGTTGGCCTCCAGTATCGATTCCTCCCGATGAGTTCTTCTTGTTGCTAGAGGATTGTTTGCAGCAGAAGGGCTACGCAGCGGTCGTCGATCCTGCAGCATTTACGATCAGCTTCCCTGGATCGCAGCCGGGTTCTGACCAGGCACGGGATGATTGCATAGACGAAATCGACCCCACCTACCTCGTGGCGCCTCCTCCATTCACGGACGATCAACTGAACGATCTCTATGCGTACGTGACTGATCAACGAGAGTGCTATGTGGAGTTGGGGTATTCGAGAGTGGAGATCCCCAGTCGCACGATCTTTGAAACAGATCTGGAGGGGCGATTTGATCCGGCCGGTGAACTTGCATCTAGCTACCGAGAATTCCCTACCGACGAGGACTTGGCGACTTGCCGATCTCGATCTCGGCCGTATTGGTTCGTCGGATCCTGATTGGGAGAATGCGGCGGCAGACGACCCGACAAAGCGACGTCACGATAATTCGCGCAACTCGGTGGCCTGTCGGGTGGAATCCGGGGAAGCGCATCGAGACCAAGTCCGGTCGGTGACCCAGCTGACCATGGCGGGATTCGCGAAGGCAGCAACGCGGTTGAGGACAGCGTCGAAGCTGTCAGGGAACTGATCCTCAACCGCTTGTCGGCCCAGCCACAGCGTCCACTGCGTTTGTAGCTGGTCTGCGAACCCCGCCAGGACCTCGGCGAGCGGGCGTAGTGCCACGGTGTTGCCGGTCGGTGACGAGGATGAGCACGACATCGAGCGTGCCGGTTGTGGGCGAGGGAACCATCGACGACGACCCGCTGGTATTCCCAGGTGCCAGCAGTGAGTTCCACATTTAGATGCGACCCATCCGTACCGAGACCACCCACCACAAGCCAGAAAAGCGTCGAGGCACGAGGGGCTGAGTTCTCCGCTAAATCCAAAGTACCGGGCTGTCACCCCGGGACTGTATGTGTCCCGTGAATGTGCCGATGGGTGTCCTTGACGCGTTCTTGCTGATCGGCTGCAGGGGAGGGCGCTACGCTGAGATGACTATGAACAGGTTGACAAGAGCCTCTGCTCAGGTTCCCGCCGTGCCGGATGATCTCGATGTCACAGACCTCGAGAAGGTCACTGGTGTGGTGGAACTGCCGCTGCATATCCGTTGGAGCGGTCATGCTCGCCGCTACGACCTTGCAGATCGCCAACAACGCGCCCGCGTGTACGAGCAAGTCCTCCGTGAGGGCAATGAGAATGATATTCGCCGCTTCATTCGTGCCGACGAGCTGGTCGATCTGTGGGACGAGCTGGTTCTTCCCCGGAATGTGCGCCGAGCCTGGGCTGAATGGCTGGAGTGCCATCGAGGAGTCTCGCTGTCTTGCTGACGCCTTTCCAGATGCATTGGAGCGAGCCTTCGAGAGCGCAGAACTCACCCATGCCAGACGCCGCTTATCAACTCGGTACTGTCGCGTGCATGTGATAGTTGCTGGTCTCGGCGGTGAATAGGTGCGAGACTTGTGGGCATGTTCAGCACTCACGCCTCAACCTCTGGAGATCTTTACACGCGGCGCCTATACGGCGCCTATCACTCCGGAAACCGGGGAACACGCAACCGCACGCGTTGGGACGCAATGGGACGAAAGCCCTATGGGCACAAGGGTTTCTGCGATAGCGGGGGATAGGGCGGGATCACTCGGGATGGGGTTTCGTTGTCTGGCAGACAAGGGGTCAGGGGTTCGAATCCCCTCAGCTCCACGGCTACTCCTTCGGAGTAGTTAGGAGTTTCGCTTCGCGAAATACTCCCCCAGAACCTCGGGAACATTGGCATTGGCTGGAATGTGACGCGGATGATCCCGGCTTGTAGACGCAGCATCCGACACGGCAGCCGCAGTTTCAAGAAATCAGCGTTCGCTCACCGGATCTGGAGTCCCAGGGCCCTCACGTGTCGGAAGGGAACTCTCCGGTGACGACGAAAGTAATGTTCTGTGCGATGTTCACGCCGTGATCAGCTATTCGTTCGAAGAACCGCCCTATTCGGAAAAGAGCGACGGCGGGCTCAAGTCCAAGGAGCTCCTGTTTGGCTGTAACGGCGCGGTATAGATCGGCCGTAAGTTCGTCCGTCGCTTCGTCTTCGAGTTCGGCTCCGATCCCGATACTCGGGTCGAGGGTCGCGATGGCCTCCACTCCGCGCGAGAACATTGCAGTTGAGGCATCGGAGAGCTGTGCAAGCAGTGACTGGACCGCTGGGTCGCTCGGGATCCCGTCGAGCCGGTCGAGTGCCTTGACGATATTGACGGCGAGATCGCCGGAGCGCTCAAGTTCGTACAAGATCCGTGTTGCCGCCACGAGAAAACGAAGATCGGAGGCGACGGGCTGCTGAAGCGCGAGGATCTGAAAGACCTTCGCTTCAATGTCGTCATACCGGTCATTGATCTGCTTGTCTGCCTCCCGAACCTCGAGGATCTCATCGAGCCGGTTCTCCGTGAGAACCTCGGAAGCGTGTCGAACGTTGGTAACCACCATGCTGCCAAGGTCGACAAGGCTCGCACGAATCTCGTCGAGTTCGGTGTCGTAGTGGTGTCTGAGATCGCTGTTGTGTTCCATGTGTTCTCTTTCAGCCGAACCGGCCGGTGATGTAGTCCTCTGTCTCGGATTCGGTTGGATTCGTGAAGATGTCCGAGGTTCGAGAGAACTCGACCAGTCTGCCGGTACGCATGTTGTCCTTGACGCTGACCGAGAAGAACGCCGTGCGGTCTGAGACCCGCGCGGCCTGCTGCATGTTGTGGGTGACGATGACGATTGTGTATTCCTGTTTGAGCTCGTACATGAGCTCTTCGATCTTCAGTGTCGCAATCGGGTCAAGGGCTGACGCTGGCTCGTCCATGAGTACAACGTCTGGCGACGTCGCGATCGCCCGTGCAATGCACAGCCGCTGCTGCTGCCCTCCAGAAAGGGCGTAGGCGGATTCGTTGAGCTTGTTCTTGACCTCATCCCACAGCGCAGCGCGCTGAAGTGACTTCTCAACAAGGTCATCCATATTGCCGTCGTACTTTGCGATGCGGGGCCCGAAGGCGATGTTCTCGTAAATCGTCTTGGGGAAAGGATTCGGCTTCTGAAATACCATTCCAATGTGACGACGAACCTCAACCGGATCCACATTTGGTCCGTATAGGTCTATGCCGTGGTATTTGATGGAGCCCTCAACCCTTGCGCTGTCGATGAGATCATTCATCCGGTTGATCGACCGCAGAACCGTTGACTTCCCGCACCCGGAGGGTCCGATCAATGCCGTAATCTCCTTTTGCCGCACGGGGATTGAGACGGAGTCCACGGCGTGGAAGTCGCCGTAGTACACGTCGACGTTGTCGAGTTCGATAATGACAGGGTTGTCATCTGACGGCGTGCCGCCTGTGACGCGGGCTGGTTCTGGCAACTCGACGCTCCCGAGTTTGCTGTCGGTCATGGCCGCAACCGAGGTTGTGCAAGCCATATCAATGGTATTGGCCATGGCGCTACCACTTCTTTTCCGTTCGGTTTCTGAGCCAGATGGCGGCTCCGTTCATGAGGAAGAGGAGTATCAGGAGGACGATGATCGCTGCGGGTGCGAGCGTGTCTGCGAACTCTGGTTGCGTCTGTCGCGACCAGGAGAAGACCACGACAGGCAACGCTGTGTACGGGCCTGTCAACTGATCAAGGACCGTCGCATCCCCTGCTGGGGCGAAGTACCCGGTTGCGACACCGATCACAAGGAGGGGAGCGGTCTCTCCAATGGCTCTGGCAAGAGTGAGGACTGTCCCGGTGAGGATCCCTGGAAATGCTGAGGGGAGCACATGGGACCGAACGACCTCCCACTGCGTTGCCCCAACACCGTATCCCGCTTCTCTGATCGACTTCGGAACCGCTCTGAGCGCCTCCGCCGAGGTGATAATGACGATGGGGAGCACGAGAACAGCCATCGTGATGCCAGCGGCGATCACGTTCTTGCCACTGGTTGATCCACCGAGTCCGATGGCGTTGACAATCGGTACGAACATCGCGAGTCCGAGAAGCCCATAGACGATCGATGGAACACCGGCAAGATTTCGCACGGCTGTGTCGATGAACCGTGTGATCCTGTTCCTCGGTGCGTACTCCTCGATGTACACCGCGGCGGCGACACCGACGGGGAAACTGATCAGCGCAACGATGATCGCGATGACACCCGATCCGACAATCCCTGTGAAGACACCCGCCGTTTCAGGGTTCAGGCTGAGACCATCCGTCACGAATGACGGGCCCCTTTCGAGGAATGTCGGCCATGCCTTGATCATGATGTCGGCGATGAGGACCAGCAGAATCAACAGCGTCGTGATCAGCAGGACGAGGAGCAGTCCTGTGAACAGCGCCGAGCCCCATCTAATCCCTGAGCGTCTGATTGCACGCTCGACGGAGGCGCGTGTCTCCTCGTTTCGCCGCTCGGTTGCGGTAGCCATCAGTAGCCCGCCCGGTACTTGCGGACGAACCGATTGCTGATGCTGTTCAACGCAAGGGTGATGAGGAACAACAAGAGACCGACGAAGAACAGACTCTGGAAAGCGAGACCCTCACCTGCGACCTGGTCAGATCCCGTTGCAAGCGATGCGATCGCCGCAGTCATCGTCTGGCCGGGATCGAGCGGATCGAAGGTCCTGAGGGCGCCACCCACAGCGCCAGCAGCCATGAAGACAATCATGGTCTCGCCGATGGCTCGCGACAGGGCGAGAATGAGGGAGGCAACGATCCCTGACAGGGCGGACGGAAAGATGACCTTTCTCACCGTTGTTGAACGGTCGGCTCCGAGGCCGTACGAGGCTTGACGCAGATCGCCGGGAACGGCCCGCATGGCGTCTTCTGAAACGGTGGCGACCAGGGGTGTGATAAGAACGCCGACGCCCAGGCCAGCTGCCATCATCGTAAAGGGGGCAGCGGAGGAGAAGAACCGCTGCACGATCTCAGGGCTGATGAATGTCAGCGCCCAAAAGCCGAGAACCACGGACGGGATGCCAGCGAGAAGTTCGATGGTCGGTTTGAGCCACTTGCGTGCCCGTAGGGAAGCATATTCAGCCAGATAGGAAGCGGTACCGAGACCGAGGGGGATCGCAACCACCATGCCGATTCCGGCAATAATTGTCGTCGCGATCAGGAGAGTTGCGATGTCGTAGAAGCCCCTTCGAGGAAACCACCCGATCGTCCAGAGCGATGAGAGCTCAACTTGGGAGACGAATGCCCAGGCCTCACCCGCGAGCGCGGTGACGATCAGAACGCTGATCGCGACAGAACTCAGTCCGGCAAACATGAACAACGCCCGGACGCGTCGTTCCTTTCGGTGTCTTGCAGGATTACCTGCAAGGTCATGAGAGGTGAGCTTGACGGTCATGCGCTGTCTAGTCGCTCTGCTTTCCGGTTGTCCGACTGTCCCAATGCGCTCGAAGGTCGGTGTAGTCCGCGAGGCGGATATACCCGGCCTTGTCGACGTTGGCAAGCCCAGCTTCTGACACGTAATAGTCGACGAACGCCGTGAGGGCAGGGCTCGCCTCGGCCTTCGCCTTGTTCACGTAGACGAACAGCGGTCTGGCGATCGGGTATGAACCGTCTGCAATTGATGCAGAAGTCGGAGCGACGCAACCGTCACCGCCATCAACCTCAAGTGCAGCCACTCGATCCTGGTTTGCAAGGAAGAATGCGTAACCCACCCATCCCAAGGATGTGTCGGAGCCAGCGATCCCCTCGATGATGACGTTGTCGTTCGCAGAAGCTGTGTAGTCGGGTCGGGCCGCTGCATCCTGCCCACGCTCGTCTGCGATGTCCTCAAGGACGATCTCGACGAATGAATCGTACGTTCCTGACTCCTCGCCAGGTCCTGTAACGACTAGGTCCGCGGCTGGATATGGGGCGTTGGTTCCCTCGATCTCGGCTGCGAGCCCATCGGCGTCTGCCCATGACCGGAAGCCGAGCGACTCCGGTCCGAGCAGAGCGTAGAGGTCGCCGAAGCTCACGCACGAAACGGTCGTGTTGTTCGTGGATGTGAGGACCGAGAGGCCATCGATTGCGAATCTGAGTTCAATGAACTCAACGCCCGCCGCTGTGCAGTCTTCGGCCTCCGAGTCTTTGATCTGTCGAGAGGCGTCCGAGATATCGGTTTCTCCTGCACAGAACTTCTTGAAGCCATCGCCAGTCCCCGGTCCTTCCACGGTGATCCCGACCTCGGGGTGTTCGGTTCTGAACGCTTCAGCGTTGAGCGCCGAGATTGGCTCGACGGTTGATGATCCTGAGATGAAGATCGATCCGACGATCGCCGATCCGCCGTCTCCAGAGGAAGTGGCAGGGCTCGTGGTTGTCGAGTCGCC
Source organism: uncultured Acidimicrobiia bacterium (assembly GCA_963714375.1). Taxonomy (GTDB): domain Bacteria; phylum Actinomycetota; class Acidimicrobiia; order Spongiisociales; family UBA5794; genus UBA5794. Next base: position 196,819 of record CAVQOG010000001.1, read on the forward strand.
GTTGGCACTACATGCCGCAACGGATACCGCGATCGCAGCCAACACGACTGCGAACCTTGTCATCTTGCTCATTGGGTTCCTTCCTTGAGAGCCTTCCCGAACTGACGGTCACTTTGACCTCGGATCAGGTACGACGCAAAGGTACGACACGAAGGTGATCTGAACCTGCCCCGATAGTGAACTGGGTGTGAAATCCCCGATATCTGAGTCATCTCGGGCGGTTGGAGCCGTAGTCGGCACCTATCCTCACGACCATGGAACTTGCGATCACGGTCTCGCTCTTGCTCACCGCAGGCGTCCTGATCGCTTTCGCGTTCATGCGCGAGCGCGCACGGCGCGGTGAGGAAACGCTTCGATCGATCAGTGATCTCGTGGCCGGTGACAGGATGGCCGAAAAGACCGGCGCAGCACTGGTTCAGAGCGTTCGGACCCTCGTGGAACACGACGGCGTACTCGGGGACCGGTCCGAGAAACTGGAAGCGGCCCTTGCCGGTGTGTTGGTCGGCGTTGTCGTCTTCCGTCCCGATGGTGCACTCGAGTTTGCCAACGATGCGGCACAGGACCTGATCGACGGTACGGGGGACTGGGCGGTGCTTGGGACCCGAGCGTCGATGCTTGCCAAGACCGTTGCGAGGGTTGGGGTCGCGGACCAGATGGAAGTCGACATGCATGACCCCGATCGACGGGTCATCGTGCTCAGAGCGGTCCCGCTCGGATCGGACGCCACCAATGAGGATGGGGGAGGTGTCCGTGCGGTGGCCGTGTACCTCGACGACAGAACGGACCAGCGCAGACTCACGGCGATGCGTAAGGACTTTGTCGCCAACGCGAGCCATGAGTTGAAGACGCCGCTCGGTGCCTTGTCACTCCTCGCCGAGACGCTTGGCTATGCCGACGACGAAGAAAAGCGTGCTCTCCTCGCTGCACGGCTTCAATCGGAGGCTGCCCGGATGGCCAACGTTGTGGATGACATCCTGACGCTCGCCAAGACGGAGTCGCTCGCCTCCGAACGAGTCGTCGTGGACGTGTCGGATCTGGTTGCCGACGTTGTCGATTCGGTGGGATCACTTGCAAGAACGCAGCAGATCTCGCTCGTGGACAAGGGCGTCGATGATGTTCGAGTTGTTGGCGATCCAAAGCAGCTTGCGTCTGCGTTGAGGAATCTGTTCGACAACGCAATCACCTACACAGCAGTCAAGGGCGAACCCGGCATGGTTACCTACCGATCGCGCTTCGAGGATGGCAACGTGTGTATCGAAGTGGCTGACACCGGGATCGGTATTCCAACCCGGTACACCGATCGAGTGTTTGAGCGGTTCTTTCGGGTTGATCAGGCTCGAAGTCGTGAATCTGGCGGCACCGGCCTCGGCCTTTCCATCGTCAGGAATGTCGCACGGGCGCATGGGGGGTCCGTCTCTGCATCGTCACAGGTCGGCATCGGAACCACGATGTCGATGTGTCTTCCGCTTGCGGTCGATGACGTCAATGTCGCTGGTGTGCAGTGAAGGTTCTCATTGTTGAGGATGAGGCCGCCTACGTCGAGGCGCTCAAGATCGGGCTCACAGCCGAAGGAATGGATGCCGTTGCGGTACTTGACGGGAGGGAAGCGATCCGTGTGGCTCGATCTGAACGGTTCGATGTGATCCTGCTCGATCTCATGCTCCCATCGGTGTCTGGACTCGATGTGCTGCGCAGCGTCCGATCTGATTCACAGGTTCCCGTCATCGTCGTGTCAGCCAAGGACAGCGAAGCCGACGTCGTGACCGCTCTCGAACTCGGAGCGGACGACTATCTCACGAAACCATATTCGGCACGTGAACTCATTGCTCGCATTCGTGCCGTGGCCAGACGGGCGACGACCGAGAGCGATGGCGGGTCATGGGCCGTTGGAACCGTCACCCTCGATGAGCGAACCTATGAACTGCTGGTCGGCGATGATCGCTTCGACCTTCCGAGGAAAGAGTTCGAGGTCATGTCGATGCTGATCGAGGAACCAGGCCGGATTGTCACACGGAGTCGGCTGCTCGACGAGGTGTGGGGCATCGGCTGGGGCGATACCAAGAGCCTCGACCAGCACATTCGCCGTCTGCGTCGCAAACTGGAATCAGACGCCGGTGCACCGGTTATCACGACCATCCGAGGCGTTGGCTATCGGCTTGAACCGCCACAGTCGTAGCCGTCAGTGTCAGCCACCGATTCCGTGTCATCCTTGATGATGGAGACGGCCGGTTCGTGCACACTCCCGATTCTACGCTTCCGTCGTCCTCCGCCGGGTAGCCCGCGGAGGGTTACCAGTCGTCGAGCGGTGGGGCCCGTCTTCGGTTTGGGTCGATGAGCCGTCTTCGGCTTGGTGCAGTGTCCGGGTCGATGTGGTAGCTGTTGGTGTGGATGGCGATGTGGTGGTGGTACCAGCACAGTGTGGTGAGGTTGTCCGGACTGGCTGCCATCGTGGGACCATGGGATGATGTGGTGAGGTTGGAGCCGATATCGGCTTTGGCATCCGTCGATGGTGCAGCCACCGTCTCGGAACAGGACACCGTCACGGATTGCGACCGGAATGGTCCTGGCAGAACGTGAGGTCGCGATTGGCTGGCCGTGTCGAGACTGATCACCCGGACGGTTCCGCCACAAAGCAGCGTTTCAAGCGTTTCGGGCCAACGCGTGGCCTCGATCTCGGCGGTGAACCCGTCACAGGATTCGACTGTTTTGGTGCGTGCATCAACAAACACGGTCACCTGACCAGACACCGCACCTTGAGACGCGGAGGTATCGGTATCGAGGGAGTCCTGCATCAGTGCCACCAACGCATCGGCTTGGCGCTGACCGCGCGAGGATTGCTCAGCACCGCAGAGAAGTCGGAGTTCGTCAGCTTTTTGGGCAATGGCCTTGTCGACAATGCGTCCCATCAATCCTGGTAGCCGTCCATGGATCGTCCATGCGCCTTCGTCAAGGGACGGCTGGATCGTGAAATGACGATCAGCGTGTTCTTTGCGTTCATCGCCTGCTGTCATGTGTCGGCGACGGACCCGCATCTTGCGCAGATCCTCCAAATTGAGTCTGCCGGTTTCGAGTGCTTCAGCTTCGGTGGCACCGGCCTCAACAAAGCGGTGCATCTCAACAACCCGATCAAACGTCGCACCCTCATATCCCAACCGGCGTTGGATCCCACGACACTTGACACCGTTGCGAGCCGCTGTCACCAAACCAGCTGCAGTCGTCTTTGAAACATCAAGATGTGACTGAACCCACTCGCCAAGAGTGCGTGACGCGTCACTGCGATGAGCGTTGATCTTGGCCAACTCGTTGACGATCGTCACCTGCTCAGCACGACGCTCAGAAATCTCAGCCTCAAGAACAACCAGACGCTTTCCAAGCTCTGAAACTGAAAACGGTGCAAACAAACCTCTCATACCAACAACGTATCAGCCGGGTATGACAGATTACGGATTACGGATTGGGCGGTTGGATGCGACACGGGCGACCGTATGTAATGGAGTACCCCGTGTGGACACCCTCGATGAGGTCGTTACGGCAGATACTGCTCTTCGATTTGGACGATGATGCCGTCATCAAGCGTGAGCCACATCGGAGCCATATTCGCACCGTACCAATGCCAGCCGTGGGTTTCGACCGTGGACTCTGGGTCCGCCATCGCTTCTGCCAGCTCAGCAAGATTCATCACATCCCGTGCGAGGCATGGACCCGGTCCCGGGTAACACACGACCGCGACAATCTGGGTGTCAATGACGCTCGCTATCGGGAGGGTTCGAAGACGGTCGTTCTGATTTCTGATGTAGAAGTCGCCGTCGACGGTTCCATCGGGGTTCGCCATGCCATCCTCGACCGCTGCGGTCACCGCCTCCTCCCCGACATACCACTCGGCGTAATCGACTGTGACGGTCCCAGCGACAGGGTCGACTGCGGTGACGTAGGCGAACTGCCGCACCAGAGAAGGATCGACCATCACACGCAGCGTCTCTTTCGCCGAAATCCCTGAGGCGACGGCTTCCACTTCGATCAAGTGGTCACCAGGTCCGAGCTGCACCTCCTCCTGGAAATGAGTTCGGCCATCGGGATCCGAGTTCGTGACGACCTCGGTCCCGTCGATTGCCACCGTTGCGGGGCGCTCGACGTACCCCTCCACTGCCACGATCCCCGTTGGTGTCATCACGGTCGTCGGTGGATAAATGACCAGAACCAACGCGCCTGTCTCAGGCTCCGGCGCGGTGGTAGTGGAGGCTGGCGTGGTGGTGCCCACAGTCGAAGGAGTCGCCGGAATCGTCGTGGTTTCGATCAACGAGGCCGTTGATGGCGAACTTGACGATGTGCACGCGGCAAGCGCGAACGCAAACGTGATCGTTCCAACCCAATTCGTGCGGCGAATCAATCTGTGCCTCAGGAGGCTCCTCGGTTCCTCGTCCTGTGGCTGTTCAGCGGTCGTCGGAACGGAGCTGCCAGGCTCCAACGGCGCACAGTGCACCGGCGACCCAGAGCACAACTTCAAAGAACATTGTGGAACCTGAGTACCTGTAGCTGGTAATGATCGTCTCGTTGATCAGGGCACTAACCGCGATCAACGCTACGGCCCACGCACCGACTCGGACGATTGTTCCATACAGCGGGTGCCAAGCCCGCTTTGCACCCGAGTAGTAGAAATACATGGCACACAGCAATCCGACTGGGATCAGCCAGGTGGAGTTCGAGAGGCGATAATCATCGAGAATCCACGTCCCGAGGACGAGGTCGACAAAGATGATCAGCAAAGCGCCAATGGCGATGAGCCGTTCCCCTGCAGTGAGCTGGTTGCTGACGCTCATAGCCGAGGCTGATAGGTTCTCGATGGCGTTTGGATCTTCGGCCGGTTGGTTTCCAGCCACATTCGGATCATCTGTCACGATGTCTTCCCCTGAGTCGTCGAATCCCCTTCGGATTTCACATCACCACACTAGAGAATCGATTCGACGCTTGCACGGTTCATTCCGGGTTCCGGCGCGCTGGCGTGTGTCGCCAAAGAAGTGTGCAACGCTGGAGCCTTGCAAAGCGTGGATGGGGTGATGGACGAATCGGAGATCTATATGTCCGTTCGGAGGGATCTGATGCGATACGCCACAGCACTCACCGGACCGGACACTGCCGACGATGTGGTGTCGGCGGTCGTGACGCGTGCCCTTACCCGATCCGGGGGGCTTTCCGGGTTGCGAGAACCAAAGCAGTACCTCATGAGATCAGTGCTCAACGAGTTGAGGTCGTGCTACGGACGCACGATCCCAGCAACTGTGGTCGTGCTTGGGTGGGATGCAGGCTGAGCGGGCCAAACGAGGGTCGGCTCCCGCACGAGCCGCGATGGATGGTCGGCGCTCAGGTAGTGTGAGCACATGCTCGATCTCTACTCCTTCATTGCCGACGTCCCAGACTTCCCTGCACCGGGGATCGTGTTCAAGGACATCACACCGCTCCTGGCCAATAGTGAGGCATTTCTCCAGGCCATCGAGGAGATGACTGCACCGTTCTTGAAGGACGACATCGACATTGTGGTTGGTATCGAATCCCGTGGCTTTCTCCTCGCAGGATCGATCGCTGAACGAATCGGCGCTGGTGTCGGGTTGGTCAGAAAGCCCGGAAAGCTTCCACGCAAAACGATCTCGGTCACCTATGACCTCGAGTACGGGACCGACTCACTTGAGATTCATGCGGATGCATTCGCTTCTGGCGCCAACGTACTCATTGTGGACGATGTCCTTGCAACCGGCGGGACGCTTGCGGCTTCCAATGCGCTCATCGGCAAGGCTGGCGGTCGTGTCGTCGGTGCAACCATGCTGATCGAGCTAGCGGTCCTCGGAGGGCGCTCACGTTTCGATGGCCCGCTTCACGCAGTCCTGACATACTGAGGTCAGACGTCAGAAAGCCCCCCTGCACCGTCTGCAAAGCAGACGCCGCGTCCCCCGCAAGCGGGAGGACGGCAGGGAGAGGAGGTACGATGCGTTCGATGGATGCTTCTGAACTGACCGAGTTGACTGCCGGTATGGCCATTCCGTGGGGTGGGACGAAGGTTTCGCACGTCACTGAGGAACTCGCCGACGCTTTCGTGGCGGGTGACGCCCTGATCGTTGTCCAGGACACCGGGGAACTGCTCCACATCCCGAGCGAACCCCGCCAGTTGGCTGATCGGGCGGTCTCGGCAGCAGTCGAAGCATTTGCGGCGATGGGTTCCGTAACCGATGAACAGATCACGGACTTCTACCACCATTTCGCATCCGCACTCGACGACGACGAAACCTTCGCTCCGATTGTCGGGGCAAACCGTGCCGATATTGAAGCCGCCCGCGGGCGGGGGAGAAGCGTCACTCGGCTCGTTCTCGACGATGGCATGCGAGTCGGCATGGTGGAGGGCCTCAAGGGCTGGGCCGCAACTCCCAGTGGCAGGGGCCGAGTGACTGAGACGATCGACCACGATGGATGGACACTCGATCAGATCGTTGACGGTCTCGGTGTCATCGGGTTTGTATTCGAGGGCCGCCCCAACGTGTTTGCCGATGCAACGGGTGTCCTCCGTGGCGGCAATACCGTCGTGTTCCGGATCGGTTCAGATGCACTCGGGACCGCACGAGCGATCGTCACCCATGCCCTCGAGCCCGCACTGCGAGCGAGTGGCCTCCCGACGGGTGCGGCAAGCCTTGTCTCAAGTGCTTCTCGTGCCTCGGGGATCGCGATGATGTCGGATCCGCGGCTGAGCCTTGCCGTTGCCAGGGGTTCGGGCGAAGCGACACGGCGTTTGGGTGCAGTCGCGCGCCAAGCAGGGAACAGCGTCAGCCTCCACGGGACCGGAGGTGCATGGATCGTCGCGGGTGAGACTGCTGATCCGATTGCCTTCGCTGCAGCGGTGTATCACTCGCTCGACCGGAAGGTCTGCAACACGCTCAACACCGCCTGCATTCCTCGGTCGAAGGTCGATGAACTGGTTCCGGTGTTCCTCCACGCGCTGGAACGAGCCGGTCTGCGCCGCGAAACCAACGCAAAGCTGCACGTCCTCGAATCCTCGGTGGATGCGGTACCTCAAGAATGGTTCACTCGGGAGGTCCCAATTGCCCGAGCCGAAGGCGACATCATCGAACCACAGGCCGAACCGATCGCTGAGGGTCTCCTTGGCGAGGAGTGGGAGTGGGAGGAGAGTCCAGAGGTCACCCTTGCGATCGTTGACGACGTCACACAGGCGGTCACGTGGTTCAACAGGTATAGCCCACGCTTCGTCGCCTCACTGATTTCTCAAGACGACGCCGAGCATGACGACTTCTTCCGGTCGATTGATGCTCCCTTTGTCGGCAACGGCTTCACTCGCTGGGTCGACGGTCAATATGCCCTGAACCGACCGGAACTCGGGCTGTCAAACTGGCAGGCCGGCCGCCTCTTCGGACGCGGCGGCATCCTCTCTGGCGATTCGGCGTACACGGTCCGCACCCGGGTCACACAACAGAATCCGGAAATAGGGCGCTAGTAGTCCCGTCCTCCCTTCATGGGGGACGGACAGGCGGGGTTTGGGACGGAATCTTCACATCTGTTGGCACGCGTTACGCTTGCTGCTGGTTCGGGAGGGCGATGGCCTCATACAACTTCAGGGAAATTGAGCAGCGCTGGCAGCAGACGTGGGCTGATCAGGGGATCTATCGCGTTCCGAATCCCGGTGACGAAGGCTTTGATGCCGACAAACCGAAGCTGTATGTGGTGGACATGTTCCCCTACCCATCGGGTGCAGGACTCCACGTCGGTCATCCCCTTGGGTATATCGGAACCGACATTTTCTCCCGCTTCCATCGCATGCGTGGCGCAAACGTGCTCCATCCGATGGGATTTGATGCCTTTGGTCTGCCAGCCGAGCAGTACGCGGTTGAGACCGGCATTCATCCGCGTGAAACGACCGAAAAGAACCTTGAGGTTTTCCGGCGCCAGCTGACGGCGTTCGGCTTCTCCTACGACTGGGACCGCTCGTTCGCCACCACCGATCCTGAGTACTACAAGTGGACCCAGTGGATCTTCCTCAAGCTGTTCGACTCCTGGTTCGACGACGCTACCAAAAAGGCTCGTCCGATCTCAGAGCTCGTCACCGAGCTCGAATCAGGGGACCGGGATGCTGGTGGGGTTGCATGGATGAACCTCGAAGACGCGGACCGCGCCACCTATCTCGACAGTCAGCGGCTCGCCTATATCGATGAGGTGCCCGTCAACTGGTGCCCGGCCCTGGGAACGGTTCTCGCAAACGAAGAAGTGACACCCGAGGGACGATCGGATCGCGGCGACTTCCCGGTATACCGAAGGCCACTGCGACAGTGGATGCTGCGCATCACCGCATATGCCGACCGGCTTCTCGACGATCTCGAGACCCTCGATTGGCCCGATTCGGTCGCCACGATGCAGCGCAACTGGATTGGGCGCTCCGAAGGCGCAAACATCGTGTTCGACATCGAAGATCACACCCAGATGCGGGTCTTCACAACCCGGCCGGACACAGTCTTCGGTGCCACATACATGGTGATGGCCCCCGAGCACCCGTTGGTCGACGAGATTGTCACTGACACATGGCCCGATGGAACGAAACCGGAGTGGACCCTTGGTATAGACCATCCGAAAACGGCAGTGGAGGCGTACCGCTCGGCGGCATCGCGCAAGTCGGATCTTGAACGCCAGGTCGACGAACGGGACAAGACCGGGGTGTTCACCGGGGCATTCGCCATCAATCCGTTGACGGGAGACAACATCCCGATCTTCATCGCCGACTACGTCTTGATGGGGTATGGGACCGGGGCAATCATGGCAGTGCCTGGTCAGGACGAACGAGATTGGGAGTTTGCAGAGAAGTTTGATCTTCCCATCGTTCGTACCGTTGAACCTCCGCAGGAGTTTGAGGGTGATGCCTATACCGGTCCCGGACCCGCGATCAATAGCGGGTTCCTTGATGGTCTCGAGATCGAGGATGCAAAGAAGCGGATCATCTTCTGGCTCGAACACAACGGGGCGGGAGAGGGAACCGTTACCTACAAGCTTCGCGACTGGCTGTTCTCCCGCCAGAGGTACTGGGGCGAACCAATCCCGATCCTCCACGGACCCAACGGTGAGCTCAAGGCCGTTCCCGAGGATCAGCTCCCACTTCGACTCCCCGAGATCGATGACTTCCGTCCGAACGCATCAGACGATGAGGACGCAGAACCGACTCCGTCACTTGCCAAAGCCCCAGACGATTGGAAGTACGTCGAGATCGATGGTGTGACCTATCGGCGCGAGCTCAACACCATGCCCCAATGGGCCGGATCGTGCTGGTACTACCTTCGCTACCTCGACCCTCACAACAACGATGAACTGGTCAGCGAAGCTGCCGAGCGCTACTGGATGGGGGACAGCGGTGTCGATCTATACGTCGGCGGTGTAGAGCATGCAGTTCTTCACCTGCTCTACGCACGTTTCTGGCACAAGGTGCTCCACGACCTTGGCTATGTCGGAACCTCCGAACCCTTCGGACGCCTCATCAACCAGGGCTACATCCTCGCCGATGCGTTCCAGGATTCCCGCGGCCTGTTCGTACCTGCCGAAGATGTCGTGGAAATCGATGGAGTGTTCACCTACAACGGCGAACCCGTCGAGCGCCAATATGGAAAGATGGGCAAGTCACTGAAGAACTCGGTGAATCCGGACGACGTGTTTGAGGAGTACGGCGTTGACACACTCCGCCTCTATGAGATGTTCATGGGTCCCCTTGAAGCGTCGCGACCGTGGTCAACCAAAGACATTGTCGGTACCTACCGCTTTCTCCAGCGACTCTGGCGCAACTACGTCGATGAAGAAGGCGAAATGCTTGTGTCTGACAAGGAGTCGACAGGCGACCTCCGAGTGCTCCTGCACCGAACCATCGAAGCCGTCACGAAGGACATGGAGAACCTTCATTTCAACACAGCGGTTGCACGGTTGTTCGAGCTCAACAACGCCCTCGTCGCCGTCGAACGCATCCCTGCCGATGTCGCAAGCGCGATGCTCCGTCTGCTTGGCCCCCTTGCACCCCATATCTGTGAAGAGCTATGGCACATGCTCGGCTACGAAGGGTCGATCGTGGTAGCCGACTGGCCCACGTTTGATGCCTCGCTCACGACAGTTGATTCCGCAACGATGGTTGTCCAGGTCAACGGCAAGGTCCGCGACCGGATTGAGGTGCCCGTGTCAATCACCGAGGACCAAGCTGTAGCCCTGGCGCTTTCATCAAAGAAGGTCCTTGTACACACTGGGGGCAACCAGCCGCGCAAGGTCATCGCAAAGCTCCCGAACGTCGTCAGCCTCGTCGTCTGATGATTCCTGCGTCCGTCGCCATAGAGCGAGCGGGGATCGAACTCGACACGTCGGACTTCGAGGGTGTTGCCTTTGAGATCATGCCGCCGTGGATGCACTCCGTCGTCGGCTCGCGCATCGACGGAGTGACGATCGGCAGTCGGGTGTTTCTGAGCGAGGATGTTTTTGATGCCGTCGTGCTTGGAGAACGTCCCGACATCGTTGCTCACGAACTCGTCCACGTACAGCAGTGGAGCGAAGGGGCGGCAGAGTTTCTCATTCGATACCTGGCTGAGTACCTGCGGCTCCGGATCTTTGGCCTTCCCCATCGTGCGGCATACCTCGGGATCTCCTACGAGGCTGTCGCGTATGCAGCGAGCCGGCCCCATGGTTGGGGTCAACAATGAACATGCCGCAGCGGCCTCCGACTCCGCCAGCTCCGCCATCGGGATACCTCCCGGTTGCCAGAGACCTGGTGGCACCCGCACCGATGTTCTGGTGGACGGTCGGAACCTTTCTTGCTGGCATCCTCGGCGCAAACATGGTCGGGATCTTCGTCCTTGCGGCCAACGCCGACCTGACCGACCCTATCCCATTCACGGTGGTCTTTCTCGGCCAGTCAGCTGGATCGTTTCTCCTGGTCTGGATGTTCTCCCGGCGTGCTGCGTCGGGTTCTCTTCAGGCAGATGTTGGGCTGACCCTCAACCTGTCGGACTGGTGGGGTCTTCTCGCGGGTATGGGCCTCCAGGTTCTTGTTGCGTTCGCCACGTATCCCCTCATCAGGTTGATGTTCCCAGGCGGTGCGCCCGAACAGGGCGTTGCGGGAATCGCAGAAGGCACCGAAACCTCTCTCGAAATCATTTTGATATTCGTGTCCGTTGCCGTGCTCGCACCGATCGTAGAAGAGATCGTTTATCGGGGGATGCTCCTTTCGTGGCTTCATCGATTCATGGGGAAATGGCCAGCGATTGTCCTGAGTGCGGCGGTGTTCGCCGGTGTTCATCTTGTCGATTGGAATTCCCGTGCCGCGATCCCAGGACTCTTCCTTATCGGCATCGCCTTGGGATGGGCCGCGCTCAAGCGCGGTGACCTCTCCCTCGCGATTCCCCTCCACGCCGGCGTCAACCTCCTCGCAGCGTTCCTGCTCGTATGGGGGACCGAGATCGTCGACTGGGCTGAGAACCAAGTTGGCGAACTCGAGCCAATCGACGGCGTCATTCGCTGGTTCGCAGCCCTCGCAGGCTTCTAGCGCTGACGACACCCGATACAGCCCTCTTCCATCGCGCCATTCTCTGAGGTACAACAGACCTGCAGCGGTGTGGGGATCATGGCATCGCGCGGTACCAATCTTTCGGTGACTTCGGTGGGGATCGCATCGCTCGTGCTGGTCGGGGGAGCGTTGTGGTTCGGCCTCGGCAGGTCATCGCCAGCTCCCTCCGATCTATCTGCTGGGGCGGATGTGGCCGATCCAACATCGGAACTGATGATTACCGTCCACGTGTCTGGACCGGTGGCCGTTCCAGGAGTCATCGAAGTCGCGGAAGGCGCGCGGGTAGCAGATGTTGTCGCTGCTGCTGGCGGTGCAACGAGAGATGCTGATCTCAGCCGTCTCAACCTTGCGGCGCCCGTTCGTGACGGAGCGCAGGTCGTTGTCCCCTCGGTTGTCGATTCTGTGAACGATGGGAACGCTGTCTCGCCCTCCCGCTTTGACATCAACACCGCAGATGAGGCTGGCTTTGAAGCTCTTCCCGGCATCGGTCCGGTCATTGCCGGACGCATTGTCGCCTACCGCGATGAGCACGGACCGTTTGAGACGCTTGAGAGCCTTCTTGACGTGCCGGGTATCGGCGAGTCGAAGCTCGATGCGATCCGCACTGCGCTGGACGGTGAATGAAAGGGCATCTGCCTGAACTACCAGCTCGATGGTGTGTGGCCGTCGGGACCGCGACGTGGGTTGGCGTCATACTTGGTCTGGATTCGCCTATCGGATCGGTCGTACTCATCGCAGCTGTCGCCGCTGTTGGCGTGGTTCTGTGGCGCCCGACGATTGTCTTGATCGTTTTCTGCGTTCTTGGTGTCGGTTCCGGTTGGATCTCGGCAAGTAGAACAGCAGCGATCGAAGCCGTTGAGCTCCCCGAGGGGCGCGTTGAGGTGACTCTCAAGCTTGCTGAGGATCAATCGCAGCGGTCCTACGCGCAAGGTGTCGCGGAGGTCACCTTGATCGACGGTATCGGATGGGACGGTCCGCGGGTTGCGGTTCGGAACCTGCCGGAGGGTGTGACGGTCGGTGCCGTCGTGACCGCCTCTGGCGTGATGAGCGACGGGGTACGACGGATCAGGGACGAGATGGTCGCAGGGACCTTCGTGATCGACGAGGTCATCGCGGCGGATGCGTCAGGCAATCCGATCGTCAACGGTGGCAACGCCGTGCGGAATGCCGTAACGAACCGCTACGACGGTGACCACGTCAGCGATGGTTTGCTGTCAGGGTTTCTGACCGGTGATACCGACCGGATGCTTGCATCCGACGAGGAAGACCTGCGGAGGGCAGGCCTTTCCCACTTCGTAGCCGTCTCCGGCTCCAACGTTGCGCTGTTCCTTGCGATCTGGTGGGCAGTAACCGCACCACTCTCGATCCATCCGAGAATCAGAGTGGTCATTGGAGCAATTGGGCTGACGCTGTTTGCGGTCATTACGCGGTGGGAACCGTCGGTCATCCGCGCCTCGGTCATGGCATCCGTCCTGCTCGTCGGAGGGTTTTTCGGGATCCCGGTCGATCCGTGGATGGCGCTCGGGGTTGCTGTCACTTTGCTCCTGCTCGTGTCGGGCCACCTCGCTGTTTCCGTCGGCTTCCAGCTTTCTGTTCTGGCGACGGCAGGTGTCCTTGTCGGGCTGGCTCTGGCACATGACCGAAAGCCGAAATGGCTCTACGTTCCGCTCTTCGCCACGATCGGCGCCCAACTGGCCGTGTCCCCATTACTCCTTGTCGTGTTTGGCACCGTTCCCTTGCTTTCCCCGCTGACGAATCTGATTGTCAGTCCGGTGATCGCCATCACAACGGCGGTTGCAGCATTGGGGGTGGTCTTTGAACCGGTGGCAGGCATCGCAAGGCTTGGAGCTTCATGGGTTTTGTGGGTGGCCGAGGTTGCAGCGGGCGGTCCCCAGCTCGGTATCGCAGCAACAGCAGTCGCCGTGTGCGTAGGAATCGGGCTCATGGTGCGTAGCGTTCGCCCGATCGTCGCGTCGGTTGGGGTTGTCCTTCTGCTTGTCGCCGTGCCGTGGTCTCATCCATGGCCAGAAGTGCCCACTGTGGTAGTCCTCGACGTCGGTCAGGGAGATGCCATCCTGGTTCAGGATCCCTCCGGTGCTTCTCTTCTCATGGACGGCGGCTCAGATCCCAGAGTGCTTGACGCAGCGCTCCGAAGACACGGTATCCGCACAATCAACACGGTCGTGGTCTCCCACGATGACATCGACCATGCGGGTGGTCTTTCCGAGCTCGTACGTGGAGCGCGAGCCGGGAGGTTGGTCGTGAGCGAGTTTTCGTCAGACACCGACCTGATCCGTTCCGCCCACGATGCAGGTGTGCGCACGGATCGCGTCAGCGCAGGCGACCGGTTCGCGGTCGGCTCGGTGCTGGTCGAGGTGCTCTCACCCGGCCGACGGTATGCCTCCGACAACGACGGCTCGATTGTGCTGCTGATCCACGGCGCCACAACGGTGCTTCTCCCTGGTGATATAGAAGCGGTTGGCCAGGCTGAACTCCCGGTTCTGCACGCCGATGTCATGGTCGTGCCACACCACGGCTCTGCCACAACTGACCTCCGCTGGCTGGAACGCACCGTCGGTCCGGTCGCAATCCTGTCCTATGGCCCAAACACGTACGGTCATCCACATCCCACCATCACAACCCTCCTCGACGTCCTCGGTGTCGACGTCCGCCGAACCGAAACCGGCGACATCACAATCCCTCTGACCTCTGACCTCTGACCTCTGACCTCGGGAACCCGAAGCGGGTTCCTTGGAGTCCAGCAGGCTGGACTCCTGACTTCTGTACTCTGTCCGGATGGGCTGGATCGGAATTGTTGGACCACGAGATGCAGGCGCCTCCGAGCGAGAACGGATGCGCGCCGTTGCCCAAACCGCATTTGACGAGGCTGGCGTCGTTGATGCAGTCCGGATCGATGTGCCCGGCAAAGGCTCGGGAACATCCGATGACGGCTCTTCGCTGCGCGATCAGGTCACAGCGATCGTTCCTGCGCTTCAGTCCGGCTCCCTGTTTGGTGGTGCAACCGGAGTGTTCGTGATGGATTCCCAGAACCTGTTGAAGGTTGAGATCGACGCGATTGTCGAGATGCTGGCAAACGCCGATCCCGAACAGGCTGTAGCGGTCTTCGCCGCGTCAGGAACGCTCCCGGCATCGCTCAAGAAGGCAATCGCAGCGACCGGAGATGTTGTTTCGTTCAAGGCGCTCAGCGCGAGAGATGCCCAACAGTGGATCGGCGAGTACGCGCGATCGAATGGTCTCCGGATCGACGCTGAGGCGCGGGCAGAACTCCTGAAACACTTTGGCGCCAACCAAGCGGCGATGCGTCAGGCAATCGACCGGCTCGCCGTTTCGGGCGGGGTGATTGAGGCGTCGGCCATCGCAGCGACGGTCGACAACCGGCCGGATGAGCCGATGTGGTTTCTTGGTGATGCAATCATGGCTGGCGACCACGCAGAAGCCCTGCGCCGGCTTTCTGATTTCCTCCAGCACAACCACCCGCTCATCTTGTTGTCGTATCTCGAAGGGGAAGTACGGAAGCGTTCCCTTGCGGCGGTTGCACCCGACTACGACACGTTTGCGGCATGGGCGAAGGCGAACCCGAATTCGTATGCGACCAAGAAGGTCTGGGAGGGACGAACCCGAGCCAATGGCCGAGCCCTGTCGAACTGCGTCCGCGCCCTTGCCAAGGCAGACCTGACACTCAAGACTCAGCCCGAGGCAACCCACCGCGTCACCTTGGAACGCCTCACCGTTGCGATGAGTCGCTGGATGGCCCGCTAGTTCCGACGTCCGACTTCTGACTTCTGAAAGGCCCTAGCCCTCGTAGACGCGGACGTTGGTCACTCGGTAGCTGAAGGATCCACCGGGTGCCTCGAATGTGACGTCATCACCGGGTTTGGCGCCGAGAAGTGCGCCACCGAGCGGCGAATCGGGTGACGCAAGCATCATACCGTCGATCCTGTTTTCAGCATGAGCGACGAAGAACTCAAGCTTGTCACCATCGTCGTCGACGACGGTCACGACAGTGCCGATTTCGACGGCGCCGGAATCGTTGACTTCTCCGACGATGGCGGTGTCGATGAGGTGCCGAAGCTCACGAATCCTGGCCTCCATGAGACCCTGATCGTTCTTCGCAGTGTCATACTCGCTGTTTTCTTTGAGATCGCCGTGGGCACGCGCTTCTGCGATGCGTTCGACGACAGCGTCGCGGCCTGTGGTGGTGAGCTGGTCGTACTCGGCCTGCAACTTGTCAAGCGCGGCAGCGGTCATCCACTTCCCTGAAGGTTCAGTCATGATGCGCTAGGCGAGGATGGATCGGACCTGCGCCGTGAGGCGAGATTTGCGACGTCCGGCCGTCGACTTGTGGAGAACACCCTTGGTAACTGCCATGTCAAGGCGCTTCTGGGTCAACGAGAGAAGGCGCTCTGTTTCAGCGGCATCGCCGGTCTCGGCAGCTTCGACTGTGCGCTTTGCCCAAGTCTTGAGCTCGGAGCGAACGGCCTTGTTGCGCTCGTTCGCGACAATGCTCTGTCGGTTGCGCTTGATCTGTGACTTGATATTGGCCATATGGAAAAGAACCTCACGAGGTGGTGGGAATCGACCGCAGGATAGCACCGGACGGCCACAACGGTACACTGAATTTCAACCCTGGTACCGCCGGGAACCTCCGGAGAACCGCATGGATCAGTCGCGCATCCGCAACTTCAGCATCATTGCACACATCGACCATGGCAAATCGACCCTCGCAGATCGGCTACTCGAACGTACTGGGGCGATCTCTGAGCGTGACATGCGAGCGCAACTGCTCGATGAGATGGACCTTGAGCGTGAGCGCGGTATCACGATCAAGGCGAATGCGGTCCGCATCGACTACAAGGCAAAAGGCGGATTCGTCTACGAGTTGAATCTGATCGACACGCCGGGGCACGTCGACTTCTCATACGAGGTGTCGCGAAGCCTCGAAGCCTGTGAGGGAGCGTTGCTCCTCGTGGACGCTTCCCAGGGTGTTGAGGCCCAGACCCTCGCCAATGCGTACCTGGCCATTGAGAGCGGACTCGAGATCATTCCCGTTGTGAACAAGATCGACCTCCCTGCAGCGGAACCCGCGCGGGTCGCCGCAGAAATCGCTGGCATCCTCGGGGGATCACCAGAAGAGATCATTGCGGTTTCGGCAAAATCGGGGGCTGGGGTTGACGAGCTCCTCGAAGCAATCATCGCGAGGCTTCCTGCTCCGGAAGGCGTTCCGTCTGATCCTCTCAGAGCGCTTGTTTTCGACTCCTACTACGACACCTATCGAGGCGTCGTTTCCCTTGTGCGGGTGGTTGATGGAGCCCTCTCGGACGGCGATGCCATCCGATTCATGGCGACCAACGAGGATCTAGTCGCCGACGAGGTCGGCGTCCGTCACCCAACGATTGAACCGACTGGCCGTCTCGGTGCTGGTGAGGTTGGCTATCTGATCACCGGTGTCAAGGACATTGACCTGATTCGTGTCGGCGATACCGTTACTCATGTTGATCGACCCGCAACCCAGGCACTCGCCGGCTATGACGAACCAAAGCCAATGGTGTTCTCTGGGCTGTTTCCAACCGATGGCGATGACTTTGAACGGCTTCGCGAAGCGCTCGACAAGCTTCGCCTCAACGACTCATCCCTTGTCTATCAGGCAGAGACGTCCCGGGCGCTCGGGTTCGGTTTCCGATGCGGGTTTCTCGGCCTTCTGCACATGGAGATCGTCAGGGAACGCCTCGAGCGCGAGTACGACCTTGACCTCGTATCGACTGCACCGTCGGTCGAGTACATCGCGAATCTGGCCAATGGATCGACAGTTGTGGTGCACAGCCCGCAGGACTTGCCTGATCCGGCATACATCGAGTCGATCGAAGAGCCCTACGTCAAAGTCATGATCATCACGCCGAAGGAATACATCGGGACGGTGATGGAGCTCATCCAGACCAAACGTGGTGAGATGGGGGAGATGACCTACCTCAGCCCCGAACGTGTCGAACTGCACTACATCGTGCCGCTCGCGGAGATCGTGTTCGACTTCTTCGACCAGCTCAAGTCGCGTACAAGGGGCTACGCGTCCCTCGACTATGAACCCGAGGATTACCGCGTGTCGAGCCTTGTCCGCGTCGACATCCTGCTCAACTCCCAACCAGTCGATGCGTTTTCGACCATCGTCCACAAGGACAAGGCGCAGATCTATGGGCGTGCCATGGTCAAGAGGCTTCGCGAACTGATCCCTCGACAGATGTTTGATGTACCGATCCAAGCAGCCGTCGGTTCCCGCATCATCTCGCGTGAGACGATCAAGGCGCGACGCAAGGACGTCACCGCGAAGTGCTACGGGGGAGACATCACGCGGAAGCGGAAACTGCTTGAGAAGCAGAAAGAGGGCAAGAAGCGCATGAAGATGGTTGGCTCCGTTGAGGTACCACAGGAAGCGTTCGTTGCCGCCCTCACCATCGGGGATGAATAGCCTCCCCACGTCCGGGAGCGCACCAGCGTTGAGGCCAGACAGCGCCGAACTCGCTGATGCAGCAGCACTTTGGAAATCGGCGTATGTCCATATTCCGTTCTGTCTGCGACGCTGTCCCTACTGTGACTTTGCGATCGTCGACGAGTCATCTGAAGGTCGTTCAAGTGTCGAGCGTTACGTCGATGCGGTTCTCACTGAGATCGAGATGGAGCAAGGGATCGGCGCCCTCGATGCAATCAATTTCGGCGGAGGCACACCAACCAGGCTCACTTCCAGGCAGCTGGCGTCAATTGTCGGGTCTCTTCAGGCCCGATTCTCAACCAGTAGCGACGTTGAGATATCGCTTGAGGCCAACCCCGAAGACTGGACCGATGGCATGGCAACGGGACTTGCCGAGGTAGGTTTCACTCGCGTCTCGATTGGTGCACAATCGTTCGACGACCATGTCCTGACGTCGCTCGGCAGGAGCCACACTGCCGACACCATTGCATCGACAGTCGCATCGGCAAGAGCTGCTGGCTTCCGCTCGACTTCTATTGACCTGATCTTTGGGCATCCGGCCGAGTCAGACGAGTCGTGGCGATTCTCGGTGGATCGCGCTCTTTCTCTCGACCCGGATCACGTCTCCACATACTCGTTGACCGTCGAACCGGGAACCCAGCTGTCGCGGGAGGTGCATGCTGGTGCCCCTGAGCCCGATGACGACACCCAGGCAGACCGATATGAGTACTTCCTCGAGAGGGCCGAAGCTGCGGACATCATCCGATACGAGGTGTCGAACCACGCGCGGGTTGGCCATGCGTGCCGCTACAACCTCTCCACGTGGGGGAACGGCGAGTACATCGCGTTCGGGCTCGGTGCCCACGATCACATTGGCGGCGTGCGCTCGCGCAACCACAGACGAATCGATCGATACATCGATGCGGTGGAAGCTGGCAATCGTCCACGGCTTGGTTCAGAAACGCTCGACGTCATGGCATCGCAGCGAGACGCACTCATGCTTGGACTCCGCCTTGCGTGTGGGGTGGCGTTGACCGATACCGCCATCCGCTTTGTCGGGTCTCCCGAAGGGAAAAGGCTGATCGATGCGGGCGTGATGGGGCTCCGTGGGGGCCGCCTGGTCGTATACAAGCCGATGCTCACCGATGCGGTGGTGAGAGAAGCGTTATCAGTCTCGGCCGCCGATTGCTAACTTCCAAGGATGCTCGACGATCGACCATCCCAGGTTCTCAAGGCTCTTGTTGAGGAGTACATTCGCGCCGGGGAGCCGGTGAGCTCGCAAGCGGTGCTGCGCCGCAGCGGCCTTGATGTGAGCTCGGCGACCGTGCGCAACGATCTCGCGCGGCTCGAGTCCTATGGCTTCGTCGAGCAGCCTCACACCTCGTCGGGACGGGTCCCGACCCATCAGGGCTACCGATTCTATGTCGACAACCTTGCTCCGATGAAGCTTCGGGAGGGCACTCGAGATCGCATCGATTCGTTCTTCCTTGATGTCCATCGCCAGATCTCGGAACTACTCAAGGAGACATCTACGTTCGTCAGCGATCTCACGACATACCCTGCGGTCGTGGTTGGGCCTGGATCGGTCACCGACACGATCAAAGAGGTCAGGCTGATCTACCTCGGAGGGACCGTGGTTCTTGCCGTAGCGGTTGCCGACAACGGACGCGTTCACCAAGAATTCGTTGATATCGGTGTCGTCCCTGACGACGAGGCACTCACAGCTGCCGAGCGTCTCATTGCTGCAGCCTATGAGGGCAAGACCCTTGAGGACTCGGTTGAAGATCATCTCGTCATGTCTGAGCTTTCAGCCGTTGTTCGCCGCGTTGTTGCGCCGGTTACACGGCAGCTCGCAACTGCTGGCGATCATCAGCGTGAGGTCTACGTCGGGGGAACCGCCCAGATGGCTGCTCTGTGGAACGACCTCACCATGGTGCAGCAGCTCCTTGGGCTCATCGACCAGCAGGCAGCCCTTGTCGATCTCATGAGTGATGACACCTCCGGAACCCAGGTGCGGTTTGGACCAGATCTCGGCAATGTCGACGATCTTGCTGTGGTGTCGACCACCTACGAGATGGCTTCGGGACGCACGGGTCGTATTGGGGTGATCGGCCCGATGCGGATGGACTATCGGCGAACGATCAGAGTGGTCGAGCAGGTATCTGAGGGTCTCGGCGACCAGCTCGGGGCCGATGAATGAAGGACTACTACAGCATCCTGGGGGTTTCACGCGAAGCCACCGCAGACGAGATCAAGAAGGCATTCCGAGCACTTGCGCGTGCAACCCACCCTGACGCCAATCCCGACGATCCAACTGCCGAGGAACGGTTTCGTGACATTGCCGAGGCATATGAGGTTCTGTCAGACACTCAAAAGCGTGCACGGTACGACCGTGGCGAGACATTTGGTGGGCAGGATCTCTTCAGCCAGTTTGGTGGGCTCGAGGACATCCTTCAGCAGTTCTTCGGAGGTGGATTCGGTGGTGGATTTGGTGGATTCGGCGGTGGTGGCAGACGCGGCCCAACGCGGGGTCAGGACATCGCCATTCGGCTGGACCTCGAACTCGCAGAAGCCGCTTTCGGGGTTGAGCGCGAGGTGAGTTTCACATCAGCCGTTTCGTGCCGGACATGCGACGGGGTGGGCACCGCACCGGGTACGACGCCAATCACCTGCTCGACATGCGGTGGGCAGGGGCGTGTGCAGGCTGCCCGCCAGACCATGCTCGGAACGATGATGTCCGTGCAGGAATGCAGGGATTGCTCCGGTACGGGGAATCGGATTGATGACCCGTGCGAGACGTGCCGCGGAGACGGAAGGCACGCAGGTGAGCGCACCCTTACGGTTGAGGTGCCCGAAGGCGTCGACACCGGCACGCGCCTCAGGCTGACGGGGAAAGGAAGCGCAGGGCAACGGAACGCACCCGCCGGTGATGCCTATGTCGAGATTCGTGTGAAGGCGGATTCGCGTTATCAACGCGTCGGGGATGATCTCCACCATCGGGTAATCATCGGATTCACCGAGGCCGCGTTTGGAGCCGAGATCGATGTGCCGCTCCTTGATGGTGAAACGGAATCGCTCGATGTCCCAGCTGGCACCCAGCCCGAGACGGTGTACCGACTCGGTAAGAAGGGCATTCCACACCTGCAACGACGCGGCAGGGGAGACATGCTCGTCCATATCGAGGTGGCGGTCCCGACCGATCTCGATGGTGAACAGGAGGAGCTTCTCCGGTCCTATGCAGACCTCCGCGGTGAGGAGCCATCGGTGAAGAAGCGCGGCATCTTCCGACGATAAAACTTCAACCCATCGCTTCCTGCACGGACAGCTCCAAAGCGATAGTATTGATGAACCCGAGTTGCACCCCTAGAATGACGACGGAGAGTGGCTGTCTCTGCACTTTCGGTGGCTTAGGGTGACTGGCGGAGGAATGATGGACTACAACGAAAAGGTCGGAGAGCGTCTGCGAGCGATTCGACTCCAGCGCGAGATGTCGCTCCAAGACGTTCACCGTGCCACCGACGGCGAATTCAAGGCTGCCGTACTTGGTGCATACGAACGGGGCGAGCGCTCCGTCTCCCTCCCAAGACTGCATCGACTTGCAATGTGCTATCAGGTTCCCGTCAACCAACTACTCCCCGAAGACGACAACACGATGACCGCCATTCTGCCATCCGAGGGTGTCACCATCGATCTCACCCGTGTTGAGGGGCTTCCGGACGGAGTCGGTGATGTCATTGATCGCTTTCTCAAGAAGATCCAGGTTCAGCGTCAGGACTTCAACGGCAGAGTCCTGACGATCCGCGGCTCAGATGTCGCGATGCTCGCCATGTTGCTCGACACAACCGACGCAGACCTGGTAGCCCAAATCAAACGCTAACCCCATACCGTCCCCCCTTCAGGGGGGACAACCGATGAGCGCAGCGAAGAGGTAGGGGGGCCGGGGAGCCTGCGACCACGAAGTGAATCCAGTTGGGGACAACCGATGAGCGCAGCGAAGAGGTAGGGGGGCCGGGGAGCCTGCGACCACGAAGTGAATCCAGTTGGGGACAACCGATGAGCGCAGCGAAGAGGTAGGGGGGCCGGGGAGCCTGCGACCACGAAGTGAATCCAGTTGGGGACAACCGATGAGCGCAGCGAAGAGGTAGGGGGGCCCTGACCTCGCTGCGAGGATGCAAGATCCGTGATCGGAAACTCAGCTCCACCGGGTTCGGAGGAGTCCAGAGAGGTGGACTCCTTATATGGGTCATCGGGAACCCGGGGCGGGTTCCTTGGAGTTCAGCGGCCGAACACCGAGTCCATCGGTCATCGGTACTCGGTACTGGGCAATCCAACACTTCCCGTCCTACATGGGTATGCGGGATATACTCGTTTTCACGCTCACTGAGCACTTCCGCATCCACCAGGAGACAGGAACCGTAGGTCTTGACCTATCCACCTGATACAGACTCACGGGTGCGCGTTCCGTCCAACCATTTGATGATTGAACTATTGGGCAATCGGGACGCGCATCTCAAACGCGTCGAAAAGGCGTTCCCACGCGCGCGCCTTGTCGCTCGCGGCAATGAGATCGACCTTGTGGGCGATGATGCTGAAGTTGCAATGGCCCACACGGTTATCGAGGAGCTGCTCGTCCTGGTCCAGGAAGGACAATCACTTGACTCGGACCGCGTCGATCGAGTCATTTCCATGGTGCGCTCGGATATCCCGAAGCCGTCCGGTGTCTTTACGGATTCCATCGCTGTCGGTCGGGGAAAGGTCGTTCGCGCCAAGACGCTCGGTCAGAAGGGCTACGTTGATTCGATTCGTCAGAACACGATGGTCTTCGGGATCGGTCCCGCGGGCACCGGAAAGACATACCTCGCCATGGCGTGTGCCGTTGAGGCACTCGTGTCAGGTTCGGTCAGACGCATCATCCTGTCTCGCCCGGCAGTGGAAGCAGGCGAACGACTCGGGTTCCTCCCAGGTGACCTCGCAGCGAAGGTTGATCCGTATCTGAGGCCGCTCTACGACGCCCTCTACGAGATGCTCGGCCCCGAGGAAACGGGCCGTCTGATGGATCAGGGAACGATTGAGATCGCACCGCTCGCGTACATGCGCGGGCGCACGTTCAACGATGCATTTGTCGTCCTCGATGAGGCACAGAATACGACGCCCGAGCAGATGAAGATGTTCCTGACACGCCTTGGCTTCAACTCCAAGATGATCGTAACGGGTGATGTGACCCAGATGGATCTTGCCGATGGGAGACCATCAGGCCTGGCCGTCGTCCGTAAAGTTCTGCGCAGAGTTCCAGGAGTCGGGTTCATTGAACTCACCGGCGACGACGTCGTTCGTCACCGCATCGTGGCAGCGATCGTGGATGCATACGCCAGGTACGAATCGCAGCAACGATCATGACTGCCTTTGTCGATCGCAACAAGACGGCGGTCAACGTACTCATTCTGATCGTGACCGTTGTGGTCACATCGGCAATTCTTGTCCTCGGCTATCAGCAGGTGACCGAAGTCCCACTCGAGATCGCGGTTGGTAAGCCTTCGCCCGAAGTGTTCATTGCCGATCGGTCGACCTCCGAGTTCCCGGACGCTGAAAAGACTGAGGAAGCCAGAACGCTTGCGGAGATCAACGAGGAAGCTCCCTACACCATCAATCAGGCGACCTCCCAGAACGTCCTCACCGACATCGTCGTGTTCTTCTCCGATCTCGAAGAGGGGGCGTTCCTTCCTGCACCCCCTCCAACGACAACAACGACCGTTGCCCCGACCACGACCGTTGCGGGCGAGACGACCACATCAACGTCGTCAACGACGACACTTCCTCCAACGACCACCACAACGACCTTGCCGCGCCGTGGCGCTGAGGACCAGGTTTCACGGCTCATGGCGACACACGCCATTCTTACGGAACCAACGATCGCGCAGTTTGTCGGACTCCACGACAAGGACCTCGACCGCGTCGCTGACGGTGGGACTTCTGTGTTCCCAGACATGCAGCGGACTGCGATCGGGTGGGCCACAACCGAACTCACGAACGGCATCAGGATTACTGACCTCAACACCGTACAGAGCAAGTACCTGTCCTCAGCAACGCGACCACCGATTTCGATCGTCGGGATTCCCGAAGAAGATGTACCGACGACAAGCGAGGCACTCGGATCGCTCGTAGCACGGCGTCTCCAAGCCAACGAGGTCGTCGACGATGCCCAGTGGGCCATCAACAAGGAGAACGCCAGAGAAGCAGTGCCGACACAAATGGTTTCTTTCTCCATTGGGGAAGTCATCGCAAACGAGGGGGATATCCTCACCACGGTTCAGGTCGCGGCGATCGACGAGTTGAAGCTGTACGAGCCCGAGGTTCAAACCGGCGTGTCGCCGTGGGCGATGGTACTTGTCGCGATGATCAGCGTTCTTCTCGCCGCCTTCCTGTTGTGGCGCATCGCACCGAGCCATTTTGACCGACCCCGTGATGTGGCGCTCCTTGCAATCATCATTGCGCTTGCAGCGGTGGCCGCTCGAGTCCCTGAACTTGTTACCTCCGTAGAGAATCATCCGATTGGCTACATCGTGCCTGCTGTGGCGATCGGAGTGATGTCCGCCATCCTGTTCGATCAGCGAACCGCACTGCTCATCGCTCTCCCGATGGCTGGGTTTACGGCAATCGCTACGGGAGACATCGCTTTCACCGTCTATGCAGGTATCGCCGCTGTGGTCCCGGTTGGCTTTGTTTCGAGCGTCTCGACCCGCTCGCAGTTGAGGTTGTCGGTCCTCGGGTCCGCTGTGGTGGTTGCACCCCTTGCCGCCGGCCTTGAGCTTCTGTTTGTTGTGGGCGCAACAAGTAGCGACGCGTTCGAGGCGTTCGGATGGGCGCTCATCGGCGCAATCATCGGCGGCTTCCTCGGTCAGGGGCTGGTGTCGTTCCTCGAAACGGCATTCGGTGTGACCACCACGATGTCGCTTCTCGATCTTCTCGATCGAAACCATCCTGCGCTTCAGGTGCTCGAGGAGAAGGCGCCAGGTACCTTCAACCACTCGATGCTGGTTGGTTCGCTCGCTGGCCGCGCAGCTCGAGCAATCGGAGCCGATCCACTTCTTGCTCAAGCCGCCGCGTGGTATCACGACCTTGGCAAGACGGAAAACCCGCAGTACTTCGTCGAGAACCAACTCGGTTACAACCCACACGATGAAATGGATCCAGCAGATTCCGTCGCGATCATCCGAGAGCACGTTCCCGACGGTCTCGACCTTGCCAAGCAGTATCGAATTCCCGATGACGTTGCTGATGGAATTCGGATGCATCACGGAACGAGCCTCATCCGATACTTCTATCACAAGGCCCTCAAGCAGAATCCGGACATTGATCCCGAGATATTCCGACACCACGGTGAGAAGCCAACCCGGCGCGAGATGGCAATTGTCATGATTTCCGACGCAACCGAGGCTGCCGCTCGGGCATATGCACAGTCGGAGCAGCCAACCGAGATCGGGCTGGCGAAGCTCGTGGATTCCATCGTCTCGGAAAAGCTCGACGACGGGCAGTTCGATAATTGCGCTTTGACGTTCGGTGAGTTGACCGTTATCAAGGCAGAGGTCGTTTCGGCTCTGGCTGGGTACTACCACGCTCGGGTGGAATACCCCGACTTCCCAACACCGGATGCCGTCCCCGCCACATGACGATTACGGTTGTGGACGCCGGTCCCGAATTCGACGAAAGACTTCTCGCAGATTTCGCCCAGGCGGTCCTCGATGCCGAGGGGCTCGATCCTGACAGCTGTGTGTCGATCCGTTTCGTATCCAACGAGGCGATTGCAGAGCTCAATGAGGTACACATGGGCAAGGTCGGTCCTACGGACGTGCTCTCGTTTCCGATTGAGGACGCGGCCCCAGACGCGCCTCCGAGGCGACAAGTTGATGGCCCTCCCCTTGACCTTGGGGATATATTCATATCAACCAATGTCGTCAAAGAACACGCAAATGAATACGGCGTCGAGTTCTCAACCGAACTCCACCTGATGGTGTGCCATGGACTTCTCCATCTTCTCGGCTGGGATCACGAGACCGATGAGGCGACCGCACGTATGGAACAGCGCGAGGCCGAGCATCTCGCGGCAGTCGACATGGTGCGGCGCTGATGTCTGATACAGGGATTCTTGCGGGCCTTGCGATTGCATTCTTGCTCGTTGTCGTGGCTGCGACGCTTCGGGCCGGTGGTGCGAGCCTTGTACGAACTGCACGAGCAGACGCACTCAAGGCCGTTGCAGCGGATACGAAGGGTGCAGACAAGGTTGCCTCACTTCTTGACAACCGCAACCAGCTTCAACCGGCGCTTGGAACCACGATCACTTTTCTGACCGTACTCGCCGTGATCCCGTTCACGTGGGCCATCACGGACACGGTCAGTGGGTGGGCTCTCGGTCTTTCTCTCCTTGGCATGGCGGCAGCGCTCCTCATTGTCGTTGACATCCTTCCGCGTCGGCTGGGGCGACTCCGACCGGGCCGGCTTGCATATCGACTTTCAAGTGCCCTCACCATTGCGGTGTGGTTCGGTGAATTCGCGGGGGATCTGATCGCCGATGTCGACGAAGACGATGTGGTCGAGGACCAACAGGCGGCTGATGCCAAGGAGCGCGAGTTGATCCTCTCGGTTCTTGAGTTCACAGACACAATCGTCCGCGAAGTCATGGTGCCACGGCCCGACATGGTCACGATTTCTGGCGCGGCGTCAACAGACGATGCCGTCGATCTCGTGCTCGAATCTGGTCGGTCCCGCATACCGGTGACAGGAGAAGGATTGGACCATGTTGTCGGGGTCCTGTATTCACGCGATCTTCTCGAGTTGTTCGACCGAGAGGCTGCGCCACGGCGCACCGACCAGGTGTGCCATGAACCCTATTTCGTTCCCGAGACAAAGCAGATCTCTGAACTCCTGCGCGAGATGCAGGCCAAACAACTGCACATGGCGATC
Organism: uncultured Acidimicrobiia bacterium; assembly: GCA_963714375.1. GTDB lineage: Bacteria > Actinomycetota > Acidimicrobiia > Spongiisociales > UBA5794 > UBA5794. Next base: position 223,833 of record CAVQOG010000001.1, read on the forward strand.
GTCGTCGACGAATTCGGTGGAACTGCTGGCATCGTCACGATCGAGGACCTCGTCGAGGAGATTGTCGGTGAGATCGCAGACGAGTACGACGAAGAGGAGCCGATGGTTGTGGAGTTGGATGGCGATTTCATCGTCGACGCACGCCTTGGTGTTGATGCCCTCGCGGCCCTCGTTGGGACAGAGTTGCCTTCGGACGAGTGGGACACTGTTGGTGGACTGGTCCTCGAACTCGCTGGGCGAGTTCCTGAAGAAGGCGAGTCGTTTGATCATGACGGGCTCAAGTTCACGCCGACGAGTGTGCAGGGGCGACGGGTTGCCAAGGTGCGAGTAGGTCGTCTGTGACGGATCTTGGAGCAAGGTCAGGCTTTGTCTCGATCGTTGGCAGACCCAACGTCGGGAAGTCAACGCTTGTCAATGCACTGGTCGGGGAGAAGATCGCGATCACGTCGCCACGGCCCCAGACCACGCGCAACACAATCCGTGGAGTCCTGACGCTTCCCGACCGAGGCTCACAGATAGTGCTTGTCGATACTCCAGGTATCCACAAGCCGAAGACGGTTCTCGGCGAGAGACTCAACACACTCGTATATGGCTCGTTGGCTGAAGCCGATTGTGTCCTCTTCGTCGTCGATGCGTTGCAACCAATCGGTCCGGGGGATCGGCTGATTGCTGAACGGCTTCTTGCGGCAGGAACGCCGGTTGTACTGGCACTGAACAAGATTGACCGTGCGGATCGGGAGCAGATAGGCGAGCAACTGGCCGCCGCTGGAGAGTGGGACTTCGATGCATATGTTCCCATCTCTGCACTGAAGCATGACGGCATCGACATCGTCATTGACGAGCTCGACTCTCGCCTTGGCCCGGGTCCGTTCTTCTTTCCGGAGGATGCGGTGACCGATCAGCCAGATCGGCTCCTGGCTGCCGAGCTGATACGCGAGAAGTACCTCTCGCGCGTTCATGACGAGCTTCCCCATTCGCTTGCGGTTGTCGTTCACGAGATTGAGGAGCAGGACAACGGTGTGGTTCGAATCACAGCAACGGCGTATGTCGAGCGGGAATCCCAGAAGGGCATGGCCATTGGCAAGGGCGGTGTGATGGTTCGCGATGTCGGTAAGTCTGCGAGATACGACCTCGAGCGCCTCTTCGGAACCAAAGTATTCCTAGACCTCAACGTCAAGGTCGAAAAGGATTGGCAAGGCACCGAGGATTCCCTCACCCGCCTCGGTTTTTGAGACCCAATCCCGTCCTCCCGCTTGCGGGGGGACGCTGAAGCTGTCTAGGTGGCGTAGATGATGTCGAATTGTGAGGCGAGTGTGGTGTCCATTGATGTCAATGCTGACTCCGAGTGGGTGGAGAGCGTCATCGTGACCTTGTTCCAGCGGATGTCGATGTCAGGGTGATGGTCCGCCGCCTCGGCAGCAAACGCACATTCGGTGACGAAGGTAACTGCCGCGGGAAATCCTTCGAACAAGAATGTGCGCGAGATCTCTTCTCCGTCCAGCTTCCACTCGGAGTGCTCTGCGAGAAAACCCGCTCGCTCAGATTCCGAGAGCCTCATCGGACCAGCATACATCGGGTGCCCGTGATTCTCTGAAGCCGAGAGCTGTCGTCTGTAGGCCGTAAGCTCCCCACATGGCCATTCGATCAGACCAGGGCATCGTCCTGCGTGGGTACCCCTTCGGGGAATCGCACCGCGTCGTGGTCCTTCTGAGCCCGAATCACGGAAAGCTGCGCACCGTGGCGAAGGGGGTTCGCAAGACCAAGAGCCGATTCGGTGGCCGCCTTGAGCCGATGACCCATGTCGACATCGTGCTCTACGAAGGCAAGGAACTCGACACGATCACACAGGTGTCAGTCATCAACGGATTCCCGAATGTCCGCAACGATCTCGACCGGGTGCTTGCAGCGGGCACGATGATTGAAGTCGTGGACGCGGTCATTCAGGAGGACGATCCGTCGCTTCGCATGTTTCTCCTTCTCCAACGCGGACTCAGCGTCCTCGATGATGCGCCACCACATCCAGCGTTTGTTACATCGTTCCTGCTCAAGGCTGCCGACATTGTTGGCGTTGCTCCTGCGTTCGATACGTGTTCAGGATGCGGCAGAACAGACAACCTGCGACGCTTCAACTTCGCGGCCGGTGGATCCGTATGTGAGGAGTGCCGGTCGCCGGGGTCGTACTCGTTGCGGGCTGGCGTTGTCGAATACCTTGCCAGCGTGGCGGCTGCCGATATCACGGATCTTCCCGATACCGATGAGTCGATGAGCAAGGAGGCGCTTGGAATCACGAAACGCTTCATGGAATACCATCTCGAACGTCAACTCAAGACACTTGCATTCCCCCATGTCTGATCAGAACCTGTCTGACAAGCACTCGTCCGATGGGCCGAAGTCACAGCGGGACGTCCCGACGCATGTGGCGATCATCATGGATGGCAACGGACGGTGGGCAAACGCTCGCGGTCTGCACCGCACCCAGGGCCACGCCAACGGTGAACCGGCGCTCTTCGACGTCGTGCACGGTGCGATCGACCTCGGAATCAAGTGGCTGACTGTCTACACCTTCTCCACGGAAAACTGGAGCAGGGACGCATATGAGGTCGAGTTCCTGATGCAATTCAACGTCGACCTTCTAGAACGCAGAAGGGACGAGCTCAACGAACTTGGGGTACGGGTGGTGTTTGCGGGTGACCGCACCGATGTTCGGATTCCACCGATCCTGCTCGACCGCATGCGATCAGCCGAGGAGCTCACCGCAAACAATGACACCATGACAATGGTGTTCGCGTTCAACTACGGCGGCCGGGTCGAGATCATCGACGCGGTCAAGAAGATCACCGACGCGGTCTTGGAGGGAACGCTCACTCGAGACGAAATCACCGAAGAAGTGATCCGTCGGCACCTCTATGTGCCGGACATGCCGGACCCCGACCTCGTCATCCGTACGAGCGGCGAGCAGCGAACCTCGAACTTCCTCCTTTGGGGGGCCGCGTATTCCGAATACGTGTTCACCCCGGTGCTGTGGCCGGACTTCGACCGCCATGAACTTGCCAGGTGCGTTGCTGAATACCAGGGCAGGGAGCGTCGATTCGGGGGAGCCGAGGATGAGTCCTTGACGGGGGGCGGTGGGTAGCATCCGACCACTCGGCAGCCAGCCGAGTAGCAAAGGACGAGTCATGCCAGCCGATTTCGATACCATCGTCAACCTCGCAAAGAAGCGAGGCTTCGTCTTCCAATCATCCGAAATCTATGGGGGCCTTCGAAGCGCCTATGACTATGGACCGCTCGGTGTCGAGTTGCTGCGAAATGTCAAGGATCAGTGGTGGCGCTCCATGGTGCAGATGCGTGACGATGTTGTCGGTATCGATAGCGCCATCCTTCAATCACCCGAGGTGTGGATGGCCTCTGGCCACGTCGATTCCTTCTCAGACCCTCTCGTCGAGTGCAAGGAATGCAATTCCCGTCACCGCCTTGACAAACTGGTCGACGCCAACACCTGCCCGACCTGTGGTAGATCGGGGACATTCACCGAGCCCAAAGAGTTCAACCTCATGTTCAAGACCCATATGGGTCCTGTCGAATCCGAGGAGAACCAGATCTGGTTGCGTCCCGAAACGGCACAAGGGATCTTCATCAACTTTGCGAATGTGCAGCGGACCGCACGCATGAAGCTCCCCTTCGGTATCGCCCAGATCGGCAAGTCGTTCCGCAACGAGATCACACCTGGCCAGTTCGTCTTCCGAACGCGGGAGTTCGAGCAGATGGAGATGGAGTACTTCTGTCATCCGAATGATGCAGCGGCCAAGTTCCAGGAATGGATCGAGACACGGCAGGCCTGGTATCTCGATCTCGGGATGACACCCGGAAACCTTCGTCTCAGAGAGCACGAAGCGGAGGAACTTGCCCACTATGCGGCCGGTACCTACGACGTGGAGTACCTCTTTCCGTGGGGCTGGGACGAACTTGAAGGGATCGCCAACCGGACAGACTTCGATCTCAAGGCCCACATCGAGCGATCCGGGGAGGATCTCACCTACTTCGATCAGGAGGCAAACGAGCGGTTTGTTCCCTTTGTCATCGAACCCGCGGGTGGCGCGACGCGCACCACATTCGCCTTCCTCATTGATGCGTACACCGAGGAGGAGGTCAACGGCGAGAGCAGGGTCGTCCTCAATCTCGATCCGCGCCTCTCCCCGGTGAAGGTCGCTGTCCTTCCGCTTTCCAAGAAGCCTGATCTCGTTGAGACGACGCAGAAGGTTGCCGATTCGATCCGGGGGAGATGGCACATCGAAGTTGATGTGACGCAGAGTATTGGTCGCAGGTATCGCAGGCAGGATGAAATCGGAACTCCGTACTGCGTGACGGTCGACTTCGACTCGCTTGAAGACGATCAAGTGACCGTGCGAGACCGTGACACGATGGCGCAGGACCGCATCCCGATCGCAAACCTCGAGACCTATCTGGCCGATCGTCTACCCATGTGATCGCCCACGGCACTGTGTTTTCTGCTTTCTGAATCTTCGTCGGTTGCCGGTCGCCTGACTTCTGATGTCTGACGTCTGACGTCCGACGTCCGACGTCCGATGTACTCTGACGATATGGCATATGCACGCGACGACATTGACCTTGTCAGGGACAAGACGGATCTGGTTGAGCTTGCCTCAGAGATAACGAAGGTCAAGAAGTCCGGTCGTTCGACGATGGCGGTCTGCCCGTTTCATTCGGAGAAGACCCCATCACTTTCGATCGACGGCGCCCGCGGTTTGTACTACTGCTTTGGGTGTGGCAAGAGTGGAGACATCTATCGATGGGTGCAAGAAACGCAGGCCGTCGACTTCGCCGGTGCTGTTGAGTTCCTGGCAAGGCGTGCCGGTGTCACGCTCAAGGTCGACCCAGAGGCGGCCAAACGGAGAAACCGTCGAGAACGCCTCGTCGAAGCAACGGGATTTGCCGTTTCGTTCTACGTAGATCGATTGAAGTCGGCTTCCGACGCCGCCTCGGCACGAAGCTATCTCCGGGGGCGAGGGTACGACGGCGACGTCGTCGACCAATTCGGCATCGGGTACTCACCAGACGAATGGGACCTGCTCGTGACCCACCTCCGAGACAGCGGTGTCAGGGAAGACACGATGATCACTGCTGGCCTGGCGATGAAGAGCCGTACGAACAGCCTGATCGATCGGTTCCGCGGCAGGATAATGTTCCCTGTCTACGACCTGCGGGGTGACGCCGTTGGGTTTGGTGCGCGCATCCTTGACGGCGATGGCCCCAAGTACCTCAACAGCGCAGAGTCGCCGATCTATCACAAGTCGCGGCTGTTGTACGGGCTCAACTGGGCGAAATCTGAGGTGGTCAGACGCGGGGAATCGGTGGTTGTCGAGGGCTACACCGACGTGATCGCAATGCACATGGCTGGCCTCCCCATTGCGGTTGCGACATGCGGAACAGCGCTTGTCGAGGGTCACCTCGATCTGCTTCGCAGGTTTTCGGAACGAGTCGTGCTGGCATTTGATGCCGACGAGGCAGGTGTCGGTGCGGCACTCAGAGGGTTCGAGCGGTCAGTCCCGGGCGATCTTGACCTGCGGGTTGCCATGCTGCCCGATGGCAAGGATCCCGCAGATGTGGTCGCCGATGGAGGAGTCGAGGCTCTTGACGCGGCGATCAGAGACTCGATTCCGTTGCTCGTGGTTCGTATCGACAGCGAGTTGAGCCAGCACAACCTCTCGGAACCCGAGGCGAGGACGCGAGCGGTGCGGGCGGTGGCGGCCGTCATTGCGCTCCATCCTGATCCGGTTGCCAGACACGAGTACGCCGTGATGGTGAGCCGAAGGACCGGCGTCGAAACTCGGCTGATTGAACAGGCAATCAGCTCGGTACCGAAGGGCTCAAGGTCCGGCGTCCGACCTCCGACGTCCGACGTCCGACCACCGGAGGAACGGACCGCGACCTATCCAACGGAGGTCGAGTTGCTTCGGTCCCTGCTCGCCAACGATGAGCGGCTTGCCGATGTCGAAGTGTCTGATGAGCTGTTCGCCAATGCTTCAACGCTTGAGGCCTACAGGATGATCAAGAAGATGATCGCCGGTCTTGGACCCGGCGAAACACCCGACCTCGGTACCGCGATCGGATCCGACGAGTCAGAAGCCGCGGGTTTCCTTCGCAAGATTGCGCTCGACGACAAGCTGCTTGCCGACCCAGCAGAGCTCGTGTCTTGGCTACAGGTGAGCGATGTTGAGACGGAAATCGGTCAGATTCGGACATCACTCCAGCAAATGGACAAAGACGCCGATGCACAGGGGTATTCGGAACTCTGGGCGCGCCTGATAGCGTTGGAACAGAGTCGAAGGTCCCTCAGGAGCATAGATTGACTGACATCCTCTCAGAAGTTCTCGAAAGTCTCTCCGTCCGTGGACGCCAGCGGGGCTTCTTGCTCGTTGGTGAGATTCAGCAGGAGCTCGAAGACGCCAATGCTCCAGCAGAGTCGTTCGAGCAGACCTACTTCGACTTGCAGGGACGAAACATCGATATCCGGGAACCGTCCGATGATGCGCTTTCTGATACGGCGATGTCTGGTGACGAGCTTGTCCATGTATCTGATCCCGTACGCATGTATCTCCAGGAGATCGGTCGCTTCCCTCTTCTCGATGCCCAGCAGGAGGTCGAACTTGCAATGCAAGTTGAGGCCGGAATCAAGGCGGAGGAGCAGTTTGCTGGGGATGTGGTTCTCGATCCTGCCGCAAAGGTCCTGCTCCAAAGGCAGATCCGAAACTCAGAGCGAGCCAAATCACGACTCGCCGAGTCGAATCTCAGGCTCGTCGTGTCGATCGCCAAGAAATATGTTGGGCGTGGACTCAGCCTTCTCGATCTCATCCAGGAGGGAAACCTCGGACTGATCCGTGCGGTCGAGAAGTTCGACTACCGCAAAGGGTTCAAGTTCTCGACATATGCAACGTGGTGGATCCGGCAGGCCGTAACCCGTGCCCTTGCTGATCAGGCGAGGACGATCCGAGTTCCCGTACACATGGTCGAGACGATCAACAAGCTTGCAATGGCTCAGCGGATGCTCCACCAGGATCTCGGCAGGGAGCCGACAATCGCCGAGATCGCCATCGAGCTTGACATCGAGTCTGGCAAGGTGACAGAGCTGCGACGTATCGCCCAGGATCCGGTATCGCTTGAATCGCCGATCGGTGAGGATGATGGCGGGACGATCGGGGACATCGTTCCCGACTTGGGTGCTGATGTGCCCGTGGAAGAGGCAGCGTTCAAGCTGCTCCAGGAATACCTGCTGCTTGCCCTCGAGTCACTGAGTGAGCGAGAGCGTCAGGTTCTTGTGATGCGGTTCGGTCTCGATGACGGAACGGTGAGGACGCTCGAACAGGTTGGCAACCACTTTGAAGTAACGCGGGAACGGATTCGACAGATCGAGAACAAGGCGTTGGCGAAACTCCGGCAACCTGCGAAAGTCAAGAATCTCGAGGACTACCTGGAATCTGGCTGAGCACCGTTCGCAACGGTTCGGTCACTTACAGCCCTCGTTCGAACCGTCTCAGCTGCCTTCACAAGACCGTCGCCGGCAAATCCGCGTGGTCGCCTGGTGCCTCGTTCGGCGAAATCTGCAGCTTTCTTGACGGACTCATTCGATCGCAGCTTGGAGCCCATGGCTACGATCTGTTCGTACCGCTTGCGTCCCGCCTTGGCCCCCAGCACATAGCCAACGCCGAGGCCAACTACGAGACCGGTTCTGAACTTCATGGAGTAATTGTTGCACACCAGGGGTTCGTGTGGTCAGCCGCCCCTGTTCAGCGATCCACATCGGTTGAAAGTGGCGTTTGGTAACCTCAGCGCCGTTCGTCCGTCGATGAACTATTCCGGGGTAGCTCAGTTGGCAGAGCAGCGGACTGTTAATCCGTTTGTCGTGGGTTCAAGTCCCACCCCCGGAGCCAGCAAGGACGCAGCAGGGAGCGGGGCGAGACCCTCTGGTCCCGCGGGCGGTCTTGGCCCCGAGAGGGCGAGGGCGCGCTGAGGGCGCGTTTACGCACCGCTGGTGTCCATACGGAGGTCTCCGAGTCGGTGCGCCACCTCGTCCCTTTTCCTCGTGGAGATGTCCGTAGACATGGGCCATGCTCCTCAGCCACGCACGTGGGAGAACCCTATGATTTGCGCAAGCTGACCCCCGGGGGAAATTGGTGGCAGGCTCCGCCAGAACTCACACTGAGATTCCCCAAGCGACAGGATCGAGTTCCTATCGGCGCGATGTCGAAGGTCTGCGGGCCGTGGCCGTGGTTCTTGTGCTGCTTTATCACGCCAGGTTTCCTGGTTTTGACGGCGGCTACGTGGGAGTTGACGTGTTCTTCGTCATCTCTGGGTTCCTGATCACCGGACTCATCGTGCGCGAACTGGAGTGGTCGGGTACCGTCGATCTGCCACGATTCTACGCTCGCCGAATCCGACGCCTGCTTCCGGCGACCGCGTTTCTCCTCACGTCGGTCGCTGTGTTGACGTTTCTGGCACTACCAATCATCCGATGGTCTGGCATCGCCGAAGACATTGTGGGGAGCGCGCTCTACGTGGTCAACTGGCGGTTCGCCGCTGAGGCGGTTGATTACTTGGCTGCCGGCAACGCGCCCGAGCCCCGTCCAGCACTATTGGTCGCTGGCAGTCGAAGAGCAGTTCTACCTGGTCTGGCCCGTGTTCCTCCTCATCCTGACGACGATTGCGGTACGGCGACGGTGGACAGTTCGGATTACCCTTTTCGCCGGATTGCTGATGATCGGCGTGCCTTCAATGGTGTGGTCGATGTACCTGACATTGGCAGATCCCGGTCGTGCCTTCTTCGTTTCGACGACGCGAGTGTGGGAGCTCGCGGTTGGCGGAGGTCTCGCCATTGTCGCCCCCCTCGTTGGTAGATTTCCCAGAGTTCTCGCACCTCCAATCGCGGTACTCGGTTTGGTTGGCATCGTGGCGGCAACCGTCTTGTTCGACGATTCCACTTTGTTCCCCGGATACGCCGCCCTGCTACCGGTTGGTGCGGCAGCGCTTGTGCTGTCCGCTGGCATCGTCAATCCAGAGTCCCGTGTTACGAAATGGCTTGGGTTGAAGCCGTTGGTAGCAATCGGAGCGATGTCGTATTCGTTGTACCTGTGGCATTGGCCACTCCTGGTGGCGGCGGAGGCGCAGTGGGGACCGTTGCGCCTTAGGGAGCGGCTTGCCGTGGTCATCTTTTCCGTCGTCCCAGCCTATTTTTCGTATGCGCTCATCGAGCATCGGTGGCGGCGCTCAGAAGCGTTTGTAACACCACCAAGTCGAGGCTTGCGGTACGGCTTGGCGTTGACGGCGGTTGGCGTTGCAGCGGGAGTTGCGCTCTACGTCGCCGTACCCGAGTCGTACGCAGGTCTGGAGTCGATCCGGCCGAACCCACTGCAGGCGCGCGCGGATATTCCTGACGTGTACGAGAACGGATGTCACCAGAACGAACTCTCCTCAGATGTGACGACATGCACATATGGACCGGATGACTCGGACTTCAACGTCGTTCTGGTCGGCGACTCGCATGCGGCTCAATGGATCCCAGCCCTCGAACCTCTGGCGCTGTCGAACGGGTGGCAACTTACAACGATGACCAAGTCAGCCTGCCAGCTCGCGGATGTTGCCATCGCTATCGTCGGCACAGTTCGGCCGAACGCGAGTTGTCTCGAGTGGAATGACAATGTTGTCACCCAGTTGATTGAAACGAAGCCCGACCTAGTTCTCGTAACAGGCATCTTCTGGCCAGGACTTGTCGGCCCCGACGGAATACTGAACGAACCGGATACGGAGGCAGAGCTACGTCAGGGTCTCGCACGAACCTGGTCACATCTGAGCCAGGAGGGAGTCAATCTCGTAGCAATCCGCGATGTTCCGCACCCCGGCTTCGACGTGGCTGAGTGTGTGGCTGAGAACCCTTTATCCCTTGATGAATGCGCGTTCGGTCGGGCCGACGCCATGGCACGCAACACCCCTCATGTCGAAGCGGGCAAAAGTCTCGGGCTTAGCGCGATCGACCTCACAGACGAGATCTGCGGCCCGACGGTGTGTCCGGCGGTCGAAGACAATATTCTGGTATGGAGAGACGACAGCCACCTCACCGCAACCTACGCAAAGAGACTTGCTGTTGTGCTCGGAGCGAGGATTCAAGAGATCACTGGCCATCGTTGAACGATCTCATCCGAGATCATTGTGCACGGAGTTCGGGCCGTTTCCGAGTGCTTGCGTTCGGGTCTCGAAACCGATCATCCTCAAGAATCGTGCTGGCAGGCCGAAGATCTTTGGGTGCCTCCTTCTGCTCAAAGGACCGTATGAACACGACTGTTAGGCAAGCTATGGCCATGGAAGCCGCAGAGTTGAATCCAGGTCTCTCCGTTCGCCTTTCACAGAGGGAGGCGATAGCGGAACTGGGGCAACGCGCTCTGCTCGGCGAGGATGTGGATGGTCTGGTGCGCCTGGCTGTGGGTTTCCTGCGCGACGCTCTTGACGTTGAATATGCCAAGGTCCTCCATCTGCCTGCTGTCGGGGAACCGCTGGTTCTGATCGCTGGCAGTGGATGGCCAGACCATGTCCAGGTGGGTGAGACCACCGTTCCTTGCGACGGAAACTCCCAGGCGGGATACACACTGCTGTCGAACGAACCCATATTCGTTGAAGATCTCGGAAGCGAGACCCGGTTTGTGGGTGCGCCGCTCCTGCTTGATCACGGTGTGGTTTCCGGGGTGAGCGTGGTTATCCAAGGACGGGAGAGACCGTATGGAGTCCTTGGCGTGCACAGCACTCGCCGGCGACGTTTTACCGTCGCCGATGGTGATTTCCTGAGATCCTTCGCCAACATCATCGGAAGCGCTGTCGAAAACAGAGATGCTGTTCGAAGAGCCGAACACAGTGCTCGATACGAAACTGCCTTGGCGGAATGCGCCCAGCACCTCCTTGCCAGTTCGGGAGAGGATCGGATCCAACACGCCTTGGAGGCGTTGTTTGTCGCCACCGAAGCCACCTACGTCTTCCTGGAACGCAACGTCATCGATCCCCAGTTGGGTCTCTGCTCACGCACCATTGCGAAAGCCAAGGGTCCTGGAGAAGCCGATCCTGAACCGGGAAACGAGTATTGGGATCTCGTTCCGTGGGAAAACATGCCCACCACGCGACATGCGCTGGAAGACGGAAGACCGATCGTGATCATCCCTGAGGAACTCGAAGGTCCCGAATACGACCAATACGCCGCAGACCCGTTCCCGGTCAGATCCGAACTGGACCTTCCCATCTTCGTGGACGGCGAATGGGCCGGCCTCATCGGCTTCTCCGATTCCGCCGTAGTGCGCCACTGGAGTGAAACCGACGTGTCTCTCCTCACCACCACGGCCAAGATGTTCGGTGCCTTCTGGGAACGCGAGGCGCATCAGGAACGGCTGCGACAGTTGAATCGGGCCAAGGATGCGTTCTTGGCCAGCGTCAGTCACGAGCTCCGCACCCCGCTCACTGCGGTCGTGGGTTTCAGCCAGATTCTTCAAGATGAGGCGCACACGATGTCGGAGACGGACCGTGCTGAGCTTCTCGAATTATTGGTGACACAAGGAACGGATCTCACCAACATCATCAGCGATCTGCTTTTGGCCGCGAGGGGGGACTTCGGTGCGCTGGAAGTCACGTCGGTCCCGGTCAACCTGCGCGCCCAAGCCGCGCAAGTGTTGGAGTCGTTTGAGCGGGACCAACTCGCTCACATCGAGTTGGTCGGCCCTTCGGTGCAAGCTATGGGCGACCCTGACCGGGTCCGCCAGGTCGTTCGTAATCTCGTCTCGAACGCCCTCCGCTATGGCGGTGACACCATTCGCATCGAGGTGCTGAACGGTGACACCAATGCCAGAGCGCTTGTCTGCGACAACGGAACCGCCATACCCGAACAAGACCGGGAGCGGATCTTCCAGCCATACCAACGTGCCCACAACTCACCCGGAGTGGCCGATTCGATCGGGCTGGGACTAGCAATCTCCCGTCAACTGGCCCAACTCATGGGAGGCGATCTCACCTACCGGCACCAGAACGGAGAAAGCATCTTCGAGTTCGCCCTCCCACGACAGTGAGAAGGACTCAACTGGGTCCGCCAAGGTTGCGCGGGGTCATTCGTTGGTTCGGTTGATGGCAGGCCAGAGGTGCTCCAGTCGGAGTGTTACCCCATTCTTCCTGTTTTCATCTACTGGATGTCGGCTGGGGCTTTTCCTGGCGTGATCTCGATGGCAGGTGTATCGGCGTCCTTGGGTGTCCGGTCACGGAGGTAGACGCCACGTTTTGCACGCCTCGGACGGCTCGTCCGCTTCGGGGTCTCCCCGTCTTGGGTTGCTTCGGCCTTGGCGTTCTTGATGCGTTCGCCTCGCTCGAGTTCGAGTTGCTTGAGTGTGGCGACGACCTTGTCCATCTGTTCGTCGGTCACATCGGCAAGGTGATATGCCGCTTGTACGAATTGGGCCGTGTCGCCCCGATAGTCGTGGCCGAAGCTCTTGAACTGGCCCGGCACGGTCCGCATGGCATTCATGGCATCGACCATGATGTGCACGAAGGTGATTAGTGGATACCACTGCATGCCTTCGGGAACGTTGCGACCCCGCTCGGCGCCGTCTAGCCACGGCGGACGCTTCACCGCCCACCGGAATGACATCTGGGCGATTGGATCGTTGTCGTGATCAACGATGACAGCGCGCAGCTTGTCGCGTTCTCCCTTGGACAGCTTCTCGTATTCTTCGAAGTTGTCGAAGGCTTCGACCGTTCCCGGTGGTATCAGATCGCTCGATCCCTGACGCATACCTGTCTTTGACCACTTGGCAAGACCGACAAGACCGAACCAGAGTGCGTTGTCGATGCCGTAGTGGTCGAACCCGGCAATGCCCTGATGCATAACCACATCTGAAGAAGACCACGATCCGAGGCTTTCACCGAACACGAGGACTCGCGGCCGTTTGTCCTCGGGCATCCCGCGGAGGCGTTCTCTCACGCCCCACAGCAGGCCTCGGAACTGTGATCGTCCAAGGTGAACCTTTTGAACCTCGAGGAACGACGGTCCTCTCCCGTACTGGATGCACGCTGTTGCGATGTCGCCACGGGTGAAGAGTTCGGCTGATTCGATCATTGTCTGATCGACCCAACCGGTACCGGTCGGCGAGACCAGGAGAAGGTGCTTTCGTTCGAACGCACCGAGACGATCCAACTCGTCGAGCATCATCTCGGAACGCCCTGACGGATACAACGGGTCGCTGTTGACGCCGACGAATGCACGGATTGGATGGGCAATGGCCTTTTCTCCCAACGTCGACTCGATGAGATCAGGTGTCACCACATCGGTGAGGAACCGTCGGCCCTGCAGGCCGACCTCGAAGAAAGGCGAAATGCTGTTTGGCCCGCCGGACACGTATTCGTTCTCCGGTGTCTTGGAATAGGCCGGTTCGATCTTCTCATTCGAGCGGGCAATGAAGGCGACCATCGACGAATAAAGGCCGTACGATCCGGCGGCCCACACAGCGTTGTTGATGATCCGCCCGACCAGAGCCGTGGTCGGGTTTGGTCCAAAGAATTCGGACATTCCCCGACGCGAAGCCAGGAATCCACGACCAATGCCGCGACCCACAGTCGCCACACCGAGGCCGATACCGATCGAAGCTCCGAGCGTTGCTGGCTTGTCATCCTCGGTCCAAGGCTTGATCACGGCCTCCCGATTGGCGAGAAGGCTCTTGGAATGCACCATCACTGCAGCAATCCCTGCAGCACCCGCGATCATCGGCCGTATTGGTGACTTGGCAGGGAAACGCTCCCTCGCACCGATCCCCGTCTCGTGGATCATCCCGCCGATCCCAGCCGCAGCAGCCAACCGCCCAATGCTACGAACTGATGCCTTCAACGTCGTCTCGTCATCGGTCTCAGGGATCTTTCTCAACGCAAGACCAGCGGCCGTAACCACAGCCCGGGCCCCAAAGCGCATTGCGAACGGCGCCGAATTCGGAACGAACCGACGGATAGCACCATCCACAGCAGTCACGACGACATCGGCAGCGAGGACCGAGAGTCCAACGGCCATCCCCTGATGCATTGCAGCACGCGGCATCAACGACGGTTCGAACGAAGCGAACAGTGCCTCTGTCTTCAGCGGTGCAGAAGGACTGCTCGTGACCGGATTGAACCGTTCCGTGGACCAAGCGGCGGCACTTGTCACTGCTGTGCGAGCCTTCATGAATCGGATCTCCTCGTGTCGAATTGGCTTCTGATACCAATAGCCATCGTGTTGTTCCGTTGAACTCTGGTGTGATGGCCACAGGTTGGTAGCTGTTGACCGAATCTTAGACATCAGCTCCGCCAGAGGAATTGCCCGCGGTCCCTTTTCTCGGCTCACCACCAATCGGCAGCCGCATCGATGGTTCATGATGCTGCTTTTTCTTGGGCGTAGAACCGTTCTTGGAGCTTGAGGGCAACGTACACCAATGTCACGAGCGCTGGCACTTCGATGAGCGGCCCGATAACTCCTGCAAGGGCTTCGCCGGAGGTGATGCCGAACACTCCGATGGCCACGGCGATCGCCAGTTCGAAGTTGTTTCCAGCGGCGGTGAAGGCCATTGCTGTGTTCTTGCCATAGGAGAACCGCATGCGATACCCCAAGAAGAACGAACCGAACCACATGATTGCGAAGTAGGCGAGCAGTGGGATGGCGATACGTACGACGTCAAGGGGTTTCGACGTGATGTTCTCGCCCTGGAGGGCAAACATGACCACAATCGTGAAGAGCAGACCCCACAGGGCGAGTGGGCCGATCCTGGGGAGGAAGACGTTCTCGTACCACTCAACCCCTTTGATGCGCTCACCCCAAACCCTCGACAGGTAGCCAGCGACGAGGGGGATGCCCAAAAAGATGAAGACAGTCTTTGCTATGGCCCACATTGAGATGTCGAGTGCCGAACCGCTATCGAGTCCGAGCCACTCTGGTAGCACCTGCAGGTAGAACCAGCCGAGGAGGGCGTAGGCGAGCACTTGGAACACCGAGTTGATGGCGACAAGCACGGCAGCGGCTTCGCCGTTGCCGCAGGCAAGATCGTTCCAGATGAGCACCATTGCAATACATCGGGCAAGACCGATGATGATCAGACCGGTGCGATAGGCGGGGAGGTCTGGGAGCAGGATCCATGCAAGTGCGAACATGACCGCAGGGCCGATGATCCAATTGAGGAACAGAGAAGTGCCCATCAACCTGCGGTCCGAGGTGACCTCTCCGATCTTGGAGTATTTCACCTTGGCGAGAACCGGGTACATCATGGCAAGCAACCCGATGGCGATTGGTATCGAGACGGTGTCGATCTTGATGGTGTCGAGCGAGTCGTTGAGCCCAGGAAAGCTTCTCCCGAGGAGGAGACCGACGGCCATGGCGAGGAGAATCCAGATCGGCAGAAACCGGTCGAGCGTCGTGAGTCTCTTCGTGACTGATTCTTGACCCGCGATCATGCCTCCTACCATGTCATCCATGAGGATACGACGTCGTCCGCCTCTGTCTGATCACGACGGGCCAGGGCTGGTCTGGCGGGCTCTCCCGCCGGTGCTTGTCGTCCTCGCTGGTATCGCTCTGATCTTCTTGCCCATTGCCACATCGTGCAGCGAGACGGCTGAAGGCGTTGAGACGTGCACAACAGCCACGCTCATCACCGAAGATGGGTGGGAGCCTTTGCTGATCCTCCTCCTACCGCCGCTGATTGTGAGCTTGATCGCGCTCGTCACCAACCGGCGTTGGTCTGCCCTCGCAAGCGCATTCGTGATTTGGCTCTTCATGCTGTTGGGTCTGGCGTCAATCGGGATCGTCCTGCTCCCAGCCGCCATCGGTGCAGGCCTCCTGGCATGGCGATCGTTCCAGTGAGTGGATTCATGCTGTATAGGGGGAAACCCGTGGATCTGTATTACGAATCGTGATACGCATGGTTCATGGCAGACGCTATCTCTGTGAGGCTCGACGATGCGAGCAATCGACCCGTGTCGTCGTCGAACACGTTGGAGCCGTCGATGTGAGTTGCCTTGGGAACCTTGTCGGCCGCTTGTTACTGGAAGAGATGTGGGGAGTTGATTCGGCGCTCCTCACGGTGTTCGGCCTCAATTGAACCGATGCCTCAGCACTCCTATCGTGCGAGTATGCAGGTCGGAATTCTTCATCCGGGAGCCATGGGTTCTGTGTTGGCAGGATGTGCTCATGCACCGGTCCTGTGGGCTAGTGACGGGCGATCGGCAGCGACCAGCGAGAGAGCTGCTGCCCACGGGCTCGTCGATGTCGTTGCCGTCTCGGAGCTTGTGACCGCGTGCGATGTGTTGGTGTCGATCTGTCCACCACACGCCGCGGTTGACGTTGCCAAGCAGGTCGCTGACCGCGACTTCGAGGGGATCTATCTCGATGCAAACGCTATCGCGCCTCAGACATCCCGCGAGATCTCCACAATGTTTGACCGTTATGTAGACGGGGGCATCATCGGGGGGCCGCCAACGGAACCCGGCTTCACAAGGATGTACGTCGCCGGTGCCGATGCAAGCGAGATCGCGAGGCTGTGGGCCGGATCGAATCTTGACGTGCGAGTTCTGGAAGCCGATATCGGCGCCGCCTCTGCACTGAAGGCTGCGTATGCAGGCTGGACAAAGGGGAGTGCTGCCCTACTTTTGGCGGTTCGTGCCTACGCCGAGGCAAACGGACTGGGCGAAGATCTCATGGCCGAATGGGGGATATCGATTCCAGACCTGGTTGATCGCGTCGAGCGCACGGCGACCTCGATCGGGCGCAAGGCGTGGCGCTTCGAGGGGGAGATGGTTGAGATAGCCAAGGCGATGGAAGAGGTCGGTCTTCCGGCGGGGTTTCACAAGGCTGCGGCTGAGGTGTATGCCAAGCTGTCCGGTCTCAAGGATGAGCGAGACGGGACGATTCACGATGTCAGTGTTCGGCTGACCGGTGACCACACCTGACGTGGGCGCTCGCGATATCGAGCCTGTAGCCATCCTCGGTGTTCGCTAGGATCGCCTGATGATCCGCCGTTCCCACGTGTTGGTTTGCCTCGCCCTTCTGCTCCTGCTGGCTGCCTGTAGCGGCGCTCAGGCGAGTGAATCACCGCTCAGGCAGGGGAGAGAGGTCTACGGAAATACCTGCTCCGCATGCCACGGGTCAAGCGGACAGGGCGGTATTGGCCCGGCACTGGCTGATGTCGCCGAAACGTTTCCGTCCTGTGACGACCATATCGAGTGGATAACGCTCGGATCCGACCAGTGGAAGGTTCTACGCGGAGACACGTACGGAGCCAACGATTCGCCGATCGAGCAGGTGATGCCGGGTCAAGGCGCGACGTTGTCCGCCGAACAGATCAAAGCTGTCGCTGCGTTCGAGCGTGTCTTCTACGCCGGCATAGACGAGGTCACCACACTGGACGAGTGCGGGGTGTCGACCCCTGCGTCGTCCGAGTAGCTCACCCGGCCACGTCAGCCGCGTGGGAGCCTTCCCCGTACATCTCACGGATGTAACCAACGATCCCAATCAGCAGGGCAGTCCCCATCACGGGTGTGGAGATCCGTTTCATCACAGGGCTCACCGTCAGCAGGCCGATCAGGAATCCGACGATGCCGAGGTTCACGCCCCACACGACGACTCGGTCGAGGGTCGACAACGCTCGTCGTCCCATCGCTCCCAGAACGATTGCTCCGAATAGCAAGTTGGTCATGACCCCGATGAACATCGTGTGGTCAAAGCCCAGGATGAGTCCGTTCTGAGCCTCGGTCATCGCATCGAAATCGATACTCCCACTGATGACTCCGACGATGAGAACGGTACCGAGAATGAGATAGACGACAAGGAACAGACTGCTCAGCCGCACATAGACACCCGTCCCAGCATCGCGCCAGCCTGTTGGAAGAAGATCGCCCCGGTATCTCACCAGAAGGATGACCACCCCGACGATCATCAGAAGGTTTGCGGGACCAAGGAGCTCTTCTTCCATCCGGGTGAGGAACCCGACGTTGGCGAGCAATCCGGCAGTGAAGAGAATCCACATCTGGGCGGACCCGAGCCGGTCGGCGGACCATCGTGTGTGGTTGCGGAACAGCCATTCAATGACTGCCATCGCAGCAAGGATCAAGAATCCGATCACCATCGCAGGCGGATGCCCCTCGCTGACAGCGGTTGCGGTCTCATCATCAAGGCCGGGGATCTCGCCCTGAGATGTGTAGATGCCCAACAGCACACCGAGGACAGAACCGACGATCAGGGAGATCCAAGCCAAGAGCAGACCGAGGCGTGCAACGCTGCTTTCCTCGTTCTTGGCGTTTGTCAAAAAGAGCCACACAGCGAACCAGACGACCACGATGAGGAGAAGGGTTCCGAAGATCGGGCGTTGGATCCGGTCGCCAGGGATGTGGTCCCCTGCGAAGAAAGCAAGCACGTAAAGCGTGATCGCTGCTGTCATTGACCAAGCCAACGTTCGGGCCTTCTGCCGATTTCGGTCGGTGTCGTTATGGGGTCCGGAGAACATGAGCAAGGCTGCGCCTGCGGTGGCGAGCGTGATCCAACCGAGGGTGCCGGCGTGTACGTGCGTAATCAGCGTGTCGTGGTCTGGCACGTAGAGGTCGAGCCCATTGAGTATCCCGATGACGATTGTCACCGCGAACAACGCGAGGGCGGCGGTGAACGTGATACGTGCAGCGGGCCAGAAGGGTGATCGGTGGACGTTGCCGGACATGGGAGCCTCCCATATTTGAGCCCAGTGTGATGCCCAGTAACGGATGCGATAATAGCCATCAATACTGATGCGTGTTGGGTTTCAGTCGGCTCGTTTCGGGGGATTCCGAGCGCCCACTGGTCGGTAGAATCTGGCGTGGGAGACGCAGAGCGTGACACGCATTGGCAAGCACCACACAAATTGGGTAGCGAGCTTCAAAGACGCTGACGAGACGCAGCGTGACTTGCTCGGGGGTAAAGGTGCCGGTCTAGCGGCAATGACCCAGCTCGGTCTTCCTGTTCCTCCCGGTTTCACGATCACGACTGCAGCATGTCGGGCCTATTACGACGCTGGCGGGGATGTACCTGAAGGTTTGTGGCAACAGGTTGAGGCAGCGGTCGCCGAGCTCGAAGAATTGACTGGCAAACGGTTCGGTGACCCAACAAACCCGCTTCTTCTTTCCGTGCGTTCTGGTTCGCCGGTCTCGATGCCAGGGATGATGGACACCCTTCTCGACCTTGGCATGAACGACGAAACTGTGGCAGGCCTTGCAGCACTTACCGGGGATGAGCAGTTCGCATGGGATGCGTATCGTCGTTTCCTGCAGATGTACGCAGACGTTGTCATCGCAATTGACTCGAGGGTCGTGCACCGAGTCGCGGAGAATCCCCGCGATGCTGTCTCGGAGCTGAAGTCCATCATTGAGACTGAGACCGGCGATACGGTGTCCTCAGATCCAATGACGCAGTTGCAGCGCTCGGTCACCGCCATTTTCAAGTCCTGGATGAACAAACGGGCGGTCGATTATCGGGCGGCGAACGGCATTGCTGATGACCTGTACACGGCGGCGAATGTCCAGGTGATGGTGTTTGGCAACATCGGTGAGGATTCCGGCACCGGTGTCGTGTTCACACGAGATCCAACGTCGGGCGAACCACAACTGTGGGGTGAATACCTGCCACAGGCGCAGGGAGAAGACATCGTCGCCGGCCTACGAACACCGCTGCCCGTATCTGCCCTTGCGGATCATCAACCGGATGCATACAGAGTCCTCGAAGCGTCAGCACACACCGTGGAGCGCTACTACAAGGACATGCAGGACATCGAGTTCACGGTCGAGAACGGGAAACTCTGGATGCTTCAGACCCGCCGTGGGAAGCGGGCCGGGCGCAGCGCCGTCCGATGTG
Source organism: uncultured Acidimicrobiia bacterium (assembly GCA_963714375.1). Lineage (GTDB taxonomy): Bacteria > Actinomycetota > Acidimicrobiia > Spongiisociales > UBA5794 > UBA5794. The sequence goes on from CAVQOG010000001.1 coordinate 243,754, forward strand.
CCGTCGATATGGCAAACGAAGGATTGATCTCCAGGGCCGATGCCGTGGCCAGGGTTGTTCCGAGCGAACTCGACGAGCTGCTCCATCCTGTCGTGAAGGCGGCCGCGACCGATCTGGTATTTGCGAGCGGGCTCGCAGCAAGTCCTGGCGGTGCATCGGGAATCATCGCTCTCACCGCGAACGATGCAGAGCGCCTGGCAGCCGAAGGACACGATGTTGTTCTTATCCGCGATGAGACGAGCCCTGACGACTTCCATGGCATGGTGGTGTCACGAGCCGTCGTCACCGCAAGGGGAGGCATGACATCGCACGCCGCGGTCGTCGCCCGTGGTATGGGGATGTGCTGTGTCGTCGGGTGCAAAGACCTCACGATCGACGAGGAGGCCGGAACCATCCAGACGCCAAACGGTACGGCGGTGGTCGGTGACCCCGTCACGGTCGATGGTTCGGCTGGATTGGTCTATCTCGGTGTCATCCCAACGGTCGATGCAGTTCAAGACGACTACTTTTCAACCCTTCTGGATTGGGCGTCAGAACTCTCGGTTATGGGAGTTCGCGCCAATGCCGACACGCCGGAGGAGGCAGTGCAGGCTCGGGAGTTCGGGGCGGAAGGAATCGGGCTGTGCCGAACCGAGCACATGTTCTTTGATGCGAACCGCATCGAAGCGGTCAGGGCCATGATCATGGCACCGGACACCGAGGCGCGCGCCGAGGCACTTGCGGTCATCGAGCCATTCCAGACCGACGACTTTCTCGCAATCTTCACCGCAATGGACGGATTGCCCGTCACCATCAGACTGCTCGACCCGCCGCTCCACGAGTTCCTCCCCAACCGCTCCGACACGTTTGAAGCGATCCTTCGTCTGGAACTTGGGGAGTCCGAACAAGGCGAGAGTGGTGACGATGGCTCTACGGAGCACCTCGCATACCTCCGTGACCTGCTTGCCAGAACCGACCACCTTTCTGAGGCAAACCCGATGCTCGGGCATCGGGGGGCGCGCCTTGGAATCTCGTATCCAGAAATTACCGCCACGCAAACGAGGGCAATACTCACTGCCGCTGTCCAGGCGAGAAGGCGTGGGATCGTGGTGCAGCCAGAGATCATGGTGCCGCTCGTCGCCTACGCAACGGAGTACCGGAACCAGAAGCAGGTGATTGTCGACACCGCCGAGACTGTGTTTGCCGATCTCGGCGAGCGGGTGGACTTCACGATTGGTTCGATGATCGAACTGCCGAGAGCCGCCTTTGTCGCTGGTGAGATAGCAGCTGAGGCTGACTTCCTGAGTTTTGGGACCAACGATCTCACGCAAACAACGCTCGGGTTGAGCCGAGACGACTCCTCACGATTCCTACCGGGCTATCTGACGCGTGGGCTGATCGACGCTGACCCATTCGTCCAGATTGATGTTGAGGGCGTCGGTGCTCTTGTCGCATTGGCGACCGTGGCCGCAAGGAAAGCCAATCCCGACATCCACATCGGTGTGTGCGGCGAGCATGGTGGAGATCCGGCATCGGTCGACTTCTTTTCAGGCGTCGGGCTTGACTACGTGTCGTGTTCGCCCTTCCGCGTGCCACTTGCGAGGCTCGCGACGGCTCAAGTATCAGACTGAGCCGAATGCGGCTTGGCCGATCGTGAGATCAGGTACCCGCCGCCAACGGCTATGAACGCGCCAGCAACCTGAATCCACTCCACCGTTTCACTGAGGAATGTGACACCGAGGACGAGGGCGACGATCGGAATCAGATAGGAGATGATTGATCCCCGCACGGTTCCGAGGCGGCCGAACGCGGCGACCATGAGCGACCTTGCGAAACCTGTGCCCAACACGCCAAGTATCACGACCGCGATGACGGAAAGCCACTCGAATGAAGAGTCTTGGGCGCCAACGACTCCGAACGGGATCAGTACCACCGACGCAACAGCGAGGGTCCATAGCACCACGGCGGCGGCACCGTACTGCTGTTGAAGAGGTGCATAGATGGTTGAAGCAATCGCATATCCGATCGTCGCGAAGATCACCATCGCAACACCGATGGCGCTTGCTGTTGATTCGCCAAGAGCGGTGGAGCTCAGGATGGCGATGCCAGCGAACCCGATGACCAGGCCGAGGACCCGTGTTCCCGTCGGACGCTTGCGGGTCACGAACGCCGCGAGAACCGCCGTGAAGATGGGGATTCCGCTCACGAGCATTCCCGTGAGCGACGACGAGATCCGCTCCTCGGCCATGGCAAAGAGCAGCGTTGGGGCCGCCGCCCCGACAAGCCCTGCGACGACGATGCGGGTCCAGTCGGCTCGGGCGGGCATGATCCTGGCGGACCGGAAGAGGCTGATTGCCCCAGCACCAAGGACAACCCTGCTGAATGCGATCACTCCAGGCGAGAGGGACCGCAGGCCAAGCGATATCCACATGAACGCTGATCCGAAGATCAGTGCTGTGAGAGCGATGTGCCCCCAATCGAAGAGCCGGAAGCCGCCCTCTTGTGTGCCTTCGACGGCCTCGCGTGCTGATCGTGCCTGTTCCACCGAGCAAGCATGGCGGCATTGCGTCACTATCGTGATCCCGTAACCGACAGGTCGATGGGAGGATTGCATGGCTGAACTGAGTGCGACGCTGCAGCATCTCTCTATTCCGATGCGGACCAGCTTCAGGAACGCGCAGGTCACGATCGGTACCCGAGATGTCGGACTCATCGAGATCATGGGCTACGGCGCGTCCGGCTGGGGGGAGGCATCTCCGTTTCCGGGTCAGGATGAATCGATGGAGGAGCTGATCGCGGGCGCCAGTTCTGGCGCCGCGTCTCCGACGCTCGCAGCAGGAATCTCACTGGCGCGAGCGGATCTCGCCGCTCGGATGCGGGGCGAGTCGATCGCTTCCGCGATCGGTGCGACGCGTACCCATCTGCCCCAGTCAGTCGCTGTCGGTCTTGAGCTGAATCCTGTCGATGTCGTGCATGCCGCGACCGAGCGCGACGTGACGAGGTTCAAATTGAAGGTCGCTCCCGGTGAGGTCAATCATGTTCTTGAGATCAGGGAGAACCATCCAGAATGCATCCTTGGCGTTGATGCCAACGGTTCGTTCGACGAGGACTCCATCGCGCAGCTGTCGCGGCTGGCAGATCTCGGAATCGTGTATGTCGAGCAACCCTGTGATCTCACGAATGTGCGGGCTCTTGAACTCCTGAAGGAGGAGCTCGACGTACCGGTGTTTGCCGACGAGTCCGTGCGAACCCCATCAGATGCTGCGGATCATCTCGTTTCGCCCATGATCGACGGTGTGGTCGTCAAACCCGGCCGGCTGGGATGGGTGGGCGCCATGGAGACGATCGGGGTTGCCGAGGCGCTCGGGAAGCGATGGAGGGCTTCGGGGCTATTGGAGTCTGGCATCGGTCGCGCCTTCACGAACCTGCTGGCTGCCAAGCCAACCGCCTTCGTGTCAGATGTCGCTGCAGGCGACTGGTACTTGGAGAAGGACGTCGTTCATCACACGGTCGTTGATGGTGAGATTGAACTGCCCTCGGGTCCCGGTATCGGTATGGTCCCCGACGCCCTGGTAGTCGAGAAGTATCTGGTCGCCACGTACGATCTGACCGGGCTGGTCAGCTGACCGGCAGGCCGAGGCCTCTACTGATCACGAGGCGCTGCACCTCAGACGTTCCCTCGCCTATCTCGAGAATCTTGGCGTCCCGGTATTGGCGTGATACGAGTGTCTCGTCGATGAAGCCTGCGCCGCCGAATACCTGGGTTGCGTCCCGCGTTGCGGTGATCGCTGCCTCGGATGCAAACAGCTTGGCGATCGCTGCTTCCTGTTTGAACGGCTTGCCCTGCTCCTTGAGCCAGGCAGCCTTGTAGACGAGGAGTCGAGCTGCTTCGGTCATCATCTCCATGTCGGCGCACTTGAATGCGACCGCTTGGTATGAGCCGATCGGTCGTCCCATCGACTCGCGTTCCTTGGCGTATGCGACCGACTCCTCGAGACAACACTGGAGCACCCCGACTGCCATCGCCCCGATGGCGATCCGCCCGTCGTCGAGAGTCGAAAGGAACTGTTGGAACCCACGACCGCGTTCACCCACGATGTTGGTTGCAGGGACACGGCAATCCTCGAACACCAATCCGTGGGTGTCGGATGCTCGCCATCCCATCTTGCGATATGCAGGTTCGACCGTGAACCCCGGTGTTCCTGTCGGCACGGCGATGGATGAGATCTCGTCCACTCCCGTACGGGCCGTGATCGTGACGAGGCTTGTGATCTCCGAGCCTGAGTTCGTGATAAATGCCTTTGCACCGTTGATCACCCACTCGTCCCCGTCGAGTACGGCAGTCGTTGCGGTGGCGGCAGCGTCCGAACCGGCTCCTGGCTCGGTCAGTCCGAAACCAGCCAAGTGCTCGCCCAGCAACGAGGTCGGGAAGCCATTGCTCTTTCAGTTCTTCGGAGCCGAATTCATGGATCGGATTGATTCCGAGACTGACACCAGCTTCAAGCGTGATGGCCATGGACTGGTCGACCCGTGCCAACTCCTCGATCGCAATGCAGAGGTTCGTGAAGTCTGCGGCTGCACCACCCCAACGCTCGTCCGCTGTGATTCCAAAGAGGCCCAGTTCGCCCATCTCGCGGACCACGTCGATCGGGAAGTGATGGTCCCGATCCCAAGCCTCGGCATTCGGTGCGATCCGCGATTCAGCGAACTCCTTGACCATCGCACGAAGAGCTTGATGCTCATCGTTGAAGGCGAAATCCATCGCGGCTCCTTGTGGCGTGGTCACAGTCGGTTGCCGGGAATACTACGCCAGAGGCGCTGGCAGCGATCGACGGCCAACCATCCATATCCTTGCAAAAATGAAGAAGTGGTTCTGGGTCCTTGACGCTGCGATTGTGATTTCGTTTGCAGTCATCGGCCGCGATTCACACGGCTTTGGGTCCGATTGGGGCGAGGTTGCCCGCATTTCGGCACCGTTTCTCCTTGCGCTTGCAGCCGGTGTCGCCGCAACGAAGGCGTGGCGAGCCCCCACGAATCTGTTGGTAGGACTGGCCCTTGGAATCATCACCCTCGGTGGTGGCATGTTGCTCCGCGGTCTCGTATTCGACGACGGCACTGCGACGACATTCATCGTTGTATCCGCAGCATGGATCATCGGCCTGATGGTCGCATGGCGAATCATGTTTCTCGTCTGGACCCGCTTCGGCCCCAACCACAGCTGATCGGACCCTTCTCCCGTCCTCCCGGTTGCCGGGGGGACGCGGAGCGTTAGCGACGCAGGGGGGCCGCGTCGAACTCGATGACCTGACGGAGTGCTTCGCCATCGGCGAGACGGTCGAGCGCCGAGTTGATGTCATCCAGCGCAATGTGGTGCGACACGAGCCGATCGGCCGGAAGCCCGCCGGTGCGATACAGCTCCAGGAAACGCGGAACGTCGCGAGCCGCGTCACACGAGCCGAGGTAGCTACCCCGAATGGTGACGCCGTTGGCAACCAGTGGTGCCAGTGCGAGTTCGTGCGACACTCCCGGTCCGGGAAGGCCGAGCGTGCTCACCGTGCCTCCTCGCCGTACGAGACTGGCGGCGAGATCAAAACCGTCCTTGGTGCCGGAAGCTTCTATTGCATGATCGACACCCCCACCTATCTGGGCGAGAACGCGAGCCTGTGTGCCTTCGTCAGCGGCCATCGCATCGGTCGCACCAAGGGACAGTGCCGTTGCGAGTTTGGCGGCGAGACGGTCGATCGCGATGATCTGGTCGGCGCCTACTGCCTTCGCTCCAAGTATTGCTGAGAGTCCGACTGCCCCCAGACCGACGACAGCGACAGACTCGCCGTGAGAGATTCCTGCGGTGTTGAGTGCGGTCCCTGCACCGCAGAGCACGGCACAGCCGAAGACGCAGGTATCCCTTGCCGGCAAACCCGGTGGGACCTTCACTGCCGATGCCTCCGCTACGAGGGAGTACTCGGCGAACGCCGCCACGCCCATGTGGTGATGGATCGCCTCGCCGTGATGAGTGAGACGGGTACCGCCTGTCAGCAGTTCTCCCTTGCGGTTCGCCGCCATACCAACATCGCACAACCACGGTTCGCCGCGTAGACAATCGTCGCAGGTGCCGCACTGGGGCAGGTAAACGAGAACAACGTCGTCACCCGCTTGGAGATTGACAACACCGGGACCGACCGCGGTGACTTTCCCTGCTGCCTCGTGCCCGATCACCATCGGTAGCGGCCAAACACGGGCGCCCGTGACGACGGACAGATCTGATCGGCACAGGCTTGCTGCCCCAATCCTGACGAGTACCTCGCCTGGTCCGGGATCGGGAAGTTCGAGCTCGACGATCTCAAGGGGACGTGAATCCGCATAGGGTCGGGGAAGCCCGCTCTCGCGAAGTAGGGCACCCCGGAACGTCGTCATGGCAAATAGCAGGTGGTGTGCATTGAGCATCAGTTTGCCACACGCACGCCGCGACCCACATCCGATGACGAGACTCGAGCTTGCTGGTCTCCAAGGAACCGGACGACTTCGGGTTCCCGATGACTGATGACCGCTGCGTTAGCCTTCGAGCCATGGATACCGCCGTATCGCTCGTTCAGAGCTATCTCTACATGAATGGTTTCTTCACCGTGACCGAATATCCGGTGCTCGAGTTCATGGACACCGCCAATCCACGAACTCTCACCGATGTCGACGTCCTCGCAGTCCGGTTTCCTGGCGCTGGTTCCATCAGCGTGAATGGCACCACTGGCGGGTTCGAGGTGGTGCCAGACCCAGTGCTCGCACCGTCGGATCAGACGATCGATGTCATCATCGGTGAGGTCAAAGAGGGGGCTGCCGACCTCAACAGGGCAGCGCGGGATCCGCTCGTGCTTCGTGCAGCCATTGGCAGGGTTGGCAAGATCAAACCCGACCTGGCGGACGTGCTTGTTCGAGAGCTGATCGAAACCGGAAACGCAATGCACCCTGGCGGTATTCGGCTCAGGCTCATGGTGTTCGGGTCAAAGGCACCAACCACTCCGAACCCTCGCTACACGTGGTGCAGCCACGGGCACATCATGGAATGGATGACTGAGCAACTCCGCAACAACTGGGATGTCGTCAAGTCCGTCCAATCAAAGGACCCTGCCTTGTCTTTCATGCTGTTGCACGAAAAGGCGCTCCGCGGCGAGGAGTGATCCATGTTCGATGTTGTCTTGTGGCAGCCGGAAATCCCTCCCAATACGGGCAACCTCATGCGCCTGACCGTCAACACTGGATGCCGCCTTCATCTAATAGAACCGCTCGGTTTTGATCTTGACGATGCACGCATGCGTCGGGCTGGACTTGACTATCGCGAGTTCGCATCGGTGACGTTGCATGAGTCGTTCGATTCCTACGTCGATACGACTCCGTCTCGGATCTTTGCCTTCACCCAACACGCCTCGGTTCTGTATTCGGACGTCGCATATGAGCGGGGTGACAACCTGCTGTTCGGGCGAGAATCAGACGGTCTTCCAGCCGAAGTCGTCGATCACGCCCGCGTCTCAGAGCGGGTCAGGATTCCGATTGCTCCAGGCGGGCGGTCCCTCAATCTTGCGAACGCTGCGGCCATTGGTGTCTACGAAGCCTGGCGTCAGAACGGATTTCGGACCTGATTGGTGCGGTCGACGTCAGGTTGTGTCAGTCTTCCGGGTTCTCGGCCGCTTCGTCACAACGAGCAGCATGAGGCCGAAGATGATCGCAGCGAGTGCGATGCCAGCCAGATCAGTGGTTTCGAAACCGGTCATCGGCAGCGAATCGACCAGCACGGTCGTGTTGTCGACGTTGTTGGCTGGATCGACCTCGTTCGAAGCATCCGCGGATGCCACCGAAGCCGTGTTTGTCACGGAGTCACCGATCTGGGCGTTGACCTTCGTCACAACCTCGATGGTGCTGGTGGCGCCAGCGTCGAGCGGGACCGTTCTTGCGCATGTGACTGTTCCGTGCGCATGTGTGCAGGACCATCCATCGCCGTCACCGCTGATGAACTCAAGTCTGTCGTCGAGCGCATCGGTCACTGTGATCGGACCGAGGACGGCCGATGGTCCCTTGTTTCCGATCACAATCGTCCACATCACATCGTCGCCGGGTGCGGCTGAAGCGTTCGTGGACTTGTCGATGGTGAGATCAAAACTGACATCAAAGCTGACATCGGCAACGTCGACCCTCGCAATCGGAGCTTCGAGACCTGCCGCCAGAACCGTCGCAACATTGGTGAATGCACCAGCAACACCCATCGGATCCACGATGACGTCAAGCGTGATAACGCCCGACGCCCCAGGCGCCAAGTCGTCGGTACCGGCAAGCAGTTCGATGGTTCCTGCGCCGTCATAACCAGGATTGACCGACAAGCTCGTCGAGGTGACGGCGTCAACGGCGAAGTGCCCTGCACCGAATACGGCAACCAAGTCGTCGGTCATTTGGATATCCCGGGCGGTCACGTTCCCCGAGTTGGTCACGGTCAGCGTGTAGCGGGTACGGAAGGTGCCGTCTCCCAGCGGTGTGCTACTGGCAGTCTTCTCGAACTCGAGATCGTGATCCTGGACGCCCTTTACAACAACATGGTCAGACTCGTCCGAAGCTGTGACGCCGTTCAATCGACCAACTCCGATCGCCGAGGCCACATTGGTGACCGAGCCATTGTCGAGGTCATCCTGTGTGACGGTGTGTGTTGCCGTACAAGCCATCGATGCCCCCGGCAGGAGCGCTGTTGGAGGTGTCGGTGAACAGGTGATCGAGCCGTCATCGGCGTTGGTATCGGCGACAGCGACATCGACGAGTTCGACGTTTCCGGTGTTCTTGACCGTGATCGCATAGTCAATCTGCTCACCGACGGTGTCATAGCTGACCGTCTCGGAAGTCTTCGTGACGGCGAGCGATGTCGCCTGATCCACCGTCACGGTGACGATATCAGTGTCATCAACCAGGTCACCGACGGGTGGCGTCGCCGACGCGGTGGCTTCGTTGTCGACACTTCCGAGATCGATGTCATCTTGGGTGAGGGTGTAGACGCCGTTGCAGGTGTGACTGTCGCCCGGGGCCAAGGAGGCGTCGGGGCAGACGACTGAGTCGATCAGCGGATCCGCGATTTCGGTGCCAGAGAGGGTGACATTTCCATCGTTGGTGACGACGAAGCTGTAGTTGATCGTGTCGCCAACATCAGGGCGACCGGCTGGTGTGACGAGGGTGGGGTCGACCAAACCGGATTTGATTACCGAGACGGCAGGGACGGGCTCGACACCCACGGGGACGGTGTCTGAGTCGGTGACGGTGATACGAGCCGCATCGGTGCCTGAAGCTGTTGCAGAGCTTTCGACGGCCCCTGCGTCGATCTCAGGTTGGGTAACGCTGTGGCTGGTCGAGCAGGTCGTCGAGTCGTCCGGCTTCAGTGTCGTTTCTCCGCACGTGACGGAGTTGCCGAGTCCCTCGACGACGCCGATTGACTCCAAGGTCGCGGTCCCGGTGTTGGTCACCGTGTACGAGAAATCGAACAAGTCTCCCACGGTGACCGTTCCGGATGCATCGGTGTCTGTTGATCCGACGAAGGACGAACCCAGATCGATCTCGCAGGTAAGAGCGAGGCCGACCAGGTCGACGAGATTGCCGACGGTGCCGCTGTCAACCGGGTCGAGGACGAATCGGGTGGTCGTCTGACCGCTCGGTACGACATAGGTACCGCTGGGATGTGCCCAAGCGGAGGTTTCTGTGGTGAACTGGTCGGCGTAGGTCTGATTCTGTGTTGAACCGAGCCTGACAATCACCGTGTCCTCGTCCTGGCGGCCTCGGTGGTAGAAGCTCCACTCGATCTCGTCACCACCAAGGGTTGGGATGTCCTGCCAGTTCGGATAACTGCCGCTTCCCTGCAATTCGGCGAGTTGGGCGCCACCGCCTTCAGGAACAGACGCGCCGTTGAATCCAGACCGCCAGATCTCGACACCGCCAACGGGGGTCGACCAACCGGGTGTGTCAATGATCGTCCAGTTGGGCGTGATGGGCGCGATGTCCGGGTCCTCGAACGAGAGGTTGGTGCCGCGGCTGCAGTCGACAGGAGTGGCATGGGCGGGAGAGTTTGCGGCTGAGGTGACAAAGAACGCGGCGAGCATCGTGACAACGATGAGCATTCGACCGGCTCGTTCAAGCGTATGTGGCATGGGTTTGATCTTTCGTTTCATGGTTTCACGATCTCCATCGACCCGTAACTAGACACCCTTGATATCCATACTGAAAAGAACTAGGTAACTAGTTACTTCCAAGCGTCGACAATGCCGCTGGTTTGGGCCTCGCGCCGGTTCGTGTACCGTGCCAACATGATTCACAAGACACCAATCAGCGTGCGGTTCTACGAACTCGATCCATACCGCCACCTGAATCATTCCGTCTACATCCAGTACTTCGAAGTCGGAAGGATCGATCTGTTCCGAGCGGTGGGGTGGACCCTCACCGGACTCGCCGATATGGGTGTACAGGTTGTTGTCTCATCGATCGAGACCAAGTTTCTTGGTTCTGGGATGGAGGGCGACGATCTCGTCGTGGAGACATGGGTCGAGGATGTTCGCCGGGTGACCACACGGTTTGGTCAGCGCATCGTGCGCGGCGATGAAGTTCTCGCGACCCAGGTGGTCCACGGCGCATGCATCAATCCACAGGGTCGTCCGATGCGGTTCCCGCAGGAGATGACAAACGCCCTCACCGCGTATCTGCCCGAGCCATGACGGTCGGCATCGCGGACCTCGAACGAGCCCTGTACGACACATGGACCTCGGACGAGACCACCCGGATCGCCGGCTGGACGCTTCATTCCAACGGTGGTTTCACACGACGCGTCAATTGTGCGACCGCTGTCGGGTCACCAGACACGGATCCGGACGCCCTCGATGCCATCTCGGCATGGTTGACCGAACGCGGTGGAGCGCCGATTGTGCGTGTGACCCCACTGCTTTCGCACGAAACCGTTGAGGCCGTTGTAACCCGGTGGGGGTATCGAACATTCGACGACACCGTGGTGATGACGGGACCGGTCAGCACCATTGCAGCCCCCGGCGACATCGAGGTCGTCCCGGTCACAGACGAGGGATTCTTCACCGACATCAACGTTCTCAACCACAGAGCAGCATCGTCGCAACAAGCGTGGCGAAGACTGCTGGCCCGCATCACTGACCGGGCTGCAGGGCTGCGCGTGCCGGGCGTTGGTGCAGCGCTCGTCGCAACAAGCGGTCGTATCGCAGAGGTCTATTCCGTTGCCGTCGCTCCGGAGGCTCGTCGCAGGGGAATTGCCCGCTCAATCATGGGTACCGCGACAGCTTGGGCAGCGGAGCGCGGCTGTGACACGATGAGTTTGCAGGTGCTCGGAACGAATAGCGCTGCACTCGCGTTGTACGACAGACTCGGGTACCGCGAGGTGTATCGGTACCACTACCTCCAGCCACGGGAAGAAGGATTCGATGCGAAGATCGACGGTTGCTAGGTGGAGTGAACTTGAGCCGGGGGATCTCGCCCACGCCCTGGTCGAAGATATCGATCTGGTGGTAGTTCGGTGGCCCGATGGTGTCGGGCACTCCGTCCTTTTCGGTCGCTGTGTTCATCGTGGCGCACTGCTCGCCGACGGGTCGATCGTTGGCGACGACCTGGTCTGCGGCGTGCACAACTGGGATTACCGCTATGACACGGGTGTGTCGGCCTATGACACATCTCAGGCGCTCCACAGATTCACTTCCGGTGTCGATGATGGAACCATCTGGGTCGATGCCGACGAAGTAGCGGCGTTCGCTGACCGCCACCCCCAGCCCTACGACAGGGCTGCATACCAAGGCGCGCATCAGGACCACCACGGCACACCAGACGAACCTCATGTCAGGTTTATCAGCGAGCTGGCAAGCCGCGGGCTTGACAAGGTGGGCCACCACGGGCCGATGGGAGCCATGGGCGTGCCACACTCGCAGCTGCCGTCGTGGGACGACATCCAACTCGTCACTGCCCAACTTGCAACGATGCCGCTCCTCGATGACGAGCCGGTCGAAACCGGCATCGTGATCGGACCGAGCGCAGCGAAGCCCCTGCATCTCGACATTCCGCTGTTCGTGTCTGACATGAGTTTCGGCTCACTGTCGCAGGAGGCCAAGGTGGCTCTCGCACGCGGAGCCGAGATGGCAGGAACCGGGATCTGCTCCGGCGAAGGTGGGATGCTTTCCGAGGAGCAGGCTGAGAACAGCCGGTATTTCTATGAGTTGGCATCGGCACGGTTCGGGTTCAGCTGGGGGAAACTTGACCGGGTCCAGGCATTCCACTTCAAGGGTGGTCAGGCCGCCAAGACCGGAACCGGAGGGCATCTGCCGGGACCAAAGGTGACGGAGAAGATTGCCGCGGTCCGCGAGATTCCTGTCGGCACACCCGCAGTGTCACCAGCCCGATTCCCAGAGTGGGACTCGACCGACGGGTTCAAAGACTTCGCAGCCGAGGTTCGCGAACGAACCGGCGGAATCCCGATCGGCTTCAAACTCTCAGCCCAACACATCGAGGCTGACATCGAGGCCGCGATGGAAGTCGGTGTCGATTACATCATCCTTGATGGCCGCGGGGGAGGGACAGGGGCTGCGCCGCTGCTGTTCCGCAACAACATCTCGGTTCCGACGATTCCTGCGTTGGCCAGAGCGCGACGGTTCCTCGACGAGTCAGAGTCGAACATCACGCTGATTATCACCGGTGGTTTGAGAACCCCCGCCGACTTCGTGAAAGCACTCGCGTTGGGTGCAGACGGGATTGCTGTTGCGAATGCTGCGATGCAGGCGATTGGTTGTATCGGAATGCGTGCCTGTCACACCAACAACTGTCCGGTCGGAATCGCAACCCAGCGTGAGGATCTGCGCGACCGGCTCCCCGTCGATGAGGCAGCACACCGCCTTGATCGGTTCTTCCGAGCATCGGTCGAGCTTATGCAGGTCCTTGCGAGGGCCCTTGGTCACCGTTCACTTTCGGATTTCACAATCGAAGACCTGACCACGTTCGACCGCGACATGGCGCACCTCACCGGCATTCCCTACGGGGGTATCAGCGCATAGTGCCGACCCTGATTCGCGTACCCAGGGTATGAACCCACCATGAAGGTGGGTTACAGCCCAAAGAACGGGTGTCCTCGTCCTCGGGGCGCAGTCTCCGTACAATTCGACCCTCGGGCCCGTAGCTCAGTTGGTTAGAGCAGGCGACTCATAATCGCTTGGCCGTAGGTTCAAGTCCTACCGGGCCCACGGCTGCTCCTTCGGAGCAGCTTGGAGTTTCGCTACGCGAAACTCTGGCGCGGAGCTTCCGGTTCGATACCCACCGATTGTGCACTCGATTGGTTGATCGATGTCATGTTCCCTGTCACGACTCATTGCGAAGTGGCGTTGTTTTGGGTGCTGGGGTTCGGGTCGATACTTTTGGTTCAAGTCCTACCGGGCCCACGGCTGCTCCTTCGGAGCAGCTTGGAGTTTCGCTACGCGAAACTCTGGCGCGGAGCTTCCGTCGATACCCACCGATTGTGAACTCGATTGGTTGATCGATGTCATGTTCCCTGTCACGACTCATTGCGAGGTGGCGTAGTTTGGGTGCTGTGGGTTCGGATCGATACTTTTGGTTCAAGTCCTACCGGGCCCACGGCTGCTCCTTCGGAGCAGCTTGGAGTTTCGCGCAGCGAAACTCTAGCACGCAATCCGTGTTCGATACTCCACCGATTGTGCACTCGATTGGTTGATCGATGGTCATGTTCCCTGTCACGACTCATTGCGAGGTGGCTGGGTCGCGCTGACCAACTACGAACCGGCCTCGAATTCGAGAGGCTCTCCGGCGGTGGCAAAACCGAAGATTTCGAAGGTGGATTGATCGTCATCGCACACGATCGCCAGATCCCCAGCAGCGTCCTCTACCTCGACCGCATGTTGGGAGTCCTCGGCCCAAAGTTGGTCGTGCCCTTCGACGATCCCCGTCATCTCGCCATCCCCTGTGGTCAGGTCGAAAGAACCCGAGAACTCGAAATCCCGGGTGTAGATCTGGTGGTCGGGTTCACCGCGGGATGTGATGTCTCCGGTATCGGATCGTTTGCGCCGTCATCGTGAAGGTGCCGTCAGCGGCGATATCGAGCATCCCCGTCACAGCGTGGTAGTAGTAGGGCGTGTCAAGTGGTCCGAGGATCTGCGTTTGAAGCATGAGGCCGCTGGGGATGATCGCGAACACATACGGCGGAGCGAAGTTGCCATCACACAGACCGCTCGGGCTGGAATCTGCCGCATCGGCTGGCTCTTCATTGGTGTTGGTTGCCTCGCCTTCTGGGTACAACTCGCCAGTCTCTGGGTCACAGAACTGAGGGGTCTCGTGTACGCCACCGATAACCATCCCGCCGCATTCCTCCTCGCCGTCAGCGATGGGACCGTCGTAGTCGGCGTCGAGAGGCTCGAGGCCAAGAATCAGCATGTTGACTATCTGCTCCTGTGAATACCCGCTGAGGTGCAGGTGCAGGATCCACGACGTCGCCACAGCCCCGACCGGCCAATGATCGTCGACGCCCGCATGCTCGGCAGCATCCTGCCTCAGCTGCTCGATCGGGACCAGGTCGTCGTGTTCCTGGGCAAAGGAGCTGGCCCTGAGTGCCAAGGGCCAGCTGCTCGGTTCGTCGGCTGGTAAGGCAGAGATCCCCCAGCGGCTACGGTTCGCCTGCACACCGGCGATCGATCCATCGGCGGCCAACGAGCACTGACGATGGCGACCTCGATCTGATTGATGGAGTAGCCGGTGTCACCGGCCAAAAGGACCGCGCCAGCTGCCGTATCGTCGTCGCCAAGATGGTCAACCAAGGTCACCGCCAACTCACTGGCAAGCTTCACGGTTGGGTCGTCCGCGACGTCGATGGATAGATCGGTTTCGGAATCGATGGGTCCGGCATCAACCGACGAGCCATCGCCGCCAGCACACGCTGTGGCGATCAACGCCACGCCGGCCAGCCAGCACACCCATCTGAATCCCATGATTATCCACCTCCCCGGCAACCGTGGCTGGCCACACTAGTGGAAGCATTGGGAGGGAACGGATACCCACCGATCGCGCACCGGAATGGATTCGTCGATCAGGCCACACCCGATCCACCAAGTGTTGCCGGGTTCAGTCGGACCTCGACTCTCGTCCCGCCCATCGGAGAATCTGTGATCGTGACTACTCCGGCGTGTGCGGCCGCAACCTCGCTCACGATTGCGAGACCGAGACCGCTGCCACCATCGGCGCGTGCCCGAGCATCATCGGTCCGGACGAATCGATCGAAGATACGTGTTCTGTCCTCGATCGGGATACCCGGGCCATCATCGTCGACCGTCATCAGAACGTCCGCTCCGTCACGTCCCAGTGTGACGACAACACCGTCGGTCGCGTAGCGAACCGCGTTGTCCATGAGATTGCGGACAAGACGCGTTAGCTGGGAGAGATCGCCCTGGATTCGAACGGCTTCGACGCCCGACACGTCGACGGGTACACGAGTCGGACGTTTTGCCTCGGTGTACACCACGTCGTCCAGGTCGATGTCCGTTGCGACGATCGGATGGCCCTCATCGAGCCGTGCAAGGAGGAGCAACCCATCGATGAGTTCACTCAGTCGTTCTTGTTCGGTGAGGACAATTTTGGCGGTTTCCTCCCAGTCTGTAGTGTCGGTATTGGTGAGGCCGACCTCGAGGTGCGCGCGACTGGTGGCTACCGGGTTTCGCAATTCATGTGACGCATCGGAGACGAATTCTCGCTGTCTCCGCCTGCCGGACGACAACCGGTCCAGCATCGTATTCATCGTGCGTGCGAGGTGTGCAACCTCATCCCGGCTGCTCGGAACCGGTACCCGCTCATCGAGCCGATCGTCGGTGATTCGCTCGACCTGATTGGTAATCGCGGCGACTGGACGAAATGCCCGACCCGTCACGAACCATGCGAGGACAGCGACCAAGGCGATGAGCGACGGAATCACGAAGACGAGCGTGTTTCTCAGGGCGTCGACTCCGGCCTCAACCCGTGCAAGCGAAGATTCCGCAACCAACGTGAAAGTGGCATCCCCCACATCAACAGGAAGGCTGGTCACGAGGTCGCCAAACGCAACGCCAGATGGCTCATCTTCGATTGACTCGACGGTGAAGCCCTGCTCGTAAGCGCCATTGGACGCAGCAATCATGCCCCGACTGACAAAGATTTCGGGAGGCGTCGCACCGAACACGACGCCTTGATCGTCGGTGAGCTGATAGGTGGTGCCGTCGACTCCCACCGGTAGAGGGAAGACGGATACACCCGAGCCCACCGATACGTCCAGCGCGGTAATGTCCTGCGCCAGGACCTCAAGTTCCGCCAGATCTTGGGCGCGGAGGTCGTCCACCCACGCCGTCTCGGCGCGGTTGAGGAGGAACCAACCCCCAAGGAACAGCGCTGTTCCGAACAACACGGTCACCGCGATCGTGAGGCGCCCACGTACCGACATCGTCCACTCCATTGCGATTTTCATGAGGCAGCCCTGTAACCGATGCCGCGGATCGTCTCGATGGTTTTCGCCCCGAATGGTCGGTCGATCTTGTTGCGTAGGTAGCCGATGTAGACCTCAACGATGTTCGGGTTCCCGAAGTAGTCGAGTCCCCATACCTTGTCGATAAGTTCTTGTTTCGGGATCACACGGTCAGGTTCGAGCATCAGCGCCTCGAGGAGCGTGAACTCTCGAGCAGTGAGCGAGAGTTCGGTCTCACCTCTGGTGCACTTTCTTGTCATAGTGTTCAGCGTGAGGTCACCAATCGTGAGCACGTCGGGTTGGATCGAGCTACGTCTTCTGATCAAGGCTCTGAGTCTTGCGAGAAGCACCACGAACGAGAACGGCTTGGTTACGTAGTCGTCGGCCCCGAGATCAAGACCCTCAGCTTCGTCGTACTCGCCGTCTTTGGCCGTGAGCATCAGAATCGGTGTCTGTACGCCCTCTTCGCGCAAAGTTGCACACACCCGGTATCCGTTCAAACCGGGGAGGAGTATGTCCAGGATGATCGCGTCGAATTGGCCCTCCTGGGCGCGCCACAGGCCCTCAACGCCGTCGTGGGCAGTTTCGACCAGGTAGCCCTCTGCTGCGAGTCCGGTCGAAATCGCTGTGGCCAGGTTCACTTCATCTTCAACAACAAGTACGCGCATGGTGCTCCCATTATTGCTGCATCCTCCTGAGAGGAAGCTGAGAAACCTCTCAGTCGCTCTCAGCCTCCTCTCAGAAGCGATTCGACATGATGACCCCCGAATCGATTGTCCAGACCCAAGGAGAGACACCACGATGAAATCACGACACAGGATTGCTGGCCTCGCAGCCGCGACGGCTCTTGTGCTGGCCGCATGCGCAACCGGCAGCGACACATCACCATCGATCCCAAGCCTGATCGATGCTTCGTCGAATTCCGACGGCACCCCGACGACCATGACGGCTGTTGACACGGAGATGGCGATGCGTGAGTACACGGAGTGCATGCGTGAACACGGCGTCGACATGCCTGATCCCACTGTGCAAGACGGGGTTGTTACGAATAGCGTGAGCACAGACGACTTCGAGGCGTCCGAGGGAGCCGTCGAGGAATGTTCACCCCTTCTCGAGGCCGCGTTTGGAGATTTCGAGCTGTCTCCTGAGGAGCAGGCAGAGTTCATGGATCAGCAGCTGGCGTTTGCCAAGTGCATGCGGGACCGCGGCCTCGACTGGCCAGACCCGTCACCCGACGGAATCAACATGATTCAATTCGGTGGCGACGGTGAGTTCGATACCGAAGTCTTGAACGAGGCGATGGACGCCTGCTCGTCAGAGACGTTTGGGGGCTCGTTTGGCGTTGAGTTCTCGGAAGCCGGCCCGCAAGGATGAAACGAATCGCCACATGGGTGCTCAGTGCGATCGGCGTCGCTGGCCTCCTCGTTGCTGGCGTGTGGTTCGTGTCGACTGGGGACTCCCCGGCTGAAGCCACTGTCACGGCGGAACCGGCTGAACGCCAGACCGCGACAGTGGTCCGCCGAGACCTTCAGCAGAGCGAGGAGTTCGCCGGAACGGTTGGCTACGGTGACGTCTTCAGCCTTCCGGGCGAGGCTTTCGGGACGGTGACCTGGGTGCCGGAGCCGGACGCGATTCTCACGTCCGACGACGTCGTCTACAAGGTGAACGAACAACCGACCTACTGGACCCAAGGTGACGTCCCCATGTACCGCACCTTGCAACGCGGGTCCAAGGGAGTCGATGTCGAGCAACTCCAGACGTACCTGAGGGGTATTGGCTATCTCGACGCTGCCTATGACATCGACGGAGAATTCGACACGGTCCTCCGGGCGGCCGTGAAGCAGTGGCAAGATGACCGCGGCATCGATGCCACGGGTCGGATTGGTGCCTCCCAGCTTCTGTTTCTTCCGTACGAATCGCTCCGAGTTGCGACCGTCCCTCGTATCGGCGAGCAGGCGGCTGGCGGTGTCATCGAGATCACAGAGCCGTCTCTGTTCGTGTCGGCCGAGGTATCTGCCCGTAAAAAGCGGGCCTTTGAGGGGGATCCGACCATCGAGGTCACGCTCGCCGACGGTTCACGGTATCCCGCGGCGGTCGAATCGATCGAAGCAGTGCAGTCCCAGGATCCGTTCGGTGAGCAGAAGTTCAAGGTGCGTCTCACCTTGGACGCACCTGCTGGCCAGCCACCAGGTGAGGTCAAAGTCGGTGTTATCGACATGCTCGCCACGAATGTGCTTGCGGTTCCGGTCAGCGCATTGGTGGCACTGGTCGAAGGTGGTTTCGCTGTCGAGGTCGCCGAAAGTGATGGCAGCACGGCATACACCGCGGTCGAAATCGGCGAGTTCGCCGACGGCTGGGTCGAGGTCGCTGGAGACATTGCCGAGGGTGATGACGTGGTGGTGCCATCGTGAACCCTGTGCTTGAACTCGACCGCGTCACCAAGGAGTACCCCGGCAGCCCAGCGGTGCGGGCTCTCGCCGAAGTGACGCTCACCGTCGAAGAGGGGGAGTTGATTGCCGTGGTGGGTGCATCGGGTTCGGGGAAGTCGACACTGCTCAACGTGGTCGGCACGTTGGCTCGTCCAACCTCAGGGTCGGTCCGCCTCGAAGGACGCGATACAGCGACGCGATCGGACCGTGCGCTTGCCGGCATCAGAGCGGGACGGATCGGCTTCGTATTCCAGCAGTTCCACCTTCTTCCCGGACTCACATCGGTCGAAAACGTTGCGGCGGGACTCATGTACCGAGGCGTACGCCGGCATCACCGTCGGGATGCGGCGATTGAGACACTGCACCGAGTGGGTCTTGGTCACCGGATCCACCACAAACCGAGCCAGCTCTCTGGCGGCGAACGACAGCGCGTCGCCATAGCGCGGGCCATCGTCGGCGACCCGGCCCTCGTCCTCGCTGACGAGCCGACTGGGAATCTCGACTCACATACCAGCCGGGAGATCATCGATCTCATCCTTGGCCTCAACCAGCAAGGTTCCACAATCCTCCTGATCACCCACGACGCCGAGATCGCCCGACGCCTGCCGAGACACATCACGATTGCTGATGGCCGGGTCCGAGATGACAGCCAGCCAACGGTCGGGGTCACGACTACATGAAGACGTCAGCAGCCAAGAGTCGGTTCCGCGGCGTCGATCTCCTTGCGAGTGGAACGCAGGGACTACGCGTCCGGCGCGCCCGAACTTTGCTCACTGCCATCGGCATCGCCATTGGCATCGCCGCGATGATCGGCGTGGTCGGTATCTCGTCATCCTCAAAGGCCGCGCTGCTGCGCCAGATCGACGATCTGGGTACCAACCTTCTGGCGGTCCAAGCAGGGCAGTCGCTCTTCGGAGATGATGCAACGCTGCCCGATGAAGCGTCGGCAATGATTCGCCGTGTGCCGCCGGTTGACGATGCAGCCGCTATCACCGCTGTCCGGACCGCAGTTCGTCGAAACCACCTCGTCTCGCGGGACGAGACCGGAGGGATCTCCGTCTATGCAGCCGAACCAGAGACCTTCGAGACACTCGGTGCCCAACTCTCCCGAGGCCGACTTCTCGACGCCGCGACGTCCGAGGTACCGGCGATCGTGCTTGGCAGTGTCGCAGCGGAACGCCTCGGAATCACCGACCTCACAGCCGGTCCCATGGTGGATCTCGACGGGCACTGGTTCAACGTCATCGGGATCCTTGACTCGCTCCCGCTCAGCCCGGACCTCGACCGAGCGGCGTTCATCGGTTACGGCGTTGCTTCGAAGCTGTACGACACGAAGGCGAGCGCAACGACGATCTACGTGCGAACCCACCCAGATCAGGTTGAGGCCGTGAGGAGCCTCCTTGCAAGAACGGCGAATCCTGAGGCACCCAACGAAGTCGAGGTATCCCGACCCTCCGATGCGCTCGAAGCCAAGGCTGCCGTTGACCAGAACTTGACGAAACTGCTCCTGGCGCTCGGTGCCGTCGCCCTTGTCGTTGGAGGGGTGGGTATCGCGAACGTGATGGTCATCTCGGTTCTTGAGCGACGGTCCGAAATCGGTCTCCGTCGCGCCCTGGGAGCCAAACGAAGCCACATTGCTGGACAGTTCCTCACTGAGAGCATCCTCCTCGCCACAATCGGAGGAATCGTTGGGGTAGCGCTCGGCGCGGGCATCACAAAGCTGTATGCCAGTCGACAGGGTTGGTTCGTGGACATCCCGCTCGAAGCCCTCGCTGCCGGGATTGGAGTAGCCCTACTGGTGGGCGCAATCGCCGGGCTCTACCCCTCAATCCGAGCAGCGCGCATGGACCCCGCCGAAGCGGTCCATCCCGCTGGATGACGTGGAGTTGTCGCGTGTCGATCGGTGAGGTGGGCCGCGACGACAATCGACCTCCCAAGTTCGCCACCTCGGCAGCATCGTATTCGGTTCAAGCGACCGGCTCGATAGATTCACCGCATGGCGTCACGGGTTTCGAACATCGGTATCAACTGCGAGAACGCCTTCGAGCTGTCCGAGTGGTGGAAGGTGGTTCTCGGTTTCTCCGGTTCGCCGTGCGAACCACGGCTGAACGCATGACAGCTGTCCCTCAGATCACGACCGCTTTTTGGTTGGCTTTGGTTCCAGGGTTTCGATCCACGTGAACGACTTCTCGATCCAAGGGACGAGTTGCTTGGTATCGCTCAAGAGGTCGTCTGGGACCGACACGTAACCCCTCATGACGCTTCCGTACTGCATGACCGGACCGCTTTCATATGCGGCGAGGAACTCGTCGGTCAGCTCATCTGAAAGACGGATCGCCATCGCTCCTTCACGGTCGAGAAAGCTGAACATATGGCCGTTTCTCGACGTGTAGGGGTTCTTCGCCCCTTTGACCAGTTCACCCGCAGCATCCACAGCGGCGGCGTAACGCTCAAGTGCACCTGGAGGTCCCTGGTAGTCGGATCCACGTGGCATGGGTGCTCCTTTCCGCGGGCAGCTCGCCTTTGGTCTTCCTCGTTCTGACTACTTGTCGCGGAGCCCCTTGCCGCTCTGGATTGCTTGTGCGTACTTCTCGACTCGTGAGATACGGGTCTTGGCTTGCTTGGCGCCTGCGAAGTACAAGTTGTACTCGCGCTGGCGGCCCGGCGTGAGCGACTCGAACGCTGCCTTGAGTCGGGGGTCCTGGTCAAGTCGATCCTGAAGCTCCTCGACAAGGACCAGCTCGGGTGCCGGGCCCAGCTCGAGTCCAGCCTCCTCGACATCGATTGCCTCGCCAAGGTAACTCGTTACGGTGTCGGTCAGGCGTGCCACGTCCTCAACTGAGGTGAACCGAATACGACGTGCGTGTCTTGAGTTCGGTCCTTGCTCCTGAAGAACGCCGTCCGGATCGCTCAGCAGGGCACCTTTGAAGAACATCAGGGCGAGGTGGTCCTTCATCTCTTGGAGGATCACGACGTTTGCACCGTCGTGGCTGTAGCAGGGCTTGCCCCACTTGAACTCCTCGGTCAGCCCGGCTCCCAACAGGATCGGTCGCAGACCGGTGATCTCGTCCGGCCACTTGTCTGACCGTGCGATATATGCGTCAACTTTGGGATTCAAGGTCACTCCGATGAATCGATGTGCGGACTCGCCACCGTAACACACACGTTCGATGAGAATAGCGAGGCACCGCTCGCCCGTCGGAAGTGTCGACAGCAGGGCCCAGAGTCGCTGGGCTGCATGCGACGAGGAGGCCATCTTGACCGAATCCAAAGACCAGAAGGAGACTGCGAAGCCAGTTCTTCTCTCAGGAGGAAACCCGCAGATCGCCAAGGGTGACGGTCACGCGGTCGTGCAGAGGTACCTCGACGCCATGCCCGGCTGGAAAGGCGATGTCGGACGCAAACTCGATGAACTCATCGCTTACGCTGTCCCGGACGTTCGCAAGGCGGTGCGGTGGAACAGCCCGTTCTACGGCATCGAGGGGGATGGATGGTTCCTCAGCTTCCACTGCCTCACCAAGTACATCAAGGTGGGGTTCTTCCGGGGCGTGTCGCTGAGTCCGATGCCGCCTGTCGAGTCGAAACAGAAGGAAGTGCGCTATCTCCACATCTCCGAGGGCGAGGTGTTCGACGAAGCCCAATTTTCCTCTTGGGTGAAGCAGGCAAGCGAGTTGCCTGGTGACCCAGTCTTCTGACACGCGTCGCTCTCGCAGCCTCAACCGCCGTCGGGGATCAGGACGATGTTGTACGTCGCTGGCTGCTGGCCCGTGGTCGACCGTCGTCGTGCTGCGTGACAGACCACGACGGCGAGACTGAACACAGCGATTCCGTTCGCTTGATGCGCCAAGGCCAGCCATTTCGGAACGGACAGCATCACGACACTGATTCCGAGACCTACCTGCAGGGTGAGGAGGGCAAGCAGCCACGCCGTCGCAGTCCGCATCTTGTGTGTTGCTCCGTTATCACGGCGGACAGCGAAGAACAGGGCGACCGCGACTCCGGCGACAATGAACGCAAGCCACCGGTGG
Organism: uncultured Acidimicrobiia bacterium; assembly: GCA_963714375.1. Lineage (GTDB taxonomy): Bacteria > Actinomycetota > Acidimicrobiia > Spongiisociales > UBA5794 > UBA5794. The sequence continues at coordinate 266,697 of CAVQOG010000001.1, forward strand.
AGCCAATGGGAACCGACCGGTTCAATGAAGTTGATCCACCACGGATCATGGTCGGTCAAGAGCCCCGCGGGCACCCATCGTCCTGCCATCAGCGGCCACGTATCCGATACCGATCCTGCACGCATCCCCGCAACAAGACCACCAACAGCGACCTGGGCAACAACGGCAGCCAGTAGTGACCAACCAAGGAGAACCGTTGATCGTTTGACTGGACCGGTCGATGAATCGGACCGATCTGTGGCCGATCGGTCCATGGCCATCCACATCACTATTCCGAGCGTCGCGAGAGCGACCAGTAGATGGATCGTCAATCGAGTGTTGCTGACGATTGGACGGTCTCGCAGGCCGCTCGACACCATGACCCACCCCAGGACTGCTTGGATCCCGAACAGTGCAGCGACACCCCAATACTTGAGCGATTGCTTGAAGGTCAGGATTCGTTTCACCATGAACCACACCAGTGGGATCACGACCATAAGCCCTGCGATGCGTGCGATGAGCCGGTGGGCCCATTCGATCATGAAAATGCGCTGGAACTCGGAAAGCGTCATGCCCGAATTGACGAGCAGGTACTCGGGAGTCTGCTGGTACTTGGCGAATTCGGCGTGCCATGCGGTATCACCGATCGGGGGGAACACTCCGGTGACGGGATCCCACGTCACGATTGCGAGTCCAGCCCGTGACAGCCGAACGAACCCGCCAACGACAACCATCGCGAAAACGAGCCCGGCGACCATCCACAACCAGGCCACAAGTGGATCGCGTGGAGTCAGACGTCCCGAATCTGGGGCTTGAGTCTTGGAATCGGTGCTCACCAGTTGACCTCCGCACACCCCTCGTGCGACTCAGGTTCGACCTGGAGTGTGGCGTGGGCAATGCCATAGCCCTGGAGGATTGATCTTGCTTCATCAAGCACCGGATGCGGATCGACTCCGTCACGGGTCATGAGATGGGCGGTCCCTACATCCATATCGGATGTCAGGGTCCAGATATGCAGGTCGTGAACATTGATGACGTCAGCGATGTCAGTGAGCTCGGTGTTGAGCTGATCGAGGTCGATCCGTTCGGGGGCGGATTGCAGCAGGATGTCGAATGCCTTCCGAGCCAACCGCCACGCCCGCGGAAGAATGAACAGACCGATCGCCGCACCCACGATCGGATCAATGATCGTCCAGTCGGTCAACCAGATGACGATCGCCGCAATCAGGACACCGATGGATCCAATGAGGTCTGCGATGACTTCAAGGTACGCACCCTCGATATTGAGCGACTCGCCAGCACCTTCTCGGAGCAAGCGCCATGCGATCACGTTTACAGCAAGGCCCATGACTGCCACCAGCATCATCGGACCGCTGAGGATGTCTGGGGGTGAACTCAGTCGGGTGATGGCCTCGTACAACACGTATCCAGCAATCGCAAAAAGGAGAACGGCGTTGGCGAGCGCGGCGAGGATTTCGGTTCGGTACAGCCCGTACGTCCGTCGGATCGAGGTCGTGCGGTCAGCAGCGACGATGGCCGCGAGCGCCATTCCGATGCCGAGCGCATCGGTTGCCATGTGCCCTGCGTCGGAAATCAGAGCAAGCGAACCGGTCCAGAAGCCAGCGATCGCTTCGACGATGAGGAACACGACGACAAGAACAAACGCCGCACCGAGAGACTTGAAATGCCTTCGGCCGGCGCGCACCGTGTGGTCGTGTCCGCCGCTCATCGGTTCACCGCGGTGGCTCGTCGGTCCATCGTCGTAGGTTACGGCACCGTGTCGTCTCGAACGCGTTTCGCTATGGTTTCGCCGGAAGTAGAAGGGGATATCGGTGAGCCACAGAGGTTCTACGGTGCGATCGATGGGTAGGAACGGGAGCGGCATCGTCGCGCGGGTGCTCCTGGTCCTCGGGATTGCGGTGGGGACGATTGCGTTTCCCTCTGGTATGGCGTCTGCACAGGTGACTCAACCAGAGTCGATGGTGTGCCCGGTTGTTTCGGGATACGAGGTTATCTTCAACCTCGAAGAGCAGGTCCAGTTCGATACGACTTCGGGGGCGTACCGGGTCAACTGCTGGTACAACCCGGTGCCTCAGGCAGACGGGACCCTGGTCGAGTCCGAATTGATTCTCGACACCTATTGGGCACCTCCCGATGGCGATCCCAAGGTGCTGGACTGGACACCACAGGGAGTCGGGGGAGTAACGATCACGTACTGCTCGGACGTTGACGAGTTCACAGCTGGATTGGGTGTGACCGCATCGACTGATCTCGCCATTCGTTCGACATACAAGTTCCGCCAAGCCGACAAGCCCTATGACCCGGAACTTGGCAAAGTCGCCGCGGAGGAACTCCGAACCGCGGTGATCGGATACGCCCGGTTATGCGACGGCGTCGAGATCATCCCACGGGCGAGCTACTACACGCCGCTCCCGCAGTACCTCGCTGACGCTCGAGCATCCTCGCCGGATCTGCAGGGGGAACCAGCTGCACCACCACCGACGGTCGCTGCAACACCGACCACAGTCGCAACCACCACAAGTGTCGACGGTGGAGTGGCTCCGGTACCGGTCGGTGCAGATCCACCTCCCCCCGCTGAGGAGGCGGGACCAACATGGCTGAAGGTGATCGGCTGGGTGCTGCTGGCCGTGTCCGTTGCGGGTCTGTTGTGGACGATCAAGAGTTCCGGTAAGGAACGCAGGATCAGGCCACGATTCGATGTGATTCGGATCATCCTCGTCGGTGGCATGGCCATCGGTATGTTCATCATCTTGGGGAACACACCGTGGTGGGCGGCGCTCGTCGGTATTGGTGTCGGGCTCGTTCTTGGATTGATCCAGGGCCGAAACGTCGCCATCAGGGTTGACGGCAAGAAGGCCTTTGAGAAACGTGCTGCATGGGCGATTGGTGCCTTCATCGTCGGTCTCCTGATCGCTCAGATCGCGGGCCTGTTGAATCGCAGTGGAGTTATCAAGCTTGGTGTCGGGTTGTCGTTCATGTCGGCGGCGGCAGCGATTGGGCTCTTTGTGGGCCGGAGGAAGCAGCTCAGCTCGGTGCGATCGAACGCGCTGGCCTCTGCAACGCTTGTCACCTTGACAGTTGTTGGCCTTCTTCCGTTCGTGGCCGTAGCCATTGCCCAAGAGGTCGACAACACCGCGGCGAACACCGCCATCCTGGCCGATCTGGATGCAGCGGTCGCCTGGGATTCGATTGAGTTGAATGGCGGTCTGTTCTCGGACCAGCGCAAGCCGCCGATCGAGGTCAGCATTGCCCCCGGTCTGACTGAGGTTCCGGAACCGGTTTCTCGATCGGATACATGGTCGTTCGTGCCGCCGATCTGGGACAACGATGCTGGCTTCTGGGTGGACGGAGATCCGGCGAATGAGCAGTCGTACTCGGTCACTGAGACCTTCTCGTTCTCACTCACTGCCGATGGTTTGTGCTGCACGGTGGCCTACGACGGCGCCGGCACAGCAGCGACGCTTGGCGGTGGTCCCCGCGAGTCGACCGCAGCCGGGACCATGGGTGACTTCACATCAGTCGCTGCACGGACGTATCTGAATTTCAACGAGGAAGGGAGCCAGCTTTGGGGTCTTCCGTTCGACGAGCCGACGATTGTGCCAATTCCTGGCGAGGATCCGTCATGTCGCCGGCCCGTCACGACGGAGGGTCGAGCCACCTACGACGACTGGGTGACAACGTTTGACGGCAATGACGGCGGCGGGTCCCCGCCGCCGCGCTTTGACCTGGCAACGGACTGCGATATCGAAGGGTTCGATGTCGCAACGGCGATGGACAACCTCCCGCCGGTCCCAGCGGCGACGGCGCCGGAGAGAAACGTCGCGTTCGGTGAACTCGACGCCGGAGGATGTCCGGTGTATTCGGAATCATTCGGAGCACTGTATGACCCGTCGATGGGGGAGACGACAACAACCGATCTCCGCAGACTGATGCTGAATCCGAATTCGACGGCGTGCACGGCATGGATAACGGTTGGTCAGGAGGGTCCCGGTGGCGTGCGGTCCGAGATGCAGTATGACCTTGCAACGGCTGAGCCCAAGGTGGAGGCGCGTCGGCAGTTCGACGCAGCCGAGGATCTTTTCGATGCAGTTCCAGCCCACCAGATCCCACCAGACAACCGATGCGCCTTCGACGAAAACGGCATAGCTGTGGCGCCGTCCGAGGACGGGGCGACCTGTGTTGCACGCACGTTCCACGAGGTCGGCGGTGGCGTCATCACGATCTGGACGGACTACGAGTCGACCGACGGCCCCAACGTGCTGGTCCGAGGCATCTTTCCGTGGGGTCACTACAACTATCGGTGTCACCACTGCGACGCCTCGAGTCCTGAGATTGCCCGGATCGTCACAGCGATGGAAGTATTCGGATCGACCGGTCTCGGGAACTTCGGACCCGACGCCGAGGTCGTCGGATCGGTCGGAGCCCCAGAGGGCACAACGGGTGAAACGACCGATGTCGATACGACGATCGACCAAGACACGATCGATGTCTTGACCGATGATCCGTACGAGGCGGCGGTGCTTGCCGGTTTGATAGCGCTCGCTGGGACCGCAGGGCTTGTGGGAGTCAGCATCGCTGAAGCTGGAGCCGAGGCCAGGGATGGGGCACGCGACGAGCCGGATCCTGAACCAATCGACCCTGACGCTGACAACGACGTTCGGGTGTGGGACGAGGAGAACCGCGTCGGAATCTGGATGACCCAGGCGGAGGCAGACGCGTGGTATGCACAGCAGCGACAACGTGAGATTGACGCGTCCATCGCGGCGGGTGAGGAGGATCTGGCCACGTGGCTTGAGAATTGGCGCGCTCAATCCGAAATCGAGATGGCAGAAGCAGCCGAGCGGATGCAGGAGCGGGCCGCGGACGAACAAAGATGGGCCGACTGGGAGGAGAGGATGCGCCGCCGAGACGCCCTTGATCGGCGACAAGACCTCCTCGAAGCGGATTCGACTCGTAGAAACTCGTCATCGGACTGGTGGTGGTCAGTGCTCGACGAGTATGGGCGAGAGGCGCAGGAGGACATGTTGGATCTTCCCGGCGAACTCGTTCGGGGGGTTGCCAGAGGTGTCGGCTGGACAGCAGAGCAGCTTTCCGACCCCGAGAACTGGACCATTGCGTGGGAGACAACCCGCGATAGTGCCCGGGATGCGATCCTGGTTGCCCTTGGCGATCCGGACAAGACGCAGGAAGTCGCTGACAATCTCCGTAGCGGGATCGAAACAGCCGGAACGATCGCTGGCACCCTCTACGCAGCCGCTGAGAATGATCCGGTGGGAGCCGCAGCAGCCGTCGGGCGAACTGTGCTCGGCGTCGACAACTGGGAACAAGCGCTCGACAAGGACACCCCCGTTGGGGAACGATTCGGAAGAGCTGTGTGGGGTGTGATAGAGACCGGCGGCGCATTGTGGGGTGCTGCAACCACAGCAGTCAACGTTGCGGACCGGGTCAGCGACCTCGCAAGGACCGTCGATGCCCTCGCTGACGCCTCCCGGGTTGTTGACAAGGTCGACGATGTGATCGACGCCACTCGGCTTGGCGACGCCGCGGTCGATGCTCGCCGGGTCGCCGATGCAGACGCACTCGCCGAGGTCAGGGCAGCGGCAGCTGCGCGACGGGAGGCACAGGCCGGTGTCGGTTCGTTCGATGACCTGCTTGTCGACGGGAAACTCCCACCCGATGCATGGGTCCGGAACCTCCCAGAGGGAGCGGTCATTGAGGCTAACTGGCTCCATGAGGTCGGGTATTCACAGGAGCAGATCAATGCGTTGGCCAAGGTCGCGGATGACCTTGGGATCACCATTGGCTCCCGTACGACCAATATGGAATCCATGCGGTGGATCCGCGACGGCAAGGCCCTTGCAAAACCGGTCAATCTCAAGTCAAAGACCATCTCCAACCTCGACACATACCTCGGCGCGGCCAAGGCCGATGAAGGACTTGTTGGATACTTCCGGCCGCGGGAACCGGTGTGGGCCAACGTCCCAGACGACCTCCACGACGCGGTCAGAGCCCGCTACCACGCTCGCCTCACCGAATACAACGAGCTGCGTGGCGACGTCACCAAGCTGGTGTCGGGGGGCGGCTACGTCGAAGAGGGAGGCAAGATCTTCAAAGTGCTCCCCGACGGCAGGCGGCTGCCGTTTGCCGGCGATATTGACCTCGTCTATCTCCGAAAAGCCGATGGATCGGCGCTGTCGGCGAGCGAGTATCGCAACGCAGTTGATGCCCTCAAGCAATCGGGGGCAAAGGTGCAGCACGGTGCCGAAACTGATGTCATCAACTACTTTACGAAGGATCTGACAGCCAGGAACAAAGGAATGGGACAAGGCGTACGACAAGGCCGTTGCACTTGCACGCCAAGCTCGAGGAATCGCACGCAACGGGCAAGGAGATCATCATGCGGATGGGTCCAGACGGTGTGCTCCGTCGTGGTGAACGACTTTCGACGCTCCCGACGGTGACACGCTCATGACGACGCTCAACCCTTCCACCCCGTTGACGATGTACGAACTGGATACGGAGCTTGCGATCAAGATCTGGCTGCCACCTATTCCGGTGCCGGTCCGAACCGATCAGGACGCCGAGATCTTCGGCGATGATGGTGTTGACCTCGACGCACTGGTTCGTGAAATCGACATGGTGGTCGGCGATGACCTTGAGTTGTCTGCTCAACTAGGTGCAGTCGCTAGCCCGCCTCGCAGATGCTGCCGGTCAGGCTCCATGCGGATCCGAAGAACTGCTCGATGCAACGGAGCCTTTTCGGAATCGGTCTCAGGCATCGGCCCGAGTATCCAGGTCTCAACACCAAGATGGCCTTTGCACTCCAGATGCAGGGTCGCCTGAGAGAAGCGTCGAAGCACTACAACATGGCCCTGATCCGCCGAGATGAGCCAGTCAACCCGATGGTGCTGATCCTTGCAGCTCGCAATCGAGCCGACCTCGGCGATGTGGCGGGTGCCCTCACCCTCCTCGACCGCTGCCCCGGCTCAATGTGGGACGATTCATCGTTCCGCTCGCTCTATTTGTCCTGGTGCGACGACCTTGAACCACTCGGACGACGGGTCACGAGTAGCGGATATCCTGACGACGACATCCAAACGGAGGAGTAACCATGAAGAGCACAGGATTTGCGAGTTGGCAGGGAGATTTGTTCGGCGGATCGGGGACGACCTCGCTCAACAGCGGAGCGGCCGGACCGCTTCCCGTCAGTTGGGCGAGCAGGACCGAAGAGGCTGCTGGTAAGACGAGCCCCGAAGAACTGATTGCAGCTGCTCATGCAGCTTGCTACTCGATGGCGCTTTCGAACGTCTTGGCTGGTGCAGGCAACGCACCAGAGAACCTCGACACCAAGGCCATCGCGAAGTTTGAGAAGACGGATGCGGGTTTCCGGATCACCACGATGGCACTCTCCGTCGTCGGGACAGTTCCCGGCATGTCGGCAGAGGACTTCGCAACCCACGCAGCGGCTGCCAAGGACGGATGCCCCGTATCGAACGCCCTTGTGGGCAACGTGGAAATCACACTCGAAGCATCGCTCGCCTAACGCAGCAGTTCGTAAACGCGTACCCAGGGTTCCTACCCACCAGAAATGTGGGGTAGGAACCCTGGGTACGGATGATTCGGTACACGACGCGGGGTGGGGCTAACATCCCGGCAGTCACAGAGCAGACGCGCGCCATGGAGGGCTAGTGAAGAAATCCTGGATTCCAGTCTTCCTGCTTTGGCTGCTCTTCACCGTTCTCGGACTCCTCCTCGTGATGAACACGACGGTGCTTCCCGCCCAATACTCGGAGGAAGCAGAAGTCATCGACGAGGCATACGAGCTTCTCGAGGTGCTTGCTGTTCCGGTCATGGCACTCATCTTTGCCATCATGGTCTGGGGGGCAATCAGCTGGCGGTCACGAGGAGCTGACCGCGAGGATGGACCGCCACAGCGCAGCAGCAGGCTCGTTGTTGGTGTGTGGCTCGTCATCACCATTTCGCTCGCCGTTGGCATCCTCATCAACCCGGGCTTCGTTGGCCTTGCAGCCGTTCGGGGTGAACCGGTTTCGGACTACGTGGTCGAGCTTGAGGGCTCCCAGTTCTTTTGGGAGATCACGTACCCCAACGGGGCAACCGCCCTCGATGAACTCGTCGTCCCAGTCGACAAGCGGGTTCGGTACGACGTGCACAGCACGGACGTTCTCCACAGCTTCTGGGTCCCGGCGTTCCGTACAAAGATTGACGCGGTTCCCGGTCTCACCACGCAGGTCTACATCACGGCAACGCACACAGGCGGGATTGAAGACGACGTGAACCTCCGGATCCAATGTGCTGAACTTTGTGGAGCTGGCCACGCCCAGATGTCGATACCGGTACGCGTCGTCGACGAGGCAGAGTGGCTTGCTTACATCGACGGACTTGGATCGGGTGGGTAATCGATGAAGTATGTATTCAGGGCAGCGATTCTTGCGTTCGTTGGATATGTCGCGGGCATTTGGCTGACCGTCGCTATACGCGGCGGGAGCCCCACGGACGAAGTCGCTGTCGTCTTTGGGTTCATTCTTGGGCTTATCGGATGGCTCGCTGGTATCGGTGGGTTGGAGGCATTCGGACGCCAGTGGATGGGAAAGAAGCCCAAGACGTCACCCGAGAAGGGCTGGACGCGCTACTTCGAATTCTCGATTGACCACAAGGTCATCGGTATCCAGTACGGCGTGACGTTCATCACGGTTCTCCTCTTGGGTGGAATCGGCGCAATGCTGATGCGTATCGAATTGGCTTCCGCTGGACAGGGAATCCTCGACCTTGACGACTTCAACAAAGTCGTATCGATGCATGGCATATTGATGGTCGCCGTAGCTGTCGCAGGCATCCTCGGAGCTTTCGGGAACTACATCATCCCCATCCAGGTGGGTGCCGCAGACATGGCATTCCCACGGCTGAACGCCCTCGCATTCTGGCTGATCCCACCTGTCGCAATCGGGCTCCTCGGAGCCCCGTTCCTCGGCTCGTTCAACGCAGGCTGGACCGCATACGCACCGCTTTCGGTGACAAACGACTCTGGCCAGATTCTCTTCAACCTTGCGATCATCACATTCGGCCTGTCGTCCATTCTTGGTGGCATCAACGTTCTCGTGACCGTTATCACAATGCGAGCGCCTGGTATGACATGGGGTCGACTGCCGATCTTCACATGGGCAGGATTCTCGGCGTCGCTGCTCAGCTTTTGCGTGACGCAGTTCTTCGCAGCAGCACTCATCCTCGTCACGATGGATCGAGTCGCCGGTACCGCATTCTTCGGGCCTGACGTCGGCACCGGGTTGTTATATGAACACATATTCTGGTTCTACAGCCACCCAGCCGTCTACATCATGGTGCTACCAGGGTTTGGGGTCATCCTCGAACTCGTTCCGACCTTTGCGCGCAAACCACTGTTTGCATACAAAGCCGCGGTGGTTGGGATGCTCACGATCGTTGGGCTATCGGTCGTCGTGTGGGCGCATCACATGTTCACGTCAGGGATGGCTGATTTCCTCCACGGACCATTCATGATCCTCACCGAAGCCATTTCCATCCCGACAGGTCTCATCTTCCTGTCGATGATCGGAACCCTGTGGATGGGTCGACTGTGGTTCCGCACGCCGTTGCTGCTGGCTTTCGGTTGGTTGTTCAACTTTCTCATCGGCGGAATCACCGGGATCTTCCTTGCAGATGTCGCCACTGATATCCACCTCCACGACACGTATTACGTCGTCGCCCACTTCCACTACACGATCGTTGGTGGCTCGATCTTCGGCTTGCTTGCCGCCCTGTTCTACTGGTTCCCGAAGATCACCGGCAGGATGTACAACGAACGTCTTGGTCAGATTTTCGCCGTCTGGGTGACCGTGATGTTCAACTTCACCTTCATCCCGCTGTTCTGGGTCGGCATCAACGGTATGAATCGCAGAGTCGGCGACTATCCAGAGGCTTTCGAGGGTGCCAACCGATTCGCTTCGATCTCCGCTCTCATTCTTGGAGCGAGCTTCTTGCTGTTGGTCGGCAACCTCGTGTATTCGGCGATCAAAGGGCCGAAGGCTGGTCCGAATCCGTGGAACAGCCGCACGCTGGAATGGCAGGTGTCTTCACCGCCGCCGCAGCACAACTTCACTTCACAACCCCGCATCGTTGGGCACCCCTATGACTACGGCGTTGAAGGTTCGCTCTACGTTGTATTCGACGAAGTAAGCGCTGATGAAGGCGATGCACCCGAGGAGGGTCCCGCATGACCACCGAAATGGTTGCCATTGATCGCGAGAATCTCAGGAAAGCAACCAAACGAGGACTGCTTGCAGCCGCTCTCCTTGGCGTGCTCTCCGTGTTCGAGTACATCATCGCTGTGGAGGTGGCAGAACCGCTTCTTCCCATCTTGCCGTTCGTATTCGCGAAGGGCTGGATCATCCTCGATGCGTTCATGCACATCCGTGCGCTCTTCAACGACGAGGGTGGCCACTGATGACGACGGACATCGTCCCTGACGCCGCCGTAGCGGAATCTCACGATGACCACGGTGAATACCACCAGGACACGGCGTTTCAGCCACGGGCCAACAGGATCGGTCTGTGGATGTTCATCTTCTCGGAGTGCTTCCTTTTCGCAGCATTCCTTGCGGCCCGCTACTACTCGACGGGGACATTCCGGCCCGAGGAACTGAATCAGCTCCTCGCGCTGATCCTCACGATGGTGCTCTTGGTTTCATCGATCAGTGCCTACCTTGCTGAAGTCTCGATCAAATACAACCATCGCCGGAACTTCAAGCTGTTCACGATCGTGACGATCCTTCTTGGGTTCGTATTCCTGGGTGGCGTAGGCATTGAGCTCACGGAAGCTATCCACCACTATCCGCCGGAAACGCCATACGGAACGTCGTACTTCATGCTGATCGGCCTCCACGCTTTCCACGTCTTCAGCGGACTCGGCGCTCTCTTCATCGTGCTGTTCCTTGGTTTCCGCGGCCACTTCGGTTCGAGTGACTATTGGGGCGTCGAAGGGGTTGTCAAGTATTGGCACTTCGTTGACCTCGCGTGGGTGATCATCTACCCGACGCTGTACCTTTTCTAGATGGCTGATCCCGTTCGGGCAAAGAAGCACATCTCATCTCGTCGGAGGCTCATCGAAGCGATCGCGCTCGTCGTCGGTTCCACGATCGTCATTGGCGGGCTCTCGTCGATAGCGCTGTTGTTGTATACCCAGGGTTCACGCCAACCAACGACGCGGACAATCGTCATCCCGGAGGGCTCCTACGCCCTGATCGAGCAAGGAGAGAACCCTCTCGAGATACCGCCGACGTGGAGTTTCCTCGCTGACGACACGCTGGTACTCGACAACCGCGACGACGTGGCGCACACGCTTGGCACCTGGTATGTGCCACCCAACACGGTGAGGCGATTCGAGCTACAACCAGCCTACGGCGGCTTCTTCGTGTGCTCGCTCCACCCCTCAGGGGCCATCACATTGGACATCCAACCGCGTGACTACGACTTCAGGCTCATAGCATTTCCGACGTTCGGGTTCGGCCTATCTGTCGGGATCATCCTGTTTATCGGCCTCAACGTTTCTCGTGCTCTTGACGGAGGCGGAGATCCCTATCGCCGTGATGACCTTGAGGGATCCCCCATTGATCCGTCTGCCAAGGAGCAGAACAAATCCACATCGATGGGAATCTGATCGATGCGGCTACCGTTTCAATCACGAACAGGCCATCGAGGTTGCTCAAATGAATCTTCCACCACTCCCGACAAGCTGGGAACGAACGAGGGTCTCACTCCAGCGTTATGCACAAGCCATGACAGCGCTGCCACGGGTGGGCGCGGAACCTGATCACAGGTGGGCTCATGTGGCGATGCACCCTGCGCACCTTGCTGATGGTGGGATTGGGTTTGCAACCGTGCCGACGCCGTTGGCAAGCGGTGCATCGCTGGTGTCCACACTCGACGTGCACCGCGACCTGATCAGGATCGAAGCAGGAGCCGACAGCCTCAAGATCGATCTCAACGCCGGTCCATCGCCAAGGACCGTCGGGTCGACGATCGCCGAACTTGCGCAATCCCACGGATCATCGTTCAGGATTGACTCGGACCGCTACGCCGATGGCAGCCACCAAATCTATGAACGATGGTGTGCCCATGCGTGGCACGACAATGCCCTATGGATCAGTGATACGTTTTCGGTGTTCAACACCGGCCTTGAGGGCGAGATCTCCGGGCCCCACCTCTGGCCACATGGCTTTGACATCGCAACCGAGTGGTTCAGCCGCAAGACGGTGAATGCCGAGGGCGCCAATGCCCAGATCGCGGTTGGTTTCTATCCGGCGGGTGACGCCTACTTCTATGCAAACCCATGGCCCTACGACGAAGCGTGGGGGAGTGCCAAGCTTCCTGACGGAGTCACATGGCACCTCGAGGGATGGCAGGGTGCCGTCCTTGCGGCCTCGGATCTCGATGGCGTTGACGATCGTGAGCGGATCCTCGAGTTCGCGCGGGCAATCCACCATCTCACACACAACACACTGAGCCAGTAGATATTGAGCCAGTAGCCACGCAGCACCGCTGCACCGGTTAGCGTGACGTGACCATCGGGAGATGAGATGTCACGACGCGACCGAATCATCAAGAAGATTGTCTCGTGGGCGATCGCCTTGTTGTATCACCGCGTCGAGGTGAGGCAACGCCCCGGTCTGACGGCAACTGGTCCGCAGCTCGCAAACGGGAGCCATTTTGGTGGGTTCTCGGATCCCCTCGTTCTCGTCTACGCAATGGACCGCGTCCCGCGGTTCATTGGACGAGATGTCATTTGGAAGAATCCCATCGCGAGGGTCATCGTCAACTGGTTTGGGGCGATTCCGGTTCACAAGCCTGAGGACGGGACCGGCAAGTCATCCAATGATCAGATGTTCGCCTCGACCTACGATGCCCTCGGGGAGGGAGAACTTGTCACGATCTTTCCCGAAGGCATCACCGTGGATGACCCGTCGATCGCAAACATCAAGACGGGATCTGCCAGGATAGCGCTCGGAGCACGGGCCAACGGGGTCGAGGGGATCCAGCTCATCAGCGCTGGCATCCACTACGCGAACAAGGCCGCCCTGCGGTCGGATGTATTCATAGATATCGGCTGGGACATCGACCTCGATGCCGAGATCGACAACTACGTCGAGCCAGGCGAAACGGCGGACGCCTCAAACCGATCTGCAGTGCGCAAGCTGACCGACGATATGGAGGGCAGACTCCGCCGGGCAGCACCTGATTTTTCGGACTGGGCCACGGCACACAGTCTGTCCGCGGCGGCGGGCGTGGCATTGCGTGACCCAGAAACGGGAGACACCGAGGTTGGACATGGTGATCGGGAACGCCTCGCACGGTTGCTCGACGATGCAGGCAAGGAAGATCAGACTGCGGTTGAAGATGCCATGGCAACTTACCAGGCCGACCTTGATGCGATGGGGTTCGACGACACCATGTTCGTCTCGGGCATGAGCAAGCGCTCCACGTTCTCGTGGTACATCATCAGGACCCTGTTCATCGGGCTACTCCTCGTTCCATTTGCCCTCGTCGGTGTCGTCGTCAACTGGATTCCCATGTTGGTTGTATGGCTGATAGGCCGGTTGAAGGTAGCCGACGCAATGATGGCCACGATCAAACCGTTGGCCGGTCTTGTTGTCTTCCTCCTGACGTGGGGAGCGTGGGCCTGGTGGGGTTGGCGTACGCGAGGCGCAGAAGGTTTCGCCATCGTCGTGATGCTGCTTCCGGTGTACCTGTTCGCATTGATCGCCTTGACGGAACGTTTCGTGCTCTTCTTCCGTGCGGTTCGTGGTTTTGCCAGGTCACGGTCGATTCAGAGTCTGCACGAACAGATGACCATCCATCGTCGTGCGGTGGTTGAGGCCGTTGCTCAGGCGCTGTGAATCTTGCCGAGGGCGATCCCGTCGGATCGGCGAATCTCAGATTCACGCAGCCGCGCCTCAATCCGAGTCATCTGGTCATCCGTGACCGAGAATCCATAGGCTGCTGCTACGAACGAGGCGAGGTCGGCTCGATAGTCATGACCGGTTGAGAAGAACTGACCCGGTATCACCGTCGCGGCATTCTTCGTATCGATGAGGCCCTGGAAGAATGCGACCCCCGGAATCCATCGCTGATGGGGATTGGTGCCCCTTCCACGATCCGGCACTGTGAGCCAATCAGGAATCTCATAGAGGTCGTTGAGGGCAAACTTTGTGACTGGGTCGTTGTGGTGGTTCAAGAAGACATATGGCGGGGCGTCCCGATCATCGAGGTAGGAAGCGAGATCATTCGGGTGATCGAACACCGGCGCCCCTGCACCAGTCAGTTTCTCGAACAACGGAGATCCATTCGGTGTACCAACCCAGAGCGCCCGGTCCACGATGAGCGCATCACCACGGGAGGCTGCCTCGACACCAGCCTGACCCGCAAGCGCGCCGAGGCTCTCTCCATACGCAACGAGCTGAGCGGATGAGCCGGATTCAGCGATGCTGCTCCTGATCGCCGTCAACAGCATCGCGTACAGGCGGCTCGCTTTATGGACCTTGTTCATCGAGAGCATTGAGGGCAACGATCCGTATTGGACCGCAACCGTGGCACAGTCGCCTCTGGACATCAGTTCTGCGGCCTCGACCGCTATGTAGTTCACATATCCGGTGCCGGCTGGTGACGCCGCAATGATGACCGAGCGATCAAGGGCCCCTGTGCGTTGCAGTTCGGCCATCGCAGCAGCAATGAGTGCCTCGTCCGAGTCGGCCGAGTCAATGCCGATATAGACGCGGACCGGTTCAGCGATCGGAGGTTCTCCCGTGATCTCTGCGATGTCGGCCCCCGATACCACGTCAGAAACCAACCGTCTTCCCTGAACTCCGAGAGACCCGTATGGGATCGTCGAGTGCGTGCTGCCCGACACGCTTGGAGACGTCGGGACGTCGGCAAACGCGATCTCCGTTGCGCGGTTTCCCGCTGCAATCTTGCCGGTTACACGGCTGATACCTGCTTTGGCTCCGTAGGCGATGGCACCGACCGTTGCAAGTGAGCCGATGAACCTTTGGTGAAAACTATCTACTATCTCATAACTTACATCTATCTCTGACGAAGAATATAGAGTTCCTCCGACTGATGAGGCCAAGGTAACAGAATTGCTAAGCTTACTTCAAAGTTTTAAGGACCATTATTTTGATAATGGAATTTTACCTGATCTCAAGGATCCTTTTGAGTCAAATTTGTTCAACACATTTGTCTGTTATCTGGATCATTCGAAATACTTTCCATTCAAACTTAAGAAGAATGTTGATGAGCGGGGGTCATTTGTTCGAAACAGTTAAACTGAAGAGTGGGGGACAGGTATCTTTCTCCACGACTAAACCAGGGATAACCCGGGGTAATCATTTCCATACCCATAAAGCGGAGAGATTTGCCGTCATTAAGGGTAAAGCCCGCATCCAGCTGAGAAGAATTGGAACGGAGGAGATTCTGAATTTTGAACTTGACGGTAATGAGCCGTCATATGTAGATATGCCCATCTGGCATACCCATAACATAACTAATATCGGAGACGAGGAGCTTTATACAATTTTCTGGATTAGTGAATTCTATGACCCAGCTGACCATGATACTTTTTTTGAAAAGGTGTAACTTGTCAGGCATTAATTTTCATTGTTGTAATAAACCTCTGGCCGATTATGAATAGCCCATCCCTTAAAGTACTAACCATTGTTGGAACCCGTCCGGAAGTCATTAAGACTTCCCGGGTGATGTCCTTGCTTGATGAGCACGTAAATCACATTATAGCTCATACAGGGCAGAATTATGACTATGAACTTAATGAGATATTTTACAAAGACCTTGAGTTACGGAAACCGGACTTCTTTCTTAATGTTGATGTTTCTTCACTCGAGGCCTCGGTTGGTGACATAATCCGGAAATCCGGAGAATTACTAAGAAATGAGAGTCCAGATGCACTGCTTGTCCTGGGCGATACGGATTCATCTGTCTTCAGCCTACATGGCAAAGAGGTTGCATATACCGATATTTCATATGGAAGCCGGAAACCGCTGTTTCGACTTCAATGTTCCGGAAGAGATTAACAGGAGGGTAATAGACCACATATCGGATTTCGATCTGGTCTATACTGAACACGCCAGACGCCATCTCATTAGCGAAGGCCTTCCGCATCGCCGCATATATCTCACAGGATCACCAATGTTCGAGGTCCTGAATCACTATAAGCAAAAGATAGTAGCCTCTGACATCATTAACAGTTTAAATCTTCAACCTAAAGGATACTTTGTAATTTCGACTCACCGGGAAGAAAATGTAGACAATCCTGAGAATCTCAAAATGATCCTGGTGATTTTTAATCGTATTGCAGAAGAGTACAAGATGCCGATAATTGTCAGTACCCATCCGCGCACACGAAAAAGGATAGAGGCCACAGCGGACTTCAAAACCAGTTCCCTGGTCCGGTTTCTTAAGCCTTTTGGTTTCACCGATTATGTTCATCTTCAGATGAATGCATTATGTACTATTTCTGACAGCGGAACAATAAGTGAAGAGTCAGCCATTTTAAATTTCCCGGCAATCTCCCTGCGGAATTCAATGGAACGCCCGGAAGCTCAGGATGCAGGTACAATTATTCTGACTGGCTTTAATCCAAGTGTTGTTCTTAATTCGATCCAACTCGCCGTCAAAGAGCATAACTCAGGAGTGGCCAAGCTGATTCCTGCTGATTACCAGGTTCCTGATACCTCCTGGCGTGTTCTGAAACTGATCCGTGGATTATCTACATTGTCCAACCAGTGGCATGGAATTATTAAACCTGAAAAATAGAACCCTGTAATATAGAACCGAAACATCTGAAAGTAATTACACCCGCAATATCAGTCACCAATAACCACATAATATGAAACTAGCCCGTTGTGTCATCCCAATTATGTTGGCTGCAGTCTTTCTATTAAGTTCCTGCGTCTCCAGAAAAAAACTTACATATCTTCAGTATTCGAACAATGCCGGTGATTATGATTTACCCGTCCATGATACCAGGACAATGGTTACTCCGGCTGTATACAAAATAATGCCGTATGATAATCTGTATATCAGGGTAATAACTCCTGATCCACAATGGTCGGCCATTTTTAACACAATGCCTGTTGGGGCAGGAGGAGCTGTGACGGAGGAAAGCGCTGCCTTATTCGGCTATACTGTTGATGCCGCAGGGGATATTGAAATCCCATTCGTTGGCAAAATCAAAGTAGTGGATAAAACCTTAGCTGAAATTAAAAATGATTTGGACTCCATTTTCAAAAATTACGTAACAGATGCTGCTATTACAGTGAGGTTGGTTAATAATTATGTCAGTGTAATCGGAGAGGTAACTGTGCCCGGGAGATATCGCTTAACCAAGGACCGTTTAAACATCTTCGAAGTGCTTTCTTTGGCCAGCGATCTTACAGCGTACAGTAACCGTCAGAAAATTCAACTGATAAGACCATCATCATATGGACCGGTTGTCAAGGAGTTTTCACTTACCGACAGAAGCATACTCTCCTCAGAGTTTTACTATTTAATGCCTAATGATATTATTTATGCCATGCCAGTGCGAGGAAGATCGTTTCAGCTTAACTCATCGGTCTGGACACTCTTTTTAACAACTATTACATCCGCCTTTGGAATTATAGCGCTCGTCAGAACGCTTTAAAAGTTCTATTATAGTTAATCGACTGCAGTCCGGGGAATATTTCCTGAAAACAGGTTGAGGAATAAGAGCTGATATTATGTAACTTATTAGTGTAAATGACAACGGAAGATGGCAAAAATGATGAAGACTACCGAAAATCTGAACAAAGAAAACCAGGATCAGAGAACTCATAATTCTAACGGACTCGATCTGGTCGTTATCCTCCCTTTAGCTATAAAGCACTGGTATTGGTTCGTACTAAGCATAACAGTAGCATTGTTTGGTTCTTTTTTGTATGTCAGACACACAATGCCGATCTATAGGACAACAGCAACCATCCTGGTTAACGAAACCGAGGCCAGACCTGTCATTGATAATTCTGAAATTTTGCAAGGCCTTGGCCTCCCCGGAGGCTTGCGAAACCTGCAAAATCAAATAATGATAATAAAATCCAGAGACCTGACTGAAAAGACCCTGGCTGATTTGGATTTTGAGGTCGAATATTACTTACGTACATTTAGAAATAAGCTGCCTTTATATCCGGAGGAGCCAATAAAGGTTTTAGTTAACGATGAGAGTACATTCCCAAGGGACACAGAGTTCTCATTGGCCTTCCTTGGAAATAATGAGTTCAATATCGAAGCTAGTATCGGTAATTTCCAATTAAGTAAAAAAGCGTCATTTGGAGATACCATTATGCTTCCACGCGGAAGTTTTCAGATTGAGAGTTGGAATGAGAAATGGATCCAGAATAATGACAAGATATACTTCATTATACATAGTACCAGGAGGTTAGTTAATGACTATTATAAAAGAATTGAGGTTGAACAGGTTTCAAGGGAAGGTTCAGTATTGCGCATCAGTATTGAGGGGGCGAATCGGTTTAAGGATGTTGACTTCCTTAATAAGCATATAGAAGGTTTCCAGGCTATCTCTCTTAGCAAGAAGAATACGGAAGCTGAAAGGAGAATACGATTTATTGATGGTCAACTTGTTGGAATTTCTGATTCACTGTCAGTGACAGAAAACAGGCTTCAGCAATTTCGATCCTCCAACAGGGTAATGGACCTTTCTGCGCAAGGACAGTCTCTTATCGGACAAGTGACGCTTCATGAAAATGAAAGGGCAAGGCTCAATCTCGAGGCAAACTATTATGATTATCTATTTGATTACCTGTCCAAGGATGCCTCAGGGGAGGCCCTTCTCATACCTATCACTATGGGCATTACGGACCCTGGTCTTACGAGAATTGTAGAGGAGCTGGCAGAGTTGCAGGGTCAGCTGGCTGCAAAGGGTGCCGGCGGATTGAATCCTTTACAGAGAAATCTGGAACAGAGGGTTCGTACGGTAAAGAATTCCTTACAGGAAACGCTCAATGGTTTGAGAAGAGCAAACAGCCTGGCAAGATCCGATAATCAGGAACAGATAAACAGGATAAACGCACAGGCATCATCCCTGCCTGTTACGGAGAGGCTGCTTCTCGGTATAGAGAGGAAGTTCGAGCTTAATAATGAAATTTATACATTTCTGCTTGAAACCCGCGCCGGGCAGGAGATGCAAAGGGCATCCAACAGAGCCGACAGCGAAGTAATTGACCCTGCGGATGCACGATTCAGTTTCTATAGTTTCCCCACAACAGGCAATGGCAAATCTGATTGCCATGTTTGCTGGTTTCATTATTCCTCTGGCACTTATACTTTTAAAACATACCTTAAATAACAAGCTTAGTGAAGATGACATTCGAGGAATGACAAATATGCCTGTAGTCGGTAATATTCCGCATAACGGGAAGCCAACTAATACTGTAGTATTTGATGATCCCAATTCGTCATTAGCCGAAGCTTTCCGTTTATTGAGATCAAAGATGCAATTCTTTACAAAAGACGCCAAGTCTCCGGTCATTATGATAACATCGACAATGCCTGGAGATGGGAAAACATTTACAGCTATAAATTTGGCATCTGCATATAGTTTATTGGGACTAAAAACTATTCTGATTGGATTTGATTTACGAAAACCAAAAATCTATCAGGATTTTAATCTGAGCAATGAAAAGGGTGTATCTACATGGCTGATTGGTAAAGACAACATCAAGGAAATAGTACAGGACACTGCATATAAAAATTTATCTGTAATTTCAGCCGGGCCCATACCTCCAAACCCTTCAGAGTTGACAGCATTGCCAAGAACAGAAGAGTTATTCAAACTGCTCAAAGAAAGTTATGATTATATAATTGTTGACACTTCGCCAATTGGGGTGGTATCTGATACATACCATCTGGCAACACTTGCCGATACATGTATAATGGTAGTCAGGCCGGGTCAGACTTTCAGGGCTATGTTTGAGAATACAATGCATGAGATAGAAACAAGCGGGATAAAGGATATGAGCCTTGTCATTAACGATATACACTCATACAGCAAACAATATGGTTATGGCGAAAAGTACGGGTATACAACCGAGACCAGGCAGTCAGGGAAAGGTTTATTTAAAAAAAGGAGGGCAAAGCATCAGTCATAACATATATGCTATGATGACATGAATACAATGACTGACGACAGATAATGCTGAACTACTTCCTGAGAATACCGGAAGCCATTGAGGTTGAAAGGTCTTACATATAGTCAGAGTAATACTCATCAGGCTCTTTGGGTTGGGATAGGTAGCTTCAGCTCATTTGCCATTTCTCTGGTTAGCGCAGCTATCCTCTCAAGATATTTCAGCAAGTCAGAATATGGTACATATAAGCAGATAATATATGTTTATGATACACTCCTCATTTTATTTGCAGCAGGATTTCCCAGGGTATTTAACTATTTCTTGCCTCGCTTTTCCTTAGCCAGGGGGAAAGAGATAGTCTTCAAAATCACAAATGTCTTATTTCTGTCTGGGCTGTGTTTTTCCGTTTTTCTGTTCGTTTTCTCCGGTGTAATTGCAGATATACTCAGAAACCAGAGCTCTCACGAGGATTGAAACTCTTTCCCCTGTGCCTCTTTTAATGCTTCCTACGCTTGGAATTGAGGGCATATTTTCGACCTACAAAAAGACAGTTTATATAGCTATATATAATACTCTGACACGGGCATTGATGTTAGTATTCATTGTTGTCCCCGTCATGGTATTCTCAGGAGGTTACATAACCGCAATATATGGATGGATTGGCGTATCAGTTATTATATTAATCATAGCTTACTTTTTTAAAGGAGTTCCCTTCAAAGGTGTCAGACAAGAAAAATCAGGACTGGCGTTTAAGGAAATACTGGCTTATAGCATCCCGCTGCTGTCGGCTACAATTGCAGGAACTATTTACCGGGCGGCAAATCAGTTTTATATAAGCAGATATTTTGGCACCGAAGTATTTGCGGAATTTAGCAACGGGTTTATAGAGATTCCATTCGTTCAAATGATTACAGGGGCAACTGCGACAGTACTAATGCCGGTCTTCTCAAAGATAATTCATGAAAAGACTGATATCTCACAAATTACTGATCTTTGGCGCAGTGCTCTAAGAAAATCTGCAATAATAATTTATCCTCTTGTCATATATTTTCTTTTTTACGCCGAGGAATTAGTTACTATTGTATATTCAGGAGCTTATGCAGCCTCATCAAGGTATTTCTCCGTTGCAATGATTCTTAACTTTTTTAATATAATTGTATTTGCCCCGCTGTTGCTTTCTTTGGGGAAGGTAAAATTTTACGCGAGACTTCATTATGGGCTGGCAATTGCAACGTGGGTGGTTGGCTATCTTGTTATCCTAGTATTTAACACACCAATCTCAGTAGCAATTAGTTTTGTTGTTATAGCAATTGGTGGAATACTCATATCACTTGGATATTCGGCAAAGAAGCTAGGAGTTTCATTCTTCAGCCTTTTCCCGGTTGGGAAGCTCGCAATCATAGGTATGCATTCTTTCATTGCTCTTTTCCTGGTCAATCTGTTAGTTAGAAATTGTTTACCTGGTTTCAATAACATATTGCTGATAACAACAGCAGGTATTGGTTACCTGGTTATATTATTGACTTTTTTCCGGCAGGTGGTTTAAAATAGATTACATAGAGATAGTAAGGCCCCTATTTAGAGTGAATCGATAAAAGCAGATGACGAAGAAAAAGAAGATACTGATAGTCTGCCGGGGGTTTTTTCCACAAATTTCTCCAAGGTCTTTCAGGGCTACCGAACTGGCAAAAGAGTTTGCCCGAAAGGGCCATGAAGTAACGGTTTATATTCCCACTAACGAAAGGGATTATCTATCATTTGAAAGAGAGTACAATTTGAAAATTAAGAACCTTGGCGTTTTAAGATGGCGGGAGATTGAACCACATGGAGGTAAGCTGCGTAAAGTGGTGTTGAAAATACTTCGGAGGGGGTTACTGTTATTTTTTGAGTGGCCTGATATGGAATTAATGTTCAAAGTAAACAAAGCACTTGCAAAGGAAGAGGGATATGATCTGCTAGTCTCAATTGCAATACCCTTCCCGATACATTGGGGAGTTGCAAGAGTTATGTCTAAATCGCATAGAATTGCTGACACTTGGGTAGCTGACTGTGGTGATCCTTATATGTTCGGCAGACTGGATTCATTTCGAAAACCATTCTATTTCAAGTATTTAGAGAAATTGTTCTGCAAAAAGTGTACTTTCATCTCTGTTCCTTTCGAAGCGATGCGAAAACAATTTTATAAAGAGTTCCGGGGGAAAATAGTTATCATACCTCAAGGATTTGATTTTACGGAAATAAGAAGGATTAAAGGTCCTGTTCAGAATGAAAGATTAACCATGGCCTTTGCCGGATCAATAATCCCTGGCTTTAGAGACTTGAAATTGTTTCTTGATTACTTATCAGGCTGCGAAAGGGATTTTTTGCTAATTGTATATACCAGACAGTCAGAGTGGTTTGAAAATCACATGAGCCAGCTAAAGAATAGGATGGGAGATACGTCCTTATATAGATAGATTGAGCCTTATTTATGAATTAAGCAAAGCCGATTTCTTAATAAACGTGGATACTAAGCTGGATAGCCAGGAAAATATTGAAGCAGTGCCAAGTAAGCTCATTGACTATGCATTATGTCATAGACCCATTCTGAATATATCCTCAAATTACCTGGATAGGGGAAAGGTAGATGCTTTCATGGCGGGAGATTATTCTCAGGCAAGAATTATTGATATTGACCGATATGATATCGGTTTAGTTGCCGATAAATTTTTGGAGCTTTGTCATTGATTTCGTAAGGTGGATCTTCAATGAGAGAATACAATACAAGTAACAATCTTGATTGGAAACCAAGATTATATTATTATTTAAGCCTTATAATCTGGCCTTTTGGGACTACACTGGCGGCATGTAGGAATTGGGGGGCATCGTTTGCCAGGGATGTCTTTTGGCTATTTTGTATATTTTTTGGATTAACATTTGTTGTGCAGAAGAGGTGGGTGCGAGAATTCTGCCAGATATGCAACATGGTTGATACAATATGCACAATCCG
Source organism: uncultured Acidimicrobiia bacterium (assembly GCA_963714375.1). Taxonomy (GTDB): domain Bacteria; phylum Actinomycetota; class Acidimicrobiia; order Spongiisociales; family UBA5794; genus UBA5794. The sequence continues at coordinate 289,886 of CAVQOG010000001.1, forward strand.
ATATGAACCTCAGAGAACTATGGCAGTCCTTTTATTCTGATAGTTCTGGATATGTGGATATCCTTCAACCCATGGTCACATACCTGGTCTCACGGTTTACAGATAATCCTACCATACTGTTTACTATATTCGGCCTGATCTTTGGATATTTCTACTCAAGAAATATCTGGTACGTCTTGGGTAAGATCCACGGGGGTATTACATTGGTCCTATTTGTATTTGTTCTGACATTTGCTTTAATTAACCCGATATGGAATATTAACGGATTCAGAATGTGGACTGCCGCACAGATATTCCTATATGGAACGCTTCCCTATTTGTTGGAAGGTAAAAGTAAAGGCTTAATCTGGGCTGCTGTATCAGTTTTCGTCCACTTTTCATTTCTATTACCGCTCACAGTGCTGGTATTGTTCTTTTTTAGTAAAAACAAGATCCCATCTTTATCTGGGCTTTTTTATAATAAGTTCCTTTATTAAGGAGCTTGATTTGGGGTTTGTACGAGAGTCCTTGTCATTTCTCCCAGGCTTTCTTCAGCCGAGGGTACTAGGCTATACAAAGAACCTTGAATATGCAGAATTTAGAGCCGAAAGCATGCAGTTAGTGAATTGGTATATCACTTTTTCTGCGATGGGGATTAAATGGGCTGTTTATGCCGGTGTACTAACAATCTATTTCTTTTTCTTAGAAAACATTAAGAAAAGGAAGGATTTGTTAACTCTGTTCTGCTTTTCACTCTTGATTTACAGGTTTGCGAATATTTTCAGCCTGGTACCGTCAGGTGGCAGAATGATAGTGGTGGCAGATTCTTTTATTTATGCGTTCTTTGTGATATTCTTTTCGACATATCGCGAAAACCGAAGTTTAAGTCTATTAAAAACTCTTATGGTACCCCTTCTTCTGCTGTATTGCTTAGTAGCCGTTAGGACAGGAATGGACTATTACGGACTAATGACACTTATTGGAAATCCAATACTGGCAGTGATTTTACACAGAGGGGATTCCATTAATAGAGCAAATTAAGGATTTTTTGTAGCAGGATAGGTCAAGGCAATGGATACTCAGTTGATGAGGCATATAGTTCGTTAACAAATGTCTGGAATAAATCTGACACGATTTATAACGAATTTGCGCGGCTTTCATAGCCATCGGAAAATAATTGTTTTTGATTCTGATGACTGGGGGAGTATCAGAATGCCCGGCAAAGCTGCCTATGACAAACTTCTTTCTGCAGGAGTCAGGGTTGACCAGTGCCCTTATAACAGATATGATTCTCTTGCCAGCGAAGAAGACCTCACTTCACTCTTCGAGGTAATAAGCTCATTCACCGATTCCGCAGGTAACCACCCTGTAATAACAGCTAATTGCGTCGTTGCCAATCCTGATTTTGCTAAGATACGGGAATCCGGTTTCAATACTTATCATTACGAAATGTTCCCCGTCACTCTTCAGAATTATCCGAACCACGCCCGGTCATTTCAATTGTGGCAGGAAGGGATAGAACGAAACCTCTTTCATCCAGAGTTCCATGGCAGAGAACACCTGCATGTGAGCAGGTGGATGCAGGCATTAAAGCAAAATATGCCAGAAACCAGATTGGCGTTTGATCTTAAGTTATTTGGCTTAAGTACAATTATCTCCAATGAGAACCGGAAAAGCTATCTGGCTGCTTATGATGTTAATGATAATGAGGGCCTTGATCAGGTTAAAAATATACTTACTGATGGACTAGCGATTTTCCGGGACTTATTTGGATACATGGCGAAGGCCTTTATCGCACCCAATTACATATGGCCTTTAGAGATAGAGAAACACCTCTCCTACCAAAATATCAAATACTTGAAAGGAGGAATTATTCAAAGCACTCCTGTTCTGGACTCATCAAAGAACAAGATATTACGGCACTATACAGGACAAATTAGCGAAAATAATCAGGTTCATATTGAGCGTAACTGTGAGTTCGAGCCGAGTCTCAATCCCGGGAAAGATTCAGTGAGTACATGTCTGGCGGAAATAAATAATTCTTTTAGGTGGAAAAAGCCGGCGATAATTTCAGTACACCGGTTGAACTTTATCGGGGGAAATTGTAAAGCAAAACAGAGAGAAGAACTCTAAGACAATTCAGGGAGTTATTACGGCGAATCCTAATTAGTTGGCCAGAGGTTGAGTTCATGACTTCATCTGACTTGGGAGACCTGATTGTCGGCAAAAGTGAGAGAAATTAATGAACAAGAGAGCAAGTATTCTGGTTACAGGCGATTTTTGCCCTGTTAACAGAACAGGAAAAATGATCCTCAATAACAAGGGAGATGAACTGCTTAATGACTTTCTCAACATTGTAGGTGAGTCTGGTTTGGCTATTACAAATCTCGAATGCCCCTTAACCGATAATGGACAAGGTATAGAAAAAGTAGGGCCATTGTTAAAAGCTCCGACGAATACAGCAAAAACGTTGTCTGATTGGGGTTTTAAACTGGTGACCCTAGCCAATAACCACATCATGGATTTTAAGTCTCACGGGCTTCCTTCCACATTTAGCGCATGTAAGGATAATGGCATTGCTCACGTGGGAGCGGGGACAGAGCACCGAAGCCCGGGATGTGTATTACACCAACGTAGGGGTTCACAAAGTAGCAGTATTGAATTTTGCAGAAAATGAATTTTCCACCACCCATGGTAATTATGCCGGAGCAAACCCGCTGGATCCCGTCGAAAACTTCTATGATATTGTAAGAGCCAAAGCATCGGCAGATTTTATTCTTGTAATAGTTCACGGCGGCCACGAGATGTACAATTTACCGAGCTTAAGATCAGAACACTTTACGCTTTTTTGCAGAAGCCGGAGCCGACGTTGTGATACAGCACCATGCACATTGCTATAGCGGTTATGAGCTTTACAAAGGTGTCCCTGTTTTCTATGGCCTCGGCAATTTTTTTATTTGATAAGCCTCACATATCTAATGCGCCATGGAATATTGGCTATGCCGTTGAGCTATCATTAGATCCGCATCTTACTTTTAAGATAATTCCTTACGAACAAAGCAACGGAAATGTGGGGGTGAGATTATTACATAACGCAGAGGAGGAAATTTTCTTTCAAAATATCAGCATGCTTAATGAAATAATCGTAAGTCCGGACGAGCTTTTACACAAAGAGTTTGAGAAATACTGCACAAGAGTTAAAAGGATGTATGATTCATTTTTAGAACCACACTCCTTTAGATTACTTCACTTTCTTCGTGACCGTAAATTATTGCCAACGTTACTTAGCAGGAGAAAAAAAACATTGTACCTCAATCTTTTTCGTTGCGAATCTCACAGGGAGGTGATAGTAAATCTTTTAACTAGACAATAGCGTAAACAGGC
>CAVQOG010000002.1:0-242018 GCA_963714375.1 uncultured Acidimicrobiia bacterium
GAGAGCTTCCACCTTGGGATGCACGAGGCCCGCAGGCTCGGTGCACCTGTGATCGTGCCTGCCCTCGCCGCGTTTGAGGGGACGATCGATGCATCGACCGGTGGGCTTGTGTACGACGGAACCATCGACGGACTCACCCAAGCCATGAACCGAATAGCCGATGACGTTTCACTTCGGGACCGACTCGCTGGAGCTCCGGCACCGATACTGGGTGACCCACTCGCCCCGTATGTGGAGATACCGAGACCACGCCATCCGAGGGCTCAGGCGGGTCTCGGGACAATCGCTGTCAAGGAATACGAGGAGATCGCGTCACACACCGGTATCCCGGCGATTCCGCTCCGCGCGTCGGTGCTGACCCGGTTCGTCACCGCCATGGCACGAATCCTCCCCGATCCGGTGGTGTCGGCCGCAGCGAGAGTGCTGCCCTCCGGGTGGGTCGAATCAAGTCCACTCTTTGCGAGACTGCAACATGCACGCTGGACCGACCTCGCTGCCACCCAGGAGGCTGACACCATACGGCCGGTGTCTGAGATCAGGGCCAGAGTGGATGCTGGCGAATTTCCCGATATCGCTGATCCTCTCGTATCAGTCATCATCCCCGTCTTCAACGACGGCGAGTTCCTCGACGAGGCGATCGCAAGCGTGTTCGGCCAGACAGAACAGTCGTTCGAGATCGTCGTTGTCAACGACGGTTCAACAGACCCCTCCACGTTGGCCGTCATCGAGAACCTCACATGGCCACGCACACGAGTGGTCAACCAACCAAACCGTGGTCTGGCAGCAGCACGCAACGCCGGTGTTGCGGCGTCTCGTGGCAGGTTCGTCGTGCCGCTCGATGTTGACGATGCGATCGAGCCCCGGTTCATGGAGGCACAACTGGGTGTCCTCGCCGAGAACCCGGCGGCGGCCTACGCAACCACGTGGACGAGACTCACTGACGATGTAGAGCAGATCTGGATCCCACGCCGCTTCAACAAGTATCAGATCCTCCTGTCCAACTCGAACGTCGGTTGCGTGCTGCTGCGGCGCGACGCATTCGAGGCAGTCAGCGGATACAACGAGAGCATGCGGTCCGGCAACGAGGACTGGGATCTATGGGTGAGGCTGATGGATGCCGGATACGACATGGTTGAAGTGCCTGAGGTGCTGTTTCGCTATCGCAAGCACGGCATCACCATGAGCGTCCGAACGGAGGCTCGCTATGAAACTGCACGGCTTGAGATGGTGCAATCCCACCCGGCCCTGTATGCACCAGAGGCGATACGGGACCGCAAGCAGAAGCACTACCCAGCGATTTCGGTCGTGGTGCCCGACGCTGTTTTCGTCCCAGCCCTCACTGGTCAGACAATCAAGGATGCAGAAGTCCTCGTTGTCGGGTCGGTCGAGCGTGATCTGCCGTGGCCCGTGTCATCGCATGCAACGGTCGACGACGCTATTCGTGCGACACAGGGCAAGTACGTGACGCTCTGGGACCCACCAACCGAGCCTGATCCCAACCTGCTCGAGGATATGGCCCGCATGCTGGAGCGTTCGCCGGATGCTGGCATGGCAACTACGTCATCTGATACTCCTTTGTCCGTTGTTCGTGCATGGTCGCTCTTCGATCCAGCTGGCCCGACGGGAATCATCCGCTTCGACGACGACACCTCTGCCAAGACGGTGTTGCGCCCCGGCGGCCGCCCGGACAACCGGTGGCAGGTACCGGCTGAGATCGGTGGACTGCCTGTCCGACGGCAACGACCAGAGGAAGAAGGCTTCGTCCCCGATTGGATCGACGCGGGAGCCCCACCGTGAGATCAAGACTGACGTCCATCAAGCGACGCGTGTATCGGTCGGCTCCTGATGGGGTAATCAATGTGTATCGCACCACACGGAGTCACGCCCGCAGGCTCATCGGACGGCCGGGCCTTGCGACACGGTCTCGTACCAACATTGACATTGTCGCGCCCGCGTCAAACGCCAGGCGGTGGCTGCGTCGAACACCTCCAACGGTCAGGGTCGTCGATCAGAAGGATCCTCCGGCAACTCGTGACGACGTCGTGCGGTTCGGAAACACCGACCTCATCGGCCTCGAAGCTGGCTGGATCGGTTGGGAGGACACCGCGGCCGTCGTATCGGCCGATGTTCACCTTCCCAAGCAGGTCGAAACAGATGAAACGCCGCGTCTGGCACCAACGGGTCTCATCGTTTCATCTGATGTAGCCGCTGCGCTTTCGCTCGGACCCGGCGACGACAAATCCACAGCGGACGCCCTCAATCGCATCATCGATGCGGGATACCGAATCCGCGTCGTACCGAACGAGCCACACCGTGCAGCGCAACAGACGGGTTCGTCGATCGGGACGCAGCCAGTGGTCATCTTCGCTGCGGTCCCGATGCATGACATCGGCGGCGGTAGCCGCGGCACGCAGATCGCCCTTGAACTCGTGCGGCGCGGTCACCATGTGACATATGTCAACCGGTACGAATCCCACGAGGATGTCGATCTTGGGCTGCGCTTCATTCACCCTGCGCTGGAGCAAGTCTCTCTCGACCGCTTCGAGGCAGGGAGGCATGCGGATCGGGCGACGGAACCGGGACTGGTCATCGTCGAGCTCCCAGACCCTGCGCTCGGCAAACCGATCGCAACGCTGATTGCTCGCCGCTGGTTGATGGTGTTCGACCTCATCGATGACTGGAGCGATCCAGCCCTTGGTGACCCGTGGTACTCGGTGGAGTTCGAGAAAGACTTGATTGTTTCAGCAGCCGTGGTTTCAGCCTCTGCGCCCGACCTTCTCAAACGGTTTGCGGACCTGGGGAGGGACGACGGTGTGTTGGTTCCCAACGCTGTCAATGAGACCGTCTTCGACGCACAGGATGTTGTGCGTCCCGATGATCTTCCGGTCGGTTCCACGATCGGCTATCACGGTTCGCTGTATGGCAATTGGATCGACTGGGATGCAATCAAGCGAATAGCGGATCGGTTCACGGACCGATCCGTAGTTCTGATCGGAGAAGGCCGCGGCGTCCCCAAAGGACTGCCTGAGAACGTGTTCCTGCTCGGCATGAAGCCGCAGGGCGACCTTCCTGCGTATGTCACACACTTCGACGTTGCAATCGTGCCGTTCGTTGTGTCCGACATGACCCATGCCGTCTCCCCGCTGAAGGTCTACGAATACCTGGCGTGCGGTGTTCCGGTGGCCGCCCCTCCCCTGCGGTCGCTTGCCGGATTGCCCGGGGTCCACACGGACGCAGATCTTGTCACTGCTGTCGAGCATGCCTCAGCTGCTGAACGACCGAATCCCCACGACGCACTTCGAGAACACTCCTGGACCCGTCGCATGGCCGACCTGCTCCCACACGTTGGGTGGACACTCGACACCACAACGGACGAACCCGTCACCATCGCTTATCGAAAACCGGTGATCTACCCGAAGCACCAACGCTCCGTCTCACAACCCGAATAGCGCATAGAAACCTCGCGTACCCTGGGTTCCATTGGACATATATGTCCCCTTCAGCCCAGGGTACGCGGAATCGGGAGGACGTCTGGCGGTATGCCCGGTGGGCTGCAATCCTTGCGCTGTGAAGAATCGTCGCCAAAAAGTCAGAGCTTAGTGTCGTTGTCGCAGCGCTCGCTACCTCACTTCTTGCATCGGTTCCCGCCGCCCCGGCCCTCGATCCGCTCCCGCCTGGTGGCACCTTCGTCGACGACAATCTGATTCCCCAGGAGGGATACATCGAGGCGATTGCCTCCGTTGGTGTCACGAAGGGATGCTTCTCGGGTGAGATCGAGCTGTTCTGTCCCGAACGTGCGGTGACGAGGGCAGAAATGGCTGCATTCATCGTTCGTGCTCTCAACATCCCTGCCGTCGGGACCAATACCTTCACGGACACCGCGTCTTCTGTCCATGTGTGGGACATCGCAGCACTCCACGCCAAGGGGATCACCAAGGGCTGCAACCCACCCGCGGCAGACCAGTTCTGCCCCGAACGCAGTGTGACGCGCGGCCAGATGGCTGCATTCATCTCCCGGGCATTCGAATTGACCGGCGATGTGGAACAGGCACGATTCACCGACGACGACAATTCGCTGTTCGAACTCGAAATCTCGCGTGCTGCTGCCGCGGGGATCGCGGTGGGATGCGACGTCGACCGATACTGCCCGGACGAACCCATGCTGCGCAAGGACATGGCCGTTTTTCTCGCCAACGCGATGGGTATTGCCCCATTCGACGTGCCGCCACCACCGGCGAAGGTCCTGGGAGAATTCACGACGTACTACGACGCGTGTACGAACTGTCGGGTGACGAACATCCACCTGATCGGAGAACGCGGTCAACGGAACCGTCGTCCAGCCAGGCCAGGTCTTCTCCGTCAACGCAACGGTCGGGCAACGCACTGAGGCGAAGGGCTACGTGCGCGCCGGGGCGATCATCGGAGGCGTCGTCACGTGCTGTGATGACCCGGCAAACATTGGTGGGGGAACAAGCCAGTTCGCCACCACGCTGTACAACGCCGTGTTCTTCGCTGGGCTTGAGGACGTCTACCACCGTCCCCACTCGTTGTACTTCTCGCGGTACCCGATGGGCAGGGAGGCAACGCTCGGATATACGTCGCCCGATGTGCAGTTCAGAAACAACACGCGGTTTCCGGTGACGATCCAGGTCACGCACACCAACACGTCAATCACGGTGCGGATGCTTGGCACATCAGATGTGGTGAGCGTCAAGGCGAACCAGATTGGGTCGGCCACCTCGAAGGGAGGGGGCACCGTAACGATCCAGCGCACCGTGACCTACATCGACGGCCGCACCGAGTTCCGCCAGTGGACGCATACCTACAACGCTGTTGCATCACCCCCACCGGACCCGGATCCTCCCCCGCCGCCGCCTCCACCGCCGGATTCGTGTGCCTCCGTTCACGGCCTGATCGCCGGTCTATGCTGACCGTCGGTTCCTGAGCACATCATCACGACAGGGAGCACCGTGCCAAGCGTCTTCACCCTCATCCTCAATGGCGACCTTCCAGGCCATTTCGTATATCGCGACGACGTGTGCGCCGCCTTCATGTCCATCGCACCATTGAAGCCTGGCCACACCCTCGTCGTGCCGATCGCCGAGGTTGATCATTGGCTCGATCTCGACGCCGACACCCTCGCGCACGTGACACAGGTGAGCCAGAAGATCGGCAAGGCGATCGACGCCGCGTTCTCGCCTGTGAAGATTGCGATGATGGTTGTCGGGCTCGAGGTGCCACACGTGCACGTCCACCTGGTTCCAATCGAGTCTGAGTCAGACGTGGATTTTGCCAACGCCACACCAGCAACCAGCGAGGAGCTTGAGGCCGCAGCAAGCCTTATCCGCTCGCACCTCAACGAGTAGGGTCTCGTCATGCCGTCCATGTCGATCTCGCACACCGTCCCGCTCAACGCTTCGATCGAGGACGCATGGGCGAAACTCCAACTCGAGGACACGTGGGCAGGGATAGGGCCGATCTCATACGTCTCGAATCCGACACACTCTGAAGACGGAATGCTTACATCGTTCGAATGGGGCGCAAACGTCGGCGGCAAGGTGTACAAGGGAACAGCAACAACTGCCGAAGCGACCGCCCCGACGCGCTTCGTCCTCGACATGGATACCTCCGAGATCGCCGGCCATGTCACGACGGTACTCACCGAGACCGGAGACACCTGCGACGTCACAGTTTCCATCGACCTCACAACCAAAGGCATGTTGTCGGCCATGTTCTTTCCAGCCATCAAAGGCGCCCTCAACAGCGGTTTTCCCCAACAAGTCGAAGACCTCGCTGCCACCTTCTAGGTTGGTCGTTGCTCGCTCGGCGAGCCAAGACTCGCCGACGCCGAGACCCCCGTTGCATCCTGTGGCGACGCATCAACGGTTTCGTCCTCGGTTGCCCCGAATCCGACTGCGACACACGCAAGCATCACAACGAGCCACCACTGGTTCCGGAAACCCCTCACAGACAGGATTGTGAAGACCGCGATCACGGACGAGATGGCAAGTAGAAGCTGGGCGCTTGAACGGACCCGACGTGCGATGAGGATTCCGACGAGAACTGCCACGCCAACTCCTATTGTGGTCGGAAGGTGAATCCCAAGCCCACCGAGTGTCGCCGAATCGGGTCGTGGCTCCCTGGTGAGATGGTGCTTGACCACCCCGTTGTACAACCCCTCGGCATCCCAGATAAAGAACGGCACGAATGTGAGGAACGCTGTCGTGCCGACTACCAATACACGGCGCCACCGGTAAGGATCCGGAAGAAAGAACAGGAGTGGCACCGCAACGATGAAGTACTGCTTGGTGGCGAATGCGAGCCCGAGCATCACCGCCGATGCGAAGGGCTTCTTGCCCCACAGCCCCGCGGCAAGGATCAGGAACGGAAGTGCGAGCGTTTCCGTCCACGCAACGAATACGAGGAGCAGCGTGACAGGCACTGCACACATCAGCCCAATCGTTGCGGCGTCGACCGACAATCCTGGTCCCGATTCAGGCTTTCGGCGCGACAGGAACAACATCACGAGGACGAACGAAACAACGACGGCAATCGCACCCGCGTAGCGCGAATCGCCAAGGACCAAGGATGAGCCAGCAAACGCGATCAGTGTCAACGGTGGGTATGTGTACTCCTGGATCAGGTCCGGGTCGTCAAAGATGTGGCTCTCTACAACCCCAACATTTCCAGTCGTGTATGGGTTCAATCCGTCGGCAAGCGCGTCTGCCGCTTGCTCATGGATCAGATACACATCGATGTTGATGGGGGGCGCACCTGCAATGTCGAAGCTGAAGAAGACCAACAAACCGATGCCCAGGAACGCAAGCATTCGAACAAACCCAGGCCGAGCCTCCCCTGCAGACAACGCAGCGACCGCGATCAGTCCACCGAGAAGCTGAATCAGCAGGATCTCGGGGTCAACGGTGGTTGCTTCCGGGAACCGCACCAGTGGCATCACGATCATCGTGATGGCGCCAAATACCGCTCCCAGGATTGCCGAACGCGAACTCCACGTCGAACCGACCAAGGTGGCACCCACCACCAAGGCAATGGTTCCGATCCCCAGTAGCACGACGGTCACATTCCCTGGTGGTTCCTCGATCATGGTCCCACCGATGATCGCAATCGCTGTGGCGAGACACACCATGCCAAACTGAAACAGAGTCAACGTGCTGAGTTTGTGGAGCTTTGAGCGTATCACGGTGATCGAGACCCTACCTTTGCCCGATCTGACATCCATGGATGGTGGTTCCCCTGTCCCGGGCCAACCCGATAGCGACCGATCGAGGTCATGGATCCCGGTGACGACCCCGCCTACACTCGCCGCGACCCGTTCGGATGAAGGATGAGCCTGCCCCATGCCGTGTTCTTCACAGGACAGCACATGCCCCGCCGCCCTCGAATCGCTCAGCAACCTCGCGCCTCGAGCCCTTTGGTTGGTGTCCGATCGTGCCGAAGGTAGTTTCGCATGACCGAATCGAACCAACGCCTCCACGCCCAACCTCCAACGGACCCACCGAAAGCATCGCAGAGTGCCTCGCTTCCGTTGCTGAGATCGGTCGGCGAGGCAAGCGTCGCATTACTGATAATTGCCACCGTATTCGACAAGTACTTGTACCGAATCCTCGCTGAGGTAGAGCCAGATTCCGTATACGGGTTTCAGCGATTCCTGGTCGTGTTCGGCACCGATTTGGTACTACTCGCTTCCGGCATCCTCGGAATCGCCCGTCTTGCGATGTGGAACAGGCAACGTTGGCGGGCCGCCCCCGCGGGACTCGTCGGCACCGGCATCTTCGCTTTTGTTGCAGCGGTCGCGCTGGTGGCGAACCCCTTCATGTCAAGCGGTATCTTCTGGGCCCGCCTAGTTTGCGCCGTCGGCGTTGTCGCCATCGTGGCTGAGTTCGATAGGGAAGGCTACCTGAGGTTTGTTCTGCGACCATTGCTAGCGGTCATTGCGATCGAAGCTGTCGTTTCCATCCTTCAGGTCTACGCTTGGGACACCGGACTAAGAGCGCTTTGGCAGCTATCGGCTTCGAGCGGCGTTTCCCGAACTGCGGGTCTTGGCACGATGTGGGGCCCTTACCAGCTGTCTCTGTACCTCACGGTTGGCTCCGCGATTCTGTTGGCCTCGTTCGAACAGTTCACACATCGGTGGATGGTGACGGTCACCGTCGCACTTGCGGCGTTCGCAGTTGCGACCACATACGGACGGACAGGTGCCGTTGCGATCGTCCTGGTAGGTGGCACGTATCTGGTGGGCGCGATTGTCAAGCGATCACGACTTCAAGCGATCAAGTCTGCACTCATGCTCGGACCGTTCGCTCTCGGAGTCGCTATCAACAGCTCACCGTGGACTGAGGCATTGGGCAGAACAACGGGATCAGGTTCCCTGGACCAGGCGACGAGCGGGAGGCTTGAACTCATCGACGCATCGCTTGACATGATCGCCAGCCGTCCCCTCTTCGGCTACGGATTTCGACAGTGGATGACCGGCATTGCAGACGTGAGAGACACGACGCTCACCACCACGCCGGTTCACAACGTGCCACTCCTGGCCGGTGCGGAGATGGGTCTTGCTGCTCTGGCCACTCTGCTGGTTTGGTACGCGGTGTTGTTCTTGCGATCGATCAGGACGTCGGTCGGAGCTATCGCGATCTTCTTAAGTGCAGTTCCGGCACTCATGCTCGACAAGATGACCCTCGACGACGCCACGATGATGGTCGTAGGTGTTCTATGGGTCGCAGCACTCGACCACCACTGGCTCACACGGTCGGTCCCGATTGCCGACGCAAGCCACCATCCAGTCGACTGACGACCGCTACTCGGAGTCTTCCGTATCTCGGAGTTCGGCTGCGGCACGTCGGCGGGCGTCTTCGACGGTGCCTTCGGTGAGTTCGGCGCGGTCGGTGAGGAGTGTGACCTGGTTGCGGTAGATCTGGAGGAAGCCTCCGTGGATACCTGCAATCGTGACACCGTCTTTGTGGACGACCTTGACCGCTCCGGTTGACAGCGCCGCCATCGTTGGCTGGTGATCTGCGAGCACGCCGATGTCACCCTCGGTCGTGCGTGCCGTGACGAGTTCGGCCTCGCCGGACCACACGACGGCCTCAGGCGTGACGATATCGACTTGGAAACTGCGTGCCATCAGACCTTCGCCTCAAGCTCCTTGGCCTTCGCCATGACTTCTTCGGCACCACCGACCATGTAGAACGCCTGCTCAGGCAGATGGTCGAGTTCACCATCGAGGAGTGCCTTGAACGATGCGATCGTCTCGTCACGTGGGGTGAACACGCCGGGCTGACCGGTGAACTGCTCGGCCACGAACATCGGCTGGGACAGGAAGTTTCTGATACGCCGAGCACGGTTCACGATCAGCTTGTCCTCCTCGGACAGCTCATCCATACCAAGAATCGCGATGATGTCCTGAAGGTCGTTGAACCGCTGCAACACCAACTGGACCCTGGTCGCAACGGTGTAGTGCTCGTTGCCGACGATCTGGGGGTCAAGGGCACGAGAACCCGAATCGAGCGGATCAACAGCCGGGTAGATTCCAAGAGCAGTCAGCGGCCTCGAAAGCACCGTCGTCGCATCGAGGTGGGCGAACGCCGTGTGGGGTGCAGGGTCGGTGATGTCGTCAGCAGGCACATAAATCGCCTGCAGCGACGTAATCGACCGGCCACGAAGCGACGTAATACGCTCCTGGAGGGCACCCATCTCGGACGAAAGCGTCGGCTGATAGCCCACAGCAGACGGCATACGACCCAACAGCGTCGACACCTCAGATCCGGCCTGGGTGAATCGGAAGATGTTGTCGATGAACAACAACACGTCCTGTTGCTGCACGTCACGGAAGTACTCGGCCATCGTCAGCGCCGAAAGCGCAACACGGAGACGCACACCGGGTGGCTCATCCATCTGACCGAAAACGAGTGCTGCCTTGTCGATAACGCCGGATTCCTGCATCTCACGGAACAGGTCGTTGCCTTCACGGGTCCGCTCACCAACACCGGCAAACACCGACACACCACCGTGGTGGGTCGCAACGCGGTTGATCATCTCCTGGATGAGCACCGTCTTGCCGACACCGGCACCACCGAAGAGGCCAATCTTTCCACCCTCGAGATACGGCGAGACCAGGTCGATGACCTTGATCCCGGTTTCGAACATCTTCTTCTGCGGCTCAACATCCTCAAACGGAGGGGGCTCACGGTGGATCGGCCACCGTTCGCCGTCGAACGCCAGATCGGGTGCGTCGAGTGCGTCGCCCCATGTGTTGAAAATGTGTCCAAGGGTCTGGTCCCCAACAGGAACCGTGATCGGGACACCGGTGTTGCGAACCTCGGCGCCACGCACCACACCATCCGTCGGGGCGAGCGCCACCGCACGCACCCGGTCGTTGCCGAGTTGCTGTGCAACCTCGCACTTGACCGTTGACTTGTTGCCTTCGACCTCGATGTCCACCTCGATCGCAAAGTTGATCTCTGGCAATGCGTCCGTTGGGAACTCGACGTCTATCACCGGTCCCGCAACCTTGACGATGCGGCCGGAAGCGAGGGTTGTGACGCTCATGTGATGCTCTCCGTGTCGTTTCTCAACCGTGTGACAGCGCTTCAGCGCCGCCAACGATTTCACTGATTTCTGTTGTGATCTCTGCCTGACGTGCCTGGTTGGCCTCACGGGTCAACAGGCGGGTCAGTTCTTCTGCGTTCTCTGTCGCTGCCTTCATCGCCCTTCGGCGTGCAGCGTGCTCAGATGCTGATGCTTCGAGGAGCATGCCGAACATGGTTCCTTCAAGGTATCGAGGGAGCAGGCGTCCGAGAATCTCTTCGGCGGATGGCTCGAACTCGTAGCCAACCGAAGCATCGACCGTCCCGTCCTCAGCCTCTGGGGGCTCGATTGGCAGGACCGGCCATTTCTCGGCGAGCTGCGTCAGCGCCGAGACATATTCCGTCGTGTAGGCCTCGACCGAGTCGACACGGCCCGATGCGTACTCGTCGAGCACGATGTTCGCCAACGATCTCGCATCCGCATAGGTGGGAGTGTCTGTGACAGCGAGCCAATGATGGCTGATCTGATACTTGCGATACCGGAAGTAACCAAGCGCCTTGGCCCCGACGGTGTAGAGGCGCACGTTGTGGCCCGCGGCCTGATGCGCGGCAACGGCGTGCTCGGCCAGCCGTATCACCGACGAGTTGTAGCCGCCGGCAAGTCCACGGTCCGACGTCACAACAAGGACACCCACATTGTGGATCTCGCGTTGTTCGAGAAGCGGATGCGAAAGCGAACCAGTCGCCGCACCGATGTTGCGGATGACGTCGTTCATCTTCTCTGTGTACGGCTTGGCTTGGGCAACACGTTGCTGAGCCTTGCCGATGCGCGCCGTTGCGATGAGCTCCATCGCACGCGTGATCTTCATCGTCGATTCGACGCTCTTGATCCTCCGGCGGATCAGACGAACTTCAGCGGATGCCACGGTTCGCTACGCCTCCGAACCCGCATCAGCGGAACCGAGACTGCCCTTGTATCCCTCGATGATCGAGATGAACTCGTCTGTTGGCAGTTCGCCCGTATCGACGACAGCCGAAAGCACAGAGCCGTAGCGGGAGCGGGCAAATTCACGGAGTCCAGCTTCGAAAGCTGGCACATTTGAAGGATCGACGTCGTCCATGTGGCCCTCGGTCACAGCGAACAACACGAGCGACTGTTCCTCAACGGGAACTGGCGCGTACTGACCCTGCTTGAGAACCTCGACAACGCGACGCCCACGGTCGAGCTGTGCGAGTGATGTCGCATCCAACTCGGAGCCAAACTCTGCGAATGCTTCGAGTTCACGGAATTGGGCAAGGTTCAACCGCAGTGGACCTGCGACCTTCCGCATCGCCTTGATCTGGGCTGCACCACCGACTCGAGACACCGAGATACCCGCGTTGATGGCAGGGCGGATGCCTGAGAAGAACAGATCGGTCTCAAGGAAGATCTGCCCGTCCGTGATGGAAATCACGTTCGTTGGGATGTATGCCGAGACATCGTTCGCCTTCGTTTCGATGATCGGGAGACCGGTCATCGAACCTCCACCGAGCTCGTCGGAAAGCTTGGCACAACGCTCAAGCAGCCTGCTGTGGAGATAAAAGACGTCACCGGGGTACGCCTCACGCCCTGGAGGACGACGAAGCAGAAGCGAAATCTCACGATATGCGATGGCCTGCTTGGTGAGGTCGTCAAAGATGACAAGGGCATGCTCACCGTTGTACATCCAGTGCTGACCGATCGCCGAACCAGCATATGGTGCGTACATCTGGAGTGCGGCCGAGTCACCGGCGGATGCGTTCACGACAACCGTGTAGTCCATTGCACCGGCTGCAGTCAGTGTGTCAACGACCTCGGCAACCGTCGAGTTCTTCTGGCCGATAGCGACGTAGATGCATTTCACGCCGAGCCCCTTCTGGGCAAGGATCGTGTCAACGACAATCGCTGTCTTACCAGTCTGGCGGTCACCAATGATCAACTGGCGCTGACCGCGACCGATCGGTGTCATGGCATCGATCGCCTTGATTCCTGTTTGGAGCGGCTCATGAACGGGTTGACGCTCGACAACGGTTGGCGCCTGGGTCTCAAGGAAACGCCGCTCCGTTGTGTTGATCTCACCCTTGCCATCGATCGGATTGCCAAGGGGGTCGACGACGCGACCCAACATTGCGTCCCCAACCGGGATGGAAAGCACACGACCCGTCGAACGGACTTCGTCGCCTTCCTCAATTCCTGATGCGTCACCCATGATGACGGCGCCGATCGAATCCTCATCAAGGTTCAAGGCAACGCCGAGAAGTCCTCCTGGGAATTCGAGGAGCTCGGATGCCATCGCACCCGGAAGTCCTGCGACGCGGGCGACACCGTCGCCAACGGACAGGACGTAGCCCATCGTTTCTGCTTCCAGTGAGGGCGACCAGCCCTCGAGATTTGCCCGGAGCGATTCGGTGATGTTTCCGGTGTCGAACGTGAGTTCAGCCATCGTGCCTCAACCCCATTGCTCTCGAAGCTCGGTGAATCGGTGTTGTACCGACCCATCGAGCACGGTGTCTCCGACCTTTGTCACCACTCCGCCGATAACGGAGGGGTCGACAATGACCTTGACTTGAATCTTCTTACCTGTCGCTGCTGCGATCGCCGTACTGAGGCGACCGATCTGCTCGGCGTCGAGCGGGAGTGCCGTGCGGACCTCAGCCACAACCTCACCTTCGGCGTCGGCTGCGAGCTCGGCGAGGCGTCGCGCGATGTCGCCAAGGTTCTTCGCCTGCCCTGCGCCAACTATGAACCCCATCGCTGCCACAGTCACCTGGGATGCGCGCCCACCGAGGATGTCATCGACAATCCCCTGCTTGCGTTCACCCGGGATTCGCGGATCAGCGAGTGTCTCGACGAGTTCTGCGTGTCCGCTCAGACCAGAGGCTGCGCGGTACAGCTCATCGATCGCAGCGGCCGGATCTTGTTCGGCGTGCGCGATATCGATGAGCGCTGCGGCGTAGCCATCAACGTGGCTCTGTGCGGTACCGGTACTCATCGGCTACTGCACTCCACCGAGTTCGTCGATGTAGCGATCGACGAGCACGCGCTGCTGGTCGGAATCCAGACTGGATCCAACAACACGCTCGGCAACGTTGATCGACAAGTCCGCGACCTGTCGTTTGAGTTCGTCCGCAACTCGTGCGCGGTCAGCAGCGACTTCTTCGCTTGCCCGAGCCTTGATGGCTTGGGCCTCAGTTTCGGCACGTGTCACTATGTCAGCCTTGACAGCGTCACCCGCATCTCGAGCCTCGGCCACGATCTGGGCAGCCTCATCCTTTGCACCTGCCACCTGCGACCGATAGTCATCAAGAAGGGATGCTGCTTCCACCTTCGCCTGCTCAGCTGCCGCCAGTTCACTCCTGATGGCGTCCTGACGGGCTTCGAGCGTCTTCTTGAATGTTGGAAGCGCAAACTTCCAGACAACGAAGAAGATGATCGCAAAGGCGATGATGCCTGCTATCAGCTCTTCTGGCGCTGGCAAAAGGAGATCTATCCCACCGGATTCCTCGCCTGCCTCAGCTGAGGTCAGAGTGGGTTCTGCGGTGGCGAGGATCAAATTCCATGCCTGGTACATGTTCGGCTCCTAAGCGATGAAGAAGAGAACGAAGCCGATGAGTGCAAGCGCTTCGGTGAAGGCGATACCGAGGAACATTGTCGTCCTCGCTACACCTGCAGCCTCAGGCTGACGAGCCATAGCCTCGATGGCGGAACCGGCCACGATACCGATACCGATACCAGGTCCAATCGCCGCAAGACCGTACCCGACGAGCTTGAGCGCTCCTGCGAGTGCATCCGCTGATGCGAAATCCATGTGAGTGTCCTTCCTTACTTACTTAGTGCTCTGGATAGAGAGATGTCTGTACATACACAGCCGACAACAGGGTGAAGATGTAGGCCTGAAGCGTGATCACGACGATCTCGAAGATGAAGATCCCGAGACCCATGATGAACCATGCGATGCCAATGCCAGCTTTCGCCCCGATCTCGCCGACATTCGAAATGAACACCCAGCCCGAAACAAGCAGCAGGGTGAGCATGAGGTGGCCTGCAACCATGTTGGCGAAGAGCCGGACCGCGAGTGTGAGTGGCCGGATGAACAAGATCGAGAAGAACTCGATCAGGCCAACAAGAGGACGGAGCGCAACTGGCACGCTCGTGGGCCACACGATGCCAAGGAAGTAGCGGAGCCCCTGGCGTTTGATGCCCGCGACCACGAAGACGACCCAACTGATCGCAGCAAGCATGACAGGCAGCGCCATGCGCGACGTGACAGGAAAGTTGACGCCAGGGGTCACTTCGTACATGTTCCCGACCAGGACGAACAGGAACACCGACATGAGCCACGGAACATACTTGGCGCCCTCAGGACCGATGATGTCGATCGCGATCCCGTCCTTGACGAAGGAAATCAAACTTTCGACAAGCGCCTGGAACTTTGAAGGGATGACAGACTTCTTGCGAAGGCCGAAGAACAGAAGGGCCGACACAATCACGGCGATCGCCAAGATGAGGAATACGGTTCGGGTGATCGGAAAACCGAGGATGGTCCAGATCGGCTCACGAAACTCGAATAGCTCGTTGACGTTTGCTGGCGCGCAGATCACTTCATTGAGGTAATCGCACTCACCGCTTGCAAGAATCAGCTCCACTCCAGGTCCTTTCGTTCGCCTCTGAGCATTGCCGACGCTTCCAGCGTCAGGAGTGCAAAGAAGGCGGCAATCGCAGCCACGCCCATCGCTCGGCGATCAACCTCGAAAATCCACGCGACGGTGAACATGGAAAGGGCGATGAAGCCCATCCTGAGGAAGAACCCGAACAGCGCAGCGACATGATATGTCTGCATCGATACCTTCGCCGCGCGGGACAGGATCCAGCCGGCGATGAGAAAGTTCACGACGACGATGGCGACACCGATCGCTGCAGACAGGCCACCGAGCGTGTCAGCCAGAAGCCAGGCCGCGACAACGATGATTGGTCCGACCACAAGCGCACGCTTGATGATGTGGCGGGCGACGATTGATTCCACATCAATCGCAACCGGAAAGGGCTGTGAATAGGCCTCTGCGGCCGCGACATCAAAGTCCATCACGGATCCTGATCGCCTCGGCGGCTTGGATATCAATCGTCTCGGCGGACTCTGCGTTCATCTTGTAGAAGGCACCAACAGCAGCGGAAACGCTGAGAATGATGACGAAGAGTGGGGCTGTTCCGAGCCAATAGTCGAGTGCGAGTCCGAGAAGGAGTCCAGCGATCACGGAAGCAAGCAGGTCGCCCGATCCGGACCACCCGCGAACAAGTTCACCCCGAGTTGAAGTTTTGTTCAAGACGAACTCTCTTACGACGTCGTTGTACGGGCGGAAGATAGAGGGTTTCCTGATTGCAATAGCAATCAGGAGTCAGCTTTCGGCTATCAGCTCTCAGCTCTCAGCTCCTGCACCGATCGCGACCCGAGATCGTGTACGTAAGCGCGTGCTGAAAGCTGTGAGCTGAGAGCTGTAAGCGGCGAGCGAAGCTCGCCTAAACGTAGCCGTTGAAATCGACGGGGTAGGCGGGGAACTCTGCTGCGAGTTCGGCGACCCGGGCGCGGAGGTGTTCAAGCGTGGTCGGTTCGTTTCGCTTGCGGAGGAGCTCGACGATCGCGTTGCCAAGCGTGACCATCTGCTCCTGCTTCATCCCTGCGGTGGTTACCGACGGTGTTCCGATCCGGATACCCGATGTGACAAAGGCAGACCGAGGATCAGACGGGATGGAGTTTCGGTTCAACGTGATTCCCATTTCGTCAAGGAAGGTTGCGGCTTCCTTCCCCGAAAGGTCCTCATCGATCGACCTCAGGTCGGTCAGGAACATGTGATTCTCGGTACCGCCCGAAACGATCCGTGCACCAGCACCGGCCATCGCTTCGGCAAGAACCGAGGCGTTCCGGACGACTTGATGGGCATAGGTCGAATACTCGGGTGTTGCGGCCTGCTTGAAGCACAGCGCCTTTCCTGCGATCTGATGATTGATTGCTCCACCCTGTGCATACGGGAAGACAGACTTGTCGATCGCCTTGGCGTATTCCTCTCGACACATGATGAGTCCACCCCGTGGGCCACGCAACGCCTTGTGTGTGGTTGCCGTGACGATGTCGGCGAAGGGAACAGGACTCGGGTGGGCACCGCCAGCGATCAGTCCAATGATGTGCGCGGCATCTACCAACAGGAGTGCGCCAACCTCATCGGCGATGGCACGGAACTGTGCCCAGTCGATGAGTCTTGAGTACGACGAGTAGCCAGCAATGATCATCTTCGGCTTGTGTTCATGGGCAATGGCGCGGACGTTGTCGAAGTCGATGAGTTCTGTTTCGTCGTCAAGCCCGTATGCGACGAAGTTGAACAGCTGACCTGAAAAGTTGACGGGTGAACCATGGGTGAGGTGCCCACCCTGATCGAGGCGCATACCGAGAATCGTGTCGCCCGGATCAAGGACGGCGAGGTATGCCGCCATGTTCGCCTGTGATCCCGAATGTGGCTGCACATTGGCATGATCGGACCCGAAGAGACTCTTTGCACGATCAATGGCGAGCGACTCGATCTCGTCGATGACCGCACAGCCCTCGTAGTAGCGCCGGCCCGGGTAGCCCTCGGAATACTTGTTGGCGAGAACGGAGCCCGAAGCCTCCATCATTGCCTTCGAGACGAAGTTCTCAGATGCGATCAGCTGCAGGTTGGAGCGCTGCCGATGGGCTTCCTTCGCAATCATCGCAGCAAGCGTCGGGTCCGCCTCTGCGAGTGGTGTCATGTCGGTCATTGCGTTCCTCACACACTCGATGTTGTGAAAGTGAGGGTAGACCCAAATCGGCGGCGAACCGATAGGAACGACTATGCGTTCGGGAGATCCTCTTCGAGAACCTCGACTCCCCTGTCGTAGAACCGGTCGGCGAATCCGAGGCTGATCAAAGGGATAAGCGGCATGAACACCCCAAAGATGATCGGGTCGACCGTGAAGATGAAACCTGCCACGAGACAGACCGGGATCAAGGCAGCAAGCCTCGCAAGAATCCTCGAGCGGATCCCGATCGGTGCCATGGCGAACGCTCCCCCAACCCCAACGGCAATCAGCGGTGTGAGCACGAGAGACAACTCGCTGCCAGAGCCACCAGCGATAGCGAGCAGGATTCCCCCGACGCCGAGAGCGAGCAGCGAAGCTCGGAATCCGACATCCATAGGATCAGGTGCCTGACTGAATCCTGCAATCGCGTACGACGCAAGCACCAAACCAATCGCAACGATGACGAACGCGACCAGACCGGAGCCTGCGGCTGCAAGAAATGCAAACCACATGGACATGGCAAAGATCAGTGTGCCCACACCAACGGCGAGCCAGGTACGCGCGATCACGGATGCACCCTATCGCCTGTGCTGCGTCGGACTCAAAAGCTGATGGGGCCCTTTCGAAGAACCGTCTCGGCGGGTCGGGTGAGATCAACGAGAGTTGACGGAGACCCACCACCGGCGTCTCCCGGAAGATAGGTCAGGATCTCATCGGCAAAAACTTCTTTGGCTTCGTCGGCGCTCTGTGCTGGCTCGCCCGATGAAGTGTTCGCCGAGGTCACAGCGAGCGGACCTGCGGTTTCGAGAAGGGCAAGTGCGACAGGATGATCGGGACAACGAAGGCCGATCGTCCGTCGGGCGGGGTCACCCAGCCATGGTGGGGCGGTGTCGAGACGCGGGACAACGAGTGTGACAGGGCCGGGCCAATATTTGTCCGCGAGATCAAGCGCTCTATCAGACATTGCTCCCAGCAGCAGTCCTTGGTCGAGCGATGCGACAAGTATTGCGATCGGTTTTCCCGCTTCCCTGCCCTTGATGTCGGACAGCCGTTCGAGTGCGGCTTCGTCGAATGGGTCGACGGCTATGCCGTAGACCGTATCTGTTGGAACGCCCACGATTTCCCCACGTTTGAGCGCTCGCGCTGCTGCCGACACATCCATCGCCACCTCCAGAGATCTCGAGCTTGTGGGGCAACGCTACTCGACCGGGCGTCTCCCCATGACGTATCGGTCGCGTCCTGTGAGATCCTGCTCAACGGCGCCGCCGACATCTGCGAAGGAGTCGACGACTGCCTGCGCATGGAACTCCGATACCTCGATGCCGACCACTCCACCGGGTGCCATCCAATCGCCGATCCGTCTTCCGATCTCACGCACGACTTCGTCACCGTTGGGTCCGGCCACCAAGGCAACACGTGGCTCTCTGCGCACGTCGAGAGGAAGGTCGAGATATTCACGCTCAGCCAGATACGGGGGGTTGGAAACCAGGAGGTCAACGCGACCTTTGACTGTCGGTGGAATGGGATCGAACAGGTTGCCATGCACAACGTTGATCTCGAGGCCGGCACGATCCGCGTTTGATCTCGCAAGCGTCACCGCATCGCGAGACACGTCTGAGGCGTAGACCGCTGCATTGGGAAACCGCGCCTTGAGTGCCAGCGCAAGGTTTCCGCTGCCCGTACACAGGTCAACGATGACCAGAGGGTCATCGACCATGGTCACAACGAGTTCGAAGAGGTACTCAGTTTCCGGTCGTGGGATCAATACCCGAGAATCGACAGCGACTTCGATTGATCCAAAGGGAACTGATCCCTCAATGTATTGGAGCGGCTCGTTTTCGAGTCGTCTGGCGACGAGTGATTCAAAGGTCGCAACCTGGCCTGGCGTTAGCTCCACGCCAAGCCGGAGCTCAACACTGAGATGGCCGGTTGCGACACACATCAGTCGTAGGACCTCGTGTCGTGGGAGCGTCGTGTACACCCCGATGAGTTCATCAGAGTGCATAGCTATTCGCCCTCGGACAACTTCCTTGCCATGTCATCGGCAATCAGTGCTTCGTGGAGTTCTTCAAGGTCACCGTCGAGGACCGACGGAAGGGAATGGATCGTGAAGCCGATTCGGTGATCGGTGACGCGGTTCTCCTTGAAGTTGTAGGTGCGAATCTTTTCCGACCGATCGCCGGTGCCGACCTGGGATTTGCGGGCGGCTGCGCGTTCACCCTGCTGCTCCTCCAGTTGAATCTGGTAGAGCCTCGCCCTGAGAACCCGCATCGCCTTGATCTTGTTCTGGAGCTGGGACTTTTCGTCCTGACAGGACACGACGATTCCGGTGGGTGTGTGCGTGATACGCACTGCGGAGTCGGTTGTGTTGACGGATTGGCCGCCAGGCCCTTGGGAGCGCATCGTCTCGATGATGAGATCGTTCTCGTGAATCTGTACGTCAACGTCTTCGACCTCTGGGAGCACCGCGACCGTCCCCATCGAGGTATGTATCCGGCCCTGTGATTCAGTCGTCGGAACCCGTTGGACCCGATGAGGTCCAGCCTCATACTTGAGTCTGGACCAGGCGCCCTTTCCCTTCACGGCAAACGTGACTTCTTTCACCCCACCCCCACCGGTCGCTGAGATATCGATCGGTTCGATCGTCCAACCGGAACGCTCGGCAAATCGCTCATACATGCGGTACAGGTCTCCTGCCCACAGCGCAGCTTCGTCACCTCCAGCTGCTGCCCTGACCTCAACAATGACGTCTTTGTCGTCGTCGGGATCCTTCGGAATGAGGAGCCTGCGGAGTTCGCTCTCGATCGCTTCGAGTTCCTCGGTCCCCGAAGCGATCGTATCTGCGAAGTAAGCAGCCATCTCGGGGTCGCCTTCATTGGCAGCGAGCTCACGAGCCTCAGCGACCTCCGTGGTTGTCACCGTATGGCGACGAAAAGCTTCGACGATCGGTTTGAGTTCGGCGTGGCGTGAGGAGACTTCCCGATACTTGGGCTGATCGGAGAGGATCGTGTTGTCTGCGAGTTGTTCGAGTGTTTCCTCGAAGCTGGCCTCCACGTCCAACAGACGTGCGGCAAGCTTGTCATCCATCATCGGTTCCCACGTCGTATTCGGCAGCAAGGGCCGCCGCGTTCACCGCTCCGCGTTCTTTGACCTCTTCGATGTCGTCCGGCTCAAGTGCCGCGAGGAGCGAGGCGATGGCAACCTCCACCTGATCCTCGGTGGGTTCCTTGGTTGTGATCGCCTGGATCCACATCCCTGGTTTGGACGCCCACGCAAGCCACCGATGACCCGCGGCAGCCTTCAGTATCTCGTAGCTGATACCAGCGATAACGGGGATGAGAACGATACGCGCAGCCACCTGGATGAGGAATGGGAGTGGGGCAAGGGTGAGGAAGACCACGAAGGCAACCATTGCAACAATGATGATGAACGATGTGCCGCACCGCGGATGACGCGGGCTGTATCTCTGAATTGGGCCGATGTCGAGTGGGTCCCCGTTCTCATACGCGTGGATCGTCTTGTGCTCGGCACCGTGGTATTGGAAGACGCGTTGAATCTCGTCATTGCGACCGATCAGCCAGATGTAGCCGACGATCAGGAGAATGCGGATGGCACCGTCGACTATGACGAATACGAGCCCGTTTCCACCGACGAGGTCTTTGATCCAGTTCGCTGCGAATGCAGGGGCGAGGATGAAGAGCGCTATTGCGAAGGCCGCCGCAAGGACCATCGTGAAGATGATCTCTTTCCTGCCAACCTGTTCGTCCTCGTCACCAGCGCGTTCCGCAGACCACGACAGGGCACGAAATCCGAGAGACAGCGATTCGATGAGCACGAAGATGCCGCGGAGAAAAGGCACCTTTGCGAGAGCATTGCGACTCGACAGTCGCGGAAGGTCGTTGCGTTGCGCCTCGATGACGCCATCGGGTCGCCGTACAGCTACGGCCCAGGCGTCGGGAGCGCGCATCATCACGCCCTCGATGACCGCCTGGCCGCCAACTGACGAGCCAGGTGATCGACTCAACTAAGCCTCCGCGTCTGCGGCTTCGGGTTCCGAGGCCGGTTCGACAGCATCCGGAGCTTCTTCGGCCTGTGGCGCCTCAGCGGATACGGCTTCAGGCTTGGGGTTTGCGGTTGTCTGTCCATAGCGCTTGCGGAAGCGCTCAACACGACCGGTGGTATCGACGAGAATCTGCTTTCCGGTATAAAACGGATGGCTCACAGATGAGATTTCAACCTTTGCCAGCGGATAGGTGCTGCCGTCTTCCCATTCGATGGTCTCGTTTGTCTCGACTGTTGACTTCGTCAAGAAGTGGAAATCTGATGACGTGTCCTGGAACACGACCGGACGGTATGCCGGGTGGATGTCGGGCTTCACGGTTTCTCCTCACTGATGTCGTTGAACTGTAACGCGGTCCGTTGGTGCTGCGTCTACTGAGTGTTCTTGGCGACCGAGAGCAAGAACTCTGCGTTCGACTTGGTGCTCTTGAGGCGATCGATCAGAAGCTCAAGTGCCGCACCAGATTCCAGTGCGAGTAGTACCCGGCGGAGCTTCCAGACTTCCTGGAGTTCGGCGGGATCAAACAGCAATTCCTCGCGGCGAGTTCCGGACGATTCGATATCGATCGCCGGATAGATCCGCCTGTCTGCAAGCTTACGATCCAGTCGAAGCTCCATGTTGCCGGTTCCCTTGAATTCCTCGAAGATGACCTCATCCATGCGGCTTCCGGTCTCAACAAGAGCCGTACCGATGATCGTCAAACTTCCACCCTCCTCGATGTTGCGAGCAGCACCGAAGAAGCGCTTTGGTGGGTACAGAGCGGTTGAGTCCACACCACCAGAGAGAATCCGTCCTGAAGCAGGCGTAGCGAGGTTGTGTGCTCGTGCGAGTCTGGTGATCGAGTCGAGAAGGATGACGACATCCTGTCCCATTTCGACCATCCGCTTTGCACGTTCGATCGCAAGCTCCGAGACCTGCGTGTGCTCCTCAGCTGGACGATCGAAGGTCGAATAGATGACCTCGCCCTTGACCGACCGCTGCATGTCAGTGACCTCTTCTGGGCGTTCATCAACGAGAACGACCATGAGATGACACTCAGGATTGTTGGCAGCCACGGAATGGGCTATGTCTTTGAGGACCGTTGTCTTGCCAGCCTTCGGCGGAGAGACAATCAGTCCACGCTGCCCTTTTCCGATCGGTGAGATCAAATCGATGATGCGTGACATCATCAGGTGGGGCTCGCCGTCAGTCTCGAGACGAAGGCGCACGTCAGGGAAAAGTGGTGTCAGCTTGCTGAATTTTGGTCGATCCTCAGCGGTCTCAGGATCCAGACCGTTGACCTTGGCAGCTCTGACGAGGGCAGGGAACTTCTCTTGGGCACGGGCGGGGCGGACCGGGCCAGAGACGATGTCACCTTTGCGGAGACGCGATTTGCGAACAATGTTGGCAGCGACATAGGCATCCTTGTCGCCAGGCAGGTATCCGGTGCAGCGGAGGAATCCGTATCCCTCGGGGAGGATGTCGAGGATCCCTTCACGGGTCTCGAGCTCCGACTCGTCGATCGGCTCACGGTTTCTGCTTCGGTTGCGGTTCCTGTTGCTGCTGCGGTTGCGGCTTCTGCCACCTTGACGATCATCTCTGTCGTCGCGTCCGCCCTGACGGTCGCTGCGTTCATCGCGTCCACCTTGACGATCTGAGGGTGCACTATCAGCACTCGATCCGGTGGCGTCATCAGAGGCTGATGTCTCTTCACGTTTCGCCGTTTTTGCGCCAGAGTCGGCGACAGTTTCGGCTGGAAGCATCTTCTCGTCGAAGGTGTCAGCTTCGAGGATCGCTGCGATCAGTTTGGACTTCTGGAGTCCATCATGTTCAACATCAACCGATGTCGCCATGTCACGCAACTGCGGGAGTTTGAGCTCCTGGAGCCTGGTTCTTGGTGTACTCATCTCGTCTGTGCCCCTTTCGAGATGCAGATGTGGGCGGTCAGAAGGACCGGAAGACAGCGTCTGATCGCAAGAAGCGAACGAATCGCTGAGGGATTGCCCACATGAGAACTCCGATCGGAGTCTGGGTGGGAACACCGTCATTATAGGCGACGGCGTTGGATATCGCTGTTTCTTTGGTCGGCCCCCACCACTACGTGAGTGGAAGTGCGCCCTGGCCCCCCGACCCGACTTCATCAGGTTCATCAAGTTCGAGGGACTCGATCCGTTCACCACGGTCCTGGATCTTCCCAGCGCTGATCTTGATCTGGTTGACATCCTTGACTGCTGCATCGAAGTGCTTGTCGAGATTGTCCACCCTGATGGCAAGCCTGCCAACATCCACGAGGAGGTCGCCAACCATGTCCTGGATGACACTCGCCTGCTCACGCATCTCGACGTCGCGCAAGATTGCCCGCACCGTTGTCAACGTTGCCATCAGGGTGGTTGGCGATACGAGGTACACCTTGTACTTGTGGCAGTCCTCAATGACCGCCGGATGATGAGCGTGCAGTTCGGCGTACACGGCTTCGGACGGAATAAACATCAATGCACTTTGCGACGTTGAGCGGAATCCATCGATCGATTGTCCGACGTACTTGTCAGCGATATCACGCACATGTTTTCGAGTGTCGACCGTGAGCTGCTTCTTCGCTGTTTCCCTGATTGCTCGATCATCTGCGTCGATCATCGCTTTGTAGGCAGAGAGCGGAAACTTGGCGTCGACGGCGATGGGTCCTGGAGGATCGGGTAGCTCGATGAGGCAATCGACGATCTTCCCGTTCTCGAGCCTCTGCTGATGTGAATAGGCGAACGGGGGAAGCATCTCTTCAACGAGGTCCTTGAGCTGGACCTCGCCGAACGCTCCCCGCGCCGGGTTGTTGTCAAGGACGTGCTTGAGGCTCACCACTTCGTCTGCAAGTCCCACGATGTTCTGCTGAGCCTTGTCGATCGCTTCGAGGCGTGCGGTGAGGTTGCCAAGGGACTTGGCGGTCTTTTCGGCCGAGTCGGTGAGCGTGGTTCCCACGGCGGTGTTCACCTTGTCCAAACGCTCATTGACCTGCTTGGTCAGTTCAGATTGCGATTGCGCAACGGTATCGCTGATCGCCTTGGACGTTTGCACCTGGGTGTCGCTCACTGCCTTGACCTGACCAGCGAGTTGTTGCTGTGCGAGGAGGAGGGCGTCGACCTTTTGGTTGATAACGGCTTGACCATCGTCGTTTTCCGCGGTCCCGGAATCGGCTGAACCCCGTCGAACAATCACGATCACGACGACAAGTAACACCACGACGGCAACCGCCAGAGCACCAACTAGAAATTGCACGAGCTTCCCCTCACTGTCATACCTGACAGGGTATACCCCCGGTGTGACAGGAATGAGCTTTCAGCTCTCAGCTCTCAGCTTTCAGCCATGGTCTGAGGTCGTCTGTCGTCTGTCGTCCGTCGTCGGCTACCAGGCGAGGGACCTGACGACGGCATCGAGGGTGGGGGCGACCGGGGTGGGGAACACGATGTCTGCCACGGCCGTGTCTGGATCCTTGAGTCCGTGACCGGTGACGGTGCAGACGACGTCACCTTCGGGGAGATCATTCTTGAACTTCATGATGCCTGCGACCCCAGCTGCCGATGCTGGTTCGCAAAAGACGCCGACCCTTTCCGACAAGAGGCGGTAGGCAGCGAGGATCTCATCGTCGGTCACGGATTCGATCCGCCCATTTGATGCATCTCGCGCTTCGAGCGCCCCTTCCCACGACGCCGGATTCCCGATGCGGATCGCGGTTGCAATGGTCTCTGGGTTGTCGAATATCTCACCGGTCACGATTGGGGCAGCGCCCGCAGCTTGGAACCCCCACATGGCCGGACTGGTTCCGACTTCGGTGTACCCCTTCCAATATGCCGTGATGTTCCCGGCATTTCCGACAGGCAGCGCGTGCACGGACGGGGCATGGCCGAGATCATCGATGATCTCGAACGCGGCAGTCTTTTGGGCTTCGATGCGAAACGGGTTCACCGAGTTGACCAAGGTCACATCGTGCTGCTCCGAGAGCTGTTTGACGATTTCGAGCGCGTCATCGAAGTTCCCGTCGATAGGAACAATGGTTGCCCCGTGCGCAGACGCCTGGGCGAGCTTTCCCGCAGCGATCTTGCCAGCGGGCAGCACAACAATGCAGGCAAGACCGGCCCTCGCTGCGTACGCAGCAGCAGACGCCGAGGTGTTGCCGGTCGATGCGCAAGCCACCGCGCGCGATCCGGCCTCGACAGCCTTCGAAACCGCCAGTGTCATGCCACGATCCTTGAATGATCCCGTCGGGTTCATCCCCTCGAACTTCAAGAACACGTCACGTTCAACGGCATCGGATACGGCAGGTGCCGGGATGAGAGGTGTTCCACCTTCAAGCAGCGTTATGACTGGCGTATCCCCATCAACCGGGAGTCGCTCGGCATGCTCGCGGATCACACCGCGCCATCTCACGATTCATCTCCAAGAACCCTGATGATCGCCGCAACCTCAAGCACCTCGGGAATCTGTTCGAGTGATGTAAGTGCAGCGCGCTGGGATGACTCGAGCGCCGCATGGGTCACGACGATAAGTGCTGCCTGGGAGTCGACGCCTTCCTGCCACACCGACCGAATTGATACACCGGTCTGTCCGAAGCCTGATGCAATCGTCGCGAGCACACCTGGTTGATCATCGACCATGAGGCGCATGTACCACTCTGTGCGCACATCCTCAAACGGAATGATCTCTCCGGGAGACATCATGATTCGGGGCGCCACCTGGGCCCCGGCGAGCATCTCGCGCGCCGCGTCAATGACGTCACCGAGAACTGCCGTTGCTGTGGGGTCGCCGCCCGCCCCTGGTCCTGCGAAGAGCAGCGAACCAATAGCAGGCCCTTCAATGAACACCGCGTTCATCGCACCTCGAATCGAGGCAAGCGGGTGCTCCAACGGCACCATTGCAGGGTGAACACGAGCAGATACGCCAGAACCCGTCCTGTCGCATACGGCAATCAGCTTGATGACGTAGCCAAAGTCTGCAGCGAATGCGATGTCCTCAGCGGAAATCGATTCGATTCCCTCGTAGTGGACATCGCCGAAGCCGACCCAGGTCCCAAAAGCGAGTGACGCAAGGATTGCCGCCTTGGCCGCAGCGTCCGCTCCCGTGACGTCAGCGGTCGGGTCGGGTTCCGCATACCCGAGCTCCTTCGCTTCTTCCAATGCGGAAGCGTACGTGGAACCCTCGTCGGCCATCTTCGTGAGGATGAAGTTCGTCGTCCCGTTCACGATGCCGAGCACCCGAGTCACGGTTTCCCCCGCGAGCGTCTCAGAAAGGGGTCGAATGATCGGGATCCCTCCACCCACAGCAGCCTCGAACAGGAAGGGAACTCCAGACCTCTCTGCTGCGGCTATGAGTTCAGGACCCCGAGCCGCTATGAGTTCCTTGTTTGCTGAGATGACCGGCTTTCCAGCATCAAGTGCTGCGAGGACGAGATCACCCGCTGGGTCGAGACCACCCATCACCTCGACCACGATGTCAACGGTCGGATCGTTCACGACAGCGAACGGATCGTCGGTCAGGAGCCCCTCTGTAATCTCAAAGTCGCGGCCTCGGCCAAGGTCACGCACACCGATCCGCCTGACATCGAACGAAAGACCCGTCTTGGCCGCGATCGCGTCCGACTCGCCGATGAGTCTGCGGACAAGGGTCCCACCAACTGTTCCCGCCCCCAAGAGCCCGATCCCGATTGTTCGTTCCATAGGTGAGCGACGATAGTGTCGGTTGGCTGCGCGAACTCTGTGCATGAACACAATCCTTCAGGAACCGAGATCGAGTGCCGATGCCACCCTATGGGTCGAACCAGATATGCGGTCGCTGTTGCGACGGTGTTCTTCGTGGGCGCCACCGTTATCGGCGTTGTCGCGACACCGCCCGCGGGTGCGCAGGATCCGTCGAATCCGTACGCACCGATCACAACAACCACAACCTCGTTGCCGGCGACACCGTCGGATACTGACCTGCCGGAGACTGAACCGTCGGAGTCCGAACCGCTGGAGTTCGAGCCGGGAGACACAACGCCCCGCCCTCCGAACCCCGTTGAACGGATCGATGTCACGAAGAAGTTGGTCTTTCCAATCGTGGGTTCGTCATACTTCTACGCAGGTTTCGGCGCATGTCGGGACAATTGCACTCGCGAGCACCACGGCATTGACATCATGACGCGGGACTGGCGGGGACTCCCTGTTGTCGCTGCCCAAGACGGCACGGTGACGTCGGTGACCTATGACGAAGGAAATGCTGGCTGCGCCGTCCACATCCGTCACAGGGACCGATGGGAAACCCGATACCTCCACCTGAACAACGACACACCCGGAAGTGATGACATCGGGTTCCCGTGTCCTGCGCCCGGGATCGAACCCGGTGTCAAAGTAAAGGCCGGCCAGATCATCGCCTACGTCGGCGACAGCGGGAACGCAGAGACGACGCCCCCGCACCTGCATTTCGAGCTGCGCACGCCAAGCGGTCATCCCGTCGACCCCTACAAGTCCCTGAGGAAGGCTGATCGGGTGGTCTTCGAATGGCTCTCGACGGACTTCAGCGAAGCAACCCTTGCGATCTCTCAAAGCTATGAACCTGACCCATCGACCACGACCGTCGTTCTTCTCGCAGAGGAGGCAGCAAACCTCACGTCAAGTGAAGTTGATGAGCTCCGGCTCAATGCGCCTGTCATCGCTGTCAACCATGCCGATCCCTATCCCGCCATTGCTGAGATCGACAGGATCGGTTCTCGAGCAATCGTCATCATGTCTGATACCGACACGCGCTGGATTCACGACCTTCTCGTCGGTCACGCGCCAATTATCGAATCGGTGCCCCTACCAACGGTCGCTCACAGCGAAGATGCGAACCAGGACGAATTCCGCCTTGAAGTCATCAACCAGAGTCCGGTTGACTCATTTGCGACCATCGTCGCGGGCAGGATCGACAAGATCTGGCGATCACGAACCAAGGCGTTCGAGGCATTTGCCGCTGAGCACCGATCCGTCGTTCTCGTATCGGATACCTACGGATCAAGGTACCTCGGTGCCAGTTCTGGATCATCGCCCACCTCGCATGCAGACCAAAACCTGTATTGGTGGGTGACCGGAGACGGCTGGATCGGAACCGACTCAATGTTCAAGGTGCCAGACCGGGGATATGCCTATCTCACGGAACGTAGAGCGACACCGTGGACCTTGGCGTTCCTTGGTTCGCTGACCGAAGCCGATCCGATGCCGATCTGGCGAACTGATTAGTTGACCCTTCCAACGTCCCTTGCAAGAAGATCATCGAAGCATTCCCGTTCAACCACGGTACGCGCTTGGCTCCCTCGAACGAATATGACCGCTGGCCGCAGCACCTTGTTGTAGTTGGACCACATCGAATGGCCGTAGGCACCCGTCACCGGAGTGCAGACAACGTCACCGATTGCAATGTGAGCTGGAAGAGCCGCATCCCGAACGATGAAATCCCCACTCTCGCAATGCTTCCCAACAATCGTCACGGCTCGATCTCGCCTCGCCTCAACGTCACTCGCGAGAAAGGCCTCGTAGCCGCTGCCGTACAGGACGGGCCGAGGGTTGTCTGACATTCCGCCGTCTACCGACACATAGGTTCGGGTCCCGGGAATCTCCTTGATCGTGCCAACCGTGTATGCGGTTACTGCGGCTCTGGCGACGATGGCGCGCCCCGGCTCGGCGGTGATCCGGGCGGTCACTCCCTCGGTCTCGGCAGCCTCTCGGATCGCCAAAGCCCATTCCGTCATGGTTGGTGCCTGTTCTCCGTCGACATAGGCGACACCAAGGCCGCCTCCGATGGAAACCTCGGAAGCACCGGAATCACTCAGGAATGGAGCGATCGCAGACATCGCCTTTCGGTACGACGCCACATCAAACACTTGGCTGCCAATGTGCGCGTGAATCCCGAGATAGACCATCGAGTCCGATGCAGACGCTCGATCGATGGCCTTCCTTGCGATTCCTTCGACAAGTGGGAATCCGAACTTGGAGTCTGGGATACCCGTCTGGAGATACTCGTGAGTGTGAGCTGTGATGCCTGGATTGATCCGTACCAGCACCTCCGGCGCGGGGAATCCACTGCCCACGATCCGATCAATGCGATCCATCTCATCGAATGAATCGATCACGATCCTCCCGACCCCTGCCTCGAGAGCCATCGTGATTTCAGCATCGGACTTGTTGTTCCCGTGCATGACGATTCGCTCTGCCGGAACACCTGCTGCAAGCGTCACATACAACTCTCCACCCGTCGCAACGTCGATGTGCATACCGGCCTCGA
Organism: uncultured Acidimicrobiia bacterium; assembly: GCA_963714375.1. Classification (GTDB taxonomy): domain Bacteria; phylum Actinomycetota; class Acidimicrobiia; order Spongiisociales; family UBA5794; genus UBA5794. The sequence goes on from CAVQOG010000002.1 coordinate 29,693, forward strand.
ATGCGATCCGTGCCATGGCCGTACAAAGAAATGCTTTGGAGGCATAGGCGACGCCTTCACCAAAGGACTCCACTGCCTCGTGGCATCGATCGATCAGCTGCTGCTCGTCGTAGATGAACAGAGGTGACCCGAACTCCGCGACCAGATCCACCACCCGACAACCACCGATCGACAAATGACCACCGACTACTCCGGCGGATTCGGGCAGAAGCCCACGCGGTACTGCGGTACCGATCACATTCGGTCCGGGATCTCGATACCCAACAGGTCAAGGAGGAGGTCGAGGGTCCTGAGTGTTACCTCGACAAGTGCAAGCCACGATGCCTGACGCTGCGTGTCGGTCTCGTTGAGAATGTGACATTTCTCGTAGAACCGACTGAAGTCGGTCGCAACCTCATATGCATATTCGGCAATCACGTTGGGAGCTCTGAGGGCTGCAGAACGGGCGAGGACCTCAGGAAGGCGCACAAGACGCAGCATGAGGTCGCGCTCGGCGTCGACGGTCGGGGCGAGGATGACACCCGAGGAAAGGCCGGCCTCAGCCGCCCGTCGCAGGATCGACTTGATCCTGACTGCTGAATACTGAAGGTACGGTCCGGTCTTTCCTTCGAACGCAGCGAACCGGTCCAGATCAAAGGTGTAGTTGGATGTGCGATGGTTCGAAAGATCACCAAACTTCAGCGCTGCGAGGCCGACCTGACGGGCGATCTCTTCGCGCTCCTCGCTTGGGTACCCCTCCGCAATGTGGGCCGCATCAAGCTTGGATCGAGCGCCTTCGGTGACAAGATCGATCAAATCACCAAGCCTCAACACTCCACCCTCACGTGTCTTGAAGGGCTTGCCGTCCGGACCGTTGACGGTTCCAAAGCCGATGTGTTCCAAGTCAATCTCGGGTGGCGCTATCCCCGTCTTTCGGGCTGCCCGAAAGACCTGCTCGAAGTGGAGGCCCTGGCGCGCATCGACGACGTAGAGCATGACGTCGGCGTTGAGCTCCTCCACCCTCATCTCGATGGTTGCCAGATCGGTTGTCGAATACAGATAACTGCCGTCGGAACGTGTCAGAAGGAGCGGAGGGAGTTCCTTGGCATCGTCAGGCTCCGCCACATCGACAATGGTCGCACCATCGGATTCGCGGGCCTCCCCCGATTCAAGGAGTCGCGAGACCATCGGCGCAAGACGATCGTGGACCGTCGACTCCCCGTACCAGACATCGAATTCGACATCCAGTGCTTCAAAGTCGGATCGCTGACCAGCGACTGATACAGCCCTGAAATGCTGCCAAAGCGCTATGTATCCGGCTCGGCCGTTCTGGAGGTTGAATGTCGCGACGCGTGCCCGCTCGGCAACGGCAGGGTCTTCAGCGCAACGCTTCGTGATGACCGGGTACATCTCGGACAGGTCGTCGAGATCGACGGGGGAATCGGTCGGATATGGGCCGTCAACGGACTCGTCGTACTCGGGATCGAAGTACGGAAGGCCGGGTTGGCGGTCCTCAAGCTCAATGATCAGTTGGCCGATCGGCATCCCCCAATCGCCCATATGGATGTCACCGATCGTGGTATGGCCAACGAAACGGAACAGGCGCTTGAGGGACTCACCGATCACGGCAGCACGCAGATGGCCCACGTGGAGCGCCTTTGACATGTTCGGTCCACCGTAATCAACAATGACAGTGAGAGGATGCTCGACCGCGTCCACTGCGAGGCGTTTCGACTCGGCCATGTCTCGGACCGTTTCAGACAGAAGGCCAGGAGTGATCACGATGTTGATGAAACCGGGCCCAGCGATCTCAAGCGACTCGATCAGCGTTGGCTCATCGATGGAGGCGACGACAGCCTCTGCAAGTTCTCGCGGATTGCGACCCACACGCTTGGCGGCTCCAAGGGCCCCGTTGCACTGGTAGTCGGCGAGCTCGGGTCGTTGGGACACCACGACCTCGCCAAACGAAGCGTCAACGTCGTGCGCAGCGAACGCTTGGGCGAACACGGCGGTGAGTCTTGATTGGAGCGACATGCGTCGGTGGTCCTCGGTCGGGCGCGCAGGTGAGTGCCAGAGGCGCAAGGTTACAATCTACGTGCGCCCCAGTAGCTCAGGGGATAGAGCACTGGCCTCCGGAGCCGGGTGCGCAGGTTCGAATCCTGCCTGGGGCACGGCCACATGACCGATTTCCGAGAACCGACTTCAGAAGTCAGACGTCAGATAGCCGGCAGACCTCAGAGGAGTTCAGTTCCTGAACTCCAAGGAACTCGCTTCAGGTTCCCGATGACCGAATCCCGGTGGACCTGGAGTTCAGTTGCTGAACTCCAAGGAACCCGCCTCAGGTTCCCGATGTCCGAAGTCCGACGTCCGATGTCCGATGTCCGTTCTCGCTGAAAGCTGAAAGCTGAAAGCTGTGAACTGAAAGCTTCTCTAGCTCAGGAGTTCTGACACCAGGCGGTTCACGAGGGCGCCGTCGAGGTCTTCGCCGGAACGCATCACGGCGCCCACCACCTTGCCTGCTGGCGTGTCGCCATCGGCATCAAGGTCGATGATCGCCTGTTCAACCAGCTCACGAGTCGCAGCCTCGTCAAGCTTCTTTGGCAGGTACTGGCTCAGGTATTCGACTTCAAAAGCGATACTCGCGGCACGCTCGGCACCGGCATCACCCATCGAGTCGTACTCAGCCTTGGCCTTTTGGATCCGTTTTACGTAGGTTGCAATGATGTCAAGGTACAGGGCGTCGTCGGCCCCGCCCTCGAATTTTGGGGCTGCAAGAGCGATTGCGACCTCGGTGCGCACCGACCGCACAACGTTGAGTGTCGCCTTGTCGCCGGCCTTCATCGCCGTCTTCTGATCGTCTCTCAGTCGTTGATCGATCGACATGTGTTTGTTCCTCATCTTGTGCTGTATCCACGATGGTACCGAGGGGTCTACCCTGAAATCACCTGGGCTCGCGAAAACCAACACTGATTCTCCCCAAGTACAGGTTTCGTTTCGTACAATTCGGTTGAGAGAATTTTCACAAATATCTCAGAATCATTTGACAGAGCTGGGTACATTGTGAAAGACTTCACTTTCGTAGGCATAAGCGAGCATTCGTAGGAGAGACGACCGTGTTGACCGTGACCGACTGGCGTGAATTGTCCGCTTGCCGAGCCTCCGATCCTGATATCTTTTTTCCGGTGGGAACGACTGGTCCAGCGATCGACATGATTGAGAAGGCATCAGCAATCTGCTCGACATGCACCGTCCTTGAGGAATGCCTCCTCTATGCACTCGAAACCAACCAAGAGGCTGGCGTTTGGGGCGGACTTCCTGAGGATGATCGTCGCCGCTATCGCAAGCGGTGGTTGGCGGAACGTCGTCGGAGACGCCAAGCCTCGTAGGCAGACGTCGGACGTCGGACGTCAGGCGTCAGACCCGGTCGCTCCGCTCCCTTACAGAAGCCAGAATCACCCTCTGATTCGGTCATCGGGAACCCGAAGCGGGTTCCTTGGAGTTCAGCAACTGAACTCCAGGTCCGCCGGCTATCTGACTTCTGACTTCTGAAGTCGGTCATCGGGAACCCGAAGCGGGTTCCTTGGAGTTCAGCAACTGAACTCCAGGTCCGCCGGCTATCTGACTTCTGACTTCTGAAGTCGGTCATCGGTCATCGGAATTCGGTCATCGGTCATCAGATCAAAACCCCACTCCCCTGTTCTCCGGCTGGTCGATCTCCACGAAGGCTATGGAGCTGACACTGATCCCAAACCGGTGTCCGCGTGTGTCTGTCACCCACATCACCGAGTCCTTGCCTTTCACGGCTTTCTCGTATGCGTTTGATATCGAATCAGCGTCTTCAACGGTGATCTCAAGCTCTCTTGCTGAGGACAAACCGATGCGCACGGTTGTGATATCACTCATGTCTACTCCTCCGGTCTGTCTGTTTCATGGTGGCCCACGTCTGGTCCGTCGTTCGTTGTCTAGGAAATCACGAGATCTGGATGGCTTCGCAGACGCGGCTTACGGGCAACAAGCTCATCAGCGATCGCCGCGAATGCCTTGGTCGCCTCGCTATCGGGATCAGCGATGACAATGGGCAAACCAACGTCTCCACCCTCGCGAAGTTCGGGAACAAACGGTATCTGTCCGAGAAACGGGACATCAAGATCCGATGCCAACAGCTCGCCCCCACCGGATCCGAACAGCTCGTACCGCGTGCCATCGTTTCCGGTGAACCATGACATGTTCTCGACAACGCCGACGACTTCTTGATTGACCTTGGCTGCCATGAGTCCCGCCTTGACCGCAACACGTTGCGCAGCGGGCTGTGGCGTGGTCACAACGACGATCTCTGAGCGCGGCAGATACTGCGCAATCGAGATCGAAACATCACCAGTTCCTGGCGGCATGTCGATGAGAAGGAAGTCAATGTCCCCCCAATAGACGTCGACAAGGAACTGTTCGAGAGCCTTGTGCAGCATCGGTCCCCTCCACACAACCGCCTGATCGGGATCGACGAAGAAGTCCATCGAGATCGCTGCAACACCATGGGCGACCGGCGGGATCAGCATCTCCTGGAGGACCGACGGGGCACGATCAATCCCCATCATCTTCGGGATCGAGAAACCCCACACATCAGCATCCATGATCCCAACGCTGTGGCCCTTCTCGGTGAGGGCGAGAGCGAGATTCACCGTGACAGACGACTTGCCAACCCCTCCCTTTCCTGACGCGATTCCGATCACCCGCGTACGGGTACCCGGCTTTGCGAGCGTGACCTCACGTTCTCCCGCTGCCTGTCCACGCATCCTGGAACCGAGCTCGGACCGCTCGTCCTCGGTCATTGCCCGCATCTCCACGGATGTTGCCGCTGCACCAGCGGCGGTGGCCGCGTCACGGATCCGGCTGAGCAGTTCTGTCTCCAATGGGTGGCCACCCAGCGGCAGCGCAAGCCGAACAACGATCGTCCCAGTCGTTCCCCCAACGCTGGATTCCTCGACGCTGTCGACCATGCCGAGGGAGCCAATCGTCGACCGCAACTCTGGGTCGACAACCCCCTCCACGGCCTCTCGAATCGGTGCTAGATCTGTCAATTGAAGTCTCCTGAAGTGCGTTCCAACGAGGCTAGTGGTCTGTCGCTCGGTTGATGCCCGAGGCCCCACGTCGGCGCGACCATCGCTTCGGCCGTACAATGACAGGGCGGAGGATGACATGGCTGATACAAGCTTCGATGAACAGATCGAAACCCTGACCGGTGCGCTCGGCGATGCGACGAGACGAGGGATCTATGTGATGATCCGCGAGTCGCACACGGCCGTCACCGCTAGCCAGATCGCTGCAAATTTTCAGATCCATCCCAACGTCGCTCGCCACCACCTGGATCGCCTGACGACGGATGGATTCATCCGAGTCTCAGATCGCCAGCAGTCCAAGGCGACGGCCGGTCGACCGGCCAAGCATTACGAGGCGACGGACAAGGCGGTGTCTGTCCAGTACTCATCGAGCAAATACGATGCGCTCGCCGAACTGCTCGTCACAGTCATCGATCGTCTCGACGATGGCACTGCAAGTGAAATCGCCTCCTCCGTCGGCCACGACTACGGCGTACGGCTCGGCGCAGAGATCGGCGTTCCTGACGATGAAGGCTACGAAATGGCCGCAATGGCCCTTGCGACATCCATGATGGGGCAGGGCCTCGGTGCTTCAACCGTGGCCTCCGAAAACCGGATCGTCGCTCGGTTCTGTCCGCTGTCAGACCAGGGCGCGGACGAGCCATCCGTACTCCAGAGCCTCGATGAGGGCATCGTGCAGGGTCTTCTGGAAAGTGCAGCCGCACGGCCTGTCATGGTCCAGGTCGACCATCCATCCACCTCGTGACGGCTCTCTGCTGATGGCGTGGGTAGAAACCCCCCGTGAGGACGAATGGGATGGTGCCCTCGGCGAGCTCTACGCAGCCATCGTCGATCGGGATCACTATCGCGTCGACAACATCATGCAAATCCACGCCCTGAATCCGCGGGCGATGGCCGCACATCAGGGGCTGTATATGTCAGCCATGACAGGGACAAAGGGCCTGCGAAAGGTTGAACGCGAGATGATCGCGTTGGTCGTCTCAACGGTGAATGAGTGCCACTACTGAGTGACCCACCACCGCCGCGGTCTGCGGCAGCTTCTCAAGGACGACGATCTGCTGGCAGCCATCGAGGCTGACTGGCGAACATCAGACATCGACGATCGACGCAAAGCAATGCTCGGCTATTGCGAAAGACTGACGCTCCGCCCCCAGGACATGGCCATCACCGATGTGGAGGACCTTCGGTCCGCTGGGTTCTCGGATCGCGACATCCTCGACATCTGCGAGGTGACGTCGTACTACGCCTACGTCAACCGCATCGCTGACGGCTTGGGCGTCCAACTCGAAACCTGGCTTCCACCCGACTGAACCCCGCAATGGCGTACCCAGGGTTCCAGTACACGGTGGTTTCAACACTGGAGCCCACAGAACAATAAGAGAGCCCGCCGTGCTCGGTCGGAGGCGTGCGGGCAAACCGCTAGACCAAGTTGCTCGCGAAAGCGTCAATCTCGACCTGGGACCTGAGACGAACCCAATCCATGTGCGACCACCGTTCGTCGCTCATCGCCGCCTCGTACCGTTCTCGTGTCGGGTGGTACCGCGTCCATGTCCACACGAGCAGGTTCTCCTCAGGGTCCCGACTGATCAGGTTCCTCCATGACTCGGTATTCCCGTTCCAGAGCTCCTCGCCGGTCACCGCACGCCTGAGACTTCGCGCGGTTACTCGCCGCATCGTTGTCGTGCGAGGGAGGTCAAGCCACACGACCGTGTCAGCACGGTCCCAGATCAGGTCCTGGACCCCGGTGCGGGTGTAGTTGCCGTCGACGACCCATGAGTCGGATTCGACCAAAGGCTGGACCACCGCTTGGAACTCGTCGTTGGACAGAGGCTCCCAATTCTGTTGGTGGAACAGCGAGTCAAGCTCGACATGTGGCAACGCGAGCCGAGACGCAACGGCGCGCGCAAGTGTGGTCTTCCCTGATCCCGAGCTTCCAATGATGGATATTCGCTGCATGGGCGAACCATATGCAGGGTTCGGTCATCGGTCATCGGTCATCTGACGTCAGACGTCTGACGTCTGACTACCGGATACCTCTGGCCTTTTCGTAGACCTCAATGAAATCGTCAGGTCGCAACGACGCAATAGTGTCGCCGATGAGATCGACAGGAAGATCGTCCAGTTTCTTGAAGCGAACGCACGATTTCCCCATGTCGAGCTTCCTCCCTGTCGCGCGATAGGCCTCGCGGAATGCCTCACGCGTGTCATCGTCTGCGTACACACCGCTGAGGTAAACCGCCATGTGGTTCTTCTGGCTTGCGAGCGCTGCGTACATCAGAGGCTTCCCGTTGTAGGTATCTGGATAGAACGACAACGGAACTTCGTACGAGATCATGCCCCAGTTCATCGCCTCGGTATAGCCCTCAGGGAGACTCGCAACGATCGCATCACGCACCGTCTCGATCGCCTCGCGCCGATCATCGGGCAGCCGCACAAGGTATTCCTCGACCGATAGAGCATCAGACTGCATGGCCAGAAACTAGCCGGTTTCTACTGAGCCATTTGGCGGAGAACCATGTGGAGGATGCCGCCGTGTCGAAGGTAGTCCACCTCGATTGGGGTATCGCACCGAGCTGTCGCGATGAAATCAACGACCGTTCCATCGGACTTGGTCGCGCTCACCGTGATCTCCTGACGAGGCACGAGCGAATCATCCACGGCGATATCGAAGGTTTCCGTACCATCCAGACCGAGAGATTCAGCGTTCTGGCCCTCGGCGAAGGTCAATGGCAGAACACCCATCATCACAAGGTTGGATCGATGAATCCGTTCATAGCTCTCGGCAATCACTGCCTTCACCCCGAGGAGGAACGTTCCCTTTGCTGCCCAGTCACGCGATGACCCCATTCCGTAGTCGCCGCCAGCGAGCACGACAAGCGGTGTCTTGGCTTCGGCGTAGTTGAGGCTGGCGTCGTACACGGAACGAACCGCGCCGTCGGTGAAATCCGTGGTCCATCCTCCCTCAGTTCCAGGTGCGAGTTGGTTGCGAACTCTGATGTTTGCGAACGTCCCTCGTGTCATGACGCGGTCGTTGCCGCGGCGCGATCCATACGAGTTGAACAGCCGTTGTTCGACGCCTGCGTCGCTGAGGAACTGTCCTGCGGGTGTATCGGGCCCGATCGCTCCTGCCGGACTGATGTGATCGGTCGTTATCGAATCACCAAGCTTGAGGAGAACCCTGGCGCCGGTGATGGGAAGGATCGGTGTCGGATCCGGGCCGAGATCCCTGAAGAAGGGCGGCTCCTGGATGTAGGTGGATGCGGGCTGCCAATCAAAGAGCGCGCCACCGGTATCCGCGATCGCCCGCCATTGCGCCGACCCCTCGAAGACAGCCCCGTATTCGCGGGCGAATTGCTCTGTTTCGAGCGAATCGCGGATCGTTGTGACAATCTCTTCCTGCGTCGGCCAGATATCTCGCAGGTACACATCTTCGCCATCACCGTCGATGCCGATTGGATCCTTCGTCAGGTCAATATCGACCGTACCTGCAATGGCGTATGCCACGACGAGTGGTGGGCTTGCCAGGTAGTTGGCCCGCACGTCGGGGCTGATGCGTCCTTCGAAGTTTCGGTTACCCGACAGAACCGATGTAGCGACAATGTCGTTGTCGTGGATTGCCTTGCTGATGGCCGGCGGAAGTGGGCCGGAGTTGCCGATACAGGTCGTACAGCCGTATCCGACGGTATAGAAGCCAAGGGCTTCGAGATCCTCCATCAAGCCCGACTTCGTGAGGTAGTCGGTCACGACCTTCGAACCCGGTGCCAGCGACGTCTTTACCCATGGTTTGCGGCGGAGGCCCCTCTTGCGTGCGTTTCGGGCAACGATCCCTGCCCCAACCATGACCTCGGGGTTCGATGTGTTGGTACAGGAGGTGATAGCTGCGATGACCACATCTCCGTCGGAGAGATCGAAGGTTTCTCCGTTGCCCTGGACTCCGGTCGCCACACGCGACCCGACGCCGTCGGGACGCAACTGACCATCGATGTCGATGTGCCATTGCTGTTTCATCTGTGTCAGCTCGATACGATCCTGCGGGCGCTTCGGACCGGCAAGCGACGCGACCACCGTTGACATGTCAAGTTCGAGATGTGAGCTGTACGTGATCTCACGAGAATCCTCACGCCACATGCCCTGCATCTTGCAGTACTGCTCAACCGTCGCGATGAGTTCCTCTGACCGTCCTGACAATCGCATGTAGTCGAGCGTGCGGTCATCAACGGGAAAGAACCCGACGGTGGCTCCATATTCGGGGGCCATGTTTGCGATGGTTGCCCGATTTGCAACAGGCATCTCCGAAAGACCAGGGCCGTAGAATTCGACGAACTTTCCAACTACGCCGTGAGCGCGGAGCATCTCGGTGACAACAAGGACGAGGTCAGTCGCCGTCGTACCGTCCGGAAGTGCCCCGGTCAGCTTGAAACCGACCACTTCTGGAAGCAGCATGTAGATCGGCTGGCCGACCATGACCGCTTCGGCTTCGATCCCCCCGACTCCCCATCCGACGACACCGAGACCGTTGATCATGGTTGTGTGGCTGTCCGTTCCAACGAGCGAATCCGGGTAAAGCATTCCATTGCTGTCCCACACGACCTTTGCGAGGTATTCGAGGTTGACCTGATGGACGATGCCGGTGGCAGGAGGAACAACCGAGAAGTTGTCGAATGCCGACTTTCCCCACTTGAGGAACTCGTAGCGTTCACGGTTTCGTTCGAACTCAAGGTCAGAGTTGATCCCGAGAGCATCGGGTGTGTTGAAGGAATCAACCTGGACGGAATGGTCAATGACCAAGTCGACAGGTACCAACGGATTGACTTTGTCTGCTGCCGATTCGTCGCCGGTCATACGAACGATTGCCGAGCGCATTGCGGCGAGGTCCACGACGGATGGAACACCCGTGAAATCCTGGAGAACGACCCGTCCTGGCTTGAAGGCGATCTCCTGGATCCCGACCTTGGATGCGTCATACTGGGCAACAGCGGTGACGTCCTCGTCGCCAACGACGCGTCCGTCGTGATTGCGGAGAACGGATTCGAGCAGCACCTTGATCGAGTACGGGAGAGCATCGATGTCACCCATGTCCTTCAGAGCATCGAGGCGATAAACCGTTCGCTCACCGAGCGGCGTGTCGACGGTCGCTTTGGCTGAAAAGGGGTCGTGGCTCACAGTGTCCTCTTCCTGTTCGTGTGTGCGGTATTTGTGTTCAGCTTGCAAGACTAGGGGGTGTCTGCGGACGAATTCGGGGGGCAAGAAAACGCGATGTTTCGCCTTTCGCGAACTCTTGTGATAATCCACCCGACCCAGCTCTAGCAGGACTCCAGCGAAGCAAGATTCCCGTTGTCACGCCGCGTGGAATACGACGAGCCGGATTCCCAAGGATCCTGGCAGAGCCTGGTTTCGGTCGTTCTAACCGGAGTGCAGTCCTACCGTTGCAGCCATGAGAAAACGACCACATCAGCGCAGCGCTCTGCTCGTGCCCGTCGCTGCCCTGCTCCTGGTGGTCTCCGCGTGCTCGTCCGATACTGCCGATGAGCCTTCGGACCTCGAACTTGCTCCGGACTTCGCTGTGCCAACGGCTGACGGCGGAACGTTCAGTATTGATGGGCACATTGCAACGGATGGTCGACCGATCTTCTTGAACCTGTGGGCATCGTGGTGCTTCCCATGCAGGGAGGAGATGCCAGCGATCGACGAAGCATCAAAGCTCAACCCCGATGTCGCGTTTGTCGGCGTTTCCGTCCAGGACACAATCAGTGATGCCCAAGAGTTCCTTCACGAAGTCCAGGTGTCGTACACGATTGGGTTCGACGAAGAGGGCACCGTCGACAGCGAGTACCAGCCCCTCGGACTCCCAGCGTCATACATCATCTCAAGTGATGGCGTGATCCTCGAACGCATCTTCGGCAAGGTGACCGTCGACGATCTGGCGGAGAAGTTCACAACCCACTTCGGATAGCGTTGCCGGACGTGAGCATCGCCTCCTTGCGGTAGCGTGGTCTGTTCGAACAACAGGTAGGGCCTTGTGACAACGAAGATGGAACCGACATGGAAGGATGGGCTCCGAGATGTGTCACCCGTCATCATCGGTGTCGCTCCGTTCGGACTCATATTTGGAGTCACTGCCGCAGCCGCGGACGTGGATCAACTCGCTGCATGGGCATCATCGTTCATCGTGTTCGCCGGAGCGAGCCAGCTCGCAATTGTTGGGGTGATGGGCACCGGCGGTGCCGCAATCACAGCATTGCTCACCGCCATCGTCATCAACTCGCGACACCTCATGTACTCGGCGGATCTTGGGAGATACACATCGGATCTTCCGATCGGACTTCGCGCGCGCATGGCGTACATTTTGACCGATCAGGCGTATGCCATTACCGGCACTCGGTTCCCTGATCCGAATCAGACAGAAGGATTGCCTTCGTACTACTTCGGTGTTGCCCTCGGGCTGTGGACCACGTGGCAGATCACGACCACGACCGGGTTCCTTCTTGGTCAAGCCGTCCCTCCAGAGTGGAGACTTGAATTCGCGATCCCAATGGTGTTCCTCACGTTGCTCGTGTTCTCTGTCAAGTCACTTCCCGGGGTCTTTGCCGCCGTCGTTGGGGGCACCGTTGCTCTCGCAACAATGCATCTGGACTATCAACTTGGCCTCATGTGCGGCGCGGTGGCTGGCGTCCTTGCCGGACTTGTTTCTGAGCGTTGGTTCGCGTGACCATGTGGATCGTCGTCGTGCTTGCGGGAATCGCAACCTTCTCGATGCGGTTTTCCTTCATAGCCTTGTTCGGCATCGTTTCCGTACCACCGCTCCTCGAACGAGCACTTCGCTATGTAGCCCCAGCCGTATTGGCGGCACTCACCGTGCCGGCGATCATGGCACCTGGGAGGATGCTTGATGTGACCAATCCGTTCATCCCAGCCGCCATCATCGGCGGACTTGCCGCGTGGTTCACGAAGAGCATCGGTGCGGCGATCGTGGTTGGATTACCGGCACTCTGGTTGATCCTCTGGCTGACATAGGGCGCCGCACCGCCGCCAGCCTGGGTGGTTTGAACTTGAGTCGTTGGGTCCCGCTCCGTACCTCGTTCTTTGGGCTGTAACCCACCGTGACGGTGGGTTCATACCCTGGGTACGCGGCAGGAGGGCTAGCGGGCCTTCCATTCAGGGGTGCGTTTGGTGAGGAAGGCGTCGACGCCTTCTGATGCATCCTCGGTCATCGCGACCGCGGTCAACCCGATGTGGAGGTGGTCGAGCGCCGTATCGAAGTCCATGTCGGCAACCGCGTAGAAAGCCTCTTTGCCGAGAGCGAGTGCTGCCGAAGACTTGGACTTCAGAACCTCAACGACGGCGGCTACCTCAGCGTCGAGTCCGTCGTCAGGCACCACCCGCGACACGATGCCAAGTTCAACGGCTTCCTCGGCGCTCACAATCCGACCGGTCATCATCATCTCGAGAAGGGCCTTCTGAGGAACGATCGGCATCAGGACCGCAGAGATCATCATCGGCCACAATCCGAGGTCGATTTCAGGCGTGCCGAATTTGGCACTCTCCGCTGCGATGACGATGTCGCAGGCCGCTGCAATGCCGAACCCGCCACCGAGTGCTACGCCATTGATCCTGCCAACGATCGGTCTGGGGTTGCGACGCATTGCACGCAGCACATCTGCAAGGGCACCGCGCGCTTGGTGACCGGCAAGTGGATTGTCGACGAAGCCACCTTGGAGATCACCCCCGGCTGAGAAGGCACGATCTCCCGCCCCCGTCACAACCACAACCTGCACGTCGGGGTCGACACCCGAACGCGAAACGGCGTCTGCAAGCGCGGTCATCTCAGCATTCGAGAGCGGATTACGCCTCTCGGGATCATCGATGGTGATCGCCGCAACACCATCCGTGACCTCATACCTGATCACATTCGCTCCTTGGTCCGCCGTGCACCGCACGCTAGACCACTGGTCGCTCGCGGCGGCGAATCCTGACAATGCCGAAGTTGGTGCCACGGCTATCGTGAGGCCATGCAGTGGATGGCACTTGTTTTGATCATTTCGATCGCTGTTGGGTATCTGCGTGGCGGGAAACTCCGGAACCTGACAGAGATACGAGTCACCATGTGGTGGCTACTGCCCCTTGGGTTCATCATCCTCGCGGCATCGGGGTTGGTTCCCTTCGACCAGAACGAACTCGCTGTCTCACTGGTCCTCATTTCGTACCTGCCACTCCTCCTCTTCATCTGGCTCAACCGTGATCTGCCTGGTCTCTGGCTTGCCGGGCTCGGGATCCTCATGAACTTCACGGTCATTGCCCTCAACGGAGGAATGCCCGTGCTGGTCGAGGCCGCTGGGATCGCAGGGAACACTGGTGACCTGGTGCTCGATGCCAAGCATGTGCTGCTCACCGAAGGGACCCGATTGCCGTTCCTTGCCGATGTGATTCCACTGCCATCGGCTGTGTTATCACTTGGGGATGTGTTTCTTGCGATCGGGACCGGAGTGTTCCTTGAGGATCAGATGCGCCAACCATTGAGTCTTTTCTCACACGGCGTCCAAGGTGTCCCCGGCTCAGCGTCGAAGTCGTAGAGGTCAGCGCCGGACTTCGGTCATCGGTTGTCGGTCTCGACCGACTAAAACGTGATTTCGCCTCGGAAGACGAGAACGCGGCGAAGCGAGGATCCAACGTGTGGATCGTATTCGTAGGCAGACCCCTGGTGGATACGCTCAAGCGACTCAATCGGCGAGAGACCCATCTCGGTTCGCGCATTGTCATACGCGCTGGCGACCTTGATGATCTTCGATTCGATCGGGATCTCAGGATCCACCTCGACTCCGGGCGAACGGTAGGGGCGATGCTGCTGAGCGACGAGGGTCGATACGTGCTCGAGGTACGGTGCCTCGGCGATGATCTGTGAACCCCATCGGGCAATGTCTTCATCGGTGTAGCCAGCCTTGACGATCGCTGGTTCGTTCAGCGTGATACGACCGACGTCGTGCATCAGCGCCGCGTACTCAAGCTCCATGACCTCGTTGGGGTGAAGCCCCATTTCCTGTGCGATGGCTACGGCGAGATCAGCAGTTCGTGTTGAATGTCCCGACGGCGCAAGTCCAGCAACCTCGGGGATCTGGGCGAGAGCGCGAATCGTTTGTCCGTAGGTGACGCGGGTCGAGTGGTAACGCTCAAACGCCAGATGACCAAAGGCGTACGGAAGGATCGCAACGGCGAAGGCCCACGCTCCCATGAGCGGCCATGTCAGACCGAACAGCGCGCCAGCCGCGAAGATGGAAACGACGACGGCCCAATCCTCGAGGGCGAGAAGCCAGAGGTACCGCCCCGCAAGATCACTTCGCTCCAAGCCCACGAATGCTGCCACGAGCGCCCTGATGACGAACCACACCGTGCCGGCTACCGACACACTTGCAACGATTGTCCATGACGGGTCGAACGAGTGTTGGTCCGCGAGCGCCTGGAACGCTACGAGATAGGAGATCGCGTAGGCTGCCATCCCAACCGCATCAGTCAGGAAATCGCCATCGGAGCGACGGATCGTCCGAGAGAGACCACGCTCGACCAGCCCGGTGGCAGCAAGGGCAAGACAGATGGCTGCACCGAGCGCGGCATGGTCCGACGCAACGATCGAGACACCAACAGCCGCCCCGATGCCGAGACTCAGACGTGACCCCGAAGGGGCCGGAACCGTGATGATGGACACAACGGTGATCGCCGTGGCCCAAACCAGGACAGGGACGAACCAATCGAAGAAGCTCACGTCGGTCTGACTGACACCAGAGGCCGTGAAAGCAACCGCACCGACCAGCAACCCAAACCATGCCACGACGGTCAGTGTTCGAAGTCTGAGCTCAGCCACGGCTCGCCCCCGGTTCCTCGGTTTCGCGTTGTCGCTGAAGCGCTCGATGTCTCGACTGGTCTGGCTTTGCCCGTCCAGTGTTCGAGAGATCACCAAAGCCGTGCTCTGCCCTTCGACGTGCCTCATCCTCTGAGATCTCAACCGGAGATCCGTATTGCTCTCCCGATGCGGAGAGGACTTCGACGAAAGCCTCGACGACCTCGGGATCGAACTGGGTGCCTGCGAACCGACGTAGCTCGGCGAAGGCGTACTCCTGTGACAGGGCGACTCGATACGACCGAGTCGACGTCATCGCGTCGAACGAATCAGCTACGGCCAGAATACGGGCCTCCAACGACGGGGTCTCTCCGCTGTCATCGATCGATCCGTGGTACCCATTCCCATCGAAGTGGGCATGATGGTTCGAAGCGATCTTGACCATCGGCCTGAGGAACTCAACCTCGCTCAAGAGATCCTCGACGTGGTGCACGTGCCCCTGCATCTCCTCGTATTCGTTGTCGGTGAGGCGGGACTTCTTGCGAATCACCTCACGGGGAACGGCAAGCTTGCCGACATCATGGATGAGTGCAGCCCATCGGAGTCGCTCCAGTTGCGTTCCGTTGAAGCCGAGGTGTTGTCCGATCATGTTCGAGAAGTAGGCAACCCGCTCGGTGTGGCCACGCGTGTAGAGATCCTTCGCCTCAAGCGCCTTGATGAACCCAGCAAGGGTGGAAAGCTGAGCCTCGCGCAACCCGGCGTACGATTCGAACGCCATGTACCCCGTGAAGAAGACGATCGCAATTAACGGCAACGATGCCGGTCCGACCAACAGATAGGTTGCCCCGAGCAACCCCCCGAGGAAGCCGGACCCAATCACCGGGAGCAGTAGCGAGGGAATATGGGACCACGCGTTCATCGACCCGCCGTAGACGCGCCTCACAATGAACGAGACAAGGCTGAGATTCATCAGGCTCTCAATGACCGCCGCGAGTCCCGACGCCAGGGCAATGAGACCGACCATGGAGGTCGAGATCGTCCACACGCCGCTGGAGTCACCTATTTGATGCATCAGGAGAGCGAGCACAGACACCGACCGACACGGCGGCCGAGATCACCAGCTGACCGAAGTTGACGGACGGCTGGAACCAGCGACGATCCTTGACATCGGCGGGCGTGAACACTGCGAGCGCAGCCATCGTCGTCGGTACCCAGAACAGCAGATTCGGGTCCGAAGGCAACGGCTGCGGTCATCAACACCATGTTTGAGGGACTGGCAAACAGCCTGTCGTTGACCTCAACGGCGCTCCATTCAAGAAAGACGTAGGTGATCGCAAACACGGCCCAGAGCCAGAACGGCCGCGGGAAACTCTGCAGGAAAAACAGGACGCCTAGGATTGCGACACCAACAGCGACAAAGCCGATCGCGAGCCGCTTCTTTCTCGTGTTGTTGGCGGGTCAGTTCGTCCCGGAACATGGTGTCCCTCAGTCTGGGAACGTGAGGCGATGGCGAACCTGGGAAGTCTCAGCTATCCGACCCGAAAATCTGCTGCGCCAGCCAACAAGGCTGATGCAAGTGCTCCAACGGTCAAGGCAAGCTTGATAAGAGTGCTCTTCACGATGGTTGCTCCAGAAATTTCGTTCCTCGTCACCGACATCTATCGTCAGATCGGGGACATCTATCGCTTCGCTGGAGTTGTTTCGTTTATGAGCTTCCCAGGTTGTGTGCCATCACCTCCATCGCCCGGTCGACATGTCGCCCGAGCAAATCGTTCGCGTCGTACGGTTCCACGAACAGTCCCGTACCAAGAGGTGCCTGATCGTCAACGACCAACGCACATCTCGGACTCCGCCAAGAGTCCTCACTGCCATAGCGCAGGCAGCGGACACTCAACTTACCGCTCATATCACCCTGTCGCAAGACTTATCGGTCGATTCATCCGTGATGTTGAGGTTTGAGCGGCATCGAACGACCCAGCCAGCGACCACCCAGAGTCACCTTGTTGACACACGTGAGGCCAACCATCGGCTACTCTCGCTGATCATGTCAGTGAACTTTCGTGAACTTGAAGAGGGTCTGAGCCGCCTCGACTCTGTCGATGCTGCCAGAGTTGTCAACCAAGGTGAGAAGATCACCGAAATCCATGTGATAGCGGCCTCTGACAAACCAACCAAGCAAGTCGCCCGCGATGTTCAGAGCCTCGCCATGGCAAGGTTTGGGCTTCCGATTGATCATCGCGTGATCTCGGTCGTTCAGATCAGTCCGCATCACCTCGATCTCTCGTCAATAGCACGAGCAGCCCTCACGGGTGTCTCTGAGTCCCCGAACGGCGTTCGCACGACCATTGAGGTGACCCTCCGCCACGATGATGAGGAATACGTTGGGACCGCGACCGGTCCGGCTGTGGCCTCGGCACGCCTACGGCTCGTCGGCGAGGCGACGATCGATGCGGTGGAAAAGACATTCGATTCGATGCCACCGATCGCCCTTGACTCAATCGCAAAGACGCACGTCGGTAGCCGTGATGTGATCGTCGCGGTGGTTGTTTCTGCCGGTGCGCGGGGTGGGGAAGACCTCAACGTCGGCTCGGCAATCTCGCCATCGTCGGACGACGACGCTGGCGTACGGGCGGTCCTCAATGCACTCAACCGCAGGCTTTCTTCACTGACCGAATGATCGCCGTCGATCGAGCAAAGTGGGCAGCGCTTTCAACCGGACCACAGCCGGCCGGAACGGCGTTTGCCGTTTCCCCACACCACCTCGCATCTCAGGCGGCGATTGATATCATGGCGAGCGGTGGCAATGCGGTGGATGGCTCCATCGCTACCAATGCGGTTCTCGCCGTCGTCTTGCCGGACACCTGTGGACCAGGTGGCGACCTGTTCGCCCTCGTTCACATTCCTGGAGAAGGATCCCCCCGGACGCTCAACGCGTCCGGTCGGGCTGGTTCCGGGTTCACGGCCAACGACATCCGAGACCTCGGGCATGGGGCGATACCGCGACGTTCGCCCTGGTCAGTGACCGTACCCGGATGCGTCGACGGATGGATGGCGTTGTCAGCCGAACTCGGGCAACTGCCCCTCGCCCAAGTTCTCCAACCAGCGATCGATATCGCTCGGGAAGGCTTCTCCGTGTCAACTGAACTTGGTGCATCCCTTTCGGAGATCCGGCCCCTGATCGTCACGCAACCATCAGCCACTCCCTTCTATCCCAACGGGACCCCAGCACATGTGGGGTCGACGATTTCGCGTGCCCGTTTCGCAGACACACTTGAGGCAATCGCCACCGATGGACGGGACGGTTTCTATCGCGGTGTCGTTGCCAACGGAATCGTCGAAGCGACGGGAGGAGCCATCACGCGCGACGACCTTGCTGTCAATCAGGCCGAGTGGATCGAACCGGCATCGCTTGACCTTTTTGGTCGCACGGCGTGGACGATTCCTCCAAACAGCCAGGGATACCTCACGCTGGCCACACTGTGGATCTTCGAACAGCTCGACCCGCCGGAGGACCCATTCGATCCACTGTTCCACCATCTCTTGATCGAGGCGTACCGTTCCGTGGCGTGGGAACGAGCGCAATTCGTGTCAGACGCAACAACCGCCCCCCTCGATGTGGCCGCCCTTCTCGACCCGAACCGACTGCAGGCCATCGCGTCGACCGTCGTACGGGACGCTGCCGGGCGCTGGCCGCAACGGACACCAGCTCCTGGAGGCACAGCCTATATGGCGGCCGCTGACGGACATGGGATGGCTGTGTCATATATACAGTCAAACTTTTCTGGCATCGGATCCGGGCTGTCAGCCGCCGACACCGGGGTGTTTCTCCACAATCGTGGAGCTGGGTTCAACCTCATCCAGGGGCATCCCAATGAATACATGCCCGGACGGCGGCCCATGCACACGCTTGCACCAACTCTGTGGACTGGCGATGGCGGCGCCGACCTGGTGCTTGGCACACGAGGAGGGGATCAGCAACCGCAATTCCTCGCACAGTTCGCCGCACTCCACTTCCACGCCGGTCTCTGCACAGACGATTCACAGCAATTCCCGCGATGGAATATGGAGCAGCCGCTGCCCGGAACTGATAGTCGCCTCACCGTTGAAAACCCATTGCCGCCCACAACCGTGGACGCTCTCGCATCGATGGGTCATGTCGTCGAATCGGTGGCAGCCTGGAACCCCGACTATGGGCCGATCTCGGCAATCGATCTTGCGGATGAGCACAAAGCGTCAGCAGACCCTCGAATCTCGACGTCTGCTGCACTATCGAAGGCAGCGCGATAGTCCATATGGAGACCATGATTGCGACTTTCCTTCCATTTGTTGGCAGGCACTTCGGTTGCTGTTGAGGGCGGACGCCGATACCCTGACCCTGTTGGTCGGCAACCCAAAGCGACCACCAAACCTGATCGGGCGGAACCCGGAACGGGTTGGTTCAGGAAATACAAGCGAGCACACGGAGACACGTGCGACCGCGAATACCACTCGCATACGCTGGCCTGCTGATTGTTGCCCTTGTGGGCATCGTCGGCTTTGCCGCGTTCTCTACAGCACCATCGAATGAGGCACCCGATCAAAGCTTGCCGTCTGTCGAGGCTGCGGTTGCTCCTGTATCGGCACGGGTTGCATCAGCGATCCTGGCACTACGTGTTTCTGATGCTGATGCTCGCTTGACCCAAACACCATCCACGACTGGCGCAGCGTCTACGACGGTCGACTCATCCGACGGCGAAACCTCAAGCACTGCCGGAGACGAACTCGTTGCAACACCAACGACACCCACGCTTGAGTCGGTAACCACAATTCCAAACGCAACAACGACCCCACCGCCACCAAAGGACACGACACCACCACGTCTGAAGATCACATCGCCATCGGATGGCGCGACGGTTGACGACCGGGTCGTGACGTTTGAAGGCACATCCGAGGCAGGGGCAATGGTCACATCGGGCCCCTATGAAGCGCACGTTGACGATGACGGGGATTGGTTCATCAAACTCGTTGTTTCGTCCAAGGGCTCGAAGGCGACGATCACCGCCGAGGACAAGGCAGGGAATACCACAACGGAATCCATCACAGTGACCTACGAACCTCCGACTGTCGAGACGACAACAACCACCACGGATGCTTCCTCCCCACCTCCTCCGCCACCAGCCGAACCGAAGTGGTCACCACTGTGGCCCGCCGATCCCGGAGGACGACAGAGCCTTGAACACTGGCGGCCACTCGTTGAGAAGTACTGGCCAGAGAACCTCGTCAACTGCGCTCTCAACATCCTCTACTTCGAGTCCCATGGTGATGCCAGGGCATACAACTCCAGCGGCCCCGGCTACGAAGGTTTGTTCCAACACCACAGTGGCTACTGGAAGGGCAGAGCCGCAGCCGCTGGATTCCGAGACAGCGACGGCCTGTACGCAACCCCCTACAGCGCGGAAGCAAACATCGCCGTGGCGTGGTACCTCGCAAAGAACTCATCACCGTGGAATCGGCACTGGTCGGTTGACCCACAGCACCCCAACGCGCCGTTGGAATGCACGGGGTGATTTGGCGTATCATCAAGTCACGATGAATCACACGATGAAGAACGCAATCAGGGTCGCCGGCGTCGTCGCTGGCTTGGCGGCAGCAGCTTGGGCATTACGTGACCGCATGCTCCCCGATCCTGCACCCCCCACCGACTCACCTCCGAGATTCCGTACGGGAGGAACCAGTGGAGACGATCTGACAGAGATAAAGGGGGTTGGACCAGCGTTCGCCCAACGACTCGCAGACTCCGGCATCACGACCTTTTCGACACTGGCCGGTGAAGATGCCGCCACGGTCGCTGAGATAGCCAACACCACGGAGACAGCGGCTCAGCGTTGGATCAATGACGCATCATCACACGTGTGATGCATGGTCTATCTCGCAGAGCCCGAACACCTCGGTGATCTTCTTCCAAACGAGCCTCGCTACCGCACAGACCAACTGACGAATTGGCTGTACCGAAATCCGGTGCTTGATGTCTCTGGAATGACCAATCTTCCAGCAACGGTGCGCGAGTCCATCGGGTCCGATCTCTGGCCATTCGAACTCGTCATCGACCAGGTCGGCGACGGAGGCGCAACCCACAAATGGCTGTTTCAGTGTCACGACGGTTCCCAGATTGAGACGGTCCTGATGGGGTACTCATCGAGGACAACACTATGCATCTCCTCCCAAGTCGGGTGCGCAATGGGATGCACATTCTGTGCGACAGGGCAATTCGGATTCGATCGGCATCTCTCCGCAGGCGAGATCGTTGCACAGGTCGCTTACGCAAACGCCTACCTGGCAGCCACGCCGCTCAACCGGAGCCCCGAACGAGTCACGAATGTCGTGTTCATGGGCATGGGCGAACCACTCGCGAACTACAAGCACACACGCGAATCAATCAGGCGAATGATTGAGGTCATGGGAATGTCTGCGCGTTCGATCACCGTATCGACCGTGGGTTTTGTGCCAGGAATGAGAAAGCTGATCGAAGAACCATGGCCAGTGAACCTCGCAGTCAGCCTGCACTCGACCATCCGTTCCGAACGAACGAAGCTGGTACCCATCAACGACCGCTATCCGATCGACGATGTCATCGAGGCTGCCTATGACTACTACAAGGCCAAGGGCCGGCGCGTGTCACTCGAATGGACCCTCATTGCAGGTGAAAACGATTCCGATGAAGAGGCAATAGGGCTCGCACGTATCGCCAGAGAGATCCACGCTCACGTGAATGTGATCGCTTTGAACCCGACACCACTGAGCATTGACCGACCACCTGACCGGGACCACGTAAGACGCTTCCTCGCGACACTTACACGAGAAGGGGCAAACACCACGCTTCGAGACACCCGAGGTCAAGACATCGACGCCGCTTGCGGCCAACTCAGACTCAGAGCCTCGGACAAACGCATGGCGCCGCGTACCCAGGGTATGAACCCACCGTGACGGTAGGTGTCAGCCCAAAGAACGCACTAACTACCCTGAGCGCATCGACAAGGACAAGCGAGGTACCCAATGCAACTCGAAGCAGGACAAAAGGTTCCGGTGTTCGACGCCGAGGATCAGACAGGAACAGTTCGGACATCGGACGAGTTCGACGGCTCCAAACTCGTCATCTATTTCTATCCAAAGGCGTTCACACCGGGGTGCACAACTGAGTCCTGCGATTTTCGCGATCGACACGAATTCCTCACCGCGCAGGGATACCAGATCCTCGGCGTGTCCCCGGACCAGCCACCCAAGCTCCAGGAGTTCAAGGACAAGTATGAACTCCCGTTCGACCTCCTCTCAGACCCAGACAACACGATGTCTCGGGCTTTCGGCGCGTACGGCACCAAGAAGAACTACGGCCGCGAGTACATGGGCATCATCCGATCGACATTCCTGATCGATGGGGACGGCGTGATCGAAGAAGCCCTCTACAACGTCCGGGCCAAGGGCCACGCTGAACGAATCACGAAGTCGATCGAGGGCTGATGTCAGTCAAGACCGCCATCTTCCCCGTAGCGGGCCTCGGCACCCGGTTCCTCCCTGCCACGAAGGCACTTCCGAAAGAACTGCTACCGGTCGTCGACACGCCTCTCATCCAATATGCGGTCGACGAGGCGATCGAAGCGGGCATCGAAAACCTGGTCTTCGTGACAGGTCGAGGTAAGACTGCAATCGAGGACCATTTCGACGTCTCATACGAGCTCGAAGCCACCTTGAGCTCTCGAGATGACACCGAGACGCTCGAAATGCTGCAGGCAATTCGACGAGTTCCTGGCCAAGTCGTGTACGTACGTCAAATGGAGCCGCTCGGTCTCGGGCACGCCGTATGGTGCGCTCGCCACCTCATTGGAGACAAACCGTTCGCCGTCCTCCTTGCCGACGACCTGCTCCACCCCACCGGTGATGCCCTCAAGGCGATGATCATTGAGCACGAGAAGACGGGCGCAAACATCGTCCTCGTCCAGGACATCGATCCTTCCCATACTGATCGATATGGGATCATCACACCTGGTGAGTCCACCGATACGGCTACTGAGGTGATCGGCATCGTCGAGAAGCCAGCAACGGCCGAAGCACCTTCTCATCTCGGAGTCATCGGTCGGTACATTCTCAATCCGTCGATCATGGACAGGCTTGCCGTAACCGCTCCGGGAAGTAGCGGAGAGATTCAGCTGACCGATGCCATCGCCGCATCGCTTGAAACCGAGCTCGTGCGTGCTGTGACCAACCCGGGTGTCCGATTTGACTGCGGGTCCAAGATCGGAATGATCGAGGCAACGATCACCATCGCGCTCGAACGCGACGACCTTGGCCCTGATGTTCGGTCGCTGCTCAAGCGTCTGGGATAGCGGGCCAGACATGCCCCGTATCCTGTGGACATGGCACAACCGAATCAAGGTGAAAATATGACGAAGCTCGATCTGCTCCACCAACACGGACAATCCATCTGGTACGACTTCATCCGCCGAGACATGCTGGCCGGTGGAGGTTTGGAAGACCTCGTGGCCGATGGCATCAGAGGTGTTACCTCAAACCCATCCATCTTTGAATCGGCGATCGCCAAGACGGACCTGTACGACGGTCAGATCAGTTCGCTCGGCGGTATTTCTCCCGAAGCCGCCTTCGAAGCTCTGGCAATCGATGACATTCGCGCCGCGGCGGACATATTGGCTTCGGTGTACGACGAGTCCGACGGCGAAGACGGCTATGTCAGCCTTGAGGTATCTCCACGACTTGCCGAAGACACGTCGGGAACAATCTCGGACGCGATGCGCCTGTGGGATGCTGTTGATCGGCGCAACCTGATGGTGAAAGTCCCAGCGACGCCCGCTGGGATCCCGGCCATAGAGGAACTCACGGCGGCAGGTATCAATGTCAACGCCACATTGATGTTTTCCATGGCGGATTACGAGGGCGTCGCGACGGCATTCGTACGCGGCGCACGGAGAGCTTCAGATCCCACCATTCTCGCATCCGTGGCGTCGTTCTTCGTTTCGCGGGTCGACGCGTCGACAGACGCGGCGCTTGAACAAGTCGGAACCGAACAAGCGGCCTCATTTCTCGGAAAAGCAGCAATCGCAAACGCAAAGCTTGCCTACCGCCGCTATCAGGAGATCTTCGAGGGAGACGACTTCGCAGCACTCGAGGCGATCGGATGCCGCCCGCAACGCGTTCTCTGGGCCTCAACGTCCACAAAGAACCCGGCATACAACGACGTGATGTACGTCGAAGAGTTGATCGGACCGAGGACGGTCAACACCGCTCCACCCCACACCATCGAAGCCTTCCTCGATCATGGCGTGATCAAGGGCGGATCCCTTCTCGAGGATGTCACCGAGGCTGCAACCTTGATCAGCGATCTCCCAACCATCGGTGTCGACTTCGATGCCATCACGCACCAGCTCCAGGTCGACGGTGTCGCGTCATTTGCAAACGCATATGAGACACTCCTCGAAGCCATCGCTTCCAAGCAGCAGCAGGTCCTTGCATGAGGATCAGCCTCTCCCCATCCGGGAGGGACGAGGCAATCGCGGCACTCGCAAAACGATGGGAAACAAGCGACCTCATGGGACGGGTATGGCGCAAGGATCCGACAGTCTGGTCCCAACTCCCGCAACCCGAAATTGACAATCGTCTGGGTTGGCTCGATCTCCCAACCACGTCAAGCAGGCACTTTGTGGAGATCGACAGGCTTGCCGATATCGCTACCGCCGAAGGCGTCAAGCATGTAGTGCTCTGCGGTATGGGCGGGTCGAGCCTTGCACCGGAAGTCTTCTCGAAGACGCATCCCACCTCCGCTGATCATCCGAGTTTGATCGTATGTGACTCGACACACCCCGACGCACTCGCTGCGATCACAGCTTCCATCAATATCTCCAGGACCTGGTTTGTGATCTCATCGAAGTCGGGCACGACACTTGAGACGTTGTCGTTCATGCGGTATTTCTGGAAGGCAGCGTCCGAATCGGTGTCGAGCCCTGGCGATCATTTCATCGCAGTCACCGATCCGGATTCGACACTTGCCAACATCGCCTCCGAGCGCGAGTTTCGATCCGTGTTTCTCGCCGATCCAAACGTCGGAGGTCGCTACTCAGCGTTGAGTGCCTTTGGCTTGGTCCCAGCAGGCCTCATCGGATGCGACATCCGAGCCCTTGTCTCTGAGGGAGGGGCCGCCGCCGCCCTATGCGGCCCCGGAACGCCCCTCATGTTGAATCCCGGCTTCACCATTGGGGCGACGATGGCAACAGCGGCGGGACAAGGTGCCGACAAGGTGCGATTCGTCGGTGCCGGAGTGGGGATCCACGTTGGGGCCTGGGTGGAGCAGCTTATTGCGGAGTCAACCGGCAAAGACGGAAGGGGCATCGTTCCGGTCGATGGTGGGCCCTCACGATTCCCCGCACCCGACGAAATCGATATCTCTCTCGGTTCAAATGCTATTGGTGAACCACCTGAGGATTTCGATGTCGTGATCGGATTCGAGGCAGCCGCAGACGTGGGAGCGGTCATGTTCATCCTTGAATTCGCCACCGCTGTCGCTGGCGAAATGATGGGGATCAATCCATTCAATCAGCCCGACGTTCAGCGGGCAAAGACACTCGCGATCGAGGCAATGGAGGCTGAATCGGATGAGGCGATCGTGTCGCACTCGATCCGAGATCCTGAGCTCGGGGTCAAATTCGCAGAGCTTCTTGCCCCGCCTCGCCCAAGCTACGTTGCCATTCAGGCATTCCTGGCACCGAGCCCCGATACAGACACGGCACTCCGATCACTCCAGCGGATCGTGACCAACCGATCCGGGGCAGCCACAACCATTGGCTATGGTCCCCGGTTTCTTCACTCGACCGGACAACTCCACAAGGGTGGCCCCAAGGGGGCTCGGTTCATCCAAGTCGTCGACACGCCATCGCACGACATCGATGTGCCTGAGGCTGGTTTTGGCTTCGGCAGCCTCATCACGGCGCAGGCAAGAGGCGATCTCGCCGCACTCATCGACATCGGTGGCCGTGTCCTGTCGATCAACCTCGGTGAAGATCCGCTGGCAGGGCTCATCGGACTTGCGAACACGGCTCGGGTCGCCGGCACATGAACCAGGCCGTGACCTTCGTCATCTTCGGCGCAACCGGCCACCTTGCACGAACCAAGCTTCTTCCTTCGCTCGCCAAAGTCATCGACCACGAAAACGTCACCCCACACGCCGTGATCGGCGTCGGAAGCAGAGAACGATCAACTGAAGACTTCGTCGCACTTGTGCATGGGAGCCTCACATCAGCAGAGGTCGATCTCGGAGTGTCCGAACGATTCCTATCGGGTGCGTTCAGTTATCACGCCGTGTCGGATGAGGAATCGTACGAACGTCTTGCATCACACGTCGAGCAGATCGAAGCGGCTAACGCCCTGCCAGCCAACCGACTTCTCTACTTGGCGGTTCCACCATCCAAACTCGATGCGACAGTCGTGGGCATCGCGGCATCCGGTCTC
Organism: uncultured Acidimicrobiia bacterium; assembly: GCA_963714375.1. Classification (GTDB taxonomy): domain Bacteria; phylum Actinomycetota; class Acidimicrobiia; order Spongiisociales; family UBA5794; genus UBA5794. Next base: position 56,102 of record CAVQOG010000002.1, read on the forward strand.
GATTCGGGGACAGGGTGGACGCGCCTCGTGGTCGAAAAGCCGTTCGGATCTGATCTGGCGACCGCTGTCCGATCGAACGAGATCATCCATGCCTCCTTTGCCGAAGAGCAGGTCTACCGGATCGATCACTTCCTCGGTAAAGAGACCGTTCGGAACCTCCTCGTTTTCCGATTCACCAACAGCCTCTTCGAACAGACGTGGAATCGGCGCCACATCGAGTCGGTTGAGATCACGGTTGCCGAGAGCGCAGGCGTCGACGGACGAGCCGCATATTTCGACGAGAGCGGAACGGTGCGGGACATGCTTCAGAACCATCTCACCCAGATCCTCACTCTGATGGCGATGGAGCCGCCGGTGGTCATGGATGCAGCTTCGATCCACACCGAGAAGGTGAAGGTTCTCTCCGCTGTGCGACCGATTCATCCCGACGACGTCGTGCTCGGCAGGTACGGGGCTGGCTCGATCGGCGGTGCGCCCGTCGACCGATATCTCGATGAACCAGGCGTATCAAACGAATCGACCACACCGACGTTTGCTGCCGTCCGAATCAATGTCGACAACTGGCGATGGCACGGCGTCCCGTTCTACTTACGAACAGGGAAGAGGATGTCGAGGCGGGCCTCTGTGGTCACCGTCAGGTATCTCCGCCCGCCTATTTGCCTCTTCCACGAGGAGGGGACATGTCAGGGACATCAGAACGTGTTGACGCTGCATCTCCAACCCGACGAAGGGTTCGAGTTACTGATTGATGTCAAACAGCCGGGTCCCGATTCCATGATCGGTCAGATACCCCTCGCTGTGAGCTACGACGACATACTCGAATCGGCGCCCGATGCCTACGAAACCCTGCTCGCCGACGTGATCTGGGGTGACCAGACGCTGTTCGTCAGGTCAGACGAGGTGGAGGCGGCGTGGAAGTTGTACAACCCGCTACTGGATCGCAGCGACATCCACACCTATGCGGCTGGATCCGATGGGCCCGAAGGCACCGACGGGTTGATCGTGACCGAGCCTGGTGTCTGGACCACGATCTAGGTCTTCGATCGACGAGGGCAATTCGAGCCGGAAGATGGACTCTCCGTCGTGGTGATAGGTCAGGCTTCCGTGCATGAGCTCGGCAAGTGTCCGGGATACCGACAAACCGAGCCCGACTGAACCCGGTCGGCCGGCTGTGTCATGCGCCCGTTCGTATGGCTCGAAGATGCGCTCACGATCCTCCTCCGCAATCGGATCACCGTTGTCGCGTACTTCGATGACACAGACACCAGCTATCACGTCGCCGACCACCTCTATTTCACCGCCGCCGTAGCGGATCGCGTTCGACACGAGGTTTCGCAGGATCTGACGTAGGCGAATCGGGTCGGCATCGATGGTGACGTCGGGAACGTCAGCCTCAATGATGCGGGAAGTGTGAGACTCGAAACCGGCCAGCACTCCCGAAACCTCGGTGGCAACATCAACAGGAATTATCTGGACCGAAACATTGCCGATATTCGCACGGGCCGCTACGAGCAGGTCCTCGATCAAATCTGCCATGTCCTCACTCTGACCGACCAGCATGGATGTGAACTCCTCCATCTCCTCATCCGAGAGCGACATCCATCGCTGTCTCAATTCGTATGCGAGTCCACTCACAACCGTCAGCGGCGTACGCAGTTCGTGCGACACACTCGCTACGAACGCATCCTTCGACTTGACGAGTGCTTCAAGCCTGGCGTTCACCCCAGCTCGGTCAACCGCCGCCGCAAGAACGTTCGTAACCGAGTACAGGAAGTTGAGATCATCCGCCGTGAAGACGCGTTCGTTTCGTGACAGAACGACGAGCGTTCCGAAATCGATCTCCTTGCCAGGAACCATCAACGCGATGCAGGACTTGTATCCCTCCTCCAAGAGGGCTGGCGCAGCAAAACGCACTTCGGCAGCGGTGCGGAGGAAGACAGGCGCCGCAGCCATATGCGTTCGATCGGCGACACCGGAGAATACGGATGCCTCCAGGCCGAGGATCGGGTTCGACCCGACGGTCTGGAAGAACCCTTTTGAGTCACGTTGCAGGACGGCTACGGCATCGGTCGCGAGCACCTCGGACACCACATCGGACAGCGCCTCGCACAACAACGCGACATCCTCACTCTCAAGGGCCAGCTGTCCTATTGACGCCGCAGCCTCTTGCTGGACCGCGCGAACCCACAACTCGTCCTCGACATTGCGCCTGGCGGTCACATCCACCATCGCCCCCTCGTAGAACGCCCCCGTTGGGGAGTCGATCAGCCGTGACGTGTCCCGAATCCAGCGAAGGGAGCCATCATGCGTCTTGATACGCCACTCGTAGCCTGCAACGACCCCTTCCTTGATGAGGAGTTCGGTGAGCTGGTCGCGTTCGGATTCGTCGGCATAGTACGTCCGCGCATTTCTTCCGATGATCTCATCCTTGCTGTTGGCTCCGAAAAGCTCAACAAGCGCTTCGTTCACGTGAGAAATACTCCCGTCGGGGCGTGTCCGATACAACGCAACCGGAATCCGCTCAAAGAAGGCGCGATAGTCGACACGTGTTCGCCTGAGCTCCTCTTCAGCTATTGCTTGACCGGATCGGTCGTGAACCATGAGCTGCATCGCAAGGTCATGCCCATAGTCGACCGAGTTTGCAGACAGATCGACCCACACGGCATTGTTGTCCAGGTCGCGGAACTGGAGCTGCTGGCTCTCGATGGTCTCCCACGAATTGAGAACCCGCCGGCGGATCTCCTTGAAGCGACGAATCGAGTCCTTGTCGACATAGTTCGTGATCTTGGTCTTGGCGATTGACTCGGCCCCGGAACCAAGCATCGTGGTGGCGGCTTCGTTTGCGTAGACGATGATGTTCTCAACCACGACAATGAAACCGATCGGGGCGGTGTCCATCAACTTGCGGTACCGCTCCTCCCCCGTCTCAGCAGCGTCGTTGACGGCGGCGAAATACCGGTCGATCAGGGTGAACGCGTAGTACGACCCTATGAGTCCAGCAGCTGCACCAATGATCAATAGCGGACTGACATCGGACTTTGCGTTGACGGGCAGGTTCGCGAGTCCCGAGTCTGCAAGAGAAATGACGATCAGCTTCGACAGTTGGAGTACGACGGCGATGGCTGCCACGAAACGCCCTTCGCGCTCTGAGCCAAGGAGAACGGCATAGCCGATGGCCCACATCGCGAGCATGAGTGAGAGCCCACCAACCGCCGGGGCAAGCATCCACAGTCCGTACGCGACGACAAGATCCGACGCGGCTGCCGCCCTCACGCCGGTCCCTTCGTATGACTGGCGCACGAGGAATGGCGTGATCGTCGCCACAACAATCACCGAGACACCAAACACGAACGTTGCGAACGTTACGTCCGGCATGAAGAGCACGGGAATGCCGGCGGCTATGTAGACGAAGGCGCGAACGCGAAGAAGGGTCACGATCAGTTGCCCTCGTTCCTTGCGTGCTGTCATGCCAGACGACATGTGTTTGCATCGGCAGGTTGGATGGTCGCCTTGAAGGACATCGGTAACCCGACTGCGTCGGGTCGTCCGACGCCCGACGTCCGATCGCTGCTCAGATTGCTCGGCCGACGATGAGGCCGATGGTTGCTGCTGCAATACCCAGGATCAGGGGGACTGTGGTCACGGCAATCCCGGGGGTGAGCTCGTCTGCATCATCGATCTCGACCATCCAAGTGGAGAACGTCGTGAAGCCGCCGAGGACACCCACTGTCAATGGTTCGGTCTCGAACGTGGCGATCGAGATGTTCAGACCATATGCCATTCCAAGTGCGAACGAGCCAGCGATGTTCACAACGGTGGTACCAACGGGGAACCCGCCATCCGTAGTGCCGAGCCACAGGGTTGTAAGCCACCGGAGGACGGCTCCGGCCCCGCCACCGATCACAATCAAGGCCACGATCACCAGCGAACTCCATTCAATCGACCAGCCACGGAGCGTCCAGCTACCAACCGTCCGGCCACAGCTGCTGCAACGCCGAGTACCACCGAGGCAACAATCCATGTGGCCGAACCAATCCAAGCCCCGTTTTCCACGAGGAGTACTGATTCCAGGGCAAATGCCGAGAAGGTCGTAAACGATCCAAGGAATCCGACAGCGAAGAAGCGATTGACATGAACCACATGGGAGGGAGTCCTAGCGAGGAACCATCCGAGGCTGAACGCCCCGACCAGATTCACGAACATGAGCGAGCCACGGCCCCCGTCACCGACGACGTTCACCGCCACGCGCAGCCCCGTTCCGGCAGCGCCGCCTGCGAAGACAAACGAGAGCTCTCTCAGGTGTTTGGACATCTGGACGAAGCTACACGTCGCCGCGCTCAGACGCTATGCATCGCACTCGCTCGATTCGCCATCAGCATCCGCCTGAATCCCTGCGTCCTGATCCCGAATCACGGAGGCAACCTTGCCCCGTATCCGCTGAACATCGGGGACGGGATGGCCGATGACATCCCAACCCGGCGCGTAATAACCCGGGTTGAATCCCACCGTCTCGATATCCGAGAAATCGAGCCGCGCTGTCATCTCGAGCATGTCTGCTGCGAATGTCACCGGTAGGTCCGTCACCATTGACCCATCAAGCGCATCGACAATCCCGCCAAGTCCGCGAAGCAGCGTGATTGGTGTCGACTTGGCAGCCACAGCCCGCAACATGCAGCGTTGGCGTTGCATGCGGACGTAGTCGCTCGATCCCTTCCGTGCCCTGACATAGGCCAACGCCTCGAGACCATCGAGACGATGCCACCCGACATCAACATCCACCGTTGCCCATGGATCACCCTCGCGGGGGGTGAGACTTCTGACTGCAAGGGTTCCTGCACGTAGACATCGACACCTCCGATCGCCTCAACGAGGTCGACGAACGCTGCCATGTCCACTAGTGCGTAGTAGTCGATCTTGAGACCTGTCGCGTTCGACAGCACATCGCGCAGGGCGGCCATGCCGGGGTCTGCTTCATCGGGATACGTCTTGGTCCATTTGCGGGTGAACGGATACAGCGCATTGAGTTGTTCGGGGAAGCACCGACACGAGGTGAAGCTGTCGATCGTGGTCGGCGTTTCGCCCTCGGGAGCTGGGGCGGTCCTAGCGAGAATCTGCCTCTCAAGACTGTCAAATGCCCCACCCCAACCGGAGGGAAGCGGCATGCTTCCCAGGTTCCTGGGAAATCCGAACAGAGCAGCCTTCCCCGTCTGGGGATTGATCGTTGCAACCATCATCGTATCGGTTCGCAATCCACCTCTCCCCGGCCCACCATCGCCGCCGGCGAGGAGAACTGTGATACGGTCTGACCCAACGCGTTCCTCGAATGGCAACAGCGGAGTACCGGTCACCTCGTTCTGTCTCAATGCGAGATCTGCCTCCAACGCTTCGATCGCATCCGGGTCGCCAAACCCCTCCTCGAAGATCCGGCTCCGCACAATCATTTCGGACCTTGCTTCATTGTCGTAGATCGTTACAACCGGATCGGCGACAATATCAGCATCAGATCCGACAGGGATCACCGGAGTATCGGGTGGGTCGTTGTCTCCAGCAAACACGATGTCGAGAAGACGCATCGCATCAACGGTCGTCGTTGCGACGAACACATGTGGCAGCGCAACGAATACTGCAAGAACAACGCCGCCCATGATCACCACCGGCCGGATCCATTCACGATCTGAGCTGCGAGCAAGGGAATACGCGTCGATTGCGCTCGCCAATCGCCAAATCGCAGCAAGCACATTCCCAGCAAACACAGTCCACAGCGCTGGCTTGGAGAGAGCGGCGCCAATGAGATCAAACTTGTCGACATCCAAGATGAAATAGGCCGCTAGGACGATCACGATTGGCGCTGCCCACAATGCCGCCCTGAGATAGCGGCGGAGGTACAGATGTCCGGCACCGGGGACAAGGACACTTAGTCCAGCAGCGACCCAGGGTCTGTAGCGTGACGGCGTGTGATGCTGGGCACCATTGATGTCATCCGTTTCGGGAGCATCATTGTTCGTCATCCGTCACCTCCTCTCCCCGGCTTCATCCATGGAAAAGTACCCGCCACACCGTGTATCGATGACATCACACTGCATCCAGAATCAGACACTGCATCCAGAATCAGACACTGCATTCAGAATCCTCGCCTGAATCAAAGGACGTAGTGGCCGTGGCGTTGAATGCCACCTTCACCATTGCTTGGATTCGGGCAAGATCCGGGGTCGGCTTCCCGCGGAAGTCAAGTACGGGTGTGTAGAACGGAGGTACAAAGCCGACAGTCGCGATGTCGTCGAAATCCAGTGACGCTGTGTTCTCGAGAAGTGTTGGGAGATAGCTGAGCGGGATATCGGTCTTGACACTGCTCGCCATTGCTTTTGAGAGATTGGAGAATCGGGTCAGGATCGTCGTTGGTGTTGCTTTCGCTGCCACGGCCTTGAGTAGACATCGTTGGCGCTCCATGCGGACATAGTCGTTGCTCGATCGACGTTCTCTGACATATCCGAGGGCATCGAGGCCGTTGAGGTGACGCCAACCGCGTCCGACTTGGACCGTGTGCCATTCGTCGCCCTCCCTCGTTGGGGACATCTCAATCGACACATAACGCTCCACATACACATCGACACCGCCAAGAGCGTCGACGACGTTCACGAACCCTCGCATGTTCACGAACGCGTAGTAATCGATCTCGAATCCGAGCATGATCTCGAGTGTGTCGCGCAGCGCCGCCAAACCGGGTTCGCGCTCATTCGGGTAGGTCTCGGTCCACTGGCGGGTGAACGGATAGATCGCATTGATCTGGTCGGGGAAGCAATGGCACGGAACGAATTGGTCCGGCTCTCCGTCGCCGTCCTCGTCGGTCCATGCCCTGCGTTCTGCCCAGGGTGTCAGCTGCTTTTCGAGATCGACGAACGCCGTGGACCAGCGGTCAGGAAGCGGGGCATGGGTCATGTTCCGAGGAATACCGAAGATCGCAGCCTTTCCTGTGGCGATATCGAATGTCGCGACGTTGATCGAGTCAGTGCGAGAGCCAGACCGCCCAGGCCCTCCATCTCCTCCAGCCAGCAGGATTGCGATTCGGCCGTCACCATCGGCATTGCGGTCAAAGGGGTCGCCTCCTTGCCGATCTCGGGTCGGTACGAATCCGATGTCATCGGTGGCATCTTCAGCACCGATGGGGCTCGGATCGAACCGCTCGACACCGGGCACGAACGCTGGTTCAACAACAACCGGGTCGGGCACCGTCGGAAGAACCTTCTCGTCGAGATGCGGATCGTCATCTTCGAACACGAACGGCTGTGGTTCGGCACTCACATCGGCAACGAATACCTCATCAAGTGCGTGAGCTGCATCGAGGGTGTATTGGGCAACCACAAGATGCGGAAGTGCGACAGCTGTGCAAAGCCCAGCCACAATCGCGATCTTCCACCATGTCCGTGAACCAGTACCCAGAGAAAAGGCATCGGTCACGGCAAAGACACGCCATATGACAACGACAAGGTTGATGATCAGGATCGACTTGAGCACGGTGGGACGAATGGCGTATCCAACGAGGTCGAATGCCGAAAGGTCGAGGATGAACAAGCTTGCTATCACACCCACGGCGATCGGTAGCGCATAGAGCGCGGCGCGGCGCCATCGACCCATGTAGCCCTGCCCGAGACCTGGGATCAAAGCTGATAGAAATGCGGCAATCACACCGTTGTTCTTCAAGCCGTCCTCTCGTTCCTTTGCTATCTCAAGCCTACGCAATGCGCCATGTTGTGCGTATCGGATTACCGATTACCGACCACCGATGACCGATCTCAGAAAGCAGACGTCGGAAGTCAGATGACCAACACGTGGAGTCCCGCAGGCTGGACTCTTGATTTCTCAGGTCGGTCATCGGAGTACGGTCATCGGATATCGGATATCGGTCATCGGTCATCGGAAGGGGCGAGCGAAGCTCGCATCACGCGATACCCTCGCACCATGCCCCACGAACCTATCCGTAACGTCGCGCTCATCGCGCATGTCGATCATGGCAAAACCACCCTCGTTGATGGGCTCCTTCGCGCCGCGGGTGTTTTCGCAGACCATGAGAAGCCAGTCGAGCGAATCATGGACTCTGATGACCAGGAGCGGGAGCGAGGGATCACGATCCTCGCCAAGGCGGCGTCGATCGTTTGGCATGGCGTCAAGATCAATCTGGTCGATACCCCGGGGCACGCCGATTTCGGTGGCGAAGTTGAGCGAGCACTTGCCCTGGTCGATGGCGTACTGCTCCTCGTTGACGCTGCCGAGGGTCCAATGCCCCAAACTCGCTACGTGCTTTCCAAAGCGCTTGCACTCTCTCTGCCTGTCGTTGTCGTGGTGAACAAGGTGGATCGACCCGACGCTCGGCCAGTAGCGGTAGTCGACGAGATCTACGAACTGTTCTTCGACCTCGACGCAAGGGAAGATCAAATCGAGTTTCCGATTGTGTCGGCCGTCGCCCGCAACCGGGTCTCAGTCCGAGGTATCGGCATGCCGGACGATGACGCCACTCTGGCACCAATTCTTGATGCAATCATCGAAACCATTCCCGAGCCAGGCGGGGATGCTTCCGCTCCGGTTCAAGCGATCGTCACCAGCCTCGATGCAAGCGACTATCTGGGTCGACTCGCGATCGGTCGAGTGATACGAGGAACGCTGGTTGCCGGCGCACCGATCGCTCTGCTCCAAGGCGACGGCATCCCTCCCGTCACGCGCAGGCTTGGACAACTGATGGGGTTCGTCGATCTTGGCCGTATCGATGTAACCGAGAGGACTGCGGGCGATCTCTTCGTTGTTGCAGGATTCCCTGAGGTGCAGATCGGTGACACATTCTCAGATCCAGAGACCATCGAGGCCCTCCCACGGCTCGAGGTTGACGAGCCAGTACTCACGATGACCTTTGGTGTCAACACCTCGCCTCTCGCTGGCACCGAGGGCACGTATGTCACATCACGACAAATCAAGGAACGCCTCGACAAGGAAGTGCTCGGCAACGTCTCGATCCGTATCGGCGAAACAGCCTCACCCGAAGTCATCGAAGTCGCTGGTCGTGGGGAACTGCAGCTCGCGGTGCTGATTGAATCGATGCGCCGCGAGGGTTATGAACTGCAGGTCTCACGACCTGAGGTCATCGTCAAGGTGATCGACGGCAAGGAACATGAACCCCTTGAGACCGTCACCGTCGATGTTCCAGACGAGTACGTCGGTGCTGTCACGCAGGCGGTCGCACCACGAAAGGGTCGCATCGCCCAACTGAACCCAGGTGAGCACGGCAGAACGATCATTGCGTTCACTGCACCTTCACGCGGACTCCTTGGGTTGCGTTCCCAGCTGATGACAATGACGCGGGGCACCGCCCTTGTCCATATGCACCATGAAGGTTGGGTGCCGTGGGTTGGGGAACTCCCCCACCGACATGGAGGGGCAATGGTCGCTGACCGTCGAGGCACCTCGACGGGTTTTGCGCTCGACAACCTCCAGAAACGTGGCGAAATGTTCATAGATGCCGGCGTTGAGGTGTACGAAGGCATGATCATCGGAGAGGCATCGCGACCAGAGAACATGGTCGTAAACGTCACAAAGGGCAAGCAGCTCACCAACATTCGTACGCACTCCACCGACGATGCAATCAAGCTCAAGCCACCACGCGATATGGGTCTGGAACCAGCAATCGAGTGGATCGCGGCCGATGAACTCGTTGAGATAACACCTCAGTCCATACGGATACGCAAGAAGCTGCTCACCGAGCCCGAGCGGAAGAGGGCGAAGACGAAGTAGCCGCTGCGACATCCGATGACCGATGACCGTACTCCGATGACCGATCTGAAGTCAAAGTCCAGCTTGCTGGTGGACTCCACGTATCGGTTGTCGGTCATCGGTCATCGGTTATCGGACTTCCTAGGTCGCTGGTAGAACCTGGGGGGATGGGTCTGTCACCCAGACGCCGACATTGTCTGCAACGACAACATTCGCCGCCTCAACCGATGCGATAAACCAGGCGTCCACGGCTCCATACTTGGCGGTCGAGTCGAGGTATTCGAGAACGGCGTCTTCGTCGGCGGTTGTCCGGGAGGACACCAAGATGATGTGGTATCCGTACTCAGACTCAACCGGTTCGGTTGGTGTACCGATCTCGGCGTTCATGGTAGCTTCAGCAAACTCGGCAACAAAGCCTGACGGTGCAACACAGCCGAGGTCGCCAGCGTTGGCGCCGGACTGCGTGTCGATGGACAGCTCAGTGGCGAGCTCCCCGAAATCCTCGCCGTCGTCGAGCCGTGTCATCACAGCCTCAGCCTCTTCAATGGTTGCAACGAGGATATGGGCTGAACACACCTCGGTCCAGTCGAGCAGGGACTCGGCCAGTTCAGCGGCGGCGTCGTCCGCGGTCGGCTTCGTATAGTCGTCTGCGAACTCATCCTCGATGGCTTGCTGGATGATGAGCTGGCGGGCGTAGAGACGAATCCCCGCTTCAGACGCGTTCGCCGACACGAGATACTCGTCGAGAGTCGCTGTGGGCGAGAAGTCAGCGACGAGCTCGTTGACTCGTGCGTCGATCTCTTCCTCCGTCGGATCAATGGCGAACTCCGCAGCGGCTGCCTGCTCAACAGCCTCCCATTGGATTGCGACCCCGAGAAAGCGCAGGAAGTCGGCATCAGTAACAGGATTATCGGTGGCTCGGACCATGTTCTCAACACCGGCCCGTGTGATGTCAGCGTCTCCGACGGATGCAACCACGGACGAGGAACTGGAGCATGCGGCAGCCGTGATTGCCACGGCACCGACAACAAGCATGAGACGTTTCATTTTTGGGATGACCTTTCAGATGTGTGCGTGCAAGGCTATGGAGACCAGCTGCTTAGGGCACGGATCGCACGTGAGAATCTCATGAACGTGCCAAGTGCTGCACATCCGGTGCCATTCGATAGGCTCGCACCCAACAGGAGGCGTTGTGACCGCATCGGCACGCATGAGCGACATACCCGCATCGGCACCGGTTGTGGTCTGCGGGGCAGGTGTCGCAGGGATATCGACAGCCTTCCACCTGACACGACTTGGCATCCACGATGTCGTTGTGCTGGACTCGCGCCCTCCACTCACCTTGACCTCGGACAAATCCACCGAGTGCTACCGCAACTGGTGGCCGACGCCACACATGGTTGCGCTGATGTCACGCTCGATCGACCTCCTCGAGGCGTACGCGGACGAATCAAACAACCGCTTCTCTCTGAGTCGGCGCGGGTACCTCTACGTTACGGCCGACACATCGGAATTGGAGAGGATGGCATCGGACGCAGACCACATCTCTGGCCTTGGTGCGGGACCTGTACGAACACACCAGACCACGTCTGCAACCTATGAGCCAGCTGCCCTCGATGGGTACGCGTCAAGCCTCACGGGAGCCGACCTCTTCAGATCGGGTGAGGCACTCCGAGACGCATTCGGATTTGTAGGAGAGAGTGCCGTCGGGGGAATCCACGTACGCCGCGCCGGGTGGCTGTCGGCCCACCAGCTCGGAACTTGGATGCTGGAGGAAGCAGTCGCTGCTGGAGCGCTATTCGTCACGGGTGAGATCACCGGTGTGCGGACGGACAAGACCGGGATCTCGTCAGTGGTCGTTGACGGTGAGACGACGATCACTTGCACGTCCTTCATCAACGCTGCGGGTCCACTCGCCAGGTCCGTTGGACGTCTCGTTGGTGTGGAAGTACCCGTACACAGCGAGATCCATCAAAAGGTGTCGTTCAAGGACCACAAGGTTGGATTCGATCGGTCTGCACCGATGGTTATCTGGAGCGACCCCCAGCACATAGCGTGGTCAGGCGACGAGCGGGATTTCCTCATGGAGACTGGAAACGAATCACTCCTCGGGGAGCTTCCGCGGTTTGTCCACGGCAGACCCGAGGGCGGGGGGGATTCGCCATGGGCACTCGGGCTGTGGGAGCTGACACCGAACGTCACAGACACGCCGCAATGGCCGATCGAAGCCGATCCCCTGTACCCCGAGCTTGTCGTGCGTGGGCTGACCGCCATGCTCCCCGCGATGTCTGTGTACCGCGACGGCCTCCCTGAACACACCGTGGACGGTGGCTACTACACGAAGACAATTGACAACATTCCGCTCATCGGACCCATCGGACCCGAAGGATCCTTCATATGCGCTGCGTTGTCCGGGTACGGAATCATGGCAGCGTGCGCCGCCGGCGAACTCGCAGCCCTCCACGTCGTGGGCAGACCCCTCCCGGCTCACTCCGATGCCTTCCGAATCGAGCGACTCGAGGATCGGGAATACTTGCAAGAGATCCGGAACGCAGGGACGAGTGGGCAGATTTAGAGCATTTGGGCGTTGGGCGTTAGACGTTTGGCGTTGAATAAGGGTTAAGCGTTGGTGCAGCAACATCCGTCCGCCGCAAGTGGGAGGACGGGATCGGATCCATCACCATCCCCCTTCAGTGGGGAGAAACGAACGCAGCGAGTTAGGGGGGCACAAGAAAGACGTCCAGTAGCGGTTGTGGAACCTTGCCGGCTTCTCACGGTGCCGAGCCCCCTGCTCCTCGCAAGCGAGGGGACGGTTCAAGAAGGACAAGCCCGGAAGGGCCGGGTCCCCCCTTTGAAGGGGGACGTTTGCACCGGGAACCCGCCGGGGCGTGTTATGCGTCATATCCGTACGTCATAGACTCTAAGAAACGAGGAGCAGACCTTGAAGAAGACCACCATTGTCGTCGCCATAGCGGCACTTGCTATCGCCGTTTCGGCGTGCACACCGTCGGTCACGGTCGAATCACCGAATGCACCGTCCGAGATCGCGCCGTCTGGCATCTCCGTGAGTGGCATCGGTGAGGTCACTGGCACACCGGACACGCTGACAATGTCATTTGGTGTCTCCGTCATGCGCGACTCCGTGTCAGAAGCAGTCGCCGTCGCAGCCGAGAAGGCTGAGGCCGTCATCGATTCGCTGAAAGCGAACGGTGTTGCCGAGGAGGACATCCAGACGGCGAACTACTCCGTGTATCCGCAGTACGACTGGAGCAACAACACCCAACAGTTCACTGGCTACCAAGTGAACAACTCGGTAATTGCGAAGATCAGGGATCTCGATTCCGCTGGAACCGTCATCGATGGTGCAACCGCCGCAGGTGGAGACGAGACAACGGTGAGCGGGGTGTCATTCTCGATCGAGGACAACGACGCACTCATCGAGGCAGCACGCGAGGCCGCGTGGAACGATGCGAAACAGAAAGCCGAACAGCTCGCATCGCTGGCTGGTGTGACCCTCGGAGATCCAATATCGGTATCTGAGACCTTTGCCCCCAGTCCCCAACCATTTGCCTACGACGAGATCGCCTTTGCACAGGCCGATGGCGCCGAGTTCGCCACTCCAATCAATGCGGGTGAACAGCAGGTCGCGGTCTCGCTCTCCGTCCAGTTCTCCATCCAGAATTGACCAAAATGACCCTCCAAGCGCGTACCCAGGGTATGAACCCACCCTCACGGTGGGTTCATACCCTGGGTACGCGCGATTGGTGTGGACCAGATGCGACGAACGGTGACCGCAGGTATGGTGTGGGCGAGATCCGTATCGCTCTGGCAATCAGGGCGGCACGACTGGGTAGCCGCCGTTTGGCGGAGCAGGGAGCGATATGAGACCTGTGAGATTGACCTTCGCGGTCGGACTTCTCGCGCTCGTCGCTGCGGCGTGCAGCGGTGCACCCGCCGTTGACAGCACAACCACGACGACTGTCGTCTTTACGTCGACTTCGGATGCGGGAACGACATCGACAACAACGTCAAGCACAACGACAACCACCACCCAACCGAGCCTCGGCGCCACGGCAACGATCTTCCGCGTCCAGCAAGATCTCGCTGCACTCGGATTCTTTGATGGTCAGATTGATGGAATCGCAGGCGAGGAGACGCAAGCAGCGCTCAAAGCCTTCCAGACACAGCAAGGGATCGAAGCCGACGGTGAGTTCGGACCCAACACCGATGCAGCCCTCTACCCGCTCCTCATGAAGGACAAGGCCTACGTCGAAGGTCTCCAGGAGGACCTCACCGAGGCCGGTCTATACACCGGGCCAGTCGATGGCAGCTACGGCCAAGGAACAAGGGCTGCTGTTGAGAAGCTCCAGGGTTCATGCGAAATCGAGCAAACCGGTGACATCGATATCGCGACTCGGATCTGCCTGGACGAAGCGGTTTAGAAGGCAGACATCAGACGTCAGATTTGATATGCAGTAGGCATCCTCATGACACTCACGGCGGAACTCATCAATGCAGTCACTTGGAAGATCCCGAACGCGCTCGCTCTTGTCGGCTCGCGAGCAGGTGACGAGTGGAACGGCATGACGACGTCTTGGATCACGCAGGTGTCCCAAGAGCCGGTGCTCATCGGTATCGGCGTGGACACCGTAGCGATTACGCACCGGCTTATTGCCGACGGTGGAAGCTTCACCGTCAACTTGTGGGATGCGAAGAACACACGTCCGTTCGTGAAATTCTCGAAGCCAGCAACCAAGGACGGAATGACCCTCAACGGACTTCCGATCAGCGAGGGACAGACCGGCGCCCCGATCTTTGACGACGCCATTGCCTGGCTCGAATGCGTCGTCGTGAATCCGGTGCCATGTGGAACGCACACCTTCTTCATCGGTGAACTGGTTGCAGCTGGCATCAACGACGACGAGGCCATCCCAGCCTCGATGGCAGACACGCGCATGAAGTACGGAGGAACGCGAAGAGGGCATTGAGGATGCGGGCATCCGATGACCGATGACCGATAGCGGATGGGTCCGGAGTTCAGAAGTCAGACACGCCCTCCCTTCAGGATGTGTCGAAGGCCGTCGTTTGACGTCAGATAGGTCTCTACGCTTGCTCCCATGCCCCAACGTCCGATCTACATCGATGGATTCACTCATCAGCTTTTGGACGCCGACCCGCCCGAGACTGCCGAGTGGATCGCCGCGCTTGACGACATCATCTCAACCGACGGCGAGACGCGAGCCCGTTACCTCATGGCACGCCTCACCGAGCACAGCCGAATCCGCAACATTGGTGTTCCCGGATCTGTCTCCACGCCGTATATCAATACCATCCCACCCGGAGCAGAAGCCGAGTTCCCAGGTGACGCAGATATCGAACGACGCATCCGGCGGCTCATCCGGTGGAACGCCGCGGCGATGGTCATCAGAGCAAACAAGGCCGAAGACGGCATTGGAGGCCACCTCTCGACTTTTGCCTCCTCCGCAACGCTGTACGAGGTCGGTTTCAACCACTTCTTCCGCGGCAGCGCCGACGGCACACCTGGTGACCACATCTACTTCCAGGGTCATGCCACACCCGGCATCTACGCAAGAGCCTTTCTTGAAGGGCGCCTGACTGAGGATCAGCTCGACCACTTCCGGCGCGAGATCCACGGCGGCCTTTCGAGCTATCCGCACCCGCGCTTGATGCCAGAGTTCTGGGAGTTCCCGACCGTCTCGATGGGGTTGGGACCCATCAACTCGATCTACCACGCCCAGTTTCTGCGCTACCTCGACAATCGTGGCCTCGACGACACGAAGAACACACGTGTTTGGGCCTTCCTCGGTGATGGAGAAACTGACGAGCCCGAGACACTCGGCTCGATCACCCTCGCCGGTATCGAGAAGCTCGACAACCTGACCTGGGTCGTCAACTGCAACCTTCAGAGACTCGACGGCCCCGTGCGCGGCAACGGAAAGATCATCCAGGAACTCGAAGCCAACTTCCGCGGTGCGGGATGGAACGTCATCAAGGTCATTTGGGGCTCCGACTGGGATCCGATTCTCGCCCGCGACACAACCGGCGCTCTCGTCGAGAAAATGAACGCAACGGTTGACGGTGAATACCAGCGGTTCAAGGCCGAATCGGGAGCGTACGTTCGTGAGAACTTCTTCGGACCCGACCCCAGACTCCGGGCACTCGTCAAAGACATGACCGATGACGAGATCTGGGATCTGCGACGTGGTGGCCTCGACTTCCGCAAGATCTACGCGGCATACCACTCGGCAACGGAGCTGCGCGGAGCACCAACCGTGATCCTTGCCAAGACCATAAAGGGATGGACACTCGGGGCAGACGTCGCCGGTAAGAACGCAACCCATTCCATCAAGAAACTGTCAGGAGAACAGCTCAAGGCACTCCGCGATCGGCTCATGCTCCACGATGAGATCCCGGACGAAGATCTCGAAGGTGGCATCCCACCCTTCATCACATTCGAGGAGGGATCTGTCGAGCATCGGTACCTCATGGAGCGTCGGGAACACCTCAACGGTCCAATACCGAAGCGCGGTGTGCCGATCAGATCTCCCCTTGAGCTCCCTTCCCACGCCCCGTTCGCCGAATTCGAGGGAGGTTCCGGCGAGATCGAGGTTTCCACCACCGGTGCCTTCACCCGGCTCCTGCGCGCCCTTACCCGAGACGAGGCCTTCGGTAGCCGCGTCGTGCCGATCATCCCCGATGAGGGGCGTACTTTCGGCATGGATGCGTTGTTCAAGGAAATCAAGATCTATGCACCCGAAGGTCAGCTGTACGAACCGGTCGACCACAACCTCATCCTGTCCTACAAAGAAGCCAAGGATGGCCAAATCCTTGAACAGGGCATCACCGAGGCCGGTGCTACCGCTTCGTGGATTGCGGCGGCAACTTCTTACTCGACTCGGGGAGTCCCCGTCGTGCCGTTCTTCTCGTTCTATTCGATGTTCGGCTTTCAGCGAGTCGGTGACTTGCTGTGGGGCGCTGCCGACGCACGCGCACGAGGATTCCTCTTGGGAGCCACGGCAGGTCGTACGACGCTGCTCGGCGAGGGACTCCAGCATCAAGACGGCCACAGCCATGTCCTTGCGAGCGTGATTCCGTCGTGTCAGGCATACGATCCGGCGTTCGCGTACGAAGTCGCAACGATTGTGGAAAGCGGTCTGCATCGCATGTACGGCGACAACGAGGACGTGTACTACTACCTCACGCTCTACAACGAGAGCTATGTGCAACCTGCGATGCCCGAGGGGAGCCGTCAAGGCATCATCGACGGGATGTACCGCTTCGATACGGGGCCAGACGGCAAGGACCATGCGGCAACCATCCTGTTCTCTGGTCCGAGCCAGGGTGCCGCTCGAGCAGCTCAGGCGGAACTCTCCGACCGGTTCGGTGTGTCTGCCGAACTTTGGAGCGTCACGTCTTACAAGTCGCTGCGAGAGGAAGCACTTGAGGTCGACCGATGGAATCGCCTCCACCCCACGCTGCCACGCCGGTACCCGTTCGTCACCGAGCAGCTGAACACGTCCCGGGGTCCGATCGTTGCTGTCACCGACTACATGCGCATCGTGCCCGACCAGATTGCGCCCTACGCCCCAAGACCATTCACGTCGCTCGGGACAGACGGGTTCGGACGGAGCGACACCCGCGAAGCACTCCGGGATTTCTTCGAGACAGACATGCGCCACCTCGTCGTCGCGACACTGGCTTCGTTGGCTTCAGGGGGTGTCATCTCGCCGAACGTCGTTCGTGACGCCATCGCCGCATACGACATCGATCCCGATGTGGCAGCACCCTGGACCCGGTAGCCGATCTCCGCTCTCCGAGCTGTGAGCTTCTTTCTACCGATTCGTGGTGTAAGCAGCCCCCATTCCGCTACCGTGGAACCATAGGACGAACCTCGTTCGTCCATTTCCATGCAAACTAAGGAGGAACAAGACGATGAGACGTAAGAATCTCTGGTTCTTGGCCGTTGTCGTGCTCGCACTTGTTGCAAGCGCGTGTAGCAGCAGCAGTGATGACACGACCACCACTGGTGCACCAGAAGCTACGACAACCACACAAGCAGGACCAACCACCACCGTGGCTCCGGACCCAGCCTTTGAAGGCAAGGTCCTCGATTCCGGTGGATGCGACACAGACGGATACAGCGGACGCGTCGACACCATCACGGCTGTTGATGAATTCACTGTCGAGTTCAAACTCTGCAATCCGCACCCAGCATTCCTGGCTCAGATCGCGTTCGGCGTGTTCGGTATCCAGCCCGAGGAGCACCTCGAGGCCACGGGTGGCGCACCGCTCGACAACCCGATCGGTACGGGTCCATACGCACTGAAGGAATGGCAGAGGGGCGACTCAGTCGTCTTCACGCGCAACGACGACTACTACGGCCAAGTCGCTCCTCAGGAGACGATGGTCTTGAAGTGGTCAACGGAGAGCGCCGGACGTCTCCTTGAACTCCAATCAGGCAATGCTGATGGCATGACCTTCCCTGGTGTTCAGGACTATGCGACCATCGAAGCTGATCCGAACCTGCAGCTGCTTGACAAGCCCGAACCAAACATCTTCTACATGGGCTTTACGAACACGTTCGCCCCATGGGACAACGTGGATGTTCGCAAGGCTGTGGCCATGGGTATCGATCGTCAACGAATCGTTGACACGTTCTACCCACCGGGATCAGAGACGGCATCACACTTCACGCCATGCTCCGTGCAGTTCGGCTGTGAAGGCGACAGCTGGTACGACTTCGATGCAGCGGCAGCGAAGACAATGCTCGCTGATGCAGGATTCCCTGACGGCTTCGATACGGCCATCTACTACCGCGATGTAACGCGTGGCTACCTGCCGACGCCTGGTGACGTTGCAGCTGACATCCAAGCTCAGCTCAAGGAAAACCTGAACATCAATGCAGAGATCGTCGTCATGGAGTCCGGGGAATTCATCCAGACATCGGGAGCTGGAGGCCTTGACGGCATCCACCTGCTCGGTTGGACCGGAGACTATCCACATATCACGAACTTCTTGGACTTCCACTTTGCGGAGACCAACTTGCAGTTCGGTGACCCCTACCCAGAAATCTACGAGCCACTGAAGACGGCAAGCCAGACAGCGGATGCTGCAACAGCTCAGCCACTGTATGTGGACGCGAACACCGCCATCAAGGAACTCGTTCCGATGGTCCCCATCGCACACGGCGGTGCTGCCTACGTGGCAACGACAGCCGTGCAAGGTGCCTACGCACCACCATGGGGTGACGTGACGTTCAACCTCTGGGACAATGGAGGGGACACCGTCGTATTCGTCCAGGGCAACGAGCCCATCTCGCTCTACTGCGCAGATGAGACCGACGGTGAATCGCTTCGTGCGTGCGCTCAGGTCATTGAAGCCCTGTACTCATACGATGAGGCAGGAAACGTGCAGCCGCAACTTGCAACCGAGTGCGTGCCGAACGACGACTTGTCCGTGTGGACATGCTCACTTCGTCAAGGAGTGGTCTTCCACGACGGTTCGACCTTCGACGCCAATGACGTCATTGTGTCGTACACGGCAGGTCTCGACGCAGCGTCTCCACTCCATGTGGGGAACAGCGGCGTGTTCGAGTACTACGACTACCTGTGGAACGGACTCATCAACGCTCCAGCAGCTGAGGGCTAAACCCCCAGTCGGTACGTGAGGAAACGGGGGAGGCACACGCCTCCCCCGTCCTCTATGCTCACCCTCCACCGACCGAAGGCACCGCCGCTCCACCATGCTCGGATTCATCACACGACGTACCCTGCTTGCGATCCCCGTCCTTCTCGGAATCATGATCGTTGTGTTCTTCCTCATCAGAGCGATCCCAGGCGATCCATGCACCTCACTCCTTGGTGAACGAGCCACCGCTGAAGCATGCGAACGGTTCAACGAAGCCAATGGCCTCAACGACCCCATATGGGTCCAGCTCGGCATCTACATGAAGAATGTCGTCACGTTCAACCTCGGAGAGTCGGTTCGATTCTCACGACCTGTCAATCAGATCCTGATCGAGCGACTCCCGCTCACAATCGAGCTTGCCACTTCTGCCTTGATTCTGGCGATCGGAATCGGTGTTCCCATGGGCATCATCGCCGCCAGACGGCACAACTCGGCGGTCGATACCGCAACGATGGCCATTGCAAACATCGGTGTGTCGATGCCCGTGTTCTGGCTCGGGTTGATGCTTGCCTACCTCTTCGCCATTGTCTTGAAGGGCACCATCTTCCAGTTGCCTCCGTCAGGTCGATTATCGGCGGGTGTGTTCCCGGTTCCGTATTACGAGGTGTGGGGGTGGGAGCTCACGCCGGACACGTTTTGGGCAAGCCTCAACGAATTCATTGCGAACTTCTACATCTTCAACAGCTTCATCACGTTCCAGTGGGATGTCTTCTGGGATGCCATCAAGCACATGATCCTGCCAGCCATAGCGCTTGCAACGATTCCACTGGCGATCATCGCCCGAATCACACGAAGCTCACTGCTTGAGGTGATGAACAAGGACTACATTCGAACCGCTCGGGCGAAGGGGACACGGGAGTCCAGGGTTGTGCGAAGCCATGCCATGCGCAACTCGCTCCTGCCCGTCGTCACGATCATTGGACTCCAACTCGGAGCCCTGCTTGGCGGAGCGGTCCTGACTGAGACCGTCTTCAATCTTGCCGGTGTTGGACGTGCACTGTACGACGCCATCACGGGTCGAGACTACGCGGTGGTGCAGGGGATCACCGTTGTGATCGCACTTGGATACGTGATCGTGAACCTTTTGGTCGACCTGTCCTATGGCTACCTCGATCCACGCATAAGGGTTGGTGGCGAATGATCTCGCGCCAAAAATCCATCGAGATCCTTGAAGCCCAATCAGCCCAGCACGATCTGCTGGACAAGCCGCTGAGCCAATGGCGACTCACCATCCGCCGTTTTCGGGGCCGAACATCGGGCATGGTCGGATTGGGGATCGTCATCTTCTTGATCTTCATGGCGCTCTTTGCCCCGGTGCTTGCACCGTATCCGCCGAACAAGGTACTGATCGGCAAGGAAGATGTTGGCCCAAGGGATCCACCGTGCGTACATATTCTCGGCTGCGATGAAAACACGCCGCAACACATCATGGGAACTGACGGAAACGTGAGAGACGAGTTCTCCCGAGTCATATACGGTGCTCGCATCAGCCTCACGCTCGGTTTCTTCACCGTGACGATTGCCCTCCTTGTTGGAAGCTTCTTCGGGGCCATCGCTGGATACGTCGGTGGGTGGTTCGACAACATCGTCATGCGGATCATGGACGTAATTCTTGGCTTCCCTTCCCTGTTGCTTGCCATTGCGATCGTCGCAGTTCTCGGTCCCGGGCTCCAGAACGCCCTCATCGCGATCGCCATTGTCGCCATCCCAGCCTACGCGCGCGTCATGCGCGCCCAAGTGCTTGCCATCAAGGAATCCGACTATGTGCAGGCTTCGGTTGCTCTCGGTGCCTCGAGTAGGCAGCTTCTGCTTCGCCGCGTGATTCCCAATGCTCTGACCCCACTCGTCGTCCTTGCAACGCTCGGGGTTGCCACCGCAATCCTCGAGGCCGCAGGCTTGTCATTCCTCGGCCTTGGAGCGCAACCGCCGAACCCCGAGTGGGGATCAATGCTTGCCCAGGAACGGAACAATCTGTTCACCGCACCGCATCTCGTCTTCTTCCCAGGCTTTGCGATCATGCTGACCGTGCTCGGATTCAACCTGATGGGTGACGGACTTCGCGACGCCCTCGACCCAGCCCTGAATCGATGACGACACAACAAACACCCGACCAGAATCCTGTGACTGCAATGGATCCGCCCCTCATCGAGATGTCCGAATATCTTCTCGAGGTCAAGGGGCTCAAGACCCACTTCGATACCCGGGATGGGGTTGTCATGGCTGTGGACGGCGTGTCGTTGAAGGTCAAGCGAGGCGAAGTTCTCGGCATCGTCGGAGAATCCGGCTGCGGAAAATCTGTGACATCCTTGTCGATCATGGGTCTGATCCCACATCCAGGCGAGGTCGTTGCAGGTGAAATCCTGTTCAACGGGCAAGACATCGCACAAATGGATGCTGACGACGTTCGCAAGTTGCGAGGCGAACACATTTCGATGATCTTCCAGCAGCCGGGCAGTGCGCTCAATCCGGTCCAGCGAGCCGGAGTCCAGATCAAGGAGGTGTTCAAGCTCCATCGCGACTGGGACAACGACCTTGAGGAGGAGAAGGTCATTGAGATGCTTGCCAAGGTTGGCATCCCCGACCCAGAATCACGTGCCCGCGCCTATCCCCACGAACTCTCCGGTGGGATGGCCCAGCGCGTCATGATCGCGATGGCGCTGGCATGCGAGCCCGAGTTGTTGATCGCTGACGAGCCAACCACCGCTCTCGATGTCACGATTCAGGCCCAGATCCTCGATCTGATCCGTGATCTCCAGGAGACATCCAGAACCGCCGTTCTCCTGATCACCCATGATCTCGGCGTGGTTGCCGAGATGGCTGACCGTATTGCTGTGATGTATGCCGGTGAGATTGTGGAGGAAACCGATGTCCGCACCCTTTTCAAGAGCCCTAAGCATCCGTACACCCAGGGGCTGATCGCATCAATCCCTGTCCTTGGATCGATCGTTGACACCCTTGAGACCATCCCGGGCGTCGTCCCAAATCTGATCGACCTTCCGCCGGGATGTCGGTTTGCTGCACGATGTGTCTCCAGGATCCAGCATGAGCTCGAGATCTGCACACAGGAGATCCCTGAGCTGCGCGAGATCTCACCCGGGCACCACGTGCGTTGCTTCCTTTACGAGGACGACGCGTCTGCCTACGCAGACGGAACAGGTGCTGGCGAAACTGACTCTGTGGGAATCGACGGCGACTCGCAGTTCAGACCAGACCCCTCTGACGACTCGGACCGGACGGGAGAAACCGATGAGTGACCGGCCGCTCATTGAGCTGACCGACCTGGTCAAGGAGTTCCCCGTCAAAGGCGGGGTCCTCCAGCGACAGATCGCGACGGTCAATGCCGTTGCCGGTGTGAACATGTCGATCTCGCAAGGTGAAACCGTTGGACTCGTCGGTGAGTCCGGATGCGGTAAATCCACCCTTGGTCGTTTGCTGACGAGGCTGCTTGAGCCGACATCCGGAAAAATTATCTTTGACGGCGTTGATATCACGCACCTCGCTGGCAAGGACCTCAAACCGTTCCGCAGCCGCGTCCAGATCATCTTTCAAGATCCGTACTCCTCACTCGACCCACGGACACAGGTCGGGAACTCGATCTCAGAGGGTCTCAAGCTCCATGGCATCGGGGACAAGGACGAGCGACGCGAGCGAGTCACCAAGACGCTTGAACTTGTGGGCCTCGAGGCACAACACGCGAGCCGCTTCCCACACGAATTCTCCGGAGGGCAACGCCAGCGGATCGGGATTGCACGAGCTCTCGTCCTTGAACCCGATTTCGTGGTCGCTGACGAACCGGTTTCGGCACTCGATGTCTCCGTTCAGGCCCAAGTCCTCAACCTGTTGAAGGAGTTGCAGTCGGAGCTGAATCTGACGCTGCTTTTCATCGCACACAACCTCGCTGTGGTCGAGCACATCTCGGACCGCGTCGCCGTCATGTATCTGGGCAGAGTTGCAGAAATCACCGACCGTGAGAGCCTGTACAAGAACCCGCTCCATCCCTACACCGAGGCGTTGCTTTCCGCGATCCCGATCCCCGATCCTGATCGACCGCGGAATCGCACGATTCTCCAAGGTGAAGTGCCCTCTCCAATCAATCCACCATCCGGGTGCTTCTTTCATCCCCGTTGTCCGATCGCTGTTGAAGGTGTCTGCGATACCGAGGTGCCTCGCCTGGAGCAGTCGACAACGAGCGCAGACCACCTCGCTTCCTGCCACGTCCGAACCGGCCGGCTGGCTACCAGATAGGACGTCAGACGTCGGTCATCGGTCATCGGTCATCGGTCATCGGTTAACTACTTCTTCAGAATCACCCTGATCGCCACGATCGCAATCTCATAGAGGATGTAGAGCGGTGCAGCAAGCATCATCAGGGTCAGTGGATCTCCACTTGGCGTGATGAAGGCCGCGGCGATCAAGATCAGGACGACCGCCCACCTGCGATTGGAACGCAGCGTCCTGCTCGTCAGCATGCCGAACGCGGCGGCCGCGAACAAGAACACGGGAAACTGGAATGCGATCCCGAACGCGAGGAGGAATCGCATCGCAAACTTCAGGTAATAGTCGGCCCCGATCACGGGAACAAGGGCATCACCTCCGAAGCCGAGAAGGAAGACCAGACCCCTCTCCAGGGCCATGTAGCCAACGACTACTCCGAGAAGAAAGAGAAACGCAAGGATTGCAACGATCGGAATGACCCAGCGCTTTTCACGTTTCGACAGCGCAGGTTCGACGAACCGCCACAGCTGATAGGTGATGACGGGACTCGCAAGGATTGCTCCTCCCCACAGTGAGAGACGCATGACGACGCTGAACGCCTCGGTCACCCTGAACGTCGCAAGGGCAGCATCGGGATCGAGCTTGCGATAGGGCTCGACGAGCAAGTCAAGAATCTGCTCGTTGAATATGAACGCGATCGTCGTTCCGATGGCAAGGGCAATGACAGACTTGATGAGCCGCTGGCGCAGCTCAACGAGGTGTCCGGTGAACGGCATGCTGGTCGCCGTCACGACTCGGCCTCTCCGCTTTCCTCATCCTGAGATGGGAGATCGGCGGTCTGGTCGGGTATCTCGGAGCTCACTCGATTCGGGTCCGATCCGCTGAGGTTTGTGTCCCCCATTCCCGTGAACGTCGCCCCAGCCTGCCTCAGGTCGTCCTTGATTCCCTGAAGATCATCTTTGGCGGCCCTGATCGGATCGGCTGCATCGCTCCATTCACCGGAGATCTCCTCGGCGAACTGCGACGTTGCCTGGCGAGCCTTGGAGAGAAGCTCCCCGATCTTGCGCGCGAACTCTGGCAGTCGGTTTGGACCAAAGATGATCAGGATCACGACAACAATGGTCACGATCTCTGCGAAAGAAAGGCTGCCCATGGGCGGAACGCTACAACGTTACGCAGCCTTCAGCGTCCTCCCTTCAGGGGGCACAGATCCGACGTAGTCGGATCAGGGTGGCGCGTGAGCCTGCGAACCCCGCCTTCCGAGTCCGACGTCCGACGTCCGATGTCCGGCGTCCTTCGTCACAGGCCTCGCATCAGGAACGCGGCAGCCTGTTCTCGAGTCAACGTTTCGGTCGCCCCGAAACTCCCATCCTCGTGGCCGAGGGCGATCCCGAGCTCGTGTGCGAGCTCGATCCTTCCCGCGAGGGGGTGGTCAGGACCGATGTCGGTGAAGTAGCCCTGATATTGCGGATAGTTGGTCTTGCCGAGCGCATCGATCAGAACGGACACGAGAAACCCTCGTTCCCCTGGAGATCCGCCGTCGAATGTGCCTCCAGCCGGAAGCGCCCCGATACCAACGAGGTACTCGACCGATCCGACAAACCATGCACCAGACGACACGTCAGGGAAGTGCCCCTGATACGAGGGGTAGCTCTGCTCGCCACCAACCGCTCTTGCAATCATCGTCGCTGCTTGGGCACGCGTGAGGGTGACAGCGGGACAGTACGAGTTCCACGTACACCCAACTGTTATTCCCCGAGCCGCCATCTGCTCGATCTGCGACTCGGCGTACGAGCCATCGTCATCAACGAACGTGCCCTGATAGGTGCCAACCCGTGCGGTGTCCGAGACCACCCCGTATGGCCCAAAATCGACCACGACCTCATGGATTCCCGGTTCCGTGTTCCCATCCCACCAGACGGCTTCCGCACCGGAACCAGAGTGTGTCCACACGACTTGGCCGGAACCCTGGCGAATTTGGATCGTCCAGTTCACAAACGTATCGGCTTCAACGTTGAGCGTTCCACCCTGGGGGGCTGAGATCGTTTCGAAGGAGTCGAAGTCGACCGAGAACTGTGCATCGATCTGTTCCGCTGGGACCGCAGCGAGGAGATACGGGTACGGGTTCACCGGAGTGCCTTCGGGATCGTGGTACTCGAAGTGAACATGGGAGCCGACGTTTTCTGCGTTGCCGGAGTCCCCGATCCAGCCGATGAGTTGTCCCGCGGAAACGCGAGTGCCAGGCAGGATGCCGTCGGCTATGCCCCAGCCAGCTCCGTCATCAGTACCCGGTGTGTCGTTGTTGAGGTGGATGTACCACGACTCCCACCCGTCGTCGTGCATGAGGGCGATCGTGCAGCAGCGATCGGGGTTCAGGTTGCTGGGGTCTGAACTCCAGTTGACGTATCGGATGACCCCGTTGGCGGCAGCGACGACCGGAGTCATCTTGGCTCCCATGAGGTCGTTGCCTTCGTGGTAGCGGCTACATCCCGAGCGACAGGCGCCAAAGGTGTCCGTGTAGTGGACCTCGCCCACGACTGGAAACACCAAGGGAAGTTCCTGGGTAGTTGCCTCGGCCGGTGGTGGGGCCAAGACGATGATGGTGGCAAGGGCTGTCAGCGCAACGGTGGCCGCCACAGCCCCGAATTGCCTCTGGGAGCGGGCCATATCCTTGCATCGGCACACCGGGGGCGATTCTTGAGTACCTACCGCCCTGAGCTGACGCTATGAGCCGACGCTACGAAACGGGGACTGGTTGTACGTCCAGTTCTGTCGCCTTGATTGAAACCCACACAGCAACACCCGGAACCAGTTCGAGGGATCGAGCCGATTCGGTCGTTACCTCGGCGATCAGGGCAAGCGGCGATGAAGTCGCAATCCGCGCCGTGTCTCCGAGCGACTCAATGTGGGCGATGGTGGTCTTCCACGTGTTCCGCGGACTGCCTTCAGGCTTGGCACGATGGAGCGCAACAGCTCTCGGATGGAACGTGACGATGACGCCACCGGCTACGTCGTGCGCAGGCATGTAGAGCTCGTGACTATCGACGTCGACGACGCCATTGGCAGCTGTTCCCTCAAAAAGGTTCATACCCGCGAGATCAGCGGCATAGCGCGACCGTGGATGGAGCCGAATGTCAGCTGCCGTACCTGACTGGCTCACCAGTCCGTCTTCAAGGATGCAGATTTCATCACCCAGCATGAACGCCTCAGTCGGATCGTGGGTGATCACAAGTGCCGGACGGTCGTAGGAATTGAGGAACTCTGCGAGAGTTCTTCGAGCCTGAGCCTTGGTTGTAACGTCGAGCGATCCGAGAGGCTCGTCAAGAATGAGAAGCCTCGGATCGGTCGCCACAGCGCGTGCGAGGGCGACCCGCTGAGCCTCACCACCCGATAGCTCAGATGGTCTGCGTTCTGCCAGATCCGTGAGACCGAGGCGGTCCATCCACTCATCGGTGCGCGACACGGCATCGCCCTTCGGGACTCTGGTGCTTCGCAGCCCGAACGCAATGTTGTCCCTGACGCTGAGATGTGGGAATAACAGGCCGTCTTGAAACATGACACCGATGCCCCGTCGCGACGGTGGAAGAAACACACCGGCTTCTGTGTCCTCGAGAACCATGCCGTCGAGTTCGACCCTCCCCTGATCGAGTGGGGAAAGTCCCACGAGTGCAGCGACGAGCGTCGATTTACCGGCACCATTGGGACCGAGGACTGCCAGCGTCGATCCCGAGGCGATCTCGATGGAAACATCGAGTCCGAATCCCCCGCTACGAGCAACATTGATATCAGCTGAGAGCCCTTTGCCCTTCACGACACCCTCCACCAGCGGTCACGAAGAAGAACCAACACCAGAAGCGAAACGGCAACCATGACGAGGCTCATTGCGATTGCCGCGTTGCGGTTCGATTCGAGCGCAACGAACACCGCAAGAGGCATCGTCTGGGTGCGCCCCTGAACATTGCCGGCAAAGGTCAACGTTGCTCCAAACTCACCGAACGCCCGCGCCCATGTGAGAGCCAATCCCGAGGCGAGAGACGGCATGATCAGAGGTATGGTCACCCGCCGCAGGACCGTCCACCGTCCAGCACCAAGTGATTCGGCAGCCCCTTCGTACCTCCCGTCAAGGCTCCGCAGACCTGCCTCGACCGTGATCACAACAAAGGGCATCGCGACGAACGTGACCGCAGCAATGACACCCCATATCGAGAACGGCAGGACGATGCCGGTCGCGTCATACAGCGGCCCACCGACAACGCCTCTCCTTCCAAGGGCGAATAGCAGGGCTGCACCGCCCACCACAGGGGGCAGGACGATCGGAAGGAGCACCAGGGCACGAACGAGGCTCTTGCCACGGAAATGCGTCCTGGCGAGCAAGAACGCAATCGGGACGCCAATGCAGAATGCAATCAGTGTCGCCGCAACCGACGCGACAAGGGAGATCTTGAGTGCATCAAGCACAGCATCGTCAGCGAGCAATGAACCGAGTCCACTCCATGGCGTTCGGATCAGGAGGCCAACGATCGGAAGGGCCAGGAATATGACGCCGACGATCCCGAGAGGCAATGACCGCAATCGGCGGTCGTTCAGTCCGGCTCCAACGTCGTCGTTGTGTCATGGTCGTTGCTGTGTCATGGGAGTTCGAACCCGAACGAGGCGAGAATCTCACGACCATCATCTGACATCACGAACTCAACAAACGCGGCAGCCACACCGGAATCGTCGGTTGACACGACAGCAATCGGGTAGCGCACATCAACATTGTGCTCGTCGGGAATCAGGATCGAATCAACCGTACCGGCCGCTGCAACCACGTCGGACGCGTAGACGATGCCTGCATCGATCTCCCCTGATTCGATCTTGAGCATGAGCGAGCGGACGCTCGGTTCCTCGGTGTCGACTGATGCCAAGACGCCAGCTGATGCGAGCGACTCGCGTGCATACGACCCGCACGGCACCACGGGAAGGCACAAACCGATGACGAGGTGAACCCTCGCGAAGTCTTCGAGCCCCGAGACGAAGCCTGGGTTGCCAGACGGGACGGCGATCGTGAGGCTGTTGAGCGCAAATGTCTGTACCGGTCCAGTCGCCGAATGCCAGTACAACACCTCTTCCATCACGGCGTTGTTGGCGGACGCAAACACATCCACCGGGGCGCCCTCGATGATTTGGGTAGCGAGCGTGTTCGATCCGCCGGTGTTGATGTCGACCACGACACCTGGAGTCTGGGCTTCAAATTCGGACGCAATCTCCTGAAAGGCCGATTCGAGGGATGCAGCGACGGAGACCAGCAGGGGTGCGTTGGTGTCAGCCCTCGAGCATCCAGCACCGATTGCCGAGAGCAGAACGAGGACAATCGCGATTCGAACGGGGGTGGGTATTGAACGGGTTCGTTGAATACGAAGCATTTGGTGAGGCTATCACTGCGATTTACAGACGACCGATTCCCGAGTCCGACGATCACACGTAGGCAAGTCCGATCATCACGACAAAGGCACCAAGGGGGACAATCAGGAGTATTGCCAGACGGATGGTGGTCCTCTCGAAGGCCAATGCGAGAAACACTGATCCGACGATTCCGGCAAACCACAACGCCGTCATCATCAGGACCACAAAGCGCAGGAGCCCACCCCAATCGGGGTCATCGGACTGGACAAGACCAACAATCGCGAAGACCCCAGCCACGGCAACCTGGAGGATGACTGCTGCCTTTTCAAGACGCGACAATGGGCGACGAGACGTGTCGGATCTGGCCATGCAGGTAAGTAGATACGGTGCACACGGATCCTGCAAGGGCTTTGTGTGAGGGACGTTTCGGGGTGCGACCCAAGCAACCAGCCAGCGTCGAACTCGCGCCCCGTTGTGCTAGGCCGTCGCCGCTTGTGGCGGAGGTGCTGGTAGTTGTTCGGCTGTGAGCCGTACGACATCGCGGATCATTGTGACGGCCGTCTCGGAGCTTGGTTCAACGATCACAACGGTGGGAGAGTCGGTCCCGAGACCGGTCCACATTCCCACGAGGAGCCGCATGGGTCCACGGAAAATGGAGATCTCGGCAATCCGAACGCGTTGGCGGTCGATCACGATCGTCTGTGTCAGGGCCCCGAACACCATGGATTGGGCAAGACCGTCTGCTATCGATTTTCCAGCCTCTGTCAGCACCACCCCGCGGTCGGTCTTGCTCGCCAGGCCTGCTGCCACGAGTTCGTCGATGGCAGACACGAAGCTTGCGGTCGGCCGAAATGGGGCTAGCGGCATCATGGCCGACACCAGCCACCTCGAATCGCTGCTGGCTGCACCCGCCGACAGGGTTGCCATCATTGCGCCCTCAGACAGAATGGTCTCCGTCGACGCAGTTCGTTCAAGCTCGGCCCGGAGACGATCGGATCGGCGGAGATCGGCTGCTGCAAGTATCCCCCACCATCCGGCAGGTGTTAGCGTCGCTTCGGTTTCCTCCGAGGGCGAAACGAACGTGGTTAGATCAAGAAAGTCGTCAACGACGACCGCCACACCGGTTGGCGAGTCAAGAAGGAGGCACTCGAATCCTGTTTCTGTCTTCGCTTTTGCGACCCATCCGCCACGGTTGGATGCGACCTCCATACGTCGCCACTCGCCAGATCCAACGACCGTCGACATCACATTCTGAACATGGGTGGGGTGGCTGAGGATCTGAAGCGATCGCAGGACGGCTGGAAGAAGCGTCCCTTGTCCGTCGGTCAGTCCGCTGTCGACCAGGACCGCGGGGGCGCTATCAATGTGAATCTGTGGATCGAGGACAACGCCGCTCGGACGCAGCCCGGCGACGGTGATAGCGGCAGCCATCTGATGGTCTGTCATCACATATCGGATTGGTGTGTCGGTCATCGGTTCCTCCTAATACATGCCCATGAGCTCGGTTTGGGAGGGACCCATGGTGAGACGTCCACTCGTTCCCATCTCGACGACGACCTCACCTCCGTGGACGGTCGCGCCCTCAAGATCGTTGCGAAGCTCCAGGGCGTCATCGAATGCCCGTCGGAATCCTGGGTCGCCCGGTTCGAGTCCCTTCGCCTTCAAGATGTCCTGAACGGCACTCATCTCGACGCCGTGCTCTGCGAGGCCGAGATCTTGTGCCTCGGCAGAAAGATCTGCGAGCCGCTGCCCCGTGATGATCTCGCCGGTCGTGGCATCCTTCATGTAGACCATGTCCATGTCGCCAGCAAACGGTTTGCCTGTCTTGGTGTCGAACACCCGACCCCCGTCGCGATAGATCGAGCTTCCCGACTCGGCTGCAGCGCTCCTACCGAGAGGGATATCGCCGGCCTTCTTGAACTCTGCGAGTCGCTTCGCATACCGGTCGGCGACGGCCTCGGCCAGTTCGTCACTCATGTTGCGAGTGTCTGGCATCTTCGGTTCGAACAACCCGACCGTGCCACGATGCTTCGGGTCAGCCCCAAGGTAGGTATCAAGATCCCCGATCGTCTTCGACTTGACACCGAGCGGCTTCGGGATCGCATCCCCGGCCTGGAGGTGGCGCAGGGAGTATGGGTTTGTCGTCCGTGATGCGACGACGACGTTTCGCCTTCGAGAGAAGTCCGCAAGACGTTCCAAATGGTCCGATGTGTAGCCGGCCTGGTTGAGCAGCCGTGAAGGAATCACATCGCCCGGATTGAGTCGGCGGAGGGCAAGGTTCGGTGGAGGCAATCCCACTTCGGGCATGTAGGTACGCTGGAGCCGATTGATTCTCGGGAGCTCGTCTGGTGCCTTGCCACCGAGGGCGCGCCCGATCTTTCCTGTGATGTATTCGGTAGCGACAGCCTTGCCTACCTCCCACGTGATCTCTCCGGCTGTCAGGTCACGGTTCGAGTCCGCCATCTTCTGATCTGCCGCGGCTTCAAGTGTGCGGTACACATCGATTGGTGCAAGGATCACTTCGGACGCACCTCCGGTGCCCCATGCGACGGCGATGCGAACCGGCATCTCAGGGTTCCTGATAATCCACCCTGCGAGCGTTCCTGCGCCTGGCTGTCCAACAGCGGTCCCTGCCTGTTCAGCGAGCCACGCCGCATCTTCCTGCATCCCTTCGATGGTCATGCGGGCAACGCCCTTGTCCCCAAGCTTTTCAATCGCTGCCTCGTCACGCATCGTCGTCGCGAGCACGGTCCGCATGCGCCAGAAGTCCTCATCAGATGGGGCAGGGTCGCGTTCGAGACGGTCAAGCATCCGGTCGTACACGGGGTCCCCAGCACGGTCCTCGATCACATCGCGAAGTCGTTCTGCCCTCGCCATGCGCGCATCGCGGTCGGCTCGGGCCCGCTCAAGCCGCGCCCGTGCATCGGCCATTCGCTCACGAAAGTCTTCCGTGTAGGTTGCCCAGTCCTGTTCCGCTTGTGCACGGTGACGCTCAAGGCGGGCAAGCTCCTCAGCCGCATTGCGCGCACGGGCCGTTCGGGCTTGGTCGATCAAGTCGATTGCTTCTGCTTCGGGAACCCATCGGACGGTGGTTCCGTCGTCCCAGGGGTACAGGCCATCCTCTCTCGGTGGGAGCGGGTCTCCGTGCTCGTCGAGGAGCTCTCCCCCGCCCGGCATCTGCGGAGGCCGGTCGAAGAGGTCGACAAGCGTCTGCTGCCCCTCGGCGAGAGTGACCAGCCCGATGGCGACCGCAGCGGCGACCGCAGCGACCGCAGCAGAGGCGCCCTCATCCGAATTGATGTCACCCTCCGTCAGCCATCCAAGGGGATCGTCCTCATCGCCGGGAAACGGCTGTCCAATCGCGTCGACCACGGTTGTGGTCGAACCATCGAGATCAGTGACACCGCTGGTGGTTGACGAACCAGATGTCGTTGTTGGTGCCTGTGTCGTCGGGGGATCGTCGATAGCGACGTTGCCGAGGACCTCCCCGAACCGTTCGATCATGACCTGCTCGGCCTCGGCGGTCTGTCCGGGGTTTCCGAACTGATCCGACTTGGCGAACAGGAGGTAGGGGCCGACGCTCGTGATCCACAGCTCCGCGAAGTCGAATTTGATTCGGACGATGTTTGGATCGAGAACGGTTCCCGCGTTGGTTCCCGCAAGGGTCCCAACGGACTCGGCCACCGCGATGGCATCTTGGGTGATGCGGTCCACTTCAGCGCTCGCGGATGCAGAATCCTGCATCAGGAACAGACCAACCGCGAAGTAGTCGCCCCAGTCGAACTGGTGGGTGTTTGAGCATGCATCCAACGCACCCCGGGGATCGGGATCAAAGCCCGGCAAACCGAGGACTTGGATGTCGAACCGCACCCCCTCAACGCCCGAGCCCCAGTATCCGTCGCTCGGTGTGAAGGCGCACAGGTCACCCTGCTGGGCAAGTGCTGACCCGCTGAGCGAGAGACCGAAGACAACCACCGGTATGAGCACTCCTACCGCCACGGCCGTTCGAGCCGTCGCACTCGTGCGGGCCCTGTCGATCGGCTTTGATCGCCCAAGGATGATCCCGAGCGTGACAAACGCGCCGAACAGAGCGATCGCCTGGCCGACGCGGAACACGCCGGTGCGATTCACAATCCCGGCGGTCTGCATGGCAACAAGCCCAGCGGCCCACACGCCAATCCCGAACATCGTCCGGATCGCATACACCTTGTCGTCGCGGAACTCGACGTTGAGCCCCCTGCCCTGGAGCAAACCGATGATGAATCCGAGTCCGGCTGCACCCAGAGCCAGCACCAGCGGTGTCTGTACCCCAACGATCACACCCATGAAGATGATCACGCCAGCCGTGATCACGAGCTTGGTGATATCAAATCCGGTTCGAATCCGCGTCGGGCGTTTTGCGGTGCGCAAGGTCCACAACGTCATCACGATGGTTACGACGATGCCGCCGATCATGATGATCCGAGCAATATTGGTGCTGGGCGTTATCACGGCGCCACCTTACCGATCGAAAAGGTGAGTTTCAAAGTCATGGACTTGTCAATTATCTCAGCCCTCTTCGTGCATTCTGTGGGCCGTAGCCCACCAAAACGGTGGGTTCATACCCTGGGTACGCAGAACCCACTAAGTGAGTGAGTACTCACTCACTTAACCTATGCTGGTTCGGTGATGGCCAAACAAACCCGAGCCAAGCCCATGTCGGCCGAGGACCGTCAGCAGGCAATTCTTGATGCCGTCACGCCGCTGATCGTCGAGCGCGGGCCGAAGGTCACGACGGCGGAGATGGCGAAGGCAGCAGGGGTCGCAGAAGGAACCATCTATTCGGTATTCCCTGACAAGCACTCACTGATCATTGCAGCGGTGCGAGCCGCGCTGGAGCCCGCTGCTGTGCAAGCTGCCGTTGCTGACATTGATCGCAACCAGACTCTCGAGACGCAGCTCCAGGGCGCAGCAACGATTCTCGCGGATCGGATCGAACGCGTGATGGCACTCTTCGACGCCCTTCGATCGCTTCCCGACCACAGCCGTCACGACGGCAACCACGCCAGACGCTTCATCGCCCAAACAGAGGCAGCAGTCACCGAGGCACTCACTGATCTGCTGGAAGTCCACCGCGACGATCTCTCCATCGAACCGGTTCGCGCTGCATCAGCGCTCCGTGGCCTCATCTTTGCGGTCCGTCATCCCATGCTCCCCCATGAGCAGCGCCTCTCCGTCGAAGAAGCAGTGGACATCCTGATCTCGGGCATCACCAACCGAGGTGTCACAACGAAGACAGGTTCGTAGGTAGTCAATGCTGATTCGCCTGCTCAGGAGCCACCTTGCGCCGTACAAGCGCTGGATCGTGATCATCGTTGCACTTCAGTTTGTTGCGACGGTGGCATCACTCCTGCTCCCGAGTCTCAACGCCGACATCATCGACAAGGGTGTCGTCGTCGGCGACACCAACTACATCGTGCGTATCGGTTCGATCATGCTCGCCGTGTCCGCATTCCAGGTCGTAGCGTCGATCTCCGCGGTGTATTTCGGAGCCAAGACAGCGATGGCATTCGGCCGCGACCTGAGGAGTTCGATCTTTCGGAAGGTCGCTTCCTTCTCGACACGTGAGATGTCCTACTTCGGCGCCCCATCGCTGATCACTCGGAATACGAACGATGTTCAGCAGGTACAGATGCTCGCAATGATGACGTTCACCCTCATGGTGATGGCACCCATCATGATGGTTGGAGGCATCGTCATGGCGCTACGTGAAGATGTTGGCCTTTCATGGCTCGTGGCGGTCTCCGTTCCGCTTCTCGCAGGATCGCTTGCCCTAGTCATCTCACGCATGATCCCGGCCTACCGCATCATGCAGGTCCGCATCGACACCATCAACCGGGTGCTGCGCGAGCAGTTGACCGGGATCCGCGTACTCCGTGCCTTCGTTCGCGAACCGTACGAAACCAAGAGATTCGAACGGGCGAATCAAGAACTCACCGATGTCTCTCTCACGGTCGGGCGTTGGATGGCTGCGATGTTCCCGATCGTCCTGCTCATCCTCAACCTTGCAAGTGTTGCCGTACTGTGGTTCGGGGGCCACCGCATCGATTCCGGATCGATGGAGATAGGTGCGCTCACTGCGTACCTCACCTACCTCGTGCAGATCCTCATGTCGATCATGATGGCGACGTTTACCTTGGTCATGGTCCCCCGAGCAGCGGTATCTGCGGACCGAATCGGCGAGGTTCTCGACACCGAATCGTCCGTCGTACCACCCGAGCTCGGGATCACCGACGTGGATCGACACGGTGAGGTCCACTTCCTCGATGTCGAGTTCACGTATCCGGGGGCGAGCGACCCCGTCCTTCGGAAGATCAACCTCACTGCACGAGCTGGCCAGACAACCGCCATTGTCGGATCTACCGGGGCAGGGAAGACAACTCTCATGAGTCTGATTCCGCGTCTATTCGACGCGACCTCAGGAATGGTGCTTGTCGATGGTGTAGATGTCCGGGATCTTGATCCTGATCTTCTTTGGAGTCGGATCGGATTGGTCCCCCAGAACCCATACCTGTTCACAGGGACTGTGGCCTCGAACCTGCGATACGGCAAGCCAGACGCAACCGATGCCGAGATGTGGCGAGCACTCGAGATTGCCCAGGCACGAGACTTCGTCAAGGAAATGCCCGAAGGGCTCAACGCCCCGATCTCACAGGGCGGGACCAATGTTTCGGGTGGACAACGCCAGCGCCTATCAATTGCACGCGCGCTGATCCGGTCTCCCGAAATCTATCTGTTCGATGACTCGTTCTCTGCGCTCGACCTGGGTACCGATGCACGGCTTCGTTCCGCTCTCACTCAGGTGACCACTGAGGCGACCGTCATCATCGTCGCCCAGCGGATATCGACGATCAAGAACGCAGACCAGATCATCGTGCTGGACGACGGCGCCGTCGTCGGCATCGGGACACACAGCGAACTGCTCGAATCGTGCCGGACCTACGACGAGATTGTCGAGTCGCAACAGATGGCCGAGGTGCAGCGATGAGCGCCAACGGCAAGATCGGGGATCTCAAGACAACCGAACGTGTGGTTGCCCAGGCAGGACCCGGGCGCGGAATGGGCGGTGGGCAGATCGCCCAGAAACCGATGGCGTTCAAGGAATCGGGCAAGCGGCTGCTGAACAGACTCAGACCGCAACGGTTGAAGGTGACGTTCGTGTTGCTCGCGGCCGTGGTCAGCGTTGGTCTCGCATCCCTCGGGCCACGCGTGCTTGGCCGTGCTACCGACCTGATTTTCGCCGGGGTAATTGGGGGACAGCTACCTGCAGGAATGACGAAGCAACAAGCGATTGATGCCGCAGTCGCTTCTGGTGACCAGCAGATTGCGGACATGCTTTCGGGCGTCGACATTGTGCCTGGTACTGGCATCGACTTTGGAGCGGTCGCCACAGTGCTTCTCATTGTCGTTGCCCTCTATGTGGGGTCCGCCTTGCTTTCCTTTCTCCAGGGGTACCTCCTCAACGACGTCGTCCAGAACACAGTCATGAAGTTGCGCGCAGAGGTCGAGGACAAGATCAACAAGCTTCCCCTCAGCTACTTCGATAGGCAACCCCGCGGAGAGCTCCTCTCGCGTGTCACGAACGATATCGACAACGTCTCCCAAAGCCTTCAACAAACGATGAGCCAACTCCTCACAGCGTTACTCACCGTCATCTTCGTCGTGACGATGATGTTCCTCATCTCCCCAACCCTCGCTCTTATTGCCCTCATCACGATCCCTGTCACGATGGTTGTGGCGGGATTGGTGATGCGACGTTCCCAGAAGCATTTCGTCACCCAGTGGAGGCGAACTGGGACGCTGAACGCACAGGTCGAAGAGGCGTTCACGGGGCATTCCCTCGTCAAAGTGTTCGGACGGCAACACGAGGTTCAGGAAGTATTCGAGATGGAGAACGAGGAGCTCTACAAGGCGAGCTTCTCAGCGCAATTTCTTTCCGGTTTGATCATGCCGATCATGATGTTCATCGGAAACCTCAACTATGTGATCATCGCGGTCATCGGTGGACTCCGGGTCGCGAGTGGGACAATGAGCCTCGGCGATGTACAAGCGTTCATCCAATACTCACGTCAGTTCACCCATCCCGTCACCCAGATTGCTTCGATGGTCAACCTGCTCCAATCGGGTGTCGCGTCAGCGGAACGTGTTTTCGAGCTACTCGACGCGGAGGAAGAGGAGCCGACCGACCACCACCCAAGAATGGTCGACAATCCACATGGTCGCGTGGTGTTCGACGACGTTTCATTCCGCTACGACACGGACCAGCCCCTGATCGAGGATTTATCGATGACGGTCGAACCGGGTCAAACGGTTGCCATTGTTGGACCTACCGGTGCGGGGAAGACGACGCTCGTGAACCTGATCATGCGCTTCTACGAACTCGACGGCGGTCGGATCACCCTCGACGGTCTCGACACTTCGCGCATGCCGCGTGCCGACCTCCGATCTCGGATCGGGATGGTGCTTCAGGACACGTGGTTGTTCAAGGGAACGATCCGCGACAACATCGCCTACGGAAATCCCGATGCAAGCGAAGCCGAGATACTTGAGGCCGCAACGGCGACGTTCGTGGACCGCTTCGTCCACAGTCTCCCCGACGGCTACGACACGGTCATCGATGATGAGGGGACGAACATCTCGTCTGGAGAAAAACAGCTCATCACGATTGCAAGAGCCTTTGTTGCGCAGCCAGCACTCCTGATCCTGGATGAAGCAACAAGCTCGGTCGACACACGTACGGAGCTGCTCGTGCAGCATGCAATGGCAGCGCTCCGATCCGATCGAACGAGCTTTGTCATTGCCCATCGATTGTCAACGATCCGAGACGCCGATCTCATATTGGTGATGGAGGAGGGACGCATCGTCGAGCGGGGAACCCATGGGGAACTCCTTGAACGCAACGGTGCGTATTCAGCGCTCTACAACTCACAGTTTGGCATGTCTGACGTCCGACGTCCGACGTCTGACGTCTGAGTTCAGTGGGCGATGCTTGCCGTTGGATGCGTGCAGGCGAGTCCGGCAATGAACCCTGCGATCAATGACGTGGCTGCAACGTCGAGCACCGGAATCGGAACCGACCAACTCGTATCGCTGACAATCGCATCGAGTTCGGTCACGTTGCACAGCAGGTCGTCGCTGTTCGCAGTGCGGTGTACCTCGATCTTTGGATACGTGGACGACCGGCCCCCTTCGATCAACACGAGGTCCGCGTCGCTCATCTGATCGCGAATAATCGTGTCGATCTCGGCTGGATGCTTCGTCGCTCGAAACACTGCGACCTGCACCGGACTCATTCCCACAACGACTGCTGCACCAATACGTGAGAACCGATCGGTGTCCTTGTCTGCCACGTCGAAGTCGCTGCCACGATGATGATGCTTGATCACTCCGACGCGAAATCCACGGTCAGTGAGGCTCGGAATGAGTGCTTCGATCAAGGTTGTTTTTCCCGATCCCGACCGACCAACGATGGCGAGAACGGCCGGCGATCTCTCGGCATACGCGCCGAACAAGGGTGAGATTTTGCTATGGCCATTCACCATTGTCCCGCCTCCGTGGTCGTGTGCCGCTGCTTGCGAATCCACACAGTAGTCGTCGAAAATCTATTTATGAGTTGGATTCATATGAACTACGAAACTGTGCTAATGTTCCCCAGCGAACGGAGGCCCATGTGAAAAAAGTTACAAGGCGCAAGTTTCTCAAAGGATCAGCCGTCGCTGCTGCCGGGGCCTACGTCGCCGCACAAGCATTCGACTCGGCATTCACCTTCTTCCAGGCGGCGGTTGGTGTCGACAATCCCCTGGTGTTCTACCCAAACCGGGATTGGGAATCGATCTACCGCGACCAATACGCATACGACAGTTCATTCACCTTCGTGTGCGCGCCGAACGACACCCACATGTGCCGACTCCGTGCCTTCGTCCGCAACGGCATCGTCATCCGCATCGAACAGAATTACGATGGCGGCAACTACAGAGACCCCGAAGGCAACTCCTCGACGGTCGCCTGGAATCCCCGTGGCTGCCTGAAGGGCTACACACTCCACCGCAGGGTCTATGGACCGTATCGACTCAGGACACCGATGCTTCGCGCAGGATGGAAGCAGTGGGCTGACGACGGCTTCCCTTCCCTTTCGGACAACCCGGAGTTGCGAATCCAGTATCACTTCGACAGTCGCTCCGAGGACGAATTCATCCCGATGGAGACCGCCGAGATCGATAACTATGTCGCGCGGGGCCTCGAGGCGATCGCAGAAACCTATTCCGGTGAAGAAGGTCATCGACGGCTGATCGAAGAAGACGGCTACGAGCCTGAGATGCTCGAATTCTGGGAGGAGTCCGGCGTCCGCACAATGAAGTTCGGATCGTCCCTCCCGGTCCACGGCGTCGCGGGAAAGTTCGGTCTGTTCCGATTCGCAAACATGCTGTCTCTTCTCGATGCCAAAGTACGTGGCGTTGGCGAGGATGAGGCGGTAGGAGCCAGGGACTGGTCTGAATACACATGGCGAGGCGACCAAGCACCTGGCTTCCCGTTCGTGCACGGCGTTCAGGCTGCCGAAACCGACTTCTCGGACCTTCGCCAGTCGAGGCTGCTGATCCAGGTCGGCAAGAACCTCGTCGAGAACAAGATGCCAGAGAGTCACTTCTTCCAGGAGATCATCGAGCGCGGCGGCAAGGTCGTATCCATCGTTCCCGAATATGGTCCCCAGGCATCCAAGGCCGACTATTGGATCCCGGTCCGAGCCGGCCTTTCCGATACGGCTCTATTTCTCGGCATCGCAAAGGCGCTGATCGATCGGCGGCTCTACGACACCGACTTCCTCAAGCGATTCACAGACTTCCCACTCCTTGTCCGCCTCGACACACTGCAGCGGCTCCGAGCCGATGAAGTGTTCGCTGGGTATACGCCCAAGCTCAGCTCTGACGCCGTGAGTTTCACGATCCACGGCATGACGGCGGAACAGTATGAACAGATCGGCGACCGGGTCGTCATGTCAGAACAGGGTGAGCTGGTTGCCATCACACGTGAGGACATTGGCGACCGAATGTCTGCCGCGGGGGTCGACCCCATGCTCGACTTCCGCGGCGAAATCACTCTCGCCGACGGGTCCACCGTTGAGGTTGCGACGGCGCTTTCGATGTACCGTGACCACCTCTCGGACTACGACATCGACACCGTCATCGACATCACAGGGGCGCCGAAGGACCTCGTTGAAAGGCTGATCGAGGACATCGCGACGATCAAGCCGATGGGGATCCACGTTGGTGAGGGCATCAACCACTACTTCCATGCAACACTCCACAATCGAGCCGTCTACATGGTGTCGATGCTCACCGGCAACATTGGCGTGCCGGGCTCAGGAGTCAGCACGTGGGCCGGAAACTACAAGGGCGGTATCTTCCATGCCGCCCCGTGGTTCGGGCCGGGGGTCGGTGGCTATGTCAACGAGGATCCGTTCCACCCGCTGCTCAACGAGAACGACCGTTACATAGAGGGAACCCTTCGTCATACGATCCACGGCGAGGAAACCTCATATTGGGGATACGGCGACAAGCCACTGGTCGTTGACACGCCAAGCGAAGGCCGCAAGGTCTTCACCGGAAAGAGCCACCTACCGACACCGACGAAGGTTGTGTGGTACAACAACGCAAACCTGATCAACCAGGCGAAATGGGCATACGAGCTCGTCCACAATGTCAATCCGAAGGTCGACATGATCGTCGACCAGCAGATCGAATGGACGGCATCGGCAGAAAACGCAGACGTCATCCTTCCCGTCAACAGCTGGATGGAGTTCGAGACGCTCGAAATGGCAGGCTCGTGCTCGAATCCCTTCCTCCAGATGTGGGAGGGAGGCATCGAGCCGCTCTACGACAGCCGAGATGACGTTGCCGTCTTCGCTGGTATTGCTGAGGCGCTCGCTGCCCACACCGGCGAGCAGTTGTTCTCGGACTACTTCAAGTTCGCAACCGAAGGTCGACCCGAGGTGTATCTCGACCGGGTTCTTGCGGCCTCGTTCACGACCGAGGGTTACACCGTCGACGACATCATGAGTGGGACGTACGGCGAGCCGGGCGGTGCCCTCATGTTGTATCGCACCCTGCCTCGAATCCCGTTCTTCGAACAGGTGCACGAGGACGAGCCGTTCTCGACGGACACCGGTCGGATGCATACCTATGTCGATACGCCGGAAGCCATCGAGTACGGCGAGAACATGATCGTTCACAGGGAAGCGATCGAGGCGACCCCCTATCTCCCGAACGTTATCGTTTCAACAAGCCCGTTCCTGCGGCCACAATCCTACGGCATAGCGAACGACGACATCGACGCAGGTCGGCGTCAGGTCAGGAACGTGATGATGCCGTGGAGTGAGGTCAAGGCGACCACCAATCCGCTCTTCGAGAGCGGATATCAGTTCCTCTGTCTGACACCCAAGTCCCGCCACTCCGTCCATTCGTCCTGGGCTGTGACGGATTGGCACTGGATCTGGAACTCGAACTTCTCCGATCCGTACCGTGAGGACAAACGTCTCCCAGGAGTTGGCGATACCCAGCTGCACATGAATCCTGACGATGCCAGAGGTCTCGGCATCGACAACGGCGACTATGTCTGGGTGGATGCCAATCCCGCAGACCGACCCTTCATCGGATGGACCCCGGACCATGAGTATTCAGATGTGGCACGCCTCATGGCTCGGGTGTCCTACAACCTCGCGTACCCCGCAGGGGTGACCATGCTCAAGCA
The DNA here is from genome assembly GCA_963714375.1 of uncultured Acidimicrobiia bacterium. GTDB lineage: Bacteria > Actinomycetota > Acidimicrobiia > Spongiisociales > UBA5794 > UBA5794. The sequence goes on from CAVQOG010000002.1 coordinate 97,949, forward strand.
TGCCTTCTACATGGCAACACCGCTGACGGTCAAGGCCCAAAAGGAGCGCCCAGACGGCCGGGCCCTGTCACCAAACGGCTACCAGGCGAGTTTCCGGCACGGTTCCCAGCAGAGCATCACCCGTGGCTGGGCTCCCCCGATGCACCAGACCGACAGCCTGTTCCACAAGAGGGCGGCAGCGATGGGATTCATCTTCGGGTTCGATGTCGACAACCACGCCATCAACACCTGTCCCAAAGAAACCCTCGTCAAGATCACCAAGGCAGAGTCCGGTGGCCTCGACGGACAGGGCGCATGGGTCCCGGGGACCACCGGTGAGAGCCCCGGGTCTGAGAATGCTGCAATGCAGCGTTACATCATGGGCGACCTCACGACCGTGCAGGGAGGTACGCCATGACCGCCACCTGGGAACCGGTACGTCTCCTCGATGTTCGGCCAGAGATCGACACCGACTTCATCATCGAAAAGGATGTCGAGGCCGAGGATCCACTTGAGCTCGTCGGCGTCACCTACCCAACCGACCGGGAAGCGGACACCATTGCAGCGCGCTGCTTCGTCGAGGAATATGCAATGGTCGGCTGGCGCGCCGACGACATCGCCGCCCTCTTCACATCGCCGGAGTATTCGGCGCTGTACCGCATGTTCTCGGCATACGGGTTCGGATTTGTCCACGAGGCCATTGCCTCCGTCTTTCCAGATCAGAGGAGAGCCTGATGGCGCAGGTACACAACTGGCATCTCGGTCGCGAGATGGAGTACCGGTTCGACGGCGGCACCTCTGACAAGCAGTTCGCCGCGGTCTTCAACATCAACCGCTGCATTGCGTGTCAAACCTGCACGATGGCCTGTAAGTCGACCTGGACCCACTCCCCCGGCCAGGAGCTCATGTGGTGGAACAATGTCGAGACCAAACCGTACGGCGGCTACCCGTCGCATTGGGATTCACGCCTTCTCTCCATGCTGGAGACAGCGAACCCCGGCGGCCAGTCATGGACCAGCGAACCGGGCCCAACGTCTGCGCCGTATGGCCAATTCGATGGACAGACGATCTTCGAGGCATCGGACCTCGGCGAACGGGTGCTCGGCTACATCCCCGAGGAGAACGATTGGAAGGCACCAAACCGCTACGAGGACCACGCAACCGGGGCCTCCAAGAGGGGGGCATCACTGCCCGAGCATGAAGGATGGTTCTTCTATCTCGCACGGGTATGCAACCACTGCACCTACCCCGGATGCCTTGCCGCATGCCCACGGAGCGCTATCTACAAGCGGCCAGAGGACGGCATTGTGCTCATCGATCAGGAGCGCTGTCGCGGCTACCAGAAGTGTGTCGAAGGTTGCCCGTACAAGAAATCAATGTACCGTCCGACAACGCGAACATCTGAGAAGTGCATTGCGTGTTACCCCCGGATTGAAGGGACCGACCCTCTCACCGATGGGCAGCCGATGGAGGCCCGTTGCATGTCGGCATGCGTCGGGAAGATCCGCATGCAGGGGCTCGTTGATGTCAACACCGATGGCACCTGGGTGAACGATCCATCACATCCGCTGTACTACATGGTGCACGAAGAAAAGATCGCCCTTCCCCTCTACCCACAGTTCGGTACACAACCCAACATCTACTACATCCCGCCACGGTGGGTACCTCGCCAGTATCTGTACCAGATGTTCGGGCCAGGCGTCGATCATGCCATCGAGGCATATACGCGGCCGTCCCGCCGGCTCCTCGCCGTGCTCCAACTGTTCCGAGCCACACAGAAGATCATCTTCTCGTTCGATGTCGAAGAGGGTCCCCTCCTGAGCGAGATCATCGTCGATGGAGAACCGATGGAGCTCTACGACGACACGGCAGTTGGATTCGACCAAGACGGGAACGAGATCATCAGGGTCAAAGTCGAAGATCCGCTGATCGAACGTCCCGGAAAGATCAACTCGATATGAGGCGACTGATATGAGCGCAGTAGCAACCGAGGCAAGGCTCGAAGCCCGCGTCAGAGCTGATGTCTACGCATTCTTGAGCGGTGCAATCCCATATCCGAAATCCAAACCAAACTTTGGGATACTTGAACATGTCGAGTTCGAGGATGGACCGCTTGAGGCCGCACGCCGGGCTGTCGTATCTTCGGAAACCGACGTCGAATCAATGCAGGCGCAGCACCGCATCCTGTTCCCGGCCGTCGAATCCCAAGATGCTCCTTCGTACGAAACGGCTTACTCGAAGCACGATGTATTTCGACAGGGACAGGTAATGGCAGACGTCGCAGGCTTCTACCGGGCCCATGGTCTCAAGTCGGGCGGGAAGCGAAAGGATCGCCCTGACGGGATCGGTTCCCAGCTCGAGTTCCTGGGGTTCCTTGCAGCGAAACAGGATCAAGCACTCGCAGACGACAACCAGGATGCAGCCGACCTTTGCGTCGAGACCCAGCAGCTGTTCCTGGCCGACCATGTGGGCGGGTGGGCGCCCGAGTACGGCAGACGCGTCGCTGCGGTTTCCGATGATCCCTTCTTCGTTGCCTTCGGGAACTTCCTGACGCTCTGGCTCGAAACCGAGTTGGACTATCTCAGCGTTGTACCAAACGACATCGACCTCGGTGCCGATATGGGGCCAGCAGGGACAGCTACGGAGGTTGCAGACCCAAGAATTCGCTGGGACGATACCGAATTCTCATGTGGGGGACCACTATGACAACACTCACGTCGACCTCCCCGCGTACACGGCGTCTGGTTGCCATCGGACTCGTCCTCATGCTCGCTGTCGGATTTCGGATCTTCGATGTCGCCCCTGCCGCGGCGCAGTCCTCAATCTTGACCTCGTGGACTTCAGAAACAGACCCAGGGCTTGACCCGAACAGCGCCGTGTGGGCTGATACGCCTGCCACACCGGTCCAGCTCACGGCTCAGAATGTGACGCCGCCAATGAGCACCGGCGGCATCAGGGCTGTGAATGTGCGATCGGTGCACTACAACGACATGCTGTACGTGAACCTCCAGTGGGCAGATACGACACCTGATGTGACCACGGCATCGGTCAACACATTCGCTGACGCTGTCGCGATGCAGTTCCCGTCGGTCGCCGCCTCCTCGGTGCCGGCTATCTGCATGGGACAGGCTGACTCCGCCGTCAACATCTGGCAGTGGCGCGCCGATGCCCAAGAAGGTGTCTCGCTGATGCCAGACCGTGGATACGTCGACATGTACCAATTTGAGGACGACCTGTACTACCCGGCTCGGGCGGCTGGCAATATCCAGTCAAGCGACATCGTGGTTCAGAACCTGGTCGCAGGCGGATTCGGCACCCTCACCCCACTCAACGAACAGGTCGTCGCCGGTATGGGATCTCACGGCGCACTCGGTTGGTCGGTCACGCTTGCCCGCCCATTCGCTGCCCCCGGTGAGAACCAACCCGCCTTCGCTGCAGGTGACATGATCGATGTTGCTTTCGCCGTGTGGGACGGGACCAACGAAGATCGAAACGGTCAGAAATCGGTCTCGACGTTCGTCAGGCTCGAGATTGCAGGTAGCGACTTCGCTGCTCCCCCAACGATCCCCGCTTCGGACACACCATTCCCATGGGACACCCTGGCTCTCATCGCGATTGCAGTTGCCGTTGTCGGTCTCCTTCTCGCAGTATTCGGTAGACCGTCAAACTGGGATGGTGATGACCAGCCGGACCAAGCATGATGACTTGGGTGAAGCGGCTGCGATCACATGACTTCGATACCGTTGCGATCGCGACGATCGCGGTTGTAGCGCTCCTGACAGAGCTCATCATTCTCAGATTCGTCACCCGCACGGCCATCCATATCCCGGGTCTGGGAACGTTCGAAACTGAGTTCCGTCTTTTGTCAGAACTCGGCCGAATCGCCTTCAACGCGGCGGTGATTCTGGTGTTCGCCCTCCTCGTTGCCATGATCATCGACGCAGCTGTCAAGACGCGATGGCCCCTCCTCGTGGCACTTGTTGGATTCCTCGTCGTTGCAATCGCTGCTCCGTTCGGCTGGCTTCCCGAAGCCCTGATCGACAGCGTGACGATCATCGTCATCGTCGCCGCACCGCTCCTTGGATGGTTCTCAGGCGAGGGTTCGCTCCGACGATCGATCTCGCCTCTCTTGTTCAGCTCAGCGTTCGCTGTTGCGGCGGTCCCCACCGTTGTAGGGAAGGCACAACCCGAGACAACACTCCCTGTCTCAGGTATGTTGAACGTGGCTGAGGCACTCGCCCTCGCTGCGGCATTCTCCTTACTCATTCGCGTATGGGGACAGCCGCAGCGGCGCTCGCTCGTCATCGCCGTTGTCGTCGGTGGCCTGACAGCTGGGATGTTGGCGGCTCAGCCGGCAACAATTGAGATCCTGATGCTCTGGAACCTCGGTCTTGCCGGCTATTTCTCTCCGATGGTGTACGGCGTGGCCGCTGCGGTGTTCGCATACGCTGCTGCTACGTCGATTCGTCGCGGCCAGCCGACAGTTGCCCTCGGAATTGCGTTTGTGATCGCCGGCGGAATCGGTCTCCACAGCACGATCCAGAGTGCGTCGTTCCTCATCGGTGTTCTTTTGCTTGCCTACCCCGATGTGATCAGGCGGCCGGTCGTCCCTATTTCGTCGCCGGTGGAACAATCGGGGATTCTGACGACCACGGGAAGTTGATCCACTTGTCGGTACGTCGCCACACGTATTCACATTGGATGACTGAGCGCGGCTTTTCATAGAGCACCGCTGCCCGTGTGGTGTTGACCTTGTCAGCAACGAACTCATAGACCTTCTGGAGGGTGTGACCGGTGTCAGCGACGTCGTCGACAACCAGCACGTCTGCGTCGTTGAGATCAACCATGTCGAGGTACGGAGGCAGGATCACGGGTACGTCCAGCCTCTCGTCGATGTCGGTGTAGTACTCGACGTTCATCAGATAGCAGTTCTTGATGGACAGGGCGTACCCGATCGACCCCGCAGGAATCAACCCACCGCGAGCGATCCCCAGGATGATGTCTGGAGTGAAGCCATCATCGGCGATCTGCTGAGCGAGAACTCGCACCGCGCTCCCATAGAGATCCCACGTGAGCACTTCTCGCTCGCTGCTATCTGCCAATGGTTCCGCCCTTCGTCCGAACGCAGGAGCTTACCGGGCCGACCGTCGACGGACTTACAGATCCAAGTCTGTCATCCTCGTCGCGAGAGGATCGCTGCACGCGAGAGGATCGCTGCTATAGCGAGCCCTCGATACGGCCGACGATGGCCGACGCATCGGCGATCGATACGCCGCGGGATTTTGCTGCGAATGACACCGCCTGAGCGCGCTTACCGGCCCTGAGCAGTGCGGCGATCTCCTCATCGGTTGGATCGTTGTCCTGCTGATCGCCCGCCGAACCAGCATCATTCGCAGACGGCGGCGCAACCGTGATGCCTTTCGTCGATGCGAGTTCGGCGAGCACTCGTTCGAGTTCAGATACCCGAGCTTCAAGGCCTTCGACGCGGCCATAGATGACATAGTCAGTCATGATTCCTCCGGTCCGACATCCAGCACAACGTGTTCGGTGGAGTGTATCCAGTGCAGACTGGGTGTGCCGAAACGGATTGCGGTACGCGGCTCCATGCCGGTTCTGCCGCCTGCGGGGGGGGAAGACGGGGCTCGCGGGCTCGCACGCCCCCCTGATTCGACTACGTCGAATCTGTCCCCCCTGAAGGGGGGACGCACTCGTGTGACTTCACGCCCATGTACCTGACACCCTCCGCGGCGGGGGAAACGCCCTCTGCAGGCCCAACTGGAGCCTCAAATTGTGTGCGGTTTCGCGCTCAAGAGGTAACGCCTCGGTGCCGATATACATGTCCTGACGAGTGCGGAGTAAGGCAAAGTGCATTCACACATCCAAGACTGGCGACCATCAAGACTGGCGATCGGCGCGACCATTATTGCGCTCGCCGCTGCCGTGCTGGTCTGGCAAGCTCCTGAGGCCGAAGCTGCACAAACACCGGCAGCATTCGAGTCCTGTCTTCTGAGCGAAATCAACGCATCCCGGGCTGCTGCGGGCGTTGGCTCATTGGCAATGGCAACGGATCTCACCGGTGGGGTACGTGCGTGGTCGCAGTGGATGAGCAACAACGAGTTCCGGCATATGACCACCGCGGAGCGAAATCCTATCTTGCCCCCGGGGACAGTCAGCTACGGCGAGAACATCGCGGCATGGGGAGGCACCGGGGATATCCACTGCAGTCTGATCCACAATGCGCTGATGAACTCTGACGGGCACAGGGCCAACATCCTGCGCGACAAATACACGTTCGTGGCAATAGGTGCCTACTCCGACGGATCGTCGTGGTGGGTGACCCAGGTGTTCTTCAAGAACACCAGCTATACGCCCTCGGGCGGTCCGCCTCCCCCTCCGCCGGTGTGCGACGGAAAGTTCTGCGATGACGACGGTTCCCAGTTCGAATCGGACATCGAAAAGATCGCGGCGGCTGGTATCACACTCGGATGCAACCCACCGAACAACAACAAGTTCTGCCCAACACAGGCGGTCACACGTGGTGCCATGGCTGCATTCCTTTCTCGAGCCCTGAATCTCAAGACCGGAAACCAGGCTGGAAACAGCATTGACTTCATCGATGACAACGGCTCGGTCTTCGAGTCAGACATCGAGAAGCTTGCCGCAGCAGGCATCACCCTTGGGTGCAACCCACCGGCCAACAACCGGTTCTGTCCAGGAAGTGTCGTCACACGAGAGACGATGGCTGCGTTCCTTTCCCGAGCGCTGAACCTGAAGGCAGGAAAGAGCATCGACTTCATCGATGACAACAACTCGATCTTCGAGTCAGACATCGAGAAGCTTGCCGCAGCAGGCATCACCCTTGGGTGCAACCCACCAGCCAACAACCGGTTCTGTCCCACGGCGCCGGTCACCCGACAGACAATGGCTGCCTTCCTGGCGAGAGCACTCAATCTGTAGGGCTCGCTGCGCTCGCGGCTTTCAGCTCTCGGCTTACAGCTTCACGTGACTCATTGACACGAGAGACTCGGAGTGCCGTCTACGTCGATGCGAGTGCGAGTGCGAATCCCACCACCGTCCACAGGCCGGCCATGGCTCGACCCTTGTCGAACGCATAGGGCATGAGAGAGTCCGTCAACATCGCCAGTAGCCCACCGGCCGCAAGGGCAGCAGCGCGTCCCCCGTTCGCCCCAAGCGCTGTACCGACGAAGTAGCCCATCAGCGCCGTCACGGCACAGGCAACGACAACCATGCCCCACATCATCCCCGTCTTGGTCGACTTCCACCCCGACTCGGCAAGCGCTGCCGACGGCGCGAGCGCCTGTGGGATGTTTGAGACCCAGACGGCACCGAGAAAGGCCACACTCAACACCTGTCCGGAGGCGATCTGGATTCCGAAGATGATCGATTCGGGCACACCGTCCACAACCGACCCGACGACGATGCCCAAGGGGCCGGATTGCCCGTCTCCCCCGAACTTGGTTTCGACGATATGGTCAGCAACGATGAAGACACCGGCACCGATGAGTAGCCACAGCGCGGTCTCCCAATGTGCAATGACCTCTGCTTCGGGAATCAGGTCGAATGCGACAGCGCCGACGAGGGCGCCGGCCCCAAAGCCTGCGATGCCACCGACAACCTTCGATGGCACCTTCACGATGTACGCAATAACGCCAGCCAGTATCAGAGACGACTGCGCGGCGCCGCCCAACAAGAACGCCTGCAATGCCTCCATCGGACCCGCTTCCTATCGAATGCCGTATTGAACCACATTCCAAGTGCTTGGCGGGGCACCGCTACGCCGTGAACGAATCTTGTAGATCGCGGATCGGGCTCCGTCGAGGACCTGATCCGTGGCTAGATGGAAACGCCCTCGTCGTGCTTTGCTGCACACGCCACGCAGGTCACGGTCGATGGCCGAGCTGCGAGGCGTTCTGGCGGTATCGGCGAGCCACACGATTTGCAGACACCGTAGGTTCCATCCTCGATTCGCTTGAGGGCCCCGTCGATCTCCCTGATGGAGGCATCGATCGAACGTGCGGTCAATGTCGATGAGAAACGTTCGACCGCCTCGGTCGTTCCATCGCCAACGCGCTTTCCAAAACCGATCGAAGACCCCGATTCGGGAGGCGCGGTCATCACCTCGAGCTGCGTAATAAGCGAATCCCTACGGCGTTCCAGTGCCACTCGCAACTCCGCATTGGTTTCGGCCGAATACATCCGTCAATCGTAGGATCGGCGAGCACCGACTGCCGGAACGCAACTCCGCGCCCTTCAAGATTCCGTCATCGTCCGCAATCCGCAATCCGCAATCCATATTCCAGTTTTCGCTTGACAATTGGTTCCTTAGCTGGATACTATGAAACAGACCGGTCAGTCGGTATGTAGAACAAACCCAATGCGGACGGGTGTTATGACGAAAAACACAGCAACTCTGAGCAGATCTGAGACAACAGCTTCCAAGATCATTGACGCCGCCAAAACCCTCTTCGTGGCCCGCAACTACGCCGATGTCACCACGGACATGATTGCAGGCGCAGCGGGCGTCACCAAGGGCGGGCTGTACCACCACTTCCCGAGCAAAGAGAGCATCTACAGCTCAATGATGCTCGACGACTTCGAGAGCAAGCGACAGCTTTTCAGCCAATCGGTAGACATGGAAGGGACGGCTCGCCAGCGCCTGGCACGGTTGACCGGGGACTTCCTCGCTCTTCCCTCCGAGGAACGCCAATTGGCTGGCCTCGTCCGGCGTGATATCAACATCTTCACTGATGGCGATCGCGATCGACTAGTGAGGGCATACCAACTTGCCCTACCCAACCAAATCGAGGCGATCATTTCAGACGGTATTGCCGACGGCGAGCTTGCACCAGCGGATCCCCGCCTCTTGTCCTGGTGGTTCGTTTCTCTTGTCGAAGTCGCCGTGAGCCGCTACGCAGACGAAACGCTCGGAAACCCCGAGACGCGCCTCGACCGTGTCCTTGCACTCTTCTTTGAAGGTGCCGAAGCCAAACCAGTTCGAACAATGTCCAGCGGAGGGACCCCATGACATCGACAACAGCCACACCGACCAGAACAGCCGTGTTCACCGAATGGCACGACAAGACCCTTGACGATGCACTCGTCGAATGCAGGGACATGGTCGAATCGGCAGATTTCGAAACCGTGCAGCGTTGGCGAGACCAGGGTGGCAAGGTAGCGGGGCACTTCCAGGTGTATTTCCCCGAGGAGATCGTCCACGCCGCTGGAATGCTCCCGTTCAAGGTGAGGGGAGCACCAACTGAACCGACGCAGTCTGACTCGCACTTTGGTTCATACCTGTGCTCGATTCTCAAGACCTCTCTCGAGCTTGCTCTGACCAACACGGTCCAGATGGAGATGTTCATCTCGCATCCGATCTGTGATGCGGCCCGCAACCTGGCAGCCATTTGGGGCCGCAACACCGACTACCCATCCCAGATCTTGTACCTCCCCCAGAACCCGAACTCGGCAGGCAGCGTCGACTACCTCGTCCACGAATACGATCGTGTCAGGCGACTCGCCGAAGAGGTCTCTGGTGCAACGATCACCGATGAAGACCTGAAGGCATCGATTGAGGTGTTCAACGAGAACCGCAGGCTCATGCGTGAGCTGTACGACATCAAGCGGACGACGCCTTGGCTCATCGCAGCCGAGGATGCGTATGCCCTCGTCGCCCTTGCAGGCATGATTCCCCGTGAAGAACACAACGAGCTGCTCTCGACGCTCCTGCCCAAGATCAAGGAACGTGATCTGAAGAAGGAAGACCGCATCAGGGTCGTGTTCGAGGGCGGTTTTTGCGAACAGCCTCCGTTCGATCTCATCAGGATGCTCGGAAGGACCTGCTACGTCGTCGATGACGACCTGTTGATAGGACTCCGATACATCACCGAGGACGTCCCGGCCGACGGCAGCCCGCTCAGACAACTCGCAGAGTCCTACATCGAACGTTCCTCCTACAGCCCGGTCCAACACGATCTGCGCAAGCCAAAGGAAGACATGCTCAAGGCACGGATCGCGGGGGCAAACGCCGATGCGGCGATCCTCGCTGCGGCCAAGATGTGTGAACCGGGTCTTGAGGAGCAAGTCACATACACCCACGCACTTGACGATGACGAGTTCGCCTACTTCGTGAGTGAGTTCGAAGAGAACATGAGCTCGTTTGATCAGCTCGAGCTACAGCTCGAGACCTTTGCCGAGAACCTGTTGTTCGCATGACCTTCATTTCGCTGAGAGGCAGCACCACAAGGAGAAACAAATGACAACCCTCACAGACACACCGGAGATCGTTGGGCGAGGCAATCGCGAAGGTGCCGACCTATTCCGGGATTGGTTCACCGATCTTGACGCGACCGCCAAGAGCGGCAAGACGGCCGCCTACGTCTTCGTCATGGGATCCATCAATGAAATCCTCAAGACCTTCGACTTCCCCGTGACATTCCCCGAGATCAATTCCCTCCAGACAGCAGTGCGCCGGGTCGCTCACGAATATCTCGAGGAGGCTGAGGACTATGGCTACTCCCCCGATATCTGCGGCTACGTGAAGGCCGATGTCGGTACGCAGCTGCGCGGCGGACAGCATCCAATGGCGCAGATCCCCAAGCCGGGTCTTACCGTTCTCACCAACGCATGCAACACCTACATCAAGTGGGCTGAGATCTGGGAGCGGATGTACGGAACGCCGATGTTCACCATCGACATTCCTGGTACCCGCCAAGAAGGCCTCATCAGTCTGCCGGGTGAACACGATTTTGAGGGTGATCGCGCCTACGTCGAGACCCAGCTCAAAGAGCTCATCACGCTCTGTGAAGAGATCACCGGAACAAAGTTCGACATCGACAAGTTCCGCGAAGTACTCGGCTATGCCAACACAATGAGTGCTTCGTGGGAGCGAATCCTCGAGCTCAATGCTGCGAGTCCATCGCTGTTCAATGCGCTCACCGATGGCACGATCTACCTCGGCGTTGCAAACGGACTCCGTGGAACTCGTGAGGGTGCCGAGTACTTCGAGCGCCTGGTCGAAGAGATGGAGTACAAGGCGGCGCACGGAATCGGACAGACGATAGAGGAACGGTACCGACTCATCTTCGTCGGCGTGCCCTGCTATCCGATCTTCCGACGCTTCAACGAGCTGTTCACGGACTGGGGAGGGACGTTCGTCAACTCCACATACCTGTGGTTCGCCTCAGGCGGCACAAACCGCGGGTTCCAATATGACCTCGACAATCCGCTGACGAGTCTCGCTGAAGGCATACTCATCAGCGTCAGGGATGCGATGGACTCAATGTTCCACCAGAACCGTGCCATCACAGACATGGCGGAGAACTTCGACATTGACGGGGTCATCTATCACCCGATCAAGAGCTGCCGCACCGTATCGACAGGCCTGGCAGACGGCAGGAAGCATATGACTGAGAAGCTCGGGATTCCGAGCCTGTTCATTGAGTCGGACATGATGGACCGAAGGGTCGTATCAGAAGCACAGATGAAGAATCGCATCGACGCCTTCTTTGAAGGCCTCGCGTCTCGGGAGCGCCAGTCGCTCGCGGCCCAGAAAGGATGAGGTGATCGCATTGGCATACGCAGCAGGAGTCGATGTCGGCTCAACCCAAACAAAAGCAGTGATAATCAACGAGGACGGCGAGATCGTCGGGAGGGCTCTCCTCGACACGGGAGCGAACGTCATCCAGGCAGCTGAGAACGCCTACGTCGTAGCCCGCGAGGAAGCAGGGATCGACGAACGCGAGGTCGAATACGTCGTCGGCACCGGATATGGCAGGTACCGGGTGACATTCGGCAACAGCCAGGTCACCGAGATCTCTTGCCACGGCCGTGGGGCGGTCCATCTTTTCCCGAATACAAGAACCGTCGTCGACATGGGCGGTCAGGACACGAAGGCCATCTCTGTTGCTGCCAACGGTGAGATCACCGACTTCTGCATGAACGACAAGTGCGCAGCCGGAACGGGTCGGTTTCTCGGTGCCGCTGCCGCAGCTCTTGACATTCCTCTCGATGATCTCGGGCCGGTTTCGCTCACGAGCACCAAGCCGATCAAGATCTCGACAACCTGCACCGTGTTCGCAGAGTCCGAGGTTCTTGCGTGGATCGGAAAGGGCAAGAAGATTGAGGACATCCTGTGGGGCGTCCACACATCGATTGCCGCTCGCTCTGCTGGTCTGATGCGCAGAGTGGGAATCGAAGATGAGATCACCTTCACTGGAGGTGTGACACGCAACAAGGGAATGGTCAAGGCGCTCGAGGAGCGGCTTGAGAAGCCACTCAATATTTCTGAAGACTGCCATTTCATGGGCGCACTCGGTGCGGCACTGTTCGCTCTTGACGAGATCAAGACGGGCCGCACCGCAGTCAAGACAGGCGCGGGGGTGAAGTCGTGATCATCACAGCAGGACTCGACGTCGGCTCCACCTATACCAAGTGCGTCATTCAGAACGAGGAAGGAACGATCCTGGCCAAGGTTGTCGAACCGACCGGTTTCCGCCTACGCGAGGTCGCACGCCAGGTCTACGACGAAGCGCTTGAGACCGCAGGTCTCGACGAAAGCGACGTAACCTACGTGATTGCGACCGGTGCTGGACGCCATCAGGTCGATTTCAAGGACATCCACGTCACGGATCTCACGGCAAGCGCTCGCGGTGCATGCTTCCTCTTCCCTGGTACCCGCACGATCCTTGATATCGGCGGTCAGACGATGAAGGCGTCCAGAGTTGACGATAAGGCTCAGGTTCAGTCCTTCCGTCTGAACGACAAGTGTGCAGCGGGGACCGGTGCCTTCCTCGAGAAGACAGCGCGCTACATGGGCTACACGACGCAGGAAATCAGCGTCCTGATGACCACGTCCAAAGAACCGGTCCCGATCTCGGGTGTGTGTGCCGTGTTTGCCGAGTCCGAGGTGATCAACCATCTCTCGATTGGAACGCCACCTGCCGACATCATGCAGGGTGCGATGGAGTCGCTCACCGGACGCTCCGTGCAGCTCATGAAGCGTGTCAGGGCAGAGCCGGAATTCACCCTCATCGGGGGCATCCTGCGATTCGAGACGATGGGCAAATCGGTCAGCAAGGCGCTCGAAGCCGAGGTCAACGTACCGGACCCAGAGATGGTGCAGTTTGTCGCTGCTCTCGGATGCGCGATTCTCGGACGCCGCCGCCTCGAAAAGCTGGCGAAGGAGAAGGTTGAAGCGGCGGTCCCTGCATGACCGAGATGTCCGAGTCCGCGATCGGCGAGCCATCCCTCGTCACCGCGGTCTACTGCGCCGAGGAGATTGTCGTCCTCAACGGGGACGCACTCCACGCCGCAGGATGGATGCAACGCACGGTGACGGATCCGAACCGAATCGGTGAACTCGAGGAGCTCTATCAGAGCGTCGGCTACGAGACCACGATCGTACCGCTCGACCCCGACAGCTTCGGGGAGAGCTGCAACGACTGTGCTGTGACCGCTTGCGCTGAGTACCTCGCCCTCTTCACCCGGAAAGTGGGGGCATAGGCAACCTGACGTCTGACGTCGGAGAGCCCCTCTTCACGCGTCCCCCTTCAAGGGGGGACGGATCCGACATGGTCGGATCATGGGGGCGTGCGAGCCGTCTGCGCCTCTGAGGCCTGCGTGCCCCGTCTTCCAGCACGGGACGGTGTTCAGGCACGCCTACTCCCAGACGGGCGAGCGCTTTTCGATGAAGGCTTGGATACCTTCCACACCATTGTGGGTCGGAAGCAATTCCTCGATGTAGACGCGCTCGGCTTCTGTGAGCCTGGCGTCGACATCGGCCGCGTACGAATCCCGAATTGCCCCAGTCGCGATGCGGAGGGACGATGCTGACCTCGGAACGAAATGGCGTTCCACATAGGCATCGATTGTGGCGTCAAGCTCACCGTCAGGGGCAATCACATTGACGATGCCCATTGTGGATGCCTCGTCGGTTCGCACCGTGCGGCCGGTCAGCAGGATGTCCTCGGCGATTCGACTCTTGCCCTGGGCGCCGAGAAGCGCCGTAGCTGCTGGCGGAATGACGCCGAGTTGGATCTCGGGGCAGGCAAGCTTTGCTGACTCCTCGGCAATCACGATGCCACAACCCAGAACGAGTTCAAGCCCTCCCCCGAGGCAACTTCCCTGCACCCCCACAACCGTTGGATAGGGAAAGTGAACCAAGGCACGGATGACGGAACCAAGTGCGGCAAGCATTTCAGGCGCCGTGCCGGGCAAGTGTTCCTCGACACTCGCACCGAACGAGAAGTTGCTCCCTGCCGCACGCAAGACGAGGACCTTGCCACGCACCGCGTCCGCAGCCGATGCAATTGCCTGTTCCAACTGGCCACACATCGCGATATCGACCACGTTCCCCGGCGGTTGGTCGATCGTGATTGTGTGAATAGCCCCATCGTCAGAGACATCGTGACGGACGGACGCGTCGGACACCGAAGCCGTCATGCATCGGCCTTGTACTGCGGCGATACCGCCTCTGTCAGCTCATCACCCCATGTCTCGCCCTGCGCGATCCTGCGCCGGAGGTCGATGTAGTCGACCTCGCGACCGACCTCGCGATCACCACGGTGAAATGCTTGGAACCCTGCCTTGGCCTCGGTCATCATGTTCAGCGAAAGCCACGCCCGGTTCGACTCTTTGTTCTTGTCCCAGTGCTCGAGTTTCTTCTTGCGGACGGACTCAGTCGTCTTGATCGTGCAGTCGGGCATGGTGTACAGGATCTTGGTGATCATCTCGCCCACACCCGCATCGAGCATTGAGAAATCCACGGTGGCTGACTTGACCACCTCCTTGGCTGCAGCAAGTTCATCGCCCTCCTTCGATGTTCCGTGGACAATCTTGCCCCACTCATCGAGATAGCGATCCGTTACGACAAGCGGGTTCGGAATGAAGTTGCCATCGACCTTCAGCACGGGATAGATGTCGTTGACCAACCTGAGGCGAAGGGCCTCATGGGCGCTCCACGGATCACATAGCACACAGCTCGCCATGGCGTCTGAGAATCCGACGTAGAGGTCAAGGAAGTCGGTGGAGCCCCCATCTGGTGCGGACCCGTGCTTCGGACCGGCCTGGCCGAACCGGGCCATATCGGACGCAAGCGTGAAGTCACATGCCATTCCGATTTCCTGGCCGCCACCGATTCGCATCCCGTTGACCCGGTTGATGACAGGCTTGTCGCACATGAGGATCGCCGAGACCATGTCGTTGAACAGACGCATGTACTGGCGATACTCCAAGGGCCGGCCGGCGTAGTACTCGGAGTATTCCTCCGTGTTGCCCCCGGTGCAGAACGAACGATCCCCCACCGCTGTGAACACGACGGCGACGGCTGCCCTGTCGACGGAGGCACGACGGAAGGCGAGAATGACCTCCTTCACCGATGCGGTTGTATACGAATTGAGCTGTTCTGGATTGTTGAGCGTGATCCACACCGAGTGAAGACCGTCGACAACTGCTCCGGCTGCGTCATGGATCGGGCGCTCCTCATAGAGCACCTCGTTGAACGTCGCTTCGGGAACGAGTTCGTGGTTGACGAACTCGAAGCTTTCTACCGATGCCATGGTGTTCCACCTTTCATGGGATAAGAATTGTGCGTCGTGGGTCCACGCGGTTGTGTGCGTCATCGAGAGCTTGGGCGATATTGGCCATTGGGACCTTGCGCACGAAGGGAAGGAGATCAACCTTGCCGGACGTGACCAGTTCAATCGCCTCCGGGTAGAGCTGCGGCGGACAGCCCCAGGTTCCGAATGCAGTGGCGTCGAATGCCATGAGGTTTGAGAGCCTGACCGAGATCTTGTCCATGGTGAATCCGACAACCGCAAGTGTTGCCTGTGGGCCAAGCATGCCGTAGGCGGTTTCTTGCCCGGGTGCGGTTCCGGAGCATTCAAAGATCTTCCAACCGGTTGCTGGCTTCCCGAATGCCTTGGCATGTGCTCGCACAGCCTCACGTACGTCACGGGCCGACATGCCACGTGAATTCACCGTTGCCGAGGCTCCGAAGTCTCTGAGCTGCTCAAGGCGTTCGTCGTCGATGTCGACTGCAACGACCGTGGCACCAGATGCCGCTGCGATCTGGACCGCATACGAACCAACGCCGCCGACTCCAACGATGACGACGAAGTCACCATCTGTCACTCCGGCCCGTCGAACGGCTTGAAGCGGTGTCGTCACAGCGTCGGCGATAACGGACAGATCGGCAAGATCGTATCGATCAGGAAGGCCCTCGATCACCGACAACCCGTTCGTCGGAACCGTGATGTGGGTTGCCCATCCCCCATCGAGATCGTTGCCTGGCATCTTCTGGTTGATGCACGCGTTGCCTTTTCCTGCCGAGCACAAGTCACATGCATCGCAAGGAATCACCGCCGGAATGAGTACTGCCTTCTCGAGCCAGCCCTCAGACCCGGATCCAGCCTCAACCACGCGACCGCTGATCTCGTGCCCGAGGACGATGGGAAGTGGCTGCTTCGTGGCAACGCTTCCGTCGAGGAATCCGAGGTCCGTGTGGCACACCCCGCATCCGGCGACTTCGACCACTACCTCACCTTGGCCGGGAGGGCGCGCAGCATCCTCGACCCGTTCGAGGGGTTCACCAACCCCGTTGAAACGCCACGAGTACCTACTGTCGCTGCTCATTGCTTGTCTCCTGTCCCTTCACACACGCTCTGTGGCGGCTTCTGTCAGCGCTTTCGCCACATGCACGGAGATCATCCACTTTCGATACCGCTGGCCCGTGTCGGTGTTGTCCTGAGCTCGGACAGGCTTCGAGGCGATCTCGGATGCCTCTTCAATGACCTCGGGCGTCAGATGCTTGCCAACAAGGAATTCCTCGGCATCCGTTGCGCTCACCGGAGCAGAAGCGATGCCACCCACGACGATACGTGCGGTCTTGCAGAGTCCCTCGGAGTCGACGTCGACGGCGCACGCAACGGAGAGCAGAGCGAAGTCGATTGATCCGCGCCTGCGCAGCTTCTGGAACGATGTATGGACGGTATCTGCAGGAATTGTGACGTCGACGAGGATCTCATCGGATGTCTTGGCGAGATAATCGATCCCGTCGCTGCGATACAGCGATTCGGCTGGCACCACGCGCTCTCCGCGCGTACTGACCAAGCGCACGGTTGCGTTGAGGGCAATGACGACTGGTGCGAGATCGGTTGAGCTGATGGCCCAGCAGCGATCACTCGCGGGAGCAACCCAGCAGGTGTCGCCTCCATCCTTGAGGCAATGACCGCGGGCTTGTCGCCACGTCAGTGGCATGTCGATGTAGTTGCAGCGCGTATCGACGCACAGGTTGCCGCCGATCGTTGCAGAGTTTCTGATCTGCGGTGAAGCCACGGTCGCTGCAGCAGAAGCCAACATCGTCGGAACATCTGGTGACTCGGCGATCTCCGTCAGGGTTGTGAGAGCACCAATCACGCAAGCGCCGTCATCGGCGAAAGCAATGCCGTGCATGGCTTCGATGTCGGCGAGGGAAACCAGCGTGACCGGAGCTGTCTGCCGACGCTTGAGTTTGGGCACCAGGTCGGTACCTCCGGCAATGAGTACCGCACGGTCCTGTGGGTTCGAAACGAGCTTGGCAGCTTCTTCAAGCGTCCCTACGGACACGAATCCCACCGGTGGTACCTGAATCGTCACGACACACCCGCCTCACTGGATGATCGCCCGTTGGGAAACCCCTCCGGAGGCTCAACCATGATCAGGGGCGGGAACTCGAATGCGGGTATCTCCTTCGGGCCAATCCTGCCTGGCTTGCCCCTCGCCACATCTCGGAGTGCCGTAACAATCTTGTCCGGTGTGAATGGTGTCTGATCCATGCGGATCCCGAGGGCATTCCAGATCGCATTCGCAACCGCGGGGATGACGGGGAGCAGCGGGCCCTGTCCAACTTCTTTGGCACCGAAAGGTCCCTCGGGGTCATCGGAGTCAACAATGATCGACTCCACGGGAGGCATGTCGAGCGATGTGGGCATCTTGTAGTCAAGCAAGGATGGACCACGGTGAAGGGCACCGCGGAAGTCGTCTGCTTCATAGAGCGCTTCGCCGAGTCCCATGTAGACCCCACCCTCGATCTGTCCTTCGACAAGCAGCGGGTTGATCGATTGACCGATGTCGTGTGCGAGCCAGACCTTGTCGACGGTGACAATGCCCGTATCGGGATCACAGTCCACCTCGACAACTGCTGCCGAGTAGCTGTAGGCGGGTGAGATCCCGACGCCGGCGCCCTTGTAGGGTCCCGCAAGCTTCGGGGCCTTGTAGCTGCCCGATTCGATCAGCGGACCTCCACTGGCGATTGCGAGCACCACGGCCTCGGCCCAGGTGACTCCGGTATCGGGTTCCTCGGCATCTTCGATTCGCCCGTTTTGTGCGACGAGGCTCTCGACCGGTGCGCCGAGCTTTTCAGAAACCGCTGCAAACACACGATCCTTGACGGCCGTTCCCGCTTGAAGCGCTGCGTTCCCTCCCATGAAGGTGACCCGTGACGAATAGCTGCCAAGGTCCACAGGCGTCAGATCGGTGTCTGCCGTCACCATTGCGATGTCCGAGGGCTCAAGTCCGAGGACCTCCGCGACAATCGTTGCGAGCATGGTCGTTGATCCCTGCCCGATGTCGGTCGCCATGGAGAACACGGTGACTCCCCCTCCGCGATCAACCTTGATCTGGACCTCGGATTGGGGCATTTCATTGAAGTAGATGGGGAGCCCGGCACCACACATGTAGGCACCGACCGCAATTCCAACACCCTTCCCGATCGGAAGGTTCTCGAACTTCTCTTTGAACCCTGAGGCTTCGGCGACACGTTCAATGCATTCTGAGAGAGCACAACTCGTGATCCTGAAATGGTTCACCGTCATCGAATTCGGCTCAACGGCGTTGATGAGGCGGATGGCGACCGGATCGATCCCGAGGTCTTCAGCCGCCTTGTCAAGCTGGCATTCGAGGGCAAACCTCGGCTGTGGCGTTCCATGTCCACGCTTCGGTCCACAGGGTGGCTTGTTCGTGAAGACCCGCACCCCCTCGAACCGATAGTTCGGGATCTGATATGTCGACGTCTGGAGGGCCCCGGTGTAATACAACGATGCGGCGCCGTAGCTCCCGAACGCACCTCCTTCGAGAAAGGTCTTGAAGTGACATGCGGTGATGCGACCATCGTTGTCGAAGCCGGTCTTGACCCACATCAGAACCGGGTGACGGCCCCGGTGTGCGTAGAACACTTCCTCACGGGTCAGGGTGAACTTGACCGGTCGTCCCGTGACCATCGCGAGCTTCGCTGCGACGATTTCGTGTGAGAACGGATCGGTCTTGCCCCCGAATCCACCACCGACGGGGGCAGCGACGACCCTGATCTGCCCAGCTGGCATTTCAAGCACCTTGGCAAGGGTCCTGTGCACATAGTGCGGTACCTGTGTGGAGGACCACAGCGTGACCCTTCCACCGGGTTCGGCTGTGGCCAGTGCCGCGTGAAGCTCAAGTGCCGCGTGGGTGTTTCCAGCGAAATAGAAGACATCCTCACGTATATGATCCGCCGAGGCGAGTCCTTCATCGACATCACCGAATTCGAGAGCTGCCGTCCGATGGACGTTCTGGCCCTTGCCCTCACCGTGGATGAGGTCACGTTCTTCCAATAGTGCTTCGTCGATGGAGGCAATGGTGTCGAGCGGCTCATAGGTGACTTTGATCAGGTCGACGGCGCGCTCAGCGGTGTCCGCATCGATCGCAGCGACCGCCGCGATGGGTTCTCCCACATGCCTGACCTTGCCGACGGCGAGAGCAGTCTCGTCCTGGCTGACGGGGAGTATGCCGTACGTGATCGGAAGGTCGGTTCCGGTAAGGACCGCCTTGACACCGTCAAGGGCTTCGGCCTCAGCGGTATCGATTGAGACGATCCGTGCGTGGGCCTGTGTGCTTCGTGCGAGGCGTCCGATGAGCATCCCGGGAAGGGTCATGTCATCGGTGTACTTGGTCCGCCCTGTCGTCTGCTCCATGCCATCGATTCGGGGCCCAGCGGTACCAACAGCATGCATCTACTCGGCGCTCCCGACGGTCCGCGTCGCTGCGAGTTGCACGGCGCTGATGATCGCGACATATCCGGTGCATCGACAGAGATTCCCTGCCAGTGCCTCGTTGATATCGTCGGTCGTGGGGTCCGGGTTGCTGTCGAGGAGTGACCTTGCGGACAGGATCATGCCGGGAGTGCAGTAGCCACATTGGGCCGCCCCGAGTTCCGAAAAAGCGATTTGGAGTTCGTCGGGGAAACGACCGTCGGACAGACCCTCGATGGTTGTGATTTCACGCCCTTCGACCTGACTCGCGAGGGTGATGCACGCCAGCATCGGTTTGGAATCAACCAGGACTGTGCATGCGCCACATTCACCGAGATCGCAACCGTGCTTTGTGCCGGTCATGTCAAGGTCCATGCGCAAAACCTCAAGGAGCGTCCGGTGCGACGATGTCACCACCGTTCGCGGATCACCGTTGACGGTCAGTCTGAGGATGGATTCCGTCATGTGTCTGAGCCATCCATACCTGAGCGGTCTACAAGTTTCGAGGTCCTGATGAAAGCGTTCCCTTCCGCGATTCTGCGAGCGGTCCGGTGGTAGGTCGCCTCCGAGACGTCCCATGGGCCGGCTTTGCCCGCGGCCGACCTCGAGACGCTTGCCCTCACGGGCATGACACCCGACGTATGGCCGATGATAACTTGGTCAGGCACGCCGCGATCTCGTCGGGTGACGACGTTGACAGTTGTGCCGTCGATACATGCAGCAACGCCCGTGCACGCTGCAAGCGTCCCCGGATAGGCCTTGTGGAGAACGGGTGGCCTGCCTCCGACCACCCGCGCAACAACATCGACCTGCGAGGCATCAATGCGGTCACCACTTGCGTAGCTTGTGTAGGACGCCGGTTCAGAAACGAGTGCAGGAACGGGGGTCAGGCCGTCGTCCGGCATGCCGAGTAGGCGAGCAGCTGCGGCTTTGACCTCCGAGACAGCCGCGAGGTTCTCCTCGGTGAACTCTGATGGCCCCTCCGTTCCTGTGAGCCCGATCGCGTCGGCTCTGAAGAACACGGTGAGATTCGCAAGGTCAACAATCGTGATCTCCACCGGTCCAAAGGGTGTATCAACGGTATCTGATTCGTTGCCCGTGGGAAGCAGCGATCCCGTGATGCCTCCTGCAGTCTGTGCGAAGTCGAGCGCAATACTTGCTCCCGTACCTGGCACACCGTGGACCATGTAGTCGCCCTCGACACCTGCCATGCCATGGACGATCGGAACATGGGCGAGCAGGACGCGGCCGGTGTTGGTGTTGTGAATTCTGACTGTGGTCGTCGGCTCGGCGACCGAAACGAGTCCCTCATCGATCGCAAAAGCTCCAACGGCAGCCGAGATATTTCCGCAGTTGATGTCGAAGTCAACGACTGGTTCAGTGATCGAGACTTGGGCGAAGGTGTAGTCGAGGTCTGCATCAGACCTCGACGATGGTCCGATGATCGCCATCTTGGAAGTGAGAAGGTCTGCACCGCCGAGTCCGTCGATTTGGCGCGGATCGGGGCTACCGAACAGCGAAAGGAT
Organism: uncultured Acidimicrobiia bacterium; assembly: GCA_963714375.1. Classification (GTDB taxonomy): domain Bacteria; phylum Actinomycetota; class Acidimicrobiia; order Spongiisociales; family UBA5794; genus UBA5794. The sequence goes on from CAVQOG010000002.1 coordinate 119,511, forward strand.
GAACGCGTCTCGAGCCTGGTCGCTGGCTGGGACGACATCGGAGCGCAGAAACAGCGCCTTACTGGTGCCGCCTCGCATCAACACGAACGGAATCGACACCTGCTCGACAGAGGTGGGCTTCAACGAGTCAAGATCTGAACGGTGCACGCGGCTCCCTCGATCCCGACTGCTTTCCCTCCTCGACAATGCGCGAGTCCAATCTTCGCTCCTTCGATCTGACGCTCACCGGCCTCACCACGGAGCTGACGGACGATTTCCACGACCTGAGCGACGCCGGTTCCGCCGAGCGGATGACCCTTTCCGATGAGTCCGCCGCTCGGATTCACGGGGAGCCGTCCATCGATGTTTGCCTCGCCCCGCTCGACAGCCCGTGGATAGCTTCCCTGCTCGAAGAGCCCGAGCCCTTCGACCCTGAGTACCTCAGCGATGGAGAAACAGTCGTGAACCTCGGCGAAGTCGATGTCGTCAGGACCGATCCCGGCCTTCTCGTACGCGTCGAGCGCCGTTGCCCACGTCAGGGGTTCATATGTCATCGATGTTGGCTCAACTTCGACGGAACCCGAACGCAGCGATGAAGCAGCAAGCTTCACTCCGCGACCGTTCGCGTATTTGGCTGCAGCCTTGTCGCTCATCATGATGACAGCGGCCGCGCCGTCGGTGACAGGTGAGCAGTCGTGGAGTCGCAGTGGATCGGCAACGGCCCGGGACTCAAGGACATCTTCAACGGTGATGGCCTTGCGGAAGTGTGCAAGGGGGTTCTGGGCAGCGTTCGCTTTGTTCTTGACGGGGATCAGGGCCAGCTGCTCACGAGTCATGCCGTGGTCTGCCATGTAACGGGTCGCCCGCATTGCGTAGATCCCTGGCATGGTGGCACCGATCGCGGCCTCTGGGTCGGATGGATCCGGTGTGAGGGCGCCGCCGAATTTTGATGTGAGGTGTTCGGTGCCAACGGCGACGACGACATCGTTTTCGCCCGCCCGAATGGCGAGCGATGCTTCCCGGATGGCGGTGGCACCGCTGCTGCAGGCATTCTCTACGTTGACGAGTGGTAATCCTGCAAGTCCTACCTGTGCAAGGACGCGCTGACCCATGACCATGCCCTGAAAGACGTGGCCAACGTACGCAGACTCGATGAGTCTGGGGTCGATCCCGGCATCGGCTATAGCCTCGAGGAGAGCTGCTGCGCCGAGATCCGCCGCGTCGCTATCGGGGTGCTTCCCAAATCGGGTCATCCCGACTCCGGTGATGTGAACAGCAGTCATGTCGCTACCTCGCTGGGTCGAAATCGATAACCGGTGAGGGGATGGCCTTCATCGTCTTCACCAAAAGGCTCAAGCGCAAGTGTCATCGGCATTCCGATCGTTATGTCTTCAAATTCTATTCCGGATATCTGGCCCATGATCCGGACACCCTCCGGAAAGTCGACATATCCGAGTGCATAGGGCACCTCGAAGGCAGGGGTCGACTGGCGAACAACAGAGTACGTATAGAGGATTCCCTCGGTGGAGAACGGGATCGTTTCTAGATCCTGGCTCAGGCACCCTGCGCAGGCTTCGCGAATGGGGAAGAAACTCGCCCCACACGCACGGCAGCGACTTCCCATGAGGTTCCCTGTTCCATCGGCATGCACTTCGAGCTCACCTGGCCGAAACGATGCGCCCATCACAGATGTGGTCAATGGTCCTCCTCATTATGCAACCTTCCGTCCGGTCGGTCGACTACGTCGAGTGTCTCTGCGGGGCACCGATGCGTCAATAGGCCACCAACGCCATTTGCATGATACAAAGGGCCTAGGTACGGATTATCGACATCAGACGGCGGACGTCGGACGTCGGACGACCGATAACCGATTACCGACCTCAGAAGACTGATCAGCAGTGTCGGGTTCTCGCTGAAAGCTGAAAGCTGAAAGCCGTACTAGGCGAGCCAAGCTCGCCTAGTACATTTGCATCAGTCAAATGATGCATCGCGCGGATTGCCGAGTAGGCGCTTGGCTGAGATTCTGTCATTATGCCAACCGACCGGCCGGAAGGCTACTGATCTTCAAGGAGGCAGCGTGGTGCAATCGGACAACACCAGCAATCGGGAACAGGAACTGCTCTACGACTGGAACAAGATCGGCAAGGAAGCCATCCCCGCGCCCACCGTTGTTGAGCTCGACGACGAATCCCTTCGCGATGGTCTCCAGAGTCCCTCCGTCCGCCAACCAACCCTCGACGAAAAGCTTGACATCCTCCACCGCATGGAAGGCCTCGGCATTCACGCAGCCAACCTCGGATATCCGGGAGCCGATCCGGTCGTACTCGATCATGTGGTCGCCCTCGCCGAAGAGATCCGAAATGAGGGCTTCGCCATCAAGCCGAACTGTGCAGGACGCACGCACGAAGCCGACATCCTCCCCATCGCCGAAGCCCAGCAACGTTCCGGTGTTCCGATCGAAGCAGCACTCTTCATCGGCATGAGCCCCATCCGCCAGTTTGTTGAGGGCTGGGACGTCGACTTCCTCCTCAAGACCACGGTCGATGCCGTGAACCTCGCACGCAAGGAAGGCCTCGAGGTCATGTACGTGACCGAGGACACCACACGGGCAAGGCCGGAAATCCTCCGCAAGGTCTACACGGCCGCCATCGAGGCTGGCGCACGACGCATCTGTCTTGCCGACACGGTCGGTCACGCCACACCTTGGGGTGTCAACGCCCTGGTCAAGTTCGCAGTCGAGATCGTGAAGGACTCGGGCGAAGATGTCAAGATCGACTGGCACGGGCACCGGGACCGGAACCTGTCGGTCATCAACTCGCTCGAGGCACTCTCTGCCGGTGTACACCGTGTCCACGGATGCGGCGTAGGAATCGGTGAGCGCGTCGGGAACACTCCCATGGAGATGTTGCTTGTCAACCTCAAGCTCATGGGATGGCTCGACCTTGATCTGACAACGCTGCCCGCCTACTGCGAGGCCATCTCGAAAGCAACGGACACACCAATTCCGAATAACTGGCCAGCGATCGGGCAGGATGCTTTTGCGACGAGCACCGGTGTCCACGCAGCCGCAGTCCTCAAGGCGATCAACACTGGTGACATGTGGCTTGCAAACCGGATCTACAGCGGCGTCCCCGCAGATGATCTCGGACGGGAGCAAGAAATCACCGTTGGACCGATGAGTGGGAAGGCGAACGCCATTGCGTGGCTCACCAAACGTGGCTATGACCCCGACGAGCCAACGGTTGACAAGATCCTGGCCGCAGCCAAAATGTCAGATCACGTCCTGCTTGAGAATGAGATTCTCGAGCTCGTCTCAACGTCGAACACGCTATGACCGTCGACGTTGAACCTCGTAGCGAGATCGGTACCACCGTTCTTCTGTCCGGAAATGAAGCCATAGCTCGCGGAGCGGTTGAAGCCGGAGCCCTCGTGGCAGTCGGCTACCCCGGCACGCCAAGCACCGAAATCCTCGAATCCATCGCGCATCGCACCGACATGCAAGTGCGTTGGTCGCCAAACGAAAAGGTGGCACTCGACGTTGCCCTCGGAGCGTCCCTTGGGGGCGTTCGAACTCTCTGCACGATGAAGCACGTCGGTCTCAACGTTGCGGCGGACACCTTCATGACCATGGCCTACACCGGAGTCGGAGCAGGGGTGGTCATCGTCGTAGCAGACGATCCTGGCATGCACAGCTCGCAAAACGAGCAGGACACGAGGGCCTATGCACGCATGGGCGGCGTGCCGCTGCTCGAACCAAGCAACAGCAAGGAAGCAAAAGCATTCACTGCCCTCGCCTTTGAGATCTCAGAGCAATTCGACACCCCGGTTCTCGTTCGTACAACGACACGAGTTTCGCACAACCGAGGCGTCGTTGAGCTTGGAGACCGTATGGAAAAGCCAGTCGTCGGCTTCGTGCGCAACCCGCAGAAGTACGTCATGATTCCAGGTCACGCCCGAGGGCGACGACCGGCTCTCCTACGGCGTCTCGAGGAACTCGCCGAATACGCCGAGACGAGTCCTCTCACCAAGGAATCAGGGACGGGCGATTCGTTCGGGGTCGTGACCTCGGGCATCGTGCACAACTACCTGCGTGAGGTCCTGCCCGATGCCAAGGTGCTCAAACTTGGCATGAGCTATCCGCTCCCGATCAAGAGAATCAAGGAATTCGCCAAGACCGTCGACCGCTTGTTCGTGCTCGAAGAGCTCGATCCCATCGTTGAGAACGACCTGCTCGCGGCCGGTATCACGGTTGAGGGCAAGGAGTTCTTCCCTCAGGTCGGTGAGCTCAGCCCGGACGCGGTTCGCAGAGGTTTTGCCACCGCAGGCATCCTTCCCGAGTACCTATCGATCGAAGCGGCACCAGGTACCGTCGCACGACCCCCGCTCCTTTGCCCCGGTTGTCCACACACACCGCCGTACCTCGCTCTCAAGCGGCTGGGAGCCGTCGTCACCGGAGACATCGGTTGCTACACCCTTGCGGCACTTGAGCCTCTCTCGTCGATGGACACATGTATTGCAATGGGTTCCAGCATTGGCATGGCAGTCGGCATGGCGGCATCGGGCGGCGCAGGTGCGCCGGTTGTTGCGACCATCGGTGATGGGACCTTCCTTCACGGTGGTATTGCAGGACTCGCAGATGCCGTGTACGCAGACGCAAACATCACTGTGATCATCCTCGACAACGGGACAACAGCCATGACCGGCGGGCAGGAACACCCCGGCACCGGGACCACACTGCAAGGAAAAGAAGCGAAAGCTGTCGACTTGGTAGGACTGTGTGAGGCCCTCGGTGTCCGGGATGTCAGGGTGGTCGACCCCTACGACATGGGTGCAACATATGGCGCCATAGAGGGTGCCATCGCCCACATTGGCCCGTCGGTTGTCATCACAAATCGGCCATGTGTCGAAGCACCGGTCAAGGTCAGGGACACACCCTTCAAGGTGATGGCTGATGCCTGTACCGCCTGTCAGCTTTGCATGACGGCGGGCTGCCCTTCAATCGTGTGGTCAGAAGAGACATTTGAAGGCCGCCGCAAGGTCGTCATCGATCCTGTCACCTGCACGGGTTGCACCATTTGTGCCCAGCTCTGCCCACCGCTCGCGATCATCCCCGTCAACGCCGGAGAGGGAGCAGCAGTATGAGTGATAACTCAAAAGGACTGCTCCTGGCAGGTGTCGGCGGACAAGGCGTCATTCTTGCAAGCATGATCATTGCCGACGCACTCATGCGTGCCGGGTTCGACGTCAAGCAAAGCGAAGTGCACGGCATGGCCCAACGTGGCGGATCAGTTGTGAGCCACATCAGGTGGGGCAGGGACGTAGCAAGCCCACTTGTCGAGAAGGGTTCTGCCGAGGTGCTCGCTGCCTTTGAATGGGCTGAGGCGATCCGTTGGGTCGACTACGTTCGTGACGAAGGTGCTGTTGTTACGGACATCAAGACCATCGTTCCCCCCGGTGCCTGTCACGACACCCATGCATGGTCCACCGCCTATCCCCGATTTGAGATAGACCTGTTTCGGAGTCGACGGATCGAGACCCGGTTCGTGGATGCCACATCAAACGCAGCACAACTCGGGAATGTCAGAGCCGCAAACAGCGTGATCCTTGGGTCGGTCGCCGGGTTCGTTGGCATCGACCTCGTCTACTGGGAGGAGGCGATTGCAGGTCTCGTCCCGAAGGGAACCGAAGAGATCAACCTCGCAGCGTTCCATGCCGGAATGAATGCGCCGATGGCGCAGATTCCGGCACCTCCAAGAGAGCCAGCGGATTTCTTGGGTCCACATCTGATCGACATCCAGCAGGACTGGTGCAAGAGCTGCGACATCTGTCCAAGGGTCTGCCCCGAACACTGCCTCAAACTCGACGTCGACGGGACCTTGCTCGTGATCAACGCCGATGCCTGCACCGGATGCCGGCTCTGCGAGATGCTCTGCCCCGACTTTGCCATAACGATCCGGCCGCCAGCAGCGGCGCTACACCACGAACCAGCCATTTCGGGGAGGACGATGTGACAGTCCAGATCACGATGCCGGGGGAGAAACTCATCCAGGGAAATGAGGCATGCGTCATGGGAGCCATTGCTTCCGGATGCAACTTCTACGGTGGCTATCCGATTACACCATCAAGCGAGATTGCCGAGCACATGGTGCGGCGCATGCCCAAGGTCGGTGGCGTATCAATCCAGATGGAAGACGAGATTTCAGCGCTTGCGTCGATCATCGGGGCATCTCTCGGTGGATCCAAGGCGATGACCGCAACATCGGGTCCAGGGTTCTCGCTCATGCAGGAGCATATTGGTTTCGCAGCCATGGCAGAAGTGCCGTGTGTAATCGTCAATGTCATGCGTGGTGGTCCGAGCACCGGAATGCCGACCTCGCCGTCGCAGGGCGACGTCATGCAGGCACGCTGGGGAACCCACGGCGACCACCCCGCGATTGTGTTGGCACCGGCTTCCGTCGGCGAGGTTTTCGACCTCACTGTGAAGGCCTTCAACCTCGCAGAACGGTTCCGCACACCCGTCATCCTGCTCTACGATGAGATCATCGGCCACACCCGTGAAAGCGTCGCACTGCCCGATTCAGTCACTGTCATCGACAGGGTGACACCCGATGACTCCATCGAGGAGTTCTGGCCCAAGGAGGCCGATCCCGACGGAGTCCCCGCCATGTCCCCGTTCGGAGATGGACACCGTTTTCACGTGACCGGCCTGGCCCACGACCACCGCGGATTCCCGACGAACGACACCGCTGTCGCAGAAGCACTGATCAACAGGCTCCACCGCAAGATTGACGCCCACCTTGATGAGATCATCGAGGTCGAGGAGTATCTGATGGACGACGCTGACATCGCGATCTTCGCATACGGCATCGTCGGACGGTCGGCCAGGCTCGCCGTGGAACGAGCCCGCTCGAACGGCATCAAGGCCGGCCTCATCAGGCCACTGACCCTGTGGCCGTTCCCGACGGCGCAGATCGACGAGGTCGCCCGAAAGGTCGACACGATCGTCGTCGCAGAAATGAACCTCGGACAACTCATCGGTGAGGTCGAGCGCGCGGCAAAGGGTCAAGCAGAGGTGGTTTCACATCTGCGCACGGGAGGCGAGCCGATCACACCAACTGCACTTGAAGAGGTGCTCGCCAAGATCGATGGAGGTAACGCATGACCGATGTCAAGATTGACATTCAGCCAGATAGGACGACAGAGGTCACGGCAACCGAGAAAGCAGACGTCAGATCGTACTTGCGCGAATGGGCAATGCCTCATGTGCTCTGTCCCGGATGCGCACACGGAATCGTGTTGCGATCATTTCTTGAAGCGGTCGATCAGCTCCACCTCGATCAGGACAAGATTGCGATGGTTGCCGGTATCGGCTGTAGCTCGCGGCTTGCGGGATACGTCGACTTCTGCACACTTCACGGAACCCATGGAAGAGCGCCAGCGTTCGCTACAGGCCTCAAGCTCGCACGGCCCGATCTCAACGTTGTCGTCGTCACCGGCGATGGTGATGGTCTTGCAATCGGCGGGAACCATCTCATCCATGCTGCACGGCGCAACATTGACATGACGGTTCTGCTCCTCAACAATTCGATCTACGGAATGACCGGCGGCCAGGCAGCTCCCACAACGCCGGAAGGCGCTATTGCATCGACGGCACCCCAGGGCCACATAGAGCCGGGATTCGACGCGTGCAAGCTACTGATGGGTGCCGGAGCCAGCTTTGTAGCCCGTGTATTTGCGGCCAATCCGATGGAAATGACCAAAGTCATGATGGACGGTTTGTCACATCCGGGGTTCTCGTTCATTGAACTCGTCAGCGACTGTCCCGAGTATTTCGGGAGATACAACAAGATCGGTGGTGGACCCGAGATGCTCAACTGGATCGCCGTACGCGATGAGGGTGTTGCAGGGCCATTGTCCGAGAAGCGTTTCGTGGAACACGTGCCGGTCAAGCCTCCCGCTGTCGGCGTGAAGTCTGGGGTGCTCCAGCGAGAGATCAGACCGATCTACTCGGGTGTCCATGCGCAGGGAGCAGGGGGCCAGCGCACATGACGCGGAGTGAGATCCGTATCGCAGGTGCCGGAGGACAAGGCGTTGTCACCGCTGGTCGGATCCTCGCCGAAGCCGCGATCCTGTCAGGAAAGAAGGCGACTCACAGCCAGCTGTACGGTCCACAGTCTCGAGGAGGATCGAGCCGCTCGGACGTCATAGTCGCCACTGATACGATCGGATTCCCCCTCGCTGACAGCATCGATACCCTCCTGGCTCTTTCGCAGAAGGCGTACGACAAGTATGTGCCCGAGCTTGCCGCGGGAAGCCTGCTCATCGTTGACACGCGATGCGAATCGGATGCACACCCCGACGGAGCACTCTTCTTCCCTGTCGTCGACACGGCGCGGCTTGCCACCGGCGGCGAGCTTGCCACCGGTGTGGTGGCGCTCGGTGTCCTCCAAGCCCACACAGGCCTCATCGACGCAGACGCCCTTAGAAAGGCAGTTTCAGCTCGGATTCCCGCACAGCACCTCAAGCTGAGCCTCGACGCTCTGGAAGCGGGGATGGAACTCGCCCAGGGTGTCCTGACGTGACAGACATCCCCGACACGAGAGACCGCATCCGGCTCGAAGGTGCGGCACTGTTCTCTCGCAAGGGGTTCAACGGCACATCGATGTCGGAGCTTGCCGAAGCGGTCGGAATCACGAAATCAAGCCTGTATCACCATTTTCCTTCCAAACAGGCATTGCTGTCTGAAATCATCGAACGGACAGTGAACCGGGTGACGCCGCTTGTACAAGAGGCCGCGGACATGGACGCGCCAGCTTCGGAACGACTCCGGAGAGCGACGATCCTGCACACCTTGGGTGCCATCGAGGACCGTGAGGCGGTCGCCTGCTTCACCGATGAGGGCAGGTACCTCTCGCCAGAATTCATGGCAGACCACGTCAGGAACCGCGACGCATACGAGCAGGTATTCCGTCAGCTGTTTGAAGACGGCTATGCGAGCGGGGAGTTCGTCGGTCAGGATTTCGGCGTTGCGGTCAAGGCGGTGCTCGGGATGTGTAATTCGGTCATTCGATGGTATCGACCAGACGGCCCGCGCAGTGCCGAGGAGATCGCAGAGGAGTTCGCGCGATTCGCCGTTCGCGGAGCTTCGATCCCGACACCAGCCAGGGCATCCGTATGAGTGGTGCGCTCGACGGCATAACCGTGCTTGACCTTTCGCAAGGAGCCGCGGGGCCAACCTGTGGGATGTACCTCGCCGACCTGGGAGCCGACGTTCTCAAGATTGAGCCACCCGGAGGCGAATGGGGTCGACGACTCGGCCCACCTTTCGTGGGAGGGGTAGCTGCTGCCTACCTGGGGATGAATCGCAACAAGCGAAGCATCGTCGTCGACCTCAAGAACGAGGAAGGCGCCGAGGTGGTGCTTCGTCTCGCTGGGCATTGCGATATAGCCCTCGAGAGTTTTCGCCCCGGAGTGGCCGATCGGCTTGGCATCGGATACGACGCAATGCGCGCCCGCAATCCACGGCTCATCTACGCTGCGATCTCGGCTTTCGGGCAGACCGGTCCGTGGAGAGATCGCCCCGGTGTTGACGGAGTCGCTCAGGCAATGGGTGGCATCATGAGCGTCACGGGTACCGACGCTGGTCCCCCGGTGAAAGTCGGTGTCCCCGCGGCCGACATGGCTGGCGGCGTTTTCGCATCGCAGGCGATCCTGGCTGCCCTTTTTGCACGGGAACGAACCGGTTCGGGCCAACGTGTCGACGTCTCGCTCCTCGACGCACTCCTATCGTTTCAGGTGGTCCCGCTTTCGATGTATCTCGCAAGCGGGGAATCACCCAAACGTCTCGGAAGCGCTGCACCCTACGCAGCACCGAACGAGGCGTTCCCGACAAAGGATGGCCACGTGATGGTCGCTGCCTACACCGAGAAGCGGTGGCCAGCTCTGTGCGCAGTTCTCGGCCAACCCGAACTCGCCAGAGACCCAAGGTTCGACACGAACGACAAACGTGTTCGTGGAAGAAGTGAGCTTCAGGACGTTCTCGCTCCCCTCTTCGAGGAACGCACGACGGCGGAGTGGATTGAGCTCCTCGACAATGCAGATGTGCTCTGCGGACCGATCCTCGACTACCAGCACCTCACCAACGAGGAACATGTACGTCTGAGTGAATCGATCACCATGGTCGAACACCCCGCCACCGGCGGGGTTCGCTCCCCGAGGCTTCCCGCCAGATTCTCGGAAACAACGGGAGACTTCCGAATCCCGGCTCCACCGATCCCAGGCGAACATTCTTCGACAGTTCTGAGCGAGCACGGCTTCACCGACACAGAGATTTCCAACCTGATCAACAAGGGAGTCGTGATTCGATCAGACATTGGTTCAGATGGTTATCAACCCGTAGGAGGTTCAGGTGGCAGTTGAGAACAATGAGGTAGAGCAGACCAATGCGCCCGGGGACTTGGTCTTGTACGAACGCACGGGGGCTGTTGGCGTTCTGACCCTCAACCGACCGCAGGCTCTCAATGCAATGACGGTCGCGATGCTCGAAACAATCGGTTTTCTCCTCGACGAAATCGAGAGGGACCCCGATACGCGTGCCCTCGTCCTTACGGGTGCCGGCGAGAAGGCGTTCTGTGTCGGGGCAGACCTCAAGAGTCGTGGAACGCAGTTCGAGGCCGGGCTCATCCATGATCCGCTCGGGTTGCTCGTGCGGAGCGTCTTTGGCAGGTTTGAGAATCTCCATATCCCCGTGATCGCAGCCATCCGCGGCTACGCCCTTGGCGGTGGACTCGAGATGGCGCTGGCCTGCGACCTGCGTGTGGCGACCGAGGGGTCCCGTCTCGGATTCCCCGAGGCCAAGGTCGGAAGCCTTCCCGGTGCGGGGGGGACGCAGCGAGCCACAAGGCTCATTGGTCCGGGCTTTGCGAAAGAGTTGATGTTCACGGCCGACCACGTCAGCGCCGCCGATGCGTACCGGATGGGTCTTGTGAACAGGATCGTTCCTGACGACGACCTCATGGAGGAAACGATGAAGCTCGCCGAACGGATAGCGTCGCGGGCTCCCCTTTCTCACGACCGGGTCAAGGAACTGATCAACCGGGCAACCGAGACAGATCTTGAGACCGGTCTCGAGCTGGAATCAACAAGTCACGCCGTTCTTCGTGCAAGCGAAGATCGGGATGAGGGAATCCAAGCATTTGTCGAAAAGCGACCGCCCGAATTCAAAGGGCGATAGAGCCGCTCCAGGAAGACGAGCGGAAGCCGCTGCGAAAGGATCGAACGTGAACGTAAAGGACAGAGTCGCGATTGTCACAGGCTCCGGCCAGGGCATTGGGCGCGGTATCGCTGAGGCACTCGCCGGCGCCGGTGCCAAGGTTGTTATCAACGACCTCGTATCGGAGCGGGTTGACGAAACTGTTGCCGATTTCAAGGAAGCCGGCTACACGGTGATTGGCCATGCGGCCAATGTCGCGTCTGCTGAGGGAGCCGAAGGGCTCGTTGCAGCCGCCATTGAAGCCTTCGGGCGGGTCGACATCCTCGTCAACAATGTCGGCATGGCGCGCGACGGATATCTCGCCAAGATGTCAGAAGAAGACTGGGACACCGTCATCACGGTGAACCTCAAGTCGCAGTTCTTGACGTGCCGAGCGGTTGCACCCCACTTCATGGAGCAGAACTCAGGACGAATCATCAACGTGTCGTCCCGAGCGTGGCTCGGTGGTCCCGGTCAGGCAAACTACGCCGCCTCAAAGGGTGCCGTGATCTCCCTGACCCGCACCCTTGCCCTTGAAATGGCACGATTCGGCGTCACAGCGAACGTGATAGCACCCGCCCTCGTCGATACACCGCTGTTCCGCGGCCTCAACGATGAGGTTCAAGAACGACTCATCAAGACGATTCCGGCCCGCAGAATCGGGACACCAGCCGATATTGGCAATGCCGCGCTGTTCCTCGCAGCAGACGAGTCGTCATATGTGACCGGTCAGACCCTCTACGTTTGTGGTGGTCGTAGCCTCGGAGCCGGATGAAGGGATCAACGCCATGGGCATGACACTTGCAGAACGCATCTTTGCACGAGCAGCAGGCGGCGACTCGGTAAGTGCTGGAGAGTTCGTTGTCGCAGAAATCGACCTCGCGCTGCTCCACGACATCTTCGCCGCCCAGGTCTTTGACATGCTCCAAGAGGTCGAGGGTGACAACATCTTCGACAGAACCAAGGTAGCGGTCGTGATCGACCACCTTGTCCCTGCACCCTCTGCTGAAGCTGCAGCCCTCCACAAACGGATCAGGGAGCACGTTGCTCGGCTCGGAATTGAAACCTTCTACGACGCTGGGGCAGGTATTTGCCACCAGCTCCTGCCCGAAGGTGGCCACGTGCGTCCCGGAATGCTGATCGTGGGGACGGACTCACACACGACAACGTATGGAGCACTCGGTGCGGGTGGAACGGGTATCGGAACATCGGACATGGTCTATGCGCTTTCAACAGGGCGGCTGTGGTTCCGAGTGCCGGAGACAATTCGATTCGAAATGTTTGGAGAGCTCCAACCGGGTGTCACGTGGAAAGACGTCATCTTGCACCTCGCTGGTCGCTACGGCTCCGACGGTGCCCAGTACAAGGCGATGGAGTTCGGTGGCCCTGCGGTCAAGCATGCCGACATGGCTTCACGGCTGACGGTTTCAAACATGGCAGTCGAAATGGGAGCAAAGTTCGGCTTGTTTGCTGCTGACGAGGTGACGGACGAATACCTGATCGCTCAAACTGGAGAAGGAACCGAACGGTACGCACCGGATCCCGACGCCACCTACGAAGCGGTCCACGAAATCACACTGACAGATCTCGATCCTCAGGTCGCCCGTCCCCACGATGTCGACAACGTCGGCTCCGTGACCGAGGTCGCGGGCGTCACCATTGATCAGGCGTTCATCGGTTCCTGCACCAATGGTCGCATCGAGGACCTTCGCGCCGCTGCGGCCATTCTCGACGGAAAACACATTGCTTCAGGGGTCAGACTCATCGTCGCCCCTGCATCCCAATCTGTGATGAAGGAAGCCACCGACAGCGGGATCCTGGCAAAGCTTGTCGATGCAGGTGCGACCGTTCTGGCACCGGGATGTGGCCCGTGCTTCGGAGGCCATGGCGGCCTGCTTGCAGAGGGTGAGCGCTGCATCGGGACCCACAACCGGAATTTCACCGGTCGAATGGGTCACGCCGCTGCTGAGATCTATCTGGGTTCACCCGCAACGGTTGCTGCCTCTGCAATTGCTGGCTCCATCGCCGATCCTCGCAAAGTGGAGGTGTCATATGTCTGAAGCCGGTCAGGAACATGACCACATGATGGGTCGGGTCTGGAAGTTCGACAACGACATCAGCACCGACGTGCTGTCCCCTGGCCAGTATGCGGTCGATCCCGTCGAAGTGCGCAAGCTCCACGTACTCGAATCCGTCAACCCCGAATTCGCGCCCAATGTCGAACCTGGCGACATCGTCGTGGCAGGATCAAACTTCGGATGCGGATCAAGCAGGGAGACAGCCGCTGAGAACCTCAGGGCACTCGGCGTTGCGTGCGTCGTTGCTGAGTCATTCGCTCGGATCTTCATGCGAAACGCGGTTGCTGTCGGCCTTCCCGTCGTCGTATGCCAGGGAGTCCACGACTCGTTCTCCGACGGCGATACGGGCAGGGTTGTCCTCTCGGAGGGAAGTGTCACCAACATCGATACCGGAGCTGCTCTCGTCGGAGATTCCCTACCAGCAGAGATGCGAGACATCCTTGCCGCCGGAGGGATCCTCAACGTACTCCAGTCACAGTCGGAGTGACCAATCACGTCGTATAGGCTTGCCGCTCGCCACATACTGTCAGGTGAACCATGAACCGAACCACAACCATCGATAGCACGGTCGCTGAACCACTCGCCCAGATGCTCGAAGTGCTTGGCAGAACCGGTGACGCCATGGTTGCCATGGACGGTTCGATGGAGATCATCGCGTGGAACGATGCTGCGACTCAACTCCTCGGCTATAGCGCTGAGGAGGTGCTCGGACGGTCATGCGTAGACGTGTTGTGCTGGCGAGACCGTTGCGGGGATTCTGTGTGCGGTCCGACATGTCCGGCGTCAGAGCTCGGCGATCCGGACGAGATCATGGGTCCACGAGAAGTACTCGGTCGGTCCTCGAAGGACCAAACGCTCTGGCTGAGTGCATCAACGATCATCCCACCGATCGAGATGCGTGAGCAGTGCCGCATTGTGCACCTGATACGCGAAATTGCCCTTCCGCCCGAGCTCGAACGGCTCATCGTTCAACGCCTCGACGGCTGGAGTGTTGGTACCGAGGTCCGTGACGACCGTCTGGATGTTCTCACCCCACGTGAACGTGAGGTGCTTCAGCTCCTGACGGAGGGCCTCGACGGTACCGCAATCTCGGAGAAGCTCTTCGTCTCACAAGCGACGGTTCGCAACCACATCCAGCACATCCTCACCAAGCTCAACGTCCATAGCCGAGTAGAAGCCGTCGCATTCGCCCTTCGTCGTAACTAGGCGTCGCACCAGCCGCTCGGATCTTAAGATCAGGTCACGCACCGCAAGCACCGTTCGAATGTTGCGTCACGTGCCGTCGATCCAAGGATCTGCGGGAGCTTCGCTGCCAGCTTGCTTCTCCCGATAGACATTCGACGGAGCTCGCAGGCTCGCGCGCCCCCCTGAAGGGAGGACGGGTTGAGTTCCGTAGTCCGTGTTCCGTAGTCCGTGTTCCGTAGTCCTTGCATCCGGACCTAGAGTCCTCGAAGTGAACGTTCTCTTGATTTCTACATATGAGCTAGGCAGGCAACCGGTGCATGTCGCAAGTCCTGCGGCTGCACTTGAGGCGTCGGGCCATACGGCCAAAGCCCTCGACCTTGCCGTGCAACCATGGGATCTCGCACTCGTCGACTGGGCGGATGCCGTTGCTATCTCGACTCCGATGCACACCGCAATGCGTCTTGCGATCGCTGCGTGTCGAAGGATCAAAGCCCATAGACCGGAACTGCCTGTCGCTGCGTATGGTCTCTATGCCGGCATGATGAACGATGAAGAATCGAAGCTCTTCGACAGGGCGATTGTTGGCGAGTACGAGACCACCCTGGTGCAGTGGGTGGCAGGGAAACGCTCGGTTGAACCGGTCACGATCCACCTCACCCGAGGTGGATTCCAGACCCCGGACCGAAGCATGCTCCCCTCCCTTGACAACTACGCACGTCTGTCGATCAACGGCGAAGAAAGGCTCGTTGGGGCCGTCGAGGCATCGCACGGATGCGTCCATCTCTGTCGTCACTGTCCCATTCCCGCTGTCTACAACGGCGCGCTGAGGATTGTCGATGTGGAAACGGTGCTGGCCGACATCGATCAACAGATCGCCGCGGGTGCCCGACACATCACGTTCGGGGATCCAGACTTCCTGAACGGCCCTGCCCATTCCCTTCGAATCATTCGGGCGATGCATGAGCGACACCCCACGGTCACGTTTGACTGCACCGTCAAGGTGGAGCACATTCTCTCTTACGCGGATGTTTGGGACGAGTTCGCGTCTGCAGGTTGTCTGTTCGTGGTGTCGGCGTTCGAGTCGATGAACGACAACGTGCTCATGAACCTCGACAAGGGACATACAGCCGAAGACGCCGCACGAGCCGTTCATCTCCTCCGAGATGCAGGCATCGATATCCGGCCTTCGTGGCTCCCGTTCACCCCGTGGACGACGCGCGAGGACATCGATGCGATGTTCCGATTCATCAGCAGTCACGATCTGATCGAGTCGACCGATCCTGTCCAAATGGGGATACGTCTCCTGATTCCGGCTGGATCACTCATGCTTGATATCGAAGGCATCCATCGCTTTCTCGGCGAATATGACAGCGAAGCCCTGTCCCATGCGTGGACAAGTGACGATCCCGCCATGGACGCGTTGGCAGGAACACTCATGGACATTGCTGAGGAAGCATCGAGCGGTCGTCTCTCGACAATCGACACATTCATCCGACAGTGGATGACTGTTACCGATGGCACCGACCTCGAAGCGCCAGTCGTGGCCATCGACCAGGGAGCGACGCTTGGCCGACCCAAGTTGACCGAATCGTGGTTCTGCTGAGCTGAGCCAACCGCGAGCCAGTTGGGCTCGCTCGATTCCCCAGATTGAAGCCGCTACCGGGACCCTTGGACTGGAAACTGCCGTTTTCCTTGCGTAATCGCCTGTCATCTCTCGACGCCTAGTCTGACCTCCGTGACTGAATCAGCAACCGCACCGCTTCGAATTCCGCTGTACAGGGCCATCTGGATCGCGGCAATGCTGTCGAACATCGGTTCATTCCTCCAGGCTGTTGCGGGGGCCTGGCTCATGAAAGAGCTGACTGACTCCTCGGCGACATGGGTTGCAGTGATGGTCGTGTCGAACATTCTGCCGGTTCTCTTCCTGTCACTGTTCGCCGGTGTGGTGGCGGACATGTTTTCAAAGGCGAAGGTGATGCTTTGGTCACAAATCCTGATGGGATTCTCAGCCGCTGCCATGGCCGCCACCACCTATCTCGACTTGATCACACCGGGACTCCTGCTCGGGCTCGGTTTGCTCCTCGGGGTCGGGATGGCATTCAACCTGCCTGCGTGGCAGTCAATCGTTCCCGAACTCGTCCCCCGCGGCATGGTTGCCAGCGCCGTCGCCCTCAACTCGGCCAGTTTCAACGTCGCAAGAGCGGTGGGTCCCGCCCTCGGTGGTCTGATCCTCGCCGTGTCAGGTCCAGCCCTGGCGTTCAGTCTCAATACGTTGAGCTATCTCGGTGTGATTGTTGTCGTGGCAGTACTCGCTCGATCGTGGGAAAAGCAGACGGACGAACAAGCCTCCGTCGGTCTGATTGTCAGCTCCATCGGACTCTCCGTTCGCTATGCACGCTATTCACCTGTTTTCCGACGGGTACTCGCGCTTGTCGCGATGTTCGGCATCACGACCGCCGTGATCCAAGCGGTTCTTCCGAACAGGACATCCGAGCTCGACGGGAGCGAGGCAGCATATGGTTTACTCCTCGGCGCCATGGGGGTCGGTGCGCTGATTGGTGCCTTCGGAAGAACACGGTTCGAACCAATCAGAACGGGCAGAGCACTGCCTTACACCATCATCACTTTCGGTATCGCCGGCATCGTGATCGGGACAGCACCGAACCTCGCGGTTGCCTTCATCGGAATGCTTGTCATCGGTGCCTGCTGGATCCTCACACTCACCGTGTTGAATGCCACGACCCAACTGATGACTCCGGGATGGATCCGCGGTAGGGCAATGAGCCTCTACCTGCTTGCCTTCACCGGAATCATGCCTCTCGGCTCGATCACCTCGGGTGCCGTGGCTGATCAGATCGGGGCCGGGAGCACCATGATCTGGTTCTCCCTCGGAACAGTGGCCCTCGGACTGATCGCACCGTTGTTCAGGATTCCTCCACTCGACCAGGTTCGAACACCCGAGTTCGAGCGGAAACATCGCATGCACGAACACGCCGACGATGAGGGGGGTCCCGTTCTTGTTTCCAACACTTGGCAGCTCCCGCCCGACAGTATCGATGACTTCCTTGAATTACTCGAACGAGTCCGCCGCGTCCGACTCCGCAACGGGGCATACTCGTGGCGGCTCTATCGCAACACCGACGACCCATATCGGCTGACGGAGGTGTACCTGTACACATCGTGGGAGGAGCACCTCGCGCAGCACACACGGACGGACGATGCAGCTGCTGCCATGCTCGGGGAAGCCATGCGATTCGACACCAACCACCGCCCCACCAACCGGCATCTCATCGCCGTAGATCTACACCACCCACCGAATTGGGATGAATTGGTGGCAAACCTGCACACCGATGAGGAGGAAACGGGTGAGAGCTTCGGGTTCCCCATGGCCGACAACCGATGACCGATTTCAGAAGTCAGAAGTCAGAAGCACTGGCCTCTCGTATCGGTAATCGGTAATCGGTGGACCTAGATGATTTCGGCGGCAAGGCGTTCGAGGTCTGCCTTGGTCTTTCCTTCGAACTTGCTTGCGCACACGTCGTCATACCTGGAGCACAGTGTCGAACACGCGGATCCGGTGATCATGTTGTCTGCCATGTCGAAGAGAATCCCGTCTTCCCTTGTGATGTGATCAACAATGAGATCGACGTAGCCCCTTGCGGCATCGCGCACCGCCCGTCCCGCCTGTGCGTCGCCGGCTCGAGCTGCGTCGAGGTTTGCAACCATGACGCCAACGAATTCCCTCCCCTGCCGATGGTCCTCGAGCATCATGGCAATCGGACCCGAGTCTGCCGGAAGACCCTCCTCCTCCAGCTCCGGGAACAGCAGATCCTCTTCCATGCCGTGGTGGAAGGCATCCGTGAAGAGTCGGAAGAAGGTGACACACGATTCGAGGGTGTCGAATCGAAGATCAACGCCCTGTTCCTCGTCGGTGAGCATTTCGTCGAGCCGGGCCGCAACCTTGAGAATCAGCTGATGATCCTCCCGCAATACGGCGGTCGGTGTTTGTTCGTTTCCAGTCATCATCACGTCAAGCTACAGCACATTCGAGGTACCGCAAAATCGGCCCTGATCTGTCCAGACTCGTATCCGATATCGTGGTTTCGTCCACGGAGAAGACCATCGCTATCGTGCGACGATGAGCACCCAGAGGTTCGTCCGTCGCGCGTCAATCTCGCTTGCCCTTTCATTGTTCGTTTCGCTATTCGTGGTGTCATGTACATCGGAGGGAACCGACACAACAGTCGCGACGCCATCAACGTCGACCTCCTCGACCGGAGCGACCAGCACGTTGCCGACGACGTCGACCACCGGGTCACCCGCGCCACCCCAGGAACATTGGATCAGCATCGAGGGTGATTCGTTTGTCGACACCCGGACACAAACACCGTTCGTACCCATCGGCGTGAACCTCTTACTCAAGGTCGGTGGGGGCGGTGGAGATCGGATGTTCGCGTTGTACGACCCGGACTGGGTCGACCCACAGCTCGACGGCATCGCCTCACTCGGCATGAACACCGTGCGGTTCTTCCTCGACATGTGCATGGAATGTACGACGACGGACAGCGGAATCAGATCCGAGTACCTGGACGACCTTGCCGATCTCCTGACACGTCTCGAGGCCCACGGACTCGTTGCCCTCCCCACCAGCAACGACGTTCCTGATCCCGGGTTCTCCAACCGCCTACCGTGCTGTGAGCCCTTTGGCGGCTATCGGAACTCGCTGTACCTCGCCCCCGAGGGGCAACAGATCGCCATCGAGTACTGGACACAGCTGATCGAGGGCATCAAAGAGCGAGGTGCACCGACACATCACATCCTCGGCTGGCAACTCGCAAACGAGCAGTTCTATCTTCGTGATGTACCCCCGATATCGATATCGACGGGTTCCGTCACGACTGCAGACGGTGAAACCTATGACCTTGCCGATGATTCGGCTGTTGAGTCCATGGTCGTCAACAACCTCCGTTCCTATGCAACAAATGTCGGCGACGCGATCCGCGAGGTAGACGACGGAGCACTCATCACCATGGGCTTCTTCTCGGCTGAGGATCCCGAATCGGGGCGTGTCGGTCTCGACAACCGCTGGGTCGTTCCCGACGACATCATCGACGACTCAACGCTTGACTTCGTCGACCTCCACGCCTACCCGGGGCTCGGCGGAGTATGGGACGCGATCGCAGCGTCCTACGGAATTGCTGACGGGGAACCATCATTCCCCATCCTGTTGGGTGAATTCGGCGCTTTCGAATCGGCATATATCACGCCGGCGGAGGGAGCTGCTGCGATGGCACGTTGGCAATCGGAATCGTGCCAGTACGGGTTTGATGGGTGGCTGCTGTGGTTCTGGGGTGCCGACAAGGACAACGAGGTCATACCAGTCGAGGTTGGTGACGCAGCAATCGCTCGAGCGGTTTCGCCAGCCGTAAGACCAGATCCATGCGATGTTGGACCGTTTGCGAGCAGCAACCTTGCGCTCGAACGACCGACCACGGCATCCGCCCAAGAGAGCGACGCATACGGGGCGAACAAGGTGACGGATGGTTCTGATGCCACTTGGTGGAGCGCCGGTGCTGGCCCTCCCCAGTGGGTCGAGATCGATTTGGAGGAGAACCGTACCGTCGGAAGTGTCGAGATACTCATCGGACATGTATCACCCCCCGGCCCACAAACCCACCGTGTATATCTCAGGAGTTCGGATCAATCGGGGAAGGGAGAGCTTGTCGGAGAAGTCAAGGCAAACGCGGTCCAGGGCGATGTCCTGACAGTGACGTTCGATCCCGCCGCCGACGTCCGATACGTGCGTATCGAGACAATCCGCATGGACGGATGGGTGATTCTTCACGAGATCCGCGTTCTCACCGGGTAGCAGTCTGACCCGGTAGTACGGTTGAGTTGTACGATTGATCATTGACACACCACCTGTTTGGACGTTGAATTGCAGTACGAGGGCCAACCATGACGGGTGTTCGCATGAAACGACTCACAGCAATCGCGTTCACACTTGTGCTGTCGGTGGCAGCCTGCGGTGGCAGCGACACCGATACCGGTGCCACCCCGACAACCGATGCACCACAGGACGGCATCACAACGGTGGCGTCAAGCCCCACCAACGAGGTGTCGCTTGACGATCCGTGTGCCATCGTCGACGACGAAACGATCAGCGCCACGCTCGGCAAGGCTGTCACTGGCAGCAATCTGGGCGTAGGGCTCTGCGCATACGTCCCCACCGATGGGAGTGGTGGAGTCGAACTCCTGATCCAGGATGTGTCCGCAGTCGGTTGCGACGTCATTTTCGATGCGGGAGGTTTCAGCGACGAGGAGCTCGTAGACAGCGTCGGCACGTATGCGAGGTACAACGCCGACGCCAGCGGTGGAACACATCAGATGGCGGTGTGTTTCGACGAACAGTATTCGCTCGTCACCGTGATGTATGCCGACACGCCAACCGCCAAGGAAACGCTCATCGGCATCGCGGATGCTGTTGGATACGGTTTGGGGTACTAGAGAAGCGACCAGGGAACCGCCCGTGGACAAGGTTGATTTCAAGAAGACGCTCAAACATCTCTACCAACCCTCGACGGAGGACTTCACGGTCGTTGAAGTGCCCGTCATGCAGTTCATCAAGGTCGACGGCTCCGGGCCTCCCGAGAGCGACGGCTTCGAGCAAGCGATCGGATGGTTGTACGCGACGTCGTATCCGATCAAGTTCTCGTCAAAGACAGATCTCAACCGCGACTATGTGGTTCCACCTCTTGAGGCCCTGTGGTGGGCAGACGACATGTCCGCTTTCACCGCGAACGATCGTGAAGCATGGTTGTGGACCGCGATGATCATGCAGCCCGATTGGATCACCGCAAAGATGTACGACAAGGTCGCGAAACAAGCGTCCTCAAAACTCGGCCCGCCTCCCGACACCCTCCGATTCGAGCTATTCGCCGAAGGACTCTCGGTGCAGATCCTTCACGTCGGTCCGTTTGCTGAGGAGGCACCGACCATTGCCCGACTCCACAGCGAGTACCTACCAGCCAACGGCCTTGTCGAAAATGGCCATCATCACGAGATCTACCTCAGCGACCTTCGCAGAACTGCCTCCGAAAAGCTGAAGACGGTGTTGCGTCAACCGGTGTCAAAGGTGTAACTCCATCTGTCGGATTGTGATCTCCATCCTGGCACGTCCGATCCAATCGACTTATTCCTACACCACCCATCGTTAGAGTCCTGCGGATGAAACAATGGCTGACCGATCACTGGTCCACGGCGGGAGCCGTGCTCGTTGGCGGTGTGCTCACCGCTGCCTTTGGCAACATTGCATTTCAATCACTCCTCGATTGGATCGATCCAACCAGAATCGATGAGGATTTCGCACGTGGCACCCTCGGCTTCGGTGGCGGAGCGGACGCCGGCCAGACGGCGCAGAACACAACGGCGATCATCACCGTGATCTTCGGCTCCGTCGTCATTGTCTGCACAATCCTCGTGATCGGGCTTGCTCTTCGCAAAGTGTGGGCTCGTGAGGGTGCGTTCTTCGTCTTTGGACTACTCGGCATGGTGTCGATCGGTGCATCCCTCGCTGGGTTCGCAGCAGATCCGCCAGCTCCTTCAGCCTCGGTAGGGATGCTCACCGGGATCGCCAACTTCGTTGTCGTCGCGTTTCTTCTCATGCCAGCGACGCGGCTCGACTTCGATCCCTTCGCCGACTACCACCGCGACATCGTTCGCTCCCAGCAGTAGGGCGTTTCAGCCCGATGGGTGTGCAAACGCCACGACGTGGCCATCGGGATCAAGGGAGTACGCAGCCTCGTCACCCCAGTCCCGTGGCGCCAAGGCATCGAGTTCGGTCGCACCCGAGTCGAGTGCACGACGATGGAATGCACTTGGATCGTCCACGACAAGGTAGAGCTCGCACCGTGGTGCACCACTCGCCTCGCCACTCCCGTCAGCATGAGGCAGCGTGGGGAGTAGCCGCCGAATCGCATCGAACGGCATGAGTCCGAGCGTCGCTCCGCCAGGGAGCAGGAACTGGGTCATCCCCGGTACATCCAGGACCGGATCAGAAACCAGAACTGCGCGATAGAACACTGTTGATCGACCTTGGTCCGCGACATACAGAACAATCAGTGTGGACTCCACGGCACCTCAGATCGCCACATCCCTATCGCCAAGTTCAACCCTGCCACGGCGCCCCACAGGTTGCATCGGTGAGGACCGCAACGTGTCGTCACCAGCGGTGCTCTACGCATCACAATCCACTGCAACGGCGAGCGCCAAGCAGACCTCACGCATTCGCTGATCGGCGAGCCGCCCGAGCCGGTGTGTGAGGCTCGCAACTGAGACATTCTCAATCGAGTCAAGATTGACGGTCGACCGCAATGGGATCGGATCATGTTCGGGCGGTCGACGACAGCGTCATCGGGGTTCGGGTCCATCATGCCCGCTATCAAAGATGGGAGGTGCCGCTTCGGTGTCGCGCACGCTCTGGCGTTGACCGACCAAGAGACCAACGATCATGCTGACGAAGGTGATCAGATAGACCTGGCCAAGCACGGTCTCAAAAACCGAAAGCAGTCGACCGAACGCTGAAGTCGTGGTGAGGTCGCCATAGCCAAGCGTTGCGATAGTCACGAAGCTGTAGTACATGAAGCTCGTGGTTGGCTCTGCCGAAGGGAAGAAGGTGCCGTCCAGCACCGAATCGGTCAGGAGAAACATGAAGTCGAATGTCAGGGCTATCAACAGGTAGGCAGCAACCGCACCGAGCAACGTGCTCACGGTTGCTCGACGATGCTTCATGAGCCGGCGCACCAGAACCACAGGGGTAAGTGCCGACAGGATCACCCAGGCAAGCGATGGGGTGAACGACGAGACACGGGTTCCGCCGTCGCCGGCAAAGACATCGACAGCGAACACCACGAGAGTTGCTCCGACTCCGATGCCGATCGCAATATCGGCCACAACCAGGAACCGCGATCCGACACCAGAGGCGCGAAGGGCGAGAAGGAGTGTTGCTCCGACGATCAACGTGACAAATACAATCCCGATTTCGGCAGTGAGGTCGTCCGAATCCGAACTGAGGTCGACCAGAGACAGAGTCACAACAGCAACGATGATGACGACGAGCAGTATGCCGAAACGATCGACGTACTTCGACTCGTCGTCGAATACCTTCCATCCACTCAGCCGTGATGTGCTCATGTCGTCCGTATCCATAGGAGACACCGATAGTAGATACCTCGGCCACTGCAAAGGGGTATGTGCGGCGACATCTACTTCGCTACGGGTCGGAGTGGCTGTCAGTCCTCGGCACGAATCGGACAAGAGCAGCGTCGAGAGCATCCACGGCTTGGGCTGCATGTGCTGCGCTGAATACCAATGGTGGCCGAATCTTGATGATGTTGCGATAGGGGCCGTTGACGCCCGTCAGGATTCCTCTTTCGCAAAGATCGGACACAATCGCGTTCACATCCGATTCTCCCATCGGTTCCTTCGTTTCTGGGTCCGCCACGAGTTCGATACCCCAGAAGAGTCCCTTCCCGTGGATCGTCCCGATGATGTCATGATCTCGGAAGAGCTGATCAAGTCCATCTCGCAAGACCGCGCCAACGCGGTCAACGTTGTCGAGGAGCTGCTCGTCTTCGATCACGTCAATGACGGCCAGGGCAACCTCGCACGACACCGGATTCCCGCCAAACGTGTTGAAGTACGAGTCGACTTCTGCGAACGAACTGGCGATCTGTGGTGTCGTGATCACGGCCGCAATCGGGTGTCCCGCACCCATGGGTTTACCGAGCGTGACAATGTCGGGAACGATGTCGTAATCCTCAAATCCCCACCATGTCTCCCCCGTGCGGCAGTACCCGGCCTGCACCTCGTCGGCAATGACAAGACCACCGAGGTCGTGAACATGTTGAGCGGCAAGGCTGAGATAGTCCTTCGGAGCGTTGAGGAATCCGTTCGAGTCCCAGGTGCTGTCGACGAGGAAAGCTGCGACACCCTCACCGGAGTCCTTCAGCTGATGTCCCGCCCGCCGCACGTCTTCGGCGTAGCTGACGCCGGCGCCGTCGCCTGTGTGCGTGCCTCGGTAGGTGTTGGGAGGCTCAGCAACGCCGATCCAATCAGGAACCGTCTCGCCCGGATGCCGATGCGACAACGAGAGTTGATCGATGAGGGTGGAGTTCCCGTGATAGGAGTAATCGTTGACAATCACTCCGTTGTGTCGGGTCACGCTGCGTGCTATCCGGACGGCGAGATCGTTCGCCTCACTTCCGGTACACACAAAGAACGCAGACGACAGGTTTCCGCCAAGCTTGGCACCGAGACGCTCGGCAAGGTCGACAACGCTGTGATGGAGATATCGCGTATGTGTGTTGAGGGTGCTCGCCTGTTTCGTCAATGCCTCAACAACACGGGGGTGGCTGTGCCCGACTGATGCCACGTTGTTATAGCAATCGAGGTACTCCTTCCCGTTGGCGTCGTAGAGATAGACCCCCTTTCCTCGGACTATCTCGATCGGTTCGTCATAGAACAGCCGGTAGCTTGGCGCAAGGGCCGACTGTCTGCGACCAAGAAGATCGTCACTCATGCTCGGTCTCTGGTGAGAGCCGTGCGGAGTCGATGCGACAGCTGATTCGAGTCAACAGTGAGCCAGGTCGCCAATCCGGCAAGGGCTTCGGGACGTTCTCGCAAGATGTGCCTCGTGTGGTCGGACTCTTTGGCGATCATGAAGTCGAAGAGGAGTAGCCCCAAAAGCAATCTGGCGAGAATGAGGTCGTACAGCGCGTCCACTTCCTCGTCTCGCAGCGGAAAGACCGAGTCGAACCCGGCTGCGAGCGCCTCGACCGAGGTGATCGGATCATCGCTTGCTCTCGCAAAACTCGACCCCGAGACGGCGAGATCATCGACAAGTGGGGCTTTGACCATGTCGCCAAAGTCAATCACACCCGTCAACTCATGACTCGACGCACTGGTCCGAAGGAGGTTGCCTCGATGGGCATCGTTGTGGATCACCTGACGGCGTAAATCACTGAACCTTGCTGATATCGCGTCGGTGAGGTATCCCCTTTGGTCTCCAACAACGGCGGTCACATCGGCTTGGGCATGGGCCCACAGTTGGTCGCTTCGGATCAACCCATTCGAGATGTCCCAGGGCATGAAATGATCTGCCCCAGGATGGTCGAATTCGCTGAGAGCGCTACACATCGTTCCCTGGACGCTACCGATTGCTCGGAGTGCCTCCTCTGGCACGTTGCGTGCCGCATCGAACGTGATTCCCGGCAGATAGGTGACGAGACGCATCTGACATGTCGAGCCGGATCGATCCGAAATGACACTGATCGCGTTGCCGTCGAGGTCGTCGACGACCCTCGGTACCGGCAGCTCCGGAGCTGATGCCTCCAAGTGCTTGAGGACGGACACCTGGAAGTCAACCACCAAGGGATCTTCGAGTTGACTCGCAATCTTGAGGACATAGTCGCCATTATCCGTCTCGATCCGAACATTCTGATCCCGCTCCCCGGGAAGGTGCGAGAAGCTGCCGGAGAGGCCATAGGAAGTTGCTGCGACCGCCGCAACCTCCTCAATCGGGATGGTCGGTGGGTTGAATCGGAGGTCTTCGAGGGTGAGTTCTCTTGTGGGCACCCATCCAGTGTGTGGCCTTACCGGTGAGATCGCAAATGCGGTGGATCCAACGCTCAGGCGCACGGGCACACGAACCGCGAATACCGATGTGCGCCAAAGGGAAGCTTGCCAGTCACGGAAGAATGAGCAGATCCTCTGGTCCTCAATCTCGTGGAACCGGACGACGCAGGATCTGGAGGGACGGTGCCGACCCTGCCGGACGATAAGGAACCTCCGTCACGTGGGAAGTGGCGGCCGGTCAATCGCAGGCGATCTCGACCCGACGGTTGACGGCTCGCGAGGCTTCGTCCTTCTCGCTCACCAAGGGCTCGCTTTCACCACGGCCCTCGGCGAGTAGATTGCCTGCAGGTATGCCCCGAGTCACGAGGTTGAGTACCACGGCTTGAGCTCGTCGTTCGGAAAGACCCTGGTTGTAGTCCTCTGAGCCCTCCGTGGAGGTGTGTCCAATCACTATCACCTCGGTACCGGCGATCGTGGACAAGCCGTTGTAGAGATCATCGAGCACCTGATCGGAGTCAGGTCGGATCACTGCGGAGTTGACGTCGAAGTTGACGTAGACAATGGATCCGCACGCAAGCGGCTGAGGGGTGCTTTCCGAGCACGGCGTTTCTGTGCCCTCCGGAAGAACCGGACCGACCCGCGCCCGGAATACGCCGCCCCTTGTCGATTCGACACCCTGCAACTCGCCGGCGTCGTCAACGGCGAGTAGGTAGATACTCGGTCGCTGGTCACGGGTATCGATTCCGTTGAGTCGCACGACATTGCCGGCCACGGTTCCTGTCACCTCGGCAAACCCGATGCAACCAGCGACGGTTGCTCCAACCTGATGCAGCTCAGTCAGCTCTCCCGTTCCGTCGGGGTTGTCCGAGAATCTGAGTGACCAGACCCCAGAGAAGGCGGTGCTGAGGGGAACTGTTTCCTGCGTGCCGTTCCCGATCAGCTCTGAGAAGCGCACGATCGTCTTTCCCGTCTCGTGGGCGGGATCCACATAGAGCGCGCCCGACAGCGTGAGCCTGATCCAGCGCACGGCCGGCTGGGTTTCGGGGGTGAATTCGACTGCCACCTCGTCGGGATCCATCTCAACAAGATCGGCCGCAACGAGGACCTCAAACCCATCGGTGGCACTGACGCTTGAGCCGGCAATCTCGATCGCACCGAAGAACGTCGTGTTGCCGGGCGTGTCTCGGACATCGGGTACGGCGAATCGTTCGAATGTGGTGGCTGCCGGTAACTCGTACACATACACCGATGGTCCGGCGTCGTCGGAAGAGAACCCGATCTGGTTGGGCGCACCATCCACGGCGCGGAGCGCGACACTTGCGTTGTCGGCGCCGCCATCGCCGGAGAATGAGTCAATGACAAGCCCGTTTGCAATGTTCAACCAATCGGTCGGCTCAATCTCGTCCGGAAGCTCCTCCGGTGCGGGCGGCTCAGGCATCGTTGTCGTCGACGAAGAAACATCCGGCAAGGAGGATGTGGTCGCGGCTGCCGTCGAGGTCGTCGTTTGGGCTACCAGCGACGTTGTGGTCGAATCGGACGTCGATTGGCTCGAACAGGACGCACCAACCAACGCTACGGCCAGCAATAGGAGAGTGAGCTGGCGCATCCCGTGGAACGTGCGTGATTCGTCAAAATGGAACCCTGGCATATTCTGTATCGTAGGCATGCCCGTCAGACCTCCGCCGGAATCAGCTGCCGACGCTGCTGGGTAATCGGTGTGCGGGAATGGCAGGGCGCCATACACCGTTGACATGGATGTCGAAGGCCGTAGAACTCACGACCCATCGTGCCGGTTTTCCACTGGCCGAACAAGTCGGCAAGGAGTTGATCATGACTACAGCGGAGTCCCCTATCTCGCCCATTGTCGATATCGCAACGGATCGCGAGTTCATCTATGTCGGTGACCCGATGTGCTCGTGGTGTCACGGCTTCGCGCCGGTCGTGAAAAGAGTTGGGATCGAATTCGGTCTCCCCGTGCGGGTCAGGGTTGGCGGGCTTCGTGCCTTTGAGAACGCCGAACCTCTTGGAGACAGACTCAAGTCGTTTCTTGCCTCCGAGTGGGCCAGAATTGGGGAAGTCACCGGTCAGCCGTTCTCGACAACCGCCCTCGAGCGCGAGGGATGGGTCTACGACACGGGGCCGGCAGACCAAGCGGTCGTAGCCGCTCGCAACCTCGAAAAGGCCTCGGCACTCAGCTATTTCGCTGCACTCCAGCATGCCTTCTACGCTGAAGGGCGCGACATCACCCAACGAGAGATACTCGTGGATATTGCAGCGGAATCCGGATTCGATCGTGCAGACTTCGGGATTGCATTCGACAATGCGCATGAAGACACGCTGCGTGACTTTGCAGAAACACGGTCGTGGGGCGTCACCGGCTACCCGACCCTGCTGATACGAACCGGTGACGAACTGGTGAGAGCTGCAGCGGGGTACGTCTCATTCGACAACTTGCAGCCGCAACTCGCGGCCTGGTTCGAAACACATACGGTGGCGGACGAGGCGCAGGCAATGATGTGCGATGTCGAGACCGGTCTGTGCTGAGAGCTACGGCTCTACCCGATCGCGACCTCGTAGACATTCTCGGCAAGGGACGCAATCGAATCGAGATCGTCTCCCATCCCCGTAGTGGTTACCGAATACCAGGTTCCACCGCTGACAAAGTCGGCGCCTGATTGAAGTGGTGAGGTCCACGCGAAGCCATCATCGGCGAACGTGAGATCGATGCACTTGTCGTCACAGCTTTCGAAACGACGCACCTCCGTCCCGGATCTGACCTGGATCAGAAGGCTGTTCGCGTTGTCGTTCGTCCATGTGCACGTGACCAACGGTCCGACCGCACCCGGTTCGGGTCCGACTGTCTGGGTGAAGTATGAGTCAAGAACAGAGTCGCTTGCCAAAGTGCACGGATCGGGAAGGTCCGAGCTACTCCCGCCATCGGGTGATGGCCCACCATTGGAATTCGCCGCACCGCCACAGGCCGTGGCCAGAAGTGCTATCACGATCACCGCAGCCATTCTCCTCATGTACGAACCCTTCTCGATTGGGTCAAACCTACACGATCATCCAATGCGATTCGTTGGGAATTTCATGGCATGGCTGTTCCCGGTGACGGGAACCACCCAAGCTACATCGAGTTATCACTCGGCAAGCGGACGACTACCCAGTTCGGTGTCGAGCAGGAGAAGGGCACTCGATTCTCCTCCTGAGAGACGAATACGCTCGAGAATGGACTCAACCGTCGCCTCCTCCTCGATCTGCTCTTCAATGAAAGCCGAGAGAAATGGCTGCGATTCGAGATCGTCGTGCTTGGCCGCCATCCGAAAGAGATCGTGAATTGACTTCGTGACAACCCGCTCCTGCGTCAGCGATGCTTCGAACACAGCTTCGGGTGAAGCGAAATCCGCATCAGGTGCCGGGATGTCGGAAATCCGTACATCGTTGCCACGATTGAGAATGAACTGGAGAAACCGGTGCGCGTGTGCCGTTTCCTCCGCCGCCTGTGCACGCATCCAACCGGCCATACCGATAAGGTTTCGCCCGTCGAAGTACGCGGACATTTGCAGATACGCAACGGACGACGCTAGTTCAAGGGTGACCTGTTCGTTGTAGGCGGCGGCCAATTCGTCATTCATCTTCATTTGATGCACTCCATCTCGACTGTTCACCAATGGTAACCAACGCCAGAGGTGCCGGATTGGGACCGAAGGGCATCGAAGGACTCGCCTGCGACGTCGATGCTTCTATGTAACGACCCACTCTTTGGCCGAATCGAGCTCGGAAAGAGCGAACAGCTTCACTTCTCCGGGAACCAGCCACGCGAACGCCTTGACCGCGTCGTGGTAGACATGATTGTCGGTCACCAGGGCGATCTTCTCCCAGCGTGTCCAGTTTCCGACACCAACCTTCGTGTCCTCCCACATCGCACCGCCGCTATATCCCTCGAAACCGCTTCCGAGCACATACAAGAACCGAATGCTCTCGTTCGTAGCCAGTGCAGCATCCATGGCTGGATCAAGGACAGTTTTGTAGTCACCTGCCTCGACACGACCGCTGGCTTCGAACGCAACGACGTTGGACGGCAACCCTTCAATTTGCTTGAGCATCGGGCCCTCTCCCTTCAACAAACAGCTTTGGAGACAGTACACGACCCTGAAGCATTGTGACTGATGCGCATCTGTGGACGGGTTTGACCGGATGCCCTGTCTATGCCGATGCCTAACCTTGAGGTATGGAACGATTTCGCCTGTTCTTCGAGTCGCGTGAAGGGAAGGTCGCTGCCGGTTCCATCGTTGCCATCGTCGCCTCGCTGATTCTCGGGGCAATCGATACGCCTTACTGGATCTCGGTTCTTCCCCTTGTTGTGATCGTCATCATCGGAGGGGTCCCTCTGGTGTTCTCGATCACCAAGGATCTGATTGCTCGGACACCCGGCGCCGACCTACTGGCTGCCATAGCCATAGTCACCGCTGTCCTCCTCGGTGAGTGGCTTGTCGCTGGGATCATCGTGCTGATGCTCTCTGGGGGTGAGGCCCTCGAAGAGGCGGCAACCTCCCGCGCTTCGCGGATCCTTGAGGCACTCGCCAAGCGAGCGCCGACCATGGCCCACCGTGTGGTCTCTGGTACGGAGGGGACGCTCGACGTCCCCGTTGAAGAGATCGAAATTGGCGACCACGTAGTTGTGTTCCCTCACGAGCTTTGTCCAGTGGACGGTGAGGTTGTCAAGGGCCACGGCACAATGGACGAGTCCTTTCTTACCGGCGAGCCCTATGTCATTACCAAGTCGGTGGGCTCGGCCGTGTTGTCTGGCGCCGTCAACGGTGACGACGCATTGGTTGTGGAGGCGGCAAGGACCGCCGCAGACTCCCGATATGCCCAAATCGTTGGGATCCTTGCCGAGGCCGAGGAGAACCGACCTCGAATGAGGCGGATGGCCGATCGTCTGGGTGCTTGGTACACGGTTCTCGCGCTCGCCATGGGCATCTTGGGATGGGTGGTCTCGGGCGACCCATCCCGATTCCTCGCTGTCATGGTCATAGCGACACCGTGCCCGTTGCTCATAGCGGTTCCGGTCGCAATCGTAGGTGCCATCTCACTATCGGCCCGTTCCGGCATCATCATCAGGGACCCGATGGTTCTCGAACGCATTTCGACCACAACGACCGTGATGTTCGACAAGACGGGCACCCTCACCTACGGACGACCCACTGTCACTGAAATGCACATGGCCCCCGACGTCGACCGTGCACACGTGCTGCGACTCTCGGCCGCTCTTGAGCACTATTCGCGCCACCCTCTCGCCTCGGCGGTCGTTGCCGCAGCCGAGAAAGAACTCGGCGTGGAGGCAACGGCTGAAGTGGCGGCGGTTTCGGAGCGACCCGGTCAGGGCCTGGTTGGCACCGTTGACGGGCAAGAGGTCACGATCACCAGCCGTACCAAGGCGCTGGATGTGCTCGGCCAAGACGGCCACCATATGCCAGAGAAGTCGGCGGGGATGGAAGCGGTGGTGCTCATCGATGGCCGCTATGCGGCCACGTTTCGATTCCGCGACGAACCACGGCTCGGTTCGTGGGAGTTCGTCCAACACCTCGGTCCCCGCCACGGCGTGACCCACACCATGCTCATCTCGGGTGATAGTTCCAGTGAGGTTGCGTACCTGGCGGCCCAGGTCGGCATCACCGACGTACATGCCGGCATGTCGCCAGAGGACAAACTCGAGATTGTCCGCGAAGTGGGAAAGACGAGCACGACTCTGTTTCTCGGCGATGGCATCAATGACGCTCCGGCAATGGCCGCGGCCGACGTCGGAATCGCATTTGGTCAGGGCAGCGACGTCACCTCCGAAGCTGCCGGTGCCGTCGTCCTCGACTCGTCCCTTGAACGGCTCGACGAGCTGTTCCACATCGGAGAGCGGATGCGTCGCATCGCCCTTCAGAGCGCCCTGGGTGGTATCGGGTTGTCGATGATCGGAATGGTGCTCGCGGTCATGGGTCTGCTCACCCCCATTGTTGGGGCAATCGCTCAAGAGGCAATCGACCTACTGGCGATTCTCAATGCCGCGAGGGTTGTCACCCGACGCAAGCCGATGGCCGACTACCACGACTACCCCCTCCCGAAACCCAAAGAACTGGCCACGACGCAGACTGGCTGACTGTCACAGTGCGCTCGGTCAAAGCACCGTCTGGTCAAGAAGAGCGATGACCTCGTCATCCGTTGTTTGGGCGAAGTCCCCATAGAACTGACCAACGGCGTAGAACGGATCGGGCTGATCGACGATGATGACTTCATCTGCCTCACCTGAAAGTCGCTCCGTAGTGTCCACGGGTGCGACGGGCGCAGCGACCACAACATGACTCGCACCGAGGCCGCGGGCGACCTGGATCGCGGCCGCAATGGTGGAACCTGTGGCGATTCCGTCATCGACGATCACCGCAGTCTTGCCATCCAGCGGGATTCGTGCCCGACCGCCGCGAAACGCTTCCGCCCTCCTGAGCAACTCGGCGCGTTCTGTTCTCTCCACGGCTTCGAGATCCTGTTGGGAAACGTTCGCCAAAGTCACGGTCTTGGAATCCACAATCCGCACCCCGTCCTCGCCGATCGCTCCCATCGCAAACTCTGGATGGGAGGGGAGCCCAAGCTTGCGGACCACGATCACATCGAGCGGAGCGTTGAGACGCGCGGCAACCTCGTAGGCGACGGGAACACCTCCGCGGGGAAGACCCAATACCACCACATCGTCCCGATTCTTGAGATGAGTCAGATGCTCGGCCAAGCGGCGACCAGCCTCTCGTCGATCACTGAACATACCGTTGCCTCCCAGAATGCCACGCCGTATCCAGCAGCAACCGCGCGCTACGGTTGGGGCCGCTCACCAGAGTCCCGATTGTTTCGGTACATGGTTGTTATGTCATTCGAGTAGCGATCCATCAGCACGCCAAACCGATCCGCCTCATCGGTGTCGCCCGAGCGAAGACCCATCGCCATCGCTCCGAACTTCGCTCCTCGAAAGTAGGTTCGCAGGTCACCGAACGGCATGGCCCTCGGCCCCGGCTCAGGTTTCCCGCGACTTGGGGCTTGCTGCTCAACCGGTGGCAATGCAAGATCGCGGAGGACACCGAGTGCATCGTCCTCTGGGCAGCGATCGGCATAATCCCGACTGACAATTCGCAGGAGTTCCTCTCCGTTGGGGCCGATCAGGACAGTCGCCGGGATTGCCAAGCCTCGTGGATCGTCGAGGTTCACGAGATCGTACGGCTCAACGGCAAGCGTCCGATCGGGATCTGACAGCATCGGGAACGGCAGATTGAGTTTTTCGACCATTGCTGCGTGCTGCCCCGGAGAGTCGACGTCGATTGCTGCCACAACTGCTCCCGCTTCGAGGTATTCGTTGTGTCTTAGTGCCACGCTGACCAGCTGGCCGTTGCAGTACGGTCACCAATCTCCGCGCAAGAACAGGAGGACGACGCCATGACCACGCTGGTCGGAGAGCGTCCAAGGGTCACGGGCCTGGTCAAGCAGGCTGAAGTCCGGCGCGTGCTGCATCACTCC
Source organism: uncultured Acidimicrobiia bacterium (assembly GCA_963714375.1). GTDB lineage: Bacteria > Actinomycetota > Acidimicrobiia > Spongiisociales > UBA5794 > UBA5794. The sequence goes on from CAVQOG010000002.1 coordinate 153,186, forward strand.
ACCATAGGCTGCCAGCCGCTGTCACGGAGGTGGATCAGGCTCCCTCGATCGCTGCAAGGAGTTCGTGGTCGACGATGCGGTCGTACTCGGGGTGCCGTTTGATCCATGCTCTGACGAAGGGACACAACGGCACCACGGTGCCACCGTCGACGGCGACCTCATCGAGGGCTGCCTCGATCAACCTTGAGCCAAGGCCTTGTTGCCCGAAGCTCGGGTCGATCTCTGTGTGGACGAATAGGTGACGCCCCCGTCGGATGTGGTAGACAGCGAACCCGGCCGTCTTTCCCTCGACTTGGATCACGAAGCGATGCTGTTCGACGTCGTTGAAGACCTTGATTTGGTCCGGCTTGACGGTTTCGGCCTCCTCGTTCACAGCACGTCCGCTGGGATTGATCCAAGCTTGCCGCGCTGGAAATCATCAAAGGCCTGAGCAAGTTCGGCGTGTGTGTTCATGACGAACGGCCCCATCCAAGCGACGGTCTCACCAATGGGTCGACCGCCGAGGATCAAGACGTCCATCGACGGACTGCGCGATTCCTGCTTCGGGTCGGCTGTCACGGTGAGGGTCTCGCCCGACCCGAAGAGAGCGAGCTGGCCCGAAGTGATGGGACGTCGTTGCTTACCCACCGTTCCTTGTCCGTTCAGGACGTAGGCAACAGCGTTGAAGTCCGACCGCCATGGCAGATGCAGCCTGGCGTCTGGCGCCAATGTGGCATGGATCATCGTGATGGGCGTATGGGTGCTTCCTGGCCCGGAATGGTCGCCAAGGTCGCCAGCGATCAGCCGAATGAGGGCACCACCATCGGCAGAGCCCAGCAGCACGACGTCGTCGCCCCGAAGGTCCTGATAGGCGGGCGGTATGAACTTCTCAGACGCAGGAAGGTTCACCCACAACTGGAACCCATGAAAGAGACCACCGGACATCACAAGATGTTCCGGAGGGGTCTCGATGTGGAGGATTCCCGCTCCTGCGGTCATCCACTGGGTGTCGCCGTTGGTGATCAGCCCTCCGCCTCCCTGGGAGTCGCGGTGGGCGAACTCGCCGTCGATCATGTAGGTGACGGTCTCAAACCCACGGTGTGGGTGCCATGGCGTCCCCTTCGGTTCACCCGGCGCGTATTCGACTTCGCCCATCTGATCGAGGTGAATAAACGGATCGAGGTCAGCAAGATCGACGCCGGCAAAGGCACGATGTACGGGAAATCCTTCACCCTCAAACCCTCGAGGAGCCGTCGTGATGGACCTCACGGGCCGGTCGATCGATGCCGAGTCCGGAGTTTCGACTGTGGGAAGAGTGAGGATGTTGGACACAGTTACTGCAGGCATTGGTTGCTCCATGCGAGACGCTTGCCTTACTCAACACCTTGTCTGAGCAAAGTCTTCCGTCAGGTATGTCCGCGTGGATTCGCTCCGGGTGCCAAAGCCACGCCAGCTGTGCCATCGGCGTTCGATCGTTGTTGGGAAGTTCGCCCGATCCCTGAACCTGCCAGTTCTGGCCTAGACAGGGAGGTGTCGGTCGAGGAAGCTGGTGATCTCATCGACGTGAGCTTCAAAGGGTGCCAAGTCGCTGTGACCAGCCTCAGCAACCACCAGGATTTCGGTCTTGGGATTGGCGTCAGACAGCTCGTAGAGGTTGCTTATAGGGACCACCTGATCGGCGGCGCCGTGAACAAGCAGGACAGGCATTGTGACATCGACGATGCGGTTGCGCGGTGCGAAGTCATCGAATCGATGGCCGATTGTCCGTTGGATCGTCCAGAGAATGACGGTTCGAAGCGGTCCTGGAATACGCGCCATCTGCGCGCTCATCATGTCTCCGGGGTGGGCCGGTGCAGACACAGCAACGACCGCATCAAGCAAGTCGTTTCTCGACGCGCTATAGATGGCGGCACCCGCGCCAACCGAGTGGCCGATAACGCCTACGGATGTCACCTCGCGATGACTCCGTGCCCACTCAGCAGCGACTTCAAGGTCTTCGGCAAAACGTGGCATGGATGTGAAGCGATCGTGTTCTGAAAGTCCGTGATTGCGGGCATCGACGAACAGGGCGTGGTATCCGGCCTTGTGAAGGTGGGGAGCCAAAGGAAGCATCAGCGCGGCATTGCCGCCCCAGCCATGCAGGACGATCACCATGGGCGCCCGGTGTTGCACCGGGATGAACCAAGCGTGCAGCCTTTTCCCACTGCTGCTGTCAAGCCACACCGATTCCTCCGGCAATCCGAGGTCAGCCGGTGTCTGACTGGTATCGCGCTGTGGTGGCGCGAACTTGCGTGCCAGAATCCGAGGAGCGGCGAAATATCCACCGACTACGACGGCGATCGGAACCCACATCCATCGGAAGATTGTGCGGGCACGTCCACAGAAGGCCTTGGTGCTGCTCATGATTGACCAACGATCTGTCCGACCCCGCCTTCGATCAGGTCGAAGCAGTACGTGACGTGGTCTGGGAGACGAGAATTTCCGTCATCAGCCAGCCAGAAGCCGAGGGAGGCTCGCATCGCTGCGAGGGCGGCGCCAGCCACGAGTCTGGGGCGGATGTCCTTGTTTGCGTCGACACTGATCCATTCGGAGACGGCATCGGTCACGGCATCTTCCCAACTTGCCTGCAGCAAGAGGTTTCGGGCGGCCACGGACGGTGTCGACTGCATGATTCGGAAACGCCGCAACAGCTGTTCCCGTTCGGCTTCGTAGTCGGTCGCGACCGTCAGAAAAGCACCACGCAGCGCGTGCCATGGCGCCTGATCGCTTGGGCCGGTCTTGAGTGTGGCGACGATCTTCTGCAGTCGAGTCGAATAGTCGGCGAGGACCACATCTTCCTTGGACGGGAAGTAGTGAAAGAACGTCCTCGGAGATACGTCGGCAGCGGCGGCGATCTCGTCGATCGTCGTCCCGTCAAAGCCCTGCACCTCGAATAGGTCAAGGGCGGCGCGCTCGATCGCAATTCTGGTACGTCGTTTCTTGGTTTCCCGCAGCCCCGGTGATGTATCCGTCATATGGAGGAGTATGACAGAACTTTGCGTATAATGCAAAGTTGCAGTAGCAGCAATAATGCGTAGACTGCAAACACGATGCTCTCGTCGGAGGACCCATGCTCACGAAACTCGCTCGATCCGCAGCCGCTCACCCATGGCGCTACCTGGCCGCATGGTTCGTGGTTGTAGCAATCCTTGCAGGTGCGGTGATCAGCATCGGGCCGGCATTCACTTCCAATATCACCGCACCGTCGTCTGAGAGCAGCAGGGGCCTCGACATCCTCGGGTCTGAGTTCCCAGCGGCCGGTGGAGACTCAGCAACGATCGTATTCAGGGCGGACAATGGCGTCGAAGATCCTGCCGTCAGGGCAGAAATGACGGGACTCTTCGAAGCCACGATGGACATCGAAGGAGTCATCAACGTCATCAGCCCGTACTCCCCCATCGGAACCACCCAGATCTCCACAGCGGGAGACGACGCGGGGAAGGTGGCTTTCGCCCAACTCGTACTCGCAGCCGGCACCACCACTGCCGATGGAGCCCGCATCGCCGACGAGATCGATGCACTGTCCCCAGACGTCGACGGCCTCACGATTGCTCTCGGCGGAGACATGTTCCGTCATCGCGAGCCTCCCAACTCCGAGATGCTCGGGCTCGCGTTTGCGATCTTCGTACTGATTCTCTCATTCGGCTCCGTGCTTGCCATGGGGCTGCCAATCGCCACGGCACTCGCCGGTGTTGGCACCGGTGTGCTTGCGACCGTCCTTTTGAGCAACGTCGTGGAAATGCCTGACTTCGCTGCGACCATCGGAATCATGATCGGCCTCGGCGTCGGCATCGACTACGCGCTGTTCATTGTGACGAGGTACCAAGAACACCTCGACAAAGGCGAACCTGTCGGTGATTCAGTTGCTGCGGCACTCGACACCGCCGGACGTGCGGTCCTCTTCGCCGGTGTCACCGTCGTGGTATCGCTTCTTGGCATGCTTCTCATGGGCGTCACATTCGTCACCGGGCTGGCAATCGCCGCCGCCACGACCGTACTGCTCACCATGGCAGCCTCGGTAACCCTGCTCCCGGCCCTGATCGGCATCGCCGGTCAACGCATTCAGATCACCCGTCGGAGTGGCCTCATCGGTTCACTCCTCGCAGCGATCGCTCTCGTCGGTGTCGCCCTTGACCTGACCGTGCTGCGGTTCGCCGCGATCCTTGCGATCGTGGTAGTCATCGCTGGCCGCTTCCCAGGACCACTAAACAAGACAATCAACCTGAAATCTGACAAGCCGCTCGAGGAGACTGCTTCGTATCGGTGGAGCCGACTGGTTCAGCGACGAGCAACCATCATCACGATCTCGGCAACATTGCTGCTCATGGTCGTGGCCATCCCACTTTTGTCAATCCAGCTCGGGTTCGCCGACGCAGGGAATGACCCGGAGGGAACCACGACCAGGCAGGCGTATGACCTTCTTGAAGAAGGATTCGGACCGGGAGCCAACGGACCCCTGATTCTCGTCACGGAGCTCGGCCCTGACGCCACGTTCATGGACATCCAGGCGATCACCGCCACCCTCCAACAAGTCGAAGGGCTCGCCCAGGTGTCACCGGGCGTACCGAACGATCCACAGCAACCAACGGCAGTGTTGTGGCATCTGATACCAGCAACTTCCCCGCAGGACCAGGCGACCACCGACCTCCTTCACACGCTGCGTGACGATGTTGTTCCACAGATCGACGGCGAAATGGGAACCGAAATCCTGGTCACGGGCCCGGTTGCAGCGAACATCGACTTTTCCGACTATCTCTCGCAGCGGATCTGGTACTTCTACGGTGCTGTGCTGATGATCTCGTTTCTCTTCCTGATGACCGTGTTCCGTTCGATCCTTGTTCCACTCAAGGCTGTTGCGATGAACCTGCTCGCAATCGGCGCTGCCTATGGCATCGTGGTTGCGGTTTTCCAGTGGGGTTGGGCAGGATCCCTCCTTGGCATCGAACCTGGCCCGATCGAACCGTTCATCCCCATGATGCTGTTTGCCATCGTGTTCGGCCTGTCGATGGACTATGAAGTCTTCCTTCTGACGCGAATCCGGGAGGAGTACGACCGGACCGGCGACAACAGTCAGGCAGTCACCGACGGGCTGACGGCAACCGCACGTGTGATCACTGCGGCAGCGCTCATCATGGTGTTCATCTTCGGCAGCTTCCTGCTCGAAGACCTCAGGACGATCAAGATCCTGGGATTGGGTCTCGCTGCGGCTGTAGCGATCGATGCGACTGTGATTCGGATGTTGCTGGTTCCCGCAACCATGGAGCTGTTGGGCGATAGGAACTGGTGGATCCCGCGCTGGCTCGACCGCGTCCTTCCGAATCTCGTTGTCGAGCCGACTCACCCGGCCACCCCGAAAACCTGATTTCTCGTCTCAACAGCGGTCCGCCCAGTTCTCAACCACGTCGTGGACCACCAGATCGTCGCTCGCCACGAAGGTTCGACGGCTCATTTCCCGACAGGAAGCGTCCCTTTCGACGGTGCTCCAGTCTCCGCGGGTATACGCGTAGGCGATAACGGAATTACGCGGCACCAGCATCGTGACCGATTGCGTCCTTTCGTCGATGGGAAGCACAAGGACGGACCACGGATTCCATACGGGAATCCCTGCACCAAACGCTCCGGGGACGAAGACCTCTCCCGAACCGGATGGCACCTCCACTTCGATGGTCACTTCCACGAGATCAAGCGTGGGGCCGTCAACGACGGGGAGATCCGGACACTGATCCGACGTGGTGAGAATCCAGCGATCCCCTGGCAGCCGAAACCACCGCGGATCCCCCGAGTAGCGAGCCTCCACCAGTGCCGTCACCTTCTTGGTGCCTGCCACTGCTACCGCGTCGTTGCTCGGTGCGACACGAACCGGACCACCATCGACGAGGCACGCCGAACCAGTCGAAGCTGCAGAGATGATCTCGATTTCCCGCCACGACACCCACGACGTGCTTGCAAGCGTTTCGACCCTGACCGACACGACATCGGTGAGCCCGGGACTGAACTCCGCCCCGATGAGCATCTCCGGGCTGGTGAATCGCTCGATGTCTGCCACGAGGACGTCGCGGCCGTCGGACAGGGTTGCCCATACCCGATGGTGGCTGATTCCCGGTGGCCACTGATCCACACCCAAACCGATCTCATCCACCGTGGATGGCTCATCAAAATCGATTGCGATCCACTGTGGCGGATAGTCGCCAGACCCCCACCCTTCGAGGGAGTCATCAACAGCGTATTCGGCCGGCCTTGTGGGTTCGGAGCGTGACACTCGCGGTGTTGTGCCGGAGGTGAGGTCGACGGGCGCATCGGGTGGGACCACGCACGCGTCTGGTTGCACCTTTGGCGAAAATGCCTCGAGAAGGAGCCCGCCGGAGTCGAGGAATGCCCATGCCGGACCCTCCTGGTCGTCTGGCCACACGTAGTAGCCCCAGTTGAGCCATCCATCCCACCCCGCCTCACATGACGCTGCAATAAACCGGTAGCCCCGTCCAAGCGCCGCTCGCGCCGACGGAACCGTTGCCTTCCCAGACCCGGTCTCACCCATCAATACGGGCTTCTCCTCATGACCCGGCATTCCGAAGTTCTCGGCATGCTCGGGCACCGTCAGGTCGGTGTCGTAGTAGGCGTGGAAATCGAAGAAATCGAGGTTCGCCTCGGTCATCAAGGGGGCGGTGTCGACGTACCAGTCGCCGCCGATGTATGTCTGATGCGGAAACTGCGGCGTGAAGAAACCCATGGTCACCAAGGTGTCAGGGTCGTAGGCATCGATGACCTCACGGATTCGATCGATGAAGTACAGGACACCATCGACCACCATCTGACGCTTCTGCTCTGCGTCGGCCATGTCATAGCTGCGACCGTTGGCGGTCTCCACAACACCGGTCCGGAGCGACAGCGGTTCGTAGGTCCCGTGGAGCCAGAACTCGTTGGTGAGCTGCCACCCGAGCAGTACCTCAAAGGGAGCACGTCGGTCAACCATTCCCGACAACAGGCCGTCCCAGAAGACCGCCTTCGCCTCGACCCCGCCTGTGTGGAGCCAGTCGGCGTTCTCCCGCCCGTCGAATCCTTCATGACCCTGCCGGTAGTACGAGTCAAAGACCTGCCAATACCCACCGACATCGGGGAGGGAGTTGGCGGTCAGCAGCAGCCAGATACCCTCCTCGCCAGCGATGGTCATCACCTCTGCGATGTTGTCGAGATACTCCTCGTTGAGGCCCTGACCGGAATAGTTGGCAACGCACTCTGGCTGGGCACCACAGGTGTCGAGAAAGATCCGGGCTGTGTTGTATCCGTTCTCGACCAACGTCCGGAACGCAGTACGCACTCGCTCTGGGTCGTAGGTATTCGTGGCAAAGACTCTGTCCTCGTACCCACCGGCGGGGTTCGGTTGGAAATCCACGTAGTTGACGCCGCGAGGTACAAAACGCTCGCCCGTCGTCGTGTCGTAGAACTCCCCCACCCCGTCAACGACTCTGGTTCCTATCCGGTGTGCAACGGGTGGGGCTGTTGTCGTAGTTTGCGCAACGGTCGTGTCCGGCGATAGCAGAGTCGTCGTGGAGTCGCTGGGCAATGGCGTGGTGGTCGACGGTGCACCGCCACTGGTGCACGCAGAAAGGACCACAGCCAAGCAAACAAGGAGTACCACACATCGGTACGTGCTCTTCGTCAAAGCGAGCCACGAATCGTCAGCACAACCAATACCTGTGCGGCAGTGACATGCCAGCTCCGAGTGGGTGTTCGAGCGATCTCACGATGTTCGAAACCCATCATTTCAATGGAATGTCGGCCGGAGTCGTGGCAAGCAGATCCCGTGGGGCAGTCTTGGTGTACTCGCGTCCACACACGTTGGCAACCATTGTGAAGTTGGTGTCGGGATCGCTGAAGAGAGTCCTCGACCTCAGTTTGTCCGAATCGGGGCTGTAGCCGAATTGTGGATGAGCGTCGGGGAGGTACTGCGTTCGCTCGAAGAATTGACCGGCCACCGATTATTGGTGGAACAGCCATTGAAGTTGTCGCATAGCGACGGCGCTATCCATCACGGGAGGCGACTCGCTACGGCTTCAGCGAGTTGCTGACCGAGCTCACGTCGTGTGGTTTCGTCCATATCGTCGAAACCTTGGACGACCACTTCGACCTTGTATGGCCCTTGCTGGACACGAACTGCGTAATAGCCTTCGTCAATCCGCTCGGCGGCCCGGTCACCGAGGCCGTCGATGAACACCCATACCTCCGCATTCAGGTCATCGAGCGTGGTGAATCCTTCGAGTGACACAACAGTGATAGTTGCACCATCTTGCTCGCCGTTCTGGAGAGAACAGTCGTCGTATCCCGGAGACACCGTCACGGCGACCGGGCTCGCCCCTTCACCGAGACCGGCTTCGATCTCTTCTGGGGTCAGCAGCTCGCACACATCAATGTTGAGAACCTCGACCTCACCCGATCCGCCCGTTTCGGTGGTGGTATCGGATGCCTGAGAACTATCAGATGCCTGGGAAACGGTCGTCGTGACCGCACTGTCGGCAACGTCGTCTGTCGTACTGTCCGAGCTACAGGCGGCTGCGAGCAGAAGCACTGCCGCGACCGCCACAATGAGGCGCAGCCGCGCTGTGACGAATGTCAATGTCATGACCGCTCCTTTGTGAACGGAATATCTGCGCAGGCTGCAATGGTATCAGGCCGCAAGCGACGCAACAAGATCGGCCGCCGCCCGCACGCTGGACGATCGCGCACCTGACCTGGCGATGATCTACTGGCGCAAAGGAGTGCACGAAATGGTCACAGACGTGACAACGCGAGGTTCAGGAGAGACACCAAAGTGTCGTACTGAGCGGTCCCGGGTTTGATGTCGATCCACACCACGAGGGCAACGGTGCCCTTGTCATTTCCGCCCGAGACCATGATGACCGTGTCATCGACCACCGCGTGACCCCAATCAACGACCCCCGGCAACCCAACAGATTCTGCCCCGAAGAAGTCGACCGTCGCGTTGACGGATTCTGGGCCGGACGGCGGTGTGATCTGAATAGACAGGGCTGGAAGGAACCCGCACTGATGGAGGAACTGCGTGGAGTTGTCGTCCTCGGCCGCTGGCGTCTCCACCCCGGGCGCTAGAACTGATACCTCTTCCGCCGTGAGAATGGTGCACGCGTCGTAGGTCAGCCCCCAGTCGGGAGGCGGAGGTCCGGTACCTGAACCTGTGGCGCCACCGCCGCCGTCTGATCCTCCCGTGCCTCCGATCGGTGTCGCGCCGGGCGGTTCGGGTGGGATGTCGCCGCTGTCGGAGATCTTGTCGAAGAAGTACCCGGTGCTTTCGTTCGGCATACCGAGTCGCAGGCCACCACCGTCCTCACAGATAATCTGGCTGCCGGTGCCGATTGAAGACCCGCTGGTTTGGATGCCGGGGCCGGCATCGATCCAGCCGTCTCCCATGTCGACCTGGCCCTTGGCCGAGTAACCAACGGTGCTGCCTCCGACGACTTCGGCACGACCGGCTCCGGCTGGGACCAGGCTCACCCACCCCGATCCGTCCTGGACGACTCGAACCACAGGTGCCCCCGGGCTGGCGTATTGGAGAATGACCGGTACATGTCCGGTGAAGTCGAAGTACCCGTCTCCCGAGCCACGGATGACGAGCGAGATCCCGGCGCCGGTTCCCGGCTCGACAAGGAACTCGGCAGCGGTGAAGCCGGTGCTCTTCCATTCTCCGATCAGGCAGGCATCGAGCGTCGAAGTCGGCTCGTACTCCTTGCAGAAGTCAGCGAGGGACCGTCCTGTGAGCGACATCTCGGCACCAGATGCGTGTCCGGTGAGCCCGACACGGGCCGTTCCCGGAATTGTTTGTCGGAAGATGGCAGACGTTCCAGGGGTGCCATCGGGACATGTGCACCCATCGGGGTTGGTGCACAGGATTTCGGTTGGGCTGCCCGGATAGCTCAGGTTCACACCATCGGGAAGTTGCATCATCCCGAATGTTGTCGGGGAGACGATCACCACCTCGGCTGTCAACTCCACCTCGCTGATGCCATACGAGCGAGTCTTGGCCGACAGAACTTCCGACCCGCCGTCAGCGAGAGTTCCAACCACAACGGTGGGTGGCTTGATCTCGATTCCCGGAATCCCAGCACCGGACTGGTCCCACTCTGGCGCATTGCCCGGGTCGCGGAAGTACCCGGGTCCCCACGTCGTGAGCATCGACGGATCCGAGATTGCCAACGTTGCCTGGTACGCGGCTTCGTTACCAGTGTCGCTGGCAGCGGTGATGTCGAGTCCGCTTGTCCACAGTCCCGCACTGTTCTCAGCGACGTGCGCCCAAAAGCCATTGGCGTCGTACGTCCGTTTGTACAGATCGCGGTCCAGGCCGAGCCATTCCCCCCACCAGACCGACTGGTAACCACCTGAGATCTCCTGCCCGGCCCACTCGGCCATGCCTTCCTCGACCCACGCAGGCCGGTACCCGAGACGCGACGGATCCCCGACCGTGAACGAGAAGCAGTGCCACACCTCATGCGCAATAAGAGTCTCAAGTCTTACCGACGCCACACCATTGGCATCGATCTGTTGCGCCCAAGGGACCCCGAGCTTCGTCACGGTGACTCGGCACTTCGTGGGGGTGCCGGTAAATGGACCCGCTGGTCCGATCGGCAGCGCCGTGGCCGCCGCTGTCTTGTAAACGAGGTCAGGTGCAATCAGAAGTTCCACCGGGATACCGAGCGGCCGACCGACCTTGGCCGCTATCCGGTTCTCAATGTCATGGATGACGTCCAACATGGCAAGCTCATCGACACCGTCGTCGGCTGCCACCACCGCCATGGCCGCTGTGGCAAGGATCGGCCCCCGTCCCACAGCAACCCCTTCTCCCGTACTCCCCTCGTACCCCTCGATTGCTGATCGCTGCTCCGGGGTCAACTCGTCCCAGTGGGCACGAACCCACCGGCTCGGACCGGTGCCGGACTGCAGGACAACCTCACCCTGGGCCGGTGTCTCGACGCCTGGGAGTGGCCCGATCGCAGCGGCGTACGCCCCGAGGGCAACGTCGAGCGGTACGTAGTCACCTTCGACATCACCAAGAAGGTCATCAAGCGTGCGGTCAGACACCGACTCAGACCCTGATCCTGACGAACACGCAGCGACAACCAGACCAACCGCAAACACCAGAACGACGATCCGGCGCATTGACACACGTAGGACGACGGGAAGTCGACGGATACGAACCGATTGTCGATCCGAGTCGACCCTCATCGTGTAGGTCCAGCGGCGTCCATGGCCACCCCCGTTGTGCACAGGTCACATGGAGACCCGGTGCTTGACGTGAGGCTACTCATCCATCAGACCACCGACAAGAGGCTCCCACAAGGCTGTCATTGGCAAACCGAAAACTTGGGCGGAGCGGAGGCCAATCTGGGCGGAGTGTCACTCCATCGCTACGCGGGTGACTCGCTGTCGTCCGACACCTGCGACGGACAGCTGTTCTTCATCTCCGGTGACGAGGAGGAGATCTCCGGGCTTGGCGAGTATGCGATTTGGGGGTCTGGCGGCACGCTCGTTGTGTGCAGGTCAGACGTCGTCATGAAGATCAGCATGGATTGGAACCCGAGATCCACCTTCGAACAGAACCGCGACTCGGCGATAGCGATGGCGCAGTCCGTTCTCGCCCAGATGGACGGTTGATAGTCACGGCTTTGCATCGCGACTTGCCGACTCGCCTCAGCGCATCGAGCGGATGGCGGTTTCCGCCCGTGGGTTCGACCGGGGTCCGGGGCTCGTGACCGACGGTAACGCAGAAACAGCATCGTTGAGATGCCGGTAGGTGCGGCCCGGTACCATGGCGCCAGTCATGGGTGACGAACGGGGGTGAGTGATGGGTATGGCTGAAGACCTTCGTCGGTGGGTAGAGGCTGGTCTGATTGACGCCGATACCGCCGCACGAATCGTTGAACACGAGACCCAACGCAAGGGCGGCGAACGCGTCGGTCGCGGGACTGAGGCTGTGGCCTATCTCGGTGCGGTTTTGGTGCTCGTCGCATTGGGAATTCTCGCCGCCGAATTCTGGGATCGCATTGAGCCGTGGGGGCGGTTCACCGTCGGTACCATCGTGACAGGGGTGCTCATTGGGGTTGGCTGGCTTCTAGGGAGGAGCGCAGAACCAGCGGTCAACCGTGCCCAGGCGTTCGCCTGGTTTCTTGCTGTGGGCGCCGTTGCTCTCACGGCAGGGGTCTTCTTCGACGGCATCGTGGGAACCGACGCCCAGGACTCGTTCCTGTGGGTATCAATTGTCGCTCTGGCCGCCACGATTGTCCTGTGGCTCGCCCGTCCCTCGACTCTTGCGATCATCGCCATGGCCTTCGCGACTTGGGCGATCACGATCGCGATCATCTCCCGACTCGACACCGTGCCCGAGTGGACGTTCGGACTTGCCTTTGCAGGGCTCGGGATTGCGTGGTTGCTCCTTACCTGGGGCGGGATCCTGCGACCGACTACGGCGAGCTACGCGATCTCAGCGATCGGAATCCTGTTCGTAGCCTTCCCAGAGGGAAGTCACATGCCTTGGCCACTCCTTGGACTTGCTGGCGCCCTGGCACTCATGGCGCTGTCGGTTCGCCTCAATCAGACCGTGCTCCTCGGCCTCGGGGTTCTGGGTCTGTTCGTGTACATCCCGATGACGATCTTCGAACTCTTCGAGGAAAGCCTCGGGATTCCTGTTGCTCTCCTCATCACCGGCCTTGCCCTGCTGGGAGTCGTCGTCGGAACCGTACGATTTCGTAGAGAAGTCGAGACATGACCCGACAGGCGTGGGGCGCTGTTGGCGGTGCCATTGCTGTCATGGTCGCGGTCGTGGTGATCATCGTCGTAGCGTCGGTGCCGCTTCCCGAGTTCCCTCCCCTTGTCCCGGGCCAGTTCAATGCATCACTTGCCTTCGTGACAGAGACCAACTGCATTCGAGTCGCCGATCTCACCGATGCGAAAGTACGGGAACTCCATTGCGTGTCGGAACGAGACTGGATCGACGATGTGTTTTGGACCGAGGCTGGAATCGAGGTTGGTGCTGGAGGGTTCCAATCAACGATCGTGGTGCTTGATCCAGAGACAGGAGATGTCCTCGAGACACGCAACCGCGACGATACGTACCCGGGTGACTGGTCGGACAGGGATCAGGGTCTCTTCGTCGACATGTCCTCCGATGGGAAGGTGATGATCCGCGACGGCAACAACCAGGTTCTTGTCACCTTGGAAGGTCCCGAGACGTACGGAATCGACACGCTCGTCGGGGCGTCAAATAGTCAGATAGTCGCCCTCGTCGACTCCTCCGAACGCCTCGCCGTGTTCGACCGCGATGCCGGCCAGCCGTACCTCGTCGACATCAATGCGCGATCGTATCCCCCACCAGCCTGGAAACCCTGAGTACGTACGTCGTCAAGATGGAAGACCTCAGCTGTTTTTGCGGTCTGTGGACCTTCGGGTCATCGCGAGCCGAGATGACAGAATTGCACCCATGGCGGACACAAATCCTGCGTGAGTATCGAGATCGATCGAAAACGCCGGTTCGAGATGGTCGCTGCCGAGATTTCGGATCCCGTGCAGCGGTACCTGCGTCGCCGCGCCACTGCGGAGGACGCTGACGACGCGCACTCTGAAACGCTCCTGACCACACCACCGTGATCGTGACAGCTCCCGCCGGATTCGAGGCACTCATCGGAAGCGTTCCGTTCGTCGAGGGAGGAGACTTTCTCATTTCAGCAATCGACGGTGTTGTGAACTATTGCGGCATGAGCGGTGAGGCCACATCTGAGCTGCAGACACTGTACGACGCGGCGTTCGCCGGATAAGGACACCACACGATCTTCAACACGGAAGATGGCCCCGGCGAGAGCTGGGGCCATCTTTTCGTGTGATCGTCGGGGCTCAGGTTGGCAGAGAAGCCGATCTCATGATCGGTTCTGAATTTTGATGTCACCCGTAGCATCGTTTCGTCCGTCTGTCATGATGAAGCCGCACAACGAGAACGGAGACCTTCGATGGCATGGTGGACACTTGAGCTGATCACGACGGGCGTGCTACTCGTGATCGTCCTCGTTCTCGGACCGCTGATCAAGCGCTACGGGAAGAGCTACGCGGCCGACGTCTTCGCCGCCAACCCGCGAACCGGGAAGAGCTACCTCGTTCTGATGGACGTGGCCTACTACCTGATCTTCGGTGCATACATCCTTCTGACCATTCAGTTTGATCCGCCTCCGGACTGGGATGAAACCGTCAACGCTGCCCAGCTCCAAAGCGAAACCGTTCGCATCGCAGGACTCCTGATCCTGATGGGTCTTCTCCATGGTCTCAATGTCATAACCCTCCCCATCATCGGCAGATTGCTGTCGCTGAACCGACGCCTCGATGACGACATCGAGTCCAACAGCGCTTAGGCGCACCCCAACCCCACCTCCGTGCAACCGATCCGACAAACCCGTCGGAACCACTGACCTGCCACGTGCAGGCACGATGAGAAGGAAGCACATATATGGAAACAGCCAAACGGATGATCCGGCTGCGGGTCGCATTGGTCGCGGTCATCGCGATGTTTGCGGTCGTGCTGGTTGCGAACCAGGCAGATGCGAAAGGTGTCGACGTCACAACCGGACGCTTTGTGACGACGGCCGCCGGTACGGAAAAGGGATACGACATCCAGGGTTTCGCCATCATGCTCCGAGTTCCGAAGGGCGACGACGGACGCACCTACGTCAGCGTCTTCGTACGAGGTCTCGATGCGAACACGACATACAAAGCGCATGTCCACAACGCTCCCTGTTCTACGGGCGGCGGCGGCGGGCACTACCAGCACGCGGTTGGCGGGGTGGTTGACGCAGTCAACGAAATATGGCCGACAATCACGACCCAACGGCGTGGTTTGGGCTGGGGCTCGGCGTCACACGGTCACTTGGCACGACCCGATGCACAGTCGATCGTCATCCATTGGCCTGCTGATTCCTCCGTCAGGCTCGCTTGCGCAGATCTGGGCTGAGGTTGCACGAAGGAGAGAGGGAGGCATTGCGCCTTCCTCTCTCCGGGGTTCCGGTCACCCAAACGCCAGGTTCACTCGTCTGTAGCATCGATGGAACGTGAAGTCGCTGTACCAATGACGGTCGAGATCGATCGGGATGCGCTCGTCGCATCCCTTTATGACCGCGAGGGGGTGGCACTGGTCCGACTCGCCCGATTGTTCACAGACGATCGTGCGGCCGCCGAGGACGTCGTTCAAGAAGCGTTCATCCGACTGCATCGGAACGCCCATCGGATCGAGGATCAGGGGAAGGCGGCGGCGTATATGCGATCAATCGTTCTCAACCTTGCCCGCGACCACAACCGCAGAGGTCTCATGTCGCTCCGACATCAGGAATCGCTCGTACCCGGAGGCGAACTCCCATCACCCGAGGACCGCATCGTGAGAACAGAGGACCAGGTCGAAGTCGTCGAGGCGTTACGTGACCTGCCCGGTCGGCAGCGCGACTGTCTCGTCCTGCGGTTCTATCTCGATTTGACCGAGACCGAGATTGCCGACACGATCGGGATCTCCAAGAACTCAGTGAAGACACACTGCAAGCGAGGCATGGCTGCCCTGAAACGTCGTCTGGGGGAAATGCAATGACCATCGAACAGCGATTGCGCGACGCCATGCAGGGAACCGACGGCTACGAACCCGCACCGGACCTGTTTGCCAAGGTACAACGCTCGATTCACGAGGACCGACTGCACCGTCGCCGAGTGCGTCGAATCGTCCTCGGATGCGTCGCGTTCCTGGTACTCATCGCTGGTTGGCTGGCCATATGGTGGGACCCGCAACCGGATGCGTCTCCGCTGCCATGGTGGTCGGTCGTGGCGGTCATCGTGGTTCTACAGATGGCATTGGTGCTGATCCTCGGACCTTCGATCAGACGGTTCGGCAAGGCATATGCCGCCGACATCTTCCGAACGTCCCCTGGTACAGGGAACCGATTCCTGTCGCTGCTCGATGCTGCGTACTACCTCGTGTTCACGGGAATGGTGCTTCTGGCGGTTCCGTTCGCTGAGCATTCTGCCTGGACGGGTTCGAGAGGGCTGTCTGTGCTCATCGAAGAAGGTGCTCTTCGAATCGGAGTGCTGCTGCTCGCGATGGGCATGCTGCATGCACTCACGATCTTCGCACTCCCGATGGTCGGACTCATATTTGCTGCGAATCGACATCGAACCGTTGTGCGCCAAACCAAGAACGAGTGGGCTCCCGAGGTACGACGTGCACACCGCACGGTGAACGTCGTACTCATCCTTGTCGCCGCGTTCGTCGCGATCAACGTCATCGCACCGCTGCTCCTGTCCCTCCTCGGATTCTTCTTCAACGCGTGACGCGTGTCACCCGGAACGTCGATATGAATCGGAAACGTGTGACCGTACGACTCCCCGAGATGTCATCTCAGGGGCGAGAGGCGCAGCAGCGTCCCCGAAGAAAACGGGCCGCGTCGTGCTCTCCGTCACGCGTCCTGGCTCGACAGATATTGGAAGGATGCTTACCATCAAACCGTTATGGATGGTTCCAGGTGCGTGGGACTCGTGTCCACGCTGCGACGGATTTCCCGGAGGAGCAATCAGATGGGCAGCAACGGATCTCGGATCAAATATGTGGCAACATTCCTCGGCCTGACGTTGCTTCTGGTGGCGTGCAGCGGTTCCGATGGTGATGGTACGACGGCAACAACGGCTGCCGCGAGCGTCGACACGACGGTCGGTGGTGCACCGACGACCGGTAGCGATGACACGCTTCCCCCCGATTTCGGATCGTCCGATGACCCACTGGCTGCCGTACCGGGTTGCGATCTGCTGACCGACGATGAAATTGCCACCGTTACGGGTGCGCCAGTCACGAGCAGCGAGGAGATCGGAGTTCAAGGCTGTCATTGGTTCACCGAAAACCAGGGTGAGGTGCGACTGAATCGATACGCGGGCGGCAACCTGGCGTCCGGCACATGCGATGGACAGATGTTCTTCATGGACGGTGACGAGGAGGAGATCCAAGGGCTTGGCGACCAGGCCACTTGGGGATCCACCGGCATCCTCGTGGTATGCAGGTCCGACGTGGTCATGAAGATCGATGTCGATTACAGCCCCAACACCACCATTGAGGAGGACCGCGATTCGGCCATCGCGATGGCTCGGTCCGTCTTCGCCCAGATGGATGGCTGATCGACGGCTCTGACGGTACGACGGACTCGGGACAAGGCGTTTACGCCCTGTCCCGAGCAGCCGGATTCAACCACGTCGAACAGCAACGACGCCGGTCGCGATCATCCAACCGATTCCGATCGGAACGATCGCAAATCCCAGCGACGCCGATTGTCCGAGGAAGATCGCCACAGCGGATAGGAGACCGGACAGACCAGCCAACGCCGCCCAGCCAACCAGCCATCGGGGCATCCACGCCCGACGCCCGGAGAGTGCCAACAGGACCGGGCTGAGTCCAATGATGATGATCGTTGCGATGTCATCGAGTGTCGTACCCAGGAAGGCAAGCGTGTCTGCGAGCTCGTACGAAGTCGAGCCCGCCCCTGCCAGGCGAGTCAGCGCGCCAAGCAGAAGAAACGCCGGAATCGCTACAGCAGCCCCGACCGCGAAGGACGTCCTCGCCGCCCAACCAGCGGATCCGCCGCTGGCCCCTGCCACCATGCCTCCACCGATCGCCATGGTGAGCGCGCCGATGGACCATGCAGCCAAACCGGCGTACAGCACCGATGTACTCGATGCGGCATCGACAAGGAACGCCGTCGTATCGCCCGATGAAACCGCTTTCCATGCATCGGCACCTGACGAGAAATACAGTGCAGCGCCGACGAGCATGGTCACCGCACCAAGCACCATCACCCATCCGCTACTCCGCAGTCCCTGCGTGTTGTGAGCCGCTACTTCTTGGTCTTGATCAAGAACCGTGGTCATCCGAAACCTCCTATTCACAGTGCGCACCATCGTGCACGTATGTTGCACGCATTGTATAGAACTTGCACACTCTCTGCAAGTAGTGCATTTCGTGGTAGGATGAGTGCATGGCCGAGTCAATCCGCGACCGACAGAATCAGCTCACGCAGGACGCCGTGGTCCTCGCACTTGCCGAACACGTCGCTCAGACCCAATCCTTCGACTTCACGATCGCCGAGATCGCAGCCAGAGCTGGAGTGTCACCGCGTACGGTCTACAACCATTTCGGTGATCGACAGGGACTCATCGAAGCCCTCGCCGAGCACGCCGGAAAGGAAATGGATCGACACGGAGGGACAGACCTTCCGTCGACACTCCACGCGCTCCCCGGACTCGTAGATGTCAACTTCCGCGCCATGGAGGCCGTCCCGGAACTCGCCGAAGCGTTCTCGCGGCTCGATGCCGCCAGCCATCCGTCACGTGGCAGAACCAGACGCACGGAGCTCATCCTCGACCTGATACAGGACGCCTGTCCCGACCTGGAGCAACGACACTCCGCCACGATCGCGGTGATGGTTCACCAGATGGCAAGCTCGAGCATGTGGTATCTCCTGACGCGTGAACGCGGTCTCACGACCGAGGATGCTGCGACCGTGTGCGCATGGACGATGCGCCTCCAGGTCGAGGCACTTGACAGCGGTGATCTCCCCCGATTCTTACCACCCGAGTCGGACGACAGCCGCGACCGTTTCTCTCCCTCCGCCGACCGCGCCCGGATGGACGCGTGAGGCCGCCCAACAGATGCCCTGCTGCTCCGCTCGCGACACAGCTGGCGCGGTGGCCGATGGGGTCTCCTACCGCCGATAGAGGGTTCCGATTCGGCGCCACATCTCGGTGACGAGTTTCTCGGACGTGCGTGGGTCGTAGCCGATCTCGCTGATCGCGTTGGTCGTGCTTGACATACGCTCGGCGAGATCCCCCAAGCGACGATACGTGAGAGGCGGTGGGATACCGAATCGCTCTCCGAACACAGCGAAATACTCGGCCCGGAAGTTGGAGTCGCGACCGTCGAGGTCGAGTGCCATGCGCTGATCGAGGGGATAGGGCAGCGTCGACATGATGTCGTACACCGGTGTCGGGGTGACGAGGCCGTCGAGGCGCCATTGCAGCGACCAGTTCTTCGCATGGAGATCGCCGTTCCCAATCGCCCAGCTGAAAGCTACTTGCAGAATCAAATCGAGCACCACTGACTTGGGCGATGTGGCCAGCTCAACCGCACGAGCCGCCAAATCATTGATCGTCACTCGATATTTGTCTGCTGGATAGCGGTTCAGGATCTGGCAACCGTCCTCTTGCCCTATCCGCACCACGCCACCTCGGTCGTTGATGGCACGGTCGAATCGCTCGATGAGGAGACCCGGCTGGCCGTTGGCGTCCTTGATTAGCTCGTGATTCGGCACGAGGAATCCGACGGACTTCGCAACGCCAAGGAAGAAATGCTCGTTGGATGTCAAGAGGGGAAATGCAGGGGGGTCAAGCTTCAGGATGGCTGGCCGGGTTCTTCCCTTTATGGGAAACGAGATCATCGCATCAGACATCTTCTCCTGAACACCCGGGATCGCTCGGTCGAGCTGTCCGGGGATGGCGCCGACTGCTCTCGCAAGCAAGTCAGCAAAGACGACGTCGGTCGGGTTCGACGGCAGTTCCACCGACCTCCACTCGTCGGGGTTCTCATCCTCTGGCACGATGGTCACGTCTCCAACGGCATCGCTGCCGACGGCGAGAAGCAACGACAGCTCATCGTCGGCGGAGGTGCGGACCGCATCGATCACTGCCTGGAGCCGGGCCCCTTCCGGCAGCAGTCCCGCAAAAAATGGCGGCACGGCACCTCCCTCGCGCCGGTACGGAGCCGCCTGGACCGGGAGTGACGAGGCAACGGCCTCGCCTCCGGAGGCGACATATTCGTCCCCGTAGACAAACCTGGTTCCCCCATCGCGACGAGTGATCTGCCCGGCGAGGCATCCCCCCTTGTAGACGTCGGCTACCTCGACTCGTGTCGCATCGGACGGATTCATCGCAGCACGTCACCGAGCACCGCGAAGCCAAGCGTGTGGGCCACCGCAATGGCTGTTCCGAACGAGACCGTCGGGTCACCGCTCTCGAGACGACCGACGGTCTGCCGGGTCACTCCGACCAGGTCGGCAACATCACGCTGGGTGAGGCGAAGCGACTTCCGCCTCGCCCTGATCGCTGAACCAAAAGCTACAAGTGGAAAGTTCGCCATATCTAACATTCTTCCATTTTCAGCCACCAGAACGCTAATGTCAAGAACATATGTTCGGTATAGCGTCCATCGTCGAAGTTGGTCGTGGACACCCCGATCAGGCGGGTTGGATCGAACTGAACAGTTCAGCGAGCTCCGACCGACCGTTGAGCTCGAGTTGCCGGTACACCGAATGCAGATGGTTGTCCACCGTTCTGACGGAGATGAATAGCTTCTTCGCTATCTGGGGACTCGTGAGCCCCGCCTCCGCGTCGACAGCGATCTGGGCTTCCCTATCGGATACCAGAGTGGGCCGCATGGCAAGAGCGGGTGTCCGTGGCTCTTCGCATCTGAGTTCACATGCCTTCGACAACAACACCAGGCGGGCTGACTCCACGGGATCGGCCTCCAGTGTCAATGATGCTGCTTGAGCGAATGCCTCAGCTGCAAGAAGTGAGGCTCCCATGGACGCCAGGTTTGCGGCAGCCGATACAACGCCCTCGATCGGACCGGTAGTCAGGGAATCTACCTGGTGCCTCAGCGCATCGACCAGCCTTGCACCAGGCATCTCGGGGAGTGATCGCAGACGATCGACCACCCGGTCTGGGTGCCCCAAGCGCGCGGCATCGTGGAAACAGAGCGCCGCCCACGCGAAGTGTTCACGGTCGGCGGCGTTTTCGCCGGCCGCAACGAGAATCTCAACGGCCCGGTCGAGATCACCCTCGACAACGGCAGACCATGCGCGCCCACGGTTGACCCAGACCGAAAGTCTTGGAGCCGGAACCTCAAGCGCAACACCTTCGAGAGCGAGCCCAGCAGACGGGTCACCCAACTGACCCAGACCCAATGAGATGACCCCTCGAGCCTGGAGCTCCAATCCGAACGGGTCGGCTTCAGTAAACAGATCGACAGCTCGCCGGGCGCATGCAACCGTCGTCTTGTGCCGACCCGTCGGATCCAGCGCAGTGGACAAAGCGCTCAGCCATGTCGCTGCAAAGGCACCGCCACCAGCCGCATCCGGCCCTCGAGCTTCGCCGAGGGAGACGGCCTCGGCGAGCCTTCCCGCGCTGATCATGGTGCTCTCGTGCATGACCAGGATCTGATCTTCCGCAAAGGGAAGGACGGAATGGACGGCAGCTGCGGTTGCTACCGCGTCGTCGATCATGCTCTCGAGGGCGTCGCAATCGCCGGTCATTGCTTGGGCAACCGTGAGCGTCACATAGGCAGCGGCGCGGGCGACATCATCCGCTGCTGGGTCGGCCAGAACACGCTCTGTTGTGGACCGCGCATCGACGAAGTCGCCCGAGATGGCAGCGACCATGGCGCGTTCGTTCAGGAGACGAGCCTTGAGCATCGGGCTCCCGGCCCGGTCCACGCCTTCGTTGATCACCGTCCTTGCCTCGTCGATCCTGACCAAACCGAACGCCAAGTTCTGTCCCCGAACCGATGCAAGCTCGCCAAGCAGATCGGGATCGCCAACGAAACTGCCGCTCAGTACCTCCTCCGCTTCCTCGAACCGTTGCTGATAGCTCAGCGATCGGCCAAGAATCACCGCAACCCTGGCGTCGTCCGTGTTCATGGTCCCGATCAAGCGCTCGGCGAGCCCCGGGTCGTGACGGATGAGCGCCTCGGTTGCCCCGGCAAGTGCGAGCTCCTGATCAATGATCTCACCGCAGTGGTGCTGCCACATCGCCACTTGTAGTGCGTCGCCGAGACGGCCTGCGTCGATGGCTGCCTTGACGAGCACACGGTTTGCACGTCGGAATCGATCGGCTCCGACGTTGGCAGTGAGGATCTCGCCGTACATCGGATGCGCAGGCAGCACCTTCGTGCCACCGGAAATCCCCGGCATCGTTCTGACCAGACCTCGGTTGTCGAGCTCTGCGAGTTCATCGGCGGCTGCCATCGACAGCGTTTCCAACGAAACCGGGGCACCGATGGCCACCAGTTCCATCGCCCAGCGCGTCGACTCCGGCAGGGTGGCGAGGCGAGAGTTGAGAAGATCGGCAAGTCGTGGTGAGGTGGCAACCGTCCCGGCCTGAACCCAGGTGCCGTCGGCGTTCCTCTCGATGGTCTTGCCGATCGCACCTTCGATCAGCTCGTGAACAAGCAGAGGGTTTCCCTGCGAGAGCCGCCACACCTCGTCGCCAAGTTCATCGTCGACAGGGCCGAGCCGCGCATGGAGCATTGCTCGGGTTGCCTCACGGTCGAGTGGATCAAGATCGATCCTCTGCAGGACACCGTTCGTCCACATGTCGACCAAATCTGATGGCATTGTTTCGCCACTTCGGGCCGTGAGAACAACCGACGTCAAGCCATTGTTGACAGCGTTGATCAGAAGGGCCAGCGATCCTTCGTCGAGATTGTGGGCCTCATCGACAGCCAACACGAGACCCGTTGGTGCGGAACGGGCCTGGAGTGTCTCAAGAGCCCTCCCCACCATGACGAGCCTGTCCTGAGTGGGAACGCCGGGCAGCAACTCGACGAATGGAGCGAACGGTATCGAGCGGGTTGATTCGGCAGCAACAACCCGAATAACTGGCATGCCGGTGCTCTCTGCCTTGTCGCCCAACTCGTGAAGTAAGCGACTCTTGCCCACTCCGGCTGGACCGAGCAAAGCAACACCGGTACCTGATTGGATCAGGTCCATGCACCGGCCCAGGTCAGACTCGCGTCCAGTCAATGGCCATTTCACAGGTATGAAGCTACACAACCAAGAAGGAGCGCGCCGCTGCAGGCGAGTCTGACTGTAGATGTCTTCGAACATGGATATGAGTAGGCAGGCCGGCACGAATGAGTAACGCCACGCGCGGTGCAAATGAATAGCGTGGGCAAAAAGGAACGAAACCCGCCCGAGATATGGGTTGCAACGGCGGTCAGCCCAGAGGAGAAAAGCGTGAGCAGGCCACGACGCCGACAATGGACCAAGGCTCGTTCAGGCGCGACCGTCGTCGCGTTCGCCGCTACTTCCGTGCTGTTCGGGATCCTGCCCGCGATCGCCGAACCCTTGGACACCAATTCGACTGCGGACGTCCACATTCTCACCATTCCCGTGCCGGACATCATCACTGTTTTCGAAGGTGTCGAATACGTGATCCCTGCTCCGTACTTTGGAACAAAGATCGTCGGCAATCGAGTGGTTCTTCAAGACGGACACGATCAGAGCAATGTTCTTCTCTGGCCCGGCATTGGGTACCCACAGCCGATCGATGGTGTCCTTCCCAGTGGTTTGACCTCTATCTACGCCGTCGACATGAACTCAGCGGGCACAGCCACTGGGAGCTATACCGTCGACGGCGAGATACGGGGGTATGTCTGGTCCGAAAGCGGATTCATGGATCTCGAGCCGCCAACGCCGTTCGGTCCTCCCGTCAGTGTCACCGGTATTGCCGAAACGGGGTGGGTCACAGGCACGGTCGCGGCTGAACTTGGATTCTGCACGCCCACAGGCACGCAGTGCGGTTTTGTCGCCAGCCCGAACCCTTCCGGAGGATACGACTTCAATGTCTTCCCAGAACCATTTCGCCCAAACGGCATCGAATACGCAAGCGTCGATGGAGCCCCGTTCGAGCACGTCGTTGTGGGTGCCGAGGGGTCGGTGTGGACCGAAAGCAGCGGATTTGGCTCGCTGGATAATGGCGGTCTAACCGATGTATCGGTTCAGGGTTTTGATATCAACCAGAAGGGCGAGATCGTTGGCGAGATTCGCGATTCCGTAGCAGGGTTCGATCACGAGGCGGCCTACTGGGCGAATCCGACTTCTCCGCCGACGGTCATCGACACCGCCGCACTTCCGGACCACGACAACAGCGCTGCTACGTCGATCAATAGCTCCGGCACCGTCATTGGGGCCGGCACGGTCCTGGACACCGGCTACGCCAATGCGTTCTACTGGAATCCGGGCGATCCAGGTGCCACCGATCTCGGGCACCTTTCCGACACCCTTCCTCACTCCAGGCCGGTGTCGATCAATGACACTGGCCAGATTCTCGGGGATTCAAGTGGTAGGGCAGTCATATGGGATCTGACAGGTAGCTACGAGATCAACTATCCACCTTCAATCGATCTATTCGAGCTGTCGGCAACACCCGTGGTTGAAGGACAGCTGCTGCAATACCTTCCCCATGCCACCGATTTCGAAGGCGACGATCTTGAGTTCGAATGGCTCAATCTGCCCACAGGGGCGGTTGCCGATCCGCTGACGGGCGCGATCTCGTGGCAAACCCAAGACGGCGACGCGGACACTTACACGCCCACCCTGGTCGTCACCGAGGTTGAGGAGCCTGCGAACTGGATGAGCGCGGTGGTCACGCTTCAGGTTGACGCTCTGCAATCCGGCGAGTTCTCATCAACCGGAATCAGAGTTCACTCCGTGCCGATGTTCCCATATCCAGGAGCCCCAGCGTGGGTTCCGGAGCACATCAATGACAGCGGATGGGTTGTCTTCGGGTCCCCACTCGATGCTGCGAACTCTTGGTGGGACGGTACGGGCTATCCGAATACCGACATCGGGTGCGGCAACTGCGACTCGTTCACCATCGAGGACATCAACAACAACAACTCGATGGCCGGAACATTCGTGGCGGGCGACGGATCCACACGCGGCTATGTGTGGACAGAAGGTGGCGGATTCCGTGACATTGGTGAGCCGCCGAACTACGCAACCGGCGTCTTCGGCGGTGGCGAGATCGAAGTGCTGGGTATCGACGATGCGGGAAACGTTGCTGGCACCTTCCCGTCCACAGCGTGGTGCCCGAATGACTATCGAGAGAACGGAATTCCACCAGCGCTCTGGGTTGAATGCATGTTCCTTGCCAGTCCCGCCATCGGTGAGTACAACTTCGAAGTACTCCCGTCGCTGACACCGACTCCGGGCGCCAATCCGGGACTCCTCTCGGGCGTGGTCGATACCGAAGGCGGCTTCGTGCTCGGAACCACATGGCGTTGGGGGCCGACCTCCGGCTACGAGCCGCTCAACACCACCGGAGGTGTCGGGGCACTGGCGTTTGACATGAACCCATCGGGGGAAATCGCCGGTCGGCTTGATCTCAACGACCAGGACCTGACGGCCGCACCTGTCTACTGGCAAACTCCTGCTACGGCTCCGGAGCAGGCACTGATGGCTGGGGACACCAACGGGTTGGCCAGTGGCATCAATGACGCAGGCTGGATCGTTGGATACAGTGAGCCCACCCGCTTGTCTTTCGATGCCATGGCCATCTTGTTCAGGCCCGCTGGCGACGAGCTGATCGATCTAGGACGGGTCGGGTCGACGCAATCGTTCGCGGTCGACATCAACAACAACGGTCTGGTTGTCGGGGTAGCCGCCGGCCAAGCTGCCATCTGGGACCTCGACGACGACTACTCAATCAACTACCCACCCGAGGTCATCAACCCGAACAACTTCAGAGCAGAGGCGAATGCCGGTCAAGAGCTGAAATACAGCCCAACCATCGTCGATCCCGAGGGCGATCCCTTCGACATCACCTACGCCGATTTGCCATCAGAAGCGGTGCCGTGGGGCTCAAGTGGAGTCGAATGGCAAACGTCGCCGGGCGACGAAGGCGTGTACGAGGTGACGTTGACCGTCGAGCAGAATGGTGAGGACGTCTTCTCGGTACCGGTGACGTTGGCGGTGTACGGAGCGGGCGGGGAGCCTCCGGTGGAATTCTCTGGTGTTGTCTGGGACGATTTCGATGGCGACGGCCTGTTCGGTCCATTGGAGTCGCCGATGCGCGGAGCACTCGTCTATCTCGATCTGAACAACGACCTGGACTTCGACATCAACGACGAACCGTTCACTACGTCTGATGTCGACGGCACGTACTACATCGGTACCGATGCCGACAGCGAAGTAGTGCTGCGCCAAGAGGCACGCCCCGGCTACAGCCAGGTTTCGCCTCCAGGTGGCTATGTTCTTGATCCACGAGACGGCAGCGCATCCGATCTGGACTTCGGAAATCAACCCGATCCCCAAGGCGATTTGGACTTCGATGGGATCGCAAACTCGGTGGACGCCACAAGCAGCCCTCTGGCGTATCTGCACCAGTCTCAGTCCCGGTTCTTCGACGACTCAGTGCTGGGAGGCGGGAACACGTCCGGAAGAATCCTCGACCCGGGCCTGGTGATCGTCACCGTAGGCGACCATCCGAACCCGTTGCTTGGTGTTCTGATAGCGACTCTCGGACCCGCCAACGAGACCGCGAGATTGGAACAATGTGGATTCACATCCCTGGTGTGGGGAGGCACCACGGTTGGGATCACATGCGGCTCATTGCACCTGGACGTAGGCGAAGGTCGGGTCACGACCTTCACATCTGGTGGCGCCGAGGTTGACGTTGGTGCCGGCAGTTCCGTCGTTCTGGACGATGATGGAACCACCGTGACGATCGAGGTCGTGACCGGAACAGCGACAGTTACAACGGGTGACGATATTTTCGAGGTCTCGGAAGGTGAAACCCTGGTGGTCTCTGGCGCCCTGGTCGACGCCGATGGTGACGGCCTAACCGACGCGGAGGAAGCTCTCACCGGCACCGACCCGACCAATCCCGATACTGACGGTGACGGGGTCATCGACGGTCTTGACGCCAGCTGGCTCCTCTCCTTCCTCGGTGACCTTCCCAACAACCACTTCAAGCAACGGTGGTACCGCGGGTTGATGAAACTCACAATCGGCGGAGCCGCTCTCGCTGTGTACTTCGGAAACGGAGGAACGGCGTTGGCCGTGGCCAAGAGCCTCCACAAGCGGATAGACGGGTGCGGCACATCGGCCGATGGGAATGATTGGATCGTCGACTGTGACTCACAAGCCGCTTTCCGCGAGCTTCTGTCTCTCTACGAGCGTGGAGTCGCGACACTCCCGTTGCCGAACCCATTCCCCTGGTGATGTCAGGGCTGCCAACGTCGAGTTGACCGCTGAACGATTCCGAGCCGATAGAGCGCGACCTACACGGGCGATCGCGAACCCACGAGAGACACCGACGCGACGGCCACAGCGACCCGAACCGGCATTATCCGTTGGTGCCAGACGATGGTTCCAGGATCACGAGGGCGGGCTCAGTTGACCGGAGCGCGGCGTAGGCATCCAAATCCGTGTCGATCTCTCGCCACCGGGACCACAGCCGCGATCGTTCCTCCCCCTCCGCTGCCCGTGCCCTGACGGCACGTCGGCCACCGGGGAGATCGACGCTGGCCTCGGGTTGAGCCTGAAGATTGAGCCACCACGCAGGCTCGGGGTCTGCCCAACCGTTCATCGCCATCGTCACCACATTCGGACCGTCATCGAAATAGGCGAGAATCACACTTCGCTCCTGACCAGATCGACGGCCCGTTGTGGTAAGCCGCATCATTCCCCAACGGTTGGCTTTCGGTCGTCTCAATCCCACATGCCCACGGGTCAGCCGGTAGAGGCCTCGATGCGTGAACCATGCAGCACGGACAAACCACCGCGGGGGAAGCCGCGCCTTCTTCTTACGGTCTCGTGACATGAACCCATCCTACGTGCCGACACTCAACAGGGTGCCTGTCGTGGCGTCGGCCAGCCACGGACACCAATCATCACCCGTAGGCGGCGGCGCGTTGGGAGGCAGCAGAATGGAACAACGAGCAGCCGCCAACGAAAGTCCCTGAACCGAACTCGTTGACTCGAGACCTGACGCATCGTATCCTTACCTATATCCGAAGGTAAGGAGCTGTCCATGGACATCGCTGCCAAGGTCACATCAAAAGGACAGATCACAATCCCGAAGGAAGTTCGGGATGCGCTCGGCATCGGCAAGGGTGACCAAGTTGTGTTTCGAGTCGAGCAGCACCGCGCTGTCATCGCTCGAACACCCAACCTCCTCGATCTCGCTGGCACCGTAGGGGTGCCACCAGCCAAGCGTGGGGTGCCGTGGGACGCTGTACGTGACGCAACCCGCGAGGCTCGCACGAAGGCTCGGCGTTGACGGCCTTCGTCGATACGAACATACTGATTCGGCATCTCACCGGGGATCCACCCGATCTGGCAGCACGCGCAACAGCCTTCCTCAGTCGAGCAGACGAGTTACTCCTCCCGGATCTAATCGTCGCAGAGATGGTGTATGTCCTTGAGTCCTACTACGAGGTGCCTCCCGAGAAGGTCGCTCGCTTGGCACAATCAGTGATCGCATTCGATGCAATACGTACGTTGGATGCAGCGCTGCTCATGAGGTCGCTCGATGTGTACGTGAACCACCGAATCGATTTCGCCGAGGCATACCTTGTGGCGTCCGCTGAGTTGGCGGGAGTCACCGACATCGCATCGTTCGACCGCAGCATCGACAGGGTACACACCATCAACCGGATCGAACCCTGACGACTCACTACTCGTTCGTTGTGCCACAAGAGGAGAATGCCCGCTCTTCCGGTTGCTACTCACCCCATAGGGGGAAGGCGGCCCGGCGACCTCGAATCGCAAAGCGATTGAGAAACTTGTCGGATCGTGTCCGTCATATCGATGTCGTAGAACGCCCGGCGGACCTACTCAGGGGCAGGTCGCGCTGAAACTGCCTTCACCCACGTCGACCGGAGGAGGGTTACTCCCATCGTTTGCAGGCTGTTTCTGCATGGGACCTGAATACGACATACTGTCACCATCGACCGCGATGCCGTTCGCGATCGACGCGAGGTTGGCGAAGTAGCTGATCGGTCCGTCCTCGCCATCGGGGTTAGCGACTCGCAAATCGATGCCTCCGGACCAACCTGTGTCGTATAGGTTTACGCCACCGCCGAGAACGACCTCGTTGTCACCAATGCGGAACGCGATCGAGATCTCATCTGGGGTGATGCTGCACGCGAAACCGCCAGGCTCCGTGAGCGTGTATTCGAGGCCATCGACCACCGCCATCGCCTGCCCGGGGGGCTGCGGGTTCACGACGACCCCTCCGGCCGAGCCGCCGTCGCCTGAGTTCCCCCCTGACTCCGGTGCACCGTCACTCGTTCCGCACGCGCCAGCAACGAGGACGACGGTGGCTACCAAGATGTAAGTCCTCCTCATTCCATCTCCTCCAGTCCGACGTCTGCGGGATGTCCGGCACTCGGCTCGCTGCGAACCGAGTTGGCGGTCGCCCGAAGAGCGCCGGTGTCAGCTGCAGTCGACTGCGAAGGTTCCTTCGATCGACACGTTCTCTGTAGCGTTGGCGTTTTCGTCCTTGGCAAAGACCTGGCCGGCCTCGACGAATAGCGCTGATCCAGATGTTGCCATGCCGTCGAGGGTCCAATCCACGATCGCGCTCTCCTCATGTGTGACATATCCGGTAAGAGTTCCGCCGCCCGCGTGCCAATTCAGACGGTTCACCGCATCCGCGATAGTGATGAATTGCGAGGGTGCGTCGGGCGTGTAGGTTGATCCCTCGGGCTGGATATAGAACTGCAGATAGTCCTTGTCCTCGTCGGGAACCGCGTCAGATAATCCACTGCCGCCGAGTCCCTGCTCGTCGCTCGATCCGCACTCAAGGAGCTTGAATTCGTATACATCGTCACCGATCACGACCGTGGCGGTCCCCTGGATGGGCCGTTCCTGCCCACCCACAACAATCGTGTCGGCTTGTCCGGAGCCAACGCCAGGGTCCTCTCCCGTGGCGCCGCCGCCCTGTTCCGAGTCGGGTGGTGATGTGTCGCCCGTGGAGACCGACGGAGCTGCATCGCCTTGTGGTGCATTGTCGCTCTCGCTGGTTCCGCCACACGCAGCGTTTGCAACAACGAGGGCCACGATCATCACTGTGAGTCGGATGTGTTTGCCTCTCATGTTGTCACCTCCTCTCGCGACAGCGTGTCGCGTTCGTCGCCGGCCGAATCTGTCCGTGGTGACGCCTTCTGCCCTCATAGGAGGCGTCTGACATGTCGAACGGATGGTGGGTGGAGTGAGGCTGCATTGAACTGAGCGTACGACCCCTCTCCGAGACTGCCCATACTCATTGTCGTGGGGTCGCCTACTCAATCAGCGTCACGGCCCTCGTAGTTACATTCTTCAATCACGCTTGCGTTCGGTGATGACGGTTCGGTAGCTGGCAATGCAGGTTGCAACGACTACTCAGGTCAGTTCGAGCTCATCGGGCAGAACGTACGGAATCGATGATTGGTGAGGACAACGGCCAGGCCATCCGGATTTCCGGGCTGCCGACTTCTGAATGCCCCCGAATGCCATGTTCTTCTCCTGTCTCGTCGTATCAGGACCGATATTCAATTCCGTCAGCATTGACGGTGATGGCCGTACCCGCGTTGCCCCCAAGCATCTCGCCGATGTCGGCAAGCGTGCCGATCAGTGCATCGTTGCCAGTGTTCATAGCAAACTCAGCCGCTGCCGCGACCTTGGGACGCATTGACCCTTCCGGAAATTGATCGGACATCTCAAGGATCGCTTCCGGATGCGCTCTCGAGATTGGGCGCTGATTCGGATCACCCCAGTCGGTATACACAGCGTCGGCATCGGTAGCCATCACGAACCGGTCCGCTCTGATCCCGTCGGCGAGCAACGCTGAGGCATAGTCCTTGTCGATGACTGCTTCTACTCCTACGAGGTGCCGGTCAGCTTTGTACATCGTCGGTATTCCTCCACCCCCGGCGCAGATCACAACGGCATCCCTCTCGAGCAGCCACTCGATCTGACGGAGCTCGAAGATGTGTTGCGGGCGAGGTGAGGGAACAACCCTGCGAAACGAGTCACCGTCCTTTCGAAACACCCAACCCTTCTCAACGGCGAGCGAGTCGGCCTGATCGGCGTCGTAGAACGGGCCGATCGGCTTTGTGGGGTTGTCAAACGCTGGATCCTCTGGATTCACCTCGATCATGGTGAGCAGCACCGCCAGTGGCTTCTCGTATGGGAGACGGTTGCCGAGCTCTCGGGTCATGAGGTAGCCGATCATCCCTTGTGACTCTGCACCAAGCACGTCGAGCGGATATGGGGGTACGTCCATGTAGGCGGCGCTCTGGAGCGCCAACAAACCGACCTGGGGTCCGTTTCCGTGCGAAACCACAAGCTCGTGATCGAGAGCAAGGGGAGCAAGTTGATCGGCCGCGATGTTCACGTTCTCGACCTGATTCTCCTCAGTCAACGCCTGACCACGCCGCAGGAGAGCATTCCCTCCGAGCGCTACGACAATTCGCATACCCGACCTTTCCGCCGATTCACTGATCTCATGCCAGTGACGCCAAACCCATGAACGCTGACAGTATGACGAAGAGCCCTATCAAGAATGGCCACGCAAACTTCAGATACTTATCGTATCCCACCTTCGCCAACGTCAAGCCTCCGAGTACGACAGCCGCGGTCGGTGTGATGAGGTTGACCGCCCCAGACGCAGCCTGGAATGCTGTGACGACAGCTGAGCATGCGACGTCGGCGAAGTCGGCAAGCGGGGGCGAGGATTGGCTCGTTCGACCTTACCCGCGAGACCATTTGCGGCGTCGAGAATGCGGGGCATCGTCGTGACCCAATCTGCAACAATGTGAACAACCGATACAGGAGTATGTGTGAAGATCGTCGTCGGGTTCATCGACAGCCCAGAGGGCAACGCCGCCATCGAACAGGCAATCGAGGAGGCAAGACTCCGCGGAGCAAGCCTCATCATCGTCAACTCCATGCTCGGCGGAGACCACGAGCAACAGCAGGACTACATCGCAATGGACAAGCGGCTTGCGGAGCTCACCGAGCGGTTGTCCGACGAGGGAATCGACCACAAAGTCCACGGATACGTCCGTGGAGAGAAGCCTGTCGCGGACATCGTGGCCGCCGTCAATGAATACAGCGCCGATCTCATCGTCATCGGTATCCGCAAGCGGACAGCAACCGGGAAAGTATTTCTGGGTTCCAACGCTCTCGACATCCTCCACGACTCCCCTGTTCCTGTCCTTTGCGTCAAGGCGAAGTAGCCGATACCCCCGGTCAGAACCCCGAGCCGTACGGAGCTTGATCAGCGTCATCGATGCGGCGTGAGGAGCTATGTTTATTCCCATGGCAGTCATCACGAGACTCACCGATTCATGCGTACACGTCGTCACCGATGACTCAGCAACCCTGTTCGATCCGGGGTTTCACAGCTTCCTATCGGGACAGGTCGATCTCGACGCGATCGGTGAAGTCACGACTGTCGCGATCACCCACGAGCACGGCGACCACGTGCACCCTGACTTTGTGCGCTGGCTGGTCGACCGCGGCGACGACGTGGGGGTTCATTCGAACCAGGCGGTCGCTGATCTACTCGCCCCTCACGACATCGAGGTGTCGACCGGGGTACCGGAGGGATTCAGCATCGAGGACGTGATCCATGGGAAGATCCCGAACGGCTCCCAACCCCCAAACCGGTCATTCACCATTGACGGCGTGTTCACCCACCCAGGAGACAGCCGTGATCCATTGAATAGCGCTGCCGTGCTCGCTCTCCCGATCATTGTCCCGTGGGACACAGCGATTGGCGCCGTGGAGTTCGCCCGGCGGGTTCGTCCCTCTCAGGTCGTCCCCATCCACGATTTCTATATGAGTGAGAGCGGACGGTCCTGGTCCCGCGATCTGGTCAGAGGCATCCTCGCCGTTGACGGCATCGAACTACTTGATCTCGACTGGGGCGACAGCGCCACCGTATAGGGCAACGACCCACTCGACCAGCTACGGCACGAGCCAGCCATCCGCCAGATCTTCGTACCCTGGGCTCCATTGGACATATATGTCCACTCCAGCCCCCAGAACGGAGGACGGCCGACACAGAATGGAGGGCGCTCGACGCTGTCAAACCAGCGCTACTCGAGCGTCTCGGTCTGTGGGAGGTGTCGATCGAGAAACTCGATAGTGCGTTGCCACGCGAGGTCGGCAGCGCGAGCGTCGTACGCTTCTGGCCGATCCCATTCGAAGAACCAGTGTCCGGTGCCGGGATAGTCGTGATACTCAACATCGTGGGCAGCCGTTCTCAGCTGAACCTCCTGCCGTTTGATTGAACTCGTGCTGACGAATGGATCGGTCTCGGCAAGATGGAACTGGAACGCCGACCGGCTGGCGGAGAAGTCACCTGCCCTGGTTGCATAGAACACCGTGGTGGCCGAGATCGGTGGGATCTCTGGTTGTGATTGCTTGGCCAGCCACAACGCCCAATGCCCGCCCATTGAGAACCCAATCTGGCCGACTGCCACGGCTCCGTGTGTGGACCGCACCTGCTCGACTGCTCCAACGATCTGCCGCCACATTGGTATCGCCCGCTTGCGTGCCCGCAGCATCGCTGCTTCCTCTGCCGTCGATGCCAGTTCACCTGCGTAGAGATCCGGTGCGACGGCGACGTAGCCGAGTTTCGCGAGGTCATCGCACACACCAGTCACGACATCGGTCACCCCCCACCAAGCATGGAGCACCGCGATCGTCGCCCGAGCCGACCCCGTTGGTGCTGCCGTGTAGGCGTCCATCGATCGTGTCGTGGCGATCGCCCGTTCGCCCTCACCTGACTGCGGTGTCATCTGGCCCTGCACTCTGTCGAAGTAGGTGGATTCAATCCTCGTGTCCCCGGGCTCTGATCATTCGTCGGTTCCCGGTACGGTCGCCTGGATCCACGACGGGTTCGTGCCCTTGCTCTCATCCCTCTTCTGTTTGAGCCGGCTTTACAACGAGGACATCGCACTCCGCCAGATGAATCGCCCGAAGGCTCGTGCTGCCAAGGACCAGGGAGGCGAACGCTCCCCGACCACGAGTACCAACAACGACCAGGGCTGCCTCCTTGTCGGATGCGTAGTGCACAAGAACATCCGGCGGATAACCGTCCAAGTCGACGCGTTGTATGGGGATCTCGGACTCGGCAATGGTGGATTCGAGCGACGCCCATACAGCTCGGCGTTGTGCCTCGCCCACGTGACCAAGCTCCACAGGGAACTCCCCATAGACGATTGGGATTTGGAGAACATGCACGGCATGTACCTCGGCATCCCTCCATTTGGCTTCTTGGATGGCTCTTGCCAGAACCGTCTTGGAGATAGGAGCCTCATCAACGCCTACAACAACGATCATTTCGCCACACCCCCTTCAATTGCCACGAATATCTGCCACGAAACCGATATAGACAATCATCGTTCGATCCACACCAATTGTATCTGGTGAAGTCTCGATGGTCTATTCCTGGTTGTGCGAGTGGTGGTGCACCGGACCATCGCGTCTCTCCTACGGTTTACGCCAGCGCTCATCGTCGTATCAGCCACACACCGGTTCCAGGCGCTGCCTATTCGGTCCTGCGCGTCCATTTGTGTGGAAAGAAGATCCTTCCGTTGGTAGCTTCAGAGAAGCTCAGGATGAGCTCCGTATCGGAATCCCTTACGAACACAAAACGGGACTCGCCACCCCCAGATGCCAGATCGGTGTTGTCGATGGGAAACTGAGTTTCTACTCCCAAGACGTCCGCCGTGGCCAAGAGGCTGAAGTTGGGTTCACCACTGAACACGACTTCGAACCCTTCCAGATGCCAATCAACAACACCACCACCAACAATCGTGAGTGACGGAATGGGCGATGTTTCGTCAAGGACCAGCGTGAGGTCGTCGTAGTCGACTTTCGCGGTACCTGATTCTTCGAACGTGATGGTGATATCCCCAGAGACACCAAGGACCTTGAGTGGCGGCCCCTCGGTCAGCTGATGCGCGAACGCATTGTTGAACATAGTCACGATCGACTCGTTCGTAGCCTCCCAGGTGCCGACGAACCCTTGGGCGTCGTATGGAGAGCCGGGGCCAACAGAATCGGTTGGCTCTTCGCACTCTTCATCCGAAGAGGTCATTGCTACCTCTATGGCGCTGCCGGTTGCCGGTCCGCCGATCATCGCAGCCGCCAGAGTGTCGGTGCCTGGCGGAAGAACCCGAGCGCCCGCGATCGAGGTTCCATCGGCGCAGGCGCATTCCCCCGCGCAGAACACCAACGTTTCGGCCGCGGTGATGATGAATTCTTCACCTGTGTTCCATCGACCCGATATCCAGCCGCGACCGGCAATTTCGACGATCGTCGGAGTCGACGGATCGGGCAAGTTGAGCGAGAACGACTGCAGCTGCTGCCAGCCGGGGGCGACGCTGATCCCGTCAGGGACCCCCTCGTCAATCGTGATCTCGTTCGAAATCCGACCCCCACCGCGTAGTCCGGGACCCGACATGATCCAGTTGGTACCCCAGTCGGTTCGCATCGCCGCTTCTGCGGGAATACCAGCCAGGGCGTTCGGACCGATACGCGCCAGCACCGCGTTCATCAGATCCGCGTTGTCGCCGCCCTCTGCAACACGGTTCAGACTGAGGATCTCACCCCACAAACCGCCGCCAAGCGCCGCATCCACCGAGCTCCAGAATCCGATCGCCGAGTATTCCTCAATGAACATCGGGTATATCCGATCGGATTGGCGTGGGAGGAGATACCTTGGCCACCAGCTTGCCGAGTACGCGCTGCCGCCAGCGAGGGACTCACCAACCCACGACGCCACGCCCTCTTGATACCAGCCGGGAGTATCGGACCACGCAAAGAGTGAGTCCGAGTTGATCAAACTCCAGCAATGAAACATCTCGTGGTACATCGCCGATTGTTTCTGTGCGTCGTCGGGAAACCTCCGTGCCTCGCCAACCGCAATCCGGCAGGAGTCGTTCGTCAAGGAGGGGAGGAACGGAAGAATGACTGTCGACGGACCTGTCTCGGCATCTCCACCAGCAACTTCGTCGACAAGCACAATGTCATAGGCCAACGATACGCCTCCGAGCCGCTCGCGAACCTTCTGCGCCGCATCACGAGCCAAGCCATCCCAGAACTCCTGTTCTTCCGGAGTCGGATCTGCTGCGTGCATGAACCGCGGTTCAACGCTGGCAAGATCCCGAGATCCCGTGCTTGCATCGCTTGCGGCGGTGGTCTCTGCTGTGGATCCCAAATAGCGGGCGATTCGAACTTCGACGGCTTCTTGTTGGGCCACCGACAGATCATCCCAAACCGAGACAACCCAACGTATTGCATTTGTGCCACTCCGGGGTTCGCTGCCGTCGCGTGCCAGATTCAGCGATCCCGGCACATCACCAAACTGGAGGGCAAAAGCGGTCAGGGCCAGTTCTGGCGTCACCGTCCCGTCTGTTGCGGCGAATCGCTCCATGAGCTGGTCATAGGACGTGCCCGCATCCTTGGCGGGAGCGGTTGGCGCCACCGTTGATGTTGTCCCGGAGTCGGAGTCTCCCCCACTGCAAGCAGCCATCAGCAGCAACAGTGCCAGCAACCAAGCGGCTCGTCTCATCATCAACCCCTCCTGCGACAACATAGGAAGGGAGTCCGATCCCCCCTCTTTCTCGAACAAGTGGCGCCACCCTACCGCGGTTGATGTGTGTTGTTGACCGTTGCCAAAGATGGGCGTTGTTGGCCTGCGATGTGAGTGCTTCGTTCCTCCTCCTCGTTCCCTTGGTCACCTGGCACAACGTCATGTCACGCATTGTGCGCTGGGTCTTCGTGGCAGGGTTCCTGACACCGGTCGTGGCGTTCGGGGCGATCGCTGCCATCCACGGATTTGATCGCCAAGACCGCTTTGAGGTGATCGCTTTGAGGTGATCATTGTCTCGATCGATTGGTTGGTATTGATCATCAACGGGTTACTGCTCGCCTTGATCTTCCAACGTCTGAGGAAGGTCGATACCCGCACCTAACGGCATGTGGAGCATGTAGACCTGAACGCATACATAATGTAGACTGCAGACATGAGTACGACAACCATTCGTGTCGACAGCAACACCCACGCTCGCCTTCTCGAGTTGAGCCGTGCGAACGATTCATCTCTCATCGAAACGGTTCGAGATGCCGCCGAAGCTCTCCGGCGACAGCGCTTCGCCCATCAAGTCGCGGCCGAGCTTGCTGAACTCCGCAACGACCCGGCTGCTTGGGAGGCCTACGTTTTCGAAACGGACGCAACGTCAGTGACTGATGGCATCCGTTGATGACCTGTGGCTCGTCGACTTTGGCGAACCGTATCCAGGGGAACCGGCAGCGCATCGACCAGCTCTCGTGATCGGCCCCCCAGACACGTTCGGAACGGGCTTTCCCTTCGTTGTCGTGACCCCGCTCACGACCACCCGTCGGGGGCTGTCGCTCCACGTTGAGGTGGAGGCAACCGAAGACACCGGTATCGACCACACGAGCTATGTTCAATGCGAACTGATCCGGTCGATCAAACGAAACCGCCTTGTCCGACGACTCGGAAGCATCGACCCCGAAGCAAGCGACGAGGTCGCCACCATCATCAAGACAGTGCTGAATTACTGACCGGCTGACTCCGTCTCGGGCGACGAAACCCCAAACAGCTAGCATCCAGCTGATGCGGCGACGTATCGGATCTCTCTTCGACTCACCATTTCTTCGACGTGTCCAGTGGCATTTGAAGCGTGTGAGCGGAAAAGTCGACCGCCGATTCTTCCTGTCACTGTTCGCCTTTCTCGTCATCTTCCTCGCCATCGCCTCCGCCATTGTGTGGTTCACCGAAACGGATCAGACGCTCGCCGAGCTTTGGCGGTCGTGGTATTGGGCGGGAGCGACCGTCCTTGGCCTCGGTACGGGCGATCTGGTGGGGCGCCCCATCGGATGGTTCATGAGCTGGGTTCTTGGAGTTTTCGGAGTTGCGATCGTCGCTCTCTTGACCGGAGCCCTCGTCGGGTTTGTCATCGATTTCCTCTTGAAGGAGGGACAAGGAATGGGAGCAGCAGGCTATCGAGACCACATTGTCGTGTGTGGTTGGAACTCGACCGCACGAGATCTGATCGCGGAGTTGGCTGGGGACGAGTATGCGACGAAGCTTGTGCTCCTCCACGACTCGGAACGCAATCCTGCGGACGGCTCCGTCTATTTCGTTCGGGGTGACACCACCAACGAGGAGGATCTCAAACGGGCAGGGATCGAAACCGCCGTATCGGCAATCATCTGTCCCGTTGATGGATCGAGCGAAGCCGACATGCGGTCCATCCTGACAGTGCTCGCAATCGAAACGATGGCTCCCCACGTCCGCACGGTGGTCGAAGTCAACAATCCGAACCATGTCGCGCATTTTGAACGAGCCAATGTGGACGAGGTCATGGTGACGTCAAGGCTCGCATCGCATCTCCTCGCAAGAACCTCGCTGTATCCGGGCCTGTCGCGGCTCGTGGCGGACATCGTGTCAGGTGGTGAAGGCTCGGAGCTCTATCGGGTTGGACTCCCCGAGAGCTGCATCGGGATGTCCATTGACGACTTGTCCACCTACATGCGTGCGAACCATCGCGCGACCTTGCTGGCTGTGTGTCGCGGTGACGAAACGCACACCAACCCTGAGGAAGGTTTTCGTATCGAAGCAGGAGACGACCTCATCGTTCTTGCAGAGACGCTCGGCGAACTCAAACCGCTACGCGAGGCATCGGTTCGTGGGTGAATCGCAACGATCCGCGTGGAATCGGGCTGTGGTCGCGCGTCCAAGCGGCCGATAGGATTCTGAACGTGGTGAGGAGCTGACATAAGAACCCTGACGATGCTGGCCATCGCGGCTCTGACCTTGTCGGCATGCGCAGCCGAAGGATCAGAAACGTCGGATGCTGGTTTCGTGAATTCCTCCACCCTTGCACAGACTCCAGTCACAACCGCACCCAACGCTCTGACGTCTCCGTCGACAACCACCTCAATCCCGCCGACCTCCACCGCGCTCAAAGCAACGACAACAACTACCCGGCGTGCCACGACAACCACATCAACGACCACTACCCGGCCGACGACAACCTCGACATCTTCGAGCACCACCACGACGACCGCCGCGCCGGCACCCGAGCCCGCCTGCCACCCTTCCTACATTCCCTGTCTCGAGATTGTGAGCGACTACGACTGCAAGGGCGGGAGTGGCAACGGCCCGTACTACACGGGCCGAGTCCAGGTGATCGGGCCTGATGATTACGATCTCGACCGCGATGGCGACGGCATAGGCTGCGACAAATAGGCCAACCCACACCGGCGGGCTCTATTCGAAGCAAGGAAGCGGCCGGAAGGGAAAAGGGATCGCGCGGCCTGGGTGATGTCGCTCACCGTCGAGATCCACATCTCGAACTGAGCCCGCTGGCACCGCCAAGTTATGGGCCTGACGGTTGGGGGACACGGAAGCTCGTGGCAAGGAAGTAGACGGAAACGACAAAGACCCAAGCCGGGAAGATCAACGAGATCCAGAGGCTGTAGCTGATCACGATCGCCAATGCACCGGCAAGGACATAGGTGGCAATGCTGAGCCAGGGAGGCAAGGCCTTCGTACGAAGACCGACCGTTCCAAGGGAGACCATGAAGACCGCTGCCATGCGAATCGAGTACACGTTGCTGATCTGGTAGACAACGTCCCTGCCAAAGGTGTAGACCCCACTGTCGAACATCTCCTCGGCGACCGTCCCATAGGTGACCAGCAATGAACCCGCCACTGCGGCCGAGACGAACACCATCGCGAGAAAGAGGAGACCGGACCCGGTGTAGATCGTCGAAAAGAAGCGGTCCTCGTGGTCTCCGATTCTGTCCCGAACCACTCCCATGAACCAGAGAAAGGCCACCCCGGCGAAGGGGACGAGCCCGACAGCGAACTTGACGTAACCGACTCGCTCGTTCAGCCATGTCGCGTCGGTCAGGTCTGTCGGAACCGACAACCGGAGCAGGACGTAGGCCGTTCCGAGGAGCACCGCAAAGATGATCCCGGCGAACGCCGCTGAGCGCGGTGTCCGCAACCTTCGTTCGACCGTCGACGCCATAGTGCCTCCTCAAAGCCGACCGCAGCTCTGGCCCACCGACAAACCAGCTCGTCGGCAAAGCATCAACCACGCATGCGCCGGATTTGCGGACCCCCGCTGGCGGAATCCGTGACCGGTTGATCTGTCCGACAACAGTAATCCTGGCGCAGAGATGGGGCCATTCGACACCTCTCACGACGATCATCGCGTCCCTCCATGCCTCCGGTTCTGACGTCCCCAACGGACGTCATAGCGCAGGATCGGCTGTCATAATCCGGTCTGTAGCGCACCGCAACATCCTGCACAGAACCGAGGCGACGCCATGGCCATGACCGACCGAATCCCGTCAACTTCGCGCTGGTACGCGATTGGTCCCGAGGAAGTCACGAGCCAGCTCGGGACCGATGCTGAACACGGTCTCGCACCAGACGAGGTCGAGCGACGTATTGCCATCTACGGGGCGAACGTGATAGCGAGTGATCCCCCTCCGACCACGTGGCAGACAGCCAAGGGACAACTCGCCAACCCCATGAACATCATGCTGTTGATCGTCAGCATCGCGAGCCTTGGGATCGGACAGATTCCAACCGGCCTCGTTGTGGGGGCGTTGGTCCTATTCAATGTGATCATGGGGACAAACCAGGAGCGCAAGGCATTGGCGAGCGTCGAGGCGCTCTCCCAACTCCAGGTTCCGACTGCCCGGGTGCGCCGCTCCGACCGGGTCGAGGAGGTGGAATCCAGTGGCCTCGTCCCTGGCGATATTCTGCTCCTCGAAGCCGGCGATGTCGTGCCTGCTGATGCTCGGATCGTGAGCTCTGCATCCCTCGAGGTGCAGGAAGCATCGCTCACCGGCGAGAGCGCTCCGATTGCCAAGGACGCTGAAACCCTTGCCGACGAGGAAGCCGCCCTCGGCGATCGGACGAATTTGGTGTTCCAGAACACGCAGGTCACCCGCGGTTCGGCGGTGGTCGTCGTGGTTGCCACCGGCGCGGACACCCAAATGGGACATATCGCTGACATGGTTGCAGCGACGAAACGAACGAAGTCCCCCCTGCAACTTGAGTTGGATGGCCTCACGAAGGTCTTCGGATTCCTGGCCTGGGGCGCCGTTGCCATCATCGCCATTGTTGGAATCGCCAGGGGCCAAGAAACGGAAACACTCGTTCTGCTTGCGATTTCGACGGCGATCTCGGCGATACCCACGGGGCTGCCGACGTTCGTTCAGCTGATGCTCTCGTCCGGTGCCCAGCGACTCGCTGAGCACAAGGCGGTCGTCAAATCCCTCACGGATGTCGAGACACTCGGCGGCACGACAGTGATCAACTCCGACAAGACCGGCACCCTGACCATGAACGCCATGACCGCGACCACCATGCTCACGGGTGGTGAGTGGTACACGATTGAGGGTGGTGGCTACGCCAAAACAGGCGCAATCAGGGGTGTCGCTGGCGCGGTAGCCCCCGATTTCACCAGGTTGGCGCTCGGCCTGGCCCTGTGCAGCGATGCAACCGTGGCCGACGACGAATCGATCATCGGCGATCCGACAGAGGCCGCGTTGGTCGTCCTCGCTGCCAAGGCCCAGGTTGACGCGGAGCAGACCAGACGTGCGTTTCCCAGGCTCGCCTCCGTTCCATTCGATTCTGAGTACAAGTTCATGGCCACGTTCCACGAGGTCCCGCCGAACGCCGTGACAGAGCTCAAGCAATTCTCATACATCATGGCCGTCAAAGGCGCTCCCGATGTCGTCATCGACCGCTCCGCATCCGCTCTATGGCACGGACAGAATGAACCGATGGCACATGTGCGCGATGAGATTCTTACAGCAAATAGGGAGCTTTCCGAAAAGGGTCTCCGCGTGTTGGCCTTCGCTGCAAAGGGCCTTTCCGAGGCTGAGTTCGCCGCAGCAAAGGCCGATCCGATATCCGCTGTGATCGACCTTGATCTGATCTCGCTCGTGGGCATCATCGACCCACTCCGCGCCGAGGCCAAGGACGCCGTTGCACAAGCGCTCGCTGCAGGCATCGATGTTCGGATGATCACCGGTGACCACACGATCACTGCTCGGGCGATTGCCGACGAGTTGGGACTCGGACCGGGAGTGATCACGGGAACCGACCTGGCCGCCCTTGACGACGAGACCGTGATCGCCCAGCTCCCTGAGTTGCACGTGTTCGGGCGGGTCGCTCCCGAGGACAAGGTGCGTCTTGCCAGGCTGATGCAGGAATCCGGAGAAGTCGTCGCCATGACGGGTGATGCCGTCAACGATGCCGCCGCCCTCAAGCAAGCAGATATCGGCGTTGCCATGGGGTCTGGCTCAGAGGTGACCAAACAGGCAGGCAAGCTCGTCCTCACCGACGACAATTTCGCCACCCTTGTGCGAGCCGTCGACCTCGGCCGAGACATCTACCGACGAATCTCGTCCTACATCAAGTTGCAACTCACGGTGCTGTCCTCGGTCCTCCAGCTGATGCTGCTGGCAACGATCTTCAACATCAACGAGGGCGTCGCCCTGTTCCCGATGATGCTGCTGTTCGCAAAGTTCTTCGTGATCGCCACGGTGGTCATCGGCTTCATTGTCGATGTCCCTGACCCGAGTGTCATGGAACGCCCTCCGCGCGTACCAGGAACGAAGATTGCGACACGGTCTCAAAGTGTCCGGTGGGCCATCGGTGGGTTCCTGATCGCCGCCCCTGCCCTCGCGTTGCTTGAGATCGGACCCGACGATCCGAGCACCACCGTTGGATC
The DNA here is from genome assembly GCA_963714375.1 of uncultured Acidimicrobiia bacterium. GTDB lineage: Bacteria > Actinomycetota > Acidimicrobiia > Spongiisociales > UBA5794 > UBA5794. The sequence goes on from CAVQOG010000002.1 coordinate 195,835, forward strand.
AGCATCCATGACCATGGCATTCGCTGTCGTTGCCCTTGCAGGGGTGAACAACGGACTGGTTCTGCGCCGCGAGCGCCAGGCCTGGTGGTCGGCGCCACTGTTCCCATATATGGGTTGGGTGATGCTTGGTTGGTTCCTCACGTGGGCTGCAGTTGAGCTCGGGATGTTCCAGCGCTTGCTCGTCACGGTCTCGCTCACCGGCGGTCAATGGCTGGTTGCGATCGCGCTGTCCCTCGTAGGCCCGCTCTACGTGGCCATCGACAAATCAATCCAGATGCGGCGATCCCACACGTGACAACTTGGGTCCGTTCGAGTGGGGACCGTTGACAATCCTGTTATGTAACGGATTCGGTACCTCAACGAGCTGGGCAGAGGCAAGCCGTCGGAAAGGATCCTGCGCACGTAACGACTCCAAAAGGTCGTGACAAACATCCGCCCTCGTGCATTGGCGTGATCGGAGCCTGGGTCGTGGAATTGGGTGTGGCTCGGCGCCGGATCACCAGTACTTCCGCTCTCCGGAGTGGGGCATCGCGTGTACCCCTGAGATCCCCGAAACGGCGGGTTCGTGCAGTTCGGACGTGCAAACATGGGACGTCCCCGAGGCGCTGACTCGCGATACATAGTGTAGAATATGGCTATGCACAGCCAGCGTGAACCACTGTTCGGACAACGGCACCTAGGGCCAGCGTGCGTCAGCAACCCGAACACCACGATCATCAAAGACGATGCCAGTCGTTGCCTTCGGGCGGGAGCGAACCACGCGTGACTGTAGAGGCATCGACACAAGATCTGACCGTGCCACCCAACCCGCACGGTTCCACGATCGAACAAGTCTCAGGTCAACTCGGCGTGGATCCCAGCCGGGGTTTGACGGCTTCGGAAGCTCAAAGGCGTCTGACGGTCCACGGGCCGAATCATCTCGCTGCGAAGAAGCAAGAGTCGGGTTGGCAGGCTTTCCTCCGTCAGTACCGCGACTTCATGCAGATCGTCCTCCTTGGTGCGGCCGTCATCAACATCGTGTTCACGGATGAGCTTGCCACAACTCTGGTACTCGTCGGCCTCACCGTATTCAACGCCGTCTTGGGCCTGAGCCAGGAGGCCAAGGCCGAGGCAAGCCTGGCCGCTCTGTCCCAAACGATGAAGAGCATCGCTCGAGTCCGTCGTGATGGAGATGCGATCGAGATCGATGCCGCCGAGATCGTTCCGGGCGACATCGTATTGGTGGAAGCCGGCAATGTCGTACCGGCAGACGGTCGCCTGCTTGTTGCAGCGACTCTCGAAATCGAAGAGGCTGCCCTGACCGGCGAGAGCACCCCCACCCTCAAGACCATTGACGTCATCGAGGGGTCGGACGTTGCCCTTGGAGACCGCCTCAACATGACGTTCATGAACACCTCAGTCACCCGCGGCCGCGGTGAGTTGATCGTGACCGCTACCGGGATGGACACCGAGATCGGCCACATCGCCGATCTCCTCAACAAGACCGAGACCGATAAGACACCTCTGCAAAAGCAGCTGGATCGCCTGACGATCACGATCGCCGGACTGGCAGGGCTCGCTTTCGTCCTGATGGTCATCCTTGGGATTCGCAACGACCAAGAGCTGGACGCAATTTTTGTCTCGGGTGTCGCCTTGGCAATCTCGGCAATCCCTACCGGTCTCCCCGCAGTGGTCACCACCTTGTACTCGATGGGAGCCAGAGCCCTCGCGGCGATGAACGCCATCGTCAAGCGGTTGCCGTCCGTGGAGACACTCGGATCCGTCTCCGCGATCTGCTCCGACAAAACGGGCACATTGACCCTGAACAAGATGACGGCTGTCGAATTCACCGTTCCTGGCCAGAACCGCTACACCGTCACCGGTGAGGGCTACGGCACGACCGGCGATCTCCTTCACGCTGGGGGTTCGAAGATCGATCTTGACGCCGTCATGTTGCCGATGGCGCTTTGCTCCGATGCACGGCTCAATGGCACCGAACTGATCGGCGATCCCACCGAGGGAGCCCTGATCGTGCTGGCTGAAAAGGGCGGTATCGACGTCGATGCTGCCCGAGAGCATCATCCCCGGGTCGCTGAGGTTCCGTTCGACTCCGAGTACAAGTTCATGGCGACGTTCCATGACATGGAAAACGATCAGGGTGAGCGCGTCGTTCGCTGCTTTGTCAAGGGAGCACCTGACGTACTCATCGGTCGCGCTGGCTCATACTGGGTGCCTGGCGCTGACCTCGTTCCGATCAATGCCGAAAACCTGGCGCTTGCCATCGAGGAAAACGAACGCATGGGCAGCGCGGGCAAGCGAGTCATGGTGGTTGCGAGGCGAGACTTCGACCCGGATAACTTCGATCCGCGGGGCAACCTCATCGACTCGGTGAACAACCTCACCCTCCTCGCAATGGTCGGCATCGTCGACCCTCCTCGAGCCGAGGCCAAGGACGCGATTGCCGAGTGCCACAGCGCCGGGATAGCCGTGCGGATGATCACGGGCGACCACGCCGTGACGGCTGCCGCGATAGGACATCAACTCGGGATCGAGGGCACCGCATTGAGCGGGGCCGAATTCGCGGCGTTGACCGACGAAGAACTGAAGGCACAGCTACCCGACATCGGGGTTGTGGCACGGGTCGCGCCAGAAGACAAGATTCGCCTCGTCCAGACGCTTCAGGAGACGGGCAACATCGTTGCAATGACCGGAGACGGCGTCAATGACGCGCCTGCGCTCAAGAAAGCGGACATCGGTGTGGCAATGGGTATCACCGGTACCGAGGTGTCGAAGGACGCTGCCGTGATGATCCTCACAGACGACAACTTCTCCACCATCGTCAAAGCGGTTGAGCACGGACGAGCGATCTACAACAACCTGTTCAACTTCATCCGGTTCCAGATGACGGCACTCGTTGCATTCATCGCGTCGTACCTGCTCGCTGCCATCTTTCTCATTCTCGGAGGCGTCCCCTTCACACCGCTGGTTGTGCTGTGGGTGAACTTCCTCGTCCAGGTGCCGATCGCCATCTCGCTTGGATTCGACAAACCTGCCGCGGGGCTGATGGAGCACAAACCTCGACCCTTGAGCCAGCCGATCCTTTCCCGAGGACAATGGGTCAGGGTCACGTTCGTCGGGCTCCTGATGGCCGTTGGAACGATCATCCTCGAAGCTGCCTATGACAGCGACGGCATTGCTGTGGCCGCCACGATCGGATTCGTCGTGTTCGGTCTGTTCAACGTTGCGCTCGGTTTCAGCGCACACGGTGAGACCACGACAGCCTTCAATCGCGACATCATCTCCGACCGTCGCCAGCTCGGCCTCGTCGGCCTCGCCCTCCTCCTCATCATGCTGCCAACCCAGCTCCCGTTCCTCCAGCGCTTGCTCGACCTGACCGCGCTCGAAGGAACCCATTGGCTGGTCGCCATCGGTTGCGCCATCGGTCTCCTGCTCGTTGACGAAGTGATCAAGTTCTTCCTTCGACGATTCGAAACGCAATCGACCCCGGTGCCAAGCCGACCCCGGGTCGGCGTGAAATAGACGAGCGCACCTGCCACACCAAGGAAAGGCGTCATGGCGACTTCGACACTGACTGATGCACAGCTAACAGAACTCCTCGACCTGATCCGAGGTGCGGACACCGTTGAGTTGAAGCTCACGGTTCCCGACACCGACATTCGCTCCACGACCACCTCCCTCGGATTCGATCCCCTCGATGCCGAGATCAGACAGGTGGTGTTCTTCGACACACCGGACCTCCTGTTGAATCGCCAGGGTCTGGTTCTTCGTGCTCGACGTATCCAAGGAGGTCGAGGTGACACCGTCGTGAAGCTGCGCCCCGTAACTCCAAGCCAGCTCTCCCCGGAACTGAGGAAGTCGGACAACGTTGGTGTCGAAGTGGATGCGATGCCAGGAGGGTTTGTCTGCTCGGCATCGATGAAGGGACTGACAACGGCGAAGGCGGTCCGGCGGGTACTCCTCGGAAAGGACCCGATCAAGGGTCTCTTCTCCAAGGAACAGCATGCGTTCTTCTACGAACAGGCACCCGCTGGACTGAAACTGAACGATCTTGAGATGCTCGGTCCGATCTTCACCCTGAAACTCAAAACGGTGATCAGGCATACCAGTCGCAAGACGGTGGTTGAGCTCTGGCTGTATCCGGATGGATCCCGCATCCTCGAACTGTCGACAAAGTGTCTCCCCGACGACGCATTCGAGATCGCAGCAGCTTGGCGTGCCGATCTTGCCGGACTCGGTGTCGATCTCACCGGCGAGCAACAAACGAAGACCAAGGCCGCCCTTGAGTACTTCTCTTCCCTGATCGAAAAGGCCTAACACATGACGGTCATCATTCCACGATGGGAGTGGCGCACATTCGGCAGACATTTTGGATCGGCGGAGGCAGCATTCGCCAGCCTCACATCCACCGCGACCCAGGACAGTAAAGAGCTATATCTGCTGTCGCCCGGGAACGCAAACGTCAAGATTCGTGACGAGCTGATGGACATCAAACTGCTCCAAGAAACAAGCGTTGAAGGCCTGGAACAATGGATGCCCGTCATGAAAACCGGCTTCCCCATCGCCGCCGCCGACATCGTCACCGTGTTTGAGGCGATGCAGGTACCGCTGCCTGAGCTTGACCGTGACGGATACTCCCTCAACGAGTTCCTCAGTGAGCTCGTGGCACCCATCCACGAGGTACGTCAGGTGGAGGTGCACAAGCTCCGCAATCGCTACACCATCAACGGGTGCATGTCGGAGCTGGCCGATGTGACGGTCAATGGTATCCCGTCGCGAACGATCGCTGTCGAGTCCGAAGACGGAGAGGCGGTGTTGGCCGCAGTTCGCTCCTTGGGCCTTGGTGACTACTTCAACACCAACTACCTCGTTGGCCTGAACTCGGTCATCAACGCTGCACCCGCTCGATATGGCGTGATCGATGTCGGCACCAACTCGGTCAAGTTCCACCTCGGCGAACGCGATGAGGAAGGCACGTGGACCAGGGTTGTCGACCGAGCCGAGGTCACCCGTCTCGGCGAGGCACTGGAGGATCGCGGGGTAATCATCCCCGAGGCCATGGAGCGCACGGCGTTGGCAGTCGCAGGCATGGTTGATGAGGCCAAGGCGAACGGCGCTCAGGCAGTTGCTGCCGTCGGTACCGCTGGTATGCGAATCGCAAAGAACACAGACGACGTCATCGACGCCATCTGGAAGCAATCCGGTGTCAGGGTCGAGGTCATCCCCGGTGAGGAGGAAAGTCGCCTTGCCTATCTCGCAGTCGTGGCAGGGCTGGGATTGGATGATGGACCCATCGTTGTCTTTGACACAGGCGGTGGAAGCACACAATTCACGTTCGGAAACGGCACACACGCGGACGAACGTTTCAGCGTCGAGGTCGGAGCCGTCCGCTACACCGAGCAATTCAGGCTCGGCGGTGCCGTCTCCTCCGAACAGCTCAGTGAGGCCCTGACAGCCATATCGGCTGACCTCTCCCGCATCGACGACCGGGACATACCCGACGCCCTTGTGGCGATGGGAGGGGCCGTGACCAACATCACGGCCGTGAGCCACGAGATGGCTACCTACGACCCCGATGTTGTCCAGGGCACGATCCTGGGTCTTGCCGAGATCGATCGCCAGATAGATCTGTACCGGTCGATGGATTCTGATGCCCGTCGCTCGATCACCGGACTCCAGCCCAAGCGAGCGGACGTCATCCTCGCAGGTGCATGCATCGTTCGGACCATCATGACCAAGCTGCAACAAGAAACGCTCACCGTCAGCGACCGAGGGCTCCGTCACGGCCTGATCAGAGAGCGCTTTGGGATTCGACCTCCCCATGGATAGACCCCGACGTTGTGCGTCACATGCACGATCTGCATCACGGTCTGCGAGCGCCGAGCAATCCTTTTGGGTGCGACGATGAAAGACCGCACGACTCCCGCCCTCACTCCGGCTGAAGAACGGAGCGCCAACCCCGATCGGCTGGTATTCCTCAGCGATGGGGTGATTGCCATCATCGCCACCATCCTCGTTCTCGAAATCAGGATCCCGGAACTCGGGTCAGGTCAGTCTCTTTCCGACTCGCTGATCGAGATCCGCCCGACCTTCGTCTCGTTCGTGATCAGTTTTCTTCTTGTCGGGATGTACTGGACGCTACACAACCAAACCTTCAGCCAGGTACGCCACGTCGATCACAATGCGACCTGGCTCAATCTGCTATTCCTCCTCGTGTTGGCCCTCGTTCCATTCGCCTCCTCGGCGCTCGGTGAATACCCAACGGAACCAACAGCGCTCCACATCTACGGGGCGGTTCTCATTGCAGCGTCGTTGATCCGCCTCGCACTGAACGCCTACTTCCAAACTCATCCCGGATTGAAATGGCAGCAGGCATCAAAGCAGACCCGCCGGTTGACCACCGTATCTTCGTCGATACCGATCCTCGTCTTCTTGCTGGCGATGGCGGTAGCTGACTGGTCACCGACACTCAGCCTGATCTTGTACTTCTCAATCCCCGTGCTCTACTTCGGCATGGTGGCCCTGCTCAAGGCGGACCCGAGGACCAAGGTCGCCGCCGACGAACTGAACTAGGTGCAAGCACCGGTGCGTCAGCAGCCGAGTGCATAGTCGATAGCGGCACAGGCACCCTGAAGATCGTCGCAGTTGAATACTGACTCGTGATCAACGCTGTCCGATACAGCACAGCCCCAGATGGTTCTCCGTGGTTAGCCCAGCGTCGCGACCATGATCGCTTTGATCGTGTGAAGACGGTTCTCGGCCTGGTCGAACACAATGCTCGCAGGGGATTCGAACACAGCGTCGGTGACCTCGAGACCGTTTGGCATGTTGGTGTGCTCCATCATCTGCTTGCCGACGACGGTATTCGTATCGTGGAAACCGGGAAGGCAGTGCATGAATTGCACCCCGGGGTTCCCGGACGCTGCCATCAGGTCGCTGTTGACCTGATACGGCTTGAGCAACTCAACACGCTCGGTCCACACATCCTTTGGCTCACCCATCGATACCCAGACATCGGTGTGGATGAAGTCGACGCCCTCCACTGCTTCCTCGGCGTTCTCGGTGACCGTGATTTTCGCACCGGTACGTGCCGCTATCTCCTGTGCCGCCTCAAGCACGTCTGCCGGCGGCGCGAGTTCCGAGGGTCCACCGAGCCGCAGGTCGGATCCCATCAGGGCTGCCATCACAATGTGGGATCGCGCCATGTTGAATCGGAGGTCACCCATGAATGCGTATGAGATCTCGCGGTAGTGCTTTTTGGATGCCTCATGCATCGTGAGGAAGTCTGCAAGCATCTGCGTTGGGTGCCACTCCGCGGTGAGGCCGTTGTACACAGGAACACCGGCATGTGCTGCCAGCTCCTCGACATCCTTCTGCCACGCACCGCGGTACTCGATTGCGTCGTACATCCGACCGAGGACCCGGCCCGTGTCGGCGATGGACTCCTTGTGTCCCATTTGCGAGCCAGATGGATCGAAGTAGGTCACATGGGCGCCCTGATCGAATGCTGCAACCTCAAAGGCTGCCCGTGTTCTCGTCGAGGTCTTCTCGAAGAGAAGTGCAACGTTCTTGCCCGCGAGCTGCGGCCGCTCGGTGCCTGCGTACTTGGCCGTCTTGAGCGCACCCGAAAGATCGAGGAGGAATTCCATCTCCTTTGGCTCAAAATCGAGTTCCTTGACGAAGCTTCGGTTCTTCAGGTTGAATGCCATGATTTGTGTCCCTTCCGTGGACGATTGTGACTATTGGGGGGTGTCTCGATAGACGATGCCCTGTTGTTCGGTCGTAATGATGGTTCCAGCCGTCCCGTCGAGCATCTCATCGATGTCGGTCAGACCTCCGATGCCCGTCGATTTCCCGGTGGCTGAGGCGAACTCGCACGCGGCAACGACCTTCGGACCCATGGAACCGGCGGGAAACTGGTCGGCGATCTCCATGAGGGCATCTGGATGGGCTCTTGCGATCGGTCGCTGGGTCGGTTGTCCCCAATCGACGAAGACAGCTTCCGCGTCAGTCGCCATGATGAAGAAATCGGCCGCGAGATCCGCAGCAAGCAGCCCTGTGGCATGGTCCTTGTCGATGACGGCCTCGACGCCGATGAGGCGGTCGCCATCGTACATGGTCGGTATTCCACCACCACCGGCACATATCACGACCGCACCGTGTTCAAGCAACCAGCGGATCTGATCCAGTTCGAATATCCGCTTCGGGCGAGGCGACGGCACGACTCTGCGATAGGCGTCCCCATCGGCGCGAAACACCCACCCCTTCGACTGGCGGAGCTCGTCGGACCGCTGGAGGTCATAGAACGGTCCGATGGGTTTCGTCGGATCGGCGAAGGCGGGATCTTCGGGATCCACCTCAATCATCGTCAGGATGGTTGCCAGGTGCTTGTCGAACGGCAACAGATTCCCGAGCTCCTGTTCCACGAGGTAGCCAATCATCCCTTGAGTCTGGGCCCCCAGTACATCAAGCGGGGCGGCAGGGACCTCCGCATAGGCGTCGCCCTGAAGGGCGAGGAGTCCCACCTGGGGGCCGTTGCCGTGCGAGATCACCAACTCGTGCTCCAACGCGATCGGGGCAAGCTCCTCGCAGGCGACGGCAACATTCGCCCGCTGGTTCTCATCCGTGAGGTCCTGACCGCGGCGAAGCAGCGCATTGCCTCCGAGGGCGACGACAACTCTCATATCTCCGTGTCTCCGTTCCGCTCCATAGCAATCAATTGAATAGCGTCCCGATACCCATGAAGATCATCACCACGACGAGCACGATTCCCAGGAAGGGAGTCACGAACTTGAGATACCTGTCGTAGCCGATCTTGGCGAGCGCAAGACCACCCATCAGAACCGCCGACGTCGGAGTGATCAGGTTCACGAGCCCCGACGCCGATTGATAGCCCGTCACCGCAAGGGCGCGGGAGACCTCAGCGAAATCCGCAAGCGGCGCAATAATTGGCATCACCAATGCAGCATGTCCCGACGAGGAGGGAACGAGGAACGCAATCGGGATGTTGACCAGGAACGCAAGTTCGGCGAACACGATGCTCGACGTTCCGGTGACGATCCCTTCCATCCAGTCCAAGATCGTGTCGATGATGAAAGTGTTCTTCATGATGATCGTGATGGCGCGCGCCACAACAATGACCAGAGCGGCGCTGAGGAAGTCTGCTGCCCCAGCAACCATCGTGTTGACGGTTCCCTTTTCTCCGAGGCCACCAATGATTCCGATGATGACGGCGGCGACGATGAACAGCATCGAGGCTTCAGTGAAGTAGAAGTCCCCGAGCAGGTCAGCCATTGTGGGGAGAGGGAAGTCTTTGCTGAAGAACTGCTGCCACAGGTCATTCCACGGGATGAACCCGTAGATCATGATGGCGAAGGACAATCCGAAGACGACGAGTGCCCACGTCTGGCGTCGCGACATCTTCGAAACATCCTCGATGTCCTCCTCCGATCCTGCCTCGATGTCGAACCCGACGATCGATTTCGAGTGGTCATTCTTGACACGGTTGGCGTACCGAAGGACATACAGGATCGCGATCGCCACGAGCACGAACCACATCACGACCCGCATTGGAAGCCCGTCGCCAATGCCGATATCGGCCGCGTCCGAAGCAACGCCGGTGGCAAACGGATTGACCGTCGAAGCCAACACCCCGGAACCCGCGCCAAGGAAGATGATCGCGACACCGACCATTCGGTCGAATTTGAGCGCGACGACGAGAGCAACCATCAACGTGTAGAAGCCGAGCGTTTCTTCCCACATCCCGTACGTTGTTCCCCCGACGGCAAATACTGTCATCAAAATCACGATCAGCCAGGTCGGGCTACGCCGGAACCGCAGCGCCAATCTCTTGATCCCCAGCTCGATGGCTCCGGTCTTCATCGTGACAGCAATGAATGCACCCATGACCAGCACGAAGAGGAAGATCTCGGCAGAGCCGAAAAGGCCACCTACGTTGTACGCCTGAACGGTGCCTGCCTCGTCCTCAATGCCGTAGAGACCGTTCGGGGTTGCCACCCAGAGGTTCTGGAACATCGTAAGGGGTGACTTGTCAACGCACAGCGTGTCCTCGCCGACGTCGCTGCACGAGGGGATCTCGACGTACGAGCCCGGGATTGGAGAACCGGTATCGTCCAGTTCGTAGACACCCGACGGGATGAAGAACGCCGCCACCCACATGACGAGAAGAACGATCGCCAGAACGGTGAGGGCGGTCGGAAACGCGAACTTCGGCTTGTTGGGCGACGACGGTGCTTGATCATCCGCTGTGTCTGTGGTTCTCGCGCCTTCGTGATCGGACATGACGACGTATCTCCTTAGGAACGGTTGCCCTCCTCGTATTCTCCCAGCAAGGGCGCGGCTTCGCATCGTCCCAAGTGGGTGATGCTGCCGAACCGAACCGCTGACATAATAAGAATAGACGATCGGTAGGTGAGCGCTCGTGGCACGGTGCTACGGCGCAGAAGGGAGCAACGCCATGACCGCGTACGGAGTCCACTCTGAGGTCGGCAAGCTGCGAAAGGTGATCGTCCATCGTCCCGGTCTCGAGATGGAGCGACTGACGCCGTCGAACGCCGAAGAACTCCTCTTTGACGATGTGATCTGGGTTCAAAGGGCGCGCCGGGGTCACGACGCATTCGTGGCGCTGATGCGTGACCAATTCGGTATCCAAGTCATGAGGGTGCACGAGCTTCTCGCCGAGGTCGCCGACAACCCTGAGGGCCGGGCCTACCTCCTCGACAATCGATTGACCGAGAACGAGGTGGGGATCAACGGAACTCGAGAGCTACGAGCTTGGATGGACGAGATGTCCTCGACGGCGCTCGTCGCGTATCTGATAGGTGGTGTCACCGTCGATGACCTCCCGAAGGAATTCAGGGCGCTTGCCTCGAAGGCCTGGGCAGCTACCGAGTTCGTGTTGCCACCGCTCCCGAACCAACTCTTCACACGAGACAGCTCGGCATGGATATACGGCGGCGTGACAGTGAACCCCATGTACTGGCCAGCCCGCCGCAAAGAGTCGCTCCACATGATGGCTATCTACAAGCACCACCCAGAATTCAAGGGCGGCGACTTCAAGATCTGGTTTGGTGACCCACCGACGGCCAACTGGGGAGAAGCCAAGATCGAGGGTGGCGACATCATGCCGGTCGGGAAGGGCATCGTGCTCATCGGTATGGGCGAGCGCACGACCTATCAGGCGGTGGGCCGCCTCGCGCAGAACCTCTTCGAGAACAACGCCGCAACTCAGGTGATCGCGGCGAAGATGCCGCCAGACCGAGCGAGTATGCACCTCGATACGATCTTCTCGTTCTGTGACCGAGATGTCGTGACGATCTACGAACCGGCCGTGAGTGCCATCCAACCCATCAGCTACCACCCGGGCGGCGAAACCCCCGAAGTCGTCGTTGAGGAGCGAGGCTGGCTCGACGTCGTTCAGGCCGCGCTTGGTCTCGATGAACTTCGGACCGTTCCCACCGCAGGCGACACATTTGCCCAAGAACGGGAGCAGTGGAACGACGGCAACAACGTCGTCGCGATGGAACCAGGCGTTGTGCTCGCCTACAGCCGTAACGAGGGCACGAACACCCGACTCCGAAAAGCCGGGATCACGGTCCACGAGATCGACGGTTCCGAGCTCGGCCGTGGCCGCGGTGGTGGTCACTGTATGACGTGTCCCGTCCTTCGCGACCCCGCGTACGACTGAGAGCGCACAACCGACACCGAGAACCCTTCGACACGCACGTGTGGCGTAGGTTGTCCGGGCTGCCTCATCTTCGGGCGTGGCTTCAGACGCCACTCTTGGGGAGTTCAGCCGCGTCCTGACCGCCGATTCCGTAGAAATGAACGGTCTCTGGCGGCTCTTCGAGACTGGAGTCCGGCTCGATGTGCTGGATCTGGAACCCGAGGAAGGCATAGACGAATGAGAGCAACGGATTGATCAGGTTGAAGAATGCGAACGGGAAATAGGCAATAGTCTCGATACCGAGGGTGCCAGCCACATATGCGCCACAGCTGTTCCACGGGATAAGCGGAGATGTGACTGTGGCGGTATCTTCGATCTGCCTGGACAGCGTCTGGGGCGCAATGCCTCGTTCCCTGTACTCCTCCTTGAACACGTTGCCGGTGAGCACGATCGCGAGGTACTGGTCCGCGGCGATCGCGTTGATACTGATCGCCGTCGCTCCCGTAGCCGCGACGATCGAGCGATCGGTCCCGGCTCTCCTCACGAACGGATCGATCAATCGCCCGAGCATGCCAGTGTCGTTCATGATGCCGCCAAAAGCGAGAGCCGAGAGGATCAACCACACGGTCGTCATCATCGACGCCATGCCGCCTCCGGTCAGTAAAGAGTCGAGGCCGACGAATCCCGTATCTGCGACAAAGCCGGTTGCCATTGCATCCCATACACCCTTCACCATCGTCCACGGTGTACTCAGAGACGGGTCACCGACGAACGCGACCACCACATCGGGTTGCAGGACCACAGCGATGAATCCACCCAACAGCGCGCCAGCCATGATCGAGAGTGTCGGCGGCACCTTGCGAACGGCGAGCACAATGACCACGATCAGCGGGAGCATCGGGAGAATCCCGACGTGGAACACGCTTTCGATGGCCTCCAGCGCCGAGGTAACGTCGAAGGCAGCGGTGACGTCCGTGCGCAGGCCCATAACGGTGTAGATCGCTAGGGCGATCAGGATCGAGGGAATCGTTGTGGCCATCATCGCCCGGATGTGCGGGTACAGGGTTGTACCCGACACTGCGGGGGCGAGGTTGGTGGTCTCGGACAGTGGCGACATCTTGTCCCCGAAGTACGCCCCCGATATAACCGCTCCGGCAGTCACCTCAGGGGATACTCCAAGCGCACTGGCAATACCGACCAGGGCGACACCAAGGGTCCCAATCACGGTCCAAGCGCTACCGATTCCGAGCGCCACCAGAGCGCAAACGACCGCCGTGGCCAAGTAGTACCAGTTGGGGTCGAGGATCTCGAGTCCCCAGTACGTCATGGTGGCAATCGTTCCGGACATGTTCCATGTTCCAATGAGTGAGCCGACGGCCAGGAGAATGAAGATGGCACCGACGGCGGTGGAGATGCTGTCGACGGCAGCCTTGCTGATCTTGTCGACCGAGTGCCCATTCTTGAGACCGATGAGTCCGGCAAAAAGAGCCGAGAGCACGAGCGCAACCTGGATGGGCCCGCCAATGGCGTCACCGCCGTAGAGATAAATCGCTGCGACGATGAAGCCGATCAGAAGGCCCACGGAGACAAGAGCGTCCAGCATCGATGGCGGCCGTGGGGCTCGGCCTTGCTCTGTGCGATTGGCCATGGCCACTCCTGATCGCGTACGGCTGACCGAACCTCACACTACCGCTCAGACGGCCGGCCCAGTTGCATGTTCGATGTCGCGGGCCCACCGCAATCGAAGGAAGGGAGATTCGGCAACATCGTCCGAACCGGGGGATGTGGTTCCTCGTCTCCGCCAGCACACTGTCGATATCGTCCAAACGAGCGAGATGTCCGCACAGACGCCCCGGCGCAGTGTGGAGAGCAGGGTCAGCGGAAAGGCGGTGATCGTGCCACCAAGTGAGACCGACCACGAGTGGCTGCGTAGGCTCGCCCTCAGTGACGAATCCGCCTTCAGGCGTCTGATCCATGCGTCTGACCTCCGGGAGGACTGTCTTGACGCCCGCACCGAGGCTGCTGTGCAATTCGGAGCGGTCGTCACTGGCAACCCGTCTGAGGCTGCCCTGAGCGCAGCTACGGAGAAATGCCTTGCGGTGGGATTCGACCTCGCCGACCTCGACGAGCTCACAAGATTCCTCGGCGAAGGCCAGGTTTGGGTCAGCGGACGCTCTTCCGACCGTCTCCGAGCCCGACCGTCTCCGAATCCTCAGTAAACTACCCGGCATGAAACACCCGCTGCCTGACCTGGATTCCAGCCGGGCCATGGAGAGCGGCTCCGGTGCATCGGTCGAGATGAATGACCCAGAGCCGTCTCCAGATCTTTCGTCGAGGAGCGTTCCGCGTCGGAAGCTGTTGGCTCGCATCGACGAGGACGATCTACAGCGCATCGTGTGCATTGTTGCGCCAGCCGGATATGGCAAGAGCACACTTCTCGAACAGTGGAGAAAGGAGTCGACTCTTCCCGTCGCATCTCTCACCTTCGATCGACACGATCACAGCTTCAGCGATATCGCACAGCGCCTCGCAACCAGCCTTCGAGAAGCTGGTCTCATCGAAGACGGTGCGGCGCGACGAATCGGCACCGAGAGCGACCCGAGCGCCGCATCCCGTCTGGCCACCTCCGCACTTGCCAAGCATTCGCAACCATGCATCGTCATGCTGGACCAGGTTGAGCGGCTGACACATGATCTCCAGCACGACCTGGTTGGTGGACTCGCAACCACCATTCCTTCAACAGTGAGGCTCGCACTTGCCTCCCGCGAGAGCCCGAGGATTCGCATAGCCGCGCTTCGAGGGACCGGTCGGGTTCTCGAGTTGGGCACCGCGGATCTCTCGATGACAGAGAACGAGGCGCATGAGATGTTCTCTGCTTGTGGGATGGATGTCGGCGACCGTGTTCCAACCCTCGTCGAGTCGACGGAGGGCTGGCCCCTCGCCCTCCATCTGGGTGGACTCGCGATATCCGCTGGAGCAGATCCCGAGGCCAGCGGACGCCTTGCTGGAGCTGATCATTTCATCGCCGACTACATCCGGTCGGAGGTTCTCAAGTCGATGGAGCCCGACCACCGGTTCTTTCTTGAGCAGTCGTCCGTCTTGGATCTGATGCACGGACCACTGTGCGACGTCGTACTCGAGCGGAAGGGATCTGCAGCGCTCCTTCGAGAAATCGCTGACGCGATCCCATTGGTCGAACCCGTCGACCGTGAGGCGACATGGTTCCGCGTGCACAGACTCCTACTCGACTGTCTGCGTTCGGACCTACAGGTAGCCGATGAGCCGTGGGTGCGCGATGCTCACGGCCGGGCTGCGGCTTGGTACGAGACGGAGGGACAACTCGTCGAGGCAATCGCCCACGCGCACGCCTGCGGTGACGAGGAAACAACAGGTCGAGTTGTGGCAAAGGCACTTCGCGAAACATTCAGCCTCGGCGATTTCGATCTCGCCAACCACTGGCTGGGATACTTCGACAGCGAAGCAGAACTGCCCAAATCGCAGCCGCTGCTCGGCAAGGGTGCGCTCGCCTACTCCCTCCTCGGTACCGACGCAGCCTTTCGGCGCTGGCGACGAGCGCTCGACGAAGCCGCCGACAGAGATGGGGAAACGGATCCTCTCACGTATCTCATCCGTGCGCTGTGCCGGCCCGAATCGTTGGAACCAATGACCCGCGACGCCGCGTCCTGCCGTGCCGGTCTTGCGGCAACTTCGGAGTGGTGGACCGCCGCGCAATTGGTGGATGGGCTCGTGGCCCTCTGGTCGGGAGACGAAACCGGTGCCGGCCACTCCTTCGTCAATGCTTCAGCCGAAGGGCTTCGCTACGGGTCGCCCATCGCGGCGTCCGTGGCCTTGGCTTGTCGCTCGATCCTTGCGGCCGAACGCGCTGACCATGCCACCAGTCAGGCCCATGCCGATCGCGCCGTCGACACCGTGATCCGCAACAACCTCGTTGACCTCTCGACAAGCGCATTGGCCTTCGCTGTGGGCGCACGCTGCGCTGCGCGCAGTGGTGACCTCGTTGGCGCTCGGGAGTTGCTAGCCGCCGGAATGAGTTCCCGATCGAGCCTGTCAGAATCGTTGCGGTCGATTTCGATCCTTGCGCTCGTGGAAACGGCAAAGGCGTACCTCGCCGTCGCTGACATTGCCGGAGCACGGCAGGCAATGAGGGAAGCATCGGCGTTGTGTACGTCGATGGGTGATTTCGGTGCGCTTTCTGAGGAACTGCGTGAACTCAACGAAACGATTGCGGGCATTCCGGGTGGCACCGTCGGTGCCTCGTCCCTTACAAATGCTGAACTACGCGTTCTCCCGTACCTCGCTTCACATCTTTCATTCCCAGAGATTGGCGAAGCTCTCTACATCTCGCGCCACACGGTGAAATCACATGCGATGGCGATCTACCGCAAGCTCGGAGCATCGTCACGCAGTGAGGCGGTCGACGTGGCGCGTCAGGACGGCCTACTCGGCGCCTCGTCGACGCTGAACCCACGAATCACCTCCTCGGGATGATGCCGCCCTTCGTCGGCGAGCGGAGGATGGACAAGACAGCTTCGAGGATTCCGGAGTTTCCCATGGACGTCACAGACAACCATCGGTCGGAGAACGTGAACGGCGCATTCCGTCGCCACCAGCGCACCACGGGCCCATCAAAAGTGCTGACACCCCGGATGCTCCATCTCTCCCGGATCGCGTCCCTGATCGCAAACGGATCGGATTCCCATGCTGGCATGGTCGCCGCGAACGGCGCCCTATCGGCTGGCGCGACAAATGCCGATCTCGTAGCCACCCTGTTCGCTGTCTGCCCAATCGCGGGTCTTACCCGTGCGGGCGCTGCTGCACCGTGGATCGCTCGTTCGATCGGCTACGACATCGATGCCGCTTTCGAAGATCCAACGAATACGTGACGTGGATTCGAGTTGTGGTCCGCCCGCCGACATCGCTGCTTCCAACCAAAACCTTCTCCTTGACACCTAGCTTTACATAGTGTAGGTTTGCTCAGTATGAGTGGACAAGCGCTGAAAGGGCATCTCGACCTCCTGTTGCTGGCCGTCGTCTCGGACGGTGCCAAGCACGGATACGTCATCATCAACGAACTGCGTGACCGCAGCGATGACGAATTTGACCTTCCCGAGGGAACGGTCTATCCGGCTTTGCATCGCCTCCAAAAGGGCGGATTCCTCAGTAGCGAATGGACTGTGGTGCAAGGAAGACGGAGACGTACCTACCGGCTGACTGACAAAGGTCGGGGAGCTCTCGGTGAACAGCGCAAGGCCTGGCTGGCGTTTTCGGACGCCATTGGCAACGTGTTGAAAGGAGTCCCATGGCCCAATACGCCATGATCGACGGCTATCTCAACACGATGCGCACCGAGATTCGGTGGAGACGTGACCTTGACGACGTGGTCGGTGAGATGCAAGACCATCTCTACTCCACCGTTGAGGGCATGCTTGCCACCGGCCTCGAACCCGACGTCGCTCAACGCAAAACGCTCGAACGATTCGGTGAACCCAAGTTTCTTGCCGCTTTGTACGCCTCCTCCAACTCAGGAGGAATTGCAGTGCCAACAACAACAACAATCAGAGCAGGAACCCTCGCCCTCACGGCCGCAGCCTTGTGGCTCGCTGGATCGGCGGTCCAGTGGTTCTACAACATCAACGATCTAGGCGGAGACAGCGACATCCACGCGTGGTATCTCTCTTGGGCCGTCCTCACGGCTGTAGCGGGGATACTCGGCCTCTTCGTGATGACCGCCCTTGGGCAGCGTCACGGTGGTTTCGGAGCCTCTGGGCTGATCGCCTTGATAGTCGCTTCGATAGGTGTGCTACTCAGCATCGTCTTCACGTGGGCATCGCCCGGTTGGATGGGACTTATCGGAATCGGGTATCTGATCACCGGTATCAAGATGTGGATCAGTGGACTGGCTCCCAAGGCCGCCACGGTGCTGTTCTCGATTGGGATGCTCATTGGCGTCGCAGCGTTCATCGTGGTGGATGCACTCGAAGTCGGCGAATTGGACAGCTACGGCGATTACCCGGCGGCCTTCATCACTGGACAGGTCGTCGGACCCGCACTCACGGCTCTTGGGCTCATCGGCCTTGGACTTTGGCTCAGAAGCGAGGAGCCAGCCGACATCCCTACAGATGCTCCAATAGCCGCATAGATCAACGCCGCCACTCAGCGCCAACCAGCCGGGCGGGTCATCGCCCGGCTGAAGCGCGAACATTGGCGGGGCGAGGTACGCAAGATGCGGCCCCTCGAGACAGGATCAGGCGACGAGAACGGAGAACGCCATGGCAACCGCCGATACCCATCAAGTAAACGCACGGCGGCGTCGGCTCTGCGACGTGCCTTTCGACAGCTGGTTCGGATTGGCACGGCACGTCACGGTAGGTGGCTTTGCTGGCCTGGCAGCTGGGTTCCTGGTCGGCGGTGTGGGCGGCCGCGTCTTCATGCGGATCGCTGGCGCGGCGTCCGGAACGCGTGGCGCTGGCCGAATCACTGAGGCTGGATTCACCGTCGGTGAGGTCACGCCGATAGGAACGTTCTTCCTGGTCCTCTTCATCGGTGTCGTCTCTGGGATCGTTGGTGCTGGGATGTATCTCGCGCTTAGGCCCTGGCTCGGTTGGGCAGGCAGATTCCGGGGAGCCTTGTTTGGCGCTGTGTTGTTCGCCCTCACCAGCGCAACGTCCGACATCATGAACCCGGACAATCGGGACTTCACCGTCCTGGGAAACGGTGTGCTCCTCGTGACGCTGATCGTTGGGTTGTTCGTCGTGTTCGGTGTCGTTACCGACCTGATGTTCAAGTGGTTTGATGCCCATCTTGAGCCAAGGGAGGAGGGATCCACCTCCGAAGGAGTGTTGTACGGCGTTATCGCAGGTCTGGGAGCACTCGTGGTGGTCCCGGCATTGGCAGGAATCCTTCTTGGCGGGGAGAACGTCTGTGATTGCGAATCCCCCATGTGGGCTTCGTGGTCGTTCGTTGTCGTCTGCGTCTCCACCGTTGCCGTCTGGGTGGATGCAGCCAGACGCCTCCCTTCCTGGGTCACGAGCGTCGCGGCTGTCACCGGCTACCTCGGGATCAGCGGCGTCGTGGCGTTCGGACTCCTCCGCGTCATCTCCGATGCAGCCGACATCATCGGATAATGGACTGGCGTTGGGCATGTTCGCCCAAAGCGAGGCTGGGAAGACAACGAAAGATTCAAGATCTGACCCTTCACTACTGGCTGCAATAGAGTCAGAGGAGAAGAGAAGCGGAGGGATCGAGCGTGGATAGTGCCTGGCCCGAACTCGTACTGATCGCAGTGCTGGTGGCCCTCAACGCGGTGCTATCTGGGACAGAGGTTGCGCTGATCTCCCTCCGGGAGCCGCAGCTTGCTCGCCTCGAGGGTCAAAGCCGTTCGGGACAGATTGTTGCCAGACTCGCACGGGATCCCAACCGGTACCTCGCAACAGTCCAGATCGGGATAACGCTCGCAGGGTTCATGGCTTCCGCTGTCGCCGCGACAAGCCTTGCCGAGCCTTTGCTACCAGCCTTTGGGTGGGCGGGGAACGCTGCTGAGACTGTTGCGATTGTGGTGGTGACGATCTTCCTTGCGTTCCTCACTCTCGTCTTCGGCGAACTCACCCCCAAACGCCTCGCTCTCCAGCGAGCGGAGGGATGGGCAATGGTGATGGCAAGGCCACTCGACTGGTTCTCGACCGCAATGACTCCCTTCGTCTGGTTGCTCAGTGTGTCTACCGATGCGGTCGTTCGCCTCTTTGGCGGTACACCGGGTGCAACACGCCAGGAAGTCGACCTTGAGGAACTTCGAGACACCATTCTCGCGACTGGCGGCCTGTCCCAGGACCACTCAGAGGTCTTCCTCGGAGCCTTCGACATCGTTGAGAGAACAGTTGTCGAGATCATGACGCCAAGGACCGACGTGCGCACCGTTGAGATCTCGTCCACGGTCGGACAAGGGATCGACGCCATGGTCGACTCTGGGTTCTCACGACTGCCGGTCACTCCCGACGACCGTGGCCTCGACGCAGCTATCGGGATCGTCAGTATCGCCGACCTCATCAGGGTTGAACGACACGAACCGCTCCTCCCCCATGTCCGGGAAGTGCCGACGTTCCCAGAGAACGTGGATGTCCTCGCCGCCCTCCGACAGCTCCAAAAGGTACGTCTCCAGATGGGGTTCGTCGTCGACGAGTTCGGTGGGATCGAAGGCATCGTCACAACCGAGGACATCGTCGAAGAGATTGTGGGCGAGATCTACGACGAAGAGGACACGGATGTCGCAAGTGTCCAAGTGGAGGCGGACGGAAGCTTCCTCGTGCCCGGTCGTTTCCCTGTCCACGACCTTGTCGATGTCGGCATCCACGTCCCCGGTGGGAACTTCACGACCGTCGCGGGCCTCGTCCTCGCAGAACTCGGGCACCTACCGGAAGTAGGCGAGTCCGTCACCGTCGAGACATGGCGCATCGAAGTCGTCGAGCTCGACGGCACAGCCATATCCGACGTACGTTTCACGGCGGTCGCGGGCACCTGATCACTCGAACGTGTCTTCACACCGCGCAGTTGTCCACTTCTTCGTCTGACCCACACGGCAGGAACGCTCTTGACAATCGAACGTATGTTCGATACAGTGTGGACATGAAGACACCTACCCCCATTTCGGGCGGGGTCTTCGGAGAGGACGGCAGCACCAAGGTGCTGGCCGAAGGACTTGCTGACAGATACATCCGAATCAGCGACGACGATCTTGAGGCATCGATTGTCGAGCTGAAACAACACATCGACGCACAACACGCTGATCTGCTGTTGCGGGTTGCTGAGTATCACCGTCGAGATCTCGGGACACTTCGGCATCTCTTGTCCACGGTTGGGTGGGTGAAACAGGCGTTGCGACTCACCTCTGCTGCAGCATCAACAATGGTGCGTTCGGCTCGGGGTCTTGCGGTGATGCCGTTGGTCGCCGAATCGGCGTCTTTGGGGACGATCAGTCCCGACGGTGTCCGGCTCCTCGGACACGCCCAGCGTCGGCATCCCGACGAGTTCGCGTGTCCACGAAGACGTGTTTGCCGACATCGCGCAATATCTCGATACGAAAGACCTTCGAAAAGCGATCGAGCATTGGGAACAGCAGATTGACTACCCATCCGCCGTTGCCCAGGTAAGGGCCCAACGTCGTCGCCGTCGGTTCTCGATGGCACAGACCTGGGACGGTATGTGGCATGTCAGCGGTGAACTCGACCCCGAAACCGGCTCGATCGTGGATACCGCAATCCGGTCCATTGCGGACCGCCAGAACCTTGCGGCATCGCGCGAAGGCTCCACCGATATCAGGTATCCATGGCAACGACGAGCCGACGCATTGGGTGACCTGTGCGCTTTCTGGCTTTCGAACAGCGATGAGACTGGCACCTCTGGCGGGTCGAAGCCGGCGCTTGCGGTCACTGCAAGCATCGAGTCGATACTGGGCTTGAAAAAGGAGCTTCCATCCATCGACGGGTTGGTGTTCGACCCGAACGTGATGCGACGAATCATCTGCGACTCAGCCGTTGTACGAATCATCCTCAATGCCGATGGTGAACCACTCAACGTCACCAGGCAGTCCCGCACCGTCACTCCAGCCATCCGACGAGCACTGGACCAAAGAGATGGTGGCTGTATCTGGAATGGATGTGACGCACCGCCGTCGTGGTGCGATGCCCATCACCTCATCCACTGGGCAGACGGCGGCGAGACAAGCCTCACCAACATGGTGCTGCTATGCCGCACCCACCACCGAGCCGCCCACGAACAACCAAGCGATCAGCGAGGCGAAGCTCCGCCGTAGTCAGCGATTGGGTCGGAAGCGCTATCGCAAGATCTCGACCTCGTACCACTCGGGCCACGAGAGACTTTCCAAGGTCGTCATTCGGAAGGCTTCGACTCCAGTGACAGGTACCGGGGGGGCCCATTCGAGGACGTCGCCTGTGCTGGTGAATCCTGCGAATCTCTCGACCTCGGTCCACTCGCCGGCAACCCGGACCTCGAGAATATGAACGGTGTCGCTCGGTGGACTCTGAAATACGACAAAGCGCAGACCTGACAACGTGGCCGGTTCCTCAAACCCGACTTCGATCCACCCGGGAGCGTCTGCCCCCGACGACCAGAACGACTCACCTTCGGCCGATCCATCAATGACCAATTCAGGACCGTGCGCGTCCCGGAATCCTGAGGCATCCACCGACAGACCATCTGGTAGGTCACCACCCGAGTCGGGCTGGTCGCCATCGCCCAAGGGTGCCAGCTGATCGCAGAGGTCGCCGTCGCAGTACACGACACGACCGTCGATCATCGTCACCACCGGTCGGTTGGTAGCGATCGCTGTCTCAGGATCTGGGCCAAGGACGTCGTCAGCGAGGATCAACATGTCGGCGACCTTGCCGACTTCGATTGAACCAACCCTCTCCTCGATGCCCATCGCTGCAGCAGCGTTCACCGTCATCATTCGCAACGCTTCCTCAATATTGACGACGGGCATGTGCTCCCATGAAGGTGGGTAACACGGTTGACCCGTCTCCAGATCGACCGCGCCTCCCGTGACGAATGTGAACATGAGCTGGAACGGTTGGCCCGGTATCGATGGAGCGTCGCCGTGCCACGAGACCCGGATTCCTGGGTTCGCTGCGCGCAATGCCTCTGAATTCTCGATGACGGACAACACCGACTCTGGAAGGATCGACTGCCAAACCTCCGCAACAGCTGGATCACAGCCGTTGGCCCAGAGTGCGCCAAAGACGACCGGCACCATTCCGACCTGTCCGTAAATGGCGAGTTCGTCGGGTGTAAGGAGTGTCGAAAGGCTGTTGTGGTCGATTCTCTGGTGGCGGGTGAAGGGCTTTTCCTCGTATGCGGCTGCGAGGCCGACGAGCGCCTCTCTCAGGCCGAGATCACCGATGGCGTGGATGACGGTGATCCCTCCGGCCTCGTCCACGGCCGATACCACAGTTGCGACTTCATCTGCGGTCACATAGAGATCACCGTTGCCGACGTAACCCCTGTCCTTGAGATTGTCGGGTGCAGTGTCGAGGTACGGCACCGAGGTTGCGAAAGCCCGACAGGCTCCTCCGTCAGCAAAGACCTTCACACCCGCTATTGCCAGCTTCAGATCCGGGTCCTGGCTGAATTCGTGGTCGAGATAGGTATCTACCCCGTCCGGGTCGTCACAGAAAGTGTTGTACACGACGTACAGATGGATCCGAGCCAGTAGCTCTCCACTGGCCTCGAGCGCTTGAAACGCCTCGAGTTCGGCCGGTCCCACATGGGGTTCGCCGTGGCTGGTGGTGCCACCTTCGAGCATGAACCTCTGATTGGCCCTCATGGCTTCCAGATCGTGCGCCACCGATTGCATGCGATGCGTATGCGGGTCGACGAACCCGGGCATGACGGTTCGCCCGTCAAGGTCGATTGCGAGTGTGTCGGGACCTATGAAGGTCTGCAGATCAGCCGATGTGCCAACCGCCACGATGTCTCCGTCGCTGATGGCGACCGCCTCGACGATGGAGAACTCATCGTCGACAGTGACAATCTTTCCGTTGTGGAATACCACGTCAGCAGGCTCTTCGCTCGGAATCGGCGCGGTCGTAGGAGCGGTTGAACTTGGTGTTGTTGTGGTGGCTTCGGTACCAATCGTGGTGGTCGTTGTCTGCGTCGTGGTCTGGGTACAGCCAGCTGTGATCAACATCCCGACGACGAGCAGGAATAGCCAGTAAGGTGCGCGCATCACAGGATCCTACGACCTGATCCGTGTGTCTGCTGGCGACGGTCGGTCGCGCGATGTGATCAGTGTCGAACCTCGACTCCACCAAACATGACCGTTGCATTCACCACCAGGGTGGGGGCCGATGAGCTGAGGCTGTCCTTCGTGGTGGCGTTCTCCAGCCCACCAAAGATCGGAAAGCCCCTGAGATCCACATGCCATCCTGTGGGGACCGTTATCTCGGTCGCTCCGAACGCCGTGAACACCTCGATAGCTGCGCCGGGAGCCAGTTCGGCGTCGTGCAGATCGAGCTCTATTCCACCGAACAGCACCGAAAGGGAACCCCCTTCAAAGCTTTGCGAGCGAGAAGCCAACTCGCTGCCGGAGAAGACGGTGAAGCTGGAGACGGTGTTCCCAGCTTCTGCGGTCCTGCCACGTGGTCCGCGCCTGAAGATCACCAAGAGACCGACCAACACCAGAATCGCAGGCCAGAGGAAGTCGCCGATGTCGACAATATCAAGCGCGGAGAGAAGCAACGCGACCCCTACAGCTGTCACGATCAACGGTGCTGCCCAATGACGCGGGTTGGCAAGCCACATCAAGAGGCCGGCAACGATCACAAATACCGGCCACCAATTTCCGAAAACATCGCCGGCATCGAGGGCGTCCAAGTTGTCCAGGAGCAGGATCACACCCACCACAACGATCACAGACCCGACGTAGAGCCGACCCCAGTTCATGAAAACCTCCTCGACTGCGCCACACTCTAGACCGCGGTGTATTCGCGGGGTTTCTGTCGCACCCGTCACGTACGATGTAGTCACGCGGTCAGCGACACTCGCTGACGAGGAGGAAGGGAACAGGCATGGGGCTGAAGCATGGGATCTTTGGTTGGGCTGATCTTGCATCACCGAATACGGAGACGTCGGCGGCGTTCTACAACGCAGTCTTTGGATGGGATGCAGATACGACACAAGGCGACATGCCGTACACGATGTTCTCTGTGGATGGCAAGACCGTTGCGGGAATGGGCGAACTCACAGAGGAAATGGCGGCCGGTGGCATGCCGCCAGTGTGGTCCAACTATGTCATCGTTGACGATGCCGCTGCGGTCCACACAAAGGCAATAGAACTCGGCGCGACATCGATTGTGGATGCCATGCAGATCGGCGACTCCGGTCGGATGAGTTTTGTGATCGACCCGGTCGGAGCGGCTATCGGATTCTGGGAATCCGGCACCCTCGATGGTGCAGATCTGTTCAACGTGCCAGGAGCGATGACGTGGGTCGAGCTCCAATGCCGTGACGTCGAGACTGCTACGCAGTTCTACGGCGGACTCCTCGGCTGGGAATTCGAAGTGAACGATATGGGTGGGATGCAGTACACCGTTGCCAACAACGCGGGACGCGCAAACGCTGGGATCATGGACATCACGGGTCTGGCGCCGGACGAGATCCCAGCCTATTGGGCGGTGTACTTCGTCGTTGACGACGTTGATGCTGCGATTGAAACAGCAAAGGCCAACGGCGGCTCAGTCGTGATGGAACCGATGGATTCAGAGGTCGGAATCATGGCCACACTCCTTGATCCCACTGGTGCCCCGTTCACGATCATCAAGGCCAAACAGGTCGATGGCCAACCGCCCCGATAGGGGATAGAGATCGGAGTCGTGGCCAGCTCACGACCCCAGTCATAACAGCCGTCATATCACCTCAAGCGGGTTGTTCCCGGATTCTGTGGCTGCACGTTCGATTCTGACGAGCATCGCCGATGATGGTGCGACCTTGCCGCTCAGATACGTGCTCAGCCGCGATGCGCTGGTCCCGACGAGCTTCGCAAAGTCTTGATTGGTGAGACCAGAATTCGCAACCGCTCGACGAATCCTGTCCGCCACCTCCCGTCTGTCGGACATCTCGACCTCGGTGCGTGCGCGTTCGATCGCCAAGCTGAACAGCGTTCCCACCCCGTCTGGCTCGCGATACGAGAGGTAGTGCTCGACCCGCCGCGCAACCTTGCCCCACGGGGACTGACGCAACTCGTTGAAGATCGGTTGCCAATCGGCCACAAGACCGCGGTCGATCACGGTGACGAGCGCTTCATAGGGCCAAGTCCTGACGTCGTCGTTCGGTGAGGCGTCGACGTTGCGAAACGTGACAGACATCAGGCCACGCCACCCAAACGAAGAGCCAACGAACGGCAACTTTCGACGATGACGGTCCAGCTGTGATAGCGCTCATCGAGCCCCTTGTAGCGAGACAGTTCACTGATCACATCGGGGTCCCTCGGTCTCGGGTCGGCGAGCGAAATCACGAGCGAGGTCAGGACCGACCCGGGTTCACCCGAGCGATCCACGTAATAGGCATCGATTCCCGAAAGCACCTCGACGGCCGTATCGAGTCCGAGGTGATCGGTCAGTGCGACGACATCGAGATAGTCCCGGACAACGTTTCGCTGTATGACCAGGAACGATTTGACGCGCAGTGCTTCGAAAGCCGTCGGTGCCACAACCACTGCACCTTCGCCAACCAAAACCTCGCAAGTCTCGAGGGGCCGGCTCCGACGCAACTGGCGCAGTCCGGCCTCGACACCCCACAAGCTGCCCATGATGGTGAACGGCGGCTTCGAAGCGCGCACTGACGTTGCCCAGCCCTCGGTTGCCTCTACAGCCTCCAGCACCGACTCGTAGCGTTCGACGAGATCCGCCAGGACGTGATCATGATCAAACGAATCCCGATGACCGGCATGGAGTGCGGCGGCTGATCCACCAACCAACACGGCGTCGGGAACGACCTCTTGTAGCACAGCTGCGGATTCCAGCACTCGCCTCAACGTTGGACTCATTTCCTTCATGTCCTTATCATATCTGATAAGTTCACAGAGTCCAGCCACTTCGTTCCAATCGTGGCGTCCTCTCTCGCACCGGTTCAAGTCTCGAGCCTCGGATTACTGGTAGTCGATCGGACTGGTGGCTCGTGCCCACCTTTTCCAACCACTCCATGTCGTGATTCGCTCAGGTGCAGCACGTGTCAGCCAACGAAGGAGCTCTCCACGTGACGAAGGTCGCATACCCAGCAATGGCGGCAGTTCGACAGATTCCCGAACGTATAATCGTCCATGCTTCTTTCAATCAACCTCCAATGGCGCTGAAGCCGATTCACCTCCCTGGCCCATGTCTCGGACACGCCCACGTCACGGCACACGGGAGGCGTGATGACGGATAGGCCGCAGTCCCAAGGTGTGCACAAGTATCTGCCGATCCTTTCGTGGCTACCGAGCTATCGCTCGGAATGGCTGCGCTTCGACATCGTCGCCGCCCTGTCGGTATGGGCTTTGCTGGTCCCCCAGGGCATCGCTTACGCCTCAATCGCTGGCGTACCTGCCCAGTTCGGGCTGTACGCCGCGCTCGGTTCCCTGATGGGATATGCGCTGTTCGGCACGGCGGGACAGGTCGTGACTGGCCCGAGTGCGGCGATAGCAGCGGTATCCGCGTCCGTGATCACCCTGTGGGCGTCTGCAGGCTCCGTGGAATGGATCGCCTACACCGCAACACTGGCAGTCTCCGCCGGTATTGTCTACCTCCTCCTCGGCTGGTTCCGGATGGGATGGGTGTCACATTTCCTATCAGGTGCGGTCCTCGGTGGCTTCGTGTTCGGTTTCGGTATCGGGCTCATCGTCGACCAGATGCCGAAAATACTCGGGGTCCCCAAGGATGAAGGAAGCTACTTCGAGGTCCTCCTCGGTGTAATCAAGTCGCTCCCTGAGACCAGCATCACGACCCTCGTCGTCGGCGTGGTCAGTGTCGCCATCCTCCTCGGGATGCGGTTTTATCTCCCGAGAGTGCCAAGGACGATCATCGTGGTAGCCATCGGGATCATCGTGTCGGGTGCGCTCGCACTTGGCGGGAATGGCGTAGATATCGTCGGACCGATCCCCGATGGAATGCCGTCGATCGTCCTACCAACGATGCCACCAGTGAGTTGGCTGGACCTGGCTCTTGGATCCCTGGCAGTCATCTTCATTGGCTTCAGTGAATCGCTCGCCGCCGCGAAGGCCCAAGCGCTCAAGCACGACTACGAGATCGACGCCAGCCAGGAGATGGTTGCCCAGGGCATGGCGAACGCTGCAAGCGGCCTCCTGGGCGGCTATTCCGTCGAAGGAAGCCTCTCGAAGACCACTGTCGCCGACCTGGCAGGCCAGAAGACTCAATTGGCGTCGCTGATGACGGCAGGCTTGATCTTGCTCACGGTCCTTTTCCTCGCCGGGCTATTCGAGGACCTGCCGCAGGCCGTTCTGGGGGCGGTCGTCATCGACGCCGGGATCAGCCTCGTGAAAGTAGAGGAGCTGAGGCACTATCGCCTGAGTGTCAGGGACTTTGCCGCCTTCGCTGCGACGGGCCTGGTGGTCTTCTTCGTCGGCGTACTCGCCGGCGTGATCGCCGGCATCGCAGTTTCGTTGCTCCTACTCGTCGCTTCGGCGTCGAGGACCCCGACGCGCCTGATGGGATACAACCCGGATGACGACACCTACGTCCGAGCCGACCGGCATCCCGAGGCCGAGCTGACGCCGGGCATTGTGGTGGCGGCCGTCGACGGCCCGTTGTTCTTCGCCGATGCGGACACGTTTCGAGATTCCGTCAAGGCCATGGTCCGGGAGTACGCGCCCCACACGCTCGTGATCGACTTGGCCGCTGTCAACCTGATCGACATGGATGGTGACCGTGCCCTCGCCAAGCTCGTCGATGAGCTTCGTCGCAAGGACATTCGTGTGTTCCTGGCGTCCGCCTCTAATGACCAGGTCGAACTGATGCGCAGAACGGGCACACTCGAAATGATCGGGTCCGAGCATCTGTATCGCAAGGTTAGGCAAGCCGTCGCTGCAGGAAGGGGCGAGCATGGGCTCCCTCCGGGATAGGCCGCACGCCGCGTCGAGATTGGTGGTGGGTTCTCCTCGTGGCTGTGGGTGGCTTCGTCGTCGTCCTTCGCAAGGCATGGCACGTTCCCGAGAACGTTCCGGGCGGCGTCGGCATCAGACATGCCATATCGAAACGGCGCGCTACCGGAGCAGCTCCCGCGCCAGCAGAGACACCAAGCGGCTGACCGCCACTACTACTTCTTCTTGCCCTTCTTGCCCTTCTTGCCCTTCTTGCCCTTCTTGCCCTTCTTGCCCTTCTTGCCCTTCTTGCCCTTCTTGCCCTTCTTGCCCTTCTTATCCTTCTTATTCTTCTTCTTGCCCATGCGGCCCTCCTGTGATCTGGGATCCGATCTCGACACGGATGCCACGGGTCGGTCCCACCGGTGATCCCACAATGTACTACGTCGTTGATGTGTCGTTCATGCCCCCTGTCAGCCATAGCTGTGGCCACTCCGCTTCTCACCGAGAGTGTGCGCCACCGAATGCCTGGAACACCACGGTGTCAGCCTGGTCGGTAGTCGAACGGGGCGGAGGCTCAGGCCGATTGGGGGCGTGGGTCACAGGTAACGGTCCGTTGGTCCCTGGTGCGAACCGAGACCGCGACGCAATGTCTGCAGTTGTAGACCCTATGTCGAGATGGCGGGTGATGACGATGACAGCGCTGATCACGACCAAGTCCAGTCATCAGCCCGAACACGCGGAGCCGACAAACCCATGACCAACGACCGCGCTCAGCAGCTGACGTCGGCCCCGACCGAGACGAGCACCCCATGAGCAGAAGCACAAGAAGCACAAAAAGCAGGGCTCAAACAAGCACGATCGAGGGTTTTGTTCGTACTTGTCAGCTGGTCTTTCGCACTGCCCGTTCGATCTTCGACGTGTGCCGGCGCAGCGTCCTGGCGTCCTTCTTCGAGCCGGTGCGCTTCCTGGCGTCGTCGCCCACTTTGGTCACTTCAGCAATGAATTTCTTTCGCACCGGGCGCCGATCGAGGTCATTGGCCCATCGGTTCATGCGCTTCGTGGATGCTTTGAGCCGCTTTGCCTGCTTCTTCGACTTGGCGAGGTCGGGGATGGCGCGACTGAGACGCTTCACCGATTTGGCGACTTTGGCGGTTCGCTTCGACTTGTCATCTGAGGGAATCCCGCTGGCAGCCGACCCGTCGCCAGATAGCGCTCGCGCTTCGGCGTTCAGACGGGCCGCGTGATACGGCCCAACTCCGGGAACCTGCGTCAACTCGGTGATAGTCGCCGCCGCTATCGCTTCTACGCTACCGAGGCCGGCGTCATCGAGACGTTGGGCCATTACCGGCCCAACTCCATTCAAATCTGTGATTGCCCCAGTCACTTCTTCTCCAGTTCCGCTGCAGCTAGCGTCGCTCCGCCGCCCAGTACGCATCAACCCGGTTCACGAACTCTAGAGGGGATTCCGCATAGAGCGCCGCCCCTCTGCGCAGGCTTCGCTCCTGTAGGTCGAACCGCGCCTGGTGGATCGCAGCTACCAGCAGCCACCGTTCTCGAGCGTCGTAACAGGCCTCCGGATGACCGATGACCATATCGGCGAGGAGGGCGAGGTCGTGGTCGTCCCCGAGGTCGTTCCCTAGCTCGTCGAGCTCGCCTGCCATCGAACCGATGAGAGCTGGCTGCAAGGGCGACAGTGCTTCCAGTTGATAGGTGAGGTATTTGACCCGCTTGCGCCATTCGTGGAGATCTTCCATCGAGTGGGTCTGTCGGGCGCGGCGGTAGCCATCGAGACCGCGCCGATAGACACGAAGGAGACCGTCTGCGATCGCCGCGAAGTCATCGTCTATCCTCTCCTCGACCGGGAAAGCGGCAAAGACCGAACGCGCTGTGCCGAGGTTGATGATCGCGTCGACGACCTTTTGATGACGAACCGCGGAGACCTGTTCGGCGTGTCGGCGAAGGAGCCAATTCTCGGTCTGGGTAAAGGTCGCCGAGTCGAGCAAATGGGCATAGTCCCGACGAAGCCCGCCGAGTGTCTCTGTGAGCACCCATGCATCGCGTATGCCTGAGAGCGTGCGAGCCGTGTCACGCAGGACGACGTTCTGATCGCGGTAGGTTCGATAGCCGACGGTGTCGCGTACGAGTCGGATCAACCCGCGCACCCGTTTGAGCTTCTTACGCGTCGCGTGAACGCCATAATCGAGATTTCCATCCCTTCCAGGGCGAAGGTCCGCGATGGCGCCGTTGAGCAACTCGACGGTCATTCGCTGCACTGCCAACGGGAGCGCTTCGTTTGCTGTCAATGCCGGACCGAGCGTCACCGTCGATGTGCCACGGGCCAGCTTGATACCGGTGGCCTGGGCCTGTGTGTGGGTCAGGAGGATGCGCTCAGGCACGGCTTTTCCGGTGTGAGGAGCGGGGAACATCACGCTGGACCTTGGGTGCGGCCAATTCGACCCTTCTCACCGGTCGGGGAGGTGATACGGCCGGTCCTCGAACACACCACGTGCACTGCCTCGCTCACTCCGACTCCTTCTCGTCAACTGCCCACGCTGCCCAGGTGCAGCAATGGGTGCACCTGCTGATCGCGAGAGTACGAGTCAACGGGCGAATGTCATCTCATTTCGGCGGGCACTGATCCAGGTGATACTCCGACGGCGAGGGCTCTCCCCCACTTTCATGCCACCCATCAGCCTCGTCCTCGCCACCTGGTCCAACGACTACATCACCGGCCTGACCGCCTTCCGACACCTTGATCCCGCAGACAGTCCCGAGCGTTCATCGGCCGCCCACACGTGGCTGCGGACCTTCGCTGGTGCCACCCTTCGAGCATGCAACGACGCTCAGATCTACGCCACGCGAATCGACGAGCTGGTCAGCCACTGGAGATCGAACCTCGGCACCGTCCGCAAGGGATCCGCTTTGGACTTACTCATTGACCTCCTCCCCGGAGTTCCACTCGTGACTGTGGAATCAGCCGCTTGGGCTCATCGACCGCTCCGACGTCGCCACCGGAGCAGCCATCAACCGCCTCGTCGCCACGGGAATCCTGACACAGCGGAACATCGGAAAACAGCGCTACCGGATCTTCGAAGCACCTTCCGTCCTCGAACTGAGCGACGGGGGGCGCCTCAGTCGCCTGACGTGTTGACGGCTGCGGTGTCGCCCATTGCGGCTCTTCGTTTCGACATCGCGTAGCGAACGGAGGCGACGATGAGATAGGAGGTAACCACAGCGACTGCCACAGGGGCGGTGGTCTCGGCGCCGAGGGCGAGTGCGATTGCTGCGATGAACACCATGCTGACGGGTGCCCGGAGGAATGAGCCGGGCACAGCGGCGAGCATGCAACTCACGGCGAGGGCTATTGGGAGGTCGGGGAACGCGAGGTAGACGATGGTCCCTGCTGTGCCGCCCATGAAGATCAACGGGAACACGTTGCCGCCCATGAAGCCAACCTCGAGGCTGAGGGCCATTGCGACCATCTTGGCTACGAGAACCACGATGAGTAGACCAACGCCGAGCGTGGCGGGATCGTCAATAACGACCCCGAGCTGGGACTGGCCTGCACCGATCGTCAGAGGAAGCGCCACGGCGATGAGACCTACGATCGCACCACCAACGATGCCAAGAACGTATCGGTTCGGAACGAACTTGACGACCCATTTGACGGCCAGAATCACACCGACGAACAGCATCATCACGAACGCTGAGAGGATGCCAAGACCGACGGCGATTGCCATGTCGGCCACCTCGAAGTCGTACGCCGGCACGTCATAGCTACCGAGGAAGGTCCGACCCACCACCGCGTAGAAGATTATGAACCCCACCGTCGAGGCGATCAGCTGTGGAAGGAGCGAAGCCACATACCGTTCGCGAGGGAGCGGCTCGAGCTCTGAGACCAGGAACGCTCCGAGGATGGGCGATGTGAAAGCTGCGCCGAACCCGCCAGCGATACCGGTCAGGGTGTAATCGGGATCTGCGCCGCTTTCTGCCCAACGCCGACTTGCGAACCACGAACCAAGCCCGCCGCCCATTACGACCAGGGCGAACGACGGACCGAGGCTGGCTCCGGCAACGGCGGACACAGCAGCGATCACGGCCCACTGCGGGGCTGTCGTGTGGTCTAGCTCGGCTGCTTCGATGACGGCGACGCCTCCGGGAACCTTGTCGGGGACATGCCACGCCGTGCGAAGAGCCACGACGACGAATCCGCCGAACGCCACAAAGGGAATCCACCACCACTCACCGGACCATGCTGCGCCGTCGCTTTCGGGGAACACACGGGCAATGGCCCAGCCTGTGGCGCCGAGGTAGATGAGTCCCAGGACGCCGCCCGCAACACCGAGCGCAATCGAAAAACGCAAGAGACGCCGATACCACGGCACATCGAATGGCAGCACAATTCCTCCATTACCAGCTCAGACACAGCCGAGACCGCACGGCCCCGCCCATCAACACCAGCCTAACTCGGCGCGAATCTGTGGAAATGCGAAGGTGGCCGCGTACGGTGACTTCGACCGCCGAGGACCCACAATTGGGCTGCCTCGATCCGACGGTAGGCTGGTGTGGATACGAACGGATTGGAGTGCTCGCTTGGTATCGAACGCAAAGGCCAAGAGCGATGATCCGGCCTGGTTCGCCCGGATCATGCCGATCTTCCATTGGCTCCCCAACTACAACAAGTCGTGGCTGAAGGCCGACCTGATTGCCGGGCTCTCCGTATGGGCTTTGATGGTGCCGACCTCGCTCGGATACGCCACCATCAGCGGCGTGCCCGTTGAGTACGGCCTCTACGCGGCAGCTGCAGGTTTGATCGGTTTCGCGCTCTTCACGACATCGAAGCAGGTCACCCAAGGTCCAAGCTCATCAACTGCCGCGGTCCTAGGTGCG
The DNA here is from genome assembly GCA_963714375.1 of uncultured Acidimicrobiia bacterium. GTDB lineage: Bacteria > Actinomycetota > Acidimicrobiia > Spongiisociales > UBA5794 > UBA5794. The sequence continues at coordinate 229,014 of CAVQOG010000002.1, forward strand.
GCGGTCCTCGCGGTTGCTGCCTCCGGTTCGGAGGAAGCGATCCAACTGGCTGCTTCGATTGTTCTCGTCGCTGGTGCCCTGTTCGGTGTCATGTCCCTGTTGAAGATGGGTTGGATCTCAGATTTCCTCGCGGCAAGCGTCCTCACAGGGTTCACGTTCGGCGTAGCGATCAATGTTGCGGCGGGTGAACTGTTCAAGATCACCGGCACAGAGAAGGGCGGCTCCAACAGCTGGCAGAAACTGTGGACATGGATCACGAGCCTGTCTGACGCCAACGGTTCCACCGTCGTCGTCGGTGTCGTGGCACTCATCCTGGTGTTCGGGATCGGAGTATTCGCCCCCAAGGTCCCAGGTGCCCTCCTGGCCGTGGTTCTCGGCGTAGCGGCGACACGATTGTTTGACCTTGCTGACCGCGGTGTGGAGCTCATCGCAGAGGTCCCAAGCGGCCTCCCCTCCATGGTGCTTCCGAATATTGGGTTTATCGTCGACAACTTCGCGACCATCATCGCCGCAGCGGTGGGTGTCCTGTTGATTGGGTTCTCGGTGACAACGGCCGCCGTTCGGGATTATGCCTCAAAGCACAACTACCGCATCGACATCAACCAGGAACTCCTTGCTCAAGGCGTGTCCAACGTATCGTCCGGCCTCTTCCAGGGGGTGTTTGTCAATGGAAGCCTCTCGAAGAGTCCTGTGAACGACCAAGCTGGCGCCAGATCTCAGGTATCCAACCTCTTCCAAGCCGTTCTTATCGTCCTGACTCTTCTGGTCCTGGCCCCATTGTTCTCTGACCTGCCTGAGGCCGTGCTCGGAGCGATCATCATCCAGGCCGTGGTCATGGGGATGATGGACGTCGGCGAGATGAAGCGCCTGTTCCACGTCAAACGCTTCGAGTTCTGGGTGGCAACGGCAGCACTGCTCGGCGTCATGACGTTCGGCATTCTCGAGGGTGTCTTCATCGGAGTGGGCCTCTCGCTCATCTGGCTCATAGCGGTCGCCGCTCTTCCGTACATCCCCGAACTCGCTCGAAAGTCAGGTACTGAGGCGTTCTTCGATATCGAGAGTCACCCCGACGGTGAGACCTATCCGGGGCTTGCAATCCTCCGTTTCGACGGCGGCCTTTTCTTCGTCAACTCTGGTGCCCTCGGTGATCAGCTTCGAGACATCCGAGTCCGCGAAGGAGCTGATCTCAAAGGTGTGATCGTGAGCATGGAGGGTGTCAACTTCATCGATACCGAAGGTGCGGACACAATCAAGGAAATCGCCGAAGCCGGTGAGCAGCAAGGGATCGATCTCCACCTGGCCCGAGTGAAGTCCCAAGTGATCGACGTACTCGAACGCGACGGCGTGTTCGACGTCATGCCACGCGAACACATCCACACCGACATTGCGTCCGCCGTCAGGATGCATGTTGCGAGAAACCCGCCCTCATCCTGAGCCTTCGAGCGATGGGCACAATCGAGGTTTGCTACAGGGAGCCGCTCCTGATCTTGCATGTGCACTGAACCGGAATGTGAGACCTCCCTAATGAGATGTAGAGTTTCCAACTATGGAACGCTTGGGATGTCATCGAAGATATTCCAAACGACTCGGCTGCGGCACTGATCCTTATCGAGCACCACTGGGCCGTGGGGTTGCGCGACGCGGTGGCAAGTGCTGGCGGGGTACGCCTCAGCGACGGCTTCATAGATCCGATCGATCTCGTAGCGGTCGGTTTGGTTGGTGCAGCCGAAGCAGAAGATTACGAGGAACTAGCGAACGCCTTCTAGAAGGCAGAACCGCAAACAACACTCAGAAGGAGGTGGAACATGCCCGCACCACGCAGAGTTGCACGACGGACGTCGCGACGCGCCGCGCGCCGACGCTGAGACAAACTCAGAAGATGGATCGAGACGAGATAGAAGGCCTGACGGGTGACTCCGGTTGCCCGCACAACGTGGGCTGGCATAGATGGGAGATGAAGTGGACAACGAAGCAAGTGGTTGGGCTATTGGCTGGACCGGTTTCGCCGGGATCATGATGGTGATGGGCGGCTTCTGGTGGATCATGTCTGGGATCGTCGCGCTCGCAAACGACACGTTCTACGTTGTCGGGCAGGAGTACATCTTCCAGTTCGACGTGTCAACCTGGGGATGGATTCATCTGCTATTCGGCATTGTCATGCTGCTGGCTGGGTTCTATCTGTTCACTGGAGCGGTGTGGGCGCGTACGGTCGGCGTGATCGTCGCGGTGTTGATGGCCCTGGCTGCCTTTGCATGGCTGCCTTGGTATCCGGTGTGGGCGATCTTGTTCATCGTCGTCTCGGTCTTCGTGATCTGGGCACTGACGGCCCACGGAACCGACATCGTCGAGGCACGCAAGCTCTAGGGAGCATATGAGACACCCAAAGTATCGGTGCACCTACTGATCGCGAGAGTACGAGTCAACGGGCGAATGTCATCTCATTTCGCGCTTCCTCGAAGAAGCCGAGGAGACGGCATCCCGTTCGGGGACCCCGACCGATCGAAGGCTCATCGGCACCAGCACGTTACGCTTCGCTAACCACAGCTTGGAGACACTGTGACAACTGACAACGACGAACAGTCCGTGCTCGTCACGGGTGAGAACACCCACGGTGTGCATCACGCTGAGGTCCTCATCATGAACAAAGATGCGGACGGAGCCGGCGGGTTCGGCAGCTACTACAACTCCCTTGGGGTGGTCGACGACGTCCCCGACATGGAGTTCGACGAGCGCTTCCGGGCCCTCGATCCGGAGAAGCTGCAGCACGAGTACGGAGGGGACGGCGTCCGATTCAACGGTCCGCGGCGTTTCCTGGCGGACCGGTTCACCGGGGAAGTCCTCGACGAGGGCAAGCACAGCATGCTCGGCCCCATTCCCATGTACCAGTGGGGCACCTTCGTCGTTCCTGATTTCGATGCGTTCATGGCCGGCAAGCAGATGCCCTACCACGAGACCGTCTCCAAGCGCACCACGACATGGTTCTTCAACGCCGGCTCGGAGGTGTACGAGCTGGTGTCGCCCGACGGAATCGTGTTCGTCATGCAGAGCGCTTCTCTGGGGATCGACCCCGACAACACCGTGGACAAGCTGCCCACGCTCGGAGATCGACTGTCGTTGCCCGAGGGATGGCAGTTCAGGGTCCGGACGCTCGCTGAGGAACTCGTGATGCCGGCCACCTACGACAGTGACCCGCCGAACACCATCGTTCTCGACGAGCTCGAGAACAACTACCAGCGCCTCCGCACCACGTTGGACTCGGGGATCAGCGCACCGGTCCTCGATTAGGCTCGGGCAACCAGAACGAAAGCGTGCGAATGACCAGCACACCCATGGATCTCACGGGCGCCCGGGACGACGAGCAAGCCGAGTTCTTCGTGGCCACGCGGCTTGACGGGGGGCGGCCGCATGCCTGACACGGTCACGGTCACGGTCGACAACTTCGTGCGGGCGGAGTCGAACCGGATGATGTCGAACCTCATGGCCGACGCTGAAGGCGTCAACCGCTGGCGGCACAACCGGGTGCCGACGCCGCTCGATCAGCAGACGGTGGTGCGCATGAACCGCGACACGCTGTACAGCTTCGCGGTGGTGGACTTGTTCGACGGCGCGGTCGTGACGATGCCCGACAGCGGTGACCGTTACGCCACGTTAATGGTGGTCAACCAGGACCACTTCATCCACCAGGTGCTGCGCACGCCCGGTGAGCACCGGTTGTCGATCGAGGACCACGGGACCAGGTACGTCTTGCTGGCAATGCGGGTGTTCGTCGATCCCGTCGACCCTGACGACGTCACCGCCGGCAACGCCGTGCAGGACGGCCTCGCTCTCACCGCCGGGTCGTCGGAGCCTTTGGTGATACCGGACTACGACCATGTGTCCTTCGCTGCGGTACGTGACGCGCTGGTCGCGCTCGGTCGGACCGTCGGGGGTACCGACGCCATGTTCGGCACCAGTGCGGACGTGGACCCGGTTCGTCACCTGATCGGCACTGCGATCGGTTGGGGCGGACTGCCCGCACAGGAGGCGACCTATCTGACGGTGGAGCCCGGGCTGCCGATCGGCGACTACCGCATCGTCGTGTCCGACGTCCCGGTCGACGCGTTCTGGTCGATCTCGGTGTACAACGCGGAGGGCTACTTCGACACCAGCGCCGACGGCGGGTACAGCATCAACAACGTGACCGCGGCGAAGGAGCCTGACGGCTCGGTCGTGGTCCACTTCGGTGGTTGTGGTGACGGTCGGGCGAACTGCCTCGGCCTGGTCGACGGGTGGAACTACACCGTCCGCCTGTACCAACCCCGGGCGGAGATCCTCGACGGCCGCTGGACCTTCCCGACGGTGGAACCACTCGGCTCGTGACCGTCGGCGCCGTCCGCGCTGTGCCGCCCGCTGGGTGAGAGACGACCCGACGCGCAGCTCAAGCTTCTTCGGCCAGCTTGAAGAATGGGGCGCTTCGCGTTTCAGCGGGGTGTGACGGTGGCCCATCTACCTCAGGGTTTTCCAGCCGACCGGAATGGGATCGGTTAGGTATGGGCTCGTCAACTGGGATTGATAGTCCGAGCGTGCCGACGAGATCACGCAAGGCCACTATTCAGGTTTCCTTTGGTTGGCAATTGTTTAAGCTAAGTTTATTATGTAACCTTCACTACACCTGACGGGAGCCGAAGCATGGCTGAGTACGTACGGAAACGATGGGAGCCCCGATTCGAGGGAATGACCCGTCGCGACCGAGGCGGCTGCAGCTACGACACCTACCTGCCCGATCCTCTCGCCGGATGGAACCTGATCCTGCCCGGCGACCTGGCCGCGGACATCGCCGATGCCGAAACCGCTATCCGGGACCTGAACCAGGCTGGGACGAGCCATGTCAGTCTCGACGGTCTCGCCCGATTTCTGCTCCGAGCCGAATCGGTCGCTTCCTCCAAGATTGAAGGGCTCGACGCCGGACCACGACGACTGGTCGAGGCGGAGGTCGCTCTCGCTCAGAGCGGGGAGACCGCCGATCATGTCGCCGTCGAGGTCCTCGGCAACATCGCGGCGATGGAATCCGCCGTCGAACTGGGGATCCAGGCAGGACGAATCTCGTTGGCAGATCTATTGGAGATTCACGAAGTCTTGATGGAGCGCTCACCAAGGCCGGAGCTCGGAGGAGTCGTTCGCGAACAGCAGAACTGGATAGGAGGCAGTTCCTACAACCCGTGCAGCGCGGTGTTCGTCCCACCACCACCAGAGCACGTCGATGGTCTTGTCCAAGACCTCATCAAGTATGTGAACGACGACGAGCACTCCCCCCTTGTGCAGGCCGCGATCGCCCACGCCCAGTTCGAGACCATCCACCCATTCGCCGACGGGAACGGACGGGTCGGGCGGGCACTGATTCACGTGATACTCCGACGGCGAGGGCTCTCCCCCACTTTCGTGCCACCCATCAGCCTCGTCCTCGCCACCTGGTCCGACGACTACATCACCGGCCTGACCGCCTTCCGACACCTTGATCCCGCAGACAGTCCCGAGCGTTCATCGGCCGCCCACACGTGGCTGCGGACCTTCGCTGGTGCCGCCCTTCGAGCATGCAACGACGCTCAGATCTACGCCACACGAATCGACGAGCTGGTCAGCCACTGGAGATCGAACCTCGGCACCGTCCGCAAGGGATCCGCTTTGGACTTGCTCATTGACATCCTCCCCGGAGTTCCACTCTTGACTGTGGAATCAGCGGCTGGGCTCATCGACCGCTCCGACGTCGCCACCGGAGCAGCTATCAACCGCCTCGTCGCCACGGGAATCCTGACACAGCGGAACATCGGAAAACGGCGCTACCGGATCTTCGAAGCACCTTCCGTCCTCGAACTGTTCACCTCATTGGAACGCGCTCTCGCCAGCCTCAGCGGAGACACCGCAACCGACGAACCGGTCCGGCCGGTGCCGCAACCTCCGCCCACACTGTGAAAGCCAGCGAAGTCGCCGCGGGAAGAGTGGAGGAGGCAATGTTGAAACGGCACAGACCTTCAAGAAAAGAGGAAGTTGTCAAGTTTGACCCTGTCCGCTGATCAATGGTCACCCTCGCCGCAACACGAGACCTCCTGCCCCCAGAGAATGCCGTCAGTCCCCCGGAGGTGGGGTTCTCATTGCCTGCGGGCCGTCTGTTCGTTTCAGGTTCCAGGGCCAGTCGCCCTCAACCTCAAGGATGAGCGCCCAACTCAAGAATGTCCGGATCACCACCAAGAGACCGAGCACGGCAGCGCTCTCCAAGGTGCCCTCCAGAGTCACCGTCTTGATCACGTCGGCCGCAATGAGTAGGTCCAAACCGATGAGCAAACCGCGGGCAATCACCTGCTTGAATCGGTCGACAGCTTCCAACGGCCCAGACCTGGTCCAAGTCGCGATGCCAACGACGATGGCAGTTGACAGCCCGACGACGATCGAGAAGATCGCGAGTACCTCTATCCACTCGACGACTTCGGCTGCCAATGCGAAATCACCGATATGAACGCCAGCATCGGTTGCGAGAGTCAATGGAATCACAGTCGCCCGATCATGTCGCTCTCCGGTCTCCCCAAGGTATCCCAACGCCGTCGCTACCGACCGTGCACGTCAAATCCACTCGCTGGCGATCCACCAATCCCTGAGCAGTCAACCGCTCTAGCTCGGACTCTCCTCGTCGCCGGGACCGACCTCTTCGTCGGGAATGCCCAACTCCTGCATCGCCTCCTGCAAATCGGCGTCCTCAGGCTCCTCGGGTGAAACCCCGGTGTGCGCCTCAATGTCCTGGGCATTCTTGGCGCTCATCTTCTTCGTTCCAATGGCAACCATTCCGCCCACCAGCATGACCCGTTTGCGAGCCTGGCGCCTGCTCCGACGACGCGCACCACCCCTACCCGGACCCGGTCCTCGACCTCTCCCTGGCATCATCCGTTCCCTTCATCGACAATCATGAGCACATCAGTCACCGACGCTCCGCCCAACACCTAGAGCACTGCCTGGAACCGTTGCTCCACAACACCCAACTCCACAAGAACCATCGCCGTCCTCCTCCAACACGCGTCACATATCAAAGAAAAATGGAACAAGAAGGTGGAACACAGGAACCGGACATCGTCGCCCAACAACCGACACCGCGTCCCGAACCTGGAACACACCAATCAGAACCACAATGACCATCATGAACCGGAACAGCACAACAGACGGGACCGAAGCCACCGGTTCACGACTCGACCGTCGTAAGGGGTCGGAGGTTCGAAACGCGAGAAAACCGTTGGAAATGTAGGTATTCCAAGGGTTTTCTTCGTAGCGGGGGCAGGATTTGAACCTGCGACCTTCGGGTTATGAGCCCGTTCGGCCGATCCAGCTATACATTCCGTTCTGGGAGATGGGCCATACGTGTCAGCGGTAATGACTTCTCATCGTCACCTGTCGTCTCTCCCTATATCGCATCGTCTCGCGGACCAGATGCGGACCACGAAACACTACCGCCCACGATATGCGAGATGATGGCACCGGCTTTGCAGTCCGCGCTGAGCTACGGATTCGCGTATACGAAGAGGCATCCCGAGATCTCAAACTGGGCATCTGATGATTGGACATTAACGGTGATGCGCAAGGCGTCACCGTAGTGGTTGGCGCGGATCGTGCCGTTCTCGGCGAGGCGAGCCCAGTAGCAGTCCGATTGATCGAATGCCTTCCAAGTTCCGGGCATGATCTCGCTACCGATATTCCACGTCCCATCGCTCTTGGGCTCGATAAGATCACGGTCGTCTTCGCACCGCGCCGATTCGGTCTGGATGTCAGCGTCAGGGATTGCGACGAACTCTTCGATCGACCCAAAGCGATCAGTGACGGACTCCTCGTAGGCGGCTGCTGCTTCGGCTCCGACCGTCAACTCCCAGTTCAGGTAGGAAACAGTCCGCCAGTACCCGGCCCAGTCCTTGTAGGCCTGAGATGCCCCGGCGGTGCATGCTGCTTCTAGCACCGCTCGTCGGAGGGTGTCCTGGTACTTGTAGAGCTCCGCGTTGAGTTTGGCGTCTTCCTTCTGCCAGCAGTCGACTGCTGCGGCCTCCGCAGAATCTGTACTCACCCCATACCGATCCTCACGGAGGGTCGCTGCTGCAGCGATCGCTGCGGCAATCTCACGGGATTCGCGCAGTACGGATAGCAGGTCGGACGTCGTGAATGCCGACAGAGCAGCCGAACCTGAAATCGCATCGGCGCGTACACCATCGACCGCTTGGCTCGTACCCCAATCGCAGGCAAACCCCAATGCCGCGGTCGCCAATGTTGATCTCGCCGCTGCAATGTCTTCGCTATATGCAAGTGTTAGTTCAGCGACTAGCTCTTCGGCTTCCTCTAGGTCAGCTTCTGCGTCTGACATCAACCGGTCAGCCTCGGCAAGATCGGCGGCAGCTTGGGCATCGACAGTATCCGCGAGGTCAGATGCATCGGCAGCCGCTTTCTCCTGCTCGGCTGTCCATTCGGTAAGGCGCTCTACGTTCTCCTGCGCCTCACTCGCTGCTGTTGGGCTGTCGCCAGTTTTCCGCCGCGAGTTCTTCATTTTCCGCGCCTAAATCCACAGCTTGAACTCCAGCAGCCTGTAGATCATCGCTCAGTACCGATGCATCGCTGTTCTGACCGACAACCACGGCCAACAGAGCAACAACAAGAAGGCCACCGATAGCGGTGGTACCAGTGAGAATGCGTTCGGTGAGAGAGTCGCGCCCCACCATGCCCGTATGTTCTCAATCACGTCGGCCCTCTATTCATGAGTCGCACGGTACACACCACTATTGGGGGAAAGGCTACCAATTTTCGCAGTTCCGTACGCATTCCGTGCAAGTACTGCTGATGTGGCTCGATGTGAGTGAGTATCCAGTCAACGAGCATCGGTTTTGTGCCCTCGTTGAGCGATATCTCACCCTTCTGATCGAGTTCAATCGAGAGATACGCCATTTTCGATCCGGAGGACCGAGGACGAGTGCTCCGCCAACTGCCACGGCAAGACCTATTAGCGCCCTACTTTTCCATCCCAAGATGCACCCCCGCCTTCAATGCATTGGATGCTACAGACATCATGCCGTCCCCAGAAACGCATGGCACGTGCATAGCTTTCGCGTCGGGAGACACAACAAACAGGATCGATGCACCGACCTCCTGATTTCACAGCACATATGCGTGCTTGGATGGACGCATGACCAAGGCCGTGAACCTCGATGCGTTACCTGAATTGGTCGCGGCAGCCAAGAAGGTTGACGTGGCACTGCCCAACATCCTCACACATCTCGCGGCCACACGTACAAATCGGCGACACCAGCAACACGAATAGCCAGGCCAGGACTTGCCGTGAAGTCGTCAGGTGTCAATCCACTCAGTTCTGGACTCTTGAGATTGAATCGGTCGAGCACTCCGACCGCAACAAGGGCAACAGCAATCTGCGGAACCAGAGGTCCCAGAGACACTCCAGTTGCTTCGCGTTCAAGTTGGTCAAGATGACTCAAAGCTTCAGCGAGAGCTTCCGTCTCGTTGAGCAAAGGTTCGGCCTCGATAGATTCGCGTGCCATTCGAACGGCAGCCGCAGCGAGGGCCGCCACAGTTTCCGTGCGGTCCTTCCGCAGATTCGGATTCGCTCTGCTTCTGAACGCAGCTTGATCCGCTCGTTCTGTCTGAAGCCTGCGATCGCGCTCGGTGAGTGCACGGCCACCGGGAGGCGGTCCCATTCGGTACCCGACGACAGCCATTCCTCCTACAACGAGTGTTACGGCGAGGATTAGAACGAGGATCACAACGGCCTCATTGTGTAATAGCGGGTGACCATTGCCCTACCGGCCTTCACCATTCGATGCGTGGAACTACTGTTGTGTGATAGCACATCAGCAAGCCCGGAGGTGGTAACGGTGGAATTCGCGGTCGGAGCAGTCATCGTGGTGGTGCTGTTCTTCGTGTTGATGTACCTGCGATCACGCTCAATAGCGAAGCGGCATGCGGCGACCCTCTCGCAAATCACCGGCATCCCAGCCGATCAAATACTTCGCGAAATGATCAACCGCAACCAGACCCCCGGCGAATGGGCTGAGCGACACGGCCTGGATCGCTGGACGTTCGCTACGCGAACGGACTTGACAACCACAATCACGGCGACAGTCGCCCGCGAATACCCATCCGAGAAGATCATTGCAGTGTCACGAGGAGCAGTTGAGTTTGGCGGAACACTGATAGCGGTAGCTGTCACCGATCAGGCCGTGTACCTCCAAAATGCGACGGAGTCTGATCGGGTCGAATACCCAGCCATCGACACAGTCGAGCATCTCTCTCCCACGAAGGGTGGCAGGATCTTCATTAAGGGCTTCCCCAGCGAAGGAATCTCACTACACCTTGTTGACGCAGACGGCGTTGTGGCAGCCATTCAAGGCCAGCTCGCAAAGATCACCGTACTCACCGAGAGAGTCAAGCTCACCCAAGATGGTGGAGCGCTATTTCGATGGCGAATGGGATGGAACGGTGAATACATGTGGATAATTCAATACGACCACCGCTGATCGGCCGGACGGCCGTCCACCCACGAGGCGGACGCTGCATCATCTGAAGCTATCAAGAGACTCAACCAACACATCCCCGAGGGGCCGTCCCGCCCATAGCGGCACATATCGACTCGCTCCCGCAACGAAGGTGGCGGCGACGTAGGTGCGTAGAATTCACACGTGATGCCGGATCTCCGGCTGAAAGGGACAGACGTGGGAATCTCCGCCGAAAGAAGAGCACGGCGTACGATAAAGCCGTCGGTAAGGCAGTGGCCGGCGGCATGGATCGGGGAACAGCGGCCGTACGCCAAAGACTGGAGACAGAAAGCCCCGAGATGCTCATAGCAATCGACGCCATCGAATCCTCGAACAGCATTGAGGATCTCGACCTGGCACTGCAAGTGCTGTGTGATTTCTACGAACCTCTCTTTGAGCAAATCATCGACCTTGGATACAGCAAGCGCGTGCAATACCTGCTTCTCTACGATGGAGTTCGGTCCGGCCAGGCGTCAAAGAAGGCCCACGAACTAGTGCGCGCCAACACAGGTCTCCACCTGAAACCGGGAGAGTTTGCAGATCGGCGGAATGAGATCGCTGACCGAGACACGCCCGGATACAGCTTCCCGAGAAGCCGATGCCACCGCGGGTCCAATGCCGCAATATCATCGTCGCAATCCAAAGCTATTCCTAGGTGTACTCGGACCGTGTCCCACGTCCGTGAGAACGTCAGGGTTCGGAACTTGTGACCTGATGTCCGTGGGTTTGCACCCGTTTGAACTGCGACACTGCCCGGCCGGATGTGCCGGCAACCTTCGCAGCCTTCTCCCGAGTACTTTTGCGCAGGTCGCCACAATGTCTGTTCGTGTCCCCTGTCGTTCTTTGGCTTCGCCGGCGAATCCCGTTCCAACCTGGCACACCAACGCAGCCCGGATGACCGAGCCATTCGGAAGGGCAATTGCCCGACGCCGCCGCCGCGTCTTTTCTGCGACACTCAGCGTATGTTCATTTCGAAGAAGGCTCGCCGTCGCATAGTACGCGAGCTCGCCGACGTAGAAGCTCATTACTTCCAGCTGGAGCTTGCACAGGACGGAATCGAATGGGAACCCTCCGCGGTAGTGACTGTTAGTCAGGGTGAGTACACCAATACCTTCACCGTTGACGGCCGGGAACAAGCCACGGACCTGGCCATTGACTATGGCTCAGACCTAGACATATCACCTGTTGCCGGGATTGTTGCTGCCCAACTCTTCGCCGATACGGTCACACGGTGGTACAAGATTCGGTGGCAACACGGTCTCGCGATCGCGGATGCAAGCTACGCCGTTCGAGTCCTTCAGTCCTATCTTCGCCACGCACGCAACCGGCCCGACCTCGCAACTGGCGCTGGGGTGGGTCTCTCACGTCTCGAGTCGGAGATCCGGAACAGCAACGAAGACCCATGAGTTCCGACCGCCCCTCGCCTGCGAGGTTTAGTAACGTTGAGACTTACACCCAGCGGGGAGCTTTTCACCTTCGTCCAACCATCAGCCACAGACGTGGACGGATTCGCGATCAATGCGGATCCTACTCGTCACCGAGGCGAGACAGGCTGCGTCGCACTCGGTCATCCTGATGAAGGCGGGTTTCGTGGACCTCGCACTTTCAGTGAGACTCACGGCGGTCTACAACTGGTTCAGCGGGCCTCAGCTGGAATCCTCCTCGCGTGCTGTGCGCTGACTTCCCAGATAGATCAATCCGAGGTCGATAGATGGCATTTTCCGATGCTTTGCGAGGGTATGCGTTCAGAGTCCTGCGACGCGACGGTTTCACCTGTCGGTACTGCGGCCTGGACGGCCGTGTGGCGTTGTCGAACTGCGTGCGTCTGTCGTGGGACCATCTTCTTCCTCATGGCCATCCGGAGCGAGACGACGAAGCGTTTATCGTCGCTGCATGCAGGTTCTGTAACGAGACGCACAATCGGACGGTGTTCGACGGTAGACGGGAAGACACCTGAACAGATAGTGGACAGGAGAAAGGCCGCGATTCTTGACCGTAGAGGCCAATACGCGTCATTCCCTGAGAGAACACGTCGGCTAGCGATCCCGACGAGAATGACTGGTAATGTAGGTCGTCTGAACGCCCAATCGAGGAATGCATTAGACAGCCTCCTGTATCGGAGGTCATGAAGCTTCTCGACTGAATACTGACACGGTTGATCGACAAGGAGACGAAGTAGATTCTGAACACTAGGACGAATCGGAGTCGGTGTGTGGATTCTTGCTCAGGGAACAACTGGACGGTCACTAGACTGTGGCGAAGTAGCCTGGGGCCGAGCGAATCGGATCACATTCGGAGCGGTGATCGTCGCACTCGTGTCAGCTGGATGACGGCGTGCGTCGATGTGGTCTCGAACCAAGGGAAATGAGAAGCGCCTCGTACACGAGGAAGCTGCAGGAGCGCCGGATCGGCGAGGATCGCCGAAGACAGGGTCTGCGGATTGCTGCGAAGGCCTTCAGGG
>CAVQOG010000003.1:0-440698 GCA_963714375.1 uncultured Acidimicrobiia bacterium
CAGTCACAGACGCTCCGTCCAACACCTAGCCCCGATTATTCAAGGGTTCGCGTGGTGGGGCTTTTGAGGAGCGGGAATGTCGATTTGATTTGATGTTGCCGTGCTCGTCTGGTTTGGCGCTACTTGTTGGAGGGCGACTGATGGGATCGGGGTCGGTTGTCGCTGGTGGGGACGTGTTGAAGTAGTGGTCAGGCCGGTGAGATGGATTCGGGCGGACTCGGGGAACGGTCAGGTGAGTGCAGCGATGTTGGTGTACGCGGCAAGGATGTCGCTGGCGGTGGGCCATCCGTCAAGGATGCGAACAATGTCGCGTCGAGCTGTGGTGATGATGCGTGCAGGTGCATGCCACAACGTCCAGCGGAGCCGTTTCGCTTTTGCTCGAACCAACCCTCCGGTGAGACACAGCATCTGAAACCAGCCGACAAGGTCAGAAGCCCACATGACGGTTTGGAGCCATGCCTGGTTCGCTCCGAATCCGGTGAACGGGAACCGTTCAAGCCCAGCGTCTTTCAACCGTCCAATGAAGTCTTCGACGTGGGCGTGGGCACGCATCATGCGATCCAACTCGACGGGGTCGCCGTCCTGATCGGTGTAGTGGCCCCAGAACCGGTACTCGAGGTCGGGGAGGAGGCTGGTTCTCGCTCCGGGATGTAACGGTTGACGGCGGATGATCAGCCGTGTCCCTTCAGGCCACCCTGGCAGGTCAACAAGGTCCGTGACCTCGCACACGGACGAAGTCAACCCACCCGAAGTAAAGGTCTCGTCGAGTTCGCCGTCTTGGTCGAGTGCTCTCTCCCACCGTCCGGGGTCCTCGTTGGCAGTCGCGATTGCTGCTGATACAGCGGTTTGGCGGCGGGTAACGACCTGGAATCCGATGTTGCGATCCCGCAAGCTGTTAACGAATGCTTTGGTGCCACCTGCAGAATCGGAACGCACCACCACTTCGCGTTGAACCAGACCCGGATCGTTGCCTGTACGGTGACCGGCTCGAACCTCTCGAGGGAGCTGGGAGACACCGTCGTCAAGGACCCGCAACAGATCAGCAACATCGTTTGCTGATGCGTTCCCCGGGCGTAGCTCGCCAGCAAGGGCTTCACCGGTCGCGTCCGCGAAACAGAACAACGGATGGAACCCGAAACCTTTCTTGAAATGCGGGGCCGTGCCGTCTTTGTTCTCGGAATGGATCTCCACCAAAGACGCGTCAAGATCCAGGACTACTGCACCGCCACCAGTGACCGCCCGGGTACGGTTCCACACGTCGGAGCGGACCTGAGCTATGGCCCGGCGAGCCCGCACAAGTGCTGTGTCGTCGAGGGTTTCGGTGAACGTTCGATACAACGTCGTATCTGAACACACGTCGACAAACAACCGCTCCTGAGACCCAAGCATCTCGATATCGGTGCATGCCTCGCCGCCACCAGCAAGCATCAACATTGCCTGAGTCAACACCTTTCCCCGGTCATGGACCGGTATCCCGGGACCGGACCAGCCGACTGCTCGAGACAGGACCTCACCGACCCCGAGACGGTCAGCAAACATGCCCAAGGCATGCAACCCGACATGGCCCACCACCTGGGTTCCACCCGATTCCACGATGACGTTACGCGTGCTGTTAGCGTTCATCTCGGAAGTGCCCTCCTTGTCAGGAAACCTGCTGGCTCGATACCTGCAGTATCCCTTACCAGGAGGGCGTTTTCGCGCACCCAAACACCTCAACCACCGAAACGTTATGAATAATCGGGGCTAGAGCACTGCCTGGAACCGTTGCTCCACAACACCCAACTCCACAAGAACCATCGCCGTCCTCCTCCAACACGCGTCACGTATCAAAGAAGCATGGAACAAGAAGGTGGAACACAGGAACCGGACATCGTCGCCCAACAACCGACACCGCGTCCCGAACCTGGAACACACCAATCGGAACCACAATGACCATCATGAACCGGAACAGCACAACAGACGGGACCGAAGCCACCGGTTCACGACTCGACCGTCGTAAGGGGTCGGAGGTTCAAAACGCGAGAAAACCGTTGGGAATGTAGGTATCCCAACGGTTTTCTTCGTAGCGGGGGCAGGATTTGAACCTGCGACCTTCGGGTTATGAGCCCGATGAGCTACCAGACTGCTCCACCCCGCGTCGTGGGACGGGAGTATACGAGCCGGATATCGGTAGCGCTCCGGCGTGTGTCGTCGATCTAGAGCCCGGAGGCGGGCGCCCCGCCCTTGGACTCCCAGAAATCGTTCAGACAGTTCTGCACCTTGATGTACCACACGAACAGGCCGATGATCGGGAGCAGGATCCACAGACCCCAAAGGGCAGTTACCGGCGCCTGCTGGCCGTCGTCGGTGTACAGCTTCCCAACCTCATCGGCGATCATGAACATCGTGACCGGGGCAAAGACGAGCGTCAGAATCAGATAGAGCGCCCCACCCAACCCATCATTGCGGTACTTCTTCAACTCCTCACCGTTTTGGAAGGACCACACGAGGGTCCAAATGCCGAATGTCACAATCGTGACAAGAATGGTCAGGCCCTTTGAGCGACCCCGTCCCAGGGGTCGGTCTGACGTAGAACCTGCGCCGCCAGACGGTGTGTGTGCATCAGTCATGGCGGTAATGGTAGATCCTCCCTTGTGTGGATGCGACTCGACGCACCGTCATGTTGGCCAAGCGGGGCTGCAAGACTCCTTGGGTACGCTGTCGATTCGGAGCGTCGCCAATCGTCGGTTCCATGACGGGCCGAACGCCCCGGATTGACCGTTGATATGAGGAGACAATGATGCAGTACCTAGCGCTCATCTACGCAAACGAAGCCGAAGCGATCCAGCCGGGAACACCTGAGTTCGATGGGATCATGCAGCGGTACACCGAGTTCACCGACAAGGTCAATGCCGCAGGCATCAACAAGGGTGGCGAAGCCCTCCACAGTGTCGAGGCAGCCACAACCGTGCGCATCCGCGGCGGTGAGCTCCAAGTCACCGATGGCCCGTTCGCCGAGACCAAAGAACAACTCGGGGGTTTCTACCTCCTCGAAACCGACGATCTCGACCAGGCGATCAAACTTGCCGCCGAGATCCCGGCAGCTGAGACCGGTTGCGTCGAGCTCCGACCGGTCTGGGATTTCAGCGAGTAGATGAGAACAGCCGACCAAGCAATCGAGGTCGTGTTCCGAGAGGAGCACGGCCTCGTCCTTGCTGGGTTGATCCGGTACACGGGCGATATCCAGCTTGCAGAGGACTCGCTTCAGGATGCGTGCATCTCCGGCCTTTCATCGTGGAAGAACGGGATTCCGAACAATCCGGCGGCTTGGCTCACCACTACTGCTCGTCGAAAAGCGATCGACCGAGTCCGCCGAGCCAAAAACCTCCAGAAGAAGTACGAGTCGATCGGGCACACACTCCACGATCCGGACGACGAACCTCCGATCGAGACGCTCGAAGACGACCGCCTCCGCCTCATCTTCACGTGCTGCCATCCTGCAATCGCCCAGGACGCGAGCATCGCCCTCACCCTTCGCACTGTCGGGGGCCTCTCGACACCTGAGATCGCACGGGCGTTTCTCGTCAATGAAGCGACCATGGCCCAACGCCTCGTACGAGTAAAACGCAAGATCGCAGACGCTGGAATCCCCTACCGGATACCAGACGAGGAAGACCTCCCCGATCGCCTCCCAGCTGTGTTGGCGGTGATCTATCTGATCTTCAATGAGGGATATGCCGCGACTGCAGGAGATGAACATCTCCGCAGTTCTCTCACCGATGAAGCCATACGGCTCGCGACCATCGTTGACGCACTCCTCCCGAACGAACCCGAGGTCATGGGCCTCCTCTCGCTCATGGAGTTCCACGATGCCCGCGCCGACACCCGAGTCGACGCGGACGGGATGCCGGTGCGTCTCCCGGATCAGGACCGCTCAATGTGGAACCACGCACAAATCAGCCGCGCTGCGACGAGGCTCGATCGGGCGGTCGCGATGGGATCTCCGGGGCCCTATCAGGTGCAGGCGGCCATTGCGTCCCTCCATGCACAAGCAGCAACCGCAAATGACACCGACTGGGAACAGATTGCCGGGCTCTACCGCACGCTCGGTAGGTTCACGGACTCAAAGGTCGTCAAGCTCAACCACGCCGTTGCGGTTGCGATGACTGGGGACCGCACGGCAGCGCTGTCGATGATTCGTGACATCGATGGGCTTGACGGATATCCCTACCTGCACGCCGCCCGTGGTGCACTGCTCAAGGAGGAGTCGCGCATTGATGAGGCACGACAGGCGTATGAACGGGCGATCGATCTCACTGAGACGGAACCCGAACGGCGGTTCTTGAATGAACGCCTTGCTGAACTGTCGGACGCAGACGGGTAGCTGAAACGAGCGAACTTGGGCGAGGTAGGATTGGACTTGCCAGGTTCGACCGAGCCAGCGGTCGTTTCGATATCAAAGGATTGCTACAAATGATCATCTCAGATCTCGTCGCAGGGCCGCCATTGGGTTGCCGCCCAGATATTCCACTGACCGAGGCAGCAGCAAAGATGATTGCCGAGGGTGTCGGTTCTTTGGCGGTCATTGACGGCGAGCGACTGATCGGCATCGTCACCGACCGCGACATCGTCCAATCCGTTGCCGACTCAACCGCCCTCGAACTGACCGTCGGCGACGTGATGACCACCGAACCCGACACGGTCGGTCCTGATCTCAAAATCAGCGATGCCGTGGACTGGCTCAACGCGACCGGATACCGCCACCTCCCGGTCACCGATGGGAATCAGCTGGTGGGAATCGTGAGTGTCAAGGACCTGCTCTGGGCAATCAGCGAGGTCTGAGGTCTCAGCAACAAGCTCCACAGGTACCCGACGGAGTCATCGGACGCTGAGATCCCCCGTTGCGGAGACCTCGATCTCCGTTTGCGGTTCAGGTGGTACCGGTCGGTACTTCGCACCCTTGGCGAAGAGACGCGCCGCATGCAGGTGGATGCCTGCGATCACCTTCAACGTCAGAAGCGGCTTCGTGAAGAACTGGCGCAGCAATGACCGTGTGGTCAACTCGATCCGACTTCCGTTTTGGGATGCGGTGAGGAGTCGGTCTCCCCTCTCGTCAACGTAGTTGATCGTGATCGAGAACCCTTGATCGGGGGGACGAACCACCACCTCGTATCGACCAATCTGGTCAAGAAACGGTGAAACGTGCAGCGTCTTGTCAAACCCATGGCGCAGCGTTGCACCGGCTGGGTCATCCGCGGCGTCGAGAACAACCAGATGCGAATGTGACTGCCCGAACGTGTTGTGGATTTCATACAGCACGGCTTGAAGCGTTCCAGCGGGGTCGCGAATGAACCATACGGTCAGAGGATTGAACGTGTGTCCCAAGATACGCGGGAACACCAGCAGTTCGATATGCCCGCTCGTGTCGATCCCGGCATCCGCGCCAATCGACTCGATCCAGGACCGGAGATCTGTGCCGTCCCTCGGTCCGTGGTCTGCGTCGTGGAACGAAACGAGGTTCCATCTGTTGTGAGAGAAAATGGGGATCCGGTGTGCGAGATCGTCAACCTCGTCCAGGTCGATGAGGAGCGAGTACACGGAATAGCGAAGCTTGTGTCCCGCGGGTTTGAACCTTCGGTGACGCACAACCGACTCGTAGATCGCTGATCGTGTCATGCCGCGGCCCGCGCAATCTCGGGCTCTGCATGGGGCGCTGCTGGGGATCTTGGTACAACGTCGTCGTGCCATGGGGCAGGAGAACCGAGTGCCGCTGCGACGGTGAGACCTGACTGGAGACCATCCTCGTGAAAGCCATGACCAAGGTGGGCACCGGCGAACCACACCCGATCGATACCCTGGATCGTTGGGACTTCGCGTTGGGCGATGCCCGTAGCAAGGTCGAATTGAGGGTGTGCCGCGTTCCACCTGTCGATCACTGTGGCGCCGTCGAGCGAATCACCAGGGTTGAGGGTGACGAACACATCGGTATCTGTTTGCAGTGGCTGCAGTCGGTTCATCCAATACGTGACGGATACCGGACGCGTCCCGTCATCGCCGTTTCGTTCGATGGCGTTCCAGGCCGACCAGATTCGACGGCGACGGGGCATCGCCGCGGCGTCGGTGTGAAGCACAACCTCGTTGGCGTCATATCGAAATGCTGACAGAATGCGCTGCTCGGCTTGAGAGGCTGCTTCCCCGAGGATACGAAGGCTCACATCGGCGTGGGTAGCGAGCACGACTTCGTCATAGAGCTCCGGTGTCCCGCCAGAGGCGATCACCTCGACGCCGCGGTCGGTTCGTCGAAGTGAGTGAACCGGACGCTGGGTGTGAACTCTCGTGACCTCCTTGATTGCCCTCTCGACGTAGTTGCGCGATCCACCATCGATGGTCTTCCACTGTGGCCGCCCCGCGATACCGACGAGGCCGTGGTTGTCAAGGAACCGCAAGAACGAAGCCGCCGGCATGGCTCTTGAGTTGTTCCGCGTACCAGACCACACGGCCGAAGCAAGCGGCATGAGATACCGATCCATGAATGCATCGGAATAGCCGCGTGACGCCAGGTAGGAATAGATATCCGTGTCATCGGGAACCAGCCCCGCCGCCAGCTGTTTGGCTTCTGACCGGAACCGTACGATGCCGCCCAGCAACCTTCTGATGGAAGGATCGACGATGGATCTCGAATCCGTGAATAGACCCAAGAGCCTTCCTGCGTACTCAAAGGAGCCGTCTTCGAGGGAAACCGCAAACGACATGTCGCTGTCCACGGTGGAAACCGCAAGGGTGTCCAACAGATGGGTGAGATTGGGGTAGTTGCGCTCGTTGTAGACGATGAAGCCCGTATCGACCGATATCGGGACACCTGCGACTTCGACATCGAGCGTTCGGCTATGACCCCCAGCGCGGTCCTCGGCTTCAATGAGTGTCACATCGTGGCGGGCGCTCAATGCCCACGCGGCACCGATACCCGCAACACCTGATCCGATCACAGCGATCTTCATGCCAATGTCCCTTTGTTGGTCGATCAGCCTGTATACGGAGCAACACCCATCCATGGATGTCTGATATTTGCGCCATCCGCGCATACGGAATGCTCCGTAGTGTCAATGCATGTCACGAACAGACACCTTCTTGGATCGAACTCTTCTCGGCTTCACAAAGCTGGGGATCACGGCGCGCGGCCTCGACATTGACGAGAGATTCCCGGAAGTCGCCGGCAGGCACGTCATGGTTACCGGAGCAACCGGCGGAATAGGGCGCTCTGCGGCGCTACGGCTGGCCTCCAACGGAGCCATCGTGCACGCCGTTGGACGATCACCAGACAAGCTCGCTGCGTTGGCAACGGACACCGACGGAACCGTGCAGACCTACTGCGCCGACCTTTCAAGCATGGAGGCGATCCGAAACCTGACAGCTGAGTTCGTGGCAGACGGCAACCGCCTTGACGGCATCGTCAACAACGTCGGCGTGATGAGTCCGGAGCGAATCGAGACACCGGAGGGGTTTGAGATCTCCTACGCGGTGAATCTGCTCGGTCAGTATGTCCTGACCACAAATCTGCTGCCCAGCCTCACCGTTGGGACGTCACGAATCGTCCTCGTCTCCTCAGGCGGGATGTACAGCGAACCGCTCACGGCCGCGAACATTGAGAGCACCCAGGGCGGATACCGCGCCACGTCAGCCTATGCGAGAACGAAACGAGGACAGGTGGCGCTTGCCGCCTACTGGGCCCACGATCTTGCCACCACCGGGACACGGGTGAACTCGATGCATCCAGGCTGGGTCGATACCGACGGCATTCGTCAATCGCTCCCCATGTTTCGCAGAATGACCCGACCCGTGTTGCGCAACGCCGACCAGGGCGCGGACTCAATCGTGTGGCTGATGGCCTCCGATGAAGCCGCCGAACTCACGGGATGTTTCATCCACGACCGCATACCCCGGCGTGTGCATCGGATGAAGCGAACCGTTACGAACGCCACGATGCTCGCCGAGCTGATCACAACCCTCAAGAAGGACGCGGCACCCTATGTCGTATCTCCCGCCAAGAAAGCCAAGGATGGACCAAGTGCCACTGATCGATAGAACTATCACGACGAGTCGATCCAGAAGTGAAGTATTCGCGTATCTCGCTGACTTCGCCAACGCGGCCGAATGGGATCCCGGCACAACAGAGTCAATCCCACGGGACGCCAGCGGCCCCAAAATGGGCCAGATCTACGACCTGATCATTACGTGGGGAAGCCGCACGTTCCCGATGGTCTACGAGACAACCGAACTCATTCCCAACGAACTCGTGAGATTCGCCGGAGACGGGTCAACGACGCGAGCCATCGACACCCTTTCTTTTGAAGACCTTCCCAACGGCGGGACCAAAGTGCTCTACTCCGCCGATATCACTTTGAAATGGCCGTACCGAATCACGGAGCCGTTCCTGGGCAGCAAGTTCAGGCAACTCGGCGACGAAGCAGAGGAATCACTCACACGCGTCCTCGCTGCACACTGATCGACAGATCACACAAATCGCATCACACAAATCGCACAGATGATGTCATCCGCACGGTCGTGTGGCTCCGTAATGAAGTGAGTCCGACCGTCGGATTTAGTGCTAATAAGGAGTACCAATGCGGAATCGCATTCCACTTCTCGCTCTTGCTGCAGTATTCGCCCTTGTGGTGGCGGCCTGCTCAAGCAGCAGTGACGAGACAACAACAACGATCGCCCCACCTACTACGACAACCATAGAAGCTGCCGAGACGTCAGTCCTCGACCTCGCAATTGGGGCCGGGCAGTTCTCAACGCTGATTGCGGCGATTGACGCAGCTGGGCTCGCTGATGTCCTTGAAGGTGAGGGACCGTTCACGGTTCTCGCGCCAACGGATGCCGCATTCACCGAGGCGTTCGAAGCCTTGGGAATCGAAGCTTCCGATCTTCTTGCAGACACAGAGACTCTCACCGCGATCCTGACGTATCACGTCATTGGTCAGGCTGCTGACAGCGAACTCGTCGCGACGCTTGACGGGCAGTCAGTGGAAACACTGAATGGCCAATCAGTCGACGTGAGTGTCGTTGAGGGCCAGATCATGGTGAACGAAGCAACGGTGGTGTCAGCCGACCTCATGGCAGACAATGGCATCGTGCACGTCATCAACGGTGTTCTGCTGCCGCCCGACATAGCGGAAACTCTGGGAGTTGCAGCACCCGAAGAGCCAGTTGAGCCGATGGAACCGACGATCGCCGAAACGGTTGTCGAATTGGCGTCCGGAAACCCGGCCGAATTCACGATCCTGCTTGCAGCACTTGAAGCCGCCAGTCTTGTGGATGCTCTGAACAATCCAGACGACGAACTGACTGTATTCGCACCCACAGACGAGGCATTCGGTATTGCACTTGAAGCTCTCGGCCTCACAGCTGAGGAACTGCTGGCGAGTGAGGATTTGGCAGCCATCCTCACCTATCACGTGACCGCTGAGGGCGTGTTCGATGCAGCCGCAGTCGTTGGGGCAGCACCCATTGCGGGCCTGTCAACGCTCAATCCAGACGCCACACTCGATGTTGACGTCATCGACGGATCGGTCATCGTCAACGACGGTGCCGACCCTCTCGGTGGAGCAACCGTCGTCACTGCCGATGTCTTTGCAAGCAACGGCGTCATCCATGTCATCGATACGGTGCTGCTGCCGTAGCGACTCCTATTCACGCAAGACACATCAACAGGAGGGACCGGTGCCGCTGGCACCGGTCCCTCCTGTTCGTTTTGATCGAGTGCTGATCTCGGTGTCTACCGATCGTCGCGGAACTGCTCAAACACGGCTATCGCTTCGCGAGCGGTTCGGGCGTATGCATCGGCTCCAGCGTCTTGGGCGCCGGTCTCGGACGTGCCTGCGCCACCGACGACCACCTTTACATCGCTGAGGTCTCGTACCGCAGCAACGGAGCGGGCGATCTCTTCCTCCTGGTTGGTGGTGGTGACGCTGATCGCAACCGCCAATACGTCGTCGTAGGAGGCGACAAGTTGGGCGAGAGATTCGGGGGGCAGGTTGATTCCAGCGTCCACGACATTGAACCCGGCATCGCGGAACAGGTCGGCAGCAATCGAGGAGGGAAGTCCGTGCATCTCGGTCTGTGTCGATCCAAGGACCACGGTGCCCCTTCTGATGCCCCGTCGCGCCATTCGAGTCGCGAGACGTGCGACGAGACGTGTCGCAACCTGTGACGCAGCATGTTCGTCTTCCACGCCGATCTCCCCGGCTTCCCACTTGTCTCCGATATCTCGAAGCGCGGGAATGAGGAGTTCTTCGTATGCCGCCACCGGTGTCATTCCGGATGCGAGGGCAGCTTCAGTGACTGCCCATGCTCCGGGCGTATCGGCGTCGAGCATGCGCGACAGGATGCGTTCTTTCCAGCGAGCGGTGCCGCGCTCGGTCGCACTCGGCGGCGTCTCCGCAAAGGCCTCCAGATCCTCACTCCGCACCACCCAGCTTCGTCCCTGCTGGGTGGCGGGCAGCATGCCAAGGCGCACATATCGGTACGCCGTCATGTAGTGAACGTCAAGGTGTGCAGCGACGTCTTTGAGGCTCAGAAGCTCGGAATCTGATGTGTGATCAGTCATTTAGCACCAAACTCTACTTTCGCCAGCGACGATCACGCTTTCTTTGGCGTGCACTAGGTGTGGGACCATGATAGAGTAATTTAGTACTAAATACGAGAGGTTCCAAAATGACGACATACGCACAGCCACAAGACACAACAAACAACGCCCATGTGAAGGGGCACAACTCCGACGACCAGCGGCTCGTTGAGGCCATCGTCGAAGGGGACAAGCGCGCGCTCCATGACGCATACGCCCTCCACGCCAGCTACGTCCATGGTGTCGCACTCGGCATCCTCAGGGATCCCCATCTCGCATCCGATGTCACCCAAGAGGTGTTTGTGCGCCTCTGGCAGCGTGGCGAGCGCTTCGACGCGACGCGAGGTTCTCTCAGGTCATATCTCCAGATCGACGGTCATGGCCGTGCCATCGACCTGCTCCGCTCTCGTCGCGCATCGGCTTCCCGCGAGCGTCTCGATTACCAGAAGATGAGCTCCACGCACTCGGCAGGTACTGAGGAGCTTGCCTTGACTTCCATCACCTCAGATCGCGTTCGAGACGCAATGCTCAACCTGCCCTACGACCAACGAACACCGATAGCCATGGCATTCTTCGATGGCGACTCATACCGAAACGTGGCGAACGTGCTCGGCCTTCCTGAGGGAACCGTCAAGAGCCGCATTCGACAGGGCATGAAGCGTCTTCAGCTCACCCTCGGTACAGACGTTCTATAAGCACCATCCAACTTGCGAGCGAGTCATCAGGCTGTCTCTTCGACGGTTGCCGCGAACCGACGCAGGTTCGAACGCCAGATGCGCGCAAGCACCGGTCGCGCCAGCACAGCCGTAACCGGTCCACCCAGATACCACGGAAACGTGAGGCTTTCCTTCCACGTGAATCGAGTGCCCGCACCGCGCTCTTCGAGCACGAACGCCCCGTGCCCCGACACAAGACCTCGGTGTGTCACGACAATCGAGTGGTCTGCGTTCCACTGTTCGACGACGATCACATCCATGGTGGCAAACGGGCCCACGCGTGTGGACACATTCATCACGGTTCCGACCCCCGAGGTTTGATCACGCTCGAACGTGATCGATTCGACATCCGCCATCCAGCCGGCATGGTTCTCCAACCTGCTGACCTCGTTCCACACGTCACGAATGGGTCGATCAATGTCAGTGAATACTTCAATCTGCGCCATGACTTCTCCCGTGCGAGGCTTCTCCTATACGAGGCGGCACCCTCCTACGGATGACGTGGATACGCGCACAAACGGCGACCCTCACGTACCGAAGACGAATCCACGCTGTGCCAACCGAATCGGGACATCCGGCACGGCGGTCGCTCCGTAGTATCAGAGAAGATACAAGGAGTTTCTCAATGGCCTCAACAGTCACGGTTTCAGATCACGTATTCACTCGACTCCGGCGATTCAACCTCGGGATGGGTGCGCTCCATGGAATACAGGCATTGCTCATTCTTGCGCTCGCAACGGATTTCACATTGCCAGTAACCGCGACGTTCCTCGAGGGGCCGCCCGGCACACCGCCTTCGGAGATATCGGTTCTCTTTGACATCTCTATCGCATGGGGGGTCGCAGCGTTTCTGTTGCTGTCCGCGGTGTTCCACTTCATCGTCGCTGGTCCTGCGGCGCGGAGATATCGGGACCAATTGACACGCGGGCAAAACCAGTTCCGGTGGATCGAATACGCCATCTCGTCGTCTGTGATGATCGTGCTGATCGCAATGCTTCCCGGTATCTCCAACGTCGTTGCGCTTCTCGCGTTGTTTGCAGTAAATGCTGGCATGATCTTCTTCGGATCGGTTCAGGAGCGATACGAAGCACCAGGCGGATCCCTCTGGCCGTTCTGGATGGGAGTGATCCTGGGGGTCGTCCCGTGGCTTTCGATTGGCCTCTATCTCGTATCACCGGGAAGCGACGCCCAGCCACCAGGCTTTGTGTACGCGATCTTCTTCTCCCTGTTTGTGTTCTTCAACGCCTTTGCAATCACACAGTTCCTTCAGTACAAACAGATTGGGCGGT
This sequence comes from uncultured Acidimicrobiia bacterium, assembly GCA_963714375.1. Classification (GTDB taxonomy): domain Bacteria; phylum Actinomycetota; class Acidimicrobiia; order Spongiisociales; family UBA5794; genus UBA5794. The sequence goes on from CAVQOG010000003.1 coordinate 12,612, forward strand.
GGAAGGACTATCTCGTTGGCGAGCGAACCTACATTCTGTTGAGCCTTGTGGCGAAAACAGCTCTCGCATGGCAGGTCTTTGCCGGCACCTTGGTGCCCTGACGCGAGCTACCCGGTCGGATCTATCGGAGGCGAGTGAACGAAGCGGCTTCTCCGCTGGCGATGGTGTCAGCCGCCTCTGCGATGATCCGGTTGGCCTCAGCGATATAGGAGTTCGCTTCATCAACCTTGGCCTGGTATCCGGCAAGGTTGCCATTCTTGAGTTCAACGTTCGCCTCGGTCAATGCCTGCTCAGCCAAGGTAAGGAGTTCGGCAACCCGCTCCTCAATGGTTCCTGAACCATCGGGAAGCTCACCACCCCCGCCGCCGTCGGGAGCTTCGCCAGCACCAAAGAGCTGGAACAGAACCTGGTCGAGGGTCTCACCAATCTCGATGCGCGAGTCGTACGAGGCAACAACACGCTTGAACTGTGGGATTCCGCCTGCTGCCGTGTCGGCAGCCAGATAGATCGGCTGGACGTACAGCAGTGAATCCTCGATCGGAACGACAAGCAGGTTGCCCTTGATCACATCGGAGCCGATCTGGCCCAACAGGGTGAACTCGGCAGACACGATCGGGTCCTGGTCAATGAAATCGCCGACCTGGCCCGGACCGTCAACCTGGCGGTCCGACGGCATCGTGTACTCAATGATCGTTCCATACTCGGAGAGCGGACCGCTCTTGGCCACCATGAACGCCGACATGTTCGGACGATCCGCTGGTGTGAACGGCTGCATCAAGAGGAACGACAGCTGGTCCTCCTCTGGAAGCTCCATCAACAGGTAGTACGGAAGCATCGGGTCCGTGTCGAACACGCCCCGCAACGTGGGATAGGGGGAGTTGGAAGGATCACGGGCGATCTGCCACGGATCCTCGACCTTGAACAACTCAACAGGATCAGTCATGTGATAGAGCGTGTAGACGTCGGTCTGGATGCGGAACAGGTCTTCGGGATACCGAAGGTGCCCAACGAGCTCGACAGGGAACTCGTCGATCGGCTTGAAGAGATTCGGGAAGATCTTCTGGTTGGAACGAATGATCGGATCGTTGGGGTCGATCACATACATGTCGACCGTGCCGTCATAGGCATCGATGACAGCCTTGACCGAGTTGCGAATGTAGTTGAGCGACCTCGGCAGGTCTGCCCCGACGTTCAACCGGGTGGTGAGCGCCTGCTCCGAATACGGGTATCGATCGGACACCGTATAGAGATCCATGATCCATTTGAGTCTCCCGTTGGAGACAACCATGTACGGGTCATTGTCAACGTAGAGGAAGGGGGCAAGGCGCTTGATCCTCGTCTTGATGTTCCGTGCGATCATCACCCTGCTCTCGGCATCCACCTGCCCCGAGATCAGCGTGTTGAGATCAGCAAACCGCAAAGCCCATGCGGTTTGCTGAAGGAAATTGCCAAGCGGCACGCCACCGACACCGTCGTAGGAGTTGGTTTGCGCATCGCCTTCATCGCCTGGGGTAGGGATGTCGATCTCACCCTCCTTGGAGGCTGCGATCAGGAAGTCGTCCTCGGAATCGTCCGAGAAGTAGACACGGGGTTGGGTGACGTTGAGGTTCTCTGAACCTGATGTGTTGATCGGAGGGATGTCCTGAAGGAAGAAGTCTGGCTTTCCGTCCGGTGTGACATTGTTTGCAGGGCTGAGAACGACTCCCAGACCATGGGTATACACGAGGCGTTCATTGACCCATCCCGAGCCTGGAATCTGGTCTTCAGCAAGACCCCTCGTCGCCATCATGACCTGGGTGAGTTCACCGTTGACGAGGTACCTGTCAACGTCGACGTCCTTGAAGTCGTAGTAGGTCTTGATGTTCTGCAGTTCGGGGTATGTCTGCTCGAGTACGCCTGGGGCCCACAACCGGATGTTGTTGATTGTCGATCGGTTGTCCTCAATGATCTCGGCGGTCAGGTTGGTAGATGCGGGAAACTCGATCGATTCGACCTTGTCAAGACCGTACGCCAGCCGGGTGAAGTCGAGGTTGTGTTGGACATACTCGGTCTCCCTCCCAATCTCGTTCGGTTCAACCGAGAAACGTTGCACCATGGCCGGATAGATCCCACCGACCCCGATGGATGTCACGAGCCAAATGGCGAAGGCAACAATCGGGAGCGACCATCCGCGGAACCAAACGTTCACCAGCAAGATGATCGCTGACACGATCGAGATGAAGATCAGCAGGTTCAGCGCCGGGATCTGAGCGTGCACATCGGTATAGGAGGCACCCAAGACCTGGCCCCGGCTCGAATAGAGGAGTTCCCATTTGTCAAAGACATAGCCGACGGCCTTGAGCAATGCGATGAGCGCGAGAAGGATCGAGATATGGGCTTTGACGCCGCCTGAGGTTCGCTCACCCGGCGTCGTGACCTTGATACTGCCGTTGAGGTAATGGGCAGCGACCACAACGAGCGTGACAACGATCAACAGCTGGAAGGTCCACCCGAAGATGTCTCGATACAGCGGAAGACCGAAGATGTACAGCGAGAGGTCATTGCCGTATATCGGGTCGGTGACACCCCATGTGACTCCCTCGCGCCAGAACAACCAGTTCTGCCACCAGGCCGCTGCACCAAGGCCAAGGAGCAGACCGAAGAGGGCTGCGAAGATGGTTCGTACCGCGAACGCCCGTGGAGCAATCCACTCGTGATAGCGCTCAAGGAGTTCCTCATCGGGACCGCCAATCGGGATGAAGCTGTCGGCGGCGATGCGATCGACGACCCACAGGTTGATCCAGAACGCGACGATCGCAACGATCGAAGCGCCAATAACAAGCCACAGCTTTGTGAACGTGAGCGTCGACCAGACACCCGTCGCACCGAGTTCGGAATACCACAGATAGTCCGTCCACAGCGTGGCGAGCCATCGACCCCCCATGAGAAGCAGGAAGATGACGGAGATCGCAATGATGATTATGCGACGCCAGCCAGAACCCTGGCGGTACGCAATCGGTTCACGGTTGATCACGAGGGCAAGTGTACGGTCGCCTCAGGTTTGAGGCACCGAGTCATTGAGGTACCGCTGCTCAGCCAATGGAGCGCAATCTCCGCTCAGCCTCGTCGGTTCTCCACAGACGGAACACCTTCGATGCCTGGGACGCCACGGCACGGTCACCCTTGCCTGCAGTGCGTGCTTCTTCGATTGCAGAGGTCACCGCGTCCTCGAGATCGGAAGCGAATGCGCTCGCATCGGCCTTCCCAGATTTGGAGCCGGCTTCATCGGCAACTTCGGCAAACGGCTCAGCGAAGCGGTCCGTGAACCCGGCCGAAGGCACCCACGAGAAGTCGGTCCGTAGGGCCTCGAGGGTTTCGTTCTGAAGGTCGACCAAGGTCTTCTTGATCTTCTTGAGCGCAGCGTTGTGTGTCGCCGCCACGGGAGTCTGAGCTTTCTCGTTGTCGCTGGAAGACGGGGCTCGCAGGCTCGCACGCCCCCCTGCATCGTCGCTTCGCTCCTCTGCGGTCCCCTCTGAAGGGGGGACGGTTTGTGGGTCGTCTGACGTCTGACCGGCATCTGACTCTCGGCCCTCGTCTCTCAGCTTCGCAAAGAGTGAGCCGATGTCGTCGCTTGTGGGCTTCGGATCAGCAGATGGTGCCGATGGTGGCGGGGCAACTTGCACGGCGGCGGGTTCTGGCTCGGGGACAACCATTGGCTTTGGTGGAGAAATGACCGCCACAGTCTCGGGCGCAACAGGTCCGAGTGCTGCTGCCTCGGCTTCAGCTGCCGCGAAGCGCATCGCGACCACTTCTGCCACGATCTCGTCGGTGTCCACGGGTTTGAGCGTTACCGCCTTGGACGGTGCAACGATCTTGACAGAACCGACATCCATTCCCAGGTGACTCGGTTCGGATTCGAACCGTTCCGGCTCTTCTGGTGCCTCAAGGGCTTGACGGCGTGAGTCAATCTCCTCTTCAAGATGCGAGATTGACGCACGAGCTGTCTCGAGCTCTCCAAGAAGTTCCGTTCGGCGATCCTCAAGTGCCCGAGCTCGTTCCTGGGCAGCATCGGCTTGTTTCTGAGCTGCAGCAAGGACACCGTCGCTTTCTGCCCGCGCCTCTCCAATGATGGATTCGCCTTCGAGACGCGCCGCGCGCAGGGCCTCTTCCTTGTCTCTGCGGGCATCCGACGTCAGTCTGAGCGCATCGCGTTCGGCCTCGGCCCGCATGAACATCGCGTCTTCTTGGGCTTGATCCATGAGTGCTCGGGCGGCACCGATGGCCGATGAAAGCATGGAGGTACCTTCATTCCATGCCGCAGCACGCATCGACTGTGACTGTTCAGTGGCATCATGAAGCATCGTTCCAGACTCGGATTCCGCCTTCTTCCGCCACTTGTCTGCGTCCTTGGACGCTCGCTTCCGCAGCCCCTCTGCTGCGACCCGTGAAGCCTCAAGGATGGCGCCGACCTCGGTTCCGATACGACCAAGCTCGTTCGCGAGGGCCTGAGGGTCATCGATTCCGACGGCGAGCGCGGAAGCGTTGACCTCCGCCGCTGCGGACTCGAGGTCGTCAAGGAGCGAGGACAGTTCCTCAATGTATACATCGACCTGAGCGCGGTCATATCCACGTCGAACGACGTCGAACTGGCGCGCCCGCGCCTGGCTCGGGCTCACTTCATCCGCCATGGCTGGCAGGCTACCGGCTGATCCACTGGTCTCCGCGGATTACAGGGTCTTGAGGAAGTCGAGGGCGTCATCGACCGTTTCCACGCGAACGACCGTGATGCGATCGCCGGCTGCTGCAACGGCTTCGTCGTAGTTCCCTGCCGGGACGAGGACCGCAACAGCCCCCGCATCAATCGCTCCGAACACTTTTTGATGGATGCCCCCGATGGCTCCAACCGTTTCATCGAGATGAATCGTTCCGGTGCCAGCGATTCGCTTTCCATGCGTCAGAGGTTCGGGGGTCAGTTGGTCCATGATCTGAAGTGTGAACATCAGACCCGCTGAAGGTCCGCCGACGTTGAGTGAGTCAATGTGGACATCGACAGGGAACTCGACGATTGGTTCGTTGTTGTCGAGAAGAACACCCATCATCGGCTTTGTCGGGTCATCCGTATGGGGCCCGAGAACGATCTCGAAATCGTCGACCTCGACCTCATCGGTTTCGCCGTCGGAACGTTCTACCGTGACAACGACAGGGTCACCAACACTCTTGGGGGCAAGGATGCTGAGAACGTCGGAGCGGAATGCGACCGTCTTGCCATCCATCTCGACAATGATGTCGTTTGGCTGCAGCACCCCGTCGGCAGCCGAGTCGGGAATTGTGTCAATGACAAGTGCTCCCGTACCAATCAGAGTGACTTCGTATCCAAGCTTCGTCAGGGCAACGTACGTCGCATCCTGCTTCGACTGATCCATCAAGGCAAGGCTCTCTCGTCGGAGCTGCTCTTCAGAAACATCGGGGGGCCGGTACGCCTCAACCTTTGCGAGTTCGACCCGTTCATCGAGTTGTGCGGCTGCCCATTCAAAGACATTCGCCTCCTTGAGTGAGACCGTGAGGAAGAACAGTTCACCGCTGTCTGAGATGTTCCCGCCATCCACCGTCACGAAGTCCGATGTGTCATAGACCGGCCCGGGGCTGACGGCGTAGTACGGAACCGTCACCGTCAGAAGTATGCCGATCGCAACGCCCACAACAACGAGAAATCCCGCGAGATAGAACGGCCACTTGGGATAGGCGCTTGGGGGCCGCATCGATGGCGGAACCGTCTCGAACGGGTCGTTCGGTTCAACGACCTCGGTTGGGGAATCCATGGAGCGAGGTTACCGGTACGTCACGGTAGAGGACCGCAGCAATGTCGCTACTGACCCCTAGGACATTCCCTGACTTGAAATCAGATCGGCCACAACGACGATACGAAAACGAGCTGACCCCATCGGATGGCATGCAAAGAGTGTCAGTGTCGGTGAACCCTGGTCATAGGTGATCCACACATCAGATGGTTCGACCACGAAGCTCTCGCGCACTCGATACATGACCTCAGATCCCCCGGCATCGGTCATGTAGACGATGTCACCTGGAACGAGTTCGTCAATCTCGCGGAACGGATGCGTCCATGTGGTTCGGTGACCGCCGAGTACGACGTTCCCCTCTGCACCGGGGAGCGCAGTCCCCGACCAATGCCCGACACCAACGTTGAGGACAGAAATGTCGATGCCTGCCAAGACGGGTTCATCCATCCCGATCGAAGGGGCACGGATGTTGCTGAACACCCACCCAGCGGATTGCGAGCGGTGATTCGACGGCTGACGCGAGGCGCTCGATTCATACCCGTCAGGAACGGTGCCGGCCGAGGCGGGGCCCGCCACCACGGCGATGACGATCACGGCAAGCGTGAAACGAATAGAGTGTCGAATCAGTCTCATTTCTACCAATCGGTGGGAAGTGGCCCGAGCTACACCAGAATCTACGGCGGAGGAATGCATGCAGACAACCTACCCATCACGAACGATTGCACAAGTTGTGGTGCCTCGTTCCACGGTCAACACGATTGCCCTGATGGTTGGTTTTGCGCTGCTCACAGCATTGGCGGCACAGATCAAGTTCATTGTGCCGGGAACACCGGTACCGATCACTGGACAGACATTCGTGGTTCTGCTCTCGGGAGCAGCCCTCGGATCCCGTATGGGCGCTGGTTCGCAAGCGATCTACTGGGCAATGGGAGCCATCGGACTTCCGTTCTATGCCAATGCGCTCGGAGGATGGGAAGCTGCGACGGGAGCGACCGGTGGGTATCTCATCGGCTTCATCGCCGCAGCCTGGGTCGTTGGAGCTCTGGCTGAGCGTGGCCAGGACCGAACGGTCCCAAGCGCCATTCCTGCATTCCTTGCAGGGAACGCAGTGATCTACCTGTTCGGTGTCCCGTGGCTGATGGCGAGCGTCGAGTCGATCGACACGATGACCGGGGCTTTGGCTGCAGGATTCACCCCCTTCGTCATCGGCGACATCATCAAAGTCGTCCTCGCTGGCCTGCTTCTCCCCGCAGCATGGAAACTGGCCGATAAGGCACGCAAGAACGAAGGGTTTTAAGGCCCCCCTGCATCGTCGCTTCGCTCCTCTGCCGTCCCCCCTGAAGGGGGACGGAGTTCGCTTATCGTCTCTTCACATACTTCTTAGGTTTCTTTCATGTTCTCTTCACGGTGCGTCGTGACGGGTTTGCCACGCTTGTGGCATGTTCAAGAAGCCACCACTTATTGGAACGACAGTACTGCTCGTCGCTGTTGCGATCGTTGCTGCAACCGGATGTTCCGTTTCTCCCGCACATGTCACGTCCACATCGACTGAGCATCTGGGTGAACTCGCCGACTCCGATACGAGCGAGCGCACGACATCAGCCAAGGAACTGGAACCCGGCGAGATAGACCCCACCAGCGGACCGGCCACGACAACCCCGGAAACCTCCCCGCCTGGCGACGAAACCGCTTCGGGGCCACAGGACGACACCAAAACACAGGACACCAAGGGACAGGGTGTCGCTGAAGACAGCGTTGACCTCGACCTATCGGATCTTGATGCGCTCCTCGCTGACCTCGACGGTCTGCTTGGCGACATCGACGATGGAATCGGACAGCTCGGAGACAGTTTCGACAACGACGAAGGAGATGTCGAAGAATGAAACGAACACGCAAACTGCTCGTTGTGGCTACGGCCATCACGATGCTTGGACTCCCGCCCCAGGTGGCCTTTGCCCAGGATGCTCCCGATCGCGATGGCCCAGCCGTTGAGGATCGTGAACGCCCGCAATCGATGGACGAGGCCAAGGAGCGGGCAGCGGCCGCGATTGCACGACGTCTCGAGGCGTTGGACCGAATTGATGCACGGGTAAAGGCGAGCAGCCACGTCACCGACGATCACAAGAGGCAACTCACCAGCGACTACGCCAGTGCGAAAACAGGCCTGACTTCCCTCGGCCGACGGATCCAGAACGCCACGACCCTCGAGGAACTCCGCGAGCTCATCCCACTCATCGCGACGGACTACCGGGTGTACCTCGTGATACTGCCCAAGTCCCATGAGGTTCTCGTGTCGGATCGAATGGCAGATGGTGTCGTCCGGCTCACCAGTGCTGCCGATACCGTCCTCGAAGCGATCAAACGGGCAGAAGAAGCAGGCTTCAACATGGAAGACGCTCGTGAGTTTCTGAGGGTCGCAACGGTCAAGATCGACGCGGTGAGCAACGGTGCTGTGCCGGTCGCCCGTCAGGTCATCGGCCTATCCGCGGTGGACTGGGAACAGCCAGCCAAATCGACGCTCCAAGCCGGCAAGGCCACGCTCGAACAGGGTCGACGTGATATCCACGACGCACTCGAAGCGCTCAAGAATGCACGACGAGCCATCAAGGATGCAATCGGGGCCTGAGACCGGACGTCGGACGTCCGACGTCTGACGTCCGTACCCCGTAATCTCTCTCCCATGAATGACCGCGTAGCTGAAATCACCGACGCATTCGACAAGGATCCATTCGCCAAAGCTCAGGGGTACAGGCTTGGTGAGATCACCGATACCACTGTTTCGGTATCGATGGTGGTCAGGGAGGATCAGGTCAACTTCTTGGGCGGAACACACGGCGGGGTCGTGTTCTCAATCGCGGACTGTGCGTTCTCCCTCGCTTCGAATGCCTACCCCGAAGATGCGGTGGCAGTCGATACGCACCTCGCCCTCACGGCTGGCACCACCGTTGGCGACACGCTTACGGCGGTTGCGACGGAGATGGCCCGAAGTCGATCACTCGCTACCTATCGCGTGGATGTCACTCGAGACGATGGGCGGATCGCAGGGGTCTTCACCGGCACTGTCTTCATCAAGCGCACATAGCCGAACTCCCACGAGACCACTAATTCCACAGGGCTCCAAGGACGTCGCCGACGGGGTCGACGCCATCGGGTAGCCCCGGCACGATTCCGTCATCGGGCGGGGTGCCATGGGCAGACGGCAAGAAGGTCTCCATCGCCGGATCAAGAAACCGACTCGGAAGTGCATAGGAATGGGCACCATTGGATCCGTACCGGTGGTGATAGAAGCGTTGCGGCACCGTCACCGCAAGGTGGTCCTTGGCCCGCGTCATCGCCACATACAGCAGCCGTCGCTCCTCCTCGACACCACCGGGCTCGGACAGGGCCATGTCTGACGGGATGTTCCCGTCGGCGGCGTGGATCACCGTCACCGACCGCCACTCACCTCCCTTGGCAGAGTGGATCGTCGACAGGATGAGGTAGTCGTCGTCCAAATGCGGAGCATCGGCGAGGTCGCTCGTGCTGTTCGGAGGATCGAGAGTGATCTCGGCGAGGAATCGGCTCCGGGACGAGTAGTCAGCAGCAAGCGAGGCCAGGTGATCGACATCGCCGAGCCGAGCGGCGGCGTCGTCATACGAGCGATCAAACACAACCTCACAGAAGTCCTTGAGCCGATCGATCTGTATCGATGGCGCAGGTTCGTCACCGTGCGTTCCTGCTGCATCGGACAGGACGTCGCGCAGGAGGCCGAGTACCTCTCGAGTCTCGTTGGCGACAGGCAGGTCATAGCGCAGGAACGCCTCGAACATGTCGATGTCGGCAGCACTGGCCACTTCGGCAAGATGATCCATGATCTTCAGCGATGTTGCCGGACCGACACCTGGCAACATCAACAGCACCCTGCTCCACGCGAGTCCGTCCTTCGGGTTGTCGAGGATGCGGAGAAGCGACATCAGGTCCTTCACGTGCGCGGCCTCCAGGAACTTGAGACCACCGAATTTCACGAACGGGATGTCGCGACGGGCAAGCTCGATCTCAAGGCCACCGCTGTGATGCCCGGTACGGAAAAGAACTGCCTGATCCCGCAGATCGATACCGTGTTCGCGAAGCGCAAGCACACGATCACACACCCAATCTGCCTGGGCGGCCTCATCGAAACAGGTAACGAGATCAGGTATCGGACCGCTTGGCTTCTCGGTCCACAGAACCTTGTCGAACGCGGTCTCAGATGCCGCAATGACGGCGTTACATGAGGCAAGGATCTGGGGAGTGGATCGGTAGTTGCGTTCCAGCGTCACGACCGTGCAATCGTCGTACCGGGTCGGAAATGAAAGGATGTTCTCCACCTCGGCTGCGCGGAATGAATAGATCGACTGGGCGTCATCGCCCACCACTGTCAGGTTTCCTCCCGAGCCACATATCGACATGAGAAGGTCTGCTTGGGATTGGTTCGTGTCCTGATACTCGTCAACGAGGATGTGATCGAACAGGCCACGAACCGTGTCCCCAGACGGTGAGTCCATCAACGCCTGCCAATACAGGATCAGGTCGTCGTAGTCGATGATGTTCTGTTCTCGTTTCCGGACCGTATACGCCTTGAACAGCGTCGCGATGTCCTCAACATGATCGCTGCACCACGGAAACCGGGCGGTGACAGAGTCGGACAATGGGATGCGCGAACTCACGACACGTGAGTAGATCGCGGCGATCGTTTCCTTACGCGGAAAGCGTGTCTTCGTTGTACCAAAGCCGTACTCACTCCGCAAGATCCCAAAAAGGGACTCGCTGTCGGTGCGGTCCATCACGGTGAAGCCATCGGACAATCCGCAGGCATTCCCGTATCGACGCAGCAACCGGTTCGCAACGGAGTGGAATGTTCCTCCCCACACATTGCCTGCGGAACGATCCTCGATGAGTCCACCGACGCGACGCAGCATCTCTGATGACGCGCGTCGTGTGAACGTCAAGAGCAGAATCCGATTGGGCTGCACACCCTCGTCGATCAGCCTGGCGACCCTGGCAGCCAGCGTCCGAGTCTTTCCGGTTCCTGCACCGGCAATGACCAACAGCGGCCCATCGCCGTGCATGACAGCAACCCGCTGCTCAGCGTTCAGCCCGTCAAGATAGGCAGTTTCAGATTGGACAGTGTCGAACATACGTTCGACCATAGCACGGAGAGATTACAGCTTTCAGCAATCCCGTCCTCCCGCTTGCAAGGGGCGCAGGGTGGCTCGCTTACAGCTCCGGCAACACGAGTGCGGTGTCGAAACGACGTCGGATTTCGGCGAAGCGGTCGGCCGAGGGCACCTCGTCCTCGTCGAAGGAAGCGAGAGCGGTCTTTTGTGCCTCGTAGTCGATGTTGGTGATCCCTGCCTTGGATTGGAGCATCCGCCATGCCTTACGCCGCTCGACGCAGAACAGGACGAGTTGCCGTGAAATCGACATCACCCGCACGTTGCCCTCGGCATCTTCGGTCTCGATGTAAACGCCGAAGTCCGGGACGTAGGAGCGATGTGTCGGATCGAGAACTCGCCGCGCCACAACATCGCGTTGGTTCACAAGGAGGAGCATGTCGTCCAGATGGACGAGACCGTCAGCGGATCCAACGGGCTTGAGATGCCTGCGGAACCTGGCCTCGGTCGCTGCAAAGTGTGCAACCGTGTACTGGAAGGTACGGTCCGTCAACTTCGATGTGATGTGGGTCCAATCCCGATCCCGGTTTGCGTTCCCTGATACGTCAAGCGTTTCCTGATACGTCTCTCCGAGCTGCGGATCCAATACGAACTGGGGCATGCCGCGAGAGTCTCGGATCAACCCAGCCTGCTGCGTCGAGACATCGTCGGCCACACCGTGCTCAGGCTGACACGTCGTGTACGACTGGATGAATGCCGTCCCGCGGTAGTCCAAGGCATCGAGAATCGATTTGTAGAACTGGGCCGTGTTCGCCAAGGACACCTGGGCGACGAACGCCGACCCGTGACCCGAGATGAACGTCTCCGCTACACCCTTCTTCTCGGTCATCTTCCCCTCCGAGGCGACACCGAACTGGTTCATGTCTCCCCCGCCTGGCATCGGGGTCGAATCCGAGTTCTGGCCCCCGGTGTTGGAATACACCTGTGTGTCGAGCATGAGGAGCTTCACGTTCGGACGGTTCTGGAGCACGACCTTGGACACGTTCTGGTATCCGATGTCACCCATGCCTCCGTCGCCGCCGATTGCCCAAGCCTTGGGGAGTTCCCGGATCTCACGTTCGGTCATCGTGTTGTCCGTCATGTGCGTGAGTTCGAAATAGTCAGCTTCGGAGATCCCGACACCAAGCACCAGGATGTCAGCAAGCCGCTCGGGAATCACCGACCGCCGCGCATGGTCCACGATGAAGCTCTCACCGAGTAGCCATGTGACGGTGGCACCATCCTGGAACAGTGAGTTCATCCACGGATAGGGGTGCGGATTGTTCGGTGGCGTCGATCCATACACCGTGTTGCACCCCGTGTGGGCACCCATCGCCATCACCGACATGCCGTTGGGAACCGTCCCATCGATTGCCTGGAGGTCGCGGTGGTTGAAGGCGTCCTGGCGCATCGCTACGACAAGTGCTTCAACGATCTGCTCGTCGGTGATGGTGCCATGGGTGGCAATGCGGCTTGCGGTGTCCTCGATGGTCTCTCCGCCGAGACCCAGGATTGAATGGGCAACGAGCATCCTGAGACGTTCATACGACTCGACATCGAGCTCGCGAACCTCACCGAGCATCTTGAGCCCGTGCTCTTCAAGATCGAGTGCCTTGAGATCGAGCCGGTCAGCCTTTGCGTGGTACAGCGGGCGCATGTAGGCCTCGGTGAGTGATGCAACGGCGTGGAGCACGCTCTTTTCGCCGCAGCCTGCGCAGGCACCGTCTCCGCTGACAAGTGCCTCGTAGTTCGACCTCACCATGAGGTGGTTCTTGAGATGGGCTGCTGCGGACTCCATCGGGTCATCGGTGTCAAACCGGCCCAAGTACTTGGCAGGTGTATCAGGGAGCATGTCGATGAAGTTGATCCCCGACATGTGGTCTGCATTGATCGTTGGAGTCTCTTGTGCCATTTCGAGTGCTTCCCACGGGCATTCGAGCACGCACTCGGCACATCCCTTGCACAGATCCGACACCATGATCGCAAACAGGCCGCCCGAACCGGTTTCGGTGCGTTCAAGGGACCGGAACAGGTGCGACGTCTTGGTGTATGCAAACGGAACTCGTTCGAAGAGTTCCATGAACTCCTCTTTGGCAACGTCACCAACGGTCTCGATGAGCGCCACATGCTTGCGCAGGATGTCCACGAACGGAACGAGTTCCTTTGCCTTTGCCGCTGCAAGCATCTCAACGCGAATGGCGACCTCAAGATCGGGAAGTGCCTCGACCATCTTCGCCCGTTCATCAAGGTCGAGGATGTAGGCACGGGCAGCGGTTCCGAGCACGACATCAAAGTCCTGCGCCACATTCGGGAGCGCGGTGTCTGGACATGCGGTAATGCAATCCATGCACGCCGTGCAGTTCTCAGCGATCCACAACGGTGTCTCGCGACGCGCGACATACTTGCTTGCCGTCCGACCAGTCCCTGCCGCCATCATCGAAACCGACGCCAAAGGGGTCGCGGGCTGGTTGTAGCCAAGACCCGCCTTGAATTCCTTGTTGAATGTGGATGCAAGTGTGAGCGGAATTCGCGTGACCTGACTCGCGGGCTGTTCTGGGACGGGAATGTCGACACTGCACGATCCGCAAGCGGTGAGCGCTGACAATCGCATGGATGAGCGGTCGGCAGCGTCGAGATCGCCGTACGCCACGTCGCGCACTTCGTCGAATCCTGCGGTCATGACGGTCATGTTCGATTCGACAACAGCATCACCGAAGCGTCCGAACTTCTTCTTGTACTGGTTGTGTACGAGCTCGCGGAACCGCGCATCCGACACGTCGTATTCCTCGAGAATCCCTGACACGGCGAAGAAGGCACCAAGAAATGCGTTGCCTTGCATACGCAGCTGGAGGTCGGAACGGTTGGTTGCCTCGCGTGCGATACGGAATCCCGCAAGCGTGACAATCCTGATCTTCTTGTCAATGATCTCCTGCCGGTACTTGGGAGGGATACGTTCCCAAACGGTCTCGGCATCCTCCTCGGATTCCCAAACGAACGTGCCGCCCTCATTGAGCCCGACGAGTGGGTTGGTGTGCGTGAAGATCTTTGGGTCGCAACACAACACGACATCAACGTGATGGAGGTCGCAGTTCGGGTGAATCCGCTTCGGAGCGGCGACAAGAAAGTACGACGTCGGCGCACCCTTCTTCTCCGACCCGTACTTCGGGTTCGCCGAGACATGGATGACCTCTTCGAGTCGACCGAATTCGTCGGTCTCGGTCTGGTGTTCGAGCAAGTCATCGCCGATGGCGCCGATGACTTCCGAGAGGTTTTTGCCCGTTGTGATCATCCCCCAACCACCGATCGAGTGGAACCGGACCGCAATGGCACCTTCGGGAAGCAGTGACGGGGTGCGGTCTCCTGCGACGGCGTATGGATGGTCAATTCCGAGCGTGAAGTACGTTTCACCGTCGGCGACGGTCCTCCCGTCCTGTCTGGCCCGAAGGCCCACGGCGTACTCGTAGGCGCCGATGATCGCTTCGGGGCGGAAGTCCCGCGATCCGAGTCCATAGGAACCAGAGAGGATCAGCGGTGTGTTCTTGTCGGTGAGTCCCTCGATGTGGGAATCGAAACCGATGAAACCGACCTCAAGTGCCTTGTTCAACGATGAACGGATCTCGCGTGTCAGTTGGTTGTCGGCGGACATCCCATCGTCGGCTCGCTCCAGGATGATGACTCTCCGCTTCCCTGCGAGAGCTTTGACGATCGCCGCCTCCGGGAACGGTCTCAGCACGTTGATATGAATTGAGCCGACACTTGCATCATCCTCGGAACGCAGATAATCAACGACAGCTTCGATGTTCTCTGCGGCCGAACCCAGTGAGACAAACACGGTCTCGGCATCATCGGTCTTGTACTCAGTGACGAAGCCGTAGTGACGTCCTGTCAGTTCTTCCCATTCGGCATACGCTGCATCGAGGAACGGCAGGACGTCCTCTGAGAAGTTGTTCCTGCGAGCAACGACGCCGTTCATGTAGTGCTCTTGGTTCTGAACGGGACCAAGAAGCATGGGATTCGTAAGGTCCATCATGATGGGGACGCGGCGTCGCGTCGGGCCGAACAGCTCTCGCTGTGCCTCGGTCGGGGTCTCGATGATGTCGTCGTGGGCCCCGAGGTATTCGCGCAGCAGATCTGCCTCGTGCTTATAGAACGTACGCTCAAGGTGCGATGTCAGGAATCCATCTTGGATGTTCATGCCGGGGTTCAACGACAGCTCAGCGACCTTGCGCAGGATCACCGCTTGGTCTGCAGCCTGCTGTGCATCCTTTGCGAACAGCATGATCCAGCCGGTGTCCATGGCGGCGTAGACATCGTCATGTCCACAGTGGACGTTGAGGGCGTGCTTGGTGAGTGCCCGTGCCGCGATCTCGACCACCATTGTCGAAAGCTTCCCCGGTGCGTGGTAATACTGCTCGAGCCCATAGACGACACCCTGACCAGAGGTGAAGTTGACCGTCCGGTGACCGGTCATCGAGTAGGCAATCGCTCCGCCCTGGGCAGCATGCTCCCCCTCAGCCTCGATAGCGATCTTCGCGTTCCCAAAGACATCGAGAATGCCTTCGGCGAACGACAGTTGGTAGTTCTCGCCCATCTCCGTTGATGGGGTGATCGGATAGAAGACACCGGCCTGGGTGATGCGGGCTTCGGTGTGATAGGCGACGAGTTGGTTGCCGTTGGTGGTGACCCGAATTCCTGGGTACTTCGGCGTTGCCATCTTCGGCCTCATCTCTCCTCAACATGCGCGATTCTTACGTCCTGAAGCCTAGTTGGAGGAATGATCTGTCGAACCGCTTGGCAGCCTTCATCAGCCTGGCTCATCGATCGCGAGATATCCAGTGATCGCTCGCCGCATCCGCAAACCTGCATCGATGAACCACTCGATGTAGTCCCCGTGCTCGTCGGTGCGCGAGATGTATCCGTCACGGTATTCAGCAATTCGAACTGCCCGACGTTCCCTGCCGGGATCTTCGAATTCGAGCCGGCGCCCGTACGTCGATTCGATCCCTTCCCGTTCAGCCATCAGTTCGTGGAGCAGGTCGATGTTGGCGTCGCGAGAGCCGCGGTTGATGTACAGCTCGTGGCGCAAAAGCCGATTGCGTGCGAAGGACGCGCTCAAAGATGCACCCCTGATCGGTGAGGTCGTGGCGAAAGAGCTCCTGGGCTCCGGGGTTCGCCCTTGCACCCAATCGAGGCCGCGATTGGTGATCTTCGTCACGTACTCCGACCAGAACTCGAGATATGCACTCGTACGAAGCTGTCGGATCGCAGAATCGGGCGATGAGCCTTGCGGTGTGGGATGTTTTCTCTGTGGGTTGTCCGCTGCAAGGTCGCGTGCGAGGGCAACAATCGTTGCCGCGTCTTGCGGAGACATCGTTGGCACGAGCACGCGCAGTTCGGCGAGCGCCCCCGACGGGCTGAGTCCCTTGGGTCGCTCGCTCGAGACATCAGCCAGACTCCATGGTGGTGATGGTGGTGGGGCGCCACCATCGACTTCTGACTGGTGCGAAACGTTGCCCGGCGTTCTACCGAAGCCGTCGGGGCGGCCGAGTGTCCCGTTGACATATTCGAGGAAATCGGTAGCCGATACGCCGAGAGCGCCGGTGATTGCGAATTCAAGTCGCGGGCTCGGCAGCTTGTGACCAGACTCAATGGCCGAAAGGTATGAATACGAGATCCCCGCAGACTCTGCGAGGCTCCGTCTGTCGAGATGTCGTGTGTACCTCAAGGCAATCACAGCTTCACCATAGGCGGCCAGAAATGCGGGATCGCTGCGTGGATCGTGTTGCACCCTGCCATCATAGTCTCCTTGAATACTCCTTCTGTCGTTACTCCACCTGGAGTACCTCCTTCTCCGACAAACGCTGGAGGCCGAAGCATCGCGACCACCGGGGAAGCCAGCCGGACGTCGCGCTGCTGGTAGCCAGGGGTAATGTGACGGGGGTGTCCGGAGGGGTATCCATGTGCCTCTATGAGAGGGGGTGAACATGTCCGAGGTCGATAGCGATGCAGCAGCTCTGAGGGCAGCAGCTGACGAGTACATGATCCGCTATGGCGGCGACCGCTTCGACAACCTCTTCCGGACCGCCCGTGGAACAGTGGTGACCGATTCGGCCGGACGAGAGATACTCGACTTCACGTCTGGCCAAATGTGCGCCACGATCGGACACAATCACCCTGCAATCCTTGAGGCCATTGAACAGGCGAGCGCTAACGCCATCCATCTCTTCTCGGGCATGATCCCTGAGGTTGCAGCGGAACTGGCCGCAGCCCTGGCAAACGATTGGCTTCCCGAGCCAATCACCAAATCACTCCTCATAAGTACCGGTTCAGAGAGCAACGAGGCGGCTCTGCGGATGGCCAAACTCCACACAGGTGGCTATGAAGTCCTTGCCGTTGGCGGCTCCTGGCATGGTGTGACCGGTGCCGCTGCCTCGGCATCGTTCGCTTCGGATCGACGGGGCTACGGGCCGACGGTTCCAGGTGTATTCGTCATTCCTGAACCGAATTCGTATCGGCCACTTCTGCCTGGTGCAACCGAAGATGAGCGTGCCCTCGCGTGTCTCGAGTTCGGATTGTCCATGTATGACGCACAGTCCCGGGGTGCGCCGGCGGCGATCATCGTTGAACCCGTCATCAGCGCCGGCGGCGTACTTGTTCCCCCCAAGGTGTTCATGGAGGGTCTGCGGAAAGCTGCCGACGAACGGGGAATGCTGCTCATTTTCGACGAAGCACAGACGGCCTTCGGGCGAGTTGGGGCAAGGACTGCTTCGGAACATTTCGGCGTCACCCCTGACCTGCTCGCGACATCCAAGACCCTTGGCGGCGGGATGGCCCTGGCAGCACTGAGCACGACTGCTGCCATTGAGGAGTCAGCACACGAAAAGGGATTCACCTACTACACGAGCCACGTGTCGGACCCTCTCCCAGCGAGGATTGGGCTTGCCGTCCTCGAAACGCTCAAGAAGGAGCAGCTCATCGACGCCGCCATCGAAAAGGGTGAGTATCTGCGCTCTGGCCTTGAGGAACTGATGCAGCGGTACGAGCCGATAGGAGACGTGCGTGGACTCGGTCTACTGATCGGCGTTGAACTCGTAACCGATCGCGACTCGAAGAATCCTGACCACGAATTGGGCGCGGCGACAACCGCCCGCTGTTTCGATCTCGGCTTGTCGATGAACATCCGGAGGCGCAAGGAACGAGGATCAGTGTGGAGGATTGCACCACCGCTCACCGTTTCGTACGACGAAATGGATCGCGCCCTGTCGATCCTGGACCACGCGCTGAAAGAATCGCTCGACGCGCGGGCTCGCGGCTGAGCCTCAGCCAGTGGCCTCAGATTTGAGAATCACCGGTCCACGCCTCGAGGATTTGAGCCCCTGTTTGTCTGCATAAAACACACGAGCAGCGTCCATCCAGGCGTGCGGGTCTCCGTCGATCTTGCGTGCTGGCCCAAACCCCGTCGTCTTTGTCGCTGCATCGACAAAGCCCATGTACACGGGAACGTCCAAGGCGTCCGCGATACGCCAGAAGCCGGACTTCCAGACTTTCGCCTTGCCGCGGGTCCCTTCCGGAGTAATCACGAGCAGGACCTCATCGTTTTCCTGGAAGTAGCGCGAAACCGACTCCACCATGGATCGGGGTCGTGATCTGTCCACGGGGATACCACCCCAACGATGCATGAAGAATCCGAGCGGGCCCTTGAAGAGCGTGTCCTTGCCGAGGAAACCGACCTTGATCTTGAAGTGGCGGGCGATCGCGATGAAGACGAGGAAGTCCCAATTCGATGTGTGCGGGGCGGCAACGATGACAGCCTTTGGCACGTCTGGCGGTGGTCCGACGAACCTCCACCCACGCATCAGCAAGTACCACCGGGAGATATAGCTCATGTTCCGAACGCTACCGCGTTCGGAAGCTCTCAGCTTTCAGCTCACAGCCCATCGGTCATCGGTCATCGGTCATCGGTCATCGGCAATCGGCAATCGGCAGTCGCTACCTTTCGGGCAACGAACGGAGAACCAATGGCAATGGATATCGAACAGGTGAGGGCTGGCTTTCCGGCATTGGCAAGAAAGGTGAACGGTACGACGGCCGCGTACCTTGATGGGCCAGGGGGAACGCAGGTACATGAGTCCGTAATTTCGGAGATCAGCGGGGTGATGGAGCGTGGTGGAGCCAACACCCACGGACCGTTTGTGACCTCGATTGAGACCGGGGCCGTCGTTGACGAGGCGCGAGCGGCTGTTGCGGATCTGTTCGGTTCCGATCCCGACGAGGTCGTGTTTGGCCAGAACATGACATCGCTCACCTACGCGATCTCGCGAGCTCTTGCCTGCACCTGGACATCTGACGCAAATATCGTCGTCACCAGGCTCGATCACGATGCCAATGTGGCGACGTGGCTCCAGGCTGCAGAATCAGCTGGTGTCGAGGTCCGCTTCGTTGACTTCGATCCGGCAGACGGATGCAGCCTCGACCTCACATCACTTGCCGCTTCCCTGGATGAGAACACGGCACTTGTCGCTTTCACACACGCATCAAATGCCACGGGAACCATCACACCGGTCAAGAGCATTGTCGACATGGCGCATGCTGTCGGTGCACTTACGTACGTCGACGCCGTCCACTACGCACCGCACGGTCTCATCGATGTAAAGAATTCGGGAACAGATTTTCTCGCGTGCTCGGCCTACAAGTGGTTCGGGCCACACACCGGGATCATGTATGGACGGCGAGAGCTCCTCGAATCGGTGACTCCCTTCAAACTACGACCGTCCCCAAATACCTCCCCAGACCGTTGGGAAACCGGAACACAGTCCTTCGAATCGCTCGCCGGGGTCACCGCCGCGATCAACTACATCGCATCACACGGGACCGGAACGACGCGACGGGACCGACTCATCGACGCCTTTGCGACGATCAACGCATACGAGGCAACGATTTCAGAGCGATTCCTCTCCGGACTTGCCGAGATGCCTTCGGTGAAGCTGTTCGGCAAGACAGGATCTCATGAACGCACCCCAACATTCGCCATCGACATCGACGGGGTTGAACCAGACATTGTTGCCGAACGCCTCGGCGAGCAAGGCATCTTCGTCTGGTCAGGCAATTACTACGCCTACGAGGTCATGGGACGACTCGGCAAACCGGACGGCCTCGTCCGCATCGGGTTCATCCACTACAACACGACCGAAGAGGTGGATCGAACCCTCGCCGCCATCCAGGCGTTGACCTGATCGCGGCCGGTTCCCCGACCGTAGAACTTCGCTAGCGTCTGACCAATCACATCGAAAGGAAACACATGTTTCTCGTGCGCCGCATCTACGACGTTGAGCCAGGCAAGGCCCGGCAGGCAGCAACCATCATTGACAAGATCGGTAAGGCATACGAGGAGGCAGGAACCCGCTCGGCGAGCCGTGTCTATTTCAATTCGGGCACAACGCCGGGCGACAAGAACACCGTCGTCATGGAATGGACCGATGAGACGCTCGGAACCACCTACCGCGAGGACCGGATCCGGGTCGATACGAGCAGTCTTTCGAACAGCCTCAGCGAGATTTCGCTGGGATCCCGCATCGAGTTCTGGGAATTGATAACCGAAGAGAAGTACATCTAGCGGCCATTTCGGAACGTCGCCACCGCAAACGAATGACCGCGCTCTAAAGCGGTCTGGTTCGTACAATCCATGAACCGCACAGGTAACCGGTCAGGAGAGTCGTGCGACGCTACATCATTGCCGCCGCAATCGCCGTGCCGCTGACCGCGGCACTGATCATTGTTGGGATGTATGCCTACGACGAGATCGCAACCAGTGACCAGGTGAGTCACGGGGTGTCGGCTGCAGGAGTCGATCTCTCGCGTATGACGCGTGATGAGGCCGAGGCGGCCGTTGCAGCGTACGAAGCAAATCTCGCCTCGCAACCGGTCGAGGTCATCGTCGAGGGGGAGACACTCACCGTGGATCCCACGGCGATCGGGTTCGATATCGACGAGGCCGATGTCGTCGATCAAGCAATGCGCGTTCGTCGCGCGTCCAACGGTTTCAGCAATTTCGTCAAATGGACGGGAACACGCTTTGGTGGGGCCGAGGTCGCCGTTGTCACGACCATCAACGATGAGGCCCTCGACGCGATTCTTACGGAGTGGGACCTCTCGGTCATCGATGAACCTGCGTATGACGGCGCAGTCGTCGTCGTCAATGGCGTCCCGACCGCCGAGTACCCACAGGCAGGGATACGGATCGACCACGATGCTGCAGCCGACCTGATCCTCGCAGCCATCTCGGCGAGCAGCGATGAAGCGATCGTGCTTCCCCTCGTCGAAATCGAGCCACGTGTCGACGATGCCGATGTAGATCACGCAGTTGCGCTCGCCACAGGTCTGGTGTCGCACGCCATTGTCCTTCGTCCCGAAGGCGAGACAACACCACTCATATTCAGCTCTGCCGGTCTCACCACGGCGTTGCGAAGCGAGATTGTCACGCATTCACCGGCAACTGTTGTCCCGTACCTCGATGAGGATGTCATCGAGGCAATAGCCCTTACGCAGAGCGGAGTGTTTGAGGTTCCTCCGGTCGATGCTTCGTTCCGCTTCAACTCCGCAACCAAGGAAATCAGTGTGTTTCCTTCCAAGGTCGGACGTGTGATCGACATTGATGCCATTGCCTCTGTGGTTTCTGAGGCAGCTCAGGGAACACGGTCGGGGACCATTCCGATGATGGAAGGAGCGCAACCGGCCCTTACGACGGAATTGGCAGAAGCGATGGGTCCATTCGGGGAGGTGTCGACATTCACCACAAGTCATTCCTGCTGTGAAAACCGCGTGGTGAACATCCAGCTTCTGGCTGATGAGATCAACGGCCAATGGGTGATGCCAGGAGAGACCTTCTCTATCAACGACACGGCAGGAAAACGAACAACCGCCGAGGGATACTTACGGGCGGGAGCGATCATCGGTGGCGAGGTCACATGCTGCGACAACCCTGCGAACGTCGGGGGTGGGACAAGCCAGTTTGCGACAACGTTCTACAACGCCGTGTTCTTCGGGTGCTACGAGGACGTGTTCCATCAGCCGCACAGCCTCTATTTCTCTCGATACCCATTCGTTCGGGAAGCAACGCTCGGCTTTCCAGCTCCCGACGTCAAGTTCAGAAACGATTCGGACTCGGTCGTCTACATCGAGACGAGCTACACACCGTCATCGATAACGGTCACCCTCTTTGGAAACAACGGTGGCAGGACCTGCGAATCGCAGCGGAACGGCAACACCGTGACCCGCGTCATGACCCACCCAGATGGTTCCGTGACAACACAGGATTGGACCTGGAACTACCGCAGTAAGAAGAAGAGCACCCCCACGACCACCCAGCCCCCGTCCAGCTCAACGACGACAACGACCGTCGCGTCGTCATCGACAACATCGACAACCGCTGCTCCCCCACCGTCGTCATCGACAACAACCACTGTCGCGCCGTGACGAAGACTCCGTAGCTTTCGACGTGTCGCATCATGACGGGGTCATCGTCGGCAGGTAGATGCCTCAGGACGTAGCATCGACGCAACCGACGACGGAGGAAACATGGAACTCGGGACGTTTTCAATCAGTCTGAGCGTGAAGGACATGTCCGTATCTCGGACCTTCTACGAGAATCTCGGATTCTCGATGATCGGCGGCGACGGTGAAGCATGGACGATCATGGGCAACGGGAGCCATGTGATTGGTCTCTTCCACGGTATGTTTGAGGGCAACATCCTGACCTTCAACCCAGGATGGTCGGAACCCGGCGTTGTCGCTACGCAAGCAACCGATATCCGGGAAATCGCTACCGACTTGAGAGCTGCGGGGGTACCGATTGAAAACGACACCACCGTCGACACGATCAGTGGACCGGCGAGCTTCTCAATCACGGACCCAGACGGCAACGCAATCCTCGTAGACCAGCACGTCTGACTTCTGAATTCTGACTTCTGAATTCTGACTTCTGACGCCCCCTGGCTGTGAGCCGAAAGCTGTAAGCCGTAAGCTCTGTTCCATGGAATCACACACGATCATCGAGCCGTTTCGGATCCACACGGTTCAGGCAATTGACCTTCCAACTGCCGAGCAACGCGAAGCCGCCCTGATCCGTTCCGGCTACAACTTGTTCGGCTTGCACGCGGATGAGGTCATCATCGATCTCCTGACCGATTCAGGCACTGGAGCGATGTCGGCGGACCAGTGGGCAGGAATGATGCGCGGCGACGAGTCATACGCAGGGAGCCGCTCCTTTTTCCGTTTCGAGTCCGCTGTCAAGGACATCACGGGTTTCGAACATGTCATTCCGACCCATCAGGGCAGAGCGGCCGAAAAGATCCTGTTCTCCGTCGCGGTCTCCGAGGGCGATGTCGTTCCGAACAACACCCACTTCGACACGACCCGTGCCAACGTCGAGTACCAAGGTGCTGAAGCTCGCGACCTCGTGATCCCTGAAGGGCGCGACCCGTCTGCGATCCTGCCATTCAAAGGAAACATGGACGTTGGCGCTCTTCGAGCCACGATCACCGAGGTCGGTGTGGACCGCATCCCGATGGTGATGATCACCGTGACCAACAACTCCGGTGGTGGGCAGCCCGTTTCTATGGAGAACGTGCGAGCCGTGCGCAAGGTATGCGACGAATTTGGTCTCCCACTGATCTTCGATGCATGCCGGTTTGCCGAAAACGCTTGGTTCATCAAGCTGCGCGAAGACGGTTATGCCGACAAGACGCCCAAAGAGATCGCCCAAGAGATGTTCTCCTACGGCGACGGAGCGACCATGTCGGCCAAGAAGGACGGCCTCGCCAACATCGGCGGTTTCCTTGCCCTCAACAACAGCGAGTGGGCGATGAATGCGCGCAACATACTGATCCTCACCGAAGGCTTCCCCACGTACGGAGGTCTCGCTGGATACGACCTCGAGGCCATAGCGGTCGGCCTGGAGGAGGTGCTCGACGAGAACTACCTGCGGTACCGCATCCGATCGACTGAGTACCTCGCTGACAAGGTCAACGATGCTGGCGTGCCGATCGTTCTCCCTGCTGGCGGACATGCCGTGTACATCGATGCCGCGTCGCTGCTCCCACACATTCCGGCGCACCGGTATCCGGCGCAGGCGCTTGCCATCGAGCTGTACCGAACTGGCGGCGTGCGCGGAGTCGAGATCGGCACGGCAATGTTCGGGAGGGCAAATCCGGACGGACCTGATACACCAGCCACCATGGAGTTGGTCAGGCTTGCAATACCGAGACGCATGTACACCCAGAGCCACATCGACTACACGGCGGAAGTCGTAATCGATGTCGCACAGCGGGCCGCGCGTCTGGGCGGCTACCGGATCACCGAACAGGCACCTTGGCTCCGCCACTTCACCTGCAGGTTCGAACCAATCGACGCGTAACAACGGACATGGTGGACGGATCGACGATCAGGCAGGTCGCTCTGGGGCGGCCGGAGCAGTATTCACGATGACGAGGTCTGAGACAACCTGACCAAGTGTGACAGCGGCGACCAAGAGCACGAGGACAGTCGGCCCGAAGCCTCCGAACAACCCAACCACTGCCACCGCTGCGACACCAACCAGTCGCCCCTTGATAATGGTTCCTCGCACCTCATCGCCTTCAGCACGGCGGGATGCCTCGAGGATGAGCGCCATCGAGAGGAGCGCTACGCCGATGGCACCGACGAGGAGCCATCGCTCAGAATCGTGCCAATCCTCTGGGTGGGCGGCAGCGACAATGGCGTGCTCAACACCGACGCCAGCCGCGGCAATCGACGCAGCGAGGGGCACGTGTGCGTAGATCCACACGGTCGGACGCCAGTTCTTTTCATCGCCGCGCCTTCTGACGTTGAAGCCGTCAAGATTGTCGAAGTAGATCCACCAGAGGCTCGTGGCGATCGCAACGCCGACGATCGTTGTGATCGTCGCGGTGACGTCCCAGTTCACATGGCCGAGCCCGACAATCGCCGCGGCAATCGACTCGCCGAGAACCAAGATCGTGAAGAGACCGAAACGCTCCGGCAGATGTGAGACATCGAGCGGGACCCGAGCTTGCTCGCGTCGCATGACGTACGGGGTTGCAAGGTCAATCGCAAGTGCTATCGCCCAGACCCAGAAACGACCGGGTTCCGGCACGAAGATCGCAGCCACCCAGAACACCGCGGCAATCCCGAACCCCTTCAGGTAACCACCGCAGAGAACACGCGCTGGTTCAACGTGCAAATACGCCCGTGCATACAGCGCAAGGAGGATCAACCTCGCTGCCGCGTACCCGATGGCGAAGGCGAGCGTTGACGCTGATTCCCCCGTGGAAAGCGAAGCCCCGATGACAACGATCGCCACAATTTGTGCGGCAGCGAAGTTGCGGTACACGAAGTCGTCCGTGTCAAAGCGATCTGCATAGAAGGTGTGGCTTGCCCACAGCCACCACAACAGGAAGAAGTATCCCGAATACGAGATGACACCCTCCCAGGACGAATCCGCCAGCAGTCGCCCTCCCAAGACGGCGACTGCAGCGACAAAGACCAGGTCGTAGAAGAGCTCGAGCCATGTCGCGGTCCGTTCGCTTTCGTCAAGCGTCCTGAGCCGCGGAGGGCGTATCGACGCGAGTCTCACAACACGATCTCAAGGCCGGGCTCGGCGCCGACCGTGTTGGAGAACGCCGCACTGGCCACTTCGATCATTGCATCCACCGCGGCATCGCTGCGCGTCGGTTCGTGGCTCGTCAGAATGAGTTCGTCCGCCCCCACACGGTCTGCCATCGCTACCGCGTTCTCCCACGTCGAGTGGCCCCAACCGATGTGGCTCGGAGCCTCATCGGGGAGATACTGAGCGTCATGCATGAGCACGTCGACACCGTCGATCGCCTCGGCCACGACGTCATCGCAATCCGAACCCGACTCATGGTCAGTCACGATGGCAAGGCTCCGATTCGGTCCGTCGATGCGGTAGCCGACCGCCCCTTGTGGGTGCTGAACCGGGAATGTCGTGACGGTGATGGGTCCAACCGTGGTTGGGCCGTCGATGCCGTGAAACGCCACAGGCTCAGGTGCATCCTGGAGCGCAACTGGGAACCAAGGAGGCCGAATGGCGTCGGTCAGCATCGACTCAGGATCATCCGGGCCAAAGAAGGTGAACAGGCAAGCACCGGCCCACACTTCACCGAGCATCGAGACACCCTGGATGTGGTCCCAGTGGTAGTGCGTGAGGAACACGGGAATCGCCCCTGCAAGCTCGAGCCCGAAGGACCGAAATGCCATCAATCCGGTACCAGCGTCGATGAAGGCGCGGATCACCGATCCCTCGGCAATCGCGATGCACGTCGTTGATCCGCCGTACCGAAGGAATTCTGGTCCCGACACGGGGATCGAGCCACGCGCTCCCAGGACGATGGCACGCAGCTTGGATGCGGGTTCTTGTGCTGACACGCGCGTCAACCTAGCGGTCTCGGCATGGCGTTGTGGCCGCGCGAACCACGACATTGACCGGTAGGCTCGACCCGCAGCGTCGTGGGAGCAACCGGAGGGCAGATGAGCAAACCGATCATTGTCACGGTCGATGACGACCCTCAGGTGCTCGCTGCCGTTCGGAGAGATCTGAGAGCCAACTACGCGGCCGACTATCAGATTGTCTCTGCCGCATCGGGGGCCGAAGCACTTGAGACGCTGGGAGAGATCCGCAGCAGGGGACAAGTTGTTGCTCTCTTTGTTGTCGATCAACGCATGCCAGACATGTCTGGTACCGAGTTCCTGGTCGAAGCAATCAAGGTATTCCCCGAAGCAAAGCGACTCCTCCTCACGGCCTACGCCGACACCGACGCCGCCATCCAGGCAATAAACGAAGTCGGCATCGACCACTACCTCCTCAAGCCATGGGACCCTCCGGATGACAAGCTCTACCCCATTCTCGACGACGTCCTCATGGACTGGAATGCACACGTAGGTGCTCCCTTCGATGGGATTCGGGTTCTCGGCACCTCGTGGTCTCCATCGACCTACGAGGTCAAAAAGTTCCTCGCCCGCAACGAAGTCCCCTATCGGTACATCGACATTGAGCGCGATGCCGACGCAGCAGCGATTGTGAATGCATCCGGCCACGCCGTGGCTCTTCCGCTCGTAATACTCGCCGATGACACGCAGATCTGGAACCCGGATCGCCACGACCTTGCTTCGGCCATCGGCATCCATTCGGTGGCCGAGGCGCCGTTCTATGACCTTGTCATCGTTGGCGGAGGGCCAGCAGGTCTGGCTGCTGCGGTGTATGGATCATCGGAAGGGCTTGCCACTGCGCTCATCGAACGCGAGGCACCGGGAGGGCAGGCAGGAACGTCGTCGCGCATTGAGAACTACCTGGGATTTCCGAAGGGTTTGAGTGGGGCGGACCTTGCACGAAGGGCCATTGCGCAAGCCACGCGGCTCGGCGCCGAGCTGATCACGGCGGTGGAGGTAACGGGCGTCACGGTCGATGGGAATGCAAAAACCGTACACCTGTCTGATGGCTCGCATCTCATGGCGAGCGCGGTCATCGTTGCAAGCGGTATGACCGTCCGCAGACTTGACGTTCCCGGCTACCAGCAGTACGAGGGTGCTGGCGTGTACTACGGAGCCGCCGCCACTGAGGCGGCAACATACAAGGACCGGCCTGTTTACGTCATCGGAGGCGCCAATAGCGCGGGTCAGGCGGCGGTGATGTTCTCAAAGACGTCGAGCACGGTCACGATGATTGTGCGCTCCACGTCCCTTGAAGAGAAGATGTCGCAGTACCTCGTGGATCAGATTGCGGGGATCGACAACATCGAGGTCTTGACGTCAACGCAGGTGATCGAGGTCACCGGTGACAGCGGTGTGGAAGCGATCCATCTCCGAAACACCGAAACTGGCGGCGAAGAAGTCCGAGACGCATCAGCACTTTTTGTCTTCGTTGGGGCGGTCCCCCACTCCGCGTTCCTCACAGATCTTGTTTCGATGAATGACAAAGGGTTCATCTACACCGGTACGGATGTGGTCGCGTTCACAGACACTTGGCGTGAGGTCCGTGATCCGTACCATCTTGAGACAAGTGTTCCTGGGGTGTTCGCTGCTGGGGATGTCAGGGAGGGGGCGGTACGCAGGGTTGCGAGCGCCGTTGGTGAGGGATCCGTGGCTGTGACGTTCGTCCACCGGTATTTGGCGAGCGTATGAGTGGTTTTGACCTGCGGTCGGTGTCGCTGTTTGAGCACCTCCCCGAAGGTTCCCTCGAGATGCTGTCGGAAAGCCTCATCGATTGCGGATTGGCAGACGGAGAAACCCTGTTCGATGAGGGCGATGTCGGAGACAGGGCGTACATCATCACGAGCGGGGAGCTCGAGATTCTCAAGGAGGCGGCAGGTCGACAGGTGCGAATCGCCGTTATCGGAGAAGGCGTCATCGTTGGCGAAATGGCGCTCCTGACCGCCGAGCCGAGAAACGCCGCGGCCCGAGCACTGTCCGAGGTCTCACTCGTCGCTATCCCGAAGGACGCTTTCGACGCAGTCCTCGCTTCGAGTGCCGAAGCGACGCGAGCCCTCTTCGATGTGTTTCTCCAACGCTGGCGAGAACAAGAGGATCGTCTCAGACAATCGGAACGCATGGCACAGATCGGGGTTCTCACCGCCGGGCTTGCCCATGAGATGAACAACCCTGCCGCTGCGGTCACCCGAGGGGCCAACGAGCTGCGACCTGCAATCGATCGCTACGTCGTGGCAGCCAAGGCAATGCCATCTGACCTCAAGCTTCCGTTCAGGCTGGCGGAGCGTGAACGCTCCGTGCTGTCTGGCATGGACCGGGCCGATCGAGAGGAAGCATTGGAGGATGCCCTCGCCGAACTCGGCTTGGCAGATCCGTGGAGGTTCTCCTCGTCGCTTGTCGAAGCCGGTTTCGCCCTTGAAGATCTTGCCACGATTCCTCGTGACCATGCCTCGCTGGTAGTGGAGGTGATGGCTGCCGAAGCCGACGCCTACTCCCTCCTTGCAGAGATCGACGAGGGATCGAAACGACTATCGGAGCTCGTTGGTGCGCTCAAGTCATATTCCTTTCTCGATCAGGCCCCGGTGCAGGAGGTCGATGTCCCCAAGGGCATCGAGGACACGCTTCTGATCCTGCGATCCAAGACCAAGGACATCGAAATTGAGCGCAACTACGAAGACGGCCTACCAGCCATTACTGCGTACGGCAGCCAGCTCAATCAGGTATGGACGAACTTGATAGACAACGCGAGCGATTCAGTCCGGGACTCAGCGACCCATGACCCGAGGATCTCGATCCGAGCTGTTGCGGTGGACGACTGCATCGTGGTGACCATTCACGACAATGGACCGGGGATTCCTCGCGATGTCCAGGACCGCATCTTCGAGAAGTTCTACACAACCAAGGAGCCGGGAAAGGGCACGGGTCTCGGGCTCGACACCGTGTACAGCATCGTCGTGAACCAGCACCGAGGGGCCATCACCGTCGATTCGGTACCGGGCTCAACGACCTTCACGGTCAAGATCCCTCGGGATCAAGACACTGCCGTGGTGTGAGCGACCTGAGCGCTTGGCTCAGGCATCCGTGGCAGGCGCCACATTCTCGAAGGCCGCTTCCTGAACATCTTCTGAAAACCTGGATTGATACACGACCTCTCTTGGCGTGTGGTAGTTCCCGACGAACGAGGTGATGAGCGCAGCAATGGGAAGGGACATGAACGCACCCATCGGACCGGCGATCGCACCACCGGCGAGCGCCGCCCCGAATGCCACACCACCATTGAGCGTCATGGTTTGCGCGCTCACCTTGGGGCTCAACCAGTAGTTCTCGACTTGTTGGTACACGAGCACATACGCAAGCACGATAAGTCCTTGCACCATTCCCTGCATAGCGAGGGTTATCGCGATCGGGATAGCGCCGCCGATGTATGTTCCAATCGCAGGAATGAACTCCGATACGAATCCGGCGAAGATTGCCAACGGCAGCGCCAACTCCACCGGTAGCCCAACAAGCACCATGGTGAAGAAGAAGCCTGACCCGTTGATGACCATCAGGATCATTCGTGAGTAGAAGTAGCCACCGGTCTGCTCCATGGCGGTATCCCAGGTCCAACCGAGCCGCTCCTGCGTGTCCGGGCTGAACCAGGACAGGATGATGCTTTGAATCTGCTGATTGTTGGCAGCGAAGTAGAACGTGAACAAGGAAATCGTCGCTGCCGCAAAAATAAAGCCGATGCCGGTTGCAAACACGCCGAGAAGGCTGCCGAGAGCTGATTGCATCCATTCGGAGGTCGCGGCCGCAGCATCCGCTCCCGCCTGCCCCGTCGCAGAGGTACTGGAATCGTTCAGGCTCACACCAAGCGTGTTGGACGCCCATTCATTCGCCTGTGCGGCCCATGCCGAGGCGTTGTCACCGATCAGGTTCGCGACATCGACCATCATCGGAATCAAAAGAAACACCATGACCAGGAAGAACAAGGTAAAGACCCCATAGATGGCACCGACCGCCGCGCCGCGTTTCCAGCCGCGCTTCCTGTGCAATCGTTCGACCAGCGGGATGATTGCGAGCGCAAAGAAGAAGGCAATGATCAGTTGGACAACCAACCCCCTTGCGCGTTGGAACGCGATCACCGCAGTGATGGTCAGCAGAACCGCGCCGATGACCCGCCAGATTGATCGTGGACTGATCTCGTAGACCACGACGCTTCCACCAGAATCCTTATCTGATTCCGTCGGACGGTTGCTCGTGTCACTCATGGTGGCTTCCCTTCGGGGATGTGTGCGTATCCGTGGTGATCATACGACCTACGGTTCGTCCTCCGCATATTTGGGTTGGTCATCGGACATCGGACATCGGGAACCCGAAGCGGGTTCCTTGGAGTCCAGCAGCTGGACTCCGGCCGTCGGACATCGGACATCGGTAGAGTCTGACTCTGATGGCCATACCCTGCGAACACCTTGCGCACATCCCGCTCGCCCCGATGCCAGACGCCGGGTGCGATGAGTGCCTTGCAATGGGCGACACGTGGGTGCATCTTCGGTATTGCGTTTCGTGCGGAAAGACAAGCTGCTGCAACGATTCGAAGAATCAGCACGCCATGAAGCACTGGAAGGCTTCCGGTCACGGCATCATCCGCTCCAAGGAACCGGGCGAGCACTGGGCCTATTGCTACCCCGATGACGTGACCACCGACACGGACCGGCTGTAGCCATGAGACCAGAGACCAAATACGCGCATTCAAACGATGGGGCAATCGGATATCAGGTCTACGGCGACGGGCCCATTGACCTCGTGTTCAACACGAACTGGCAGAACAACGTCGATCTCATCTGGGATGAGCCCTCAGCGGTCCGGTACCTCGACCGGCTCGGATCCTTTGCACGAGTGATTCTGTTCGACAAGCGCGGCACTGGGATCTCGGATCCCGTTTCGCCAGACAACCCTCCCACGTTGGACCGATGGATCGAGGACATCACGGTGGTGATGAAGGCCGCTGGCTCTGAGAAAGCAGCCTTCGTTGGCGATACGGAAGGTGGTTGGATGGCGATGGCCTATGCAGCCACGTATCCCGACAAGGTCTTGTCCCTAGTTCTCGTCAACGCAATGGCGAGCGCTCGCAGGGCTCCCGATTATCCGATCGGGATCCCCGAGGACGCCGCTGAACGGATAACGGAGGCATACCTCGCCCAGCACGGAACCACCGGTGACGGCCTGATGATCACAGCACCTTCTGTCGCTGGAGACGCCCGCTTTCGGAAGTGGTGGGTGAAGTACCAGCGAAACTCCATGAGTCCTGCGATGTTGCGGGCTGGCTTCCTATGGCAGGCTCGGACCGACCTGCGATCGGTCGTGCCGACGATCACAGCCCCAACAATGGTGATCGCCCGAAAGGACGCCCAGTATCACCGACCCGAGTTTGGGCAATGGATTGCTGAGCACATCGAGGGTGCGGAGTTGGTGGTGCTTGACGGCGCGGACACGCTCCCGTTCCATGCAGGGGACTTCACCGATGTGCTCGACCACATGGAGCGTTTCGTGACGGGCAGGACAACGGCAGTTGCGGCTGATCGCAGGCTGGCGACCGTGCTGTTCACCGACATCGTCGACTCGACACGACGAGCAGCCGAGATGGGAGATCAGCGTTGGCTCGATCTCCTTGCGGAAGCGAATCGGATCAACGCCTACCAAGTGGAACGGTTCGGTGGACAGTCAATCCACACGACAGGCGACGGCCACCTCTCGATCTTCGACGGACCGGCCCGCGCGGTGTCGGCGGCACGCGAATCGCTTGCAGAAGTTACGGACATCGGCATCGACATGCGCGCTGGTGTCCACACAGGCGAGATCACCATGACCGGCAATGACATTGCGGGGATCGGTGTCCACATCGCATCTCGCGTCATCGACCACGCTCCCGACGGTGGGATCGCGGTATCAAGCACGGTCAAAGACCTCACGGTCGGATCGAATCTGGAGTACGAGCCGCTCGGCACGTTCACCCTGAAAGGAGTTCCAGGCGACTGGTCGCTTTTCCGGGTGACCTGACGACAGACTCTTCGGATTGCTGTATCGCCCGTAATATGTGCAAGGCCACGCCCACGACTCAGTCGAAGATCTCGCCTCGGACGAGGGCTGCATTGAACCTGTACAGGTCAGCCGTAAACAAGCCCTCGGAGACGAACGGGTCGGCTTCCATGAAGGCGACGGCGTCGGCTTCGGAATCGGCCTCAAAGATGACGACGGCCGGGCCGTCATCGGTGGTTGGACGTCCCGCGAGGATCACCGTCCCTTCGAGCGTTGCCTGCCGAAGGCGTTGAAAGTGAGCAGACCCGATTGCCTCATCAGCTTCGGTCCAAGCGGACGGGTCGGAACGAAGCTCCGGGCGTGAGCCAGGTCCGAATACGTACATCCACTGCGTCTGTGCCATGCGACGATGGTAGGCCCGTCATCTTGAGCGGTCGGAATACGAACTGTGGGGACGGTGCTGTTTCTCAGACGGCACATGCAGCAATCGCGACGAGGGCGACCGTCGGTTCATCTTTGTCGTGGAGCTGATCAGGGCGTAGGAACCGCGCCCGACCACGAGCAGAAGAAACTCGTCACAGCCGCGTTGTAGGTTGTCAACATGACAACAAGGCACGGTGCCCAGTCCACAGCGACGCCGCATCAACAGCGCGGCCACAACCGGCGACAATCGCTTTCTATCGGCGGTGGTGAGGTCGGGTTGTGCCTGACGCGTATCCATCACAGTCGATACACAGAGGCAACACCCGTCGACGATCCGGTGAGGCAGCGTCGGGCTCAGATCGGATTCGACCACGAGAAGGCTGTCATGGATGCACTGGTTCAGGCATCCCCAGGAACCATGGAACGGATCACAGCAACCGGTGCAGCTGGCTACCGAGACACGACAACCGCCCTCAGCAACGGCATCGATCTGATCCTCGGTGGGCGGATTGCCTCACCTGACGGGACATTGGTCGGCGCTCCAGACATTCTCGTCAGACTGCCAACGGGCTATGCCGCTGTCGAGGTGAAAGCTCACTTGGTGCTCGGAACCTCCGGCACACCGGCACGGATCACCCCGCTCGATGCGTTGGCATCGAGCGACTTCTGTATCGATGTCCCTGACGAAGCACACGGTGCCTTCCGACCGAATCGGAGGCGCGACCTCTACCAGGTAGCGCACTACTGGCGAATCCTCGACGCCATGGGACACGCATCCGATCACCCGGTAGGCGGCGTAATCGGCACCGAAACACCTTTCTGTTGCGCTTGGGTCGATCTTGACAACGGGAAAGGATCGATCCTCAACACCGCCATCGATCGCACGGATCAAGCCCTTGCAGCTGTTCGCCACGGATCAGGGCATCCAGAGGCTCCCCTCGTCGCACCGTGGTGGCGCGGAGAGTGCAGCACATGTGAATGGATGCCACTGTGTCACCAAGCCCTGGTAGCGGCAGATGATCCAACGTTGCTCAATCATGTATCGGACGAGACACGAGCGGAGCTCAAAGACTGGGGTATTCGATCAATTGCGGATATCGCATCGCTTTCACCGAACGACGAGAGGTTGGTCGAGCCATCCATCGTCTACCAAGCCCGCGCTCTGACCCACGGCGGAATGCTGCGCAGACCCGAAACCACTTCACCCATCGACGTGCCGCACGCAAGGAGGCAAGTGGACTTCGACATAGAGACCTATTTCGGGCGGATCTACCTCGCGGGGTTCTTGATCACTGAGAATGGAGCGTCGGTTTTTGATCCGGTCGTTGACTGGGAGGGCACCGAGGCATCTGAAGCGGATTTCATCAAGCGTCTGTTCGATCGTCTCGCGTCCTACGCCAACGACGACACAGACGTCTTCTATTGGACCGGCTATGAGCCATCCATGCTGAACGCCGCGGGGGAACGCTTCGGTCTCACAGTTCCCGGGTTTGAGACAGTCCAGGAATGGTTCGACGCTCACTCCCTCGATCTCCACCGCTGGACCAAGGATCGGTTCGTTTCTCCGTCGGGATACAGCCTCAAGACGATCGCACCGATCTGTGGCTTCAACTGGCGCGACAATGACCCGGGTGGCCAACAATCCGAGATCTGGTTCGAGGAGTTGCTTGCGGGCGACACCGCCATGAAGCAACGGCTCCTCGACTACAACGAGGACGACGTCGTAGCCCAACTCGCGATCCGACGCTGGATCATGTCCCAAGACGATGGTGCAGGGCCCGGCTCGACCATCCCATCTGCTCTCGATTGGCCGACTCGTACTTCGGAAAGGTGTTCCGCGGAGTCCGCGGAATCAATCTGACATCCGCGGAAGCGGCTGCTGCCACTGTCTGTAGGCTTTCAACAGCAACCTGCAGCATCACCTGTAGGTGCCACATGAGGGCTTATGACGATGCGACCAACGATCGCGGCACTTCTCTCGGCAGTGATACCCGGTGCTGGGCAACTCTACGCGCGCAAGCCCTTTCGGGCCGCGGTCTTCTTTGTTCCCACTCTCGCCCTCGCCGTGACCACATATCTGATCGTCGATCGCGGCACACTCGAACTGGCCAGACTCCTGGTAAGACCATCGTTCCTGACGGGGCTCCTGGTCATCGACGCGCTGGTGCTGGTTTGGCGAATTGCATCCGTCATCGACGCTGCATTGATCAGTGCATCGATCGAGGACCGCACGAGTTTCGCCCTGCCAATCACGGTCATCCTCGTGGCAGTTGCCGCACCACACGGATTGGCATGGATCTACACGACCGACACGCTCGACGCGTTGAACTCCACCTTCGTCACTGCATCACCGACCAGACAGGTGAAGGCCGGACAACGAGACCTCGGAGGACGCACGATCGACTACCGACAACCTGGACCCTCTGCAACCGTCAAGACCGTGTATTCACAGGCCAGCCGCCTTGCGATTTTCGAACCCGAATTCGGGGATCCAGAGGCTGTGCGGATTTGGCCCGATCTTGCCTCAAAGGTCATCGCCCCAGCCCCATACCAACCTCCTGCCGATCCACTCAGCAGTGATCGACTCACAATTCTTCTCGTCGGAGGTGATGCGGGACCAAACCGAGAGGGTCTACGAACCGACTCGATGAACGTCGTGACCGTTGACCTCACCTCAGGCGAGGTGGCTCTCTTCGGTTTCCCACGCAACCTCAAGCTCATGCCGTTGCCCGAACGATTCAGGAACTCGTTCGTTGGGTTGGAGCAGGTCGTTATCGAGACGGATCTCACCGACGCCGACGGCAACGGATGGCCAGATACGTGGTACGACCAGAACGGTGACTCCATCCCAGATGAGCCACCGTTTGTGTCATGTCACTGCTTCCCGACCATGCTGACCGACGTGTATGAGTACACACACGACTGGACACAGACGTACCCCTACTCACCGGATCCGGGGCTCTCGGCATTGAAGGAGATCCTGACCAACGCAATGGATCTCCCCATTGACTACTTCGTGATGGTTGACATGGCGGGATTCGTGAACGTCATCGACGCGATCGGCGGCGTCGACATCAATGTGAAAGAGCCCTACCACGTCAAGGTCTCCTCCCCCGAGGTCGGGAAACCGAAGGCTGCGATCAATGTCGAACCTGGCATGAATCACCTCGACGGCCTCGAAGCACTCGCATACACACGGTGGCGCATCGGATCGTCTGACTATCACAGGATGGGTCGCCAACGCTGCCTCATCCGGGCCGCTGCGACGCAGACCAACACGCTTGATCTCATCGGGGCGTACCCAACCTTGCTCGATCTCATGCGCGATTCAATCACCACGGACATTCCGATTGATGCACTACCTGATCTTGTGTGGGCTGCCGGCCAGATTGACCTCGACAACGTCGCAACCGTGGGATTCGTACCGCCCACATACAACGCCGGTCGCACGCCTGGCCACTACCCGATTCCCGACATCAGCCAAGATCCGTTGGAAGGTCAGAGATGTACTCGAAAACGGCGTCACCGCCCAATCTCGCTCAGGCGAAAGCGAGTGCGACTGACACATGCGTACCCAGGGTATGAACCGACCGTGGGGGTAGGCCACAGCCCAGAGAACGGAGCACCACGTGGACGAGACGTACCCAGGGTTTGGCGTCGCAATATTGCGACGCCAAGCGCTGGGTACGGGGGTTCACACTCGAGTCATCACCCGGCGGGGGTAACCGTCACCTTGCCGATCATCCATGGATGTGGCGTGCAGTGGTAGTCGAACACGCCTTCCTCGGTGAAGGTGTACGACCACGTTGCTCCGGGGTCCAGGAAACCGGAGTCAAACAGTCCATCAGCGGTTGCGACGTTGTTCTCTGACGCTCCGGACGTCACGGTGTGGAGAACCGTGTCGTTGTTTGTCCATGTCACCGTGGTACCGACCTCAACCGTCAACTCAGCCGGGCTGTAAGCGTCGCCAGCGTTGGCCGGGTCGAGCCAACCATCCTTCGTGATCGTCACCTGCACGGCGTCTGCTGGCGGTGGTGTTTCCCCGCCATCTCCGGCGCCAGGCTCCTCAGCTGCGACAAAGATCTCAGGATTCACATCGCCCGAGATCTCGATCATGCCCAATGCACCCTTGTAGAACGTGCGGCTCAAGGCGTGGTCAACCAAAAGGACCGTTTGAGGAACGTAGGCCTGAAGTTCGACGATGGTTCCACCACCTGCTGGGACCAACGTCGTCTGGGACCCGCGAATGATCGGGTTGCCAGGTGTGGTTGCAGCCTCAGAATACACAGCGTCCCATTGTGACCCGATCGGATGGAAGTTCGAGGTGAGGTTCAAGCCCTCATTGATGAAGTAGATCCGCGCCCGCTCACCAACATTCATCTTCAGCGAGTTGTCACCGGCAATGGCACCAACGGTGCCGTTGAACACGACATAGGTCGGATTCTCATCGACCAGAGCGACACTGTCGATATCGACGAGGCCATCTGCATCGGGTTCCGTGACGTACCACTCGGACTGCACGATCGCCCACTCATGTTCGACCGCAGGAAGCGGAACCTCGGGATCAACGATGAACATGCCATACATGCCGTGCATGATGTGAACCGGAACATCACCGTAGGCGCAGTGGTACATAAACGCACCGGAATACAGAAGCCTCACGCCGATTGACACAGTCTCACCTGGGACTGCGGTCAGGTTTTCAGCACCACCGCCTTGGCCAGTGACGGCGTGGAAGTCGATGTTGTGTGGGTGAGTGTTTTCCGGCAGGTTGGTCAACGTGATGGTGACGAAGTCACCGACACGACCGCGAAGAATCGGCGCAGGTGTGCCGCAGACAACCTCGGAGTCACCATCGACGCGGTATCCCCACATGTCGATCTTGACGCCGTTGGCAGCATCGATCTCGCACACGTTCTCAAGGACCTCAAGATGCACCTCATACGTTGCCTGGTAGTCGCGGGCGATCGGCGCACCAGTATCGGGGGCGTACACGACGTGTACCTCACCTTCGGGTGCTGGCTGAAGATCTGCGACAGGCGTCAACTCGGGAACAACGCTTTGGCCCGTGTCGACGGAAACTCCCGCACCACCGGTTGGCAGTTCGAGGTTGTCTACCGAGTTCTGTACCAGTAGATCTGCGGTTGCCTGATCCATCGACGGCCGCACCGCGATGATGGTGAGGGCAATCGTTGCGATCAGGATGGCAAGCCCGACACCGGCCACGGCGACGGCGGTCCAGACACCAAGCACCGAATGGGTGTGGTCAGGCGCGGGTGGGTATGGCTGCTTTTCTGACATCCACTCTCTTCCCTTACGAGGAGCCAGAGCGTCTCGGCAGACGCTCCGGCTCGTTGTTGTGAGCTTTCGCTCAAGTGGTTTCTATGAAGGATCCGGAGACCCGAACCCATTGTTTAGTGCAATTGGTGAGCAATTGCACCTTCCGTCAGTTGAGGGACTTTATGTACGCCGCCACATTCTGGAGGTCTTCATCCGTGAGTGATGGGTTGCCGCCCTTTGGTGGCATGTCCACGCCCTGCGTGTTGTCAGGGTCACCGGCGGGGCGTCCCACCTTGATGAACGCAACGAGCTCGTCCTCGGAGTTGGCTACCACGAAGTCACTCGGAGACAGGGGCTTGCCGAGTCCATCGATCCCACCGGCGGTTTCGCCGTGGCACGCTGCGCACGTGCCTGTGTACACCGCCGCGCCAGCAGCCGCATCGCCCGAGCCTCCGCCGGTTGCAGCGGTTGTTGTAGCTGAGCCACCGCCATCCCCGTCCCCGCCGTCACTGCTACTTCCACCGCAAGCGGCGAGAGCAAGAGCAAGAACAGCGACAACGATGAACGTCTTTTTGAGTGTCATGTTGTTTCTTCCTTTTTCCGTTGTCATTATCCATCATGATTGTGTTCGTCGGGTTCTTCCGAACCCATATTCATGTCGCCCATCGGCGTGTCCGTGTCCGTGTGATGATCACCGATGAGGCCCCCGACATCGGGAAGCTCCATCACGGTGCTCCAGTCGATGACCTCGCCGTCGACGTCGGTTGCAAATGCACTCGCTCGATCCGCATCCGAGAACGAGACAATGCTATGACCCATTGGGGTTGCGACCGACAACGTAGGAACGAAATATGCGACGTCAACGGCCACCCATTCCTCGGTCTCGAAGTCGTGCACCCATGTCTTTTCGGGATCAAGGCTATCGCCCGTCTGGCGTTGGTGAACGATGAGGCCGCCGACATCGTCGAACGACTTCTGCGTTCCGTCCGCAAGTTCGTACGCAGCGGCGAATCGGGCCTCGCTGATGATCATTCCACACTGCACGCAGATGTCACGGCCATAGTTGATATCGGGAGGACCCGACGTATCCGCCGAACCACAGGCGGCCACAAGGAGCCCAACAAGAATCATCATCACCATGCGACTGAGTCGCTGGTTCATACATCGCCACCTTTCGCAAAGCGCCACCACGCAACGGACACTGGACCAATAACCCACACCGCAACAACAGCGATGAGAAGAACGTCGAGAGACTCTCCGAACGAATCGACGGCGTACTGCCCAGCCGGCCCGAGGACATCAAGGGATCCATCGAACGCCGTCAGCGCTGCAAGCCGGAACGCTTCAACCGGGTTGAAGACAGCCGAAATGAACAGAGCCGAAACGGGCATCTTGGTAGCAACCGCGGTGCCCATGACCCCGAGGTCGCCCAAGAAGACAAGACCAAGCCAAACAAAGATCGAAGTGCCGATTGCCGAAGACCCACTCGCAGTGAATGTCGAGATCAGAAGGCCGATGCCCAGCATTGCGATCGCAAGCAGCCACGACAGAATGGCGATCCGGACGAAGCTTGCCGCATCCGCTCCCCCTCCCTGTGCCGACGTAATCACGCCGGCGACACCAAATCCGCCGAACACGGTGGCGAACAGAGCAGTGGCGAGCCCGATGTAGGTTCCCCAGAACGCCTCGGTGCGCGAGATCGGATGCGAGAGTAGGAATCGCAGCGCCCCCGTTTCCCGTTGCCCAGCGAGGCTGTAGGCACCGAGCGTGAGTCCCATGAGCGGGATGATGATTTGGGCGAGGGCGACCAACGATGCCGCGGTCCGACCGAAGCTGCCATACCCAGCGACTTGCGACCCCGGCAGCGCCGAGGAGGCGAGGATCGCAGCGAGGACCGCGAATGCCCCAGCCCATAGCCAGAACCACTTGCTGCGAACGGCGTCAGCGATTTCCTTCTTGGCGACGGCGGCGATGAGGCGCAATTCAGGCCGCTCTGACACCGTGACCTGGACCTCGGCTGGTGACGTGGTCATCGCCACACCTCAAGGTCCTCAATGGTGATACCTGCGTGTTGAAGTGCGGCGATAGCCTCACCCTTCCCCTGTGCCGATACCTCCACGAGAACTCCCCGAGAATTCCTCTTCGCCTCAAAACCGCCTACTTGGAGCACACCGAGCGCCTCGGCAGCCGCGCCGTTCTTGAGAATGAGATGGAGCCACGCTCGAAGACCGAGTTGCTCAGCGAGATCCGTTGGGTCGCATTCCACCGTGATCCGTCCCTCCTCCATTGCAACCACGCGGTCGACGAGCATCCCCACCTCCTCGATGTGGTGCGATGTGACGACAAGCGTCCGGCCTTCGTGCCTCAGTCCCTCAAGGATCCCTATCGCTTGGTCGCGCGCCCTGGCGTCCAGATTCGATGTTGGTTCATCGAGGAGGAGAATCGGAGGGTCGGGAAGCAGCGCCGAAGCGATTCCAAGGCGCTGCTTGAGGCCCCCGGACAGCTCTCTGACCTTCTTGGATGTGTGTGCTGTCAGTCCGACGGTCTCAGTCACCTCATCAACGCGGTCCGAACCGATCCGCCGCAGAGCCGCCGAGTAGTCGAGGAGGTCGACAACGCGCATGTCGTCATAGAACGACAGCTCCTGCGGCACATATCCCATCTGGGATCGAACCGTTTTGCCAGATGATCGCGCATCTGCGCCGTTGACCATGATGGTTCCCTCGTACGACACGAGACCGAGGAGGCATCGCACGACCGTGGTCTTGCCGGCTCCG
Source organism: uncultured Acidimicrobiia bacterium (assembly GCA_963714375.1). Classification (GTDB taxonomy): domain Bacteria; phylum Actinomycetota; class Acidimicrobiia; order Spongiisociales; family UBA5794; genus UBA5794. Next base: position 53,556 of record CAVQOG010000003.1, read on the forward strand.
TTCGGACCCCACAGGGCTATCGATTCACCCTCCGCGATCGAAAGGTTGAAGTCGTCGACGACCGCTGTCTTGCCATACCGCTTCGTCAGATCGCTGATCTCGATCATGGGCCGACCTCGGTAGGGTTCGCGGTGCGGCGTCGCCGAGAAGGGAAGGCAACTGCGACGACGCCGACCGCAAGCATCAGGAACGAAACAGCAACGAGTTCACGCGCTCGATGTTCCCGGTGCAGATGTGGACAGAGGGGTGAGGACGGGTCTTTCGACAAGGGGGTTGTCGTCTTGGAAGATCGGTTTGGGTCGCAGCACTGGGAACATTTGTGCAGCGAGGCTGATTGCTTTGGCCGCAGGGGTCTCTTGGAAGAAGACAAGTTCTGGGTGTTTGTCGGTGATGGAGTTGTAGAGATCTTGGCCGTAGTACGAAATGTCACCAATCCCATCGGAATCGGCGTCGTAACCGGCGAAATCACTCCAATAGTTGCCGACACCGTCGACAGACCAATCATTCCCATGAAAGTTCCCCGGCCCAGTGGTGCTGACTTGTTCGGTGTTGTCTATGAAGGTGTTCATCGAGATCTCGTTGCGACTCACGGAGGGGTGGAACAGCATCCCCGTTCGGTTGTAGGCGAACAGGTTGTTTTCTGTCCAGCCCTTCGAGTCAACGGACCACGGGCTGTTGTCGAAGTACACACCGATGCGGTTAGCGATGAATCGGTTGTTCTCGATCATGACATCGTCCATGTCTTTGAGTCCGATGCCGTAGCCGCTCGGACCATTGTTGCTGGCCATGATGTTTCCAGCGAGGTGGGTACGGCGCGAGTACATGAGGAACGCACCGACCGAGTTGTCAGAAAGGTTGTTGCCCTCAATGCGGGCATCGTCTGAATACATGAAGTGCAGGCCGTAGCGTCCGTTGGTGACGGTGTTGTTCGTCACGACGATCCGGTCGGTGAACCAGAAGACGAGATCGCGGCCACCGTTGACGGTGTTGTTGTCAACGACCGTGCCCTCACATTCCCAAAGCCTGATGCCGTCGCCCTTGCGAGCGGTGTCGACATTCTTTGAGCCCACAGAGTTGCCGACCACCATTGAGTCGGGTGCTGTTCTCAGGAATATTCCGAAAAGAACATTCTCCAAGACGTTGTTGGAGACGGTGACTCGAGGAACATCAACCGATGTCACACCGGAATCCTCACGGTCGAGTGAATCACCGGAGTTCCTGATCGTGAGGTTGTCGATGGTGACGTCCGGTGCCGTGATCGTAAACACGGAGTTGACGTCGTGGCCGTCGACAATCGTGCCTCCGGCCGAGGTAATGGTCAATGGCTTGTCCACGGTGACGCCTCCCTCGTACTCACCTGCCGCAAGCACCAACGTGGAGCCAGGTGCTGCTGCATCGATGAGAGGCTGAAGCGGTATCTGTGTCGACGCCGACGCCGACGCCGTGGCGGTTGCGATGACGACGAGCGTCATGGCAACAGCGGCGGTCGCAACGAGGGCACCGACTCGTGTCATTTGGCAGCCGACTCCTCAAGCAACGGTTTGTACGCCTTGCGGTGGTACCACAGGCCAACGGCGATCATCGCACTTGCGATGAATGCCAGAACCAAACCAGGCCCCGGCAAGGCGAGGGTGTCGAATTGTGCAATCTTGGCTGGTCCGAACACCGGTGGCGTGAACTCACCGACGGCTGCCGCGAGAGGAGCTCTTGGATCGAGCTGGTTCCCGTACTTCCAGAGCCAGAACTGAAGGTCACCGATAAAGATGAATGGGAAAAGTAACCCTGGCAGCACGAGGAGCAGCACCCAACGGGTGTGGACAAGGAGGGCCGCAACCAAAAGGCCGGCAAGTACGATGATCGCCGCGATGGCAATGCTCCGTTCAAAGACGGCTCCGTCTTCAAACGACTTGAGGCCCACGTAGTGGTTGAGACCCTCCAGTTCCCCAACGTCTCCTTCGAGACGGTTGACATACGCACGAACCTGCAATCCGTTCGGAAACTGGGGTGCCTTGAGGTACAAGACCCAGTAGGGCAGGAGGAGGGACACCATCAGCAGCAAGGCTGCTCCGGTGAACATCCACGTCGGAAGTCGGTACTTCCGCGTGTCCTCCCCACGCTCATCCTTGGGGATTCGTGGCCCCAGTATCCGATCGACAATTGACATGATTCGTGCGCTTTCTCTTCTACTCGGTTGGCTTGACCAGGAAGTAGCCAGCCATTTCAAGGTGAAGGGCTGAGCAGAACTCGGTGCAGTAGTACGGGAAGACCCCGTCCATGTCTGCAACAAACTCCACCGTTGCTGTTTCCCCCGGCTCGAGGCTCAGGTTGATGTCGTACGCAGGGATCGAGAATCCGTGCGTCGCATCGAACGACGTGTCAATGTTCGTGACATGCCACGTGACGTGGTCACCCTGATTGATTTCGACACGATCTGGTGTGTAGTGGCTGCGGATCGCAGTCATCCAGATCTCCACTTCGCTGCCATTGCGTTCGATACGCTCGTTGCCAGAGACGGGAGCGTTCGGATCGACGGACATCGTTGCCGGATCAAATCCAATCTCGGGGTACACGGTCCACGGGTTCAGCTTGTCAGCCTTGATGATCTGGGCATAGTGCGGTTCACCCATGCCGATCGGCATGTCGTACATCACTGTCATTCCACCGGTCTCCGGCTTTTCGGACGGTTCAGGAACTGTGTCGATCAGCTGGAAGTTCTGCGGAAGCAGAGGGCCGGGTGGCAGGAATCGATCGATGGACCACTTGTTGAGAGCAACGACATATCCGCCGTCCGGGCTCACCGTGTCACCTTCAGGTGCCACGAGGTGGCCGATGTTGTAGTGCACGGGGACGGCGCCTTCGAGCTTCCAACCATCGTCACCCTTGTAGTTCTCGCCACCGAGACTCCAACGTGCAACCTTGCTGTCAAGGAACAAGCTCGTGTAGGCGTATCCCTTGTCGTCGAACTGCGTGTGGAGCGGTCCAAGACCGAGCTCAACCTGGGCTTCCATGACCGCGTCGAAGTCCAGGACGGGAACACCGTATTGATCCGGTACCCAATTCTCTGCCTCGATTGCGGCGATCATCTTTTCGAATGAGAAGATGGTCGTATGCGGATCAAGCTTGCCTGAGACGACCATGTAGTCGCCCTTCGGGGCAATGTCGACACCGTGCGGGCTCTTGGGCTCTGGGATGAAGTAGAGAACTCCCTCATCGATGAGCGTTTGGAGGCCGATGACAGGGAACCCATTCACGTCGAACGTGTTGCCAGCCGCCGCAAGTGCAACAGCCTTGTCGAGATTGATGGCGTGCATGTAGTCGTTGTCGCGAGCTGAGGCACCGGCCTCAAAGTTCTCGCCAGAGCCGTCTTCGCCGGCCCCGGTTGCGAGTTCGGTGTTGAACGAGTTACAGAAGATCCAGCCTTCCGAGACGAGCTTTCCTGCGTCACAGAGGTCCTGCCAGTACGGAGGCAGCTCGAGGGCGAAGGACTGTGACTCGTCAACGCGGCCAGCTTCACGGTCAAACTTCCAGACCGTGACCATGCCCTTGTAGTCGGTCTCGTAGTCCTCGATCGGCGCGTATTCCCAGCCGTGGGGGGCTGCGTACTGTCCACCCTCGATGATCCACTCGGTATCGGGCGTAACGAACGTCCCGCCGTGGTCATTGATTGCGATCGGGTTCTTCACGATCTGCTTCGTTTCGAAGTCCCTCAGATCGATGACTGCGATACGTGCGTTCGCCTTGTCGTTGATGAAGACGAACTCGCCGTCATAGTCGCCCGCGGTCTCCGACAGCGCCGGGTGGTGGGTATCGGCCCACCGCACCTCGCGGCCATCGATATTGCCAGCATCAAGGACCTCTTCGGTCCCGATGTTCCCAAATCCCCAACCCTGCCATGGCTCCGGCGTGAAGACACCAATGGTCTTCAACAGACGCATTGATGGCACACCGATCACGAACATCTGGCCCGCATGTCCACCGGAGGCGAACATCACATATGGGTCATGCTCTCCAGATGGCAGATATGTCAGGCCAGCTGACATCAATTGGTCATCAGTCAGTGGTTGTAGGCCAGCCGCTTCTCTTCGTTCGTTGATGCCCTCGGAGGACCCTGAGCTGTCACCACCGCTGTTGGAGCACGCTTGGAGCACCAACGCAAGGACGGCGAACAGGGCTACGACGGCAAGAAGCGACCGGTTCCGCCAAACAGACGTGTTCGACCTTCCGCTCATTGTCTACTCTCCCTTACTCGGAACCGACGCAATCCACGTCTTGTGGCTTGTGCGGGTTCGGTCTGAAGAGCCCCTCATTGCGCGTCCCAGAGAGATGCGATACACATGCTCTGGTTCGCCCGAGGGGCTCTCGGCTACACCTCGACGGAACAGTCGTCCATGCTCGGGTGTTGTGCGTGTCAATGGCACGATTTGACGATGAGTCGTCGCCGGATCACTCCCTGCGACTCCCCTTTGGAAGGACCTTCCCTTGTCCACCATGATGGTTCCTGCGTTCCCTTGTGATTGACTTCACAAAGTATAGACGAGTTTGTGAAGTTTGTCACTATCTAACTTAGAAAAGGGATTCTGGACTGCAGAGATCAGAAGTCAGAAGCCAGAAGCCAGGCTCAGAGGCAGGGATCGAGAGCTCAGCTGCTGAAGGAACCCGCTTCGGGTTCCCGACGTCGGTTATCGGACGTCGGTCATCGGCGCCGTGTATCGTCGGATTCGGATGACTGAACAACAAATCGACGACTACGGGACACTTGCGAGGTTCTACGACCGACTCCTTGAACCTTTGAACAGGCCACTACGAGAGGTGGCGGTGCGAATGGTTCCGGTGTCCGATGCAATGACGGTCCTTGATGTGGGGTGCGGCACCGGGGGTCTCGTCGAGTCATTCGTGGAACGTGGGGCGACCGTGACGGGGATCGACCGGTCTCCAGCGATGCTTGCCGTAGCGCAAGAACGCTTGGGGGATTCGGCCGATCTGTATGAGGGAGACGCAACTCAGCTCCCCTTCGAGGACAACGCATTCGATCTTGTGACTGCCTCGCTCTTCTTGCACGAACTCCTTCCGGAGACGCGGAGTGCCGCGGTCGCCGAGATGGCGAGAGTGGCCAAACCCGGTGGGCACATCCTCATCATCGACTACCGCGTGGGTTCGCTCAAGCCGAAGGGCTGGATGATGCGGGGTGTTTCGATGGTCGCCGAGCGTCTCGCAGGGCGCGCACATCACCGGAACTGGAAAACCTACATGAAGATCGATGGGATGCCTCCGGTCCTCGCAAGTCTCGGACTTGAGGTCCAGCGTGAGAAGATCGTTGCTGGCGGCAACCTGTCGCTGTGGACGATCAACCCGGCGTCGGAGTAGCACCGCTGCGTGTCCTCGCACGTCTGGTACCTTCGCGATATGACACAGATCTACTTCACCACCGAGCCCGACGCCAACACCCTCCTCGACAAGGACGCCTACGCGCTGATTGTGGGGCTGACGTTGTATCAGCAGATCCCAACGGAGAAGGCCTTTGCCGGTCCCTATGTCCTGCGTGACCGCCTCGGTGGTGTACTCGACGCTGCAACCATCGCCGATATGGACCCCGACAAGCTCGAAGAAGTCTTTCGTGAGGTGCCCGCGATCCATCGGTTCCCATCCAATATGGCGAAACGGGTGCAAGCCGTGTCACAGTTCATCATGGACGAATACGGCGGCGACGCATCTGCCATCTGGACCGACGCCAAGACCGCAGACCAACTGCATGACCATCTCGTCGCCATCCCCGGATTCGGCGACTACAAGGCCCGGTTGACCATCGGGGTACTCGCAACGCACTATGACGTGAAACCGCGTGGATTCACCAAGTACATGCCTGATTGGCCTTCGATCGTTGACATCAAGAAGCCCGAAGACCTTGCGGAGCTCAAGGTCCGAAAGAAGGCGTGGAAGGCAGCGAAGGCGTGAGCAGCCCACTGCCATCGGTTGTATCGCGGGTCGATCACCTGCTGTATGCCACCCCTGATGTCGAAGCAACCATCGGCGAGATCCGCGAATTGTTTGGCATCGATCCCATCGTCGGCGGACGCCATCCCGGTCTCGGAACTCGCAACGCTCTGATCCGGCTCGGCCCTCGCCGGTACTTCGAGATCATTGGTCCCGATCCCGATCGCGAGTTCGAGGGCCTCCCGACGGTTGTTGGCCTCGACACACTTGACAGACAGCGACTCGCAAGCTGGGCAGCTCACTCCGACGACATTGAAAAGACCCTCAATCTGGCTGAGACGTCCGGCGTTGACCTCGGAGACGCTGTGGACGGCAGGCGCGAGACAACCGACGGGGCGCTGCTGTCGTGGACATACACGGATCCGTACCGAGATCGATTCGCAGGGACCGTCCCCTTCTTCATCGACTGGGGCACTGGGGCACATCCAGCCGACGACCTCCCCGACGGCTGCTCCCTCACCGATCTCAGCATTGAACATCCAGACCCAGAAGCGGTGCGAGCAGCGCTTCAGGGGTTCGGAATCGAGGTGCGCATGTCATCCGGTCCGACGGCGCGACTCATTGCGCAGATCGAAACACCGAACGGCACGTTGACGCTGGACTGAATCACGCCGTGAGCACGCGGATCGCTTCGGCGAATACCTCGGCGACCTGGACAACCTCATCGAGATCGACACATTCATCGGGCGCGTGGGCCGTCGCTACATCTCCCGGGCCGTACACGACCGCGACAGTGGTGGCTTCGCTGATCCCGAGCACCATATCGAGCGGGCGCGGATCGGTTCGCTACCGGACGCTGATGACCTCAATGTCGAGATTGAGCTCGGCCCACGCACGGTCGGCGGTAACAACTGGGCATGCCATTCGGCCGGCCAGCGCAAGGCAGGCACGGTCGCCAAGCGATACTCCCGCATGGGCGGTCACCACGCGGAGCTCTGCAACCGGAAATGTGTCAGACTTCATGAATGGTGCGATCGTCAGGTTCAGGGTGTCCACGAAACCCATGGCAGCGGGTACCGGCATCCCGAGGTGCGCAAGTCGCGACAACACCTCCGCGAGATTGACCGCCGACAAGTAAGCATCGTCCAGGTAGGTCAATACTGACGGACCACCATCTTCGTTCAGCAACACCGCGAGCACCGCTGATGCATCCAGGACCGCTACCACTCGCGCGTGGCCTCGGCTCGCCGTTCGGCCAGGAAGTCATCCACGTGGCGACCGGTCGATTCGACATACCCGGCAACCGCGCTTTGGACATGGGCAACGATGTCTTCGATGGTTCCCACAATGAGCGTCCCGTCCTCATACCGGAAGTACAGGTCCACCGGCCCCTCAATACCCATCTCTTTGCGGATCTCAGATGGGATGACGACGCGACCCTGCGTATTCATGGTTGCGGATTTGACGGTCATGGGGCCATAGTGTCATATCTGACATCTCTATGTCAATGTGTCAATACAATGAACTAACGAGACAGCTCCATTGAGACACATTGAGGTGGCGCCGCTATTCGTAGTGGTGGGTCGCCACGATATTGCCAGCGAGATCGAGGAGAAAGGCGGTGTCGCCTGAGTTGTTCCACACGGCGCTGCCAGACTCACACCAATACAGGTGCTGCCGCGAGTCCTGACCGCAGCCGGTGTGAACGGTCACCTTGTCGCCTGCCCGTAGGGTGAAGCCACTTGGGAAAACGAAACGGTGCGAGGCCGACTCGTCCTTGAGGGTCCAGCCACCAATGCTGACAGCCTCCATGGTTCTGTTCACGATCAGGACCCATTCGTCGTTGAGGTTCTCGTTGTCGTTGCCGTCTGCGTCATATCGAATTGATTCGACGACAACGTCGGCCTCCACCGCCGGCCCACACGCATCGGGAGCCCACATGCCAACGGCTGCCTGCTGAGCGCGGAGCTGCGCAGCCTCGAGTACCTCTGCCATGGCGGTGTCCGGCTCATATCGGTGAGCGAACGCGACGCCAGCCTCGACGAGCTGCTCATTCACGAACACCTCTCCGACATACACATATCGAAGGAGCCTGCCGTACTGATCTCGATCGTTGACATCACCGAGCAGGGTCACTGATCTGCCATCAAGGATTGTCGTGAGCATGGTCGTCGCTTCGTCGACGATGCACTCCCCCGACTCGGGGGCGTTGATCCCGATGAGGCGTACCCGATCCTCGACACCATCGATATGCACAACGATCGTGTCACCGTCGAGAACCCGAACTATCTGAACCGTGTTACCAGCGGCATTTCGAGGAGATGGAACCGGCATCGACGGCAGCGTGCTGGTGACCACAGGCGGACGGGCTGCTGTGGTCGATGTCGTCGAAGGGCTGATCTGTGTCAGGGTTGTCTCTTCAAGTGGCATGCTCGGCTGCGACTGGGCGACGCAGGCCGAGAGCAGGATCGCCCCCATCACAAGCGAAACGAGAGGTGGGCTCGCAGAAATCAAGCGCGGCGTTCTGGTTTCTTCCTTCATGTACCTCACACCTGCCTTGGCAAGAAACTGTACCGCTGCCGGTCGATGGGGCTATCACACTCGGATCCCAAGTCCTATCGTTCGCCAGCAGGTCGGTCAAATCGTCAAGCGCGATGGTGCCCATCGGTGTTCGAGTCTCCCGATACCATTGCCACATGATCGATCCCTTTCTCCAGGCAGCCATCGATGAAGCCCGGGTTGGGCTAGCCGAGGGTGGGATTCCCATCGGCTCGGTACTCGTTGCTGACGGCGACATCATGGGACGTGGCCACAATCGACGCATCCAAAAGGGATCGGCGATCCTGCACGGTGAGACCGACGCGCTCGAGGATGCTGGTCGTCAACCGGCGTCGGTGTATCGGCGGTCAACCATCTACACGACACTGTCACCATGTGACATGTGTACCGGTGCCATCCTGCTCTATGGCATCCCGAGAGTCGTGATCGGCGAGAACCGCTCGTTCATGGGTGCCGAGGACCATCTCCGAGCCCGCGGCGTTGAGGTCGTCGTAGCGGACGATCCAGATTGCGTCGCGCTCATGGAATCCTTCATTGCTGGACACCCTGATCTGTGGAACGAGGATATCGGTGAGGAGTAGGCGCCGGTAGGGTCACGCCATGATCACAGCCGACACCATCTCTCCAGCGACGCAACACCTGGTTGACAACCATGAGTGGTCGGAGCTGTGGCAGCCGATCGGTGACATTGCTCTCGCCAACCATGGATCCTATGGGCGAACATTTCGGGCCGTACGGGAACTGCATGCCTCGATCGAGGTTGAGACGGACACCGACCCTGCACGATTCTTTCGCTACGACCATCACGAAAAGATCGAAGCCGCTGGCGATGCAATCGGGAGATTCCTCGGCATCCCGGCGGATCTCGCAGTGGGGTTCACCCACAATGCAAGTTCCGCTGTCCTTGAGGCAGCAACAGCGTACGCCACACCCCGTGGCCCGATCCTGACCACCAACCTCGGTTATGGAGGTATCCGCTACGGTCTGATCGGACTCGCGTCAACGCTCGGCACGACCTACGAGGAGGTAGAGCTCGACTCAATCGCTGATGCGGCAACTGTCAGCGATGCGGTCCTGGGGGCGGTCGAGCAACATCGGCCGTCGGTCGTCGTCTTGGACCAGATCTCATCAGCAACGGCCATGCGGCTGCCTGTCGAATCCATGATCCCGGCAATCCGATCATCGTCGCCGGACACCCGCATCGTGATCGATGCTGCCCATGCTGCGGGAATGGAGCGAAGTCCTGTTGTGGCGGGCGCTGATGCGTGGGTGTCGAACCTCCACAAGTGGGTCTGTGCGTCCACGGGAGCCGCTGTCATCGTGACCAAGCGAGGATCAGACATGGCGCCAGCCTTCCGCTCGTGGACCGGTGACGATCCCTTCCCCCGTTCCTTCACGTGGATCGGCACCGACGCGAAGGCGGCCTATCTCTCGGCACCATTGGCGACCAAGATCATGGATTGCTTGGTGGCGGCTGACCTCGATGGACACATCACAGGACTCCTCGGCGAGGCAGGAGACCACCTTGCCGAGGCCTGGGACGTGGCGTCCGACCCTCGGCCCGAGGGTTTGGCAGCACCTTGGATGCGTCTCATCGAAGTTCCCATCAGACCGCTCACCCAGATTGAACTCAACGGCGCATCGCTCATCGTGCGTGACCAGCTCAGGACCGATGTCATCTTCACACAATTCAAAGGATCGACGTTTCTGCGTTTGTCGGCGCACGGTTACAACACGCTCGGTGACTACGAACGTCTCGTGGATGTTCCGCTGGTACTTTCCAACTACTGATCAGACAGCTCTGAATCCGCGATGGCGGCAAGGAACACCCCACCGTAGGACTCAAGCTTCGTGGGGCCCACACCTGAAAGTGCAAGGAACTCCGATTCCGATGCGGGCCTGGCGTCCGTCATCGCTCGAAGCGTCGCATCATTGAACACGAGGTATGCCGGAACCCCCTTCGCGTCAGCGATTTCCTTCCGAAGCTTCCGAAGCCGCTCGAACAGCATCTCGGCAGCCGGATCGAGATCGGATGTATGCACGGCTGCACGACCTACCTTCGGTGTGGCCATCGAGCGAAGGTCGAGCCCGAAATCTGTGCAGTTGTCACAGCTCATGTCGCAGTCATCCATCCGTTCACCGAAGTACCACGCAAGCCCCATGTGACGGCATCGCTCCCCTTCGGCGAACCGATACATCAGGCGAACATGCTGCTGCTGGGACCGCCTGTCATCGCTCCGAGACACCATCCGCTCAAGTTGAATCACGTCGGCCCATGAGTAGAACAGATAGCAGTCCGAATCGAGCCCATCACGGCCCGCACGCCCAATCTCTTGGTAGTACCCCTCGATCGATTTCGGCATGTCTCGGTGTATCACGAATCGCACATTTGACTTGTCGATCCCCATCCCAAAGGCAATCGTTGCGCATACAACATCGATGTCGTCTCGGATGAACTCGTCCTGGACCCTCGTGCGCTCACTTGGCTCCATACCTGCGTGGTACGAACCAGCCTTGATACCGATCGATCTCAGATAGGCCGCGGTAGAGTCCGCGCTCTTTCGCGACAGCGTGTAGATGATCCCGGAATCGCCTCTCCGGTCGAGGCAGATCTTTCCGATGGAATCCTTCACCTTGATCTGTTCGGTGCCCCCACCACCCTTCTTGAAGGCGTGGATCCGGAGATTTGGCCGAAAGAATGAGGTTGTCACGACAAGGGGATCTTCGAGGCGAAGCTGCTGGACGATGTCTTGCTGCACTCGGGCTGTCGCGGTTGCCGTCAGCGCCAGCACCGGTGCTCTCCATCTCGCTTTGATGTCCGCAAACTTGCGGTACGCAGGCCGAAAATCGTGACCCCACTGCGAAATACAGTGTGCCTCGTCAACGGCGACGAGGCGCAGATCGATCTGATCGAGTACCGGGCCAAGGGAGGCAACGAGCCCCTCGGGTGCCGCATAGACAAGTTGATACTCCCCTCGTTTGAGCCGGTTGATTCGATCCTGCCGTTCCTCTGTGTCAATACTGGAGTTGAGGAATGTGGCAGGAATCCCAGCCTCCGCCGCCGCATCCACCTGATCCTTCATGAGAGCGATCAGCGGTGAGATCACAAGGGTCGTGCCTCCGATGAGGCGTGATGTCAGCTGGTACGTGAGCGACTTCCCGGAACCAGTCGGCATAACAGCAAGGCAGTCATTCGATGCAAGCACCGCCTCGATCACGTCACGCTGACCCGCGCGGAACTCGTCATAGCCGAACGTGTCCTTGAGCTCCCGAAAAAGTGTCGCTTCATCAACCACGACGGGATCGCGGTCTGGAATCAATCTCGCTTGCTGACCAACAAGTGAACCCTGTGGATCCCCGCCATCACCGATATCGCCCGAAAGGCTGGCCCAATAGGCATCATCGAAGTCATCGTCAGGAGTCACCGAGCGAGCATACGTCAGACGAGACGCCTCACACGCGGGAACGTCTCCGGATCAATGATCGTCAATCGAGATCTTGAGTTCGCCGTCCTCGAATCGGGCCCTGAACTCGATCTCGTCGTCGCCGTGGTCGTTCTGCTCGAACTTGACCTTCACCTCTTCGGGACCGGTGTCTTCGATCTCCACCTTCCACCCCGGGTTCGGCACTGCACCCGAGAAAGTCACCGACTGTCCACTGATCGCAATCCGGACCGTTCCACCGTCGGTGTTGTAGGTTTTGGTTGAAGCTGACGGCTTGGTCGTTGTGGTCGAGGTCAGAGGTATCGGAGCCATGGTCGATCCGACCGTCTCAGGAATCGATGGGTTGGCTGTCTCTGGCGTCTGTGACGATGCCACCGGCACGGTTGTGGGAACCATCGACGACGACGTCCCTGATTCGATCGTCGTCGACACGGCATCGACCGCAAGCGCAGCAGCCGTCGGCGACCCGAGCGCGGTCGGCTCCTCCGTGACCTGTGACCGGACACTGCTGACTGCGGCGCCAGCAATCACGACCGAAACAATTGTCGCACTGATCCAAGCGATCGAAAGCCCAACTCCTCGTCTCATGCTCACAGTGTCCCCCAAAATCACCGCTACTGGGCTAACTGCTGGTTAATGGTTCGCCATGTGTTGCGTAACCAGAAGTCTGGACGCCATCTGGCTCAGTATCGTTGGATGATGGCAGCGATTCTGATCATCGAGGACGAGCAGCGGATCCGCGAATCTCTCGCGAAACGCCTCGCCGAACGCGGACACGACATCGAGACAGTCACCAACGCCATGGACGGCATCCAGCGTGCGGTATCGGGCGACTTTGACGTCGTCATTCTCGATCTCGGACTTCCAGATCTCGACGGCACCGAAGCACTTCGGATGATCCGGGCCGTCAGCGACGTGCCCGTTGTTGTTGCAACTGCCCGAGACGACGAATCAGACATCATTGCTGTTCTTGATGCAGGGGCTGACGACTACGTTGTCAAGCCGTACTCCGCCGATCACTTGGCCGCGAGGATCCGTGCCGTCATGCGACGCACATCCGACGCGCCAGAAGACCATGTTGTCGTGGTGGGCGGTCTCCGGCTGGATCGGGACAGCCATGAGGTGACGCTGGACGGTGCCGCCCTCGAGTTGACTGCCCGAGCATTCGATCTCCTTGCATATCTGGCGTCGAACCCGAACAAGTTGGTGAGCAAGCGCGAACTAATGGCAGAGGTCTGGCATCAACCGTATGGGGGTGCGGACAAGACCGTCGATGTTCACGTGTCATGGTTGCGCAAGGCGCTCGGAGAAACAGCAACTGAGCCGGTCTACCTCCATACGAAGCGCGGTGTCGGTGTGCGACTTGTGGACCCGACGCGGTGAGACGGCGCCTGATCCTTCTCTCGATTGCCGTCACCGGAATGGTTGTGCTTGCGTTCCTGGTCCCACTGTTCATCCTTGTCTCTGATCTTGCGCGCGATAGCGCCATCTCGGCTGGTGAGCGTGACGCCGAAAGTCTGGCACGAGCCCTCTCGGTTCTGACGGTGAATGAGGATCTGTCGACGGCACTCGACGTCATCGGCGAGGATCGCATCGTCGATGTGAACGGATCGGTCATCCTGCCAAACGAAGACGTCGTCGGGATACCGCTGTCGGAGGAAAGCGACGCGGAGGACCAGGACCTGACCCTTGCCGAGCAGGGTAATTCGTTCGTCGCTTCTGTTGCGGGTGGTGTGGCCGTCTACGTACCGGTCGTCACGTCTGCAGGCACCGCTGTGGTGCGGGTTCTGGTGACCGATGCAGAGATACATGCCGGCGTAGCTCGCAGTTGGGTCATCCTCGGGACACTCGGTGTCGGGCTTGTCGCACTTGCGGCCTGGGTGGCAGATCGGCTCGGACGCTCGATGGTCATTCCTGTCAAGGAGTTATCCGAGACAGCGGAGCGTCTTGGGGAAGGCGACCTGACCGCTCGGGTCAATCCAGCCGGACCACCCGAGATTGAGGAGGTTGGAATTGAATTCAATCGCCTTGCAGGTCAGATCGGACGGCTTCTCCAAGAAGAACGAGAGACAGCTGCCGATCTGGCACATCGCCTCCGAACACCGCTCACCGCGGCGCGCCTCACGGTGGATGGTCTCGACGATTCGCCCAACAAGGACCGCCTCATATCTGATCTCGATGAACTCCAGAGGACAACGGACTACATCATCCGCGAGGCAAGACGTCCGGTCCGACAGGAGGAACACCCGTCGTGTGATCTCGGCACCGTCGTTTCGGACCGTGTCCATTTCTGGGAACCGCTCGTGGCCGAGCAGGAAAGGGACATCTCGCTCTCCGTCACAACCCTCCCGACACCTGTGTTGGCACCAGCAGTCGACATTGAAACGGCGGTCGACGCACTCATCGAGAACGTTATTTCCCACACGCAGCCTGGTGTTCCGTTTGGGATCACCGTGTCACGCGTCGGATCATCCGCACGGTTCGTGATTGAAGATGGTGGTTCGGGTCTCCCTGTGGAATTCGAGCTCCAGCGCGGAGCATCTCACGGTGACTCGACCGGGCTCGGTCTCGACATCGTCAGAAGAACCGTCGAGTCCGTCGAGGGTTCGCTCTCCGTCGGGCAATCTGAGCTACTCGGCGGGGTCTTGATTCAACTCGACATCCCGCTGTCAACAGCGTCCTAACGGACACCAGAAAGCTTTTCCGTTCGTTTCCTGTCGATTAGCGCAGCGTTATCCGGCATTGACGCATTGTGGTACTGGCCAGTCAGTACCAGTCAATCAAAGGAGACGCCATGGCAGGAACACGAAGCCAGAAGAAGATCACAGGATCGTTGATCGCAGGAGCATTGCTCGTGCCGCTGACTGCCGTTGCAGCTGCGGCGCTGGTCGGGTCCATCACCAACGCACAGGGCGCCGAGGCGGCACCCGAGGCACGAGCCCCAATCACCGTCGAACAGCTGGCCACGACGACATCAGCGACTCCAGTATCCGACGCGGACGCAACCTTCACCGCCTGCACATCCGGCGCCGAGGAACTCCTTGCTGCTGAACGCGACGAGGCGATCGACCCTCTCCAGACTGCCGCACTCGATGCACTCCGCCAGATCTGCCAGAAAGAAGGACTGGGAATCGCCGGTCCCCCAACGCCTGATCCCGTGGTCCAAGTCGTCACCGTGAACCAACCCGCCCCGGCCAGTGGGCAGGGCGAGAGTCTGGGATGCACCGACGACGAATACGAGAGCGACGACGCATACGACGAGTGCCACGACGACGACGACGACCATGGTGACCACGACGACGATGATGATGACGACGACGACAACCACGACGATGAGGACGACGACTGATGCGATGGCTCAACACCATCGCAGGACTTCTCGTTGCAGCGTCGGCCATCGCTGTGGTGCAGGTAATCAACACCACCCCGGTCGACTCGGGAGCAACCGCCCAACCACTACCGAGCCCCACCGCGGTATTCGCACCGGCGATGGTCGAGTCGAGTCCGACAGGTCTGGCACCCGACCTCCCTGGGGTGTCACCTGAGGTCGCTGCCGCCCTCGGAGATTCGGGCTATTCAGTGTTCGCTGATCCAGCAGACGTTGACGAACTATTGACGCCCGAGGTCGTGCGGACATTGGTGACCCACGGGGCAATTCTGGTTGTTCCCGAACCAGACACGGCGAATGGGGGTCGATGATGGCGAAACGTCTGACAACAAGCCGAGTCACCGGCATCGCAGCATGGTCAGCAGCTGCCGTGGCGTGGGGAACCGCAGCCATCGCGTTCGTCACGGCGCCGTCAACCGGGGAGTTCGTCGAGGTGATGGAACCACCATCGCCACTTGCTCCGCTCGAAAGCTCCGTGGCACAGCCGCAGGCCCCGTTTCCCACGATGCCGGAGACCGGACTCGTCGTCGTCCGCTATACCCCTGCCGAACGTCGGGAGCCCGAGGTAGTCGTTGAACGGCGGGTCGTAGCAGCGGCAGCACCAAGCACTCCTGCGCCACGGGTGAAGAGTTCCGGATCGTGATCGTCGACACGTTCCCGGCGATGGGAACCACGTTCGAGTCGCACACCGCGACCCGTGGCAAAGCAGTTGCGGTCCGACAACGCGTCGCACGGCTCGAAGAACGATTCAGCCGCTTTCTTGCCACAAGCGAGCTGACACAGATCAACAGATCGGAAGGAAACTGCCACTCCGTATCCGAACCGATGGCCCGTGTGCTTGAGGCAGCGGCAACGGTCAAGGATCGAACGAGCGGACTTGTCGATATCGGTGTCGGTGCCGCCGTCGTGTCGTGGGGGTACACGGTGCCGTTCGAAGATTTGTCGTCCCCCATCCAGCGAAGCAGCCATGGGGCGGGAACTGGCTGGCAACTGGGAGACGGCACCGTACGATTGACCGCAGGGACAGCGCTTGACCTCGGAGGGATCGCAAAGGGCTGGGCATGCGACAAGATTGTCGAATCGGGAATGGCACGGATGGTGTCTGCCGGAGGCGATCTTCGATCATCCGATCCCGAGGTCGTCGTCGAGGTCGTGGATCACCTCAATGCTCCGGTGGCAGATATCCATGTCGGCCGGGGTGCACTGGCGACGAGCTCCAGGATGAAACGTGTCTGGATGACCGATTCGGGTACAGCGAATCATCTGATCGATCCGCGGACGATGCGACCGGTGGTATCGCCAATCACCCAAGCAACGGTCGTGGCCGAAACAGCTGTGGAAGCAGAGGCCGGCGCGAAAGCTGTCCTGCTTCATGGTGTTGATGGTTTGGAGTGGGCAGATCGGCAAGCGTGGATTCGCCAGGCGGTGGCGGTGTGGCACGACGGATCGGTCTTCGCCACCAAGGATCGACGGGCGGCATGAACGTCACATGGATCATCGTTCGAGGGTCGGGGATCGCTGCCTTCGTATTGCTGAGCGCATCGATGGTCTGGGGATTGTGGATCTCAACGAAGACGTTCGGCAGGGCCGTGAAAGCAAAGGGACTCCAGTGGCTCCATGAGTCCCTCGGACTGGCGGCACTCGCCGCGACTGTCATTCACATGGTGGCGCTGTCATTGGACGAATTCATCGGGTTCAGCTGGTGGGACATCATGATCCCAGGTGTTGCAACGTGGAAGCCGTTGGCTGTTTCACTCGGCGTTGTCTCGTTCTGGTCGATACTTCTTGTTTCGGTGAGCTTCTATGTGAAGCGTTGGATCGGCCAGAGTGCATGGAGATCGATTCACTATCTGTCGTTCGGAGCGTTCGTTGCCGCCCTTGCGCACGGTGTGATGGCAGGCACCGATTCGGGAACTCCATGGATGTCAGCCCTGTACGTCGGAGCGGGTGTGGCCGTCGTGGCTCTCACCGCTATACGCCTAGCGGCATCGTCACGAAGTAAGGAATCAGAAGTCAGAAGTCAGACGTCAGATGACCGAAATCAGAAATCAGAAGTCGGAAAACAGACGTCAGACTGACGGGTGTCGACCCTCTATCGTCAGCGAACGAGTACCGTGCCAACCGGCGATCAAGGGGTGCCATGTCGGAAAGAGATGCAGTGAACATGCCGGACGGCAAGGATCTGCTGCGTGGCATGGGCTGGGAATCGCTTCCGTTCTCATGCCTTGGGCTCACACGGCGAACCGGCGAGACCAAGGGCAACAGCATCTGGTCATGGATGATCCTCATTCCGTGGTCTTCGGACGGGAAGCCGTGGATAGATGGCACAGAGATCGTCCCTGCCACGACCAAAACCCAGGCTGAAGAACGGGAACAGATCATCGCGAAGATGCGGGAACTCCTCGACGATCGCTATGGGGAGACAGTCGCACATCGGGCTGTCGACGACTTCATCGCCGAAATCCTGGACGAAACATGATCCGTACGATCAGAGTCCTGGTCGTCCTCGCCGTTGCCGCAAGCGTTGCCTCCTGCTCAAGTGTCCTCGAACTGAGCGTCGGTGACTGCTTCCAGGATTGGGAGGGCGCAACCCAACTCGCCACCCAGCAAGTCGAAGGTGTCGAGACGGTCAACTGCGACATCCCTCACGACAACGAGGTCTACGCCCTCGTTGAAATGACGGAAGCATCATTCCCCGGCGCGGCTGCTGTCGAGACGCAGGCCTACGAATCCTGCCTTGAACGCTTCGATTCGTTCGTCGGAACACCGTATGCCGATTCGCGCCTCGACTTCGGCGCCTTGTTCCCTACCGAAGCGTCCTGGGACCAAGGCGATCGCACGATCATCTGCTTCGTCTACGACGTCGAGTTCCTTCGGCTGACCGGCTCGATGAAGGATTCAGGCATCTAGTTCCGGCTAGGCAGCTGGTTGCGACCGCCCTGCAAATCGTGAGACCGACAGTTCGTTGAAGACCGCAGCGAGAGCAACGGCGACCGTCAACACCACGAGTGGCCACAGATAGGAACCGAACGCGTCCCTTCCAACACCGATCAGTGTGGGAGCAACCCCACCCGCGATTGCTGCTGCGGACCATTGCTTCCCCATTACCGACCCGAAGTCCTCACCCGCGAACCAGTCATTCATGATGACCGGCCGGAGTGGGAGCGTGAATCCGAAGAAGATGCCAAAGAACGCAAAATGCGCCACCATCACGACCTCGGGGGCCCCAACGATCGCAAGGACCATGGCACCAACCAGCCCGACAACGCTCCATGTGAGGATCGTTGTTGCCGCTACACGATGTGCCAACCGTGGCGCGAGGTACCTCCCCGGAAAGGTCAGAACACCTGAAAGACCAGCCAGAACCGCGATCAACGCTACGTCAAACCCCTGCTCCTCAAACACGGCGACGCGGTGGAACAGCATGCTGTTCATCGATGCGAACAACAGCACGACGGCAAGAGTCTGGAAGCCGAGACGTCGGTCCTCAACGAATCGTCTCCATTTGACAGGCCGTGGCGGATCAGGACGATTCGTGGACGGCTTGTCCCTGGGAAGGAACACGATCGATACAAGGAGTCCTGCAATCAGGATCGCAGTCCCGTAGGCGAATGTCGTCTGCCTCCAGCCAAAGTGCTCGACGGCGTACCCGGTCAGCGGAAGGAATACGGGTCCGGCAAGACCTCCGATGACAACCAGAAGAGCGATGGCGTGGTTGCGCTTGTTCGCTCCAACCCACAACCCAACAGCAACGAATGCAGGTTCGTACAACGTCATCGCCTGTGCCGGTCCGAGTAGAACCCAGAACGCAAGTACGACGATCCAGCCGCTGTCGGAAAACGAAACGATCGCGAGTGCCAAGAATGCCAGTACTGCACCGAGGATCATCAGACCGCGCACTGCATGATGGTCCGCCCACCGGCCCACACGTGGAGCAACCAGCCCAGCAATCACCACGGAACCGCCGAACGCCAGGGACAGAAGGGAAATGGAGAACTCTCCTCCAGCTGCGTCCTCCGTCAGAAGCACCGACATTGCATACAGCTCGACGCCAAAGGCGATGAACACAAAGGCGGCGATGGCTACCACCGTGGCGCGTGGATATCGGTCAGGCATCGTGCGAGCCTACGGCAAGAAGTCAGACGTCGGGAACCCGACCAGGTCGGGTTCCCTGGGAATCAGGCACCCTCCAAGTAGGTGGCGATTACGTCCGTTGTTGCTTGATAGCCGAGGACCGAGTTTCGTGGTTCGAAGCCGATCTCCGTATTGATGCCGAGCATGGCGTCATTGGACTTTGCATTCTCGGTCTTGATCCGGACCGCCTCTGGCCAACGTTCGAGGCCCCGAAGAATGGCAGAAGCCTTGATCCACTTCCCGAGCGCATGCCCGCGGTGATCCCGGTGAACCATGGTCAGCGTTGTTTGCATCGTGTCCGGGTCAGAGAATCGGTAGAGCAATTCGGTGAAGCCGACCAATTCTCCAGAGTCGATGTGTCGTGCGACCACGGTGACGAATTCCATCACGCTCTTTGCCTTGGCAATGAAATCCCGGACATCATCCTCGGTGGTAGCGAACGGCTCCATGTCCAGATCTTCCATCGGCATGTCCTCGTCGGCCATGACAAAGAGATCAGCGATCGACCCGTAGAACTCATCTGGGTAGTCATCCTCCCAGATGAGGACCTCGTACCCGGGGGCACGACTCGGCCCCTCGGAATGCCACCGCTCAAGCATTTCGATATCGAGGGCATTGACATCGACGATGTTGATGTGTTCGCGAATCCCGATGTTGGCATGGACAGATTCAGAGAATGCCTCACCTGCTGGCATCGACTCGAACGTATCAGCGGTCAGCACAGTTCGGCCATCAGCGACCGCTATGTCGTTCGCCTTGGCAAGGAGAGTTCTGCCGACACCTGTCCGTCGGTGCCCAGGGTCCACGAGGAGCTGCAGCCATTGCAAATGGGCATTGGAGCCATCGGTGAAGTGGGCAGGAATGACAAGACCGATAACTTCCCCATCCGAATCCGCCACGACAAAATGCCAGACAGTCATGGTCGGTCGATCTGCTCGAGATCGATAGTCCGCGATCGTCAACGGACGATGGTGAGGGTTCAGCTCCTCCCACACCGTGTTGTACAGCGGCATCATCAGGCGAGCATCTTCATCGTTTGACAGGGGGAAGATCTCGCGCACAACGTGCTCAGACATCGGGTACCTCGGCTGGAAGGCCACGAACCATAGCGTGCCCATACTTGCGTCATGCACCAAATCTCCCTTGACAGCATCGACAAGGCGTATCCCGAGACGCTTGTCCTTGAGGGTGCCTCGATGGCGATCTCGGCGGGTCAGCGGATCGGGCTGATCGGCCAGAATGGTTCTGGAAAGTCGACCCTGCTTGGAATCATCGATGGAACCGTGGAACCAGACGCGGGCGACATCGTGCGTGCGTCTGGCCTACGAATCGCATCGCTGCCCCAGGACCCGACATATCCGGCCGGGTCCACCGTCGAAGATGTGGTGTCCTTCAGCCGTGAAGCCATCTCGCTCGCAGACAGGCTCGGCCTCAAGGAGCCAACCAAGCTCACCGCCGATTTGAGCGGCGGCCAACGCAAGCGCCTCGCCCTCTCCGTTGCTCTTGCTACCGACTGCGATCTGCTCATTCTCGACGAACCGACGAACCATCTTGATGTTGACACGATCGATTGGCTTGAGGACTACATCGTGGGGCTCACTTCGACGCTCCTCCTTGTTACTCACGATCGGTATCTGCTGGACAGGGTTGTTGACACAATTGTTGAGGTGTACGACCACCGGCTCTATCCACACCGTGGAACGTACGGGCAGTATCTCGAGGCACGGGCAGCAAGGGAGGCCATCGAGAATGCAAATACGAAGAGGCTCAAGCAACGGATCAAGACTGAGCTCGCATGGCTCAGAAAGAGCCCCAAGGCACGAACATCGAAGTCCCGCCAGCGAACCACACGGGCAACGGAAGTTGTGGACGCCGGCCTACCACGACAGCGCCCGGAACTCGTCATGACGTTCCCTCCTCGGCGCATTGGATCGAAGGTCGTCAATCTCCACAACGTGGGAAAGGAATACGACGGCCAGGTTGTTCTTCAAGGAATCACCCATCTCCTCGCTCCCGACGCGCGTATTGGCATCGTCGGGCCGAACGGAGCGGGCAAGACAACGTTGCTCGCCCTCATGATGCAGAGAATTGAGCCGGACACCGGAAAGGTCGTGGTCGGTTCAACGATCGTACCCGGCTGGTACGGACAGGACCCCACGCCGATTCCCCCTGAGACCAGGCTGATCGAGGCGGTGCGCGACCATGCGGACGAGGTGCAAATCACAGACCGCAAGACGGCGACGGCAGCAAAGCTCCTTGAGATGTTCCAATTCGGACACGAGCAGCAGCAGTCAACTGTTGGCGATCTGTCCGGTGGAGAGCGAAGGCGGCTCGAGCTCTTACTCGTGTTGATGGAGACCCCAAATCTGCTGTTGCTCGACGAGCCGACTAACGATCTCGACCTCGACACGCTGCACGCACTCGAGGACTACCTCGACGAGTGGCAGGGAGCGATGGTCGTCGCAAGCCATGACCGCTATTTCCTCGACCGTGTCTGCCACGACATCTTCTCGATCCAGCCGAACGGCAGCGTCCAACATCACCCTGGTGGATGGTCGGCATTCTGGGCCGATCGGCAGAATCTCAGCGATGCGCCGGCCAATCGCACGACAGCGACAAGGACCCGACCGAAGGCACAGCGAACCAAACTGACGTTCAACGATCAGCGGGAGTTCAAGGCGCTGACAGCACAGATCCCAAAACTCGAAGCTGCGCGTTCGAGGCTCGAGCAGGATCTCGCCAAAGCGGGAGCAGACATCGACAAGGTCAGTCGGCTCGGCGCTGAGCTTGCAACCACAATCACCGCACTCGACGCAGCAGAAACCCGCTGGCTTGAGTTGACCGAATTGGCCGAGGACTTGGCGAAAGTACCCAATAGCCCCGTCCCCCCTTCAGGGGGGACGGGCGAGTGAAACGAGCCAGGGGGCGACCGGGCTTGGGGACACGGGCCTCGGTAGTGTTTCGCCCACACGGGAAGGCAGGTAGGCATGGATGATCCGACAGTTCCGATCGTCTCACCAGACGACACAGTATTCGATCCGGAGGACATGGACGGTGACGCGTCGCCGGCCACCGATTTCTGGCGATGGGCAAACGGCGGTTGGTTGGATCGCAACCCCGTACCTCCGGAGTATCCGGTTTGGGGCGCATTCCTTGAGCTCCACACCCGCAACGAAAAGATCGTCCACGCGCTGCTCGAACAGGCGGCAGATGCTGGTGGTGCAGTCGGATCGATCGATCAGAAGATCGGTGATTTCTATGCATCGGGTATGGACACCGATGCGATCGAAGCGGCTGGTATCGAGCCCATCCAGCAATGGCTCGACCTCATCGAGGGAATCGACACGATTGAAGACCTCCGAACCGCGTTCGCTGAGCTCTCCAGGATCGGTGTATCCGTTGGCTGGAGCTGGCACGTCGAACCGGATCGTTCCGACTCAACGCAGAACCTTCTCTACATCGGCCAGGGCGGACTCGGCCTGCCAGACCGCGACTACTACTTCCGTGAGGATGAACAGTCACAAGCACTGGCCTTGGCGTATCGGGATCATTCCGCGGCGATGTTCGAACTCCTCGGGTGGCCCGCTGAGGAAGCCAGCGCTGCGACCGAGACCATTTGGAAGATTGAATCACGACTTGCCGAGGCGTCCAACACCGCCGTCCAACAGCGCGATGTCCAAGACACGACCAACAAACTGACCAGAGATGAGGTCACCGACCTCACACCAACGTTGATGCTCTGCGACTGGCTCGATGCGAGTGGGGCACGCCAAGAAGCGGCCGTCAACATCGACAACCTTGGATTCTTCTCCGAGCTTGACACCATGTTCAGCGAGGTCCTCATCGACGACTGGAAGACCTACTGCACGTGGCACCTCTTGGTGTCGACAGCGAGTGGCCTTCCAAGGCGGTTCGAGGACGAGGCCTTCAACTTCTGGGGTGTGAAGGTTTCGGGCCAGAAGGAGCAGAAGCCGCGGTGGAAGCGCGTCGTGTCAGCAGCCGGAGGCAGCATCGGCCATCTGGTGGCACAGCTCTATGTGCGCGAGCATTTCCCACCGTCTGCCAAGGAACGGGTAGAGGAGCTCGTTGGAAGGATCCTGGTTGAGATGCGCAAGAGCATCGAGACCGTCGACTGGATGGGTTCTGACACCAAGAAGCAGGCACTTGAGAAGCTTGAAGGGTTTGGCTACAAGATCGGCTATCCGGACCAGTGGCGTGACTACTCATCCCTTTCCATCACACGGGATGGTTGGCTTGCCAACCGCCTGGCTGCCAGAGTGTTCGAGTTCGAGCGCAACATCAACACGCTTGGCAGACCCATCGATGAACATGAATGGTTGATGCCGCCACACATCGTCAATGCCTATTACTGGCCTGAACGGAACGAAATCGTGTTTCCTGCTGGCATCCTCCAACCGCCCTTCTTCGTTGCCGATGCAGGCGATGCCGTAAACCTCGGTGGTATCGGTGCAGTGATCGGTCACGAGATCACACACGGATTCGATGACAAGGGATCACTATTCGATGCCACCGGTCACCTTCGCAATTGGTGGACCGATCATGATCGGGTCGAATTTGAGGCGCGGGCCAAGGTCATCTCGGATCAGTTCAGCGCCTATGAGATCGAGGATGGCTTGAACATCAACGGTGATCTCACTCTCGGTGAGAACATTGCCGATCTCGCGGGTCTCACGCTCGCGTTCGGCGCGCTGCGTCAGATCCTCGACGAGAACGGATCCGAGCTGATTGGCGGGCTGACACCCGAGCAACGGTTCTTTCTGTCCTATGCGCGCATCTGGCGCATGAATGCAACACCGGAATACACACGGCTCATCGTCAACTCAGACCCCCATTCACCCGCTGAGTTCCGTGTCCGGGGTCCGCTATCGAACATGAGCGAGTTTGCGGAGGCTTTCAACCTCCCCGAGGATTCCCCCACGATGCGCCCCATCGATCAACGAGCCAAGGTGTGGTAGAGCGCCACTCTGAGCTGAAAGCTGTGAGCTGAAAGCTGAAGTAGCGACGCCCTGCGTCGCTACTTCTTTGCCTTCTCGTAGTAGGGGTTATCGCCTTGGGCGTGGTCGGTAACGTCGACAACCTTTGAAATCTCGGGTACCAGGTCAACGATGGTGGTCTCGATGCCCTGGGACAACGTGACTCCCGCCATCCCGCACCCCACACAGCCACCACCGAGACGAACGTACGCTGTTGATTCCTCAACAGCTACCAGCTCGGCACGACCGCCATGTGATGCGATCGACGGGTTGATCGCCTCATTGAGAACCTTGATCACATTCTCGGCAACCGTCCCCGTCAGATCGCCCTGCACCATGCCCGTTGCGATCGCAGGACTCGGTGTGTTCGGATTGTCGATTGTGATGCCAGGCTTGAGGAGGTTCTTCGACGGCGTGAGCATGGCACCCTGAAGATTTGGGGCGTCCGCTTCCGAAACGATGACAGGAAGCGAACCGTTGTCATGGATCAAATCTGTATCGAGGGCCGAATCCACCCTCATGAACGCGGTGCCGTAGGTGAAGACACCATCGCCGACTCCGCTGATCGTTACGACGAGACCCAGATCATCCGCATCGTCCTCCCGTGCCCTGATATCGAGCAGCATCGGGAGCACGGCTTCGTCGATGGAAACGATCGGATCGGGGGCATCGGGCATCCCCAGATCTTACGTATCGGAAAGCTCATACCGTGACGAGTGCATCATGACGCCATGGAAACCATCGTCATCGTTGCCAGCTGCGAGAGCTACCGAACGGGTGACTTCATCGCAGCCGCCCGCTCTCAGCGCCTTGCCGTTGTTGTTGCAACTGATGCACACTCGCCTTTCGATAACGATGCCGACCGAGTCATCGAGATCGACCTTGACGATGTGACTGCTGGCGCGACGGCGATCGCCGAGGCTGTGCCCGATGCCGTTGCGGTCGTCGCCATCGACGATCAGGGTGTCAGAGTCGCCGGCGCGGCAGGCGCTGCACTCGGTCTCAAGAGCAACCCACCATCGAGTATCGAGGCCACCCGTGACAAACTCGCCATGCGGCGTTTGCTCGCATCTGCTGGCGTATCACAACCGGAATTCACAGCAGTACATCCGGGAGACTTGAGCCATGCCCTTCGCCTGGTTGGCCTACCGGCAGTGGTGAAGCCAAGGACCCTTGCGGCATCGCGTGGCGTGATCCGCATCGATGACCCGGCGCGAGCCGTAGCAATCGAACACCGTGTGCGCACAATCGCATCACATGCCGGGATTTCCCCAACCGATCCACTCATCGTTGAGCAGTACATCGCGGGTGACGAGATGGTTGTGGAGGGAATGATTGTCGATGGTTCGCTTGAGGTTCTCGCGCTGATCGACAAGCCGGTGCCGCTTGTCGGGCCGTTCTTCGAAGAGACAATGTTCGTCTCACCCTCGCGCCAATCTGGTGCGGTCCAGGTCGCGGTCACGCAAGTCGTTGTGGAAGCGGTTGAGGCGATCGGCATAGTCACAGGACCGGTCCATGCTGAGATCAGAATCGATGAGGGCGGGATACCGTTTGTCATCGAGATTGCCGCCCGATCGATCGGCGGACTGTGTGGACGAGCACTGACGTTTGGTCTCCTGGCCGAACCACTCGAAAGTGTTGTAATTCGCAGCGCCGCGGGGCGAACATCAATCGAACGACCGTCCAAGCCAGCGACCGGTGTGCTGATGCTGCCGATCCCGGGTGCAGGACGGCTCACCGGCATCGAGGGAGTGGATGAGACGCTTGGCATCGAGGGGATCGATAAAATCGACATCACGATCCCGATCGGGCGTTTGGTGACACCACTCCCCGACGGTGATCGCTATCTCGGATTTGTGTTTGCAACCGGATTGACACCCGATGACGTTCAGCGCTCCCTCGCCCGCGCTGCGGCAGTCATCGAGCCTGTGATCGACGGAGAGTACGTCGACAGTGAGGGACAGTCCGAGGCAGGAAAACTGCATTAGAACCAGAGTCCTGCAGGAGCTCCACGCACTCTCGTGGTCGCAGGCTCCCCGGGCCCCCCTACATCGTCGCTGCGCTCCTCTGCTGTCCCCCGCTTTAGGCACTCTCGTGGTCGCAGGCTCCCCGGGCCCCCCTACATCGTCGCTGCGCTCCTCTGCTGTCCCCCCTGAAGGGGGGACGGGGGTTGTGGTCTCTCCAACAGGATCTGATAGCCGTCGATGCGTCCGGTTCGGAACCCTGCCTCGCAATACTCCAGGTAGTAGCGCCAGATGCGGTGGAATGCTTCATCGAACACCGGGTCTTGCGCCACGATGTTTGGCCACGCTGCCTCAAAACGTTTCGCCCATTCGTTAAGTGTCATGGCGTAATCACCGCCGTGGCTATTTGCCGATACCCACGCCAGGCCCGCTTCAACCGAGAGCTCCTTGAGCACCGGAACTGAGGGCAGTGCGCCTCCCGGAAAGATGTACGTCTTGATGAAATCCCGGTGCTTGAGCAGTGACTCGTAGAACCGTTCGTCGATCGTGATGGCCTGTATCGCGGCCTTCCCTCCCGGTGGAAGGGCACGCGAAATCGCGTGGAACAGCGGCGGCCAGTTCGTCTCGTCCACGGATTCGATCATTTCGATCGACACGACCTTGTCGTACATGGCCCTCTCATGACGAAAGTCCTGAAGCTTGATCTCCGTGCGATCGGTGAGCCCTGCCTCAGCCAGCCGCGCGCTGGCATACTTCGCGTGCTCGGTTGACAGGGTCAGACCCGTCACATGCGCCCCATATCGACTCGCAGCGTGCTCGGCGAATCCGCCCCAGCCACATCCGATTTCGAGCACGCGGTCACCCTCGGCCAGATCGATCAGTTGGCACAAGCGGTCGTACTTACGTTCCTGGGCGGTCTCAAGCACATCGTCGGGGGATTCGTACAAAGCCGACGAATACGTCATCGACGGGTCGAGCCACATCGCGTAGAACTCGTTACCAAGGTTGTAGTGATCGGCCATTTCGTGGATCGCATCGCTTCGCAGCTGCTCGGGTCGCTTGTCCCAGATGTCGCGCAGGCCGTGAACCCACTTCTTGCTGAGCAGCTCATCGGTTCGGTTGTCGAGATTGCGTGCGCCAACCTCAAGGAGTGCTGCTAGATCCTCCGTTGTCCAAAAGCCATCGAAATACGACTCCGCAAGACCAACCGAGCCCTTCTTGACGAGCGACCTCAGCATCCCCATTTCATCGGCTACCGATATCGATGCCTCTGGTCCGGCTTGAAATCCCGCGATCTTGTCCGTGGTCGAGTCAGACCAGCGGACGCTCAGGCTCCCGATCGTCGTGCGGCCAAAGACGCGGCGAAGAACGCTTCTCGCCAGCGATTGCATCGTCATTTCCACGGTACAACCTCCCCTGTGCCCGGGTACCGCTGCATCTGAAGATACCCGGTTGTCCGGTCATCGGTCATCGGTCATCGGTCATCGGTCATCGGACTTGGGATAGGCTCGGTGCATGCGCGACTCGACCGTCAAATGGCTTTCCCGACTGCATTCCGGTGTCTATCGGGTTACTGGTGGCCGTATCGGGACCCGGCTGGTCGACAACGACATGTTGCTGCTCACCACGACGGGAAGGAACACCGGGTCGTTGCACACCGTTCCACTCCTCTACTTGATCGATGGATCCGATGTCATTGTGATCGCCTCGTACGGCGGCCGACCAAGTGATCCGGACTGGTACCGAAACCTCCTCGTCAACCCCAATGCGACGGTACGCATCGGTGCAATCTCGCACACAGTCCGTGCGACCACCATGGACGACAACGAACGTGGCGAGTGGTGGCCCCACATCGTGGATGCCTATTCAGACTACGAGGCGTACCAAGCCCGAACTGATCGACTGATCCCTTTCGTCAGGCTTGCTGCAATCGACTGAGAACAACAGACAGGGGCAACCTGTACGGCCACCCCTGCCTCCGTCTTCGATTCGTGCCTTGCCGTGTCCTCTGCCTCAGCTGTCTGACAGCGCACTTTCGTCAGGCCGTGAGATGAGCGACAGCACACCGCCAATAGCCGCCAACGCGCCGCCAATAATCAACAGTGTCCAACCGAGGGTTATCGACACAGTCGGGGCGGCGGGCAATCCAAGCGCCTGCGCAGCTTGCGCATAGGCGCCCTCGATCGCATCCGCATCGTCCATGGCTGACATCGTGGCGACGCCACCGATAACCATCACAACGACACCGAGGACCGCCATGATCAGGCCGTTCATCCGTGATAGAGCGTCCCTGACAACAGGGATGAAGCACATCCCGACGATCGCGACAAGCGCAATCACCAAGATGATCGATGCCCATGATTTGTCATTCCAAATCCCAGTCCAAACCGTAGGAAACTCAGCTGGTACCGCCCCATTGGTCTGGGCGCTGACTCCAGCCATAAAGTCGGGAATGTCCGCAGCCGCGGAGCTCAACGATTTCATGAACAAACCCACAGCGGTCACGATGACGCCGATAAGCGCGACAATTCTCCCGTAGTGCACACTCTTCCTTCCGTTGCGTGCTCGCAGCGTAGGGATGTATACCCAAAGGTTCAACCCCACATAGCTCACCGTCAGCTGGAGCCGTGAGCTGAAAGCTGAGTGCTGAAAGCCGAAAGCTTCTTTTACAGTTTGTAAAGTGATCACGGGCGCGAGTATCGTCAGCGAAATCACATCCGGACCACCAGGAGAGGACCTTCATGCCAACCAAGAGATGGCGACTGTTCGCAGTCGTACTCGTCGTATTCGCGATGGTCGCGGCTGCATGTAGCAGCGATGACTCAGGAGACGATGCAACAACGACAACCACAGGAGAGGCACCCGCAGAGGTGCTGAAGGTTGCATTCGTGTACGTCGGACCGACTTCGGACAAGGGCTGGTCGTGGGCACACGATCAAGGGCAACAGGCGCTCAAGGCGGCCCTCGGCGATGCGGTTGACATCACAACACTTGAGAGCATTCCTGAAGGTGCCGACTCCGAACGAGTATTCAACGATCTTGCCGAGGATGGCAACAAGCTGATCTTTGGGACGTCGTTCGGATACATGGATCCGATGCTTGCAGCAGCCGAGAACCATCCCGACACCATCTTCATGCATGCAACCGGCTACAAGCAGTCCGACAACATGGGGAACTACTTCGGTGCCGCTGAAGAAGGCAGGTATCTCTCCGGCATGGCGGCAGGTGCGGCAACCACCACGAACAAGATCGGATACGTCGCTGCCTTCCCCATCCCTGAGGTGCTCCGCGGAATCAATGCGTTCACACTCGGGGTGCTGGAAGTGAATCCTGATGCTGAGGTGCAGGTTGTTTGGACCTCAACATGGTTCGATCCTCCAAAGGAGGGAACTGCAGCCGAATCGCTTCTCGATTCAGGAGCCGACGTCATCGCGATGCACCAGGACTCGGCGGCGCCCGGTCAGGCCGCAGAAGCAGCCGGAGCGAAGTGGGTTGGATACAACACCGACATGACCGAGTTCGCCACGAACGCTTGGCTGACGGCTGCGATCTGGGACTGGGCTCCGTTCTACATCAAGACGGCGCAACAGGTCATTGACGGAACCTGGGTTTCTACCGCCTACTACGGAAACATGGCGGATGGCATGGTTGCTCTCGCACCGTTCGGTGACTCTGTTGAAGGAGCAACTCGGACACTCATCGAGGAACGTCAGGCCGAAATCATCGCTGGCACATTCGCCGTGTTCCCCGATCCGATCGTCGATCAGGATGGTGCCGAACGGCCGCTCGGGAACATCTTCGAAATGGACTTCTTCGTCGAGGGAGTCGTTGGGAGTCCAACGGGCTGATCAGAACTGTACGCAGGGTGCGTCCGGCAAACAGCCGGACGCACCCCAACCCCACCGGCCTCACGCCACATCAGCTTGGAACGAAGTGACAACGGACGCCCCAGCGCCTTTCGCAGTCGAACTCAGGAACGTCGACAAGGCGTTCTACGGCGTTAAGGCCAACGACGACGTCAGTTTCCGGCTCGCCCGCGGCGAGGTGCATGCGCTCCTCGGCGAGAACGGTGCAGGCAAATCCACGCTCTGCTCGATCCTTGCGGGGCTGTATCGACCCGACGCAGGGGAGATGTTCCTCGATGGCGTGCCGACGATATTCAAGAGTCCGAAGGATGCTCTGGCTTCGGGCGTTGGGATGATCTACCAGCACTTTCGCCTGGTTGCCAACCTGACCGTTGCGGAGAACTTCGCCCTCGGCCATCCCGATACTGGGATTCGCCTTGACCAGAAGAGACTTCAGGCGGAGGCCACCGAACTCGGAGACAGATACGGGCTCCCGATCGATCCGACAGCACGAATCTGGCAGTTGTCCGTCGGCGAGCAGCAACGCGTGGAGATCCTGAAACTCCTGTACCGAAATGCCGATGTGCTCATCCTCGACGAGCCAACCGCCGTGTTGACCCCCCAGGAGGGAAAGCAGCTGTTCAAGACCATGCGTCAGATGGCTGATGAAGGCCGGTCTGTGATCTTCGTTTCACACAAACTCCAGGAGGTCAAGGAGGTTTCGGACTCCGTGACCGTACTCCGCCATGGGCGCAACGTCGGAGGCGTCGCAACGGTGGACGCCCAACCCGAAGACCTTGCTCGCATGATGGTTGGCCGCGACCTCGTCCTCCCAACCCGAACCGAGACCACACAAGCGGGTGCAGTGGTGCTGGCGGTCTCCGATCTCCGGGTTGAAGGTGACCGCGGTCTCGAAGCGGTCAGTGGCGTTTCATTCGACGTACGGGCTGCCGAGATCGTCGGAATTGCCGGCGTCTCTGGGAATGGTCAGCGAGAACTCGCCTTCGGACTCAACGGTCTGAGAACCCCAACTGCAGGGAGTGTGTCGATCGATGACGTGGACGTCACCAACGCCTCCGTGCTCACCCACATCCGTGCCGGCATGTCATATGTACCCCAGAATCGACTCGGAATGGGCCTTGCTCCGGGTCTGACCACTGAGGAGAACCTCGCTCTCAAGGCGTTTCGAAAACCGCCCTATTCGCGAGGCAGCCGCCTTGTCCCGAGTGCCTTCCGTACTGAAGGCGCACGCCAGATCGAGGAGTACGACATCCGCGGCGTACGGCCTGGCCTCCCCATCAGGCTCCTATCTGGCGGAAACCTCCAGAAGGCCCTTATCGCCAGGGAGGTCGAGATGGAGCCGAGGATCCTCATTCTCCGCTCGCCTACTCGCGGCCTCGATGTTGGTGCGACGCAGGCAGTTCGGAACCAGGCACTCGCTGAGCGAGCTCGTGGCGTCGCTGTGTTGTTGATCTCAGAAGATCTCGATGAGCTCCTTGCCCTCTCGGACCGCCTCCTTGTGTTGTATGAGGGCGAAATCGTCGGTCAGATGAACGCTGGGGATGCAACAGCCGAACGACTCGGTCTGCTCATGGCTGGCGAACGGGAAGACGGGGCCGGATGACTCGTCGATTCATCGTTGGGCCGCGTGGACTTGCCTCAGCGAAGCTGAGAATTCTCGTGCCGGTGCTATCGGTCCTTGCAGCGCTGGTCGTTGGCGGCGTATTCCTCGCAATGACCGGTGAGAACCCGATCGATGTGTACGGAAAGATGATCGACGCTGCGTTCGGGTCTGCCAACGGCGTGAGCAACACGCTCATCTCGGCAACGCCTCTGATCCTCACCGGAGTGGCAGCAGCACTTGCGTTCAAGATGCTCGTGTGGAACATCGGCGGTGAGGGCCAATTCATCATGGGTGCGGTGTTCGCCTCAGGTATTGCGATTTGGCTCGGACCCGGTGCCCCTACGTGGGTCGCCATACCCGCAGTCATCATTGCAGGCGGGGTTGGTGGTGCCATGTGGGCATCCGTTGCCGCGGTTCCGAGGGTCTACCTCGGAACGAACGAGATCATCACGACCCTCATGTTGAACTTCATCGCGCTCAGCTTCATGAACTTCCTTATCTTCGGTTCGTCGAGTCCATGGCGCGATCCAGCTGTCAGCACCTTTCCATCCGGTCGGCCGATCCCTGACAACGCCAGACTCCCCGAGTTCTTCGAGAGACTCGACATCGGCATCTTCATCGCCATCGGCCTTGCGATCGCAGCATGGTGGCTTGTCGGAAAGACGCGGTGGGGGTTTGCCGTGCGGGTTGTCGGTGACTCACCAGCGACAGCCCGGTACGCAGGTATCCGGGTTTCCAACAAGATCCTGGTCGTCTTCCTGCTCTCCGGTGCTGCCGCAGGGTTCGCAGGCGCCCTCTACGTCGCGGGCCCGGTTGGTGCTCTCGATCCACGATCCCTTGACCTCGGACTCGGATTCACCGGAATCATCGTGGCGGCTTTGGCGGGACTACATCTCCTTGCGGTCATCCCAATCGCCATCCTCATGGGTGCGCTGAACAACGCCGGACCGGCTCTCCAGTCGATTGGCGTGCCCGCCTCCACCGTCACGATGCTGCAAGGTGCGATCCTCATCTTTGCTGTCGCCGGGGAGTTCTTCATCAGACACCGGATCAGCCTGCCGCGCAGACAAGGGGGCTCCGTGGAGCTACCCGATGGAGTCGAGCCGGCATGAACGACACACAACTGATCCTCACGATGGTGGCCGCGGTCGGGCTCGGAACTCCCCTGATCTTTGCTACGGTTGGCGAGATCGTCACTGAGCGTGCGGGGATCCTGAACCTCGGGGTGCAGGGGATGATGCTCATTGGTGCCGTGACCGGATTCTGGGCAACATTCCAGACCGGGAATCTCGTATTCGGGGTTGTCATCGCAATGGTGTGTGCATCGGCTCTTTCGGCTGTGCACGCGTTTACGTCGATCACGTTGCGCGTCAACCAGATTGTCTCGGGACTCGCTCTTGCCCTGTTCGGATCTGGCCTTGCAAGCTTCCTCGGAAGGGCGGGGTCGGAGCCCTTGGTCGGGCACCCTTCACGTGCACAGTTCGAGCCTGTCTTCACCGGCGGGATTGCAGGTATCCCAATTGTTGGCCCGCTCCTGTTCGGACACGATCCGCTTGTTTATCTGTCGTGGCTTGTCGCAGGGGCCGCGAGCTACTACTTGTTCAGAACGAAGATGGGACTTTCGCTTCGTGCCGTTGGGGAGGATCCAGCATCCGCCGAGGCGGCCGGAGTCCATGTGTCGAAAGTTCGGTATGTGCACGTGCTGATCGGTGGCGCTCTCGCAGGACTCGGAGGTGCCTACTTCTCGTTGGCGCTGACCCCAACGTGGCAAGACGATCCGATCGGTGCCGCGGGATGGATCGCCATAGCACTTGTCATCCTCGCGAGTTGGCGACCGTGGCGAGCAGTATTCGCTGCGTACCTCTTCGGAGCGGCGGAACGTGTCCAGTTCACACTCCAAACGCTCGGAGATCCCTGGAGCAACATCCCTTCCACCCTCCTGGCGATGTTGCCGTTCGTTCTTGCCATCGTTGCCATGATCGTTCTCACCAGTGGGAAACGTGCGCGATTCCTGGGTGCGCCAGCCGCGCTGGGAATTCCCTATCACAGGGAACAGCGCTGAGCCCGGTCAGCTGACGAGTGACTGTGCAAGGACGTTGTGTTGTTCGACCGCGCGTGGAACATCAAGCGTCGCAAGTTGACCGTCGCGGACGATCCGGCGTCCATGTACCCAGCTCTGATCGACCGATGTCGGTGCAGCAAACAACACTGCGGCCACAGGATCACCGAGTGCCCCCGCAAATTCGAGCTTCCCAAGATCAACCGCAATCATGTCGGCGCACATCCCCACCGCAAGAGCGCCGATATCTCTTCGCCCTAGCAACCTGGCGCCACCGAGCGTTGCGAGCTCGAGGGCGGTACGCGCGGGCATGATCTCACCACCGGACTGATTCGGTGCCGCGTCAAGCCTCCCTACCAACATCGCCTGTCTTACCTCTGCCAAGAGATTCGATCCATCGTTGCTTGCCGAGCCATCAACCCCAATTCCGACCGGAACCCCAAGGGCCCGCATGCGTCGTACTGGGGCAATACCTGACGAAAGCCGCATATTCGAGGTCGGACAATGAGCGACGCCAGTACCCGACGTCCCCATGCGCTCCATCTCTGCATCGTTGATGAACACTCCGTGAGCGAACCAGACATCTTCTCGAACCCAGCCCAGATCCTCAGCGAGCTCAACCGGACGCTTCCCGAATGTCTCGATACAGAACGACTCCTCGTCAAGCGTCTCCGCCAAATGGGTATGCAACCGAACACCCCGATCACGAGCGAGCTCAGCCGATACACGCATGAGATCTGGAGTCACAGAGAACGGCGAGCAGGGTGCCACAACGATCTGAAGCATCGAACCATGGGTCGGGTCGTTGTAGGCATCAATGAGTCGGAGGGTGTCGGTCAAGATGGCATGCTCATCCTCAACGACCGAGTCAGGTGGCAGTCCGCCGTCACTCTCCCCGAGACTCATCGAACCTCTCGACGCGTGGAGTCTGAGCCCAACTTCGGTTGCCGCTTCGATCTCGTCGTCGAGCCTTGAGCCATTCGGGAAGATGTACTGGTGGTCAAAGGCGGTCGTACATCCGCTGAGGGCGAGTTCAGCAAGCGCTATCCGGGTTGCGCTTGCAGCATGGTCTGGCGTCATCTTCGCCCAGATCGGATACAGGGTCTTCAGCCAGTCGAAGAGGCCGACATCCTGTGCTCCAGGGACCACTCGTGTGAGCGTCTGGTAGAAGTGGTGATGAGTATTGACAAACCCCGGCAGAACGACGTGGCCTGTGAGATCAACCACCTCATCGGCAGTCTCAGGCATCTCATCAAGCGTTCCGACCCGGTGGATGATTCCGTCAACCACATACAGCGCCCCCGCGGCGATCTCGCGGCGTCCGGCATCCATCGTGACGAGCACGGAGGCGTTCTTGATGAGGAGGCTTGGCATGTCGTGAACATAGCTTTTTCAGAAGTCAAGAGTCCAGCTTGCTGGACTCCAAGCGACCCGACGCAGTCGGGTAGCCGAAATCAGACGCCGGATTACGGATTACGGTCATCGGTCATCGGTCATCGGAACCCGTGGCCGCCCCGACCAGGAAGCCTGTCTGGTCGAAACGGAGAACCCAGAGGCGGCCGTGGGCTGGCGTCGTCGGAGGGTCGAGATGGAACACGGCATGGTGTGCGAGTTCGTGGGCGAGCGTCATGGCGGTGGTTGAGCGGCCAAGACGGATGGCTCCGTCCACCGAAAGGACACCCCAGCCATTGGCCTCGTTCGATGCCACCTTCGATTCTCCGAGGAGCTCGATCCACGAAAACCGTGGCCGCTCACAGGCGCCCGTGTACGGCGAACGTCTGGCGTGGAACTTCAACGTCGGGAGTGGGATCCCGAAATCGGCGCATGCTGAAGACACGATCGTTCGAACACCATGCGCATCAATCCCGACACGATCGAGCGAGAGAAGGAAGTCTGAGTTCTTCGAGAACTGAGCAACACGAGCGGCGTGTCGTCGCTTGGGTCCTGGCTCGATCGAGGTCGTAGCAACAAGCTGACTGGCGGTGTCTGATTGGTACATGACGTGACCGTATCGCACAACTGTGACAAAACTGTGTTGCATTGTTCTACGACGCTATCTGCGCAATACCGCGTTCAAGTGCCGCCCGAATTCCATCTGCGTCGAGACCGTGCGCAGCGCGCAACTCTGAAGGAGTGCCGTAGTGCGCAAGCTCAGGATCGGTACTGAGCTGCCAACGAGATAGGGCTCCACGACAACGATCTCGGAACCGACGACCGCTGCGCGGAGACCATCGGCGTCGATCGGTCGTGGGACGTTCGTGTAGAGCACGGTCGCGCCGGTCCCCTCAACGGCATCGAGGACGGAGTCGGCGATGGGGCCGACAGCCAATATCGTCATGCCGTTTCTGATCCGCGCTGAAGAATCGATATCGCTCCGGGTTGGGCGTCAACCGAGGTCGTGTTTTGGCCACCAGACAATCGGATGTAGTGCGATGTCGAGCTCGGTACCTCGTTGGTGATGAGCGACCGCAGACCGCGTGATCGTGTCAGACTCCGCAGGTCAGAGGAAGGGAAGAACCAATGGAGGCACGGAGAGGCGTTTGGTTCGGCATTGGTTCATACGTGATCTGGGGGTTCTCCCCCGTGTATTGGAACCTCATCGACGACGTTGATGCCACAACCCTTCTCATCCACCGGATCGTGTGGAGTGTTCCGCTTCTTGTCGCGATCGTCGCAATCCAACGAAGATTCGGGGAAATACGCGCTGCGTTCAGCTCGCTGCGAACGGTCGCCATCACAGCTGTCGCAGCAGTACTCCTCGCAACGAACTGGGGTGTGTTCCTGTGGGCCGTCACGCACGACCACATCGTTGAGGGGTCGCTCGGGTACTTCATCAACCCACTCGTTTCCGTTGCATTGGGCGTCGTCGTCCTTGGTGAGCGCCTCAGACCGATTCAGTGGCTCGCGGTCGGAATCGCAGCAGTGGGTGTTGTGGGTATGGCGGTCATGGTCGGCTCACCGCCATGGATCGCGCTCACCCTCGCATTCTCCTTCGGTCTCTACGGGCTCATCAAGAAGCGCCCTGAGGTTCCAGCACCGTTGATTTCGCTTCAGGGTGAACTTGCGGTGATGGTGATCCCCGCGCTCGTGGTGCTCCTGTTCTTCCTCGAACCGGCCGGGCAGGCGTTTGGCGACAGTCCGGCAATCACCATTTTCCTGATTGCGTCGGCGCTCTTCACGATCACGCCGCTGTTGATGTTCGGTGCTTCGGCAAAACGAATACCGCTCAGCCTCCTCGGTTTACTGCAGTACATTGCACCGACGCTTCAGCTCATGCTTGGCATCTGGGTTTACAACGAGGACCTGTCACCAGGGCGTCTTGCGTGGTTCGGAGTGGTGTGGATCGCTCTTGGCGTGTACACCTACGACAGCATCACGACGGCGCGGCGCGGGCGGTCGCAAGTGGTCGTCAGCTATCCGTACTAGTGGCCTAGGCGGCTGCGACGTCCTCGACGGCATCTTCAACAGTCTCAGCAGCCCGTCGGTAGGTCGTCAGCCGATCTAGTGGCCAGACCTGCTGCCCTTACGAATGCCGGAAACGGTCGCTTCTTGAATCGTCGCTAGCTGCTCTTCGCCGACACGGCCCTCGAGCTTGGACGCGAGGTAGGACCGAATCTCCTCGTCGCTCATCGCCTCAAGGCGCTTCTTTGCCATGAACGATGCCACAGCTCCGGCGACAGCGCCGACGACGAGGATCAGCATCACAATCTTGAACAGCTTCTTCATGGTTTCTCCGATAGTTGTGCGGTTGGCGACGGTGCCGCCGGTCGTCAGCTCGCCGACAGCCAGCTAATGAACTCTGAAAGTGTACGGAGGCTGCCGGGGTCGTCGGCAGTCTCGGAGAATCGCACCGCCGCGGCGTCAAGATCTGCGCGTGACCAAGGGCCGAAAGATGCACCCTCCTCACCTTTCGCAAGAAATGCGACGAGCTCCTCAACGGTGAAGCGACCGGCGGTTACCTCGCGTCCCACAACGAGACCGGCAAGCTTCTTTCCGTTCGCTCCGATCGCCATCAACCGCGCGACATCGTCGAGATCCCGCACTCCTCCGGCTGCAATCACGGGTTCGTCCACAAGCCGCACAGCCATCTCGAGTACATCGAAGTACGGCGGTTCCTGGAGCGCGTCGCGACCAACCTCAGTAATCATGAATCCGGCAGCGCCTCCGCTCGACATGTTGATGAGGGCTTCCTCAAGGTACTCACCCGTTTCCTCGGTCCATCCGCGAATGACGATCTCGGTGTCCGGCTTCACGTCGAGCGACACCACGATTCGATGTGGGTACTTCCGATTCAGTTCCCAGAACGCCACCTGATCAATCATCGCGAGAGTTCCGATCACGGCCCGCCATGCACCCATGCCGAGAATGCGCTGAACTTCACGCTCGGATCTGATACCCCCACCAACCTGCACCGGCACGTCCACGGCTTTGATGATGTCCGCTATCAAGTCCCGATTCTTGTAGTCACCGTGGGCCGCGGCGTTGAGATCCGCGATGTGGAGCCGGTCCGCTCCCTTGGACACCCAGCCCTTGGCACGATTGACCGGATCATCGTCGAGAGGGATGACCTCGGCTACATCACCATGTGGCAGCCGAACAGCCATGCCGTCGAGAATGTTGACCCGTGCGTAGAGATCCATGTGGTGATCTTACCGCTTACAGCTCACAGGTTTTCGAGGCAGACGCCGGACGTCAGACGTCGGACAAGCAGAAGGCTGTGAGCTGAAGGCAGAAAGCTGTAAGCAGCCGCTTGCGGCTCGGCCGCTAGCGGTATCTCCACACGATGCGACCCATCGATGGATCGTAGGCCGAAACATCGACTTCGACCGAGTCGCCGGGAATGATGCGAATCATCCGACCCTTACGCATCTTCCCCGATGCGCGGGCAGTGACTTCATGGCCTGTTTCGAGCTGAACGCGGAAAGTCGCGTTGGGAAGCGTCTCCACCACGACGCCTTTCGCCCTGAAGTAATCGTCCTTGCCTGCGATGAGGTTCTCCAATCGTTCGGTCAGCTCACACACGATGACTGCGCGTGAACACCTGACCGTGTCCGCACGCAAGAGTACCGCTCCGAAACAGCTTCTGGCACCCTCCCATTCCGGATTTCCACGTGGTTGTCACCGGTCCCTCGACAGCGACGGACCACCGGTAGCGTGAAGAGCGACGAGCAACACCATGAATCTGCACCCACTCAACCCCCGAGAACGTATCACGGAATCGACTGTGGGCTTGTTCGCGCACACCGACTACCCACTTGCTCACTCACTCGATCATCGAGGCGATCCGGGCCTATTCGGGCCGGACTCCTCGACGTGGAGGGTCATCGGGGACGTGGCCGCGATGGTTGGGGGCATCCGTGCACTCCTCATCCAATCTGCCCATCCCGAGGTCGTGGCCGGAGTTGCCGATCACTCCGACTACCGACAAGATCCCCTCGGTCGGCTTTCGCGAACCACGGCCTATGTGACCGCGACGGCCTACGGAGCAATGCCGGAAGTCGAGGATGCACTGGCAGTTGTCCGTCTGGCCCATCGCCCCGTCGAGGGCGTTTCCGAGCGTGGTACCCCGTATTCGGCTGGCGACACAGACCACGCGTCGTGGGTCCACAACGTTCTTGTGGACTCGTTCCTTACGGCGTACCAGGTGTTCTCTCGATCACCCATCAACGATGTCGCAGCAGACGGTTTCGTGTCTGAACAGACCCGACTCGGTCACAGACTCAGGGCAATGGACACACCGACAACGAGGATCGCCCTCTCATCGTGGATCGTCGAACACGACGATATAGGACCATCAGATGCGATGTATGACACCGTCTCGTTCCTTTCGAATCCTCCGCTACCGAAGGCGGCGATCGTTGGGTACCGCAGACTGTTTGCGGCAGCCGTTGCCACTATCCCAATCCCCATCGCCACAATCCTTGGGGTATCGGCAGGCCGGGCAGCCATCCCACTCGGTCGGAGAGCGACATCGATACTTCGCTGGTCGCTTGGTGCGTCGCCGTCCTGGCTTCTCGCCCTGGATCGGACGAACGCTCTAGCGCCAGCGGACGTGACCTTCAGACGTCCACCACCGATCGAAGGTGGAGAGGCCGTCTTCAACCGTTGGAAACGTGGGACCGCTAGTTCGTCGTTGCCCGAAGAGCTTCCCGGAGCTTGACCCTGCCGCCTGTTTGCAGGGCAGCACCGCGATAGATGCGCGCCGCCACACGAACCACGAGCCACAAGAAGGCAAGGATGAGGGCAATCGAGAGTGCAACCTCCCACCACGCAGCATCGCCCTGGGCAATACGCACTGGCATAACGATCGGCGCCCACAGAGGAACGAAGGACGCAACCCGCATCCATACGTTGACTTCACCCACGGAAAGAGACACGACGAGGTAACCCGGCATGAGCAACATGGCGGGCACAAAAGCGACACTTTGCAGATCTTCGAGCCTCGAAACTGTCGCACCCGTCGCCGCATAGATGAAGCTGAACATGAGGTATCCGAGCACAAACCAAAACACAAGCGACAAGATCCCAGGAATCCCTATAACCGAAAGGTCGATGCCGTCAAGCGCATCCGACCCGATATACAAAAGGGCTCCAATAGCGGCGGCAACGACCGCTCCTACCTGCAAGAGGCCGAGCGTTCCGATTCCCAGGACCTTGCCAACAAGAAGTGATGTCGAATCAATTCTCGAAAGCACAACCTCTACCACACGGTTCTGCTTCTCCTCAACAATTCCGTACGCCACGAACTGTCCGAACACCATGATCGTGACAAAGAGCAAGATCGAACCCAAGAAGGCGACAACCGCCCGGATCTCGTTTGCGTCATTCGAATCGTCAGTCTCCAAGTAGCTGAGCGTGACCGGCTGAACAATCGCGGAGATCTCGCTCTCTGAGAGCCCGAGTTCCTGCCCCACGACACGTCTTCCAGCGGCATTGACAGCCGTTGAAAGGATGACGGTTTCGTCAGTGGCAGCACCAGAGGGCGTGACAACCGTTGAGCTGTCCACGAGCAACACATCGATATCGCCGTCTTCGAGAGCGGTGTCCGCTTCTTGTGTCGACGGATACGTCGTGATCGTGACCTGCTGCTCGACAGCTCCAGCGACCGTCTCGATATCCCCTTGAAGGCCCGGAAGGACATCTCCAGCCAAACCGATGTGTATCGGCTGCGATGACGGATTGATGAACGACAAGGCGATGATTCCTCCACCGACGAGGAGTGCCATTGCCACCAGCATGACGCGAAAGACCCTGGACCGTGATCGTTCGACAATCTCGCGTTTGGCAACAAGCGCAATCTGATCGGTTCGTCTCATCTGGACACCGCGTCCCGGAACAGGTCCTGCAAGCCGGGGGCCCTATACGAAAACCGCGTAATGTTGCCTTCCGTTCTCGCGGCCGAGAGCAGCTGGTCGACCGAGACCGAAGCATCGACTATGTCATAGCTGTCACCGCCACTGGTTACCGTGGAAACACCCTCGATCGACGGGGTCCATGGTGTCCCGTCGATGCGGATTTCGAGCCTGCGATACGACGCCTGCTCACGGAGATCATCGAGCGATCCTGACGCGACGACTGTCCCACCATCAATAATCGCAACGTCTTGGCAGACATCTTCGACGAGGTCGAGTTGGTGGCTCGAAAACAGGATGGAGGCACCCCGATCGGCAAAGTCGTGGAGCACTTTTGACAGAGATGCGACGCCGATGGGATCAAGCCCTGCGAACGGCTCATCGAGAACCAGCACATCTGGATCGTGCAGAATCGCGGTGGCCAGCTGGACACGCTGCTGGTTCCCGTGTGAGAGTTCTTGGAGCTTTGCGTCGCGGCGCTCAGCAAGACCGAGTTCGTCGAGCCAGTGGTCTGCGGCTTCTGATGCATCATTCTTGTCCATGCCGGAGAGCTTTCCGAAATAGACGAGCTGCTCGTGCACCTTCATGCGGAGGTAGAGACCGCGCTCCTCCGGCATGTAGCCGAACCGCAACCGTGCCGAGTCAGTAAGCGGGGCGCCATCGATGGTGATCGATCCTGAATCTGGTTCTACAAGTCCGAAGACGCACCGCATTGTGGTGGTTTTTCCCGCACCATTGCGGCCCAGGAAACCGAGAATACGTCCAGGCTGTACATCAAACGATGCGTTTCTCAGCGCGACAACGTCGCCGTAGCGCTTCGAAATATGGGAAACCGACAACATGGATCGGTGAGTCTAAGCACTCCGACGGATAGGCAATTTTCGACGCATAGCTCCACTCGGCTCAGGACCTTGGTCATGGAACAATGAGTCGACCGGCCCACGACAATGCCTATAGCCATGCGGCAATGCGGTCGATACTGGCAAGTAGGTGGGAGGCCGGCGAGGCAAATTGTTCTCAGAACAAGGTGATCCAACCAACCAAGCCAGTCACCCACCCCTTCCATTCGGAGCCCCTGCCCGCCCGGGGGCTTCGACGCGAGAAGCTCGCTTCGCTCGCGGCTTTCCGCTTACGGCTTTCAGCTGGCCGTCAGAAATCAGACGTCAGAGAATCCCCGGCTTCGAGCAGGTTCGAAGCCAGGCGACCGACCAACGATCAAAGAACGCTGCGGCCGGGAAAGCGGAAAAGCCCGGTTTCGGAGCTGAAAGCTGAAAGCTGTGAGCTGAAAGCTCCTAGTGCTTTTCGGCTTTGGGGGTCACGACCCAGGTTGCAATTGCGACGAACAGCATCACGGCGCCGAGCATTGCGTACGCGACCGTTGCGAGGTCGTCTCCTGGGGGATCAAGATGGTGCGCCTCAGTGGCGAGAATCAGTGCGTTCATGGGAGACAGAGTACCAAACGACGGGCCACTAGAACCAAGCCGGTGGCTACGGCATCGCGATGACTCTGGTGCCGACCGTTGCCCATTCAAACACGGCCGCGGCATCATCCCACAGTTGCCTGACGCAACCACCTGATCGATGGGTACCGAGCTGGGCAGGTGTTTGCATTGGCTTGTCACCGGGGCGGACGGGGATCGAATGGAACCCATACGGCCATTCGGCGCGTGCAAACCGAACCATGTGCTCCATCGTGATTCCGTCGTGAGGGGCATACGCGTAGCGCGACATCGAGTACACGCGGTAACGGCCAGCCGCCGGAATGCCGCGGCGACCAGACACCTGATGAGTCTTGTGGAGCTCACCGGTGTCGTCGATGAGCCAGACGCGCTGACCACTGTTGGAATAGATGATCCTTCGGCCAGACCCCACGTCTGGGTACGGAAGCGTCGGCTTCTGCGGTGCCACCGTCCCGGTCTTCATGATGTACTCCCCCGATTCTGTCACCCGTACTACGGCATGACCGCGGTGGATCTCGCCTGCTTCGATTCTCGACGAGACGGCTTGACCGGTTCCGGATGCAGGTTCTCTGCCGAGCACATCGGAATAGAGAACGGAAACCAATGCGTCGTCCGTGAGCACGCCGAAGCGGTCAACGAACTCTCGCGAATGCGTGAAAGCTTCCGCGATTGTGACAAGCGGTAGGCCGTTCCAATACCTGCCTGCCCAGTACTCGAGTTCGAGACTCGACGGCCTTCTGTCGAACAAGCCACAATAGAGACGGACAATCGAGTCAGAAACAGGTCGATCGGACCGCTCGGGTCCTTCAAACACGGTCTGGTCCGATGTTGCGCGAAGAGCGTCGGAACCAGGAACAATGGTGTCACCGGTAGATACCTGCGCTGTTATCCATAGGGCTGTTTCGCCAGGGAATCGAATCAGCGCAAGGGGGTTCTCCTCAGCATCGGGGTCGTCATAGTTGAAGGCGACATCCTCAGCAATCGCCCCCGTGGGCGTGAGAAACGCCCGTACCGCGTTGGCTCGTCCCCCACTTGAGGTACATGCCGATCCCTCGGTCTCGGACGCACCGGCGGGAACCGCAAGTCCAGCAACGGC
Organism: uncultured Acidimicrobiia bacterium; assembly: GCA_963714375.1. Lineage (GTDB taxonomy): Bacteria > Actinomycetota > Acidimicrobiia > Spongiisociales > UBA5794 > UBA5794. The sequence continues at coordinate 97,405 of CAVQOG010000003.1, forward strand.
CACCGTGAGGGCAGCGAGAACAAGACCGGCGCGTTTGAACAGCAACATGGTTCGAGAGGGTAGCGGAGATCCGACCACCAACCACCGACTTCCGATTACCGATTACCGACTTCCGACTTCGAGAACCCGACAAGGCCGGGTTCCTTGGGACTTCTGACATCGGTCATCGGTCATCGGTCATCGGTGCTCGTCGTTTGACCTCTTCAGCAATCGCTTCATCGCTGTATTGGAGGAGCGTCGGGTCCCACGGTTTACCGACAATCGGCGTCCCCTCGGCCTCGGCAAGGAGTTCCACAACCTGATCCCGCAACGTGCGAGCCCACGCTCGACCCTTCGCCGAGGCGATCGGCGTCGTCGTCGCATCACTGTTGACACGGATGATCGATGCCTCGATCTGAGGATTCGCTCGAGACCCACGCTCGCCATACAACAGGATGATCGAACCGATCGGCACATCTTGTATCCCGCCGGTTGCGATGAATTCGCCTTCGAATGCCCATCCCGTGGCGAGCGTGTCATCGACACCGGTCACGACCTTCGCCCAATTCTTCCGTCGCTCATCCCCAACCAAGGGCACATCGACTGGGACAAGAATCGGTTCATTCATGGAGAACACACTACCGGTGAGGTCGTGACGCCACCGATAACTAGTCAATTCTCGGCGTCGTCAACCATTCTCTTCTTCGTCACCGTCAATGTCGATAGCCCTACCAGAGGTACTCCACATGACAACCGAGCGAACACAGACTCTCTATACCGCTGCAGCCATTGGCTGTGGCTTGTTGTTCATTCTCGGTGCCTTCGTATCGGCGAACGGGATGGCCACCAAGGGCATGTTCCTCACTCTTTTCATAGCTCTGGCATTCTGCGGAACGTACGTCATCGTTCTTGCGAGACGCAGCACGATCGCGGCGAGACAGAACACAGAAATGACTCGTGCGAGTGCAGAGAGGACGCGGCGCGAAGCAAACCTCCACGCGCAGATGCGATACACACTGCGTGATCCGATCGCAGCAATCGTCGGGGACGCCGATCGTCTCATGTCCTCCCCCAAGATGCACCTTGAGGAGCGGATGTCAATGCTTGCGATGATCCGGGCCAATGCGCGAGAGGTCGAGCAGGCCCTCGATCAACTTACCCGAACACCAATCGGACGAGGGATCACGATGCCACCTCTTACTTCAGTTGTGCTCCTCGACCAAGAGCTTGAGTCCATTGCAGCCGCCAGTCCGTCCTCCGCATGCTTCGACCTGGACATCACGGAAACACGAGCGTGGGGAGATCCGTCAAAGGTCCGCCAGATCCTGCGAACCCTCGTCAACATATCGACCCTTGACGAGGGTGAGCAGCTCACACTTCAGACAGCACAGCGAGGCACGTCTGCGACTGCGACAGTCTCTGGCAAAGGTGCGATCCTGCCATCGGCAGCCCACGCTGCGCTGTCTGAAGCTGTGGACCAACCCGATTCAGCCGACGGAACCGGCGCGGCCATGCGGACAGCGATCGGGCTTGCCGAATCGATGGATGGAACGATCTCATTCGTGACGGCCTTCGGTGTCTCACACGTTGTGTTGACCCTTCCGGCACCAGAAAACAACAGATATCTGATGCTTGGAGTCCAGCGTGCTGGACTCCACGGAATTCAAAGCACTCGAGTTCCCGACGCCCGACAACCAACGTTGGACGTCGGACAACGCAAGCCCTCCGGGTTGCTGTCGTCGAGCTCCCTTCGGCCCGCGTCACAAGCAATCGACCGATAGTTCGTAGCGTTCGGTGACGCACCCGCGGATGGGTGGAGCCGCATTCAAGTGGTCATCGCGCAACACGGGTAGCCAACAAACAGTACGCTCGCCGGATGTATGACCACATAAAGGCTGCTGTCGCAGCCGACTTCCCCCGTACCCGATCCGAGCTCGATGCAATGGTCCGAATCCCTTCGGTTAGTGCCCCTGATTTCGACTCCAGCGAGGTTCGAAGGTCAGCCAGTTTTGTGGCTGAACTCCTCACCGAGTCTGGCCTTGAGGACGTCAGACTGCTCGAACTTGAGGGTGCACATCCCGCTGTCTATGGCATCAAGCACGGTCCCGAGGGTGCGCCAACGGTTCTGCTGTATGCCCACCACGATGTGCAGCCACCCGGTTCTGCGGAAATCTGGGATACGAATCCGTTTGAACCGACCGAACTCGATGGAAGGCTGTACGGGCGAGGAACCGCCGATGACAAGTGCGGCATTGCCATCCACCTATCGACAATCCGGGTGCTCGCTGATTCGCTTCCCGTCACCGTCAAGGTTTTCATCGAAGGGGAGGAGGAGATCGGCTCTGAACACCTCACCGACTTCCTCGATGCCTATGCATACCTCCTTTCCTCAGACGCGATCGTCATCGCCGATGCTGGGAACTGGCGTGTTGGTGTCCCTGCGCTCGCCACGTCGCTTCGAGGACTCGTCGACTGTGTCGTGAACGTGCGCACACTCAAGCATGGTGTCCATTCGGGTTCGTTCGGAGGTATCTACCCCGATGCAATCACCGCGCTTGTCCAAACCCTCTCAACACTCCACACCCCCGATGGATCGGTTGCTGTTGAAGGTCTGATGTCACGCGACGCCGATCCCCTCGACTTCACCATCGAAGAGGCAAACGAACAGATGCTCCCCGTCGCTGGGCTCGAACAGATCGGCTCAGGTTCGCTCACGTCACGAACATGGATGCAGCCTTCCATCTCGATCCTCGCCATCGACGCAGTGCCGATCGCCGAGGCAATCAACCAGCTCGTACCCGAGGCGAGCGCAAAGGTGAGCATGCGCATTCCTCCGGGACAGGGTGCAGACGCTGCGCTGGATGCGCTGACGGCCCATCTCGTGGGAAGTGCACCGTGGGGTGCAGAGATCACAGTGAGCGCAGGATCGACCGGCAGCGCGTTCGAGCTCGATACTTCGGGAAAGGCGTACGACGCATACCGAACGGGAATGCGGATCGGCTACGGAACCGATCCCCTGGAGATCGGGGTTGGGGGATCGATCCCATTCGTCGCTGCGTTCGCTGAACGGTTCCCCGTTGCTTCCATCCTTCTGGTGGGGGCTTCCGATCCGATGAGCCGCTATCACGGACCGAACGAGAGTTTGGAACTCGCAGATCTCCGGAACGCCATCGTCGCACAGGCAATTGCACTGACAGAATTGGCCTCGTAGTCGGCGGAGGGCCCGCACCCGCCAAACCTACCGCCAACGCTACTGAGTGGATCCGAGCGATACCCTGACACGATGCGTCGCTCCACCATCGCGCTGATCCTCATTGCCGTCATTGCCGTCGCTGTCGTCGTCTTTGTGCGCATCAACGATGACACCCCAGGACTCACTCAAGCAACGACATCAATTCCAACGATCACATCCGTTGGTGGGACGACCACATCGCCTCCCGAGGCTGCATCGACCACAACGACGGTCGCTCCGGGCCTGATCGTGCCAAATGGTTCGACGGTGTGCGACCTCTATGGCGAATGGGCTCCAACCGGCACGATCACCAGCAGCGAGCTGGTGGAGGCTTCGGGGCTCGCGGTGAGTCGGACGACCGATGATGTGCTGTGGTCGCACAACGATTCGGGGGACGGACCACGCCTCTATGCCTTCCGCCGGGACGGTACTGACCTCGGCGTATTCGAGGTGCCAGAAGGCTTCGCCTTCGACTGGGAGGACATGTCTGCAGGACCGGACGAAAACGGTGATGGCCACTATCTCTATGTCGGAGACATCGGAGACAACTTCGACATCCGAGGCGGCGTGATCGCCCTCCACCGCGTCGAGGATCTCGATCCAACGACGATGACGGATCGGTTTCCACGCTCTGATCCCATCGCATTCGAGTATCCAGATGGCACCCACGATTCGGAGGCTTTCTTCATCGACCCGATCGACCCAGCGGTGTACGTGATCACAAAGGCAAAAGAAGAGGCCCATGTGTTTCGCGGATCTCTCGCGGTTGACGGTGAACGCTCCAGACTCGAACTCGTCGCGACGCTTCATCTTGGTGCCGAGGTGTCGGGCGCTGACATGAGCTTCGACGGGTCCGTGATCGCCTTTCGGGGATACCGAACCGTGTGGATGTGGACCCGAGCGACGGGGCAGTCTGTAGCCGAAGCCCTTGGTGTCGAACCCTGCGAGGGTCCGAGTCCTGAGGAACGCCAGGGTGAATCGATCGCGTTTGACGCAACCTATTCGTATTGGACACTCAGCGAAGGAACGGCAAAAGAGATTCACACCGTCCCGTTCGGTGGCTAGCCCTTCCCCAGTTCGTGCTCAACGATGGCTCGACCATTCGGCACAGACTTGGCGTACCAGACGGCGCGAATTCGAGCTCTCGCGTCAGCCGAAAGATCGCCATGGTGCCCAAGCTTGTGTTCTCTCTGCCGAACAACCTCATACAGGACAAGGGCTGCGGCAACCGAGATGTTGAAGCTCTCCGTGAACCCTCCCATCGGAATTGTGACGATCTCATCAGCAGACGACCGTGAGTGCTCGCTGAGCCCCTCGAGCTCATTCCCGAACACTATTGCTGATCGACCGGAGAGGTCTGTCTCCCAAACCGGTGATGCGTCGTCGGCCACGTCGGCGGCGATAACCCGATACCCGCCGTTTCGAAGAGCCTCGTAGCAGTCATCGGAACCCGTCCAGCGGTAGCGGTCAATCCACTTATCTGCCCCCTGGGTGGTCCGTTTCGATCGCTTGTAGGTTCCTGCGGTGTCGATCGAATGAATCCGTTGGATTCCAAAACCGTCCGCCGTCCGCATGACCGCTGACACATTGCCGAGATCAACCATGCCTTCGACCACGACAGCGACGTTTTCGGTTCGACGGTCGAGCACCGATTCGATGGTCGCTCGTCGCTGCTCCGAAATGTGAGGAGTCAGTACAGCCGTGAGGTATTCGGGGGTCACCGACCGGCTTCGATACGTGAACCATGTTGGATCATCGGTACGCGTGGCAGCGACGAGGTTCCGCATCTCTGCAGGTGTCGCCGTCTTCGTCTCACGCATTGAAAAGAGCCTTCAGCTCACAGCTTTCACTGACTTCTGACTTCGGTCATCGGTTGTCTATCGCTCCACTCGGGTCCGCTTGAATTCGTTCACGTTCGTCCACGAAAGCATGTCGAGGACTCGGTCGAGGTCTGGCAACTGATGACGCTCCATGAATCGTACGAATACTGCCTCACCGTCGGCGATGAAGGTCGGGACTCCGAACACCGCATGGGTGTCGACCAGGTCCGTGTGTTCGGCGGCAAGGGTCTTGGCTGGAACGCCAGACGACACCTGTTCGGCGATCTCAGCAGCGTCAAGGCCGACAGACTCCGCAACCTGCGACAGAACGGAAGCGTCTCCGATCTCAAGCAAGTCGTCGTGCTTGGCGTTGTATACCGCAACATGAAATGCTCGAAATGAATCCTGAAAGCCATCACGAACAGCAAGGGACCACAGCAAAGCCCGCACACCCCTTGGGAGGTCGCCGGCAGGATCGTGTTCCCACACAGGCTGGTCCCCGGCGTCAAGGTGGTTTTGTGAAAGCGAGAATGGGCGAAAAGTCACGTCGTAGTCGGTGCCATTGTCAAGTGCCTCAACGACCGTCTCGTTTCCGATCCGAGCGAACGGACAGAGGTAGTCGTATGTGATTGCAAAACTGGTCATTGGTCCTCCATTGCTGCCCAAACGATAGGGCCCTCAGATTTCACGGGACCGGCCTCAGGCTGTGTCTGCCACAAGCGCATCGAGAGCGACGAGAACCATGTCGTCGAAGGACCGTTCACGCTCTTCGGATGTCGTCTCCTCGGCGGTTATGAGATGATCCGAGACCGTGAGGACCGCAAGCGCTCGCACACCTTCCTCAGCTGCGATGCCGTACAGGCCCGCCGTCTCCATCTCGACAGCAAGGACCTTCATACGCTGCCATGTCGCAAGCGCATCGGCTACCGGGTTGTAGAAGCTGTCTGAGGTGTGGACGTTCCCGACGTGTGCGACCTGTCCCCTCGCCGCTGCCGCATCAACGGCTGCCGAAAGAAGCCCAAAGTCCGCAGTCGCCGCATAGTCCCAGCCCGAGTATCGGGCACGGTTGACACCCGAGTCAGTTCCCGCTCCGATTGCGAGAATGATCTCGCGCATTCCGACATCGGTCGAGATCCCCCCGCAGGATCCAACACGAACAAGACGCTTGGCGCCAAATGTGCGGATGAGTTCGGTGATATAGATCGAAGCGGACGGCACTCCCATGCCGGTTCCCATGACAGACACGGGCATTCCGCTGTAGGTCCCCGTGAATCCAAGCATGTTGCGCACCGCCGTCACCTCGGCTGCACTGTCGAGGAAGGTATCTGCGATGTATTTGGCTCGGAGGGGGTCTCCCGGAAGAAGCACGGCCTCTGCAAAGGCACCGCCACCGGCCGAGATGTGTGGAGTTGGCATTGGGTTCCTCTTCGGGTCGGGATCGAAGAGTACCTATTACAGAAGTCAGAAGTTAAGCGTCGGGAGTCGATCTATCACCTTGTGAATAGTTTCACAATGTGGTATCCTGCGGGTGTCGCTTCATTCGGGAAGGATCAACGATGCAACGCATTCTGATACTCGGAGCTGGTACAGCAGGCACCATGGCCGCGAATCACCTCCGTAAGGAACTCGGTTCGACCTACGAGATCACGATCATTGACCAGGACGAGATCCACTACTACCAACCGGGTTTCCTGTTCATCCCGTTCGGCACCTACGACGCCTCCGATGTCGTGCGCCCAACGACCGACTTCCTGCACAAAGGAATCTCGTACGTCAACGGCGAGATCGCAGTGCTCGAACCTGCGGCCAATACCGTCACCCTCGAGGACGGACGAACATTTGGCTACGACCATCTGATCATCGCAACCGGAACCCATGCGACGCCCAGCGAGACGCCTGGCCTCGATTCGGACGAATACGGTAAGACGGTGCACGACTTCTACAGCCTCGAAAGTGCCATTGCTCTCCATGCGGCACTCGAGAACTTCACCGAGGGTCGCCTCGTCGTGAGCCTGATTGAGATGCCGATCAAGTGCCCCGTCGCCCCTCTTGAGTTCGCATTCCTCGCCGAGGCGCATTTCACCGATCTCGGGATCCGAGACAAGGTTGAGATCGTCTATGTGACCCCGATGAGCAGCGTGTTCACCAAGCCCGTGGCGTCCGAGCAGCTCGGCGACATGTTCGAAAAGCGAGATATTCACCTGGAACCCGACTTCTATCTTGAGCGAGTCGATGCCGAGTCGAAGATGCTTGTGTCCTACGACGAGCGAGAGGTCCCATACGACCTGCTCGTGACGGTGCCGATCAACATGGGGGCGTCGTTCGTTGGTGATGCTGGCATCGGGGACGAGCTCAACCACGTGAAGGTCGACGCAGGCAATTTCCAGTCGCCAGACTTTCCGAACATCTTTGCACTCGGTGATGCTGCGAGCCTCCCGACATCAAAGGCGGGATCGGTCGCACACTTTGCGATGGACACTTTCGTCCCGAACTTCGTCGACTACCTGATGGGGCTCCCAATGAAGCGCGAGTTCGATGGGCACGCAAACTGCTACATCGAAACCGGGCACGACAAGGCGATGCTGATCGACTTCAACTACAAGACCCAGCCGCTTCCGGGCAAGTACCCGGTGCCAGGAATCGGTCCCTTCTCACTCCTTGAGGAGTCGAAGGTCAACCATCGAGGAAAGCTTGCATTCCGGTGGATGTACTGGAATCTGCTTCTCCCCGGCCGGCATCTCCCTGTATCGAGCGAGATGTCGATGGCTGGGAAGGACACCGATCTCGCATGACCAGATGGTGCATGCAGCACGAACCAGACCAACGGAGGAATCATGCCAATCACAGCAATCGCTGACAAGGAAATCCATGTTGATGCGGAAGGATTCATGACCGAATACGACGAGTGGGACGAGGATCTCGCTCGCGTCTTGGCCTCGAACATCGGCATCAGCGAACTCACCGAAGCCCACTGGTCGGTGCTCAACTTTTTGCGGGCCGACTACTCCGAGCGTGGCGAGACACCGACCCTCCGTCGGGTATCGACCACCGGAGCCATCCCAACCAAGGAACTGTTTGTGCTGTTTCCAAAGAAGCCAGCACGCAAGATGGCGTATGTGGCCGGGCTTCCCAAGCCGGTCGGCTGCATCTAGCAATCGAAAGGAGACACCATGACAACCACCGAGACATCTCCAATTGTGGTTCCAGACTTCGGAGACGAGGACGAGGGTCGCAAGATCGCATTCGTGTGCTCGAAGGGCACCCTCGACATGGCCTACCCCGCGTTGATCATGGCGTCTGGTGCTCTGGAACAGGGCATCGAGACACACATCTTCTTCACGTTCTGGGGCATGGACATGATCAACAAGAAGACGATGGACCATCTCAAATTCACTCCCGTTGGAAACACGGCGACACATATGCCGATGGCGCTCACGCCCTTGCCTGGCATGACTGCCATGGCGACAAGTCGGATGCGTAAGCAGATGCAGGAACTCGACATCCCCGATGTCCCTGCATTCCTCACGCATCTCTCCGACATGGGATGCCACCTTTGGGCATGCAAGATGTCTGTTGATATGTTCGATCTTGAACGAGACGACATGCTCGACGAACTCGATGGGATCCTCAACGTAAGCGACTTCATTGAGATCATCGAGGGTGCCCAGACGATGTTCATTTGATCGAACGGCCCGAAATCCCGCGAACCATCCGGGACACGGCATGGCCCGAGCTGGAGTGACAGACTCGGGCGGGTGGGAGTATCCACACGTGAGAGACACCGTTTTGGACTGGCTCGCCGAAGGCGATCCCGCTATCCGCTGGCAGGTGGAGCGAGACCTTCTCCACAAAGCCCCCCAGATCTGGGAAGGGACACGCCTCAGTGTCGAGCGGATTGGCTGGGGCAAGCGGCTGCTCGATGAGCAGGACGAGGACGGAACCTGGGGCATGGGTCTCTACGGTCCGAAGTGGACCTCCACGACATACACTCTTCTCCTGCTTTGGCGCCTTGGGTTGCCGCCATCGAACCCACAGGCGATCACTGGTTGCCGAAGGATCCTCGATGACGCCACATGGATCGACGGTGGAGTGTCCTTGTTCACTGGACAACTGCTAGCCGAGAAGTGCGTCAACGGCATGGTCCTGTCACTCACGTCGTTCTTCGATGTCTCCGATTCCAGGACTGATTCTGTAGCGGACATGCTGGTGACGGGTCGTCTGGCTGATGGTGGATGGAACTGCGAAGACTTCCGGGGGGCCACCCATTCCTCATTCCACACGACCATTTCGGCCCTCGAAGGACTGCAGGAATGGAGACGACGAACCGGCAACAGCGATGCAGACGAGGCAATCGCCAGTGCGCAGGAGTTCATGCTTCGCCACCACATGTATCTGTCACATCGAACCGGTGAGGTGATCAACAAGGAGTGGACAACCTTCCACTTCCCACCCCGATGGCACTACGACGTGCTTCGTGGGCTCGAGCATCTCCAGGATGCAGGCGTGTCACCAGATCCGAGGGCGCGCGACGCCATTGAGCTTGTGCTCTCGAAGCGGCTCAAGGATGGCCGATGGGGAAAGGGAAGTCAGTACTCAGGAAGGGTGTATTTCGTCCTCGAACCAGGCAGAGTGCCGGGTAGGTGGAACACGCTACGCGCTCTTCGCATCCTCAACTGGTGGTCTCAGGACGCTCAGCAACCCATCCATGACAGCGTGCTTCCTGCAGCACATTGATTCGAAGTGACAAGTGATCCGACAAGTGATCCCGTGACGCCGGATCACCGCGCGTCTGTGATTGCGTATTCGATCTGACAGAAACCGTGATTGCAGTAGCCGCCCGGGTTCTTGGCGAGGTACTGCTGGTGGTATTCCTCCGCGTAGTAGAAAGGGCTGGCTTCTGCGATCTCTGTCGTGATCGCCCCATAGCCTGACTCCGTCAGCCCCGATTGGTAGGCAGCCATGGATGCGACGGCAGTATCTCGTTGTGCCAGGTCGGTCCAATAGATCGCGGATCGATACTGGGTTCCACGGTCGTTTCCCTGTTGGTTCTTCGTCGTGGGGTCGTGCTGTTCCCAGAAGTGCTTCAGCAGAATTTCGAGGTCGATCTGGGTCGTGTCGTACACCACGAGGGCAACCTCTGCGTGACCGGTGCGACCAGAGCAGACCTCTTCGTAGGTCGGGTTCGGCGTGATACCGCCCTGATATCCGACGGCTGTCGTGACGACACCGGGGAGCTTCCAAAAGACGCGCTCAGCCCCCCAGAAACAGCCCATGCCGAACGACACAACCTGAGAGCCTTCCGGGAAGGGTGGGATCATCGAAGATTCATCCACAAAGTGGACTCCACTGATGGAAACCGGTTCATCTCGTCCCGGCAAGGCTGCGTCATGCGTCGGCATCTGTGTGGCTTTTCGTCTGAACATGTTCATACAACACAATAGGGACGCACAAAGTTCCCAGGATTGTGCCGTCGAACCACCGAGTTATTACCGTGGCGAGGTGAAGGGCATACTCCAACGACTGCAAGAGTTCTCACAGACGCGTGGCGCTGCTTCATTTCTGCTTGCGGCGGTCGTCCTCGGTGTTCTCGTTGGCGTTGGGACCGCACTGCTTGCGTGGGGAATCGACGGTGTTGAGACCCTCACCCGAGAGCTCTCCGAGTGGACAACCTGGGAACGGGGCTTGTTCTTCATCGTCATTCCCATCGGCATCTTGATCTCATGGATCCTCAATCGAATCTGGGGGCCGGGCGTCTCTGGTGGTGGTGTGACTGAGACCATGATTGGTCTGAGTATCCATGGGGGCTACCTCCCAACACGCATCGTGCCTTCAAAACTGATTGCGACCGCGGCCGTGCTTGGCACCGGTGGATCTGGTGGTCGTGAGGGCCCCATCGCCCTGATCGGTGCAACCATGGGATCCTCGCTCGCCCGATACACGGGTTTCGACCACGACCGAATACGCAGCCTTGTCGCGGCGGGGGCAGGAGCAGGAATCGGCGCAAGCTTCAACGCTCCGATCGCAGGGATGCTTTTTGCGATGGAAGTGATCCTCGGCTCGTTTGCCATTCGGCATCTGAACGCCGTCGTCATCGCGTCCGTGGGTGCTGCCGTGACCAGCCATCTCCTCCTCGGACAAGAGCTCTTCCTCACGTCTCCGCCTCACGTCCTCGGTTCTTTCGCAGAGCTCTTCCTCTATGTGCTTTTGGCAGTCGTGGCAGTCGGTTTCGGCCTCTTGTACCTGCGGGTCCTCGACGGAACTGCGAGGATCACGATCCCAAAGCTGTTTCCGCGCTGGACAACACCCATCGTCGCCGGACTCATCGTCGCATCCATCGGTGTCTTCTGGCCAGAATCCCTCGGTACGGGGCGAGAGTTCCTTTCGGGAATACTCGCGCTCAAGAGCGTGGAACAAGTATCGCTCGGGGCGATCACCTTGCTCGTCATCGCAGTTGCCAAGATCGTTACGTCAGCCCTTACCCGATCGGGTGGTGGCTCGGCAGGATCGTTCATGCCGAGTCTCGTCATCGGAGGTTCCGTTGGGGCAGGGTTCGCCCTGCTCGTCGCACCCCTGTGGAGCATGAGTGAGCTGAGTCCCGGAGCTTTCGCCATCGTCGGTATGGCCTGCGCTCTGGCAACGATCGCTCGTGCACCCATGACCTCGGTGATCATCGTCTTTGAACTCACGGGCAACTACGAGCTCGTGCTTCCCCTCATGCTTGGTGCAGCTCTCGCGACATACGCAAGTGACCGGTACCACCCTGAGTCCGCGTACACGTTGCCACTCAGGCGCCGAGGTATCTCCCTCCCCAAGAACGAGGACATCGACCTACTGGACACCATTGAGGTTCGATCGGTGATGCAAGAAACCGGCGAGGTGTTGCGACCGTGGAACACGCTTGCCGAGGCAGCCGAGTATTTCGACATGTCGTCCCACCACGGGGCTCCCGTGCTCAACGACCGAGAGCAGCTGGTTGGCATCCTCACCCTTTCCGATATCACGGCGGCCGGAGGGCCAAGTCAGACCCAGACGGTCGCCACCGCAATGTCCTCAGACGTGATCACCGTCATCCCCGATGCAACTGTGTCAGAAGCTCTCTCGCGGATGGCATCATTGCGGGTCGGCAGGCTGCCGGTGGTGTCGGCAACCGATCAGCGCGACGTCGTTGGCATGTTCCGGCGAGAATCGGTCGTCAAGGCATATGACTCGGCCCTGTCGATGTCGACCGGCCGCGAGCTGTACCGCGAACGCAATCGGATACGAACCCAACCAGGTGCCGACTTCTTCGAAGTTGTGGTACCAGCCAAGTCGGTGGTTGCCAACAGCCTGGTCGCTGAGATCGGATGGCCACCAGACAGCGTCCTTGTGTCGATCCGCCGCGGGTCATCGGTCATGGTGCCTCACGGAAAGACGATGATCCGAACAGGAGACGCCATCACCGGATTTGGGAGTCCAACGGCATACGAGCATCTCACCACCCTCGTTGCCACCAAACACCAGCCATCCGACACCGATGACACGGTCGCTTGATACTTTCACACGCCACAAATCGCCGGTACCTTCTCGACTGATGAATCCAACGACACCCCCGATCGTGCCTGTCATCCTCTCAGGTGGCATTGGGTCACGTCTCTGGCCAGCGTCACGCCGGACGCTGCCCAAGCAACTCCTTCCGCTCGTCGAGGACCGCTCAATGATCCGGGCAACATTCGACAGGGCGCAACAGATCGACGGTGCTACGCCCCCGATCGTCGTGACCAATGAGAGCCATGCTGATGCGATCGATTTGGATCTTGGCCCGTCACACGACGCAACCCTCATCATTGAGCCGGTTGGTCGCAACACGGCACCAGCCGTCGCTGTTGCGGCCCATGAAGCAATGCGAGGCGGGTCCGATCCACTCCTCCTCATACTCCCGTCTGATCACGTGATCAACGACAGGGCAGCATTCTCAGAGGCCGTCTCAGCAGCAGCAGAACAGGCAACCGAGGGATACCTCGTCACATTCGGAATCAACCCCGACAAGCCTGAGACGGGATACGGATACATCTCGGTTGGAGATGCGCTCGCCCCATCAATCCACAAGGTCATCGAGTTCAGGGAAAAACCGGACGCTCAAACAGCAGCGCAATACGTGGCGTCAGGAACCTATCTGTGGAACTCCGGCATGTTCCTCTTCAAAGCCTCGGTCTTCCTCAACGAACTCCGTGAGTTTGCAGCTGACATCGCCGACGGTGCCGATCGTGCCTGGAACGAAGCGTCCCGGAACGGCAACAGAGTCGTACTCAGCCATGAAGCCTTCTCATCGGTTCGAGGAGAGTCGATCGACTATGCCGTGATGGAGAAGACCGCAAACACTGCGGTGGTTCCGACCAATCCAGGCTGGAGCGATGTCGGGTCATGGGCATCGCTGTGGGAGACAGCTGGCAAGGATGAAAACGGGAACGTTCTCATCGGAGACGTCATCGACGTTGACGTCAGCGGCTCGTACATCGCTGCGAGTGGCCGACTGGTCGCCGTTGTTGGAGTCGATGACATCATCGTGGTGGACACCCCGGATGCCCTGCTCATCGTGTCCAAGGATCGCGCTCAGGATGTCAAGCAGATTGTCGATCGACTCGATGCGGACAATCGGCCGGAGCTCGAAATCCCCCGATCTGAGCATGAGTAGGACGATGACGAACCCCGCCTCAGAACACGTGCGACGACATAGCGGTTAGGTGGCGACAAAAATGCGACGATATCAGCCAAAAGCAGGTTCTCGGGAAAGTTGAGTGACAGACATGGCCCCGGTATTGATCAGCGCATTGGTTGTCGGGTTCATCGCCTGGGCAATCATGCTGTCTCGTCAACAGTCGCAACGTAAGAAGGAAGCGATTGCATCGTTGCAAGCGGAGAAGGAGAGCCTCCCCGCATTCAGCATCCATGCGCTCGTGGAGGCAGAAGTTGCAGAGCTTGGGCTCTCTGAGATCGATGGTGCCAGCGGCATACCCGCCGAAGTACTCCTCAAGACGTGGAATACCAGCCAGCACGTCGTTGACGCATGCCCATCGCGGGCCAGCCTCCGATTCACAACGGCCGACGGGGTCCAGCCTGGCGATGCAACGGACGGCGATGTTGCATTGGTCTGTGACGCTTCCACAGCGGCGAATGTGACGGATCCTGATGACGACGCCACACAACCGCCCGCCGTTGCTGACGGCCAACCTTCTGACTCCTGACGTCGGGAACCCGAAGCGGGTTCCTTGGAGTTCAGCAGCTGAACTCCGGACGTCGGACATCGGCCCTCAGTAGGCTGCCGCCCATGAGTTTCTATCTCGGTGGACCCATCGATGACGCTGGCGAGCGGATCGATGAAACCACGTTCCAATATGACCCATCGGATTTGACGACTCACGGCGTGATCGTGGGAATGACGGGTTCAGGAAAGACTGGACTCGGCATCATCTACCTCGAAGAGGCACTGCGAGCCGGGATTCCAACCCTCGTCATCGACCCGAAGGGGGACATGACGAATCTACTTCTCACTTTCCCGGAGCTATCACCGGCCGAATTTGAACCATGGGTCGATGCCGCCGCTGCCGAAAAGGAAGGTCGGACCCCACAGGAGGAAGCCACCGAGGAGGCGGCGAAGTGGAAGAAGGGTCTTGGCTGGTGGGATCTCAACGCCGAAGCGATCGCCGACCTCAGGGACCGCGCGGGGATGACGATCTATACACCGGGATCGAATGCCGCAAATCCGTTGAACATCGTGGGCAATCTCAAGCCTCCGGATCTGTCTTGGGACACGGATTCCGAAACCATTCGTGATGAGATCGAAGGCTTCACATCCGGACTTCTCGGGTTGGTTGGCATCGATGCAGACCCGATTTCGTCACGCGAACACATACTGATTGCCAACCTCGTGGAACAGGCCTGGCGTGATGGAACCACGCTCGAAATTGGAACGATCATCACCCAGACAGCCAACCCACCGATGCGCAAGCTCGGCGTTTTTGAAGTCGACCAGTTCTTTCCCGAGAAGGACCGCATGAAACTGGCCATGCAGCTCAATGGCCTTCTTGCCTCACCATCGTTCGCTGCTTGGATGGCTGGCGATGACCTCGACATCGAGTCACTCCTGTGGAAGAACGGAAAGCCGCAGGCGGCAATCATGTATCTCGCCCACCTTTCGGACACGGAACGCCAGTTTGTGACGACGATGATCTTCTCCAGGCTCATTACGTGGATGCGGTCGCAGCCAGGGAGCAGCGACCTTCGAGTCCTTGCTTACATGGATGAGGTCTTCGGATTCGTCCCTCCCACCGCACAGCCACCAGCCAAGAAGCCGATCCTCACATTGCTCAAACAGGCAAGGGCATTTGGCGTCGGCATGCTCTTGTCAACCCAGAATCCTGTCGATCTTGACTACAAGGCGATGTCGAATGCGGGAACTTGGTGCATCGGCCGGCTCCAAACCGAACGAGACAAAGCACGCATCATCGAAGCCCTCACAACCGCCTCCGGCACGATTGACACCGCTGAAATGGACACCACGATCTCCAGCCTTCCCAAGCGAGGGTTTGTGATTCACAGCACTCGGGAGAAGGTTCCGACCACTATCACTACCCGGTGGGCGATGTCGTACCTCAGAGGACCAATGACGCGAGAGGAAGTGTCACGATTCAAGAACACCCCAATTGCGGGCGCGGCGATCCCCCCTTCACCTGCAAGCGCGCCGGCACCGGACATCACGAGCATTTCGGGAATCTCGAAAGCGCCAGAGGTGGCCGACGGTGTGGCGTCCGTTGCGATCCATCCGGCTGCCCCATGGCGAGCGACCGTTGGTGATAACGATCAAGGAACCACGTACCGGGCTGCCTTTGCGGCCACCGTTGAGATGCGTTTCGACGAAGCTCGCCTCGGCGTAGATCACACCGAAACGTGGGAGGCCATCGTCACCGATGCAGCGGCTGATGACGGTTCAGACATTGTCGAAGTCGACTACGACGAACGCGACTTCGTCGCTCCCGATCCTGACTTCTCGTTCCTCCCCACCGATGCCCCGGTGTCCCAGCCGAGCTTCTTCACCGATTTCGGTAATCGGGTCAAGAAACACCTTGACCGCCACAAGACGATTGAGCTGCTCAAGAACAGCAACCTCAAGCTTGTCTCACGACCCGATGAACCCGAAGAGAGCTTTCTCGCTCGCTGTCAGGAAGCTGCCAACAATGCGGCCGATGCCGAAAAGGCCAAGGTCGTTTCCAAATACGAGACTCGAATGCGGGGTGTTCGGCGCGACTACGACGACGCCGTCGCGGACGCAAGCCTCGCTGAACAGGCTGCCGCTGACGAACAGCGTTCTGCCCTTCTCGGCTTCGGTCTCGACCTACTCACAGGTCGGAAGGCACGACTCCCGGGCTCTCGATCTCGGACGACGCAGGACCGTGCCCGGCGTGCACAATCGAAGATCGAGTCCAAACGTGCCGAGTACGAGGATCTCAGCGCCGAAATGCAAGATGCCTGTACGGAAATCGACCAGAAGTGGGATGCCATGATCCCCAACATCGAACCGGTGACCGTTGGACTCGAGGCCGACGACATCCACATCGTCGACATCAAGGTCGTCTGGATTAGGACCGATGACCGATGACCGATTCCAGAAGTCTGACGTCTGACTTCTGAGCTAGATCAAATCCTGTTCGCGGATTCCGAAGCTTGGGTGTCGCAAGCGACACAAGGCCAACTTCTCGAGCTGACGAATGCGTTCACGTGTCAGGTTGAACTCTTCGCCGATCTCTTCAAGGGTGCGGGGTATCCCGTCGTAGAAGCCGTAGCGAAGTGCAAGGATGCGACCTTCCCTCGTGGGAAGACGATCAATCGACTTGCGGAGTGAATTCGCAATGTCCATCTCTTCGGTGACCTTGACGGGGTCGACGGCATCCTCATCTTCGATGAAGTCACCAAGTTGCGCTCCGTCCTCGCCGATCGGCTGCTCAAGGGACACAGTGTCGGCAACGGCGAGGGCGAGTTCGACCTTGGACACCTCAACGCCTGCCTCTTCGGCGATCTCGTCGGGTTTGGGATCGCGCCCAAGCTCAGCCTTGAGTGATGCCTGAGCGGCGCGCACGGCCGCAAGGGTGTCATGGAGATGAACCGGAATTCGGACTGTTCGCGACTTGTCGGCAATGGCACGGGTGATCGCCTGCCGGATCCACCACGTTGCATACGTCGAGAACTTGAATCCTTTGCGCCAATCAAACTTCTCGACCGCGCGGATCAGGCCGAGGTTGCCCTCCTGGATCAGGTCGAGGAAGTCGATCCCTGAGGTATTCGCATACCGACGGGCGTTTGCAACGACGAGACGCAGGTTTGCGGTCAGAAAGGCGTCCTTGGCCTCGCTTCCGCGGCGGACCTGACGTTTCAAGAGAATGTGTTCAGCCTTGGTCTTGTAGTCGCCAGCCTCGAGACGTTCAATCGCTGCTTGTCCTGCCTCGATCTTCTGGGCATAGTCAACTTCATTCTCGGCTGTGAGAAGCTCGAACTCGCCGATCGAAGTCAGATACTGAGAGACAAGGTCGGTTGTCAGCCTGCCACGGTCATCGGTCAGCTTGGATCGTTCGCGATCCTTGAGCGATCGAGACAGCGTGTCACGATCCATCCGCTCTTTCGCTTCCTCGCGTTCGCGGGCAGCCTTGTTGACGATCGCTTTACGCGGCTTCGACCCTGTCGTCATCCAACATCCTCCATGGCGATCGACGGTTGGTGCTCGTGAGACGTTTCCCGGCCAGGCTCCCGAGTCCACCAACCCGGGATTTCTACCCAATATCACACACGCTGTTCCGTTTGTGAACCCATTTCTCTCCAAAAGAAAGGTAGGAACACCGAGGCGATTAACCACAGACCGCTGCCGTTCGGTGTCGATACTCATCGCCGGAAGGTGGCCGCCAAGCGTATCCTCACTCGATGCCCGACACCTCGACAATTCTGCTCTTTGCACTCGCATCGCTGATACTGGTCATCATTCCCGGACCAGCCGTGGTCTACATCCTCACCCGAAGCGTCAGTCAGGGGCGCGCTGCCGGACTCGTCTCTGCCGTCGGGGTCAACGTCGGATCCACCGTTCATGTCCTGGCCGCGGTGCTCGGTCTTTCCATCATCCTGGCGCAATCGGCCGTAGCGTTTGCGACGATCAAATGGGCTGGCGTCATCTACCTCGCGTGGATCGGAATTCGAACACTCCGTTCGGGTGACACGATCTTTGAGCAGGTAGCGACAGAGCGATACGAACTGCGGCGCGTCTTCCTCCAAGCCGTCCTCGTGAACATCTTGAACCCGAAAGTAGCGATCTTCTTCCTCGCATTCCTGCCTCAGTTTGTCGACACCGAAGCACCAAACCCAGCCCTCCAAACGCTCGTCCTGGGGATGACGCTCATTCTGGTCGGTCTCATATCCGATTCGGTGTACGCAATCATCGGAGGATCCGTAGGAGACCTGTTCCGCTCAAAGCCGAGAGCAGCTCGCAACACGAGAATCGGCGCTGGGGTCACGTATCTTGCCCTCGCCGGTGTCGCAGCGGCGACAGGTACCCGATCGACCTAGCGGTCTGCACCTCGCGGTGTTAAGAATCTGTTCACGGTGATTCGGGAACGATGCACCGAGAAACAGGGTTTTCCTGGCATGACTCGGAGGGAGACCGAATGGAATGGATCCGACAGCACAAGGGAATCGCGACGGCTGCCGCAGCCACAGCATTCGCCGCACTCGTCTTGGTGCTGGTGTGGTTCCAGCCTCAAGCGCTCTTCCTTGACGATGTCGTGGACGAAACCCTGCCACAGGCATCGCCGCCTTCACAGGACGAGGAACAGGGGATTGAAGACAGTCAGGAATCGGAACCGACTGAATCGGTGACTGAGGACCCCGCTCTTTCCGAACTCAAGCCGGGCGAAATCGCTCCGACGTATCCACTGACGCTCGCAGAGGGAGCATTCATCGGTCTCGCCCATGCGGGGACCGGGACCGCCCGTGTCGTTGAGCTTGAGGATGGAACCCGTATTCTCCGCCTCGAAGATCTCGATGTCGACAACGGACCCGATCTCCGAGTCATCCTCTCGACATCAGAATTGGTGAACGACGACGGGGCCTACGACGACGGAGATTTCTTCGACCTCGGGGGCCTCAAGGGAAACATCGGAAACCAGAACTACAACATTCCCTTCCAGGTCGATCTCGACGACTACAACACTGTTGCGATCTGGTGCCGGCGCTTCAACGTCAGTTTCAATGCCGCTCCTCTGTCGATCCCAGCGGGAGTGTCAACGGCAACCAGTACGGGATAACTACTGGGCAGGTTGTCGAGAAAACATATGCATCCATACGCTCCCCCGGATGCGCAGACCAACAACCTTCGTAGTAGCGCTCGCCGTCGCCCTTGCCACAGCTGGCTGTGCAGGTGCTGCCATCGAGCCTGCACCGTCAGGGCCGCTTGGCCCCGGCGATACCGAACGTGGGCAGGCCGTCTACAAGAGCACCTGCCAATCATGTCACGGTGGCGACGCGACAGGGATCAGTGGACTCGGAAAGCCACTCAAAGGAAGCGAATTCATCGCGGCCCTCACGGACGTGGAGCTTGCAGAGTTCGTCAAGGCTGGAAGGCCACGCAGCGACCCCGACAACACGACAGGTGTTGACATGCCTGCGCGAGGCGGGAACCCCAGTTTGAATGACCAGCAGCTTCGCGATGTCGCTGCCTATCTGATCTCCCTCGACTGACGACGTGATGCAGAACACCCGAAAGCCATACGGTTACGGGTGTTCGCCGTATCCTCAACGCCATGCCAAAGACCACCTCGAATCTTCCCATCTGTATCCATTGCGGAACACCACGCCCTGCTGACGAAACACTCTGCCCACAATGCGGGAAGCCGTGGATCGATATCCGCGTCGCTGAACCATCAGCTGTAGCCGCGCCAGACGATCCAGCTGCTTCTGATGATGATGTGGCAACGGCTGTCGCTGCTGCAGTTGTCGCTAGCCCACCGCCGACCGTTTCCCCGCCGGTCATCCCCATCGAAGATACCGGCGAGTTCGGAATGGATGAGTGGACCCTCCCTCCCGAGCCTCCCTCAAACAAGGCCATTTGGTTGCTTCCGGTGGCACTCGTTGTCGCAGTCGTCGCGTTCTGGTCGTTCGTGTACTTCGGCGGAGACTCACCTACCACGACATCCGTCGTCGCCCAACCGTCAACGACAACGACACAGGCACCCACGACAACGGTGGCGGAGGTCGTCGAGGAGACATCCACAACGACATCGTCGACAACCACAACAACCGTTCCCTACCCGCCGGCATCCGACTGGACCGCTTCGGGTGACCCGCTCTCACCGGTTGAACTCAGTCTGAGAGCTGCGGGAATCGGTCCGATCAACTTCGGGTCGCAGCTCGGTGACGTCGCTGGACAACTCGTCGCAAGCCTTGGCAGCGCGGAGGCTGCTGGTGATTCCAACCTATGCCCACCCGCAGAGACGTATTGGCTCCAATGGGGGCAGCTGAAGGCGATCTTCGACGGATGGGAACCAGATGCGACCTTCGTGTCCTACCGCTACGAGGAGACGGATGATGCCAGTGCCGATGTCGAGCTTGAGACGGTCTCAGGCCTCAAGCTTGGGCAGACAGTCGCCCAGCTGAAGTCGACATACGATTCGTTCACCGTCACATTTGAGCTCATTGACGGACAGGATCATTTCAGATTGGTCGACGGTGGAGATCTGCTCTTGTGGGGTCCCGTCTCAAGCACGGATGACGACGGCATCGTGCAGGGCATCTACTCACCTTCGCCCTGTCCTCAGACCTAGTCCCAGCACCCGTCGGAACCAATCGAAAGCGGAAGCCCATGAATGGCAGCGACACCATTGGAAGCGGTACCAAGGGGAAGCTCGATCGGACTGCTCGACCCTCCGAGCTTGCAAAAGGAATAGCAATCGTCGTAGCCCTTGGTGTATTTGGGCTAGTCGCATACTCGGTCCAATCAACACGTGGCGTGCTCCTGGGGGTCGCTCTCGGCGGCGTCGGCGGAGTGGTCCTGTGGTGGGCGTTGAGCACATCCATGCCAAAACAGCACCTTGATGGGGCTCTGGAAACTCTCACCGAGCTCGGAAGCATTCCCCTCCACGATCAACCGGCACCGGCTCTCACGAACACGAACACAGCTGGGGCCTACATGGACGCTGTGAGAATGATCCAAGAACAGACCACCGGACGCGTTCTCCTTTTCACATCTCCTTCACCGGGCCAAGGATCGACAACGGTCGCCTTGAACGTGGCAATCGCCGCAACGAGACTTGGGCGACGCGTCATGCTCATCGACGCGGATACGACACACCACGGACTCGCAAGATTCCTCTCGACTGGATCGATCCCTGGTCTGACCGAGCTCGCTTCCGGCGAACGCTCGCTGTCTGAAGTGGCACGCATGTTGACAATCAGCGAGACGTTGCGACTTCCCCTTATCCCTGCAGGCGCTCCCGACGGAGACGACTCACTCCTTGGCGGCCTCGGGCTCGGCGATGCAATCGACCAGGTATCTGAGCGGGCCGACCTCATCATCATCGATGCTCCACCCATCGGGTGGTCCGATGCGACACCACACCTCGCCGTCCACGCCGATGGCTCAATCCTGATCGTGTCCCCAAACGCCGATCCGAAGAAGGCCTCACAAACAGCATCGAAGCTCAGCGATGTCGGAGCTCCGCCGCTTGGCTTCATCATCAATCGATCCGATGGAAAAGCACCGACACTGCCCTCACCGAGACCTGCGAAACGCATCCCGGATTCGACTCCTGCTGCCAAGGACATGTTGGCCGAGACCGAGAACGGCCAATGACCAACGGATCTGAGTCAGCGCCTATGTGGCGCAACATCTTCACCGTGGAGAACGGAGTGTTCGCGGGATCAACGATGGCGGCATTCGTCCTCCTCATGACCTTGGCTGACACCCACGCACTGGTCGTTGCGGCGGCTGTTTCAGGGACGGCGATCGGCCTCTCGGCTTGGTGGTTCTTCGTCATTCATACCACGCCATCAGATACTCCCAAGCCTGGCCCGATCGTTATCCGCGCCGTTGTTGGCGCAGTCATCCTCCTCGTCGGCTACGGAGCGTTTACCGGCGTACAGCTGTGGGGTTCGTGGAATAGCATCGACCGAGAGACATTTGCGTTGGCCGAAGCGCGAGCTGCTCTTGTCCAGCCGATCGGTACTCCCACAACACTGGCAACTGCGCCGGTTGCTGATCCAACCGGGGATGAGCCAGCTCCCGACGAACCAACGTTGCCGAGCGAGCCCTTTGTCACGATGCTCCTCATCGGTGGCGATTCCAATTCTGGAAACGGCGACGTCATCCTCTACCTCGTTCTTCCAACAAACGGCGCCGAACCGTTCATGATGTCCTTTCCGCGGGATCTGTACGTGACGAACCCATGCACCGGGGGCAAGACGCGTATCAACACGCTGTCGAAGGGGTGCGCGTCCAAGGACATCAATGGGGGAACGCTGCTCTCAGTCCAGGTATCGGAGATGACCGGGATCGATGTCGACCACTTCGCCGAGTTCGATTTCGAAGGGTTCGTCGACATCATCGACGCGGTGGGCGGCATTGAGATCTGTTTCGATTACGCGGTGAGGGATTCCAAAGCGAAACTCGATCTACCGGAAGGCTGTACGGATGCGACCGGCGAGCAAGCGCTGGCATGGGTTCGGTCGCGTCACACCGAAGAATTCCGCGACGGTACTTGGCGTTCAGTTCCTGGCAGAGGAGACCTCCAACGCAACGAGCACCAGCAGGAACTGATCCTCAAACTTGCCAAGAAACTGAAGTCCTTCAGTTCGCCCCAGCAGCTCAATGAGGTGGTCGGCGCAATCGCAGACACGTTCGTATTGAGCAACACATTGAGCTTGACCGACGCAATCAGCCTCGCTTGGTCGGCCCGCGACATCGATATCGAAGACATCAACCGTCTTGAGATCCCCGTTCGCCTGTCGAGGTCGCCATCGGACCAATCCATCCTCGTCGAGACGACGAGTCCGAAGGACGTGATCGCGAACCAGTACGGGGATGATCTTCCGAAGGAGAACTCGTAGTGTGCGTGATACCCGCCCACTTCCAGCAAAGGGACATACAATGCGGGTGACTCAACGAGGATCGGTGCTGTGAGCGACCCAAAGGACCCGTACAACGGGGATTCATTTGACAATCCACCGGGTTGGACGGATCCGTATGCGGATATCCCCCCGCTACCACCCCCATCAGACTTCCCCCCTATGGATCCTCAGCAACCCCCACCAGGTCAACCTCCCGGTTCACCATTGCTCACTGGACTGATTCTCGGGCTTCTCCTCGTGGCACTCTCCGTCGCTGTGTTCCAGCTCTTCGGATCCGAAGACAGCGGTGGTACAGCCGCGGGAACAACAACCACGACAGCTGGTGGCGACACCACTACCACAGTGCCAGACACCGATACCACAACAACCACGTCGACCACGGTTCCTTCGACCGATCCCTACCCAGCGGTCGAACCACCGATCCCAGCAGCCGACCTCAAGATGAGGACCGACGGACTCGGGGTGATGGACAATGACATCAAGGACATCGTCTTTGGAACCGAGGATGATCTCGCAATCGGCAGACTCGTCGCATCCTTTGGGAACCCAACGGAGGACACGGGTTGGCAAACCTCAACAGATCAATGGGGAGTATGCGCTGGCGACCTCGAAAGGGTTCTGAAGTTCGAGACGTTTGCGGCCATTGTCACAAAATCTGGCGGGCAGGAGGTCTTCAATGGATACCGCAACGACATCAACTTCGGGCTCATCGAGGAGGCACCAGCCGCCATCGAGACGCTGAGTGGGCTCAAGATCGGGGACACCGTGGCCGATCTCAACAGTATCTACGAGAGTCAGGTGGTCACATTCGGATCGGATGCGAAACTCGGCTCGACATACACCGTTTCGAGTGCGGCATCCGGGACGGTCCTGCTGTGGGGCCCCGTCCAGGGGCAAGACGATTCGGATCGGATCATTGGTATCTACGCTCCGGACGTGTGTTCGCGGTGACGAAGCATTCGCTTTCCGGAACCGGCTTACAATCCACGCCATGAAGCCGAACTACACCGCAGCACTCGTCATCGGTGGCGTGTCAGGTCTCGTCGTTGCGCTCGCCCTCTTCACGTTCTTTGCCGCATCCGGGGCCGTTCCGTCACTCACCGTCGAGGTTGATGGATCCGACGTCGTCCCTACCTTCTCGGCAGCAGCATCCGCAACCTGGATGGTCGTGATTCTCTCGAGCATCGTCGGAGGAACAGTCATCGCGATCCTGACACGGGTTGTGGCACGGGTGATCGAACCTGGGGGCAGGTCAATGTCTCTTGGCGTAATAGCGTCTGTTGGAGCCGTCGTTGCACCCCTCGTCGCGATGGTTGTGTTCCCACTCGGTATCACCGTTCTGGGATCCATCAGTGACGGTCACGCCATCATCGGTGTTGCTGATCTTGTCATCCTCACCGCCATCGTGGGCTTGCTGGCGGGAGCGTCTGTGGCGTGGATCTCCTACATTCTTGCCAGACCGTCAACCCCTGCCGAAGACCCCGAGCTGCTCACTGCGTAGGTCGGTTAGAAGTCAGAAGTCAGACTTCAATCCGTCCCCCCTTCAGGGGGGACGGCTGGGTCTTGGTGCTCTGATGCAGGGTCTTCGTGTTCGATCAGTACCGCCGTCATCTCGCCGTAGGCCGCCGTCTCAAAGGTGACCGTGACACGTTGACCCGTCGTCACATGATCGCGAAGGTGAATCAGGGGGCCACCGTAGAAGAGCAGGCCGGGTGCGGGTCGAAACAGGTGACTATTGCCGTCGTTGTCCAAGACGACGAACGATACGACACCAGTCAAGTCTCCGGTGACCTCAGTGACGACTCCGGATACCTGATTGTCCGCCAGTTCATGTGCAGACGCACAACCGGTAGCTACGGCGCCGAGTAGAGCAATAACCGCCACCGCCCACGATATGACCCTGACCATCACCACCTACTCCAGGCCCAGGATTCCTTCGAGCTCACCGTCAACGAGGACACCTTCGAGCCGCGAGATCACGATCCCAGATTCATCCATGACGAATATCCAGGGTTCGTTGAGGAGCCCAAACTCGTCAACTGCTGGAGCCAAGTGGTCGCCATCCGGCACAAAACCCGGCTCGTTGAACCCCTCGTAGACCTCAATGTGGACGAAGTCGACGTCGGGAGCCCTTGGCATCAGATCTTTTACTTGGTTGAGTAGCGGGCCGCATGTCGCCGACACGCAATAGCCAGGCGTCGCGAACAGAACAACGGTCTTCCGTCCGTTTTGGAGCACATCATCGAGAGAAGACTCGTAGAGCGACAAAACAGGATCGTCGTCGGTCGTGAGGTCCTCAATTGCCGAGTCCGCAAGCGTGCGAGTGGCGATGAGGGGCGCCGGCTCACCGATGGCGACGGAGGATGGTGAAAGTTGAATGTCGACAAGGAACGGCTCCGTTGGCTCCCCCGTCGAGATGGAGAAGTCGATCTGCCACAGACCGGCGATATCGAACGGCACCGTTGCTCGGTAGATCCCAATCGAGTCCTCCACGATCCAAGTGAAGTCGGCAACCGACTCGTAGGAACGGTCGGGCTCGTCGAGGGGGGACGCAACAACAGTGACAATCTCATCGGGCGAGCCCCTACGGGTCCCGTCTACCTCATTGACCGCAAAGAGTAAACGTGAGTCACCAACAGCCGAATCCGATGACACCCGCAGACCAATCAGTGGCTCAGTATCCGACGAGCAAGCTCCTGCAACGACAGCAACGACAGCTACAGCGAGGAAGAGACGTTTCATGTTGGGAACGCTAGATCGATCAGCTGGATACGACACATCATGGATTCCGGCGCGCCGAGGCGTGAGAGAATCTCATGATGTCGATTCTTGTGTGGGTTGCTGCCCTCGTGATTACCGCGGGAGCTGCCTCCGTGCAGGGCACGGTCGGCATCGGCTTTGGGATGATCTCAGTCCCCCTGCTTGCACTACTCCACCCCGATCTTGTGCCGGCACCACAGCTGTTGATCGCGTTCCCGATGATCATCATCATGGCCTGGAGGGAGAGACACGCTATCGAGCTCACAGGGGTCGGGTGGATCGTCGGCGCGCGGATTCCTGGAGCCTTCTTTGGGGCATTCCTTCTTGGCGTCGCATCGGCGCGTGTACTCGATGCCTTGATCGCTGTCATCGTCCTGTCGGCCGTCGTGGCGATGGGCGCCGGCATGTCCGTTGCCAGGACTACGAGCACCAAGATTCTTGCCGGAGTTGCTTCGGGAGTTACCGGTGTCGTGGCTGCGATCGGTGGTCCTCCGATCGCCCTGATCTACAGCAGAGACGAAGCGGACACCATCCGCTCAACGCTGGCAACCATCTTCGTCTTCGGAGTCATCACGTCAACACTGTTCCGGTGGTCGAGCGGACATCTGTCTCTCACCGACGTGAAGGTCGCCCTAATGCTCCTTCCAGCAGCCCTCATCGGGCTGTGGGTCTCGTTCCACATCAAGGACCGCGTACCGAAACAAGCCGTTCGATTCGGAATCCTCATCATCTGTGGTGGGGCGGCCCTGGTATTGCTCATCAGGGCGATGATCGGCTAGGGCAGAGGGGTCCCTAGGGCGTCGCGCTGCCAGCCCCGAAGGAATCCCAGATCTCGAGCAGCCCACCCCACAGCTCCCCGACTGCCCACCACAAGATGACCACCATGACAATCAGCGCAACAGTCGTTGCGATGCCTCGAGCCCAGCCGATCCACGAATTCTTGTTCGCGAACAGCGTGTTCCACATATCCCCGAAGAGCCCACCCGAAGCCTCACCTTGTGCATGTGAATCGGGCTCAGACTGCCCCAAAGGAGCAACAACCGGCTGCTCGAGCGTCGGGGGACGATCGTCGCCTCCAGCGGTGTGGGGGCCGGTGTCGTCGAAATCGGCGAGGGAAGGCCGTTTGGCTTCAAGGACACCAACCTCCACCCCGAGTACTTCTGCAAGCGCGGGCATGACAGTGATTGCTGGGGCAACCTCATCCCGCTCCCACCTCCTCACCGACGAGGACGAACGACCGATCGACGCGGCGAGCTGTCCGAGTGACATGCCCTTTCTCAACCGTGATTCTCGAATGAAGCGCCCAAGGGACGCGGAATCGTCCATGGTCAGCATGGTATCGGCATTCTCCATTTCGAGATGGACTGGCATCAGGTAATGTTGTGTTTAGGTACCACGAAAGGACCCAGATGCCATCCGATGTCAACACACTTGCGGAGCTCTATGCCCAAAGCGTGGCAGCGTTTCCTGAGAACCCGTTGTTCGGGCAGCGGACGCCTGACGGCTCATGGAACTGGATCACGTACCGCGAGTTCGGCGAAGCAATCGACCATGCCCGCGGTGGCCTGGCCTCCCTCGGGGTTTCGAGTGGCGACAAGGTCGCGATCATCTCCGACAACCGTCCCGAGTGGGCTGTTGGTGCCTATGCAACGTACAGCCTCGGGGCAGCATGGGTTCCGATGTATGAAGCCCAGACGCAGAAGGACTGGAAGTACATTCTCAGCGACTCAGGGGCAAAGGTCGTATTCGTGGCGACCGACGGGATTCGTGCCCAGATCGAGGAGATTCAAGGAGAGATCGACACACTTGAGACCTTGGTCGTCATCGATGATCCCGCTGGCGGCAACGCGTTGGACTATGTCGAATTGCTCGCACGAGGCGCCGAGAACCCTGCAACAGCAGCAGTCGTTCGGCCAGACGATCTTGCCGGGCTCATCTACACGTCGGGTACCACGGGAAATCCGAAGGGTGTGATGCTCTCGCATTCGAACATCGCATCGAACTTGAACGCCGTTGCCGAGATCTTCCCTCTCGAGGAGGAAGACCGTTCCGCATCGTTCCTTCCGTGGGCACATTCGTTCGGACAAACCGTTGAACTTCACGCCTTGATCTTCTTCGGCTCGTCAACGGGACTGACGAGCGCAAAGACGCTGATTCGGGACATGCCAGAGATTGAGCCGACACTCCTCGTTGCCGTTCCGACCGTTTTCAACAAGGTCTACGACGGTCTGAACAAGCTCATGGCATCCGAAGGTGGCATCAAGCAGAAAATGTTTGAGGCCGCGATGGCGAATGCTCACAAGCGAAACACAATGGCAAATCGAGGCACGACCAGCCGGATGGTCGAGATCAAGCATGGGGTGTTCGACAAGCTCGTGTTCTCGAAGGTTCGGGATCGGTTTGGTGGTCGTCTCAGGTACGCGTTCTCCGGCGGTGCAGCGATCTCAACAGAGGTGGCCGAGTTCATTTCAGCGGTGGGCATTGTCGTCTATGAGGGCTACGGGCTCACAGAGACAAGCCCCATCGCCACCTGCAACGTGAAGGGCGCACGAAAGGTGGGTTCCGTCGGACGGGCGATCCCGCACGTGACAATCACGATCGATACCGATATCACCGGTGACAAAGAGATCGGCGAGATCGTCGTTCACGGTCCAAACGTCATGATGGGCTACTACAACCTGCCTGAGGCGAACGAGGAGGTCTTCACCGGCGACGGTGGCTTCCGTACCGGTGACCTTGGGCATCTTGACTCCGAGGGCTATCTGTACATCAGGGGCCGTATCAAGGAGCAGTACAAGCTTGAGAATGGCAAGTACGTGGTTCCGTCACCGATCGAGGAAGCCCTGACGCTTTCGGGATACATCTCACAGGTCATGGTCTACGGCGAGCAGCGTCCGTTCAATGTTGCCGTTGTCATCCCTGATTTCGAATATCTTGAGAAGTGGGCGGCTGAGAACGGACTCAGCGCATCCTCACATGCTGACCTGGTCGCGAACGAGAAGGTCATCGAATTGTTCAAGACAGAGATCAACCGCGCTCAGAGCGATATCAAACACTACGAACGTGTCAGGGACTTCATCCTCGGTACGGAGGAATGGACACCCGAAGGTGGCATGTTGACGCCCTCGCTCAAGATAAAGCGTCGAACGATCATGGCCGAATACGGGCCAGGCATCAATTCTCTCTACGAAAGCGACGACCCGCTCCTCGGGCGAGACACCCAGACGCAGTAAGCGGTCCCTTCGGACGACGGACGACGGACGACGGACGACGGACGACGGACGACGGACATCCGAAGCCAGATCTCAGAAGTCTGACGTCTGATGTCTGACGTCTGACTTGGCGGAGGCGGACGGGAATCGAACCCGCCAGGGAGCTTTCGCCCCCTCGTCGGTTTTGAAGACCGCGACGTCCACCAGGCACGCAGTCGCCTCCATCCGACCATGGTAGGAGTGGAGTCCAGCAAGCTGGATTCCGCGACTTCGATGGTCTGTCCGGCGACTATGCTCCGCAACGCAACTGAGAGCAACGCGAGGAAAGCCATGGCTGACGCTTCATTGATGGTGTGGATTGACCAGGATCTATGCACCGGGGACGGGATCTGCGAAGAAATCGCACCCGACGTATTCATTGGCCGCGACGACGGTCTCTGGGTCGTCAAGGAGACCGCGGGCAACTGGGGGGCTGAAATCGTTTTCGATGGCAATCAAGCACCCGATGGATCTCGCGGTGTGGCTCGGGTTCCGAACGATCAGATCGATATCGTCGTTGAGGCAGCTGAAGAGTGCCCTGGCGAATGCATCATGATCGAACCGTTCGACCAAGAGACCTTCGACAAACGCGGCGCTTAGAGCGCTTCACAGCTGACGGTTCACAGTTTGTTGCTGCTGTCGCAGTTTGTCCACAGCGCGCCTGCTCGCGCTGCTAGCTGCGCCTCGTTTCACGTCGAATTGGACGCTGCGATCAGCCGGTGATGTAGCCCTCGAGTTGGTCAATGAGGAACTTCTGCTCATCAATCACCGCACCAACGACATCACCGATGGACACCACACCCAACAGCGCACCGTCCTCGACAACAGGCAAGTGCCTGAATCGGTTCGCTGTCATCAGCTCCATACATTCCGACACCGTATCGGCCGGGGTAACAGTTACCGGATTCGGCGTCATGATCTCGCCAACGGGTGTGTCACGCGACCCTTTGCCGTAAAGAATGATCTTTCTCGCATAGTCTCGTTCCGACATGATGCCGGTGAGAACGCCATCGTCTACAACAACAAGGGCACCGATGTTCTTGTCTGCCATCATGGACACAGCATCGAACACAGACATCGAGCTTGGCACGCTCCATACATCCTGACCCTTGTACTCAAGGATATGAGCGACTGTCTTGCGCATATGACCTCCTTGCTCAAATCTAACAAGACAAAACCAGGCCTGCTGACGTCGATCCAACAAGCGTCGTCTACGATGACAGTTTGAACGAAGGGCGGGTGGGTCATGGAGTATCGGAACCTCGATTACTGGAGCGATGCCCACGTTGGCTATGTAGTTCTGGACCGTCCCGAGCATCGCAACGCGCTGTCATTCGATCTTCTGGAAGAACTCGTCGCGGTGGCGCGTGAGATTTCGTCATCGGACCTTCGAACCGTCGTACTGGCTGGCAATGGAATCGACTTTTGCGCAGGATTCGACGTTTCGGGGTTTGAGGTTGGGTTGCTCCACAAATCAGATCAAATGCAGCGATACGAGGCGGCACAGCTTGGTGGCACGATGGCAGAGGCAATCGAATCCATGCCCCAGATCACGGTCGCTGCGCTCCATGGGAACGTGATCGGTGGCGGCGTGGTTCTGGCAGCTGCCTGCGACCTTCGTGTGGCCGATGCTGACACCGTGTTCACGATTCCTGAGGTGGATCTCGGGATCCCATTGGCCTGGGGAGGGATCGAACGCCTGGTACGAGAGTTCGGTCCTGCGATCACCAAGGAGCTCGTCCTTACGTGTCGCCCCTTCACCGCTCAGGAAGGCAAGGCCGCCGGATTCCTCAACGCAGTGACCGACACGGGAGATTCGATGGAAATTGCAAAAGAGCTGGCTGTTCACATTGCCGAACGTCCCAGGCTCCCAACCGTGACAACCAAACGTCACGTTGCCGAGGTACTTCACGGCGACTACTCACGCGACGATGCAATGGGGCTCATTACCGCCCTCGATGATGATGAGTCAACTGAGGCACGCAACGCCTACCTGGCACGGTTTCAGGCGACCACGTGAGGATTCTCAACGCCGACGAGACACGTCGGTGCCTGCCCATGGCAGACGCGATTGATGCGATGGAGGATGCCTTCGGCCCTGACCGTGAGAACCCACAACGTCAGATGATCGGTTCGTCATTCTTCATGCCGGGACGTGTCGGCAGAACATCGGGAATCAAGGTTGTCAGCACCGTCCCTGGCAATCCGGTCGGCGTGGTAGTGATATTCGATGGTGAAGGGACCCCTGTCGGGGTCGTTGATGGACCGACACTCACGGCGATACGAACTGCAGCGGGTGCCGGGCTTGCGACCCGCCTCCTCGCCGACCCGAATGCCACGCATCTCGCGATGCTTGGCGCTGGGGCCATGGCGCCCGACCAGATTGAGGCGGTGCGGACGGTACGACCGGTGGAACACGTGACCATTTGGAGTCGATCCTCCGACAACGCTGCACGCCTCGCCAACGTCGTGGGCGGACAAGTTGCCGCCACCGCCGATGCGGCAGTGGAGTCGGCGGACATCATCACAACAGCGACACCGTCTCGGGAACCGCTCTTCAACGCCCTGGCAGTTCCCGACCGAGTGCACATCAACGCCATCGGTGCCTATTCCCCCGAAATGGTTGAAATCCCTGCAGCTGTCGTTCAAGCCGCCTACCGGGTGGTCGATGACCTCGACGCAGCGGCCAACGAGGCTGGTGATCTCATTCAGGCTGGGGTTCAACCGCACATCGAGATCGGTCAGCTCATCGACCAGCCGTGGAATCGATCACACGCAATCACTCTCTTCAAGAGCGTTGGGATCGCAAGCCAGGACGTGGCAGCAGCCCGCACGGCCCTGGCAAACGCGAAACGCCTCGGCGTGGGGACGGTCGTGTAGCGCAGACGCCAGGAGTGGCTGGAAACCCACACACTCTGAAACGCGGCAGCCCAAGAAAGGGACGGGGCTCGCAGGCTCGCGCCACCCCCTACCTCTTCGCTTCGCTCATCGCTCGTCCCCCGTAAACGGGGGACACAAAGCCCGGCCACGCGCGAGCCTGCGAGCCAGGAGTGGCTGGAAACCCACACACCCCGAAATACAGCCGGACCGACAACGTTGAGGACTTGGAGGCTTTGACGTCGGATCCAATACACAGAACTCGAGACGGGGCTCGCAGGCTCGCGCCACCCCCTACCTCTTCGCTTCGCTCATCGGTCGTCCCCCGTAAACGGGGGACACAACGTCTGGCCACACGCGTCCCCCGTTCACGGGGGACAGATCCGACGAAGTCGGATCAGGGGGTGCTGCGAGCCCTGCGAGCCAGGAGTGGCTGGAAACCCACACACCTTGAAATGCAGATCGTGCTGCGGTACTGATGTCACATGTCCGAACGAGACCGACTCATCCAGTTCGCACGCACCAACCGTTCCGATCCTGGCCTTGCCGAAGTGAGGATCTGGAGCGAACTGCGTCGAAGCGGTCTCGGCGTCCGATTTCGCAGACAAGATGTGATCGGCCCATTCATCGTCGACTTCTCGTGTCGATCAAAGCGCCTCATCATCGAGATCGATGATGCTTCCCACGATGATCCCGCCGCGGACGCTCGGCGAGATGACTGGTTTCACCGGCGCGGATGGTTCGTGCTGCGCATCGATGATGTGGAGGTCTTGGAGGCTCTTGATGAGACCGTCGATCTGATCATGCGAGCTCTCGACGATCCTTCCACGATCGGCGACTCGCTCAATCGCGAGTTGTGATCCCGCCGACAGCCCAGGAAAAGGGACGGGGCTCGCAGGCTCGCGCCACCCCCTACCTCTTCGCTTCGCTCATCGGTCGCCCCCGTAGACGGGGGACACAAAGGTTGTCTACGCCAGCACGTTGTGTTCGGCGATGTGGACAGGGGTTCTGTCGATGGAGAAGAAAACCATCGGGATGTCAGTATCAAAGGATGCACGCTCGTCGGTAATCCACTGTGCCATCATGGATGCAACGACCTGGGACTCCTTGAAGCCGTGCCCTGAGAAGCCGTTGACGACGGCAAAGCCATCGATTGACGTCGGCCCGATGACGGGCAAGACGTCCTGACGGTTGACGGTGTACAGGCTGGCCATTCCCCCTGGTATCCCCTTGTAGGGAAGGGATGGGATCCGGTGATGAAGCGCGTGGATCTTGAGATCGATGAATGACCGATTGGCCATTTTCGCGTAGTCATCGGGATCTTCGACGGCTTCCATTTCGTCCTCCTCAAGGATCGAGCCAAGAATGATCTGACCTCCTCCTGCCTCGGGGCGCAGGTAGATCCCCCCTGCCGAATCGCATATCACCGGTATCGGACGAGCGACCTCGTCAGGGAGAGCCCGATAGATGACTTGGATCCGGGTCGGAACAAGCTCCCACGGCGTTTCGAGTCCAACCATCGCGTTGATCTGATTGCACCACGGACCGGCTGCATTCACGACGAGACCGGCGCCGATATTTGAACCATCGGCGAGTACAACACCCGTGGCACGATCCCCGACGGTTGTCACATCAACGACTGTCGTGTTCATGCGTATATCGACGCCGAGTTTCGATGCCGCGATCGACACGTCGAGCAAAGCACCGGTCGCATCGAAGAAACCGGTGTCACGTTCGAGGAGGAATCGGTCACCTGGCCAACACACATGCTCCACCTCGCCTGTGAGATCGAAGGGCACCATACATGTCGAGATCGCAGGAAACAGATCGACAACATCGTCGGCACCGATGTCGACAACATCGATCCCCTCGGCCGACATGCGCGCCTGGTCGTATGCGACGACATCAGCATTGTCGTCCACCATCCACAGCACACCGATGTCATGGAACGAACCATTGGGACGATCATTTCCGACATACTCGGACCAATTGCGCCAGATCACATTTCCGTCCCTGGCGATCCGAACGTTTTCAATCGTTGTATACCGCTGACGGGTGATTGCCGACGATCCACCCGTGGAACCCTCTCCGAGTCCGACCCCCTTCTCAAACACGGCCACGGCCAGGTTGGAGCGTCGTGCTACTTGGTAAGCGATTGACATCCCGATGATGCCGCCACCGACAATCGCGACATCAACTGATTCAGTACTCATGGGTGACCTCCTCAGGCGGAGTCGGCGTCACCAAGGTAGGCCTTCCGGAGATCCTCATTGGCCAGAAGGGCTTCCGCAGTGCCCTCAAGAACGATACGACCGGTCTGAAGCACGTAGCCCCGATCGGCAATCGACAGCGCCATGTTGGCGTTCTGCTCAACCACAAATACCGTAACTCCCGCTTCGTTGATCTGTTTGATGATGTCAAAGTTCTGCTGCACGAGCACCGGAGCGAGGCCCATCGAAGGTTCATCCATCAGCAGCACCTTCGGTTTCGCCATAAGAGCCCTACCGACTGCAACCATCTGCTGTTCGCCACCGGAGAGGGTTCCGGCCTTCTGACTCAGACGCTCCTTGACCCGAGGGAACATCTCGTAGATGGTCTCCAAATCGTCCTCAAGATTCTCACGGTCCTTGCGTAGGTAGGCGCCGATCTCAAGGTTTTCGTATACGGTCATCCGTTTGAAGAGGCGACGGTTCTCCGGAACCATCGTGATGCCCTTTGACACGATCTCCGCCGTCGTCGCACCCGTCATCACCGTGCCATCGATGACTATGTCGCCACTTGACGGTTCGACCATGCCAAGAATCGTTTTGAGAGTTGTCGTCTTCCCCGATGCGTTGCCGCCCAAGAGACACACCATCTCCCCAGGAAAGATCTCGATGTTCACATCCTTGAGAACATGGACCGGTCCGTAGTGGATATTGACCGAGCGGAATTCCAGGATCGAGGAAGGATCAGGCATTGCCAGCCTCCGAAGGACGACCGAGGTATGCCTCGATGACGTCTGGATCAGTGGACACCGTTTCGTAGTCACCCTCTGCAATCTTCACTCCGTGATCAAGGACAACGACTCGATCCGAAACATCGCGGACGACACGCATCTCGTGCTCAATCACCACAACCGTCAGACCGCGCTCATCGCGGAGCCTGTTGATCAACTGGGTCATCTCCGCTGTCTCGCGAGGATTCATGCCAGCCGTGGGCTCATCGAGGAGGATGAGTTCGGGCAGGGTTGCCATCGCTCGAGCAATCTCAAGCCTCCGCCGGTTCGCATACGAGAGGACGAAAGCCGGTTGATCCCAGCGATAGCCCTTGAGACGTTGCCCGAAGAAGGAGAGGATCTCCTTACCCCGTTCCTCGATCTCCGCCTCCTCCTTGCGGAATCCGCGAGTGTTGAGCAAAGACCCGAAAATACCGGTCTTCGTTCGTGAGTGTTGTGCCACCATCACGTTCTCAAGCACGGTCATATTCGGAAAAAGTCGCACGTTCTGGAAGGTGCGGGCGATGCCAAGTTCTGTGATCTCATGCGGCCTGTGACCGCCGATGCTGAGTCCATTGAAGGCGATCAGCCCGGAGTCTGGGGGAAAATATCCGGTGATCGTGTTGAAGAACGAGGTCTTTCCCGCACCGTTTGGCCCGATCACCGAGACGATCTCGCCCTTATCGATATGGAAGTTCACACCGTCGAGTGCCTGGACTCCTCCGAATCCTTTGCGTAGCTCCGTGATCGCAAGCATCGACATCAGGCTTCAACCTCCGCGGTGTCTTGACCAGGATCACCGGTGAGCCAGGCATCCTGCCTCAACTCGTCGTGACGAAGCTCTCGCTGTCTTCGTAGCGACGGCCACAAGCCCTCAGGTCGCTTCAACATCATGACCACGAGAAGGGCTCCATAGATGAGCAACTTGAACTGGCCGAATTCCTGCAGAAGACCCGGCTGCGTTGGACCACCAAGAACTCCGATGAGTACGACGGCTCCAACAATCACACCGGTGATCGAGCCCATACCACCGACGATCACTACGACCAGAATCACGATCGAAATCAGGAGACGGAACGAAATCGGGAAGATCGCTCCGACCTTCGCAGCAAAAATCATCCCCGCGAGCGACGCGAAGATCGCGCCCGTGACGAACGCCGTCAGCTTGATTGTTGTCGTGTTGATACCCATCGCTTCGGCAACGTCCTCGTCCTCTCGAAGTGCCGACCAGGCTCGTCCGAGACGTGAATACTGGAGCCGCCACGAGACGTAGATCGCAATACCACTGAACACCGCAAGGAGGTAGAAGATTGCTTGCGAGTTGGTTCCGGGGATCACCACTGGCCCAATCTCGGCTGATGGGATATTCGTGATCCCCTGCGCACCGCCAAAATATGGCGACAGCCAGTCGGAGAGGAACAGAATGCGGACGATCTCACCGAATCCAAGGGTGACGATGGCCAGATAGTCGCCACGCAACCTGATCACCGGAGTACCGACAAGGATCCCAGCTATCGAGCCAACCAGAATAACTGCGCCGACAACGATCCATCCCTCTGGTGTTGCGAAGTTCAAAGTGAGTTCTGGCATCCAGGTCGGCGACTCGGTCGAGGTCAGTACAGCTGTCGTATAGGCACCGACTGCGAAGAATGCGACATAGCCAAGGTCGAGCAGGCCTGCGTAGCCAACCACGATGTTGAGCCCGAGACCCATCAGGACGAACAAGCCAACATTGGCGAGCAGCTCGTTGGTGAGTCCGCCAACGACCATCGGAACGAAGATCACGGCAAGCACCGTCACGACCCCAGCGATCAGGTTGCGACGAGCAAGGACCTCCTTCGGGAGCGCCATCCGGTCTTGACGACGTTGATCAAGTGACTTCCCACTCGATCGGAATCCGGAGACGCCGAATACGACCACAAGGACGAACGCGGCCTGCGTCGTCAGCCCACCTCTCGGTGCATACAGCCAGTCTGCTGCCCAATCGATGTGGAGTCCCTGGAAGAGATCGGTGATGATGAGCTCCAACATCGCCACTGCGATCGTCCCGACAACAGCCCAGCTCACCATGCGCCGAACTGGCGGTGACACGACCTGGAGCGCTCCACCGATCAGACCGAGCAGGGCGCTGCCGATGATCCAGATGGCCGCTGCCGTCTCGATTCCTCGGCCAAACGTCAGGATGTCAACGAGGTTCGGGAGCAGGTTGGACAACCAGTCCGACAAGTCGAAGCGGTCGATGACAACAATAAGGAGAGAGAAGTACAGACCGGCGAGCCCACCGGCAACGGTGCCAGCCAGAAGATCTCGTTCGCCTTTCACGGGCGCCTCGCCGCCATCAGGTGTCGGTTCATGTGCGGCCATGAAACCGAAGAACACCGGAACCCACAAGAGCGCAATGAACCCGAGACTCAGCCACGGATCAACGATCATCCGCTTATCGAGCACGGTGACCATCCCGGCTGCAGCGATGAACACCATCGTCAGGCCAGCGAGCGCTCCCTGACGGGAAACGCGTGACCAGTCAACGTCTGACGCGGATCGTGACTTCGGGGCCAATTCGGGCGCGACAGAGTCAGCCATCAGGCTCGGTCCTCCTTCCCGAGCTGCTCACCGAAAAGCCCAGCGGGCTTGAAGATGAGAACGAGTATCAAAGCGGTGAAGGCGACGACATCCTTGAGTTGACTCAAACCGGGAATCTCGATCGTCCAGCCAAGAATGCCAGCCACGCCAAGCAGGATGACTGCTGCACCGAGAACGACCAGGCTTGTGCGCCCAATGGCGCGAGCAGCAACGATTCCGACGCCGCCGACCACGACGAACGTGATGCCGAGCGCGGTCGGAATCTGCCATGCAAGTCCTCGGAGAACAACATTCGGCCCGATGCCCTCGAAAAGCCCGAGAAGCAGACCACCGACCATGGCCCCGACGATGTTTCCGATTCCTCCGAGCACGGCAGCGGTAAATGCCTTGATGCCAGGGAGAAAGCCGGTGACGGACGACACACCGCGAAACAGCAGTGCCCACAGGATTGCAGCGACTCCAGCCATGGCTCCACCGACGGCGAATGTCGTAACGATCACCCGATCAACGTTGATACCCATCAACGAGGCAATCTCTTTGTCCTCCGCAACGGCGCGCATGGCACGACCGGTAGCCGAGCGCTCTACAAAGAGCCAGAGGCCGACCATTGATATCGCGGCGATCACAAGGACAGCCATTACCGTACCGGTGACTTGAAATCCAAGGATGTCGTACTGGTTTCGGAGCCACTCTGGACCCCTTGGGTAGCTACGAACCGCAGGACCGACGAGAAGCAGAATGGCATTCTGAAGAAAGAACGACACACCAATTGAGGTGATGAGTGGGATGAGCCTTGGGGCCGCGCGTAACGGGCGATACGCGATTTTCTCGATGAGTACCGCGCTAAGGGTGGAGGCGAACATCGCCATGAAGAGCACGATGAGGATCGAGAAGATGAAGTTCGACTCCCACAGGCCGACCCTCTCCAGAGCGTCAGCGGTGAAGAACCCCACCATCGCGCCAACCATGAACACTTCACCATGTGCGAAGTTGATGAATCCAAGAATGCCATACACCATCGAGTAGCCGAGAGCGATCAGGCCATACATCGAACCCTGGGCAACACCCGAGACAATCAGCTGTTTCCAGGCATCCGCGCTCAGGCCTTGGTCGTCGAGGCTGAGGGCGATCGTTCCGACGAACCCCCAAACGATGATGAAGATCGACATGACGCGAATCGCCCATAGGAACGAGTCTGTCCACGAAAAGCGGAAACCTCGTGTTGTGACCTCTGGGGTTTGTGTCGTTGTCATAACTGCGGCGATTCAAGCAGAAAGCCGGCGCCTTTGTCGGCGCCGGCCTTCTGCCTCAAGTTTCGTTTTCGGTTCGTGACCTATGCGGCCGAGAACTCGAAGACGATATTGTCCTTGCCTGCCTGGACGTCGGTCGGGTCAAGGTGGTGCACAACTGAAATGCGCTGTGATCCACAGTCACCGAACTCGTCACAACCAAGGGTACCTGTGATGCCAGGGAAGCCAGAGGTCGCTGTCAGTTCGGCTCTGAGCGCCGCCCTGTCAACGAACAAGCTTCCATCTGACTGCACAACAGCGACCGCATCGATCGCCGACAGCAGCAGCACGGTTGCGTCATAGGAGTGAGCCCAGAACGGTGCTGATGGTGCCTCGCCATACTCGGTCTCGTAGGCGTCAAGGAACGAATCTGCAGTGGCTCCCGTCGATGACTGGTTGGCACCGAAGCTCAGGTTGGGACCCGAGAAGTACATACCAGCAGACTCTGGGATCTCCATGAAGTTGTCGACGAGAATCCCGTCGGCACCAATCATGATGACATCCTCCATACCCGCAACATCAGTTGCCTGCTGGATGATGAATCCACCTTCAGGCATGAAGATCGGGAAGAACATGACTTCTGGTCCGGCAGCCGCAACCTCGGTCAGAACACCCGTCATATCGGTATCGCCCTTGTTCACAGCCGTGAACACAACAACCTCACCACCGGCTGCCGTGAACGCATCGGAAAACGCCTGAGCGAGACCCTGCGTGTACGGATCGCCGTCGTGGACCGCCGCAGCCTTCGTGAGGCCGAGCTCCTCCATGACGAACGTCGCAACAGCTGCGCCCTGGTACAGGTCGTTGTGTGCCGTGCGGTAATAGCCGGGGTGATAATCCTTGGCTGCCGTCCCATTGAGGTCGGACGTAAGGTCAGGCGATGTGTTCGATGGTGAAATCAGAACACCACCGGACTGTGAGATCAACGGCGATGCACCTGTGGCTGCACCCGAGCACGATGTCCCAATTGTTCCGATGACCTGTTCATCAGCAACGATTGTCTGGCCTGCGGCCTGACCACCCTCTGAGGAGCAGAGATCGTCAAGACCAGTACCCATGTTCACGTTGAAGCCTTGGATCGGCCCGTAGTCGGCGATTGCCAACTCGGTTCCACGCTGGTTCGGAACACCAAGGAACGCAACGTCGCCAGTGATGGCTTCGAGGCTGCGGATCTGGATCTCTTCACCGGCGGGAATGATGACGGCACCGAGTTCGCCGGGCGTCGGGTCTTCGCCCATGGCTTCGGTTGTCGTTGTTGTTTCTTCGGCAACGGTCGTGGTGGTATCTCCACTCGCCGCTGTCGTTGTAGTTGCACTCGCCGCGTCGTCATCGCCGCCTGATACAGCAATGATCACGATCACAATGACAGCTACTGCTGCCACCGCAATCCACGGGAGCCACTTCTTTAGGTTGTCATTCACCTTGAATGCCTCCATGTTGGTTTTGGACGCGTCGACTCAGGTCGATGCGTCCAGCTAAGACTAGGCACCCCGGTGGCCGACCGGCAAGAAACAATGACGTCGACGGGATGGCATCGGAGTACCTTTGCGGTGTGACCGACTCCACCGACTCCCATGTTGCACGTCAGCGGCAACGCCTCACCGCCTCGGTAACCGACCTCGATGTCGACAGACAGCGGGCAATGTTGATTGGGCTTGTTCGTTCGCGCAATGACATTGCCAGGGGACATGCGAGCCTTGACGAGCTCGCACTGCTGACCGATACCGCAGGGTCGGAGCCCGTTGAAATGGTTCTTGTGCGACGGGAACGACCCGACGCCGCGACGTTCCTCGGAAAAGGAAAACTCCGTGAACTCGTTGCAGAGTCACAGGCTGCAGATATCGACGTTGTGGTGTTCGACAATGATCTGTCCCCCGCCCAGCAAAGAAACCTCCAGCAAGCGTTCCAGTGCGACGTGGTGGACCGAGTAGCGCTGATCCTCGACATCTTCGCCCAGCACGCCCACACGAAGGAGGGCATGATGCAGGTGGAGCTCGCACAGCATCGATATCGCCTTCCTCGCCTCCGCGGAAAGGGAACTGAACTATCCCGCCTCGGTGCTGGAATCGGCACAAGAGGTCCGGGAGAAACGAAACTTGAAACTGATCGGCGTCGGATCCTTGAACGGATACGGAAGATCGAGACAGAGCTCAAGGACGCAAAGCGCTCACGCGACACTCGCAGCAAGCAGCGGCGGAGGGCTGGCGAACCGGTTGTTGCGATTGTCGGGTACACGAACGCCGGAAAATCAACGCTATTCAATCGGTTGACGAATGCGGGCGTGTTGGTCGAGGACCGCCTTTTCGCAACTCTCGACTCAACCGTTCGAAAACTCGAACTGCCCCACGGACACTCGGCACTCGTTTCGGACACGGTCGGATTCGTGCGCGAGCTTCCCCACGAGTTGGTCGAGGCCTTCCGATCCACGCTAGAAGAGGTTGCTGACGCCGATCTCCTTGTGCACCTCGTCGATGCATCCGACGCCGATCCCGATCAACAGCTTTCGACGGTGCGGCTGGTCTTGAGCGAGATCGGCGCATCCGAGGTCCCGGAACTCGTCGTGTTCAACAAGATCGATGCGATCGACGCCACAGCCCTCGACAGACTTCGTGCACTTCATGAAGAAGCAGTTTTCATCTCGGCACAGACGGGTGATGGTGTTCCCGAACTGCTCGAGGACATCGTCGTAGGCCTTTCGGCGTTGAGCGTTGAGATTGACTATTCAATTCCCTACGGACGCGGAGACGTCCTTGCGGAGCTTCACGCATCGGGGGACGTCCTCAAGCAGCGCCACACGGACACGGGAACCGAAGTCACTGCTCGGCTTCCCAACGAAGAGGCGCACCGGTTCAGACAATTCACTATGAGTAGCTGAAGTCCGATGACCGATGACCGATGACCGATAACCGATTGCCGATTGCCGATGACCGATAACCGATAACCGATGACCGATGACCGAGAGTCCAGCTAGCTGGACTCCAAGGAACCGGACGAAGTCAGGTTCCCGATGACCAAACCTATATCAAGTCCAGCACGCCCATGCGCTCGGGCTCCGCAGGATCGGACGTCCGAAGTCCGACGTCCGACGTCCGACGTCCGACGTCCTTCTTCTGACTTCTGCCCTCTGCATGCGGAATGAGCACCAAACTCACATAGACGACTTGGATCACCAAAGCCACGACGCCTGCTGAGAAAAGCCCAAGCTCTCGCGGCCAGAACGGCAATACCGGGATGAGGGCACCAAATACCCATGCGATCTGGAAGATCGTTTCCGCGTTGGTGAACGCCCGCGCCCGATCCTGCTCCGGAACCGTCGTGTGCATAAGTCCGTCGAATGCGAATTTCGCTGTTCCCCACGCGAAGCCCGCTGCTGCCACGAGGACTGCAGCCGCCGTCAGCGAATCGAGTTGTGCGCCGACGAATGCAGCGATCGCTATGACGGCAAGAGCGCCGACAACCATCGGCTCCTCCCTGACCCACGATCCGATCGCAGGGGCCGCCCATGCCGAAAGGAAATAGCCGAGGCCGGCGGCCCCGAGCAATATTGCAAGACTCCCGACGCTCGAATCCGCGTCGCGAAGCGAAAAAGCAATCAGGAGCACGAGGTATCCGTTGAGGAACCGTACTCCTGCAGTCGCGAAACGGGCGAGCCTGACCCGGCGAGGAAGCTGCGTTCTTCTGCGTGTCTTTGATGGATGGCTTGGTCTCGCGACCGATGGCAACTGAATGGCCGACACCGCGCTGACGAGGTACACGGCCATCGCAAAAACCAGAACGGCAGTCGCGCCGAGGACGGCGTCAAGACCTGCCCCGATCGGGACAACGATGGCCCCAGCGATGACCCCGGCACGCGCCAATCGCGCGTTGGCGTCGATCAGTTCGTCCGCGTTGCGCACCACCACGGGCAACACGCTGGCTCGTGAGATTCCGTGGAACCGCGACAGCACGAGTGACAGGAACGCAAACGGAAAGAGCCAGAACGAATCAATTGTCAGAACCAGCCCGACACAGACCGCGATTCGTCCGAGGGCAGAGATGGCAAGCCCTGCACGGTATGAGCCGGGCGAGCGGTCGTAGACGCGTCCAAGGAACGGACCGATGACGGCAAAGGGGGCAAGCGTGATCAGGAGGTACAGCGCTACATTCGAGCGCGCCTCGGTCGATGGCACCGAGAAGAACAACGACCCGGCAAGGGCAACGGCCACGAGAGCATCACCGGCGACGGAGGCAGCATGGGACTCGGCGAGCCTGCCATACCCGTGACCCCAGCCGCGGAAGACGGAGGTGAAAGCGGCTCCGAACGAACGGGCAAGGCCTTGCATCTTCGTTTCGGACCAAGCAACCACCTGTCGGTCGGTATCGTCGCTCTGGTTCATGGCCATGCCATGAGGCTAAACGGCTGAGGTGAATGCCCTGGGCATTCACCGCGGCTTTCAGCTCACAGCTTTCAGCTTTCAGCTCTGGCCAGACGTCAGGGGTTCTGTTTTGATGCCCGGTCAAGGCCGTCGATGATGAGGTCGAGGCCGAGCTCGAAGGAGTCCCCGAAGTTGTAGCCCGGCTGGAGCACATGGTTCACGGTCAGTTCCGCCAAATATGGATAGTCCTCGAAGATCATGTGTGAGGCCATCTCTTCAGCGACCGCGGCGAATCCCTCACCACCGGTAGCAGGGAGCATCGCTTCCTCGAAAGCGAACCCGTACACAAAGCTGTCCAGGATGGCATAGGCGTGCGCGGTCATCTCGATCGACAGTCCACCCTGACGAAGTGTTTCGAGCACCGCGTCATGGTGGCGAAGGCTGTTCGGCCCCGGGGTGGTCCCCGATTCCATCAGTGGCGCCGCCCAGGGATGCCGGTTCAGCACCTCGCGAACGGATTCACACCG
The DNA here is from genome assembly GCA_963714375.1 of uncultured Acidimicrobiia bacterium. GTDB lineage: Bacteria > Actinomycetota > Acidimicrobiia > Spongiisociales > UBA5794 > UBA5794. Next base: position 141,190 of record CAVQOG010000003.1, read on the forward strand.
TGCTCTTATGGCTGTCCTCCAGTCATCGTCCTTGGATGGCAGATGGATCTCGCCGAAGACAATCTCCACCATCCCACCGATGATCTCCTCCTTCGAGGGCACATGGTGGTAGATGGTCATGGCCCCAACACCAAGCGATGCGGCCAGTTTCCTGATGGTGAAGGCCGCCAGCCCGATCTCGTCGGCAAGCCCGACACCTGCAGTGAAGATGCTGTCGCGTGTGAGGGTTGATCTCGCTCTGTCCTGGCTCATCTCAAGTTCCTAAGAATTCAGGGTTGACAATCGTACAACGTACGGGTACATTTCTCCACATCCTACTCGTACTAAGTACGAACTGTCAACAAGGAGAGTATGATGACCAAAGGAACTGAACCGACCACCAGCTTGAACCAGGACGAGGCATCGTCTCGAACTGCTCGACCGGACACCATGCGCGCAATCGTTCAACATCGCTACGGCTCAGCCGACACCCTCGAGCTCGCCGAGGCCCCCCTTCCCGAGATCGGTCCCGACGACGTTCTGATTGAGGTTCACGCGGCGGGGGTGGATCGTGGCGTGTGGCACCTGATGACCGGTACCCCGTATCTGGTCCGTCTGATGGGATTCGGGATCCGTCGACCAAAATCACCCGTACCGGGGATGGACGTTTCGGGTCGAGTTGTCGGCACCGGAGCCGATGTGGAACGGTTCCGGGTCGGTGACGAGGTCTTCGGTATCGCCCGGGGATCCTATGCCGAGTATGCAACGGCCAACGAGTCGAAACTGACGCACAAGCCGGCCAGCATCACGCATGACGAGGCTGCAGTCGTCGCCATCTCAGGTATCACCGCCATCCAGGCGTTGCAGGACATTGCCGATGTACAGCCGGGTCAAACGGTTCTCGTGCTTGGGGCATCCGGTGGCGTTGGTAGCTATGCGGTCCAGGTTGCCAAGACTCTCGGCGCTACGGTGACCGCAGTGGCAAGCGGAGCAAAGGCCGACCTTGTCCGCTCGCTCGGCGCCGACGACGTGATCGACTACGCGAGTACCGACTATCTCGATGGACGCAACCGGTACGACGTGATCATCGACACCGGTGGTCTCAACCCGATTCGGAAACTTCGCAAAGCGCTCAATCGCAACGGGACACTCGTCATCGTCGGCGGCGAAGGCGGCGGCCGCTGGACCGGCGGTATCGGACGACAACTCCGAGCTGTGGCACTCTCCCCGTTCGTCTCCCAACGTCTGACCATGCTCATAGCCGACGAACACCACGAACGCACAGACCGTCTGGTGGTCCTCATCGACTCCGGCGAAGTGACCCCTGCCGTGGGCGGGCGGTTCGACCTGGCCGACGCACCAGAGGCGATTCGTCGACTTGAGGCTGGAACCATCAATGGCAAGGCCGTGATCGTCGTGAGAGGTGCCGCCGATGGCTCCTGAACCAACCAGGCAACAGGAGCGGATCCAAAGGCTTCTCCCGTGGCTCTGGCTCGGGCTTTCCATGGCGTGGGCGGTTGTCATCTTCGTCACTGACCAGTTGGCATGGCCCTTGGCGCTGTGGATCGCCACCACCCTTGGGCCACTCACCTACCTGCAATCTCAAACTCGATCGTGACAATGAGCTGCAGCTAAGAGGTCTTTGAGTCAGCTTCTGACTCAAAGATCCCCTGACTCAAAGAAGCTGCGTTGCCAGTTCCGCGAGTGGGCTTCGCACAGTTCGCTCCATCGTGATGTGGCCGAACATCGGGTTGCCCTTGAACTTCTCGATAAGTGCCGCCAGCCCACCGAATGGCGAAACGTACGGGTTGTCGACCTGAGTGAGGTCGCCGCAGAAGATCACCTTTGAGTTTGCGGCCATGCGCGTCAGGATGACTTTGAGCGTCGGCAGTTCGAGGTTCTGTGCCTCGTCAACGATGACCAGTTCGTTGGTGATCGACCGACCACGCAGAAAGGTCACGGCTGCCATTTCGAGTACATCACGCTCGAACAACTCCTCGACCGCCTGACGCGGGCTGCCGTTTTCGCCACCGAACAAGGCGTACAGGTTGTCGTGCACGGCAGCCATCCACGGTTCGAGCTTCTCGTTGAGGTCCCCGGGAAGGAATCCGACCTCCTGCCGGCCAAGGGCGACAAGCGGCCGATAGACGGACACGCGGCGGTATCGCCCCATCTCGATTACCTGCTCGAGCCCAGCGGCAAGCGAAAGAAATGTCTTCCCCGTCCCTGCCATGCCCATGATGCTCACTGCGGATACGTCCGGATCAAGGAGAAGGTCAGCGGCGAACGCCTGACGTGTGTTCTTCGTTTCTATGCCGAATAGTTGACGGGATCCTGAGACGCGCACGGCGATCGGATTGGGTCCGTGCTCGGCTACACGGGCAAGCGCCGACGACGAACCAGGGCCTTTGAGGATGAGGTATTGGTTGACGATGCCATCGAGCTCAGGGATCGCTGCTTTACCAGAGTCATAGATGGCGTCGATCACATCACTGTCGACTTCCACCTCGTGAACGCCGCTGTATGACTCATCGACCTCAACGGTGTCCCCGCGGTAGTCCTCGACCGCTACACCGAGTTGTGCGCCCTTGATCCGCAGGGCTGCGTCCTTCGTGACGAGGACCGCGCTAGCCGCATCATCAATGTTGAGACATGTCGAGAGTATTCGGTGATCAGGGGTGGTTGGATCCAGCACCTCGGGCATGCGGTCCGAATGGATTCCGTTGAGCTCGATGCGGAGTGTTCCTCCGCTCGGAAGTGGATGCGGCTCTGCTAGCCCCCCATCACGGGATGCTCCAAGTTCCTCAAGGAGTCGGATCGCTCGACGGGCATTCGCCCCTACCTCGTCCATGCGTGTTTTCTGGCGGTCAAGTTCCTCAATCACCACAAGTGGAAGCACAACGTCGTGCTCATCGAAGCGGAGCATGGCGTTCGGATCCGCGAGCAGAACACAGGTGTCGAGGATGTACGACGTGTGATTCGACGCCCGTGTGAAGGTCCGTTGCAGCACTTGGCGAACCTAGCAGAGGAAGGTTCAGAGATTACGGATTACGGATTACGGATACGGACGTCGGACGACGGACGACGGATGGACGAACCGTCAACCCCGGCTGCTGAAAGCGGGAGCCGGTAGGCTGCTCTCATGAAGTACGCCGTGATCGGAGCTGGTTCGTGGGGAACGACGGTTGGCACTCTGCTCTCTGGAGCCGTCGATACGGTCGTGTGGTCGCGAAATGCCCAAGTCGCTCACGACATCAATGTCAACCATCGAAATGATGAGTATCTCGCCGGGTTCGCACTACCGACAGATCTGACGGCGACGACAGACATCGCCGAAGCCGTTGGAGACGCGGATGTCGTCGTTATGGGAGTTCCCTCCCATGGGTATCGCTCGGTGCTTGAGTCGTGCGCCCAACACATCGAGCGGACGACACCCGTCATTTCCCTGTCGAAGGGGATCGAACGCGAAACCCTCATGCGCATGACCGAGGTCACCCTCGACGTCCTCCCAAAGCACGACCCCAATCTCGTGGGCGTCCTGACGGGACCGAACCTTGCCAGAGAAATCATGGAGGGACAGCCCGCTGCAACGGTGATCGCTCTCGGAGACGGGAATGCAGCCACCGAGCTGCAGCGTGTGTTCATGGGCAAGACGTTCCGCGTCTACACGAACCCAGATGTCGTCGGCTCCGAGATCGCTGGTGCCGTGAAGAACGTCATGGCGATCGCTTCGGGAATGGCGGCCGGAAAGGGATTCGGAGATAACACCCTTGCCACCCTCATCACACGGGCGCTCGTGGAGATGACACGCCTCGGAGTCGCCATGGGCGGAGATTTTCGGACGTTCTCCGGCCTTGCCGGGCTCGGCGATCTCATCGCGACGTGCAACTCGTCGCAGTCGCGAAACCACAAGGTCGGCTTCGGACTCGGCGAAGGCAGATCACTCAACGAGATCACCTCAGAGATGAACATGGTCGCGGAGGGCGTGAAGTCAACCAGTGGCATTCTCCAGCTTGCAGATCGCCACAACGTGGACATGCCGATCGCCAGACAAGTCGGGCGTGTCCTCTATGAAGGTCTCGACACGACCCAAGCACTCCACGAACTCATGACCAGGGCAGCCAAGAGCGAGTTCAAGGGATAGGGCGTTAAGCGTTTACCGTTGAGCGTTGGACACGACACCGTCCCCCACATCTGGAAAGCCCCCCTGCGGAGCTAGCGCTCCGCGTCCCCCGGCAACCGGGGGGACGGGTGGAAAGCACCGTCCCCCTTTCAGGGGGGACGGGCGAGCGCAGCGAGCCAGGGGGGCGTGCGAGCCCGCGAGCCCCGCCTGCAATCTGGTCATCGGTCCTTCGCGCGGAAGAGGGTGCGGGCTTGCTCGGCTTGGGGGCGGACGAAGCAGGCGGATAAGTGATCATTCACCAGGCCCATGGCTTGCATGAAGGCATACATCGTTGTCGGCCCGACGAACTTCCAGCCACGCTTCTTGAGGTCTTTGGACATTGCGGTTGAAACATCCGTGACCGCTGGAATCTGCTGTGGAGCAGGGCCACGATCTGGCTCCCAGCCCCAGAAATACGATGCGAGCGTCCCGTACTCGTGCTGCAGTTCAATGGCACGCGCGGCATTGTTGATCGTTGCTTCGATCTTCCCGCGATGGCGGATGATGCCGGCATTGTCGAGCAGTTCCCGAACGTCGTCTTCCCCGTAGTCGGCAACACGTTGAAGGTCAAAGCCAGCGAAGGCCGTTCTGAAGTTCTCTCGCTTTCGCAGAATAGTCAGCCAACTCAGCCCGGCCTGAAAGCCCTCGAGACAGATTTTCTCGAAAAGTCGAACGTCATCGCCCTGAGGAAAACCCCACTCGGTGTCGTGGTACACCTCGTAGTCGGTGTCTCCCGACCCCCACCAGCACCGCACCTTCCCTTCCGACCCGACTACGACGTTCGTCATGCGTCGTCGGCCGCGGCCTCCTGAGCCGCCTTGGAGTAGGTAAGGACAACACGCATGACATCTTCGATGTAGTCGGGATCAAGTCCGATCGCCATCGCATCGCTACGAGCCTCGGCCATCAGCTCAGCCTCACGGTCGGGTGATTCCATCGGGATTCCCTTGGATGCCTTGATGAGCCCGATGTTGACCGAGTTCGTCAGACGCCGTGCGATGAGCTTGAGTAGCTCACGATCGATCCGATCAATGTCGTCACGCAAGGACGGAATGCCAAGCCGATCCATCAGCACATTGAAGGCTGCCAAGTCGAGATGACCGCCGGCACGGAACTGGGCAGCTGACGGGTTCGGGTGCACCGCAACCATGAGCCCATCGGCCCCGGCAATCCTCGCAGCGAGAGCGAGTGGAGCGATGAGGTCGAGCGACCCGACTAGCGGAGCGGGATTCACGACTACGGGGAAGTCCGACATTTGCTGAACAACAGCAACGGCCGAAATATCGAGAGTGCCTGCCGTTCGGGGGTCGTGACCCTGTGAGCCTCGTTCGCACAGGATCACATCAGACCCGGCACTCGCAACCGTTTCGGCCGCAACGAGCCACCCATCGACGGTCGCGTCCTCACCCCGGTGGACGACAACCGGCAAGCCGGTTTCCCCCGCAGCAGTGAGGACATCGGGACGGGTCATCCGGGAGGGTCCAATCTCGATCAGATCGACATGATTCGCGGCGACGGATGCCTGATCGGGCTCAAAGACAAACGTGGATGTAGCAAGTCCCGTCGTTCTGCTCGCGTGTTCAAGCAGCCAAAGGGCCGCCGTTCCCAACGGAGTGAAATCACCCGCAAGTTCCGCAGGAAGAAACGTCGCAGAACGAAGTATCAGCCCACCCGCCTCACTCACCGCTGCAGCGGTCGCCATGATCTGAGACTCGGACTCCACCGCACCGGGGCCAGCGAGCACAGGAAATGACCCATCACCAAAGCGTGTTTCAGCGACCGGCACGATCGCGGTGCTGACATCGGGCTTGCGCTGACTCTTGAGCTCGCTCTTGCTATCGGGCTTGTACTCGGACACCGGTTTGTGCTCGGACATGCGTCCTCCCTCAGGGAGAGCGATGTTACCGCTCAAGCAACGAACGGCTTGCTGCGGCAAGGATCGGAGCTATCGGTTCGAATGCAGCGAACCGTTGATCGGTTGTCTGTCCTGAGACAAACCGGGCATAGATCTGCTCAATGATGACCGCTATGCGGAATAGCGCCAACGCCTCAAAATACGCGATGCCACCAAGGTCGAGTCCGGTGCGTTGCGCGTATCGGTCACGAACATCGTCTTTCGACATGACGTCCCCGATTGCGACGGCCTGGGCACCGAAGACGCGATAGGTTGGATCGTCGGGTTGCGCCCAATACGCGAGGAGGGTACCTGCATCGACCAGCGGGTCTCCCCTGGTCGCCATGTCCCAATCGAGCACCGCAACAAGAGAGCCGTTGTCGTCGATCATCGTGTTGTCGAGTTTGTAGTCGTTGTGCAGAATCGTCGTCCGTTCCGACTTGGGTACGTCGGCACCAAGGAGCGATGCCGCTGCCTCCATGTTGGGGACTTCGCGGGTCGCTGCGGCAAACCAGCGACGTGTCCAGCCAGCGATCTGTCGCTCGACAAACCCCTCGGGATTCCCGAGGTCCCCGACTCCAGCCACGTTTGGATCGACAAGGTGGAGATCGGCAAGGCCGTCAACCAGCGACTTCGCTACCTCCGACTTGGCATCAGGGGACGACAACACCGGTGGCCACTCGCGGCGAATCACGTGCCCAAGTCTTCGCTCCATCACGAAGAACGGCTTGCCCATGACATGAGCATCGTCGCAGTAGTGAAAAGCGCGGGGAGCGAGCGGGTATGAACGCCAGATATGCGATAGCACTCGGTACTCGCGTGCCATATCGTGTCCGCCCTTGGCGACCTCACCCAAGGGAGCACGCCGCAGCACATACTCACCTCCGGACTCTGTAACTGCCCGAAATGTGAGATTGGCGGCTCCACCGGGGAATTGGTCGAAGGCGATCGGCCCTGAGCCGAAAAGGTCAGGAAGGTGGTGCGTCAAGTAAGACGCGACCGCCTCCTCATCAAATGCCTCTTCAGGACGAATCGGTGCGGTATCGCTCACGGGCAGAACACTAGATATGTCGTCAGACGCCGATCGCCCGCCAGCCGAGTGCGACCATCCCGGCGGCAAACACAACGGTGATCGCAATCTCAATGATGTGGCGGAATGCCGAGACCCATGGAGCCCGCACGCTTCGACCCGACTCGACGGAAATGACACCGAGGATTCCTATCGAAACGAGGATCGTTGAGGCAACCATCCACGCTGTATCAGCTCCGACTGCCTGCACGCCAGCAAGCCGATCGATCATCATCGCGAGGAACACACCGGCAAGCATGAGGTTCGAGTACAGGAAGTAAGGCATTGCTCTTCGTCGGTCTCCACGCAATCGAGTCGTCAAGACAACTGATATTCCGGACAACACCACTGCCGTCGCCGCATAAACCCATCCGAGGTCGGCGACAGGAACGGCCAGCAGGGTGATGCCTGCAGTGACGACGGAGTACCACATGATATTTGCCAGCGTCGCCGCTTCGCCGGCAATGACGGGCAGCATCGGGACTGAGGCAGCCCGGTAGTCGTCTTCGTACTTGAGTGACAACGCCCAGAAGTGAGCTGGCGTCCAGAAGAAGATGATCGCGAACATCACCCACGGGGCAAGCGACAACGAGCCAGCATATGCCGCCCATCCGATAAGTGCCGGAACCGCGCCAGCCGCACCGCCCAGAACGATGTTTTGCGTCGTCGACCGCTTCAGCAGCATTGTGTAGACGATCACGTATCCGAGGAATGCGACTGCCGACAGGACGCCGGCGAGCAGATTTGCCCCGAACGTCAGAACCAGGAATCCAGCGACACCGAGGATCCCTCCAAACCATGAAGCGGCGTTCGCGGAGACTCTGTGTGTTGGAATGGGCCGATGTGCCGTTCTCGCCATCAATATGTCGATATCTGCGTCGTACACCTGGTTGATGACGTTCGCCCCACCTGCCGAAAGCGTCCCACCGACAAGCGTGACGACGATGAGCCCTAGACCCGGCCACCCGTCCGCTGCCACGACCATTGCCGGGATCGTCGTTACCAGCAGCAGTTCAATGATTCGGAGCTTGGTGAGCTCAACATATGTGTGGATCCTCGCCCAACCAACCCGCGGGAAGATTTGACGCTGCTGCGAGGTGTCGGTGGCCATTTCCGAAGCGTAACGATCGCCGATGACCGATTACCGAATTCCGAAATCAGAATTCAAGAGTCCAGCCTGCTGGATTCCATGAGTTCGTCATCGGGTATCGGGTATCGGGTATCGGTCATCGGTCATCGGTCATCGGTCATCGGTATGATTCATCCATGAAACGCATCATTGCTCTTGTCGCCATTGCTGCGATTGCCGCCATCGCCTACAAGATCCTCACCGCTGAAGTCCCGATCGACGAGTCCTGACGGAGTGCTTGCCGTACGGCATTTCGGTGAAGGCGACCCAGTTGTCGCGCTTCACGGGTTCACACATACGGGCGCCCAATTCTCGTCCCTCAGAATCCCCCGAAGATCCATCATTGCCCCCGATCTGCCTGGTCACGGTGATTCGACCGCTGCGTCCACCGACGCAGGAGCCACAGTCGCAGCGATCGCAGAACTACTTGAGACCTACGGCAGCGACATCCCGCTCCTTGGCTACTCCCAAGGTGCACGGCTTGCGCTTTCCGTCGCGGCCACCACAACCTTGCGCCCGACCTGCCTGATCCTCATGTCGGGAACCGCCGGGATCCAGGACCCGGAAGAACGAGAGACTCGTCACGCCGCCGACGTTGCATTGGGAGATGACATCAAGTCGATGGGTATCGAACGGTTCATCGATCGGTGGACCGGCAGCGGGCTCACCGATACCAGCACATTGCCAGCGCCCGAACGTGCAATGGATCAAAGCCAGCGTCTTACCAACACGGCCGAAGGGCTGGCCTCAGCCCTTAACGGCTACGGGCAAGGGGCCTTGGATCCGGTGTGGTGGCGACTCGACACGCTCGAGATGCCTGTGCTGATCCTCGCCGGAGAACGAGATACGAAATACACGGCGATCGGAGCCGAGCTCGCCGCGGGCATCGGTGAGTCAGCAGAACGCCTCGTCATCCACGGTGCAGGCCACAACCTTCTTGCAGAACAGCCAGAAGCGGTCAGCGCAATCGTGTCAGGATTCCTCGATGGGAATCGCTGAACCGCTCGACCAGTCGTAGAAACCCCGCCCGGACTTCTTCCCGAGTTTTCCTTCCTCTACCATCGCCTTGAGAAGCGCTGGCGGATCGAACCTCTCGCCGTAGACCGTCGCGAGATGCTTGGCGATGCCGAGACGAACATCGAGCCCAACGAGGTCACCAAGCATGAGCGGTCCCATGGGATGCCGATACCCGAGCGACATCGCCCGATCGATATCGGCTGGACGGGCGACACCTTGTTCAACCATGCGAATCGCTTCAAGCCCTACGAGGACGCCGAGTCGTGACGTGGCAAACCCGGGGGCGTCGTTGATGACCGCCTGCTCCATGTCAAGAAAGTCGACGATCCCGGTCACTGACGCGAGTGTGTCGCTGCTCGTCGCCTCACCCCTGACGACCTCGATGAGAGGGATGGCCCACACGGGGTTGAAGAAGTGGAGTCCCACAAAGCGGCTTGGTTGCTCGAGTCCAACCGCCAGCGAGTCGATCGAGAGACTCGATGTATTCGACCCCAGAACCGTCGGCTCAAGCTGCTCGGCGCTCCGGAGAATCGTCCGCTTGAGATCCACGTTCTCGATCACCGCCTCGATGACCGCGTCTGGCCGATGCGTGGCTTCTTCAATCGAACCGATTGCCACGATTCGTGCCTTTGCTTCTGCTGCACTCGAGACCTTCCCCCTGGCCTCGGCCGTGTCGAGGGTCGCGCCAATCTTGTCAACCGCCGCCTCAGCAGTAGCGAGATCAACGTCAACCAATTCCACGAAACCGCCATGTGCCGCAAACCGATGGGCAATCCCAATGCCCATCGTTCCGCCACCAACCACCACTACCCGCATGTGCATACCTCCTGTCCCCACAGTAGATGCTGAGTCGGACGTCAGAGATCGGATTACGGATTTCGGATTTCGGAAGCTGATCGTTGGGAGGCTGAAAGCTGTGAGCTGTGAGCTGTGAGCTTCCGCTGCTACTTTGCTGGCCATGAGCGACATTCGACTTACGGCTTATAGCCACGGCGCTGGTTGAGCGTGCAAGCTCGGTCCTGACGAGCTTGCGCAGGTTCTGCGTCCCTTGCACAACTCAAAAGCAACACACCACCCGGACCTCTTGGTAGGAATCGCCGGGTCAGATGACGCCGGGGTTTTTCGCCTGGATGACGAACGAGCGTTGGTCCAAACGGTCGACTTTTTCACCCCGATTGTCGATGATCCGTTCGACTGGGGCCGGATCGCTGCCGCCAACGCCCTCAGCGACGTATACGCCATGGGCGGCGACCCCGTCACCGCCCTCCAACTCGTTGGCTGGCCACGGAACGACCTGCCACTGGAGCTTCTGTCCTCCGTCATGGAGGGTGGGCTGGCGATCATGGAATCTGCGGGGTGCACCGTCATCGGCGGGCACTCGATTGACGATGCCGAACCCAAGTACGGGTTCGCCGTTACTGGGTTCGTTCCGATCTCCGACCTCATGACCAACTCTGCAGCGAAGCCGGGCCAGGTCCTCGTGCTCACGAAACCAATCGGAACCGGTGTTGTTGCCACAGCGATCAAGGCTGGTGAGGCATCGAATGCAACCGCCTCGAAAGCAATCGAAACCATGACAACTCTCAACAGGGAAGCTGCCGCCGCGGCACGCCGTATTGGGATCAAGGCGGCAACGGATGTCACGGGATTTGGACTCCTTGGCCATCTCGCTGAAATCGTGAGGGCCTCTGGTGTCAGCGCAGTCGTTGAATCCGGTGCCGTCCCGCTGATCGAGGGAGTTGCAACACTCGCCGCACAAGGAATGATCCCTGGCGGCACCCGTCGAAACCTCGCCTCGGTCAAGGCGATGTGTGACTTCGGGACCACACATGACAACGAACAACTCATCCTCTCCGATGCACAAACGAGCGGAGGCCTGCTGATGTGTGTCGATGCACCGCTCGAACAAGCACTTCACGCTGCTCTGATCGATGCAGGGAGCCAAGGATGGAGTATCGGCAGGCTCGATGAGCGAAGATTCTCGGACGGCCCGACCGGCGTGATTCGGGTGAGATAGCGACCCAAACCCGCGAACGTTTGCTACATCTTTGGAAAGCGATATCCTTGTAGCGCTGGGTCGACTCGTCGACCCTTGTAGGCCCCTCGTCCCCCCTGGGGGTCTACCAACCCCGCAACGAGCCCCCGCCCCCCTGGGGGCTCGTTGCATTTCTGAGCTCGCTGCAATCGCAGCTGACAGCTCACCGCTCACAGCTGACCTCCGGCACCTTCGGTGCCGGAGGTAGTCTCCCCCATGTGAGAATTCGGATACCACGACCGCGCCAATTTGGTTCGTCCATCAGGGACTTGGCACGCCGCGATCCAGATCAGGCCGAGGAGTACCTCGACACACACCAAGAGGCATGGGAGGAACTCGCCGAGCATGATCCGCACGACGCTGCTGACATCCTCGAAGCCCTCGACGAGGAGGGTGCAGCCGATCTTCTCCAGGATCTCGATCCCGATCGGGTTGGCGACGTGCTCGACGAGATGCATCCCGAGGCCGCAGCAGACGTCCTCGAAGAGCTTGAACCGGCAGCGGCCGCCGCCATGATCGCACGGATGGAGCCTGACCAGGCAGCGGATCTCATCAGCGCACTCGGCCCCATCGACCGTACCAAGATCCTCACCGAGCTCGACACATCCATCGCAGCCAAGATCCAAGCCCTACTCGTTCACGCGGCCGACACCGCCGGCGGCATGATGACCACAGACGTAGCGGGACTCCCCGTCGACATGGCTGCCGGAGACGCCATCGAGGAACTGCGACGCCTCCACGATGAACTCGGATCCAACCTTCTCTATGTCTATGCCGTTGATGCCGAGAACAGACTCGTCGGTGTCGTTTCCTTCCGTGACCTGGTCTTTGCTGATCCCGTCGCGGTGCTTGGTGACATCATCGAACCGAGCCTCATCACGGTACGGCCCGATACGGACCGCGAGCAGGTCTCCGACTTGATCCACCGATATCGATTGATCGCCATCCCTGTCGTGGACGTGGAGGGGACACTCATCGGCATCGTGAAGTTCTCCGAGGCGATCGAAGCAATCCAGGCTGAGGTTGGTGAAGACATCGCGGTGATGGTGGGGGCGGGCGAGGAAGAAACCGTCTTCACATCTGTGGGTCTGTCGGTCCGCAGACGGCTGCCATGGATCTTCTTCAACCTTGTCGTTGGAATGATCATTGCGTCGGTCATCTCTCAGTTTCGGTCGACACTCACGGCTTACGCAGTCCTCGCTGCCTACATGCCCATGGTTGCGCTTCTCTCCGGCAATTCAGGTGCACAGAGCCTCGCGGTGATCATCCGATCGATGGCGGTTGGAGATCTACCACACGGTCGTGCACGGCGGGCAATCCAAAGGGAGGTCACAGTCGGCCTCATCGATGGCACAGCAATCGCCCTCGCTGCTTCCGGCATGGCAGCAGCCACGCTCAGCGTCTTTGAAGGGCAATCAGCGCACAACGTCACACCGCTTCAGATCGCGATGATCGTGTTCATATCGGTGTGGGTCGCGTTTCTCGTGGCCGGCTTCGTGGGTGCTGGGATCCCGGTTCTGCTCAGCAGGCTCAAACAGGATCCCGCACTTGCATCAAACATCTTCCTGACGATGGTCACTGACATGGTTGGATTCGGGGGATTCCTCATCACAGCGACAATTCTGCTGCGTTGACCCCGATCAGGAGCCAAGTACGTTGGATTCCGAAGATGCGAAAGGCCCCAGGAATGTGATCTCGAATCCATTGTCCAAGCGGGCAAAGTAGTGATCCTGGATCGAAGCAATCTCGGCTGCCGATGCGTCTGGATTCCCCACAACGTTTGCGGCTGCTGGGTCATCAACTATGTGCGCAATTGCGACTGGAGGGAAGAGATCGACAACCTCGCCGATCAGATCCTGAATGTCGATATCCGTGAGTGTTTCATAGCTCGTCGGATCAAGGAGAACCACAACCTCATCACCAACTCCTTCGCCAAACGTCCGTTGAACAATCTGGTAGCGAGGGGCAGTCAGGTCGACAATGGGTTCAGGAGAAGTGGTTTCCGAGGGCAGGCTCGTGGTGGGAGCGGTCTGCTCGGGAAGTGTCAGTAGAGTCGAGTCGCGCGTCGTGCTCGTATTGGCGTCACTGCCGTTCTGGCACGCGGCGACAAACAGAGCCAAGCCGATCACGAGAACAAGACGCCGTAGGACAGTCATCTGGTGATGCTACCTCCAGCGATCAATTGGGATGGGATTGAGCGCACCACTGGTCATAGCTGATGCCGTCGAGCCAGGGACGGTTGTTGACAGTCCTGAACAATTCTCCGACGGTCGCAAACAGCTCTTCGGTCGGGTGAACCTCGAAGAGGTACTCAGCAAGATCGAGGACCGGGCGCCAAGCACGGGGACCATAGGCCAGGTCGACCCTTGATCGCCATGCGATGTCGGCGTTGCCGACCCTTGTGTCAACGGACCAGAACGCTCGAAGCTTTTCGGCCATCTTTACGATTCGGCGCAGATACTTGGCAGCGGTCTTGTCGATCTCCTCGCTTGTCGCCGACCCCTCGATCCAATCCTCAACAGTTTGGGATGACCAGACATGCGGTTCCGTGACAACCCCGCGATAGAGGTCTTCGACTTCACCGATCAGGACACTCATTCGGCCCCCACGAGGTTCCTGAAACCTGTCTCCAGGCTCGCGGTAACGGGTCCGGGCAAGAATTCGGTGGTCGCCACGCGAACCACTGGCGACACCTCTCTGACCGTTGAAAGAACAAATACTTCATCGGCGGCGAGGACCTCGGCAATCGGAAAGGATCCCTCGTGCACCTCCATCCCACTGGAATCGGCTACTTCGAGGACCGCAGTCCTCGTCACAGACTCAAGGATGTTGGCGTCAAGGCTGGGGGTGAACACCACTCCGGACTTGACCCATCCGACCGAGAAGGTCGGCCCCTCAAGAACATTGCCAGACATCCCCACGAGCAAGGCATCATCAAACCCGTGCGAGCGCGCAGTGATCGTCGCGGCAAGGTTCGGGCCGTACGACAGTGTCTTGGCGCCGGTGAGTTCGCTGACTCGTCCGTCGGGATGCCACGGAGCTTCAACAATGTCGAGTGTGAAGACATCCGGCATCTCGGGCAGAGGCTCCATGAACACGATGATGGAACTGTTCGTGCCGGGGTGCTTGACGTCGGTTCCTCCGGTGACGAATACACGTACCAGGCCATCGCCCGCCTCAGCAACGCTGAGACACCATTGCTTGATCTGGTCAACTGGTCCAATATCGATCCGAAGGTTCTCCGCACTGGCCGCGAGACGTTCAAGATGGTGATCGATGCGGAACGGTCTGCCCCCATAGGAGCGCATCGCCTCGAAACAGCCGTAGCCACGCTGAAAGCCAATATCGAACACCGAGACGGCGGCCGACGCACCGTCAACCACCTCACCGTTGATCAGGACTGGCGGTCGCTGCATCGAAGTCACGGGACGAACCGGTTCGTGATGGGGAGGCGACGATCCCTCCCGAATGCCTTCGTTGTAATCCTCACACCTGGCGCTGCCTGCCTCCGCTTGTATTCGTTGCGGTCAACCATTCCGGCGATTCTTCTGACGAGATCGGCGTCGTGTCCCGCTGCGATTATCTCGGCTGCTGTCATGTCGTCTTCGATGTACATGCGCAGCACATCATCAAGGATCGGGTAAGGAGGCAGAGAGTCAGAGTCGAGCTGGTTGGGCCGCAGCTCGGCCGATGGTGCCTTGTCGATGATGGTGGTCGGGATGACTTCACCTTGCGTATTCCGCCATTTCGCGAGCTCATACACCGTTGTCTTGTACACGTCCTTGAGGACGGAGAATCCTCCAGCCATATCGCCGTAGAGCGTTGCATATCCGACAGCCATCTCAGACTTGTTGCCGGTCGCTACCACCATGCCACCGAACTTGTTTGAGATTGCCATCAAGATCGTGCCGCGGATTCGAGCCTGCAGGTTTTCCTCAGCAACATTTTCGACAGTCTCGGAGAAGAGCGGAGCGAGCGCGTCGAGGAAGCCACCAAAGAGATCATCGATGTCAATTGAATCGACTCTGATGCCCAGACGCTCCGCGAGGTCCACTGAGTCGTCGATACTCCCTTGCGAGGAATAGCGCGTTGGCATCGTGACGCCCTGTACCGCATCGGCGCCGAGTGCATCGACCGCAATCGAGGCGGTGAGGGCCGAGTCGATGCCGCCCGAGAATCCAATGACTACCTCGGAGAATCCGTTCTTGTGGACGTAGTCGCGTAGCCCTGTCGTGAGGGCGGCGTATATCTCGGCCGTCTCATCGAGAGGTGGCGCAACGGTGCCCTGTCGAACATCGCTCCTCGCCCGCGGTCTGGCTGTGACGGGGACAACATCGATCGAGTGGTCGCGTGGGACTGGGTCGACGGTCACGTCGGCGACGAACAGATCCTGAGAGAACTGTGGAGAGCGATGGAGCACTTCACCATCCGCGGACACCACCATTGAAGCTCCGTCAAACACAAGCTCGTCCTGACCACCGACGCAATTGACATACACGACGTTGACATGGTTGTCCGTTGCTCTGGCAAGGAGAAGGTCATGGCGTTCCGCGCTCTTCCGTGCGTGAAATGGCGAACCGTTGATGTTGAGGAGAATCTCGGCACCACCGCGGGCCTGGACACTTGGTCTGCCGTCTGCGTCCCAGATGTCCTCACAGATCGAGATCCCACAGGCCACACCCCCGATCAAATGGAGCTGGGGTGGGGTGCGACCCTCCGCGAAATACCTGGCTTCATCGAATACGCCGTAGTTCGGGAGCAGCGTCTTGTGGTATCGCGACACAATCCTGCCGTCGTGGAGAACCGCAGCCGCATTCGCGACCGTGCGCGGGACCGCGTCATCATCCACCTGTTCTCTTGAAAGCCTGTCGACAAATCCGACAACCACCACGACGTTTCCCGCGATTTCTGCCAGCTCCTCGAGAGCAACGAGATTCCGTTCGACAAAGCCCTCTCTAAGCACAAGATCCTCGGGTGGGTACCCGGTGATGGCCAATTCCGGAACCAGGAGAACATCGGCAAGCTTCTCCTCGGCCCACACCATCGCGTCGGCAATCTTGGCAGTGTTCCCTGCAATATCACCGACGATCAGGTCAAGTTGAGCACCTGCAACCCTGAGGACACGGCTCACACACCCTCCACCGTTTCAGCGATCAGATGGTCGACAACGGCGTTGAGCGCATCGCGGGACTCAGCCCCACCCGCCATCGCGTCCTCATACACCTTGCGCTGACGGTCAGCGCTTGTTCCGTTCTCAACGATCGAGCGAATGTGCTCGACATGCTCAATCGCACCGATCGCCGTCGCCTCTTCCTTCACTATCTCGATCAATTCGGCAGCCAGATTCGAAAAGGGCGTGAGCACGCCGCGGCCGAAATCAATCAGCGACTCGTCGATGCCGTAACGCTGGGCTCGCCAGTTGTTCTCTTGGATCAACATGCGTGAATACTGACGCCAACGTTGGTTCTCCATCCGAAGCTGATACAGGGTGGCGAGGAGTGATTGGTAGCAGGCTGCAATGGCGAGGGCGTCGACGATGCGTGTGCAGATGTCGGTCGAACGCATCTCAAGTGTCGGGTACCGCGACGAAGGCCTGATATCCCACCAGAGCTTCGAGGCATCTTCGATGACACCGGTTCCGACCAGGACATCGACATGGCGTTGATAATCGGACCAGCTGTCGAACTCATCGGGCAAACCAGTGCGAGGCATTGACCGGAACACGGTGGTGCGATAGCTCTTGAGCCCGGTGTCCTCGCCCTGCCAAAACGGCGACGACCCTGAAATCGCCAGCAGGTGGGGAAGGAAATACGTCACCTGGTTCATGAGTTCAATACGCAGATCCTCATCAGCGATCCCCACATGCACGTGCATGCCGCAGATCAGCAGCCGCCGAACAACACCTTGGAGGGCTTGTTCGAGGAGGTTGTACCGAGTCTTATCGGTGTGCTTCTGTTGGATCCAATCAGCGAACGGATGGGTCGATGCTGAGATGATGGCCATGCCATGATCGTTGACGGTATCGGCAACGAATCGACGCATCGTCGCAAGGTACTCAGCGACCTCGTTCATGTTGTTTGCCACCGGCGTGCCTATCTCAACCTGAGAGCGGATGAACTCGGGGCTGGTCAAACCGATCGGAGGGCGGGCGAGAGTGTCAAGGAGTGTGTCTGACAAATCGTCGACGAGGTCGCGAGTCTCGCGATCGACGACAAAATACTCCTCTTCGATCCCGATCGTGAATCGTGGGCGTTCTGGGGTCATGTCTCCTCCGCTTACAAGCCACAGCCACGGTAGTCCCCCGACAGTCTCACATTACGAGCAGTAGGCCCACATCTTCAAGAGCGTGAGCGAGAGCGCCTTCCTCTCCGGTTCGCACCGAGATCGTCAGAACACCACCTCCACCGTGCGGGGAGTGTCTCATCTGAATATCTCGTACATCGACCTTGGAGGTCTCGAGGGCATGACCAACTTTGGCAATCTCGCCAGGTTGATCGGCGAGCGCAATGCGCACCGCAGCAACCGGCGCTCCGAGCATTCGGCGGGTCTCGCGTCCGGTTGCAAGCATTGTCAGCAGCGCGTCATCGTCTGAGACAAGCGCCGCCTCAATAAGCGCCAGACGCGTCTTGAGTGATCCGATCGCGTCCAGGACAGCATTCGAGTTCGCCTTGAGGAGTTCGACCCATGGGATCGGTTGTGACGCCGCTACTCGAGTCAGGTCGCGAAAACTCCCAGCAGCGAGGTCTATGGCTCCGCTCGAATCTGAAGCAGCGGCCAACAAAGCCCCCGATACAAGCTGAGGGAGATGGCTGATTCGCGCAACCGCCGAGTCGTGGTCTTCGGCTGACATCCGCACAACCCGTGCTCCGAGAGCCTCGATGACGGCGACCGCCGCCACGTCTGCGTGAGGGTCCGATCCGTCCACCACGACCCACGAGGCACCACGGAAGAGCGCGGCACTTGCTGCAGCGGGGCCCGAGGTCTCGCGGCCCGCCATGGGATGGGTGCCAACGTAGTGAGGAAGATGCACTGCCGCTGCCGCAACGGGAGCTTTGACACCTGCGACATCCATGATCGGAAGATCAGTCACAAGACGTGTCAGGACTTCGATCGTCGCGGTTGGAGGCGCTGCGACGACGATGATGTCGGGGGAGGTAGCAACAATGTCATCAATCATCGGAACGAAGCGTGTCACCAAAGACCGATCCATTGCGACTGCTACCGCATCAGGATCAGCGTCGTAGCCAACGACCGTCCAGCCGGCGTCGGTAAGCCCAGCCGCGATTGATCCCCCGATGAGCCCGACACCGATCACACCTGCTGTCTTGGATTCCGTCGTGGCACCAATCTCGATCATCCTGCGAGGCTAGGGCTGCGTGGTTCCCACAGAAGTCAGAGTCAGACATCGGGAACTGACCTGTCGGGTTTCCGCGGTCCTACGCTTGCGGGATGCGGCGAGTATTCATAACAGGGGCAGCTTCATGGACCGGAGGACACCTGGTTCGACGACTTGAGGCGCGCCCAGATCTTGAGGTATTCGCTGTCGATGATGCCATCCCCCGTGTTTCGTTCTCATCGCCGTTCGAGAGACTATCTCTCGAACGGCTCGCTCTTGCCAGGTATGTGCTTGAAGTCGAGCCGAATTCGATCATCCACCTCCAGTCCGTCCACAGCACGGCAGAGGAGGGACGGAACACCGATGGCGAGGAACGAATCGTCGGGGCACTTGCGCTCTTTGGTGCGATCGAACGACTCAGCTCCGTCGAATCCGTGATTGTGAAGTCCGATACCGCCATCTATGGCGCAAGCCCACGGAATCCATCGGTGATGAAGGAAACAACACGGCCACAAGGCACACCAAGTCGATTCCAACGTGACCTGACCGAAATGGAGCACTTCGTAACGGAAACAGCAAGTCGGCACGACCACATTCGGTACACCATCCTGCGCTTTGCCCCGATCTTCGGTCCACGCGTCATGAATCCCTTCAGTCGATACCTGACACTCCCCGTGGTTCCAACGCTTGCCGGGTTCGATCCGCGCCTGCAAGTCACGCACGAGGATGACACGGTCCGAGCCCTCGAGCATGCGCTCGACAACGACACCGAGGGCACCTTCAACATCGCGGCCGACGGGCAGCTATACCTCTCTCGCTTCCTTCGCCTTGGCCGCCGCATCCCACAGCCACTTCCCGGCCGCCTGTTTGACTCTGCACTCAAGGCACTCGCAAGGGCCGACATCGTTGTTCCCAGACATGTCCAGGCGATCCTCAAGAACGGCAGAGTTGTCGACACGACCCTCATGCGATCCGAATTCGGATTCGAACCGAAGAACACATGTCGACAGACTGTGCTCAGCGCATACGGCATTGGCGAGGAAAGCTCGACATGAAACGGATCGATCTTGAAGCGCTCACCAAGGCTGAACTGATGATCCTGGCTCGCGATGCCGATGTCCGCGGTCGATCGACAATGACCAAGAGCGAACTCATAGACGCGTTGGCCGAGGATGCCGCCGGGGAGACCGATTCCACCACGACCATATCGGCGATCATCGACGGGATCCCCCCAATCGCGCTCCCCGGTATCTCCCCTGAGGACAGAGCTCAAGCAAAGGCGCGGCGAGAGGCGCTCGCCAGCCGACTCGCAGCATTCGTCGATCCATCGATTCATTGTCCGTGGAGGAGCAGCGAAGGCCACCCGTGCGGTCTGCCAGTGGTTGTTGGGACCGATCGATGCGGGCTGCACGGAGAGGGAATCATCGAGGACAGGGCAATCCCACTCACCGGAAAACTTGGATTCGGCTCATGGCCCACACTATGGCGCCACCTCAGCCTTGCGACATACGACATCGATTCCTTCGGCCTTGATCCAGTCGTCGCCGAAATGGCCTGGCACCTGCTGAACGGGATGTACTACGACTACTTCCGCGTTGAGGTCGAAGGCATTGAACACGTCCCGATGGATGGTGGCGCTGTCCTCGTCGCCAACCATGGTGGTGCAGCGCTCCCCTACGACGCTGCGATGCTTGCGCTCTCGGTCCTGAACGAGGCTTCCGAACCGAGGCGCGTGCGCGTGATCGGAACGGAGATCTTCAACATGCTGCCGGTCGTGTCGCACATGTATCGAAAAGTCGGGGCCGCATACGCGACGAGAGACGATGCCCGTGAGTTGCTCCGTCGCGGGCACCTGCTCGGTGTGTTCCCGGAGGGAGAACGGG
Source organism: uncultured Acidimicrobiia bacterium (assembly GCA_963714375.1). Taxonomy (GTDB): domain Bacteria; phylum Actinomycetota; class Acidimicrobiia; order Spongiisociales; family UBA5794; genus UBA5794. The sequence goes on from CAVQOG010000003.1 coordinate 161,694, forward strand.
GATTCATGAAGCCAGTGTGGGAGGCGTATCGCGTGGGGAGGCTCGGACGGGGCGGTTTTGTCGAGATCGCGTCCGATGCTGGCGTACCCATCATCCCCGTTGCGATCATCGGATCCGAGGAAGTCCACCCTGCCGTCATGGTTTCCAAGAAGCTCGCGAGGCTGGTGCGCTTCTTCTTCCCTGAACAGCGGGTGCAGGAGATAGCGGTTGCACTCAACCCAATTCCACTTCCCATTCGGTGGAAGATCCGGTTTCTTCCACCGGTCGAACCACTGCACCGCGAGAGGGGCGATGCCCTTGAACACCTCGAGCGAAGCGCGGACATTCGCCAGTCGATTCAGACAGCACTCGACGACATGCTCTCGACCCGTAAGACCGCGTTCTAGGTCAGAGGTCAGCTGCTGAACTCCAAGGAACCCGCTTCGGGTTGCCGATGACCGATGACCGATGACCGTAATCCGTAGTCCGTTCAGGGTTGTGTCAGGATTACTGCTAACAATTGCAAGCGAAACGCTGTATCATGCAAGTATGAGGAAGCCACAGCTGCCCGATGTGGGCGCATTCATCAAGGAACAGCGTGAGCAGGGCTCACTCTCGATCCGCAAGCTCGCGGAGCTGACGGGGGTTTCAAACCCGTACATCAGCCAAATCGAGCGAGGTGTGCGCAAACCGTCGGCTGAGATCCTCAGGTCGATCGCAGGTGCTCTGTCCATCCGGACTGAGACGCTCTACGAGAAGGCCGGTCTCCTCGACAAGCACGAGGGCCCGGATGTGATCGAAGCAATCGATACAGACAGCCATCTCACCAGAACACAGAAGCAGGCGCTGAAGGAGATCTACTCGAGCTTCGTCAGCACGGATCAGGAGGAATCATGATCAACATTGATACGCAGAAGGAAACCGTGACAAAGGCAGCCAAGACGGTTGTCGACAACACGGTTTCAGCAGGAAACAAGGCAGTCGACTACTCGACAGGAACGGCTTCCGAACTTGCCGAGAAGGCGAAGGTTCTCCTTGCACGCACGAAGGATCTCGCATCCGCAGGGATTGACCGGATCAACGCTGTACAGCTCGGGGACAAGAACGTTGGCGAGCGCGTCGAGGTGACGGTGGAGACCGTCGCGGCGGCAGTGGACGTCGACCAGCTCACTGAGCAGGTCGCAAAGCTGCGTGATCAGATCGACGGCATGCTCAGCTCCTGGAAGGACTCGTTCCGTCCATCATCCGATGATGTGAAGAAAGCGGAGAAGCCAGCAGCCGCTAAGGCGACGGCGGCGAAGCCAGCAGCCAAGAAACCGGCAACCAAGGCAGCAGCGAAGCCAGCAGCCAAGAAACCGGCAACCAAGGCAGCAGCGAAGCCAGCAGCCAAGAAGCCAACAACCAAGGCAACAGCCAAGCCAGCAGCCAAGAAGAGCTAACAGCTAACAGGAAGGGCCCGCCGCAAGGCGGGCCCTTCCTGTTACATACTCTCCATGTAGCTCTTGATCGTGGGCATTCCTGTGAGCTTTTCGTAGAAGAAGCTGTTGACGAGGTTGAGGAGGCGTTGGCGAGCTCCCTCCACATGGATGGAACGATCCTCTGGATCTTCCGTTGCGATCGAATCGCGGAGTTCAAGAAGACTCCTTACGATCTCGGTTTCTTCCGCTCCCTCAAGGAGATCGACGACATCGACAATCGTTTCGTCGAGTTGCTCGAGTACGTGGGTGACATCGATCGTTGAACCCTCACCGGTGGCTTCGTCGAGGGCTCGGACAACGGCGTGGATCTGATACAACGCCGCGGTCGGCTCATCGAAGAGTTCACGGACATACGCCGCCTCAGCATACGAACCGTTGTAGCGGAAGACGTTGTACATCCGTTTGGCGGCTTTGCCGTAGTTCTTTGGCTCCTTCATGATGTACTTGTGAACTTCGCCCTCGAGCGCCTCGACATAGTCGTCAAGGGCGTCCGGTGACACCTGACTCACAACCTTGGAGAAGACAGGCAACGACTCGGCTTCGAGATACACCTCTTGGAAGTAGGCGTCGACGAATCCGTCAAGCGACGTGATAGACCCGTCAGGTGCCTCCCACGTCACGTCGAGCATGTTTGATGCATTTGCAATGCTGTCGCGGATGGGGTCCGCGACGATCCAGTCGAGTTTGCACCAGCCGGGGTCGGCTGCACATGATTCCCAAGCGATTTCCACTGCCTGCCCGGTCGGGCTTATCCCCGAGATGCGACCAGCCTCGATATCGGCTGGGAGCCAGGAGACAGGTGTACCGGCACCATGGGACTGACCTCGTATCACCACGTCGGCCGGGTAACTGCCGAACTTGACCTCGGTCAACCGGTGCGTCGGCGCATTCATTGTGGACAATGCCTTTGCCTTGAACACCTCTGCAAATCGCAGCTCCGCAGCTGCCCGGGTTGTGGCCCGGACGTTGATCCGCTCGAAATAGTCACAGTCACCCGGATACGTCTGAACTCGGGACTGGGCGGCCGAGCCCGAAAGGGCGAGTGCGGTATCAACATCTTCTTCGTCATCGAACCCGACGATGTCTGCGACCCGTCTGAAGTAGGCGAGGTCGGTCGGATCGAAATCGAGCATCGTGACGCGGTGACCGTAAACGCCAGCCCGCTTGTCGAACTCGACGCCGGCCTCTGCCTTGGCAACCCCGATGGCGTCAAGCCATTCAGCAGCCTCTGCCTCATTGATCTCGATATCCATGCGTTTGGCTGCAGAAATGACTTCAGCAATCTCCGGTTGTTCCGGCATAAGGACCCCCTGTTGGTTGAGGGGGGCACACTACCGGTGTCCAGACTGAGCGAAGCCAGACGACAGACGTCGGCGTCGGACGACAGAAGTCAGATACCGTTATCCGAGCGCGCAGCGAGCTCAGCTGGTTACTCCGGGTTCGAGGTCGTTCGCTGCATCGATCCAGCCTTGGATCATCTCGACGGTTGGAAGTCTTTGCACTCGTCGGCGTTTCGAATTGATCTGTGTGAGGGACGCCATGAGGTTCTGTGCATTCCGGCGACGAAGCGCCTTGATGGTGTCGACCCCGGTTGCCGCGAGAAGATCTGCGTACTCGGCCCCCACACCCTTCACCCTCATCAGGTCGGCCTGTTGTGCCCACTTGAGCAGATCCGTGGTTGCTATACCGGTCCTCGAGGCAACGTCGGCTCGACCTCGTCGCGACGATGCCTGTTCGAGCAGGGCCTCCGTGGTCCTGACTCGCCCCTTCCGCAACTTGGTTGCGTCTCGTTGACCGATCGCCCGTATCGCAGATATGGATGCCACGGCGATCCTCCATGTCGACTCGCTCGGCTCTGGTCGAGACTACTCATTTCGCTGTGCCTCGCGCGTGGCGACTAACGCCGACGGTGTGTCACCTGATCGGCAGAATCCAAAATCTGTTTTCCGAGCTCGTCGAAATGGCATTCCTCTATGGCAGATGCGTGCGTGGAGATCACATCGTGCAGCTGGAAGTCACCCTCAAGGCCAAGGAGCCGCTCAAGCAATCCGTGGCCGACAACAACGGGCCAACCCCGTGCATATCGATACTTTGGAACCACAGCGTCTGCGTGGCTCTCCTGTGCGCGTTCCACGAGTGCATCAACGACCCGTGCTGGCACACCTGGCTGATCGGCGCGTGCGATCACGCAGTTCGACACCTGCCGGTCCCTCATGATGTGATCGAGCGCCGCGCGGAGGGGTGACGAGGCTCCCTCTTCCCACTCTGGGTCGACGATCACGGTCACGGAAAGGTCCGAGATTGCGTCTGCCACCAGTTCACCGTCGGGGCCGACAACAACCACGCGACCCTGCACACTCCAGTCAAGAGAGTCGAGCACAACCCGTCTGACCATGGGGATGCCATCGATCGAGGTGAGATACTTCGGAGACGAAAAGCCTTCGCCGATGTCGGCTGCGAGTATGACGGCGACTGTCGACACGTGAGCTCTTTCAGGCGGTTTCGGTGGAACGGCAACGGTACCGGACGCCTCCTGGCTACCGGGACAACACGAGCAGGCAGGCTATTCGGACAGAGCCTCGATGAGATCCGATTGGAGAGCTCCCAGCCATGCTACGGCGGCAAGGGCAGGGTCCTGCGAGATCATTGTCTCCCAACCTGGTCCTTCCTCGAAGGCGTTTGCCCTCGCGGCGAGGGTCAGACGGGCCGCGTTGATTACCCGCAGTACGGACTTTGCATCATCGACGGTGATGGTCGAGGTCGTGCTGGTGAGTTCCATCAGGATTTCAAGGTCTACCGCCCTGTCTGTTGCAAGCTGAGACCCGACAAGCTCCTGGAAGTCGGCAGATGCTTCCGGGTCGTCGCGGTATGCCTTCCGGTACAAGACAGGTACGGCTGAGTCATTCTGTGAGTGTCCGACGGTCGCAAGGAGGTCAGGAATCTGCACCAAGAGTGCCTTGTCCTCGACGCTGAGCCTGGCAACCACATCGCCACCCCGTCGGCTGAACGCTGGCCTCACGACTGCTCCATGGTTGCCCAGAGGCCGTAACGATGGAGGCGGTACACGGCGAGTTCCGCGGGCTCGCGCATTCCAGAGAACACGGTGGCCTTGCCTTCGTTGTGCACCGCCAGCATGAGCTTCGTTGCCTTTTCGACGCCAAAGCCAAATACGTCTTGGAACACGTACACGACGTAGTCCATGAGATTGACGGGGTCGTCCCACACGATGACGACCCATGGAAGATCCGGTGTCGTCCGCTCCTCGATATCCGCGCTGTGGGCCGGCGCGGTCATGTGGGCCCCGACGTGGTCTCCATCGAGTCTTCAACCTGATCACGACCACGCTGAGCATGTATCCAATGCTCGAAATCCACCTTGGCAACCCGCCACTCTCTCCCGAACTTCACGGCGGGAAGCTCACCGGAACGGAGTACAGACGTCACGACAAATGTCGAAACGTCCATGTACTCGCAGATGTCGGCCACGGTTAGCCAGGGTTTGTCGATGTCAACGGTGATTCGTTCCATGGACCCAGAGTAGGCCAGACGACCCGTTGGTTCCAGACCTCCGAGAAACCTCTTGCCAACCGCGAAAACTGACCGTATCGTCAGCAGGCTTGAAGTCATGACCACCCGGTCTAAACGCGAGGGTCGAAGGGGCCAATGCGGGCGTCGGTCCGGGAAGGTGACAGAAATGATCAGTGCATCAATCGCTGAGACCCACCGATTCGGTCGGGTCAAGAAGAACGGCTACGACCCGGCGGAGGTCGACGCCATCGTTGGTCGCCTCATAGATGCTCTTGAGGAGTATCAGGATCGGGCGAAGCAGCTTGAACGAAAGCTCGATGATTCCCACGTCTCTGCTGCCGCGATCTCACGCACCCTCGCTGCAGTCGAAGAAACAAGGGCTCAGATACTCGCTGAGGCTGACACCGACGCAGACCTGATCACGGCCAGAGCCCATGCTGAAGCAGAAAAGGTGGCGGCTCTTGCGAACGAGCTCGGGGCAGAGATTTCGGCAAGACGCGACACGATCCTGACAGAAGCATTTCACGAAGCTGATGCCGCGATCGCACGCTCCCAGCTCGAAGTAGCTCAACAACAGATTGCAGCGGCGACTGCTGCCGCGACAATTATCGAGGAAGCGGTGATGCGGGCCGATGAAACCGAACGTGAAGCAGCCCACGCGTTGCGCACGGCTTCGATGGTTGCGGCATGGAGGTCTCGAGAGTCAGAAGCTGCTGCGCGGGCTTGCATCACGGAGGCCGAGGCTCGAGCTGCAGCGACCATTGAACAGGCCGAACGTGAGAGTGACCGACTCGGGAACCGGGTCAATGAACTGCGGATCGCGGTGTCGAACCTGCAGGCATCGGCTGCCGACTTGGCGAGAGCGACGATTTCGACAGCCGATGTGATCGATCTTGAGGCGATAGCCGCCCGGGACACCTCGGCTGAAGAGCCAGCTCCAATCCACCCAATTGATGGGACAGTCGACAGAACAGTGAAGCTTGCACCACCACCGCCCGATACACCACCTGAGATCACGCCCGAGGTCACCTCCGATCGCACCGGAGAGACGTACTACCAACGTCGGGCAGGCGGCATCAAGGAACGAATCAAGATCGCCCGATTGATCAACTGATCAGTCGACGCGGGCGGAGCGACAAGGGCACCGGTGGTATCCCCACCGGTGTTTGTCGTTTGGGGCAGACGTCTGACGTCAGATAGCCGGAATTGATACGACCTCACTCAGGTTATAGTCTCCATACTGACTCAGAACCGCGGGGAATTGACCCGCGTGAACACAAGGAGACAACACATGGGACGAGCTGTCGGAATCGACCTCGGAACAACAAACTCGGTCATCGCGGTCCTTGAGGGCGGCGAACCACAGGTGATTGCAAACGCGGAGGGGAACCGAACGACACCATCGGTCGTGGCGTTCGCAAAGAACGGCGAAGTCCTCGTTGGCGACCAGGCCAAGCGGCAGGCAATCACCAACCCTGACCGAACCATCCGTTCGGTCAAGCGACACATGGGGACGGATTGGTCCGTCGAAATCGATGGCAAGGACTACACGTCGCAGGAGATTTCGGCGCGCATCCTCCAGAAACTGAAGGCTGACGCTGAAGCGTATCTCGGAGAACCGGTGACCAAGGCAGTGATTACAGTTCCGGCCTACTTCGGTGACTCACAACGCCAGGCGACCAAAGAAGCCGGACAAATCGCTGGCCTCGAGGTGGAGCGGATCGTCAATGAGCCAACGGCAGCATCGCTCGCCTATGGGCTGGACAAGGCTCATGCAGACGAGCAGATCCTTGTCTACGACCTCGGTGGTGGAACGTTCGACGTTTCGGTGCTTGAGATCGGTGAGGGCGTCTTCGAAGTCAAGTCCACAGCGGGCGATACGAAGCTCGGTGGTGACGACTGGGATGAAGTCGTCATGGATTGGCTTGTCGATGGATTCAAGAAGGAGAACGGTGTTGATCTCTCCAAGGATGCAATGGCTCTGACCCGTCTCAAGGAGGCGGCAGAGAAGGCGAAGATCGAACTCTCTTCCGTCCAGGAGACTGAGATCAACCTTCCATTCATCACCGCCACCGCCGATGGTCCGATCCATCTTCTCAAGTCATTGTCTCGGTCTGAGTTCGAGCGGATGACCGCCGATCTCGTCGAGCGCACTCGGGAACCGTTCCAACGTGCCGTCAAGGATTCGGGGGTTTCACTCGCTGATATCGACCATGTGATCTTGGTCGGTGGAACGACGAGAATTCCTGCCGTGCAGCGTCTCGTCACGGAGCTAGCAGGCAAGGAGCCGAACAGGAGCGTCAATCCAGACGAGGTAGTCGGTCTTGGTGCGGCAATCCAGGCAGGTGTCCTGTCGGGAGATGTCTCTGGCATCCTCCTTTTGGATGTGACGCCGCTGACGCTCGGGATCGAGACAAAGGGTGGCGTTGCCACAAAGATGATCGAGCGAAACACGACAATTCCGACGAAGCGTTCAGAGATCTTTACGACCGCGGCAGACAGCCAGCCAGAGGTCGACATACATGTGGTCCAGGGCGAACGCGCAATGGCTCGCGACAACAACAGCCTCGGACAGTTCAAGCTCGACGGTATTGCGCCTGCACCGAGCGGAATCCCCCAGATCGAGGTCACCTTTGATATTGACACGAACGGGATCGTTTCCGTGTCAGCAAAGGACCTCGGGACCGGTAATACACAGCACGTGACAATCACGGGTGGATCGGCACTGGATCAGGACGATATTGATCGCATGGTCAAGGATGCCGAGGCGTATGCAGCCGAGGATGCCAAGCAGAAGGAATCGGCTGAGGCTCGCAACGCTGCGGATCACGCTGTCCACAGCGTCGGCAAGCAGTTGGCCGATCACGGGGACAAACTTGAGGAATCGGAGAAGACGCCAATTCAGGCCAAGCTCGATGAACTCAAGGAACTCCTTGAGAAGCCGACCACCTCGACTAACGAGCTCAAGACCGTGACGGGAGAACTACTCCAGTCAGCCCAGACGATCGGCGAGAAGATCTACGCAGCGGCCCAGGCCGAAGCAGAAGCAGCCGCAGCCGAAGGGGAGTCTCCGTCCGAAAACGACGATGTGGTCGAAGCCGAAGTCGTGGAGGATGAGGAGGCTTAGGCCTTCCCCTCTCCCGCTCCGGCCGGAGAGACGAGGCCAACACCATGACTGATCACAACACAATCAACGAAGGTTCGACGGGTGTCGAGACGCACGGGGCTGGGGGTTCAGCTGAGATCGAAGAGGTCTCCGCTGAACCGACAGCAGCGGCACTCGGCCTCGCGCTGCCGGATGACGCCGATGAAGCACAACTCATCCTCATGAGGGAGCTCGTTGAGGCCCGCGAGGAGGCTGGTGAGTTGCTTGGAAACCTCCAGCGAGTCGCCGCCGAATTCGACAACCATCGGAAGCGAACGGAGCGCGATCAGATTGAGAACGTGCAACGGGCAAGCCAACGGGTCATTGAATCGCTTCTTCCCGCACTCGACTCGCTCGATGCCGCCCTCGCAATCGAGGCCACGACTGAGACAGAGACCCGGATGTTGGAAGGCATGCGGGGAACGCAGAGCCTGATTCTCGACACTCTCGCACGCGAGGGTTTCGCACCGATTGGGGCCGTTGGGGCCCCGTTCGATCCCGCTCTGCATGAGGCAGTGTCTGTGAATCCTGGCGAAGGTGACCAGATTGTCGAACAGGAACTCAGAAAGGGATACGTGATGCGAGGAAGGGTGATCCGCCCAACTCTTGTCATCGTTGGACATGCGTAAGGAATGGCTCGAGAAGGACTACTACGCCACACTCGGTGTAGCCAAGGACGCCCCCCAGAAGGAAATCAAGAAGGCGTTCCGAGCTCTAGCGCGCTCTTCGCATCCCGACAACAACCCGGACGACGAGGCAGCTGAGGAGCGTTTCAAGGAGATCAACGAAGCGTACGACACCATCGGCGACGAGGAAACACGCAAGGAATACGACCATGCACGCGAGATGGGCTACTTCGTCGGTGGCCCCGGCGGCGGCCAACAGTACGTCAGGGTCGAAGACCTCTTCGGAGGCCAGCGCAGCGGCACCCGTGGCGGCACGCAGGATTTGTTCGGCGGATTTCAGGATCTCTTCACCGGAGGAAGGAGCCAACCCCGAAAAGGAGCCGACGCCACGGGCTCGATCCAACTCTCCTTTCATGAGGCGCTTCAAGGCGTGACCCGCGAACTCAATGTCAACGGAAGGACCATCAAGGTCAAGATCCCGAAGGGTATTTCATCGGGAACAAGGGTGCGTGTCAAGGGGAAGGGGGGTCCGGGAGCCAACGGGGGACCCGCAGGTGACCTCTACGTCGAGGTGACCGTCGGTTCGCACCCGATCTTTGGCCGGACGGGCAAGCGCGATCTCACAGTCGAGGTTCCAATCTCATATCCGGAAGCGACGCTCGGCGCGACCATCTCGGTACCAACCATTGATGGTTCAACCAAGATCAAAGTGCCCGCCGGGACCACGTCGGGAACCACACTGAAACTGTCGCAAAAGGGGGTTGAGACATCGAGCGGTGCGGGTGACCTACTGGTGACGCTGGTGATCGCTGTCAACCCGAACCCCGGGTCTGAGGAGCGTGAGGCACTTGCGGCGCTCCGAACCGCCGAGTCGGAATGGAATCCGCGTGCAAGACTGGGGACCGATCATGTCTGACCGTACCGAAGCCGTATACATCATCTCCGTTGCCGCAGAAATCGTCGGTATGCACCCCCAGACGCTCCGCGGCTATGAGCAGAAGGGCCTTGTCGAACCTTTCCGGACACCAGGTGGAACTCGGCGATACAGCCAGGCCGATGTCGAACGGCTGCTCCTGATCCAAGAGTTGTCAAATGCAGGGCTCAATCTCGAGGGAATCAAGCGCATACTCATACTTGAGAACGAGAACGCACGTCTGAAGAACCAAGTGGCGCGTCTCCGAAGGCTTCTTGAGGACGCGGAACGACGCAGAGGTCAGACTCCGACCCACGCGGTGGTGCGATTTGGGCGAACACCGTCGAGCCTTCCCGACGTAAGGAGACCCGATCCCCTTGGGTAAAACGGAGGTCAGAAATCGGACGTCGGACGTCGGACGTCGGATGTCGGTTACCGTATGGACTCCGAGGACTTGAGAAGCTATGGCCCCTGCCGAAGAGACTGATACTGAGCGCTATGAACGTGAGCGCAAGGAGTCAAACGAGCGGTACGAATCCGAACGCAAGCGAGATCGCGAGCTTGCTGATCAACGTCGCAAAGATTCCCGCGACGAACACGACAGGCAACGCCGGGGAGACTGACATCGGCGCGATACCGGAACGATTCGGTTGAACCAGTCAGGGACCGACGACGCATTCCCCCTGCGATCGACGAACTCGGACATGCGTGACCAATCAACGTCACTTGGAAGATACATCAGAGAATCCTCACGGTGCCGCGAGCACTTCGTCGAGTGCCTCGACGAAGTGAGCGTTCTCGGTTCGTGTACCGACCGTTACGCGCAATCCGACACCTAAGTGTCGGACAAGAACCCCCCGTGTCATCAAGGCGTCTGCCAACTCGCGAGATGGGCGAGTTGGTTCGAAGTACACGAAGTTGGCCTGGGAATCTGCCGGATTGAGGTCACGCTCGGACAACGCTGCGATGAGGAACTCACGACCGTCGGCATTCTCCAACACCCGCTCCTTCACCCGGTCCTGATGCTTGAGCGCCTCGAGGGCCGCTGCCTGGGCAACGTTTGTCACCGCAAAGGGTGCCTGCGTGCGACGAAGGTTCGCAATGAGTTCTGGATCCGCGATGCCATATCCAATGCGGAGCCCTGCAAGGCCATAGATCTTCGAGAACGTCCGGAGCGTCAGGACGTTGGATCGGAGTGATGCCTCCCGCACCATTGATTCATAGTCGGGGGCGGTCACGAATTCGGCGTACGCCTCATCCACGATGACGACCACGGACTTGGGCACATCGTCAAGAAACGCTCGTACCTCACCACCGGGGAGATGGCCACCCGTCGGGTTGTTGGGATTGCAAACGTATACAAGCGTTGTGTCGTTTCGGACCGCGTCGAGCATCCGGCCAAGATCATGACGATATCCGTCGGTGAGCGGGACCGGAACGGGCTCCGCGCCGCAGATCATCGTGGTTATCGGGTAGAGCACGAACGATGGATCGGCGAAAACGGCAGAGTGGGCGGCTCCACCAACACTCAACGCAGCGCACCGGATGATGTCTGACGAACCAGAACCGACCCAGACAGCCTCGGGATCAACGCCATGCATGGAAGCGAGGGCGTGCCGTATCTCGCGAGCAGAGTTGTCCGGGTAGCGGTTTGCATCGGCCCCAGCCGCTGCAATTGCATCAACGACCTCAGGAAAGGGTCGATTGGGCCACTCATTCGACGCAAGTCTCGAGATGGAAGCAATCCCGAACTCTCGCGCCACCTCATCGACGGACCTACCCGGCACATAGCGGGGAATCGACGTCAGGTCAGACCGAATGGTCGGCACGAGCAATCCTTTGGGGAGAAGCGATGTACCCCTTGAGAATACCTGATGGCCATGCGTGATCGGCAGGAGCCCAGACCACGCGCCCGAACTGGCGCCTATGCGACGATGGTTTCCTCATTGGGTTGCTGGAACACGAACGCCACAACCACCGATTCGCGATCTGACCAGGTGGCGAGTGTGTTGGATGCGGTCGAATTCGCATACGTGCGGAATTGGGGCCATGACATCATGGACTGTGGGGTCACAACGAGGTCATGATCGGGAAGAGCAACCAAATCGCCATCAGCAATGCTGAATGCCTCCATCTCAACGACAGCGAGATCGAGTTCTTCACACCGGGCAATAAAGGATTGCGCAAGCGACCGAGGAAAGAATCCCTCACCATCGTCTGAGCGATGTACAGCGCGAGCGTCGAACTCCCCAAGGAGTTCGACAGTTGCCGGATGCTCCTGATCCCAATCGGGAGATCCGGCTGCCTCCCGCAGCGCCCCGAGCTCTTCATCGAGAGCCTCTGGATCCACAATGCGGATGGCGGTGTCGAGCAGCGTTTGGAGCTCCCCTACCGCGAGATCCTGGACATCGCCGTCGCCGTCTGGATAGAACTGAACGATCGTTTCCTCACCGTCGAAGAAGACCATCCCGACGAAGTCGTGGCCACGCCAGAATTCAACGATCGGGCCGTCAAAGTCGTCGCGGTCAGTTTCAACAAGCGTGATGGGAAGCATGGATGAAGGGTAGCGAGACAGCGGACGACGGACGACCGATGACCGATGACCGATGACCGATGACCGATGACCGATGGTGGCAGGCAGTTCGTAATCCGCAGTCCGTCTTCTGACTTCTGACGTCTGACTAACTGAGGACCTTGACGCCGTGCCAGAAGGCGATGTGGTCCTTGATGTCAGAAGCCGCGGGTTTCGGATCCGGGTAATACCACGCAGCTCCGAGGTTGACATCACCGTCAACGACAACGTCGTAGTAGCTCGCCGTTCCCTTCCAGCCACACACCGTGTGATCCGACGAGTCCGCGAAGTACTCAGTCTTGATCGCACTCGGCGGGAAATAGTGATTTCCCTCCACTTTGATCGTCTCATCGCTTTCAGCGATGACGACCCCTTTCCAAACTGCCTGCGCCATGGGATGCTCCTCTGATCTGTTGGTGAGTCCAACGAGTCACAGCCACATCCCATTCCCGGGATCGGACTTCGGACGTCGGACATCGGACATCGGCATCAGACCACCTTCGGAATGAGCCTCCACGGGACGGCAGACCGATAACCGCCGTAGCCAGGGACAGCCACGACGAGCATTTCTTCTTCACGGCCGGTTTTGGCCATGAAGAAGACGAAGAACATAATGCCGGTGATGGCCGCTGCGAGATTCGCATAGGCGAGCCCAGCGCCGATGGTGAAGGCGATGATGCCCGAATACATGGGGTGGCGAACAAACCGATATGGTCCCGACTCAATGAGCCGCGCCCCCTCAACGGGTCGCGGGAACGGAGAAACACGGAATCGATGTTCAAGCACCGACCAGAGTGAGATTCCCGATCCAACCAAGGCGAGCAGGAGGCCCGCAGACCGCAGATAGATCAACCCTGCGAATTCCGTCATCGACTCGCCGGCAAGCAACGCCACGAAGAAGAACACAAACAGGATCACCTGGACAATCACCCATCCGACACCGAGCGGTTGATCATGAGAGACCGGATGTGAGCCATTACGACTAAGATTATCTGGCATAACTACTACCATATTGATGTTGGGATAAGGGAACGGCACACGACGGGCCGATAGACCGAGGAACCATGAACATCGAGACATTCACCAAGCGAGCACAAGAGGCGCTGGCTGCTGCATCCGACCTGGCCACGCGGTCAAACCACCCAGCGATCGGTCCCGCACATCTCCTCGCCGGTCTGTTCTCACATCCGGACAGCATCGTGTACTCCATCGTCAACAGCGTAGGTGCTCGTCCGGCTGATGTTCGTGCTTCCCTCAATGCAATCCTCAACGACGAGCCAAGGATCCACGGCGGTTCAGCTCCAGCGCTCTCACCAGCCGCCGTCTCGATCATCGACACCGCAGAACGTGAACGAAGCGGGCTCGGAGACCAGTACACATCCGTAGACCACCTGCTCATCGCACTCGCCGGATCAGACTCAAGGACGGGCGAGATGCTGCGATCCGCAGGCGTCACCACGGACGCAATTGCTGCGGTTCTCAAGGACGTACGCGGTTCGCAGCGGATCACATCTCAGACCCCTGAGGACACCTTCGCTCCCTTGGAACAATACGGCCGCGATCTCACCGCAGACGCGAGGGGCGGGTCTCTCGACCCCGTGATCGGGCGAGACGATGAGATCCGGAGAGTGATCCAGGTCCTATCCCGCAGAACCAAGAACAACCCAGTTCTCATCGGGGAACCCGGAACCGGAAAGACGGCGATCGCCGAAGGACTTGCGCAGAGAATCGCGGACGGCGATGTTCCTGAAAGCCTCAAGAACCGGCGATTGATCGCTCTCGACATGGCGGCGATGATCGCTGGCGCCAAGTATCGAGGAGAGTTCGAAGAACGGCTCCAAGCCGTGCTGAAGGAGATCGTCGCATCAGAGGGACGCGTGATCACCTTCATCGACGAGATGCACACAATCGTTGGAGCAGGTGCTGCCGAAGGCTCGATGGACGCATCAAACATGCTGAAACCCCTCCTCGCACGAGGCGAACTGCGCATGGTTGGCGCAACCACACTCGATGAGTACCGAAAGTATGTCGAAAAGGACGCAGCACTCGAAAGGAGATTCCAGCCGGTCATGGTCGAGGCGCCGTCCGTTGAAGAGACAATCGGAATCCTCCGCGGCCTCAAGGAACGATATGAGGTGCACCACGGAGTTCGTATCACCGATTCGGCGCTGATCGCCGCTGCGACGCTTTCTGATCGGTATGTGACCGGTCGTCATCTACCCGACAAGGCGATCGATCTCGTCGACGAGGCTGCCTCCAAACTCAGAATTGAGATCGACTCGGTTCCCGACGAGATCGACACCCTGCAGCGGCGCCATCGCCAGCTCGAAATCGAACAGCAGGCGCTTGGTAAGGAGGAGGACGAGGCATCTGCAGCGCGTCTCGAGACCATCGTCGCTGAGCTCTCTGAGCTCGGTGAGGGTCTCGATGCCCTCATGGCCCATTGGCAGCTTGAGAAACAGTCGATCGAAGCAATCCGAGAATCGAAGCAGGCGATTGATGACACGCGAACAAACTCCGAGCGAGCAGAACGTTCGGGTGACCTGGAGAAAGCCGCCGAACTCCGCTACGCGACGCTTCCGGCACTCGAGCAGGAGCTTGCGAATCGCCAGGCTGGACTCGACGAGCTGCAGGCCGAGACGAAGATGCTCAAGGAAGAGGTGGACGAGGAGGATGTCGCCGAGGTCGTCAGCCGTTGGACCTCCGTCCCGGTCACCAAGCTGCTTGAGGGCGAGATGCACAAACTGGTGAGGCTTGAGGAGCATCTCCACGAGCGGGTCGTTGGACAGGACGAGGCAGTTTCTGCGATCGCAAACAGTATTCGTCGGTCCCGTGCAGGACTCTCTGATCCGCATCGACCCATCGGGTCATTCGTGTTTCTCGGACCGACAGGTGTTGGAAAGACCGAGTTGGCTCGCGCATTGGCAGAGTATCTCTTCGACGATGAGCGAGCGATGGTTCGCATCGATATGTCCGAGTACATGGAACGGCACGCTGTCAGTCGTCTGATCGGTGCGCCCCCCGGGTACGTCGGCTATGACGAAGGTGGCCAGCTCACCGAAGCTGTCCGGCGACGGCCTTATTCCGTGCTCCTTCTCGATGAGGTTGAAAAGGCCCATCCGGATGTCTTCAACATCCTGCTGCAGTTACTCGACGATGGTCGTCTCACCGACGGACAGGGACGGACCGTGGACTTCACCAACACGGTGCTGATCATGACGTCCAATCTGGGTTCTGAGCAGATCGATCCCGGTCTTGACAACGAGGTCGTTGAGCAACGCGTGATGGATGCTGTCAAGGGTCACTTCCGACCCGAGTTCATCAACCGAATCGACGACGCCATCGTGTTCCATAAGTTGACACGAGCTGACCTTGAACGCATCGTGACGATCCAGTTCAGGATTCTCAAGGGACGGCTCGCAACCAAAGGTATCGATGCAGACCTCACGGATATGGCAGCCGCGTGGCTTGCTGAACACGGCTATGACCCAGCCTTCGGGGCACGGCCACTCAAGCGCCTGATGCAAACCGCCATCGCTGATCCGATCGCGATCCAAATTCTTGAGGGTTCCATTCCCGAGGGATCACGTATCCGCATCGCAACACAGGACGATGAACTGACCTTCGAAGTTCTCCCCATCGACGGCTGATTGCTCGCGCACCGGATATCCTCGCCAACAATGGCCAGACGACTCCTTCCGCTCGTTGTGTTGGTGGTGCTCGCCTCGGCCTGCACCGGATCGGGCGACGCTACGACAACCAGTACATCCACGACCTCTCCGACGCCGCTGACCTCATTGGCTCCGCCACCATCCGAAAACACAACCACGACTGCCCCACCAACGACAACCACCACGATTCCCGCGCCAACGAATGACTGCGTTGTAGAGCCACGAACCTCCGTGGAGGGATACACGCAGGGATGCGATGTTGTCGGATTCGAGATCCTTGCGCCAGATGGGGTCGATGGACAGGCCGTGTTGGAGATCTCAGATCGGATGTTCAACATGCTACTCGCACGACCCGACCTCAATGATGCCCTCGTGATCGCCGGGATCAATGCTCGCGTGATCGGACAGAACCAAGCCCTACCTGACCTTCCCGAGTTCGTGGAGCTGTATGAGTTCTATCCGGGAACCGACTGGGACCGCGCTGCACGTTCGTTCCCTGGAACCGACCTGATTCCACTCGTTGCTGGCGCAGAGGAAAGCCTGCTGTGTCTCGACGATGATCGATACACCAGTGAGGATCCGTTCGTCAGGGACTTTGCTCTGGCGATCCGTCGGTTCGGGATGTACACCGTCGATCCTGGTACCAACGCCCGGATCGAACAGTCCTACGGGGCAGCAATTGCCCAGGGCCTGTGGGTCAACACCCTTGCCGAGATCAACTCGGATGAGTATTGGGCCGAGGGCACTCAAAGCTACTTCGACGTCAATCTCGAAGAACCAGAAGATCGACCGCCGAACTCATCACACAATCACGTTGACACAAGGGATGAGCTCCGCCAGTACGACCAACGGCTGTACGACATTGCGCGCTCGGTCTACGGCGACACCGAGTGGCGCCCGACCTGCCCTTAGACGTCAGACGTCAGAAGCTGAAAGCAGCGAGCGAAGCGAGCCCACGCGCAGCTCGCTCTACCATGCTCGGATGTCCACCACCGCCCCTGTCGCAGAGATCGAGATCACCAGGCGACGGCTGATTTGGACTCTCTTCACTGGCAACGCCATTGGCTCAACTGCCTACATCGGAATAGCGACCGTTGCGGCGCTTATAGCTGACGAAATCACCGGCTCGACCTCCTTGTCGGGACTCCCGTCTGCAACGGGAACACTCGGTGTTGCCATCGGGGCCGGGATCCTTTCGTGGACCAGCTACCGCACGGGCCGACGCATGAGTTTCATGGCTGGCTACGGAGTCGCTGTCCTCGGAGCATGTCTGGTGATCGTTTCGATCGGGTCGTCAAACTTCCTGCTGCTGCTGGCGGGGATGGTGGGGATCGGAATCGGACGAAGTGTCGGACAACTCTCACGCTATGCGGCTGGCGACATGCGATCGGAGGAGCGACGAGCAAGCGCTATCAGTCTCATCGTTTGGGCTTCGACGATCGGAGCCATTGTGGGCCCACCCCTCATCGGACCAACAGGCGCTTTGGCCCTGGCCGCTGGATTCAACGAACTCGTAGGGCCAGTCGTGGTTGCCGTCATCGGATATGCGCTGGTATCGACGCTGATGTTCGTCGGTCTCAGACCGGACCCGATGACTCTCGCTGTGAGCGACGTGGATGAGGGCAACGATGGGATCGCAAGGCCAATCTCGGAGCTACTGGGATCGCGGGTTGTGCAGCTGTCCATCACAGCGATTGTCCTGAGCCAGGTGGTGATGGTCCTGGTCATGGTCATGACGCCCATCCACATCAGGGCGTTCGACGGATCCCTCACGACCATCGGCTACGTGATGATGGCACACACACTCGGCATGTTCGCGTTCGCCCCCATAACCGGCTGGTTCATCAACCGGGTGGGTGCCAAGCGAATGATCTTCGCCGCCGTCGCGGTGTTCCTTGTTGCGTGTGTGCTTGCCGCTACCGCCACAACGGCTGGGACCTTGACGCTGCTTGTAAGCATGTTCCTCCTCGGTGTCGCGTGGAACTTCGGCTTCGTTTCGGGCAGCACACTCCTCCAGAGCGGTCAAACGGTTGCCAATCGCCTCAAACTCCAGGGGGTTGCGGACACGAGCGCGTGGATCTCAAGTGCAGCGGCTTCGGCAGGCTCAGGAATTCTCCTCAGCGCCACCTCGTTTCGCACTCTCGCACTTGCTGGTGGAGTGATTGCGCTGATCCCTCTGATTCCCCTCTTCCGGCTCACGGTCGCGCCAGCCCCCTAGTCATGGCCACCGTGTTTCGTCGATATATCAAGGGTGTGGACGCAGCGGTCGCTACGACTCCCGAAAGCCGCAACCGTGTCGTCGACGGCTGGCGCGTCATCGCCCTGTTCTTTGTGGTGTTCGGCCACTGGATCTCCGCGTCGATCTGGGTGCAGGGCGACGGCACCGTCAAGGCGTTGAACACGCTCGAGTGGATTCCCGGCGCCGACCATCTGACATGGATCTTCCAGGTCATGCCGATCTTCTTCATTGTCGGCGGGTTTGCAAACGCCGCTGCGCTCAGCCAGAAACCTGGAGATGTGAGGACCTGGATCACTCTTCGTGCGAGGCGCCTCTACACACCGGTTGTCCCCCTTGTTCTGGTCTGGGTGGTGATTGTCCTTGTTCTCCGGGGATCGGTCGACGACAACGTTCTCTACACCGGCACCTTGTCGGCGACCATCCCCCTCTGGTTCATCGCCGTGTATTTGACGATCGTCGCGATCTCACCCATCACCTATCGGTGGTGGCGACATTCCGGGCCGTGGTCTGCCGCCATCCTTGCCGCTGCGGCGATCGTGATCGATATCGCACGGTTCGGTCTTGATATCGAGGCGATCGGTTGGATCAACTTCGTCTTCGTGTGGGCGTTTCTCCATCAGCTCGGGTACTGGTGGTACGACCGGGACCGAGAAGGTCTTGTCGCGAAACCGCTTGTCGGTATCGGGATGATCGTCGCGGGGCTTGCTGCCCTTTGGATTGCAACGTCGCTTGGCTGGTATCCAACGGCGATGGTCACAATCCCTGGTGGCGGCACCACCAACATGATCCCCGCAACTTTTGCAAACGGGCTGCTTGGCTTTGCACAAGCGGGGTTGATGCTCGCAACGCTTTCGGTCGCCGAAAGCCTCGTGCGGCGACGGCGAGTCTGGAAGACGGTGGTTGCCGTGTCGGCATCGATGATGACGATCTACCTGTGGCATCTCACCGCTCTATCACTCGTTGGTGCCGTTGGCATTTTCGCGTTCAACGGTCGGTTGTTCTCATTCGAGCCGGGGACGGCCACCTGGTGGTGGATGCGAATCCCCTTCTTTGCGATCCTGGTGTTTGCAACGGTCCTGCTCGTTGCGGTGTTCGGACGGTTCGAGCGAAACATCAATCAGCATGCTGCACCCGCAAACCGGGTCCTGTGGCTTGTGGGACTCACTCTCGCGATCGGCGCGACGGCTCTGATGGCGTTCGTGGGAATCGTGACGCGAGACGCCACGTTGAACTGGTATATCCCTGCGATTTCCTTGGTTGCTGCTGGGTTGATCGGCGCGTTTCCAGTTCGACAACCGCCGCCCCAGCAAGAAGCTGGCCAGTAAAGGTCAGTGCGCGAGCGGGTTGGGTCCGTATTCGTTGTCTCCGCTGTCGCCCTCGAGGAATCCGCACTCGATGAGCACCCACAACCATCCGACAAACGGAATCAGGGCCACCAGCACGAACCAGCCCGGCTTGCCACGGTCGTGCCACCGCTTGACCAGAACCGCAAGGGCTGGCCAGGCGATCGCTACCTGGACGCCAAGGTAGAGCACAAGGTACAACACATTTTCAGGCACAGTTTCAGCCATACCCGTAGCCCCCATTATCAGCACAACGACCAACTCGACCACCCAGATCGCTACGATCACGATCCAGAATTTCGCTCGATTGATCCGGCCGTCAAACTGAAACAGTAGATGCGGCCAATCGATGCTTTTCACAGGCTCTCCTCTGGTACGCAGAGTGACCGAACCAAGACCAGGCCCCGGAGGGCAGGCGTTCGTTCGTTGTCACGAGTCGATCAGAGTGCAGTGAGGTTTGTGGAGCTATCTCGCGAGAGGATTTGGACCGTATTCGTTGTCTCCGCTGTCGCCCTCGAGGAATCCGCACTCGATGAGCACCCACAACCATCCGACAAACGGAATCAGGGAAACCAACACGAACCAGCCCGACTTGCCGCGGTCGTGCCACCGCTTGACCTGTATGGCAAGAGCCGGCCAGATGATGACCACCATTACGACCGTGTAGAGTGCGACCCCACCCATGCCCACAGCACGCAGGATCAAGAGGGCGATCAACTCGACTACCCAGATCGCAACGACTCCGATCCAGAATTTTGCTCGGTTGATTCGGCCGTCAAACTGAAACAGCAGGTGCTGCCAATCGATGTTCTCCACACTCTCTCCTCTATTGAGCTGCGCCACGGTACCAAAACCGTGCATCGGCTTGTGGGATTGGCTCGGCAAACGCTGCCCGCGCCTTGAAGCACCCTCCGAATCGGAGGCCCTCGTACCCGAACCGATCAGCCCACGATCGCCACGAATCCAGGTCCGTCTGGTCGCTCAAGTTGATCGAACGTGCACGCAAGCGGATCCTTGTCTGGCCTCCACCGCTCGAATCGGGTCGCGTGGCGGAAACGATCACCTGTCAGCTGGTCGTATGAGATCTCAACGACGACCCCCGGCTTCACCGGAACCCAACTCAGATCCTTGTCTCCGGTCCAACGGCTCGGTCCTCCTGGTGCCCGCACATCCTCACCGAAGGATTCCGCGTCTTTCAGCGCATCGAATTTGGCTAGTAGCTCAACCCTGTCGTGATTCGAGAACCCAGAGCAGTGGCCGATGAATGCAAGCGATCCACCTTTGGAGTACAGGCCGAGGAGAAGTGATCCGATCTTGTCCCCATCCTTGTGTATTCGATAGCCACCAACAACGCAGTCAACCGCTCTCCGGTGCTTGAATTTGAGCATCTCGCGCTTGCCCTCCACATAGGGTCCATCAAGCGACTTGGCGACGATGCCGTCACACCCTGCGGCCTCAAACTCATCAAACCATCGCTTCGCGGTATCAAGGTCTGTCGTAGAGGGGGTCAAACTCCACTCAGGATGCACCGATTCCATGACTTGCTCAAGTCTGGCCCTGCGCTCCTCAAACGGAGACTTCCGCAGATCCTCGCCGTTGTGGGCAAGCAGGTCGAAGGCCACGAGGGTTCCCGGAGTGGCTTCGGACAGCATCGTGATCCGGGTCTCTGCGGGGTGGATGCGCTGTTGGAGCATGTCGAAGGCGAGCGCATCCTGGTTCACAACGACGACCTCGCCATCGATCACTGCATCATTTGGCATCGTTGCAATGATGTCGATGAGCTCTGGGAAGTACCGAAGCAACGGCCGCTGCTGTCGTGAATCGAGGCGCGGTTCTCCGTCGTTCGCTGCCACCGCCCGGAATCCATCCCATTTCGGTTCAAACGCCCAACCTTCTCCCGGCCAGGTCGTGCGAACCTTGGCCTCCATTGGCTTGATCGGAAGTCCAAACGGAATCATGCGTGGACAGTACCGCAGACGACTGGCGAGAGAACACGACACGACAGCGGACGGGGGTCGGAACAAGCCGGTCTACGCTGCTGTGATGATCATCAACCTGCCCGGACGCGAAACGTACGAGATTGGTATTTCGGGATCGTTGTTCGTCGAGACGGGCGAATCCACGGTTGACCTTCCCGATACGTCAGACCTGTGGGCACTTCCCGGCCTCGCGGACTGCCACGCCCACGTCACGATGACATCGCTCACGGAGTTCGACGCAATCACCGATGCATCGATGCGGACGGCGATACCCATCAACACATGGGCCCATTTGGACCATGGGGTGCTGCTCATCCTCGACAAGGGTGGCAAGAGCGACACAACGCTCGTGACCCTTGATCACGACGCCGATCTGCGGCCGTACACGGAGACAGCGGGTTCCATGATCTCGCCGCCGGGCGGCTACTACGGAAACGGCTTCGGGACGGAAGTCGAACCAGATGCCCTCGTCGAGCACATTCGCATTACGGCTGCTACTCAGGGTGGATGGGTGAAGCTTGTCGGGGACTGGCCACGTCGGGGTCAGGGCCCGGTCAACAACTGGCCAAGAGACGTCCTAGCGGAGGCGGTCAGGGCTGCCCACGATGCGGGTGCCAAGGTCGCGATCCACTCGATGGCACACTCGGCATCGGACGCCGTAGCAGCAGGTGTCGACTCAATCGAACACGGACCGTTCTTGACGGAGACTGACCTCAAAGCACTTGCGGCACGCGGTGGCGCATGGGTCCCGACCATCGTCAACATGCTGTTCCTGCGCGACATGCTCGGAGAGCAGTCCTCAGGGGGAAGATGTTCGTCGACGGACTTGAGCGCATGCGTGAGAACCTCCCACTGGCGGAGTTGCTCGGCGTCACTGTCCTCGCGGGGACAGACATGGCGGTCCCACACGGAGAGGTCGCAACCGAAGCCATGCGGCTCAAGGAGTACGGGCTGTCAGATGCGGCGGCCACAGCAGCAACCTCCACCGCCGCATACAGCTATGTCGGACGGCCACCACAACCCACGGTTGGTGCAGAGGCGGACGTCGTCTTCTTCCGGGACAACCCGCTCGAACGTGTCGAGACGCTTCGAGAACCTGCCCTCATCATCCGCCGTGGTCAGATTGTGAGAACCACCCTTGGCTGAGGCGCTGTACCAACGCGACGGCGACGTCTTCGTTCCGAGCGGGTATGTACGAGGGCCCTGGAGTCACGACCACTGTCACGGTGGCCCACCTTTCGGACTTCTCACGACGCTGATATCTCAGGAGCGCCCCGACATGGGCATGACACGGACAACAATGGACATTCCGGGCCCGATACCACTCGTACCGTGCCGAGTCGAGCTGGAGACGATTCGGCCAGGCAAGAAGGTCTGCCACCTCGCCGCAACACTCGTGGGACGTGACGGAACCCCCTATGCGCGTGCATCCGCATGGTTGATGCGAATCGACCACGACGTGATGGCCCAGACGAATCCGGATCGGAATCCCCCGGCACACCACGACTCCGGAACACTGGTCAACCTGAGTTTCTGGGGGGATGACGGTGATTTCGGTCAGGCTGTCGAAATGCTGGCGGTTGAGGGAACGCCATTCGGAGGCGGGGAAGCGACCCTGTGGACCCGTTTGACCATGCCGCTCATTGAGGGAGATGAGACGAACCCCTACGCCATTGCTGCCGCCGTCGCGGACTTTCCGAACGGGATCTCGGCACTACGACCGCTCGAGGACCTTTCCTGTGTGAACACGGATGTCACCGTCTATTTCGGGCGGGCACCCATTGGCGATTGGATTGCATTGCGTTCCCAAACAAATTCATCAGGATTGGGACTAGGCATGAGCGATTCGTTGTTATACGATGTATGCGGATTCGTTGGAACAGCGAACCAGTCGATCTTCTTCGACTCGCCATCCGCCGGGAACTAGAAATGGGTTTCCGAGCGTCTTATCAACGAATCCTCTTGAAGGACCACCAAACCTTCGACCCGCCTTCAACCAACGACGGCGCTTCGAAGACAGAGACTATGTGAAGGAATTCACAACATGACCGCACGTACAGCAATGACACCAACTGAGGTCGGCGACAGCCTGACCACATATCTCACAGATATCGCAAACCATGAACTCCTGACGGCCGACGATGAAGTCGATCTCGCCCAGGCGATCGAGTTTGGCCGCGAGGCCGAAGAAGCGCTCGAAGCCGGAGGCGTCAAGGGCGCTGCGAAGGTCAAACTTCAGCGCACAGCGCGCAAGGGCAAGGAAGCAAAGGACCGTTTCGCTCAAGCGAACCTGCGCCTTGTTGTCTCCCAGGCCAAGCGCTACCGCTCCCAGTACGGCATCGAGTTCGTTGACCTGATCCAAGAGGGCAACCTCGGACTCATCCGTGCCGTTGAAAAGTTCGACTGGCGCAAGGGATTCAAGTTCTCCACCTACGCAACGTGGTGGATTCGTCAGGCCATGCAGCGCGCCGTTGCCGAAAAGTCGAGGACCGTTCGTCTTCCGAACTCCCTTCACGACACACTCCTGACGCTCAACGGAACTCGCAACCGTCTCCTTTCCGAGCTCGGCCGTGAGCCAAGCTCAGAGGAGCTCTCCGAAGAGTCTGGCCTCCGTTTGGACCAGGTTCTCGAAGCACAGCTCGTCGCAGATTCCGTATCACTTGAGTCACCGGTTGGTGAAGATGGCGCCGTTCTCGGCGACTTCGTCGCCCACGATGATGAGGATGATCCGGTACGCGAATCTGAGCGCCTGTCAACAATCGAAGCTCTCCGGGAGGCGATCGATCGTCTCCCAGAGCGTGAGGCGTACATCCTCTCCAAGCGTGTCGGTTTCGAGGACGGCCTACCTCGTACCCACGAGGAAATCGGCAAGCATCTCGATCTCGGCCCAACCAGGGTTCGTTCGCTCGAGAAGCAGGCCCTGTCTCGTCTCCGTCACCCAGCCTTCGGGTTGAGGCAGGAAGCCGACTTCTAGGCAGACGTCGGACGTCAGAAAGCAGAAGTCAAGAGCCCAGCTAGCTGGACTCCAAGGAATCCGACTTTGTCGGGTTCTCGAAATCCGATTCAGAAACGGCTGCCTTAAGGCAGCCGTTTCTGTTTCACACCGTTGCACTCCCTACTGACGCTTGCCGCGCATCCAGTTTCCCATGTCGGCAAGTTTGGACGGCTTGTTTCGATGCTCCTCGCTTCGATCGGCCCGTCTGGCCATGGCCAGTCCGGCGTTGATGCCAATCCAGCGAAACGGCTCAACTTCCCACGACGGCCACTCGTGGGACACCCATGGCAGCGTCGTCCGTTCGGTTTCATGTCCCGCGATCAGCTCCGCCAATGTCCGCCCTGCCAATTGAGCCGTTGCGACACCGTCACCGACGTATCCGCCAGCGACGGCTACACCCGCATCGCGATCGAATGTGACGGCTGGTCGCCAGTCTCGTGAAACACCGAGTGCGCCACCCCAACGATGGGTCAGCTCGACGCCTTCGAGCTGTGGGAACATCTCGACGAGCACACGCACCAACTCGGTGTGCACGCCGTCAGGCGTATCGAACGAGTCCAAAATCTTCGAGCCGAAGTGGTACGGCGCTCCCCTCCCACCAAAGGCAAGTCGTCCATCAGCGGTTTTCTGGCCATAGATGATCAGATTGCGGAAGTCGCCGAAGGTCTCCCGGTTGGCAAGCCCAATCTCATCCCACATCGTGTCGGCAAGAGGCTCGGTCGCGATCATAAGCGAGTACAGGGGAAGAACTATCCGCTTCCTGCCTGGTAACTGGCTGCCGAACCCCTCGGTCGCCAGAACCGTCACATCTGCGGATACGACGCCACCACGAGTCACGACACCACCTTGACGAATCGCCGTGACAGTTGAGGATTCGTAGACCACGACTCCGCGTGATTCGGCTGCTCGAGCCAGCCCGTGCACCAGCTTCGCTGGATGGATCGAAGCACCATGGCGATACCAGATCCCGCTCACGACGTTTGTCGCATTCAGTCGTTCCCGCGCTTCAGCCTCGGCTAGGTACACGATGTCGTCGGGATCCACTCCAAGGGAGATCGCGTGTGCGACCTCCTCCCGTGCGTATGCATCCTGGAAGGGCAGCCTGGCAACCGAGACAACTCCGCCCTTGTCGTAGTCACAGTTGATCCCCTCAGCCCGAGCGATGCTTCCGACATCGTCGACGCTGGCAAAGAGCGCCTGCATGTGGCGAAGGGCGGCTTCCTTTCCGTGATCATGCGCGAGTTGGCCATGCCCGAGTGGGTACTCAGCGTGGCACCATCCACCGTTGCGGCCGCTTGCTCCGAATCCGACATGGTTCGCCTCAATCACGGCAATCTTGAGCGATGGATCAAGATCGGCCAAGTGATATGCACACCAAAGGCCCGTAAACCCTGCTCCGACAATCGCAATATCTACATCGATATCCGCCGTTACGGCAGCACGAGTCACGTTGGCATCAACGGCGTCCCACCACAGGGGTACCGGCTTGGCCGTCGAAATGTTCACGAGTTGGCTGCCACAGCTCGTTCGGCCATGCCGTTGAGAATCTCAAGCACGATCCGGTTACCAAGGAAGGCTGTGATCTGACCTGGGCCGTCGTATGGAGGCGACACCTCAACGATGTCGGCACCGATCACAGGGAGTTCACGGGCAAGACGCCGCACCGTGTCGAGCAACTCCCTCGATGTGAGCCCACCGGGTTCAGGGGTTCCGGTACCGGGTGCCATCCCGGGGTCCACCACATCGACGTCGACCGAGATGAAGATCCCGATACTGTCATCACCCCCAGCTGCTTTCACCGCGTCGTCGACAACGGGGCGGAGACCCCGTTCAACGATCTCAGACATCAGAAATGTGCGCATCCGTTGCTCAGCCATCCATGCAACGGTTTCGGGACCCGGCCAGTATCCACGGAGCCCGATCTGTACGAACCGATGGCCGGGAACGGCTCCTGACTCGATGAGGCGGCGCATGGGGGTGCCATGGGAGTGCAGCGCCCCCGGCGCCTTGGTTGAGGCACCAGTATCGGCGTGAGCGTCGAAGTGGACAAGCCCAAATGTCCCGTCGCCGTGGTGCCGGGCGAGTCCGGTGCCGTTTCCGAACGTGATCGAGTGGTCGCCTCCCAAGATGATCGGAATGGCGCCCATGGCAGCGATCGTCTCGACCGCATCTGCCAAGGTTTCGAGACCAAGCTCGAGATATCCCTGTGCTGCGGTGACATCGCCGACGTCGATCACATTGAGAACTGCAAACGGATCGATGCCTGAAGGAAGATGGGGACGTGTCCGGTCCGCCGGCAGGTAGTCGGCTTCGCGTATTGCCTTGGGTCCGAAGCGCGCGCCGCCTCGATATGAGGCTCCCCAATCGATCGGAGCACCGATGATCACAACATCGGGACTCAGTTCTGCCGCTTGCTCCAAGCGAACAGATGGCAGACCCGCGAATGTCGGGAACGATGCGAAGCGATATGTCCCATCAGTCATGCCTCGCCAGTCCTTCTTCGGATGCCGGTAGCCGCCATCGGTAGTTCCTCGTCAGCGATCTGCGGTCAGTCATCTGACTTCTGATACCAGGGATTGAACCACACAATGAACGACGCCCAGTTGTCCACCGTGACGTCATGAACGTAGTCGGCGATGACACCCCGCACCTCGAACCCGTTCCGAAGCTGAGCCGTCAACGTAGCGTCGGTCAACCGGCCAGCGGCTACTTCCTCAACGTATTTTGCCGACGACATTTCGTGCTTGTGGTCCGCAAATCCCGGAATCACGCCCCCGGCAATGATTCCCCGTCGGTTGTGATCGATCACCACCTGTTTACGTAGCAGGTAGAGCTCCGACGCGATTCCACGGCCCCGATAGTCGGGGTGAACCGCGATGTCGATTCCGTAGTACCACTCCCCTTCAGGGTCGTGGTTTCCAACACTCTCTCTGCCAACAACGTCTCCCATGTCATGTTGCGGTTGGGTGATGTCATAGTTGACGAAAATCCCAGAACCCATCCCGACGACTCGATCCCCATCGAGCGCCATGTAAGCGCCCTCGGGAAACACCTGTTCCTGGAGCAGGATGCCCTCGACTGTGATGAGATCTTCAGCGCCGAGGGTTGGGAAGCACAGGTGTTCCAGTTCGACCATGGCATCTGCAAAGGCGCCATCAGCCACTCGGTATTCGATCTCGCTCATCTGGCTACATCTCGATTTGCGGTTCCGATGCCGATGTGCTCGACACCAGTGCGGACGGCTGGGGTTACTGCTGGGGTGGGTGGGTTCATCCGACAACAGTATGGTCGACACTTGTGTACGCCACAAGCGAAACGTCGGAATATGGCTATCCATACAATCGAATCGACGTGCATGTGGTGATGTCACGAACTATATTTCAGACATCGACGTCCAATGATGGAGGCAGGATGGCTGACATGCGTACCGCGGCGATGGATCACCTGTGGCTTCACTTCGCCCAGGTTCCGAGGGAAGGCCCGGTCTTGATCGAACGCGGCGACGGCTGCTACGTATGGGATACCGACGGCAAGAAGTATCTCGACGCTCTTGCCGGACTGTTCGTCACTGAGATCGGCCACGGTCGCAGCGACCTCGCCAACGCTGCGAGTAAACAGGCCGAAACGATGGCATATTTCCCTGTGTGGGGGATGGCGCACCCACCCGCGGCGGCACTCGCAGCGAAACTTGCACAGCTTTCTCCCGGCGACATGGACCGCGTTTTCTTCACCTCCGGTGGTTCAGAAGCCGTCGAGTCTGCGTGGAAACTCGCTCGTCAGTATTTCCTGGCAAAGGGTGAGCCCGATCGGATGAAGGTGATTGCGCGGCAAACGGCGTACCACGGCACCACACTCGGCGCTCTGTCCATCACGAGCATCCCACCGATCCGCGCTCCTTTCGAGCCGATGCTCAACCGGCTGGTAACACATGTGTCGACCACGAACCAACTGCACTGTGATCGCTGCGAGGGACCATGCACGCTGCATGCGGCGGACGAAATCGAGGCTGCCATCCTCGAACAGGGGCCCGAAACCGTTGCCGCTGTGTTCCTGGAGCCGGTCCAGAACTCTGGTGGGTGCTTCACTCCCATGGAGGGATACTGGCAGCGGGTACGGGAGATCTGCGACAAGTATGGCGTCCTGCTCGTCTCGGACGAGGTGATCTGTGCCTTCGGACGTCTCGGTACCTGGTTCGGTGGACACAAGTTCGGCTACGTGCCAGACATGATCACGTTCGCAAAGGGTGTGACCTCGGGGTACGCACCACTTGGCGGGGTCATCACACGGCCGCACATCGCCGAGGCAATCCGTGCAAACGACGACATCGTGTGGCACGGCATCACATTTGGTGGTCATCCCGTCTCGTGCGCCGTAGCCCTTGCCAACATCGAAGCACTCGAAGCAGAGGGGATCATCGATCATGTGGCGGCACATGAGGGTCTTTTCCGAGCGAAGCTTGAAACGCTGCTCGACCATCCGAATGTCGTCGAAGTCCGTGGAACCGGGTACTTCTACGCCATCGAACTCATGAAGGACCCAGCCAACATGGTTCCGTTCACGCCAGACGAAGCGTCGGAACTCATCGGGCATCTCAAGCCTGCGCTGCTCGACATGGGACTGATCGCGAGAGCAGACGGACGCGGAGCCCCGATCATTCAGTACTCGCCACCATTGATCGCGGGTCAAGAGGAATTCGACATCATCGTTGATGTCAGTCGCGCGGCGCTTGATCAATCATTGGCGGCGATGTCCGAATGAGGCTTGATGACACAGACAAGGCGATCATCGGACACCTCCAATCGGATGGCCGGATGCCGTTCTCGAATCTCGGTCCACTCGTTGGCTTGTCTCCAGCGGCTGTACGACAGAGGGTGTTGCACCTGATAGACGAGGGAGCGATGCAGATCGTTGCGGTGACCGACCCGACCACACTGGGATTCACCGTGCAGGCCATGGCTGGATTGACGCTCGAAGGTGATCTCGGCTCCACCGCAAAGCGGATCGCTGAGATAGACGCTGTTGACTATGTCGTCGTGGTCGCTGGCCGCTTCGATGTGATGATCGAGGTCGTTGCTGAAGACATGGAGAGCCTCATGGCGATCATGAATCGGATCCGGTCGATTCCCGGTGTCCTTGGCAGCGAAGTCTTCACCTACATGAGTCTCGAGAAGCAGACCTACAACTGGGGAACCCGGTAGGAGCAGAGAATACGGATGACCGATGACCGACCTCAGAAGTCAGAAAGCTGAGAGCTGAAAGCTGAAAGCTGAATTCTACGAGTCAAAGCCGACTCCGAACTTGTCAAGGAGCTTGAGCCACGGTCCGCGGCGGCCTTCCTTCGTATCGGCCTTTGCGAGGGCACGCCGTGTCAGTTGGATCCCTGCGTACCGAAATGGCTCCGGAGGAAAAGGCATCGGCTTCTTCAGGACCATCGACAGCTGCGTGAGCTCGGATTCGCGGCCGTCCACAAGGTCGAGAGCGACGGCCGCCCCGAATCGGGTGGCACACACACCCAGACCGGTGTAGCCACCAACCCAAGAGAGGTTGCCATCAAATGATGTGCCCCATGTAGCCGTGAAGCGCGTCGTCGTGCCGATCGGACCCGCCCACCGATGGCTGAACCTCAGCCCTTCGAGTTGCGGGAACGTCGTGAAGAAGTGCTCAGCGAGCTTGTGATGCGTGTCCCCCGCCTGGTCAAACTGAGGGCCGATGGCACTCTTGTACCGATAGACCGCGTCGTACCCGCCCCAAAGAATCCGATTGTCGTGTGTGAGTCGGTAGTAGTGGAACTGATTGGTTACGTCCGATAGCCCTTGACGTCCCTCCCATCCGATACTCATCAGCTGACCAGATGACAACGGTTCGGTCATCAGCACGTAGTCGTAGACGGGAATGATGTACCGACGCATGGCCTTCACTGGGCTGGCAAAGGCGTTCGTTGCAACCACGACCTTCTTCGCCACGACAGATCCTTCTGCCATAAGCACGACGACACCGGAACCCTGACGCTCAATCCCGACCACGGCGCTGTGGTCATGAACTGCAACACCACGGGCCTCGGCAGCCTGTCTCAAACCCCAGACCAGTCGTGCCGGGTCGGTGATCGCCGTTCCCTCCGGATCTCGAAGACCACCGACATAGGTCGGTGATTGGACCTCGGCCCGTACCTGGTCAGCGGTAAGCCGCTCGGATGGAATGCCGAATCGATCGAGGCTCTCGTGGTATTCGGCGAGCTCATTGATTTGCCATGCCTCCGTAGCGACATGCAAGACGCCTGTCTCCTCGATCCGCGCATCGATCTTGTTCGAAGCAACAAAGGAGAGGAGCTCGTGGTAATTCTGATCGCCGATGCGCAGGAGTTCTCGCAATTCATTTGGCCAGTGTCTGAGGCCATTCGCAATTCCGTGCGTAAGCGAAGCCTCAACGAACCCCCCGTTTCGCGAACTCGCACCAAACCCCGTCTCCTCGGCTTCGAGCAACACAATGGAGCGATTGGGATCGCGGTCTGCCGCAAGGATCGATGCCCAAAGACCACCGAATCCGCCTCCGACGATGACGAGATCGGCGCGGGAGGAGCCATGCAGAGACGGCGCCGGCTCAGGGGCATCACGGGAGTCAGTCCAGAACGTCGCTGGCTTCGCGTCCGAGAGGGCGCTCGCAGCCAGGGCCGAAAGGCTCAATGCTTGACCATGACGTGCTTGACCTCGGTGTAATGCTCGACGGCATACATCGACATGTCCTTGCCATACCCTGATTTCTTGAATCCGCCATGCGGCATTTCGCTCACGATCGGAATATGGTCATTAACCCACACGGTGCCGAATTCGAGAGCAGCTGATGCTGCCAATGCGCGCCCGACATCCTTGGTCCAGACACTTGCAGCGAGGCCATAGTCCACGTCGTTCGCCCACGCTATCAGCTCGTCATCGGATGCCTTCTGAACCGTGACGACAGGTCCGAAGACCTCGCTTTGGATGATCTCTGAATCCTGAGCCGCTCCGATCACGATCGACGGTGCGTAGAAATAGCCGTCAGAGTCGAGACGATTGCCGCCAACAGTCACTTCCGCGCCGGCGATTCTGGCACGGTCAACGAAGCCGGAGACGCGTTCGAGCTGGGCAACCGAGATCACCGGTCCCATCTCGGTTGTCTCGGCCATCGGATCACCGACCTCCAGACCCCCAGCAGCCTCAGTCACACCGGCGACAACCTCATCGAACACAGCCGAACCTGCAATGACACGACACGGTGCCGTGCAGTCCTGCCCACTGTTGTAGAAGCTGTTCTCACCCAGACACTCAACAAGGGCGTCGATGTCGGCATCGTCGAACACCACGACCGGCGCTTTGCCGCCAAGTTCGAGATGCACCCGCTTGAGCGAGTCGGCGGCGTTCTTCGCAACCGATATGCCTGCTCCAACACTTCCGGTGAGTGAGACCATCGCAACATCGCGATGAGTGACCAGCGGCACACCGGTGCTCTGACCGTCCCCACACACGATGTTGAGGACACCGGGAGGAAGGACGTCAGCGACAAGCTCACCGAGCTTCAGAAGGCTCATCGGTGTGAGTTCGCTTGGCTTCATGACGACCGTGTTCCCTGCAGCCAATGCAGGGCCAAGCTTCCACGTCGCCATGTTGAGTGGATAATTCCAGGGAGCGATCGATCCAACAACACCTATTGGGTCGCGTCGGGTAAAGGACGTGTACCCGTCCAGATACTCACCCGCCGCCTTGCCCTCCAGAAATCGGCCAGCAGACGCGAAAAAGCGCCAGTTGTCCATGGTGAGGTCCATTTCGAACTCGACAATCGACACAGGTTTTCCGACGTTCTCGCATTCGATCCGCGAAAGCTCATCGATGTTCTCCTCGATGCGATCAGCGACCCTGTGGAGGATCTCCGAACGCTCGCGTGGGGTCAGCGAAGACCACGCGCCAAAGGCACCTTTGGCTGCTGCTACGGCTGCATCGATGTCAGCTGCATTGCTCGATGGCGCCGCTGCAATCACATCACCGGTTGCCGGGTTGATGACATCGTCGAACGCACCGCTCGCCGGATCCCGCCATTGGCCTCCGATGAAGTTCCGTTCCGACATATCTCACCTCTTGGAAATGTAAACGGGGGTAGACGGCACCAACCGTCCACCCCCGTTCACGTGGTTGCTAACTCTTCGATTCTGCGAATGCGTCCGTGTAGTTGATCTCGTAATCACCCTGGTCCTGGATGACCTCAGTATTCGCCGAAGCTGTATCGGCGTAGAAGTCGATCACTTCCTGTTCGATCATCGGAATGGCTGCGGCGTTCGGGCTGCCGTAGTAGTTCCAGTTCGCCAGGGTCGCCCCGTTCTCAGCATCGAGCAGGAAGTCGATGAAGGTGTGCGCCGTGCAAACAGACACCGCATTCGTCGGGATCGCCATGTTGTCGATCCACAACGTTGCACCTTCTTCAGGCAAGACATACACGAAGTCATCAGGATTGTCGGCCTCACCCATTGAAATGATCATGTTTCCCGAATACCCGTGTGCCACGGAGACCAAGCCGGTCGAGAGCGCCTCGTCGTACTGATCGGAGTCGAATGTTGCGATGTTGGCCTTCGCGGCCTTGACCACCGCGATTGCCTCATCGAGATGGTCGCTATCTGTGTCGTTCAACGAATAGCCAAGGTACATCAACGCGGCACCCATCGCTTCACGTGGATCGTTGAGCACCGACACACCACCCGGGAAGCCACTTGTCAGTTCCGGATCGAACAGGAGGGCCCAACTCACTGGGAAATCAGTGCCGACCAACGCCGTGTTGACACCCAGACCCGTCGTGCCGTACTGGTACGCCGCCGAAAACTTGGCTCCATCGTCGTATGGAAGCGATGTGAACTCGGGATCCATGTTCACGAAGTTCGGAATCGCATCCTTGTTGAACTCCACGAGGAGACCTTCCTGGATCATGATCTTGACCATGTAGTCCGATGGCACGATCAGGTCATAGGACACACCTGACTGGAGTTGGGCAAGCATGGCTTCGTTCGACTCATAGAACGATTCGACAACGTCGACGCCGTACTCCGCCTCGAATGCCTCGATCAGTTCTGGGTCTATGTACTCGGACCAGTTGTAGAAGTTGAGATTGCCATCTACCTGCCCTGCTTCACAGCTGGCAGCCGAAACGGATTCGTCGTCTCCGCCACAAGCCGCGGCCACGAGGGCAAGCACAGCAACAATGAGCAGCGCTTTCTTGATCATGATCATTCCTTTTCTCTTGTCATACTCGGAAACACCCTCACGCGTCTCCAGAGACTGATTTTCCTCCGCGCTCACGCTGGAACACCAACGAGACCGCGACCAGAACCATTGAGGCAGTCAGCATCACCACCGATACGGCGTTGATGAGCGGCGTCACCCCGCGCCGCACCAAACCGAACACATACACCGGAAGCGTGGTAGAACCGGGCCCAGCGACGAAACTGGTCACCACGACATCATCCAGTGACAGAGTGAGCGCAAGAAGCGCTCCACCCGCCACGGCGGGAGCGATGAGCGGAAGCGTCACTTTGCGAAATGCCATCCAACGACCAGCGTAGAGGTCCGCTGCAGCCTCCTCAAGAGCTGGATCGAGTTGACCAAGGCGTGCCCTGACAACAATGGCGACGAAGGAGATGCTGAACGCTATGTGGCTCAGTGAAATGGTCCCGAGTCCGAATGAGAAACCAAATCCACTCACCATGCGGAACGCCGTGGCAAAGAAGAGGAGCATCATCACAGCCATCGTGACATCGGGGATGATCACCGGCATGTATACGAGCCCGTCGTAAAGGCGCTGACCCCGGAATCGGTACCGCTCAAGGGCTACAGCCGTTGCCGTACCGAGCACTGTGGACACGGAGGTCGATACGACAGCAATGATCAGGGAGTTCTTGAGAGCATTCATCACGGCGGCGTTCTGGAACATCTCGCCGTACCACCTGAACGAGAATTCTGTCCAGATCCCGACGTTGCTGTTGTCGTTGAACGAGAAGATCGCAAGCACCACAATCGGGGCGTACAAGAACGCAAAGACCAGCCACGCGTTGGCTGCGAGCAGGCGCTCGGTTGGGCTCTTTGGCCGGACGCCGACGCTCATAGATTCCGGGCTCCCGATCGGAAGTAGATGACGGTGGCCACGAGCATCACGGCAAGGACCGCGAACGACAGCGCTGAGCCGAACGGCTGATTCCGCGCCGCGAGGAATTGGCTCACGATGTAGTCACCAAGCAGCGTCGTCTTGGCCCCGCCAAGAATGGCCGGGGTGACATACGCGCCAAGCGTCGGGATGAACACCAGGATCGAACCGGCAATGACCCCAGGCATCGAAATCGGGAATGTGATCTTGCGGAAGGCTGTCCACCCTGTCGCATAGAGATCTCGACCTGCCTCGACAAAGCTCCAGTCCATTCGTTCCAAGGCTGCGTAGAGCGGCAGAACCATGAACGGAAGGAATCCGTATACGAGGCCAATCAGCACCGCTGTGTTTGTGAAGAGAATCCGGATCGGATCACCGCCGAGTGCTTCCGAGATCTGTGAGATGGGCCCATCTGTACCGAGCAGCACTCGCCAGGCATAGGTGCGCACGAGGAAATTGGACCAGAAGGGAATCATGACCAGCACGAACAGTATGTTCCTGGTTCGGGCCGTGCGGGTCGCCATGTAGTAGGCGAGTGGGTACGACACGAGAAGGCAGATTGCAGTCGTCGAGGAAGCAAGAACCAGCGAACGAAATGCGATTTCGCCAACGAGGGGGTCCCAGAGTCTCCGATAGCTGTCGAGGTTCCAGCCTTCAAGGAGCGTAAGACCCGTACTCGATCGTGTCGCAAAGGAATAGACAAAGACGATCCCAAGCGGTATTGCGAAGAAGAGGATGAGGTAGAAGAGAGAAGGGGATGCAATCAGGAACCCACGGCGGGCGTCTGCCCTGCGGGCGTCGCGCTCGAACTCGGGCGTTGCGGCTTCAACGACGTCGGTTGGGGAATCCTGAAGTTCCGTTGGCGGCATCAATCCTCCATGACGGTGGTCGCAACAGGACTCCACGATGCGAGCACCCGGTCGCCGACCTCGAACTGACGGACGCTTGGTCGGTTCTCTTCCTTGACCTCAAGCGAACCGGCTGGAGTGTCAATGTCGTAGAAGTAGAAATCACCGTGGTAGATCCTTCGCGCGACGGAGCCTTCGAGCGTGTTCCGTCCAAGAGGCGGTGTCTCCTCAAGTCCATGAAGCCCGAAGCGTTCGGGTCTTACGGCAATCGTCACCTTTTCGCCGGTCGCGGCATCGGTTTCGGCCGATGCCCGCGACCCCCCGGCAAACTCGATGGTTCCTGCATCGACCACCGTTGCCTCCACGAGGTTGATCTCGCCGATGAAGTCGGCAACAAACCTTGATCGTGGATGTTCATACAGGCTCCGGGGATCATCCACCTGGAGTAACTTGCCTGCGCTCATCACACCGATCCGGTCACTCATCGTGAGTGCCTCCTGCTGGTCATGAGTCACATAGATGAATGTGATTCCGACCCGATCCTGGAGCTCCTTGAGCTCAATCTGCATCGACTGCCGCAGTTTGAGGTCGAGAGCGCCGAGTGGTTCATCAAGGAGCAACACTTCCGGTTCGTTCACAAGTGCACGGGCGAGCGCTATGCGTTGGCGCTGACCACCTGAGAGCTGTTTGGGTCGCGCATCGGCGCGATGCGCGAGCTGAACCTGATCGAGGGCTCGCTTCACGCGGGTGTTGATCTCGTCCTTGTTGACCTTTTTCATCAGGAGACCAAACCCGACGTTCTGCTCGACCGACATGTGCGGGAACAACGCGTACGACTGGAATACCGTATTGACGGGTCGTTCGTTCGGTGGGAGCAGTGCCATCTCCCTGCCACGGATCCTCAGGGATCCCGATGTCGGGAACTCAAACCCGGCGATCATCCGGAGGGTGGTTGTCTTACCGCAGCCAGACGGACCGAGCAGGGAAAAGAACTCCCCATCGCCAACAGCAAGACTGATGTCGTCGACCGCGACAATGTCATCGAAGTGTTTTGAGACCCCTGAAAGCTCAACTGCTGCTGACATTGCCACCTACCCGATTTGTGCGTCCACGCGACTCCCCGTTCGGGAGCCGACCCGTTTGGACATCCGACGGTCCCGAGGTGGCATCATAACGAACGATTCCGATGGATTCATCTCGACCACTTGCGTTCCGATACCGTTTTCCAACTCACGGTTTCGAATCTATCGTAGAAGTGTTGATCTACAGCGGTTTGGCGTGTGACATTCGACACCACAACTGATACGCTCAGCGGGGCGTCACCCACACCGGAGCAGCCATGGAACACGATGCAATGTTGATCAACGGGCACTGGACCGGTGCCAACAACGGACGCGTGTGGGAGTTGATCAACCCAGCGACCGAGGCGTCCATCGGTGAGGTCGCGTTCGGGGACCGAACCGACGCCGAAGCAGCGATCGATGCTGCGAGTGCGGCCCTCGAGCCGTGGGTCGCCATGGGCCCATACAAGCGAGCAAGGATCCTCGGGGACGCAGCAGACCTCCTCACGTCTCGGGCCACCGATCTCGGCGCACTGACTTCGGCCGAGTCCGGGAAGCCGCTTGGCCAAGCTACTGCCGAGTGGAAGTCGGCCCCGAGCTATCTCCGCTTTGCGGCCGAGGAATCCAAGCGAATCGGTGGAAGGATCATTCCTGCATCCGTCCCAGGCAAACGCATCGAGGTCACTTACCACCCGGTCGGCGTTGTCGGAGTCATCGCCGCGTGGAACTTCCCGGTGTACAACGTGAACCGATCCGTATCATCGGCACTCGCCGCTGGCTGCACTGTCGTGGCACGCCCCAGCGAATACACCCCCAGGTCAGCATTCGCCTACGCGGCAGCGCTCCATGACGCAGGCGTCCCAGCAGGTGTCCTCAACATGATCAACGGCGATCCCGAGTCGATGGCTCAAGCGATGCTTGACGATCCTCGCGTACGCAAGATCCAATTCACCGGCTCTTCACGGGTCGGAAAGATTCTCATGGACGGTGCATCCAGGACGGTGACGCAGCTTTCGCTTGAATTGGGAGGAAACGCCCCAGTCATCGTGATGCCTGATGTCCAGGACCTCGAGACTGTCGCTGCAAGTGCGGTCGCTGCCAAGTACCGCAACGGTGGGCAAGTATGCGTCTCCCCGCAACGATTCCTTGTCCACGAGTCGGTAGTCGAGCGTTTTTCCGATGTTGTCAAAGCCGGGTCCTCAGCACTGTCTGTCGGCGATCCAATGGACACGACAACCGATGTGGGGCCAATGATCAACGCGACACAGCGTGACCGGGTCGAAGCTCTCGTCGGTGCCGCGGTCGACGGTGGAGCGACCGTGGACACCGGTGGACGACGGATCCACGGTCCCGGCTTCTTCTTTGAACCGACAGTCCTGTCCGGCGCCATTACCGAAACCGTTGTCATGAGAGAGGAGATCTTCGGACCTGTACTCCCGATCATCCCGTTCTCGGACCTCGACTCTGCCATAGACCTTGCCAACAACGTTGAACATGGGCTTACCGGCTTCGTCTGGACAAGCGACCTCGGTACCGCAATCAGCGTCGCAGACCGCCTCGAATATGGCATGGTCGGAATCAATGACTGGTACCCCGCCGCGGCCCAAGCTCCATTCGGTGGTGTGAAGCAATCAGGGCTCGGCCGCGAGTCCGGCACCGAAGGGCTCATGGAGTACCTCGAACCAAAGACCCGCTTCTACGGAGGACTTGTATGAGCATGCTGAGTGTTCTCCGAACGTCCGGCCCACCAGCTGAGATCGGTGCAGAACATGGAAACGCATTCGCTTCCGAGATTCGCTCATACCTCTCGACTCGGGTCGAGCTGTCCCGCACGGGAACCGCCCTTTCGGCGGCTGACGTCATCGCAATCGCCGACACCATGGTGGATGCGCACCATGACTATGACACCGACATCTTCGACGAGATGGTTGCGATGGCTGACGCGGCAGGGATCACTCCCGGCGAAGCGGTCATCGTCGGCGGATACACCGATTTCATCGACACCGTTCGCGCCATAGCCCTCGGAAGAGCATTCGAGGACACCTGCACGTCCGTGATCACGCCGGACGCCCAGTCGGATGGCAATGGGTTCCTCGCACAGACCTGGGACATGAATGCCAGTGCCACACCCCATGTATTCATGCTTGACGTTTCACCCAACGATGCCCCACGCGCGCTCGTGTTTACAACGCACGGAACGCTCGGCCAGATCGGCATGAACGAGGCGGGGATCGCCATCGGGATCAACAACCTGACGGTCACCGACGGTGCCATTGGTGTCACGTGGCCGTTCGTCGTTCGAAAGGCATTGCGTCAGACGACCTTCAACGACGCTCTTGCATGCATCACCGATGCGAAGCTCGCAGGGGGTCACAACTTCCTGCTATCGGATCGGAATGGGAGGGGGGCTTCAATCGAGGCAACCACGACGCGTACGGTCGTCGAGGACCTCGCAACCAAGTCGCTCGTCCATACAAACCACTGCCTGTTTCCCGAAACGCAACACGTCGAAGCCGAGCGCCCATCAGATCTTGATGAGAATTCGAAGCGCAGGCTCAAAGACGCAACGGCGATGGTGGAAGGCAACACCGTCCATACGACGGAATCACTGATGGCTCTGCTCAGGGACGAAGGCTCAATCTGCCGTCACGAAGAGCCGCCATACAGATATGAGAGTTCGGGAGCGGTCATCATGCGGCCCGGCACGCTCGACTTGTGGGCCTGTTGGGGTCTCCCGTCTGAGAACGAGTTCGAACACTTCTCGCTCGCATGACAGACACGCGAGCATCGCTCGCCTACCGCAACCTCACGCCGGATCTCGCCAAGCAATGCGCCGACCTTGAACTGCGGTCCTTTCCATCTGCGGATCCAGACGAGCTCCTGGGTGTCGAGGACATCGCCGCATACGCCGCGACCTTCCCTGAGGGGTTCTTCGTATGCATCGATGGGGATCGAGTCGTCGGCCAAGGGGCGGGGATCCTTCTCAACTTCGACTTCGACGACTACCAGCACACGATTGCCGGGATCACGGGCGAGCATCAGTGTGGGAACCACGATCCTTCTGGCGACTGGTACTACGGAACCGACATCGTCGTTGATGCGGACTATCGACGGCGGGGAATCGGTGCCGAGCTGTACCGGCTTCGTAAGGACCTCGTACGCAGGCTTGGTAAGAAGGGCATCATTGCGGGCGGCTACATGGTTGGGTATCCCTCGTACAAGGAAACGATGACCGCCCACGAGTACGTTGCTGCGGTGCGTCGACGTGACATCTACGACCCGACACTCACCTTCCAGATGGACAACGGCTTCGAACTCGTCGGCGCCCTCGAGAACTACCTTCCGAGCGATGAAACCGACGGCTGGTCGGCGCTGATCGTCTGGTCATCCGACGCCTAGCAAACCCGTTTTCGCGTACCCAGGGTTCCAGTAGTGCAAGAATCAACACTGGAGCCCACAGAACGCACTCGCTAGGATTCCGGCCGAACGCACTGGTTATACGAAGGATTGGTTGCAGTGAGCGACAACACAAGCGAAGTAATGGGTCCGATTGATTTCGTTCTCCTCGAGTTCCCAGATCAAGAGCCGACCGGAGAAACCGCCGCGGCCCTTTTCGATCTGGTTGAGCGAGACATCATCCGTCTCTACGATCTTGCGGCAATTCGCAAAGGGGTCGATGGCTCCATCAGTGCGGTCGAGATCACGACCGTGGACCCTGATGGCTTCGGACAGTTCAGTGGTGCTCAGTCCGGGCTGTTGGGTCCCGATGACATCGACGAGGCATCCCATGTGATGGAACCCGGGACGGTTGCTGTTCTCCTCGTCTACGAGAACCGATGGGCCACACCCTTCATTGCCGCAGCGATGAACGCCGGTGGCCAGTTGGTCGCCTCAGCAAGGATCCCAGCACAAGACATCATCGAGGCACTCGACAGCCTCGATGCACAGGCCTAGGAGGTAGACATGCCAGGACTCGTCCGAGGAATTGCCAGAACAGCGGTCGTCGCGGGGACCGCAACCGCCGTCAGTGGACGCGTTGCACGTCGTCAGGCCGAAAATCTTGCCGATCGCGATCAAGCAATCGCAGAGAATCGAGGAGAGGGCTACGCGGCCGGAGCGCAGGCTGTGTACCAGGCGCCGCCACCGCCACCTGCGCCAGCTGCGGCTCCAGCACCGGATCTGGGGACACAACTCACCCAGCTTGCGGGCCTCCACGATCAGGGCATCCTGACCGACGAAGAGTTCTCCGCCAAGAAGGCTCAGATCCTCGGCATCTGATTTGATACCGGAGGGATTGCGGGCCCTGCTCGAACTGGTTGACACCACGGGTGCAATGGGCGGTCCGTGAGAGGCATCGGTGCCTACCCGTTGGCAAGCACTTCGATCTCAAACCAGGCAACCCACGAAGGGCTCTTTCGTGTTTCCACCCTGATCTTCTCGACGCGCTCCCAGATCGGTTCAGCGGTGAGGGTGATGGGGGTGCCGTCCCGGGTAACTCCCGTTAGCTCCCCAAGCAGCGACCACGCACCATCCACCCATCCGAACACCCGATGCGTCGTTTCACCTTCTGGGTACTGCGACGGTGTGAGGCGGATGGACGAGATCGTGCTCGGTTCATCAAGGGTGATCTCGATCCACTGGACGGCATCGTCGCCAGCGGACCAATGGGTGCCGGCATCGCCATCAACAGCGCGCCGGCCCTCGGCGCCCGGCTCGGTTGACGACACCGCAGTGGGCCGACCAAGAGCGAGGTTATTTGACAGTTGCTCGGGTGTGAATCCAAGACTGTCATGGTCCTCAAAGAAGGTCAGCACCATGTTGGTGAATGTCCACGGGGCAGTCTCGGGAAGAACCCGATCGGGGTGGTCCACCCACGACTGAAACAAGACATGGGGCGGTCGACGTCCCGCGACCGCTTCATACGCCTTGACTCGTTCCCCCGCCGTCGCGAGCCAACGATCGTCGCTGATATCGGCGCTGTTTCCGGCGAAGATGATCCCGACTGGCACACCGAACGCGTCACCGAACTCGACGATGGCCTTGGCGTCGGATTCCCAACCGCTCCGTGCCCAGTCGATATCGAGATGCAGAAAGGCAAGGTCGTATCCGTTCACCTCTCGGAACGTCTTGAGCCACGATGTGTACGTATCGGCGTCAGTGGGTGGAGGCGTCGGTTCAGTATCCCCTACGACGATGTCAGGGAAATAGGAGCGCACGACGTCAATGTATTCACCGACCTCTGCGGCGACTGTCGCAGCATCCCAACCGCACGCGTTGGGGCCGTCGTAGATCGACGCGTAGTAGTACGGCTCATCAAGCGCGATGGCATCAATTCGACCGCCCGCTGCCTGGATGCGAGCTGCAATACGCCTCCCCTCATTCTTGCCAGCGAAACCCTCGATACCTTCACCGCAGTCAGTCGTTGCGTCGAGCGGTCCCGCTTCAATTGCCAGAGCGAGACCCATCGATGCGATTGCGGTCACCGCGGTTTTGAGTTGTGCGTCGCTTGCGTGGCCGCCGACCCATTCGCCGTAAAGCTTGAAGACTTGGAGATGACCGATCGTCTGCACCCATGGTGCGTCGGGAGCAAAGAGGTCCATGAAGTCGTCCGAGCCAATGAACGGTCGACCCGCACTGGTCGGCATCGGTGGTAGAGGTGCGAACCAGCTGACGTCAGCGGCGAGATCCGGCACCGCAAGCGTCGTCGACGTCGACGGCAACGAGGTGGGTGGTATCGAGCTCGATGGTGTCGGTGACAGAACGATCGTGGTGGGGACGGTTACAGGTACCGTTGCGCCAGCCGTCGTCGTTGCTTGTTCTGCACTGCTGCAGGCGGCGAGGAGAACGACGATGGTTGCCACACCCAAGCGATAGCGCATGGCTTCAGGTTACGGGCGTTGGCTGACGGGTGCCATCGGATTCGGAAATACCGCCCAAGGGTACAATATTGAGCGAACACTCAATAATTGGAATGGATCATGGCTTCATCATCAACAGGACGGCGGATTGCGATCGTCGACGGTCTCCGCACACCGTTCGCAAAGTCGGGGACCGCGCTCGCTTCACAGACAACGCTGGAACTCGCCACGGCGGTCGTTACCGAACTGCTGGCGCGATCCGCTGTTGATCCGGCATCGGTTGACCGTGTCGTGTACGGCGCCGTCGTCCAAGATATTGCGGCACCCAACATTGCCCGCGAGATCGTGCTCGCCGGGCCGTTCCCCCAAACCGTTGATGCATACTCAGTGAGCCGGGCATGTGCGACATCCACCCAGGCAACGGTGAACGCTGCACAGGCAATCATGCTTGGTGAGGCGGACATCGTCATCGCCGGGGGGGCAGACTCGCTGTCCAAGCCACCGGTCACCTACTCGGATCGGTTCGTCGAATTGATGATGGCGGCTCAAGCGGCCAAAGACATGCCGACCAAGATCAAGACGTTTGCAAAGATCAGGCCGAAGGATCTCGCACCGAACCCTCCCGCTATCGCGGAGCGCTCAACGGGCGAAACAATGGGCGACTCGGCTGAGAAAATGGCGAAAGAGAACGGCATCTCTCGCGAGGCTCAGGACGAATACACGATCTCATCGCACACCAAGGCCTCCAATGCCTGGGCAGAGGGCATCTTCGACAACGAGGTGATGCCATACCGGATCCCGCCGAAATACACCACCACGGTCGCTCAGGACACGATTCCCCGCTCGGACTCGACGATGGAGAAGCTGTCGACGCTACGGCCGGTATTCGACCGCAAGTATGGCTCTGTGACGGCGGCGAATTCCTCACCGCTCACGGACGGTGCGAGCGCCATTCTCCTGATGGAGGAATCCGTCGCCAAGACCCTCGGCTACGAGCCCCTTGCATTCATCAAGTCCTACACGTTCGCAGCGCTCGACCCAAACTGGCAGCTCCTCATGGGGCCGGCGTTTGCAACACCAATCGCCCTCGACCGGGCAGGAATGACACTGAACGACATCGACGTCATCGACATGCACGAAGCGTTCGCAGCTCAGGTACTTTCCAATATCCAGGCTTTCGC
This sequence comes from uncultured Acidimicrobiia bacterium, assembly GCA_963714375.1. Lineage (GTDB taxonomy): Bacteria > Actinomycetota > Acidimicrobiia > Spongiisociales > UBA5794 > UBA5794. The sequence goes on from CAVQOG010000003.1 coordinate 205,264, forward strand.
ATCGGACGACTTTGCGCAGAAGCGACTAGGACGCGACAAGGCAGTCGGCGAGATCGATCCGTCGAAGTTCAACCTCTATGGAGGTTCCATCTCACTCGGCCACCCGTTCGGAGCAACGGGTGCACGCCAGATCACCACCATGGCGAATGAACTCAATCGACGGGGCGGCGGTACGGCGCTCATCACACAATGTGCCGCTGGCGGCCTCGGTGCCGCGATGGTTCTGGAGAAGTGACAATGGACTACAAGAACTACCACTTCGAGCTGACCGACCTTGGCGTCGCTGTCGTTCTCATGGATCGCCATGACGAGGCAATGAACACGCTCGGTGAGGAGTTCGTCCGCGAACTCGACACCGTCGTGACACGCCTTGAGGAACCAGACGTCAAGGCCGTGGTCATCGGCTCGGCGAAGAGAGATTTCCTCGCAGGCGCAGACATCAAGATGTTCAGCGACATGGAAACAAACGGCGGAGCGGTCGAGGGGCTCCAGGCAATCCACGAGATCTACAACCGAATCGAGGCACTCCATCAGGTCGATGGCAAACCAGTGGTGGCCGCGATAAGCGGGGCGTGCCTCGGTGGCGGTCTCGAGATGGCCCTCACCGCTTCCATGCGCATCTGCACCGACACTGCACAGCTCGGTCAGCCCGAGATCCAACTTGGCCTGATTCCAGCTGCAGGTGGCACGCAGCGCCTCCCTGCACTCGTCGGTATCCAGAACGGGCTGCAGATGATCGTCACGGGACGTCCGGTCCGGCCACACAAGGCCAAACAGATGGGCCTGATCGGCGAGATCGTCCCCGCTCAGCTGCTACTCGATATTGCCAAAAAGCGGGCCTTCGACGCGATCGGGAAGCAACCATCCAAGGACAGCATTCGCTCCAGGATCAACGTCTCCGCTATGAGGAACCTTGCCCTCGAGGGTAATCCCGCGGGACGCAAGGTGCTCTTCAAGAAGGCGACCGAGATGATGCTCGCCGAGACCGGGGGGAACTACCCCGCGCCGAGGCGCGCCATTGAAGCCATCCAGATAGGCATCGAGCACGGACGTGCCGCAGGCGTGGCTGCCGAGATTCGGTTCTTCGCAGAACTGGTCAAGACCCCCGAGTCGGCGGCACTTCGATCGATCTTCTTCGCATCCCAAGAGCTCAAGCGCGACACCGGCATCGACTCGGACACCAATCCACTCGACATTGACACTGTCGCTGTTCTCGGGGGTGGGCTGATGGGTGGAGGCATTGCAGCCGTGTCGGCGATCAACGCGGGAGCAAACGTTCGGATCAAGGAGGTCGACGATGGTGGAGTCGGTCGCGGCCTCGCCTACGTTGATCGTGTCGTTTCCAAACGGGCCAAACGTCGACGGATGAGTGACTTCCAAGTCGATCAGATCACGAGCCGCGTCACCGGCTCGGCCACCTGGGACGGGTTCGAACGCACGGATCTCGTGATCGAAGCCGTATTCGAGGATCTCGAACTCAAGCGCTCGATCGTCAAGGAGGTCGAGGCTGTCGTAGGCAAGGGCACCGTCTTCGCATCCAATACGTCGACCCTCCCAATTGCGGCCATCGCCACGGCGAGCGCTCGTCCGGACAAGGTCGTTGGCATGCACTACTTCTCGCCGGTCGAGAAAATGCCGCTGCTCGAAGTCATCACGACGGAGAAGACATCCGATGAGACGACGGCGACTGCCGTGGCTTTTGGCAAACGTCAGGGCAAGACCGTGATCGTGGTCAACGATGGAACGGGGTTCTACACCTCGCGCGTCCTTGGCCCGTACACCAACGAGGCAGGATTCCTCCTCGTCGAGGGTGCGTCCGTCGAGGACATCGACGGCGCCATGAAGTCATGGGGATTCCCCATCGGGCCGCTGCTTTTGGGCGACGAGGTCGGCATCGACGTCGGTGCCCATATCTCAGAGATCTTCCTCGATGCCTTCGGGGACCGCATGAAGGGCCCCGACATGATGGCTGCCCTTGTTGCCGATAACCGCAAGGGTCGCAAGAACGGTAAGGGCTTCTACCTCTACGACAAGGGCGAGCGCAAGGGTGTCGATCATTCTGTCTATGGAGTGCTTGGCCTTGGTGAGCCGAAAGGGATGGCCCGGTCCGAGATACAAGAGCGCCTGTCAATGGCGTTCCTCAACGAAGCTGCGCTGTGCCTCGAGGAAGGAATCCTTCGATCGGCACGGGACGGGGACATCGGTGCCGTATTCGGTCTTGGGTATCCCCCATTCCGCGGGGGTCCATTCTGGACGATCGACACGATGGGTGCCGACGTCGTAGTGAACAGGCTTGACGAACTTGCGGCAAAGCACGGTAAGCGCTTCACCCCAGCCCGAATCCTCCGAGACCACGCCGAATCTGGTGAGCGTTTCCGTAGCTGAAGCGGCGTCAGCTACGGAGGTCTGCTCTTTCTTGTTCGTTCTTTGGGCCACCACCCACCGTGACGGTCTGTTCTTACCCTGGGTACGCGAGACTAGTGATAGGACTCGATTGGGGGGCATTCACAGAAGACGTTGCGGTCGCCGTAGGCGTTGTCGATGCGGCTCACCGGAACCCAGTATTTTTCATCACGGAGACTTGGCACCGGGTATGCGGCCTGATCTCGTGTGTATGGCTTGTCCCACTCGGTCGCAAGCAGGTCTTCCGCTGGATGCGGCGCATTTCGGAGCATCGATTCCTCGACTGCGACCTCACCGGCTGCGATCTCATCGATCTCAGCCTTGATCGAGATCATGGCATCGATGAAACGGTCGAGCTCGACGAGTGACTCCGACTCGGTGGGTTCGATCATCAGGGTTCCCGCGACCGGGAACGACATGGTCGGGGCATGGAACCCGTAGTCGATGAGGCGCTTGGCAACATCTTCGTTCGTGACCCCCGTTTCGATATCGATCTGACGAATGTCGATGATGCATTCGTGGGCGACCAGCCCGCCAGGGCCCGTGTACAGGACGGGATAGTGCGGTGCGAGCCTTGCAGCGACATAGTTCGCACTGAGCACCGCAATTTCGGTGGAGCGACGCAGCCCCTCAGGTCCGAGCATGGCAATGTACATCCACGAGATGGCGAGCACTCCAGCAGATCCCCACGGTGCGGCGGAGACGGCACCGAGTCCATCCTCGGGACCTGCCAGGTCTGGAACCAGTCCGTGACCAGGCAGATACGGTGCCAAATGGCTCTTGACCCCAATGGGCCCAACGCCCGGACCTCCTCCACCGTGTGGGATCGCGAAGGTCTTGTGAAGATTGAGATGTGACACATCACTTCCGAACAAGCCTGGCTTTGCCAAACCAACCATGGCGTTCAGGTTTGCCCCGTCGAGATAGACCTGTCCGCCGAACTCGTGGACGATGTCGCAGATCTCGGTGATCGCCCCCTCAAATACACCATGGGTCGAGGGGTACGTCACCATGATGGCCGCCAAGTTTTCGGCATGTTCCGATGCTTTGGCCCTGAGATCATCAACATCGATCGAGCCGTCCTCATCCGACTTGACGACAACGACCTTCATCCCAGCCATCGATGCCGATGCTGGGTTCGTCCCGTGTGCCGACGATGGAATGAGACATATATTGCGGTGACCTTGGCCCTTTGCTTCGTGATACCCGCGGATCGCAAGCAGCCCTGCGAACTCGCCCTGAGCTCCCGAGTTCGGCTGCACAGACACTGCGTTGTACCCGGTGATCGATGCGAGCCACCCTTCAAGCAGCTCGATCATTTCGAGGTACCCCGTCGCCTGTTCGAGAGGCACGAACGGGTGCATGTCGGCGAATTCGGGCCACGCGATCGGTTCCATCTCGCTTGTTGCGTTGAGCTTCATGGTGCAGGATCCAAGTGGGATCATCGAACGGTCGAGGGCGACATCCTTGTCTTGGAGCCGTCGCAGGTACCGCAGCATCTCCGTCTCCGAGCGGTACCGATGGAACGTTGGATGCGTAAGAAAACCGGTCGACCGAACGAAGTCTGATGGGATACCTGAACTTGACTCCTTCCCAGCTGTGATCCCAAAAACCTCGCGAAGTGCGTCGAGGTACGCATCGGTCGTCGTCTCGTCGATGGACACTGCAACCGTCTGCTGATCGACCGATCGCAGGTTGATCTTGCGGTGATGTGCCTTTTCAAGCGTTTCATCGGCATCGTCGACTGAGATGGTCAGGGTGTCGAACCACGATGTGTTGAGCACCTCAACTCCCCCTCTTTCGAGGTCGGCGGCAAGTGTCGACGTTTGACCGTGGATTCGTTGCGCTATCGCGCGAAGACCATCTGGCCCGTGATACACGGCGTACATTCCAGCCATGACCGCGAGTAGCACCTGTGCGGTGCAGATGTTCGAGGTCGCTCGATCGCGACGGATGTGCTGTTCACGGGTTTGGAGAGTGAGTCGGTAGGCGTGGCGATCCTTTGTGTCAATTGAAAGCCCGACGAGCCTTCCCGGGAGGGAACGCTGGTAATCGTTACGTGTCGCCATGAATCCAGCGTGTGGACCTCCAAACATCATGGGCACACCGAACCGTTGTGACGACCCAACGACGACATCTGCACCGAGCTCCCCCGCTGGCATCAGTAGCGTCGATGCGAGCAGATCAGTTGCGACAGCAACCAAAGCGCCTGCCGAGTGGCAGTGGGCAATGACCGGAGCGATGTTGGTAATCACTCCCGAAGACCCAGGGTACGAGAGGAGTGCACCGAAGACCTCTTCTGGCACGAGGTCGGTGTTGGGGTCCCCAATCACGAGATCAACCCCAAGCGGCCGAGCGCGTGTCGCAACGACTTCGATGGTCTGTGGATGCAGATCCTGATCGACAAAGAACGCGTTGTTCTTGTTCCGCCCAACTCGCTTGATCAGGGTCATGGCCTCGGCGGCAGCGGTCGCCTCGTCGAGAAGGGAAGCGTTTGCGATGTCCATTGCGGTGAGATCACAGACCGCCGTTTGGAAGTTGATGAGCGCTTCGAGCCTGCCTTGAGAAATCTCAGGCTGGTACGGTGTGTATGCGGTGTACCACCCAGGATTCTCAAGGATGTTTCGCTTGATGACACCGGGTGTGATCGTCCCGTAGTAGCCAAGGCCGATGAATGATCGGTACACATCGTTCTTCTGTGCGATGTGGCGAAGGGTCTCGATTGCCTCATGTTCGGTGTAGGGACCGGCGACGTCGAGTGGGTCCTCAGTCCGAATACTCGAGGGAACGGCCGCATCGACCAGCTCGGCGACCGAATTGAGTCCCAGGGCGCTGAGCATGGATTCGACGTCGGAGTCGGACGGCCCGATATGGCGATCGGCGAAGGATGCTGGCTGATAGGACGACATTTGGTGGCTCCTCACGACACGCGTTCACGCTGAGCCCCGTCTGTCTTGAAACCTGAGAGATTCACCGCAGTGCGGCTTTCCCCTTCGGTGAGGGCGGTCCCTGCTTTCCAGAGTGCCTGTTTCTTGCGGTCCGTGTGCCTGAGAGATTCCCGGGGCGGTTGCTCCTTCGGCGCCGGTGACCGGCTCTCCCGCAAGACGTCAGCAGCGGACCAAGGGTACCAGCGTGCCGCTCTCGATGCCCCGACGAATGCCTACGCCTTTGCCGGAAGGTCGGCTGGCTTTCCGTAACGCCGCTTGAAGAGGACGTACGCAACCGCTCCGGCGGGAATCGGGAGCCAGAACTGGAACAAACGATATGCAAGAGTCGCCAAGGTGGCATCGGGAGCTGGAATGCCTGCAGCCACCAACATCGTGACGAGACCGAACTCCACGAAGCCAATCCCGCCGGGTGTAATCGGGATCATGCCGAGAACAGCAGATCCGGCAAATGCGACGAGGACGAGACTTGGGCGGGGCTCCGCACCGATCGCATAGAGAGCCGTCACGAGGACGAGGTATTCAAGCAGCCAGTTCAGGACCGCAGCAGCAAGTGCTTTGAACCATCGGACACCGAGTGCTTCCACGACATCGTTGCGACGCTCGAGCCAATCCTGTGCGGTCGACGTCCATTCACGGTCGAGACGCTTTGCCACCCATCCGCCGATGCCTTCGATGAGACGGCCAACCGTCAGCAGGATCTTGTCGTACTTCACCAACGAGAATGCGACCGCGAACATCACGATGAACATCGCGGCTCCCGCAACCGCGACCGGAAGTAGCCCGTCTGGAATGGGGGCAGAGAGCGCAGCAATGAGCAAAGCAACGGCTGGCAGGGAAAAGAGAACGAGGTTCGAAATGAAGCCAGCAGCTGCGAGAGCGGTTGCAACCTGCTGACGCGGAACACCCGACACAGACAGCATTTGGAAAAGCGTGGCTCCGGCAGCAACGACACCACCAGGAATGACCTTCGCGAGCGCATTGGAGACGAGCTGCGAGGTCCCCACAAGGAACCAGCTGACTCCGAGAAGGGCGATCCGATTGAGCCCCCATGCAGCAACCATGGCCCCGGACATGAAGGCAGCCATCATCGCGTACCACCACCACTCGACCGATGCGAGCTTGTGAGACTCATTGAAGAAGTCGACCATGGTCGGAAAGAAGAAGTACAAGACCACAAGGAAGACGAGCAGGAATAGCAGCCTCGGAAGAATCCTCCGCCACAACGGACGCTGCGGCGCTGGTTCCGGGAACGCTTCGCTCGCCGTGTCATCTGGATCTGTCATAGCTCGGTAAGTTAACCAACCATCGCTTCGGTTGGCCCGACAATCCGTAACGCTACGCGTTCCATCTCATCCATGCTCCGTGGGCATGCCCCCACGCAAGGACACGCTCGGTCCGGTCGGGCCATGTCGTGACCGTCAAACGGTGTCCTTCTGCGTCGTACTGCTCGGGTGCAGATTCGAATCTCACATGGGCGAGCGGTTGCCGGGTGGTTGCCAGGGCACCGGCCTGCTCCATGGCCTCCGAGATTGCAGATCGGCTTTCCTGTGGCAGATACATCCACATGACGGAATGCTGAAGCACCGTCATGACGCCAGGCTGCGTCGGCTCGGAAAGTCGCTCCTCGGTCCACTGAGCGGCGTCCGCCGAGGCGAGCGAGAAGTCGCCTGGTCGGACCATCTCGAGTGCCGCCCGGAGCCGCTGGAAGCGTGCGGGTTGGTCAGCCCACACGAACGACAGGAGCCGCGTCTGCGCCTGGGGATCGGACGCGTCGAGTGGCGAAAGGTCACATCCTTGACGTGCAATGATCTCGAACCGTTCGGGAAACCGTGGAACGGGACCGGTCCAATCGAATTCAATGATGGGCGAATCGTCAGCTCCGTCCCACATCCACTGTTCGGAGCGATACCGATACCGATCGGCCAGGAGGTTGAGCCCAGCTGACGAACCGATCTCAAGGAGCCGTATTTGGAGAGGACGATTGTCGAGCGCGTATGCGAGGCCAGGAAGAAGGGCGACGGATCTTCCGATCTCGTTGGTTTGCGGTGCCACCTGTTGGGCTTCGACCAGGTAATCCGTGTTGTGGACAACGACGTCGAGAAAGTCGCTGGTGAGAGTTTGCCTGACCGGCGTGCCACCAACCGAAGGGAAATGGCGCGCAAGCCGAGGGGCCTTCCCGTCGAGAACAAGACGATGGATACCTCCCATGAACCGCAACGGGAGAGCATCAGTGAGTGCATCACCGTCGTATTCGGCAACAATGTCGTGGACCGGTCCCCCGTCGTCAAGGTTGTCAAGCGCCGCTTGGACCAGTTCGGCGTAGAGCGCCGACCCCATCCTCTCGCACCACCCGACCTGCTTGACGAACGACGTACGAATCGTCTCGTTCATTCGCTCTCCACAGCAGCAGTTTCAAGTCGGGTGAGGTTGTCTGCTGTGTCGTTGCGGACGTTGTTGACGAGTGTCGATACCGGATACTCAACAAGTCTGGACGCCGGATACACCGTGACGATGTCGTTGACCGCATCTGCTCCGTTCGCAGGGTCGAGCCAGGTACCCCAGTGTTTCTCCTCGATGATGACAGGCATCCGATCATGGATGGGTTCGAGGAGTTGATTGGGTTTTCCAGTGAGAATCGTGCAGGTGAGCAGCCGCTCATCGGTTTCCTTGTCCCTCCACGACGCCCATAGCCCTGCAGCAGAAAGGGGACTCCCATCCTTATTGCGGATGTAATGGGGCAGCTTGCCCTTCTCCTTTCGTTCCCATTCGTAGAATCCGTCAAGAGGAATCAGGCAACGATGTTCCGCGAATGAGTCGCGGAACATCGGCATGTCCGCCGCGGTTTCGACTCTCGCGTTGATGGCCCGGTTGCCGATCTTGCGGTCCTTCGCCCAGAACGGCACCAGACCCCACCGAAATGATGTGAGCACGCGGTCACCGTCGTGTTCGGCAACGGCGTACACATTCATGGTCGGGGCCACATTCCACGATGGTGTGATCGTTTCGGTCCGTACGAAATCGGTCCCGAAGTGCTCCGCATAGAACTCTGGCTTCTCCACCTGAACAAATCGTCCGCACATATGGTGTCATCGTACGATGACACCAGCTCACAGCTGACGGCTTTCAGCACACAGCCAGGAATCAGACGTCGGACTTCGGTTCTCGGTCATCGGTCATCGCATACACGTCAAGCGGTCTACCGTTTGGGCCGATGGTTGAAACAATGGATTACGCGATCGGTTTCTGGTCTGTCCACAAGACGTTTGGGGAAGTGACTGCCCTCGAATCAGTGGACTTCGCCGCGCCCACCGGAGCCGTCACCGTGCTCCTTGGGCCCAACGGCGCTGGAAAGACCACCACCGTCCGTCTGACGACCGGGGCGCTGATCCCCGACGACGGAACCATCCGCGTGCTCGGCATGTCCCCACTCGAACAGGGAGACGAGGTCCGACGCCGAGTCGGCGTCGTCCCACCGAAGCCTGCGTTCTACGATCAACTGACCGGTTGGGAGAACCTCCAGTTCGCCGCGACGATCTTCGAGAGCAATGAGGTCAACGCCCGATCGGCGGCAGAGCGGTTCGGAATCGACCATGCGCTCGAGCAGGAGGTCGGCGGCTACTCGACGGGAATGCGCACCCGCCTCGCACTCGCCCGAGCCGTCATCCACGATCCAGAGATTCTGATGCTCGACGAACCAACCGCTGGGCTCGATCCAGAGTCCTCACGCGCTGTTCTCGATCTGATCAAAGAGATGGCAGGCAGGGGTCGCACGATCGTGATGTGCACCCACCTGCTCCACGAGGCTGAAGGCGTTGCCGATCAAGTCGTTCTCATGGACAACGGATCGGTCCGCGCTGCGGGAAGCCCTCGAGATCTCGCCAATCGATACATGACCAACCCAATCGTGATCGTGGATGCGGAAGACCGTTCACTTCTCACCGGAGTCGCTGATCTCGACGGCGTGCTGTCGACCCGTTTCGACGACGGACTCCATGTCACCATCGACTCAATCGACCGGATACCCGACATCGTCATCGAACTCGTCAAGCGCGGGGTTCGTCCGACACGGATCGAACCCTTGAATCCAACGCTTGAGGACCTGTACTTCGAAATGCAGCGAAGACATCGGGAGTCCGTATGAGATGGAAGATGGTCAAGGCGGTCGTTCGTGCGGATCTGTTCCGGTTGGTCAAGACCCGTGACTACTGGATTCCGCTGTTGATCCTCGGTGGCATGTTCTTCGTCATTCTCCCTGTGATACTCCTCGGTGCGATGTCCTTCGTGAAGGAAACGAGCGCTGTTGCCCAAATCGGTGAGATCATCGGAACGCTCCCGGATTCGATCCAGAACAATATCCGGGGCGAAAGCGGTGCAACCAGAGCCTCGTATGCGTTCGCCGTCTATCTTCTCGCTCCGATCGCAATCATCGTCCCCCTTACGATTTCTTCCGCCGTGGGGGCCAACTCCATCGTCGGGGAACGGGAACGAGGCACGGGCGAGTTCCTGGCCCATTCCCCTCTGACGGTGAGGGAGATCTACCTCGGCAAGCTGATCGCGAGCCTGATCCCCGGCTATGCGGCTGGAATCGTCGGTTTCGGCCTGTACTCAATCGTTGTCAACGTCATCGTCGGTAGCCAGCTCGGGGGTTGGTTCTTTCCGACGGCAGGCTGGCTCCTTCTCGTGCTCTGGGTGGTTCCGCCGTTCATCGCTATCGCCTTGTCGCTCATCCTGCGGCTTTCCGCACGGGTACGCAGCGCGGCTTCCGCCCACCAAGCATCCAGCCTCGTCACGCTGCCTGTCATCTTGATGAGTTACGTCGTGGCATCCGGCCTCCTCTACAGCCCCGTGATCTCAGCGGCAGTCGCTGGGCTCATCGCATGGCTTATCGCTCTGGCACTACTGGCATCAGGGGCGAAGTCGATCCGTCGTGAACGCCTGCTTGGCGTCTCTGCGGATCTCTAGAGATCGAACCTATCGGAGCTGCTTCTCGAGAATCATGGTCGATATGAATCTGCCATCCTTGAAACCTGCCTCATCGAGAACGCCTACCTCCACGTAGCCGAGCTTGCAGTGCACCGCTACTGACGCATCGTTCGGCAGGGCAACAATGGCGTATGCGCGGTGAAAGCCTTCGACGGCAAGGGTGTCCACCAGTGCGCCCAACAGGTCCGAGCCAATCCCAACACCTACGTTGTCCGGGTTGAGCACGACGGTCGTCTCCACCGAACTCCGGTATGCGGCCTTGTTCCGCCACGGGCCGGACCAGGCGACGCCAACCACCGCTCCGGACTGCTCAGATACCAGAACCGGATAGCCACGAGAAACTCGATCGCGCAGCCATTCCTTGCGTTGGTCGTTGGTCCACGGCTCGGTATCGAACGACACGTGGCTGTCAACGATGACCGTGTTGTAGATGTCGTTCATGCGGATCGAGTCCTCCACCGTTGCGGGGCGGATGACTCGGTCGGTCATGCCTCGGCCGTTGCCTTCTTCGCGCGTCGTGAAGTGCGAGACGTGCCGGGGGAAGCCTCCCACGTAAAGAATCGAACAGCGATCACAATCGCCACAGCTCCCCAAACCGCCATGACACCGAGGCTCGCCCAGTCGAACCCTGATCCCTCGTTCAACGGGTTGAAAGCCGCGACGAATGGTTCGACGAAGTGTTTGAGGGGGAAGATGTTCGCGACCGTGTCGAGCCATGCGGGCGCCTCGTCGGAAGGAACAATGAAGACACCGGAGATGAACGCAAGAGGAAGGAGTGTGGCATTCGTGATTGCCGTTGCCGACTCGCCGGATGAGACAAGTGAGGCAACCATGAGCCCCAGGGCGGCGAAACATCCGACGCCGACCAGGAATGTCACGATGACGGCAGGCAGGGTTTGGGCGTAGATGTTGACGCCGTAAAACACAACACCGATCGACATCATGATAACAACCGAGATGATGGCGATCATGATCGCACTGAGGATCTTGCCACCCATGTAGATGGTCGGCGGTAGCGGCGTTCCCTTGATCCTCTTGAGGATTCCTTCGTCGCGTTGGTATGCCGTGGTGACCGCGAGGTTCGTGTAGGTCGCCGAGACAGCTGCAAACACCGCCATCGCTGGGGCGTAGTACTGAGCGACATTGATCCCGAGTTCCTCGATGTATTCGTTCCCGAAGATGAGAGCGAAGACAACGAAGATCATCAGGGGGAAGAGCAGTGTGAAGAACGCGGCGGTCGGGTTTCTGAAGAAGATCTTGTTCTGGTACACGGTTTGGCCCCAGAGAAGCTTTGTGAGCGACTGTTGATTTGCCATCACTCACCCTCCCCCGTGAGATCGAGATAGACATCCTCAAGGGACGGTCGAGCAACGTTGAGATCGACAAGCTCGATGCCTCGCTCGACCGCCCACCCTGAGATGGCATGCACGTCCCGTGTTGGCGTCGTCGAGCGAACGGTGACGAGTCCTTCCGGGGACATCGAAGCATCCGAAACTGGAAATCCATCGGCATCAAAATCGCCGGCTTGGAAAGTGATGAGAGTCGCGGATGTCTCCCGTCCACCGAGCGATTCGGGCGTGCCTTCAGCAACGATGACGCCGTCAGCGATCACGGCGACACGATCTGCGAGATGTTGGGCTTCGTCCATGTAGTGCGTCGTCAGCAACACCGTCTTGCCGAGAGCCACCAGATTCTCAACAACCGACCATGCCTGGCGTCGCGCACTTGGATCGAATCCGGTCGTCGGCTCATCGAGGAAGATCAGCTCAGGATCGCCGACGATGCCCAACGCAAGCTCGAGTCGACGTTTCTGTCCACCTGAGAGGGTCTTGATGCGGGCGTCGGTCTTCTCATCGAGTCCAACGATCTCGATGAGTTCCGCTGTTGGCCGACGTTTCGAATACATCGATCCGTAAATGTCGATCGCTTCTTTGACTGTCAGTTGTGTCTCGATTGCAGTCTCTTGAAGCACGATCCCGATCTGCTCGCGGAAGGCTCGAGGCGAATCATCCGGGTCGAAACCGAGAACCGTCACATCCCCGGAGGAGCGCCTCCTGTGCCCCTCAAGAATCTCCACGGCGGTCGACTTCCCAGCACCATTCGGACCGAGAAGGGCAAAGACCTCACCCTTTTCAACAGAAAAATTGATACCCCGCACCGCGTGGATGTCGCCGTAGTGCTTTTGGAGGTTCGATACGGAGATCACTGGCATGTCGGTATTTCAGCAGACTCCGCGACGGAATGCTGAAGATCTTCGACGCTGGGGTCGCCGAAACACCGCCGAAACAGACGCGTCTCTGAGGCGTAACCGCCCCGTAACAGCACCGAAAAGTGCGTGTCGTACGGTTTCTCAATCAATACGGAGGGACGATGAAACGGATACTGATACTCACCTCGCTTGCCGCGTTTGGGGTGGCGGGACCCGGAGCAGGGGTGGCAGCAGCGCAAGAGACGAGCGTTGCGGACGTCGCGGCTGCGGTTGACAGCGTGTGGCTCGTGGTGGCCGCGATCCTCGTGATGTTCATGCAGGCCGGATTCGCCCTGGTTGAGGCAGGGTTCACACGGGCAAAGAACGCAGGCAACATCATCATGAAGAACATCATGGACTTCTCGGTGGGTGGCATCGTCTATTGGGCATTTGGATTTGCCCTGGCGTACGGCGGAACCTCACTCGGCGGGTTCATCTCCTACGGCGATGTGTTCTTCTTCAACGACAACAGCCGCGCGGGTGAGTGGTTCTTCCAGGTCGTGTTCGCCGCGACCGCTGCGACGATCATCTCGGGAGCCGTTGCGGGGCGCGTGAAGTTCTCGTCGTACCTCATCTACACACCCTTCGTCACAGGACTCATATATCCGATCGTGACTCATTGGGTATGGGGAGGAGGCTGGCTTTCTTCGCTGGGCTTCGTGGACTTCGCAGGTTCCGGGGTCGTCCACATGCTTGGTGGGAGCGCAGCCCTTGCCGGGGTGATCGTGGTTGGTCCGAGGATCGGAAAGTACTCAGCGGACGGCAAGCCGAGACCGATCCCGGGACATTCGGTCACCCTTGGTGCGCTTGGTGTCTTCATCCTGTGGTTCGGTTGGTACGGCTTCAACGCTGGTTCGACACTTGCCGCAGTGGGTGCTGACATTGCCACCCCTGCTGTCACCACGACCCTCGCAGCATGTGCCGGATCCATCGGGGCGATGTTCACCGCATGGTTCGTCGTTGGCAAGCCGGACGTGGGATACACACTCAACGGCATCCTCGCCGGACTCGTCGCCATTACAGCCGGAGCAGACCGTCTGAGCTTTTCTGCTGCGGTTCTCACCGGGCTCGTCGCTGGCGTCATCATGGTGTTCTCAGTGATCTGGTTCGAACGGTCAGGAATCGACGATCCAGTAGGGGCGATCTCCGTCCACGGAACCGCTGGCCTGTGGGGTGTCCTGGCTGTTGGATTGCTTGGATCCGGTTCTCTCACAACACAAGCCCTCGGCGCTGCGGCAATCATGGCGTGGGCATTCGGCACATCTTTCCTGGTGTTCAAGGTGATCGACCTCACCGTCGGGATGCGAGTCTCAGAGGCTGAGGAGATCGACGGTCTCGATCGATCCGAGCATGGCGGAGAGGCGTATCCCGAGTTCGTGTTCCAAGAGCAGGTCGCTGACAAGCGCCTCCTCGATCCCGTAGGGACATAGAGGGTCGGATTGCGGATTCCGGATTACCGAAGTCCGATGACCGAATTCAGAAGTCAGAAGTCAGAGACCAACTCCCGTCCTCCCTTCAGGGGCGACGGATCCGACGGAGTCGGATCAGGGGGGGCGTGCGAGCCCGCGAGCCCCGTCCCGAGCAGAAGTCGGAACCGACGGCGAGGCTGTAGCGTCGGACCTGTATGGACAACCGCTATCGGATTGTGTTGCTGATCATCGCCGTATCGGTGCTGATCGCCGCGTGTTCCGGCTCGGATGGAGAAACACAGATGGGTACCTTGGAAGGGCTTTGGGCGATCGAAACAGTTGCTGATGCGGAGAGTCGCCTGGTCAGGCCCGTCGAAGACACCTCTCCATATCTCCAGTTCGCCGATTCCACGATCGCAGGCAATACCGGCTGCAACAGCTTTTCGGGGTCGGCGCAGATCGGAGCCGACGGAACGTTCGCAGTCGGCGACCTGGCGACGACCCTGATCGGGTGTGACCCCGCCCGCACATCCCAGGAGGCAAACATCCACCGAGCCCTCGCCGAAGCCGATGGGTGGATGGCTGACTCCACGACGGCCGTGCTCACAACAAGCGGTGTCGCCGTGATGGAGATGTCACGATCAGACACCAGTTTGGCTGATTCCCAGTGGTTCGTGACATCACTCAACAACGGACACGGAGGAGTCCAATCCGTCGCACAGGGTTCCGACCCGACGCTGAACTTTGGAGACGACGGGCATGTGTCTGGGACCACAGGCTGCAACGACTTCACCGCAGCCTTTGGAACCGATGCTGGATCCCTGACCATCGGACCGGTGGGAATGACCAAGAAGCTGTGTGGAACGCCGAGTGGGATCATGGATCAGGAACACCGGATGGTGGCCGCCCTCAATCGCGCCGACGCCTACTCAATCGCGGGAGACCGTCTCACCATTCATGACGTCAACGGAGCGACCCAGATCCTCGCCGTTCGGCAGATCTGACGTCGTCGGACGTCGAAAGGCTGAAAGCAGTGAGCTGTGAGCTGAAAGCTGAAAGCTCCTCCTCATTGCCACTTCGTCGGACGGGTCTTGATTGACTCCCAACCCAACTCGTCACAGAGGGCAAGGAATCGATCACGGTGCACGCCTTTCCAGCGGAGGTCCTCCAGGCTCTGTGGAATATCGGAATCAACTCGCAACGTCGCAATGTCCTTGAACAACAACGCCTCGTCCATGTGCTCGCGAAGCGTTGCGGCAAGTTTCGCCGCACCACGAACGTTGACGTCCCAATCGTCCTCCGATGGGGGAATACTCTCGACATGCCCGTACCGGGCAAGCAGTGTCCCTGCCGACTTCGCCCCCCAGCCCGAGAGTCCCGGGAATCCATCGGCAGTATCACCAACGAGTCCCAGATAGTCGGGAATCGACTCCGGTGACACACCGAACTTCTCCCTGACACCGTCGGCATCGACAAGCTTCTGGTTTCGGCGGTCGTATCCGACGATCTTCGGGTTTCCGAACAGCTGGGTCATGTCCTTGTCCGGACTCATGATGATGACGCGATCGACTTCATCGGCGAACTTCTGCGCTGCTGCTGCGAGCCCATCGTCTGCTTCTTGTTCGATCATCGACCAGACAGTGACCCCTATCACCTCCATGGCACGCTCAGCAGCGGGAAACTGGGCGTATAACTCCGGTGGTGTCCCCTCGCCGGTCTTGTAGCCGTCGTACATGAGGTTGCGGAACGATTCGATCACGGTGTCGAACGCTGCCCCGACATGGGTGACCTCAGGCTCTGAAAGCAGATTCAGTGTCGATGAGATGATCCCGTGGACAGCCCCGATCTCCCAGCCTTCCGGTGTCTGTCGAGGCGGAGCCCCGAAATGAGCTCGGAACAGCTCATAGGTGCCGTCAATGAGATGCAAGGTCGTCATGTCCACACGCTACCTCGCCGGTCCGCGCAGCGTCGAGAGGTTGCGAGGCGACCTACGCTGCCTCCATGAGTCTGATCTCAGTATCCGAGTTGTCAGATCGAATCGGGGAACCCGATCTCGTTGTTGTCGACTGCCGCTGGTATCTCGGGCTTCCCGATAATGGGCAAGCGGCTTACGTTGCAGGACACATCCCGACGTCAGCCTTTGCGGATCTCGAGACCGTGTTGTCAGGTCCCACCGGTGGGGGGCGTCATCCGCTACCGACACCGGAAGCGTTCGGAACAGCGATGGCTCGACTTGGTGTCACACCTCGCTCGACGGTCGTCGCGTACGACGATTGCGGCGGTGCCGTGGCCGCTCGGCTTTGGTGGATGCTCAGCGATCAAGGACACAGCGCGTCATACGTGCTCGATGGAGGAATCGATGCGTGGATCGAGGCTGGAGGAAGCCTCACCGCCGGAGTCGAACCCCGAGGGGCCGGAACTGTCGCAATCGAGACGCGCCCTTGGAACCACGTGGCCCAGCTCGCCGATGTCGAGGATCGTTCGAGCCAGACAGTCCTTGTCGATGTGCGAGCGTCGGAACGATATCGGGGTGATGTCGAGCCGGTCGACCCGAAGGCTGGCCACATCCCCGGCGCCATCAACATCCCGCTCTCTGAGAGTCTGAACGGGTTTCGGTTTCACGATGCCGCAACAATTGCTTCTCAGCTCGCCGAGGCAGCCATATTTCCCTCATCTGATGTCATTGCACACTGTGGGTCCGGCGTCAACGCGTGCCACTTCATCCTCGCGGCTGAGATTGCCGGCCTCCCAAGGCCACGCCTCTTCGTCGGCTCATGGAGCGAGTGGTCAGGAACGGATCGCCCGATCTCCGTCGGCGAGAACCCGTAGATCCGACGCCCGACGTCCGACGTGCTGGACTCTTGACTTCTGAATCCACCATAGCCTGAGCCGCTTGGAGGAATACCACCGATGAACGCTGCGCGCGACCTGGTCGAAACGAAACTTGGCCGTTTCGAGTTCACGCTGATGCTGTCGATGACGATGGCTGTGGTCGCACTCGCCATCGACATGATGCTGCCTGCAATGGGAGACATCCGCGAGAAGTTCGGACTCGCTCAGGACTCCAACGATGTTGCAGCCATCATTACGTTCTTCTTCCTTGGCCTAGCAGCGGGACAGCTCGTTTGGGGAACGATCTCCGATGCCCTCGGACGCAAGAAAGTTCTCTACATGGGTCTCGCCGTGTACGTCGCCGCCGCAATCACGGCAGCCGTGGTTCCGAGCCTTGGCGCTCTATTGCTTGTCCGATTCGTTTGGGGCTTCGGCGCCGCCGCAGGACAGGCCATTGCTCGCGCGATTGTGCGTGACACGTATGCCGGATCGGCAATGGCGCATGCATTGTCGTTCATCATGGCGGTCTTCGTACTCGTTCCCATCTTCGCCCCGACCTTGGGGGCTGTGGTGCTCCTGATCGGTCCATGGGAGTGGATCTTCCTCTTCATGGCCCTGTTCGGCGTTGCCATCATCATCTGGACCACACGGCTGCCAGAAACACACCCGGTTGAGGATCGGATTCCGTTCAGAGTCGGACGCATCCTGAAGGCTTCGCGGTTCGTCGTATCAAACCCGATGACCGTCGGCTACACGATGGCTCAGGCCGTCATCTTTGGATTCTTCATTTCCTATCTGGCCTCATCACAGCTGATCTTCGAGGACATCTTCGGACTCGAAGCGTGGTTCCCCTTGATCTTCGGAGGGACTTCAGTCGTGATGGGCGCGACCATGATCGCGAACACTCGTCTCCTGAAGCGGGTGCCACTGAGACCGCTCATCAGTTCCTCTTTCGTGTTCTACGTCATCGCCAGCCTCGTGCTTGGTGCAACGATGCTTCTCACCGGCGGACATCCACCGTTCGCCCTCTTCATGGTCACTCTGGTGCCGGTGCTGATGGGCCATGCTCTTCTCGTACCGAACCTCAACGCGATAGCCATGGTCCCGATGGGTCCTGTCGCCGGAACAGCAGCGGCGGTCATCGGCACAACGGTCACACTCACTGGCGCGGTGATCGGTGCCGCGATTGATCGGCTCTACGACGGGTCGCTCGTCTACTTCGGCCTCGGTGCCGCTATCACCGGAGTCGCCGGCTACGCCTTCATGCGCTGGGGGGATCGAGCCGAAGCAAGAAAGGAAGTCCAGACTGAGGAATCTGGGGTGCAGAATCTTTCGCGCTAGCTCAGTCCGACGACTTCGCCATTCTCGTCAATGTCGATGCTGTGGGCTGCGGGGTTCAACCCGAGGCCTGGCATCCGGTTGATCGTCCCTGTCAAAGGAAGGATGAAGCCGGCACCGGCAACAAGCTGAACCTCCCTGACGGGCAGCGTCCAGCCGGTTGGAGCACCACGTAGCGATGCATCGTGGCTGAATGAGTATTGGGTCTTTGCCATACAAATCGGGAGATGACCGTAACCCATCTCTTCGAACTTGATGATCTCACGCCGTGCCTTCATGTCGTACTCGACATCGTCAGCGCCGTACACCTTGGTCGCAATCGTCTTGATCTTGTCAGCGAGACCCATCTCCGTTGGATAAAGCATCTGGAAATTCGAGCCCTCGTCGGCAGCGTCGCGTACCACCTCTGCCAAATCAATCATGCCGTCTGCTCCACCCGCATGTGGCGATGCAACTGCCCAACGTGCGCCCTCCTCATCACAAATGGAGGCAACAGCCTGATGTTCGCTCGGATGGTCCGTCGGGAAGGAGTTGATCGCCACGACGGGAATCACACCGTGTTGACGAACGTTCGCAATGTGTCGGCGGAGGTTGTCTGCGCCAGCGAGCACATCGTCGGGGTTCTCGGCTGTCATTGCCTCGGGGAGAGGCTGTCCCCCCTTGACATCGAACTTTCCGGTGTTGTATTTGAGTGCTCGAACCGTTGTGACAACAACCGCGACATCTGGGGCGAATCCCGAAGCGCGACATTTGAGGTTGAAGAACTTCTCGGCACCGATATCGGAGCCGAACCCTGCCTCAGTGATGAGCACGTCGCCACTTCGAATCCCTACCTGGTCTGCAACGATCGATGAGTTTCCGTGGGCGATGTTGGCAAACGGACCGGTGTGAATCAGTGCGGGTGTCCCTTCGAGCGTCTGGAGCAGATTCGGATTCAAAGCGTCTTTGAGCAGAACAGCCATCGACCCGGCCCCCTGCACATCTTCAGCTGTGATCGGCTTGTTGTGCCTGTCGTATCCGATGACGACTCGGCCGAGACGCTTGCGGAGGTCCTGAAGGCTGGTTGCCATCCCAAGGACTGCCATCAACTCCGATGCCGCGGTGATGTCGAATCCCGTTTCACGAGGTATTCCGTCGAGAGGCTTCCCAAGACCGATCACAATATTGCGCAGCGCCCTGTCGTTGACATCCATGACCCTGCGCCAGGTAACGCGTTTGATGCCGATCGAAAGCTGGTTGGCCTGATAGATGTGGTTGTCGATGAGGGCAGCGAGCATATTATTGGCTTCCGTCACCGCATGGAAGTCACCGGTGAGGTGGAGATTCATCTCCTCCATCGGAATCACCTGGGAGTAGCCGCCACCGGCCGCGCCGCCCTTGATCCCGAAGGTGGGACCGAGCGATGGCTGGCGAAGCGTCAGAACCGCTCGCTTGCCGATCTTCTTGAATCCCTGGGCAAGACCGACCGCCACGGTCGTCTTGCCCTCTCCAAAGGGGGTCGGGCTGGTCGCGGTGACCAGCACGTATTTTGCTCCGGGAGCGCCCATTGCCTCAACAGCAGCGATATCGATCTTTGCCAGACCGTTTCCTCGCTGCTCCACGAACTCAGGGGGTACGCCCATGTCGGCTGCGACATCGAGAATGGGGCGTGGTTCAACGGAGCGGGCGATTTCGAGATCAGTAGGCATGGCGAGGACGATACGGCATCTGGGTCCGTCATGTGGCGTTGTACGCTCATGCAATGATCACACACACACTCGGGGCGGTGCTCACCGGTGGGGGCGCCTCGCGAATGGGGACATCGAAAGCTGATCTCACGTATCTCGATGCCAGGTTCATCGACCACGCCATCACGACGCTTTCGCTCGTTATCGATGAGGTTGTTGTGTGTGGCGGTGACTACGACGGCCCACTGGAGGTTCTCCCAGATCCGATCGTGAACGCTGGTCCTCTCGCGGGAATCCTCGCAGCGCTCAACCACGGCGACGGCCGTCCAGTCATGGTCACACCAGTCGACATGCCGCTCATCACCGTCAATCTCGTCACCCGTCTTGTCGAGCCAAGAGTTGGGGCGATGAGTGCACGTATCTCGTCAAGCGGTGACATACTCCAGCCACTGTGTGCCACCTACGGCGAAGGTCTCCGGGCATCGATTCAGGACCGCCTGCTCAAGGGCGAACTCTCCGTATTCGGCTTGGTAGATCAGATAGAGACGGTTGAACACATCGTCACGGATCGGCATACGCTCACGAACATCAACACTCCACAGGACTATGACGACCTCACCGGAGGCAGCTCGATATGAAGATCAGATTGGCGGACGACGAGATCCGATTGCGGGTCACGAATGCCGAAGTCGACACCCTGCTCCGGGGGGAAGCTGTTTCCGCAGCCATCTGGAATGGCCTCTCGTTCACTGTCCTTTACACCGACGCCACTGCGTCGCGCGTTGTCAGCGAAGCCAATACCGTGGTTATCGAGGTTCCACGTGGTCTTGCCAACACACCCAATGGCGACTCTCCAATGATTCATGACTTCATGGATCAGACAACACACGTTCTCGTCGAACTCGACCTGGGGCGTCGACCTCGCTGAGTCATGCGATTCGCTGGCTTCCGCTGTAGACATTGAATCCGTCCTCGCGAACGAAACCGATCACGGTGACACCGGTGGTTTCACCCAGTTCGGCTGCGAGTGATGACGCTCCACTGACGCCGGCGACGATCGGAATACCGGCGACTGCCGCCTTCTGGGTGATCTCGAACCCGATTCGCCCTGACACCATGAGGACGATCTCCCCGATTGGCCATCGGCTGATGGCCAATCCTCCGATCACCTTGTCGACCGCGTTGTGTCTACCGACATCCTCTTCAATCGTCACGAGTTGACCCGCTTGGGTGAACGCGGCCGCGGCGTGAAGGCTCCCCGTGAGGCCAAATTGTTGCTGGCTGGCCTGCATCAGATGCGGGAGGGAGGTAACAAAGCTCGGCGAGACGATGGGTCCCGTCGGAGGCGTTCTACTCGCCACAATCACCGCGTCGATGGACGCCTTCCCACATACCCCGCACGAGGACGACGCGAATACGTTGCGTCTGAACTGCTCCGGGTCGATCTCAACACGATCAGCAAGTCGAATGTCGTAACGATCCCCTTCCGCTGAGCCCTCGACAGGCTCGATCGCCGCGATCTCATGTGGTCCGATCACAATGCCTTCGGTGATGGCGAACCCCATCCCGAGCTGCGTGTCGCGCCCCGGGGTGCGCATCAGGACTGCAATCGGTACCCCACCGATCCGGAACTCAACCGGTCCCTCGGTCGTCAGGACATCGGCGTGCTCGGACCGTTCACTCCCGCGATAGCGAACCGTCGACCACGAAGTCGTCGGCTGACCACCGTCATCCATCGGTCATCAGATCTGATTGGACATAGCCCCACCCGAAACGGCCCTTGATGCACAGATGGCCGCTCGTGACGTCATGGTCCATTGGTGAGGTGACCTTGACAATCCGATTGTCCTGCACGTGGAGCTCGAGGTTGCACCCGACACCGCAGAACGAACAGACGGTCGTGTTCACGGTCTGATGCTCAGGTTTCCAATCCCCAGCGGCTCGCATGTCGAACTCCGTCTTGAACATGAGGGCACCCGACGGACAGACCCCGACGCAGTTCCCGCAGTACACACACGCCGAGTCCGGAAGCACAATGTCAAACTCGGTCGCGATAGTGGCGTTCAACCCGCGGCCAGCGACATCGATGGCGAAGGTGTTCTGAGCATCGGGACCGCACGCTGCGACACAGCGGAAGCACATGATGCACTTGTCATAGTCTCGGATGTAGAGGTCGTCCTCGATCTTGACGGCACGGACAGGACGGTTGGCGGTTCCGAATCGGTCGATATCGACCTCGTACCGCTCCATGAACATCGCTGTCTCGTTGTTGACAAGCGAAAGATCGACCGACGACGCAAGCAACTCATACACGGTCTTGCGGGTCGCAACGACCCGTGCGGATTCGGTCTGAATGTCGAGACCCTCAGCAACCTCACGCGAACAAGCAGGGACCAGCGTGCGTGAGCCCTCGACTTCAACCACGCAGGCCCTGCAAGAGTTGAAGGGCTCCAGCGTGTCGAGGTAGCACAGTGTCGGGATCGCGATGCCCGCATCACGGCAGGCTTCGAGGATCGTTGCACCTTCGGCGGCTCCCATCTCGACGCCATCAACCGTGAAGGACACGAGCGGCTTCGGGGGGTCAATCCGAGTCTCGATCATGCGGGGCCTCCGATCAATCCAAGTGCCAGAGCCGACTGCACCGCGGCCGATGCAGCCTGTCCGAGTCCGCATACCGAACCCTCGCGCAGAACGTGATCGAGTTCGCTGAGGATCGCGATTTCATGGCTGCGATCAGCGTCGGATTCGGCAAGCCTGACGAGGGATTCGCTCTGCCGCACCGTCCCAGCGCGACACGGGATACACAATCCACAGGATTCATCGGCAAAGAACTCCGCGATGCGGTTGACAATCCCGCCGAGGTCGACCGACGTGTCGAAGACAATGATGACACCCGACCCGAGCCCAATCCCTCGCTCTCGGGTAGCTTCGAAGGTCAGCGGGAGATCAAGATCGTCAGGGAGGATGAAGGCTCCGGCGGCACCACCAATCAGGACTGCCGCAATGTCGGAGGTTGGACCGCCTGCCAGCGAAATGAGGTCTGCCACGGTGGCACCGAATGGGACCTCGAACACGCCGGGTTGTGACACACCGCCCGATACACAGAAGAGCTTCGGTCCTGTTGACCCGTGCGTGCCGATGGAGGCGAATGCTTCTCCCCCATTGCGGATGATCGCCGGGATGTTTGCAAGCGTTTCCACATTGTTGACGAGCGTTGGCCGCCCGAACAAACCTGCATCGGTGGGAAAGGGGGGTTTCTGGCGCGGTTCGGGTCGGTAGCCCTCGACGGAATTGAACAGTGCCGTCTCCTCACCACAGATGTAGGCACCCGCGCCACGTCTCGTCTCGATTTCGAACGTGCGACCGGACGAGAGGATATTCTCGCCAAGCAGTCCCTCGTTACGCGCAGCGGCGATGGCTTCCGTAATGATGCGAAGCGCTATTGGATACTCGTCACGAATGTAGAGATAGCCGCGTTCGGCGCCGACCGCGAGACCGGCGATAGTCATCGCCTCGATGATCGCAAACGGATCGTTCTCAAGCAGCACTCGATCCTTGAACGTCCCCGGCTCGGATTCGTCAGCGTTGCACACCACGTACTTGGTTCCATCACTCGCCGCGACCGCTTCCCATTTGATACCCGCGGGAAAGGCGGCACCGCCTCGACCCTTGATACCGCTCGCGACCACCTGCTCGACAACCCATTCAGGTCCTTTGGAAACTGCAGTCGTGAGGGCTTCGAAGCCGCCATCGGCCCGATACCCGTCCAGAGTCTGGGGCGACCCAACCCGGGACAGCAGAGAAGTCCGGGTTTCCGGTTGCAGGGGTGGCAGCTGGGACACGTGGTCGCGCGGCTGTGGTGAGTGCAGAATCTCGATGATCTGCTCGGCAGTTGCTGGAGCAACCACCCGATCGTCATCGCCCGCCACCTGGACGAAGGCTGCAGACCCCTTGTCACACTGGCCGAGACATGGCGATGGTCTCCACATGACGCCATCGAGATCCGTTCTCGATGGACCGAGTTCGTGCTCAAGTTTGCTGAGCATGGCATCTGCACCGACTGCCTTGCACGCAATGTCGTCACACACGTGGGCGACCCGTGCGGGTCGCTCTTCGGTTGCGATCAGGTCGTAGAACGTCGCAACCCCGTACGCCTCGGCCGGTCCAAGCGTGAGCCGCTCGGAGATGTAGTTGATGGCACCGTGGCTGACCCAGCCAACGGAATCCTGAACAGCGTGGAGGGTCGGGAGAAGCATGTGGCGCTGCGACACGGCCTTGTGGAATCCACCGTATGCAACCCGGTCATCGGTAGACGACCGGTCGAGTCCCCCGTCCCAACGAGACGTTGGTTCGCCAAGTATTGAGTCGACAGCTGCTCGTTCTTTGGCGGTTGCGATGTCTGGGGTCGTCTGGATATCGATGATCTACTCCACGCCGTCCGACACTCACGAGCGTTTCGATACGAACCGCCGTTGCCTTGAATTCAGCGGTTCCCGACTTTGGGTCCCATGCGTCGAGCGTGAGCGTGTTCACATCGCCGTCGTCTGGCCAGTGGATGGCCATGAAGGCAAGTCCGGGACGCAGACCGTCACGCAGACGCGCTTGCACGTCGATTGCACCTCGTCTCGACACGACTCTGACGGTGTCACCGTCGGCCACGCCGAGGCGGTGGCCGTCGAGGGGATCGATGTCGATGACGGCACCCGTTGCAAGCGGGGATCGGTACCCGCCGCTCTGCACACCCGTGTTGTAGCCGTCGAGTCTTCGACCGGTCGTGAGCCGAACCGGGAAGTCTTCCGACAGTGCGTCGATGGGAGGCGCCCACTCCACCGTGAAGAAGGGAGCCGGCTCGCGGGGCATCGGATCTTCCCACAACCAGCCATGGAGGAACAGCGTCCCGGGATGGTCTTCGTCAGGGCACGGCCACTGCAGGCCACCGTGCTCCTCAAGACGGGCGTAGGACATGCCACCGTGCATGGGTGAAAGGCTGCGCAGTTCATCCCACACCTGTTCGGCTGTCGGAAGCCCCCAGTTGTGGCCCATCTCGTTTGCAAGGAGACACAGGATCTCGAGATCGTCCTTTGCCTCGCCCGGCGGGTCAAGTGCTTTGTGCATGAGCTGGACACGTCGTTCAGATGATGTCGCCGTCCCGTCCGATTCAGCCCACCCTGCCCCCGCGGGAAGCACGACGTCTGCGAGGGCTGCGGTCTTGGTCATGAAGATGTCCTGGACAACGAGGAAGTCGAGACCCTTCAGGAGATCAATCGTTCGCTTCGAATCTGCCTCGGATTGGGCCGGGTTCTCACCGATCACATACATCGCCCTGATGTCGCCGCGTTCCATGGCGTCGAACATCTCGGTCACGTGCCAACCGGGTTTCGCCGGAACGTCGACACCCCAAGCGGCTTCGAACTTCCCGCGATGCTCGTCGTTCTCAATATCTTGGAAACCCGGAAGCTTGTTGGGAAGCGCCCCCATGTCTCCCCCACCCTGCACGTTGTTCTGGCCACGGATCGGCACGAGACCAGATCCGTAGCGCCCAACATGCCCGGTGAGGAGCGCAAGGTTGATCAGCGAGATGACGTTGTCGGTTGCGTTGTGATGTTCGGTGATGCCAAGCGTCCAACACAGCTGTGCGGTCTCTGCGGTCGCGTAGTCGTGAGCGAGCTGTCGGATCGCATCGGCCGGGACACCCGTCACCTCCTCGCCACGCTCAAGCGTCCAGTCCTCCACCGAGGCTGCGTATGCGTCGTATCCGGAGGTGGAATGGGCGATGAATGCATCGTTGGTGAGCCCCGCGTGGATGATCTCGCGAGCAATTGTGTTGGAGAGGGCAATATCGGAACCGACATCGATCCCAAGCCATACGTCTGCCCACTCCGCAGATTCGGTTCGGCGCGGGTCAACGGCATACATCTTGGCACCGTTGCGCACACCCTTCATGAGGTGGTGAAAGAAGATCGGATGGGCCGAGCGCGCGTTCGAACCCCACAGGATGATGAGATCGGTTGTTTGGATCTCTTCATATGAGGACGTGCCACCGCCCGCTCCCAGGACTGCCGCCAGACCGGCGACGGAAGGAGCGTGTCAGGTCCGATTGCAGCTGTCGATGTTGTTGTTTCCAATGACGGTGCGAGCAAACTTCTGCGCCATGAAGTTCATCTCGTTCGTCGCCTTCGAACACGAGAACATGCCAGTCGTCGTGCCTGGGTTTCGCCGGAGACCTTCTGCGGTCCGGGCGAGGGCTTCATCCCATGTGGCTTCACGGAGCTGATCGCCGTCACGGACCATCGGTTTGGTTAGGCGTTCATACCGTTTTCCCATCATCACCTCCTTCCCTTGCAATGCCAGCCAATCTACCACCCGGTCGACTCTCGACTCCCCGGCGTTCTGCGGGTCAACTAGGGTCGCGTGACACAGGAGATCCAGTGACAACATGGCATGCAGACCGGGCGTGGCTCGGAGGTGACGATCTCGTTTCCGATGTCGAGATCGGCGTCGAGAACGGACGTATCAGCTCGCTGTCAACCAGCACGGCGGGCAAGCCTGACCACCACCTGTCGGGTGTCGTTCTACCCGGTCTCGTGTCCGCTCACTCCCATGCGTTCCATCGGAGCCTTCGGGGACGCACCCACAGCAGTGGCGATGACTTCTGGGCGTGGCGGTTGCCGATGTACACCATCGCCAACACGCTCACTCCCGAGTCGTACCGCGAGCTTGCGACGAAGGTCTTCGCCGAGATGGTCACGGCAGGAATCACGACCGTCGGGGAGTTCCACTATGTCCATCACCAGCCGGATGGAATCGCCGTACCCCGAACCGAACGCCTTCGGCCTCTCACTTGTGAAGGCTGCCACCGAGGCCGGGGTCCGGATGACCCTCATCGACACCGCCTACCTGACATCAGACGTGACAGGCAAACCGGTGCTCGACGAACAGCGTCGCTTCTCGGACGGATCGGTCAACGCTTGGCGGGATCGTGTCGAGGCACTCGCTGAGATTGTGGCCGACAACGACCTGGTTCGCCTCGGAGTTGCCGCACACTCGGTCCGGGGTGTGGGTATCGACGATCTCAGCGTCATCGCGGCAACGGCTGACGAACTCGACTTGCCGTTGCATGTTCATGTGTCGGAGCAGGCTGCCGAGAACGAGGTGACGCTCTCAGCCCACGGAGTCACACCCGTCGGTCTTTTGGTATCTGAGGGCGTCGTCACATCACGGACGACCCTTGTGCACGCGACCCATCTCAGTCAGGACGACGTTGCACTGGTTGCCGCATCCGGTGCAATCGTCTGTTTCTGCCCCACCACCGAGTCGGATCTCGGGGACGGAATCGGCCCAGCGATCGAACTCGCCGAGGCAGGAGTGCCGCTGTGCCTCGGGTCTGATTCGAACGCGATCATCGACATTCTCCGTGAGGCTCACCGGCTCGAACAGCACGACCGTCTGCGTCTGATGCGTCGGGGCATCCACAGCCCGCAAGCGTTGGTTGCGGCAGCCTCAACGGTTGGGATGCGGTCCCTTGGGTGGGACGATCGGGCCTTGGCGGTCGGTGGCCTTGCAGATTTCATCGCAATCGACCCTGAATCAGACGAGCTCGCAGGAACCGGCGGCTCGCTCGGAGCGATCGTGTCCTCGGCGACCAGGGCCAGTGTCACCGATGTCGTGATCGCTGGCGTGTCTCGCAGGAGGAGTTGATCCGTTGGCCATCCGACCCATCCCCCAGATCGGTGACCCCGTGCTTCGTGCGCCGACCGCACAGGTGACAGACTTTGAGGATCCGGAGTTCCAAATCCTCATCGACGACATGATCGACACCATGCACGATGCTCAGGGTGCCGGCATCGCTGCGAACCAAGTCGGGGTGTCGATGAACGTGTGCATCATCGGTGTCGAACACAACGAGCGGTACCCCTACAAACCACCGATTCCGCTCACGGTGCTGGTCAACCCAGTGATCGAGGTCCTCGATGACGAGCGCTGGCTCAACAACGAAGGATGCCTGAGCGTCCCGATCCGCGGCAACCTGTATCGGTGGATGAACATCTCGGTCACGGCACAGACCCGCCACGGCGAACCGTTCGCACAGATCTATCGCGGTCTGTCAGCAGGCACCGTCCAACACGAAGTGGACCATCTCGCCGGCCACCTGATCGTGGACCGCATGACCGACCCAACCTCAATGACCACCTGGGAAAACTTCCAACAACACGGCCTCGCCGCCTACCTCGAACGCATCACCGACATCATCCCCCGCACAGAACCCGTCCCCCCTTCAGGGGGGACGGATCCGACATAGTCGGATCAGGGGGGCGTGCGAGCCCGCGAGCCCCGTCTTCCAACGGGGAGAGGTTGCGATTTCTCGGTTCAGAACACGGGAAGCGGTTGGTCGGGGGTCAAGACCGCGGCTGCGGCGACGAGGAGTGGGCGAACAATATCGCTCCGTCGATCCGACGAAAAGTCGATCAGTTCCATCGTTGCAGCGACGGTCGAGAACATCGCTGCATGCGGATGGTCGTCGGGAACGCGTACCGCAAGCTTGCCGAGCGACACGGCTTCGGCAGGATCCCCGCCCCTGCAGCAACTGTGTAATGGCCGCGTGGAAACTCGCATAGACGGTGTATCCCACCGGGTCTGTTGGGAGAATGTGCGATCCTGCCGGCGTCCCGAACGGGATTCGGTCTACGTCCCTCGGATCACATCGAGAAGATTCCCTCCAAAGACCGCACGCATTGCGCGTTCGGAGTAGTGAGCCGCGGCAGCGACACGCATGGCGACCGTCGAGATCGTCTTGGGCGATCCATACGGCGTGTCCGATGCGTAGAGGATGCGGTCGGGAGCCACGGTGGAGAACAACATCAGGATGGAGGGGGTACTCCACCACGCCGTATCGAAGAAGAGCCCCGGGTAATTGACTGCTTCGCGACCGATCCACGAGAGATCGCTCACACCGGCATGTCCGAGAATGATGTTGAGCCCCTGAACAGAATCGAGGAGCCGGAGAGCGTCATCGCCAAGGGCCGGAATGCCACGACCGGCGTGGAACAGAATGGGAACTCCATGCGCAGCGGCGACCCGTCCCAGTTCGGTGACTGTTGGGTGGTTGAGTGCAAACGCCTCGCCTCGGGGATGCATCTTGATGCCCTTCGCTCCGAGGGAGATGCATCGTTCAGCCTCGGCGACCGCATCTAATCCGAGATTCGGGTTCACACGCAGGAAGGGAATCAGACGTCCACCGGAGTTCGATGCTTCCTTGAGGATTCGGTCATTTGCGGCCGGATACCCATCTGGCTCCATGCTTGAGATGAGCACGGCACCGGTGTGTCCTGCATCATCCAAGCTTCTCAACCAATCTCGGGACTGTGCCGACAACACCATCGGGATCGTTCGAGCCGGCGTGAGTATGTGCATCCCACACCTCAGTGTTGTCGGGGAGCACAGAAGCAGACGCGGCGTGCCAAACTGAGACCAGATCCATTGGCAAGACGCTACCGCGGGTCAGCAGCCAACCTGAGCCGACCTCGCCCTTTGAAGACGGACGAAGGGGTTTGATCCACTCCCCGAGCCGTTTCGCCTCCCTAGACTCCCGCGCCGCACGGGCCTGTAGCTCCAAAGGCAGAGCAGCGGACTTTTAATCCGAAGTGTGTGGGTTCGAGTCCCACCGGGCCCACGCCTACTCCTGCGGAGTAGGTTGGAGTTTCGCGAGGCGAAACTCCGTCTGGGACTCATGCGAGGCCCACGGGCGTGCTGCTGTCGGGAGTCACACGCGGAAGGACCGGAGCCGATTGCTCGACTCCGGTCCTTGCGTTGTCTGCGTGTCGTTAGTTCTCGCGGCGGGCGGCGATCAACGCTGCTCCACCAAGGAGTGAGACACCGATCGCAGCCGCGACCGCAATCAAGCCGAACCCAGGACCTGCGCTGTCGGGAAGATCGGTCTCAACCTGAGCAACCGTCGTCGTTGTTGACGTGTCAGTTGGTTGCGTCGTCGTCGTCGTGGTCGTCACCGGACACGGAGCGACTTGAACCGTTCCCTGATTCCAGAACTTGCCTTGCGACAATTTCCAGCTGCCATCGAAGGCCCAGTAATCAAACCAGAAGGTTCCCAACCAATTGGCGAGGCCAGGCGCAACGCTGGTGAAAACGATCTGGGACGAGCCCACCGAATTGCCGTTTTGCTCGACACCGTTCACCGTGCCTTGCCAGACGAACGGATTGGGTTGCCATACGGTGTGTGTGTCTAGATCCCAGCCCCAAACGCCTTGCATAGACATGGTGACAGTCTCACATTCGTTCGACTCGGCTGTGATTGAGTATGGTACGTCTTGTTCCGCCGACAATGCTGCGGTTACTCCGGCGGTCATGAACGCCACCGTGAACACTGCCACCAATGCCGATCGAGCAGTCCTACTTGCACCCCACATGTGATCCTCCTTTGGACACTTCGGGGCGGAGTTGGCGACACAGGCGTGCGCGCTCCGTCACCCCACATTAGCCGTGGAGAGATAGCCGCGTCTGCAAGACTTGGTTGAGGATCCTGGCGAGTCGAACCTCAGAAAAGAAAGGACCGGAGTCGATTGCTCGACCCCGGTCCTTGCGTTGTGTTCGGGTTGTTCGCTCGGTTGCTCGTTAGTTCTCGCGTCGGGCGGCGACCAAGCGCGGCTCCACCTAGGAGCGAGACACCAATCGCGGCCAAGGCCGCAGCCAGGCCGAACCCAGGACCTGCGCCGTCTGGAAGATCGGTCTCAACCTGAGCGATCGTCGTGGTCGTTGTCGGCGTGTCAGTTGGTTGCGTCGTCGTCGTCGTGGTCGTCACCGGACACGGCTCAACCTGAACCGTCCCCTGATTGAAGTACTGACCGTCACCGACCTATTTCGAACATGGACCCAGACCAAACTGCAAGGCCCGGTGCGACGTTGGTGAACACGATCTGGGACCAGCCCGCACCGTTGCCGTTTCGAACGTTACCGTTCACCGTGCCTTGCGAGTTGTACGGAGTAATGGAACTCGTCATCGTCCCACTCCCCAAAGCCGACGTAGTAGTGAATCGTGACGGTCTCGCATTCGGTCGACTCGGCCGTAATTGACAACGGCTCCTCTTCCTGCGCCAATGCTGCAGTTACTCCGACGGTCATGAACACCAGCGTGAATACTGCCACCAATGCCGATCGAGCAGTTCTACTTCTACCCCACATGTGATCCTCCCTTGGACACTTCGTGGCGGAGTTGGCGACACGAGCGTGTGCACTCCGTCATCCCACATTACACGTCGAGAGCCAGCCGTGTCCGAAGACTCGCCGGTTGAGAATCCTGGCCGAGTCGAATCTCAGCAAGAAGGACCGGAGTCGATTGCTCGACTCCGGTCCTTGCGTTGTGTTCGGGTTGTTCGCTCGGTTGCTCTAGTTCTCGCGTCGGGCAGCGACCAACGCGGCTCCACCGAGTAGTGAGACACCGATCGCGGCCAAGGCCGCAGTCAAACCGAACCCAGGACCTGCGCCGTCTGGAAGATCCGTCTCAACCTGAGCAATCGTCGACGACGTCGTGTCGGGTCGTGTCGTGGCGTTGGTCGTGCGTCGTCGTCGTTACCGGACACGGCTCAACCTGAACCGTCCCCTGATCGAAGTATTGCCCTGCTGCTGGCTCAAGGTCGTCAATCGTAGCCCATGTCCCACCACATGCTTCCGGACCAATTGGCGAGGCCCGGTGCCACATTGGTGAACACGATCTGGGACGAACCCACACCGTTGCCGTTTCGTAACAACGCCATTCACCGTGCCTTGCGAGTTGTACGGGAAGTCAGTAGAACCCGTCGTTCTCATACTCCCAAGGACCTTGGTAGTGAATCGTGACAGTCTCGCATCCGGTCGACTCGGCCGTGATCGACAATCCGCATCGTCTCTCTGCGCCAGCAGCTGCCGTTGCTCCGACCGTCATGAACACCAGCGCAAACACTGCAATCAGTGCCGCTCGAACTTTCGTCTTGCTACCCCACATAGATTTGCCTCCCTAGAGCTGAAACGTGGTGGAGCCCATACCCAGCGTGGGTGGCTCCTTCCGGACAATACACATCTCCAATTCGGCATGCTCTCGAACACACGGTTTCGACTCAACCAAGTCACGCCTCGGGATCTGGCGCGAAGAGACCGGTGGCAGATCACTCCGCCACCGGCCTCTTCGTCTATGAGGGTCTGGAGAATCAGTCTTCGCGACGGGAGGCGACAATCGCCACTCCACCCAGCACAGAGACAGCAACCGCGGCCAAGATGGCGGTCAAACCGAAAGGGCCGCCGTACCGCCAAGATCGGTCTCAACCTGGGCAATCGTCGAAGACGTCGTCGGGTCTGGCTGCGTCGTTGCGTGTCGTCGTCGTTGTCGTAGGACATGGCTCTACCTCAACAGTGCCCTGATTGAAGTACTGACCGGTCCACTCCGGCCCACCACATGCTGCCGGACCAGTTGGCGGTCCCGGGTGTCACCCCTTGGAACGTGATCGAGGTCCATCCGGCACCGTTGCCGTTCTTGACAACCCCATTGACCGTTCCCTGAGCGTTGAAAGACGTGATCCGTCGAACTTGTCGTTCCAAGAGCGAAAGTAGATCGTGACACTCCCGCAATCATTCGACTCCGCCCAAATCGTCGCCGGCTGCCACTCGGCGTAGGTCGTGGTTGACCCCCAGCCGACGCAGACACGAGCCCAACCGACATGAACACCAATGCAAACACGGCGACGAGCGCCAACTCGAGCTGCCTTCTTACTTCCGAACATATCGTCCTCCCTCAGATCGCGTGTTGTGATCGAATTGCCCGGTGAGCCCGGAACGCTCCGAGGCGACCACATTACACCAAGAACCCGTATGTCTCGCGCAGGCGTCTCGGACGCGGGAGAGGCTCGCAGCGAACTCCGACCTTCGTCACTCCAAGTCCAACCGTCGAGTCAGTCGTCGATACGACCAGCGCGAACTGCCACGCGACCAAGGTCAACGCAGCCGCAAACGCTGCAATCGACCGGCGACGAACCGAAGCGCCGATCCACCAGAGTCAGGAAGATCGGTCTCAACCTGAGCGATCGTCGAAGATGACGTGTCAGTTGGTTGCGTCGTGTAGCCGTTGGCTGCGTCGTCGTCGTCACCGGACACGGCTCAACCTGAACCGTCCCCTGATTGAAATATGGCCCCCCGAATGGGACTCCCGGGACAACAACCCGTAGTCCCACCACATGGATCCGGACCAAGCCGCTAGCCCAGCGGCAACGCTGGTGAACACGATCTCGGTCGGACCAAACCCCATTGCCGTTCTTACGACACCGTTGACGGTCCCCTGCGCGTTGAAGCCGGGAAATGTCCAAGAGCCCTTGGTATATGTCCCTGTACTTCCCATCGTGAGCATGATAGTGAATCGTGACGGTTCGCATCCGGTCCGAGTGGCCCAGATCGACGCCCCTTCGATAGTACTTGAGCAGACGCCGCGACAAGACGCCGACGTCATGAATACCAGTGCAAACACTGCGATCATTGCTGCGCTCGGCTCTCTTGTCTCTGTTCCCCGCATGTATTTCTCCCTAGAGCTGAGGTGTTGTGGACGCATCTTCCCGGTGAATCCGGACCACTCCAGTCGCCACAATACACCAACGGACGATGCGTGCTGAGCTGACACCAGGGCGGATCCCTCAACGCCGCCGGATCTGGCACGCGGGAGAGGATCGAAGCGAGCACCGACCCTCTCAGCCGATTCGAACCGTGGAGTCAGTCTTCGATACGGGCAGCGACGGATTGCCACACCACCAAGCAATGCAGCCGCAAACCCTGCAATGACAAGCGAGCAGACCAACCTGAACCACCGGACTCGGGAAGATCGGTCTCAACCTGAGCAATCGTCGAAAGACGTGTCAGTTGGTTGCGTCGTGGTACGTGGCGCGTCGTCGTCTACCGGGCAAGGCTCAACCGGAACCGTCCCCTGATTGAAGTACTGGCCTTGCGATTGGGCCTCCAGGGCATCAACGCATCGTCCCACCACATGGATCCCGACCAGGTAGCCAGCTCCTGGCCGCCACACCGGTGAAGACGATCTGCGTCGTCCAGACACCGTTGCCGTTCTTCACATCCCCGTTGACGGTCCCCTGAGCGTTGAACGCCGGGAGCTCGACGACAAGGTTTGTGATTCTGTCGTCAATAATATCCAGAGGAATCCAACCGACCTCGTAGTGGATCGTCACGGTTTCGCACCCGTTGACTCCGCCCATATCGAAGCTCTGTGGGAGTAGTCGCTGATGCCGACCCCAGCCCCACCGTCATCAGAACCAGTGCGAACAGGCCAATCAGCCCGACGCGTACCTTCGTGCGTCTCTTTCTCATTCCCGAGCCTCCCTGAAGCCATTGAGCGGAACCCGTCTCTTCGAGTTCATCGAAGCCAACACTACTCGGACGAATTGCGTCTCTGCAGGAGTAGTTGGGGCTGTCTCTCCGAGACTCGTCGGCACGTACACTCTCGTCATGTTTCGGATCGCAGCGTTCTATCACTTCGTTCATCTCGACAATCATGCTGGTCTTCGCGAACCGCTTGAGCGGGTTTGCGTAGCCAACGATGTCCTCGGGACCATCCTGCTTGCGTCCGAGGGAATCAACGGGACCATCGCCGGTTCGGAGGCAGGAGTCGCTGCCGTTCTTGACCACATTCGAACCGATCCCCGCCTCGCCGAACTGGACGTGAAGTTCTCCGAATCGGTTGAGGCACCGTTCGTACGATTGAAGGTTCGGTTGAAGAAGGAGATCGTCTCGCTCGGCGTCGGAGCCGTTGACGCCGTTCACGGCACCGGCCACCGCGTTTCGCCAGAGGACTGGAACTCGGTGATCTCGGATCCCGACATCGTCCTGATTGACACCCGCAACGACTACGAGGTGGCAGTCGGCACGTTCGAGGGAGCAATCAACCCGGGAACCCGTTCGTTCACCCAGTTCCCGGAGTGGATCAGGTCAAGCCCCGAACTGGCGAGCAAGCCAAAGATCGCAATGTTCTGCACCGGAGGTATCCGATGCGAGAAGGCTTCGGCCTATCTCAAGGATCAAGGTTTTGAGGAGGTGTACCAACTCGACGGTGGAATCCTGAGGTATCTCGAGACAGTGTCCGAGGACGACAGCATGTGGGACGGCGAGTGCTACGTCTTTGATCGCAGAGTCAGCGTTGGGCACGGGCTCGTACCTGGCGACAATGAGATCTGCATCAACTGCAACCGTGTTCTCGACGCCGACGACCGCAGCGCTCACGGATACGTCGAAGGCGTCTCGTGTTCGGCCTGCGCCGATTCGATCACCGAAGACCGCCGAGCTCGCTTCACCGAACGTCAGCACCAGATCGAGCTGGCACACAGAGCGCGGCACGTCCCACCTCGGTCAGTCGATCGACGCCAGCTGACGACTCCTAGCTGGCCCGGACTGACGGGGCTGCGGGCTCGCACGCCCACCTAATCCGACTGCGTCGGATTAGTCCACCTGAGGGGGACGGGGCTTGGGTACGCGCGTTGGCGTAGCCTGCGGGGTATGGATCAATCTCACTATCGGGCGCGGCGCGCCGAGTTCATGGGGCAACTTGGGGACGCGATTGCGATCATCCCTGCGGGCAAAGAACAGATACGCAATGACGACGTGACGCACGCGTTTCGTCAGGATTCGGACTTTTTCTTCCTCACCGGCTTCTCCGAACCGGACTCGGTTGCGATCCTCGACCCTTCACACGACAGCGAGCAGTACACACTGTTCGTCCGTCCGCGGGACGAGATGATGGAGGCCTGGAACGGGATACGCGCCGGGGTCGAAGGGGCCGTCGATCGGTACGGTGCAGACGCGGCGCATCCGATCGGGGAACTCTCCGATTGGCTTCGAACAAGGCTCGACGGGCGGCCCTCGATCGCGTACCGGCTCGGCAACACCGAGTACGACTCGACGGTTCTTGGTGCCTTCGACGCCGCACGATCGTCATCCGATCGCTTTGGGACGAACGCTCCAACGGGAATCATCGACCCGCGTCCGATCCTCGCTGAGATGCGCCTCATCAAGACCGACGCCGAGATTGAAGCTCTCAAAGAGGCATGTCGCATCAGCGCAGTCGCCCACACCGAGGCGATGCGATTTGCCGAACCCGGACGTACCGAGCGCCAGGTTGCTGCCGCTCTCGAGTACGTCTTCGGCGTCATGGGAAGCGAACGAATCGGCTACGGATCGATCGTTGCCGGCGGCGAGAACGCATGCATCCTCCACTACGTCGAGAACGACCAACCCCTCAACGACGGCGACCTGCTGCTCATCGATGCCGCAGCCGAGTACCAGCACTTCACAGCGGACATCACCCGCACGTTCCCGATCAACGGAACGTTCTCGGCCCCTCAGCGAGCGGTCTACGAACTCGTGCTCGATGCGGA
Organism: uncultured Acidimicrobiia bacterium; assembly: GCA_963714375.1. GTDB lineage: Bacteria > Actinomycetota > Acidimicrobiia > Spongiisociales > UBA5794 > UBA5794. The sequence continues at coordinate 241,501 of CAVQOG010000003.1, forward strand.
GCAGCAGGTCATCAACATGTGCAAACCGGGCCTTCCGTATGCCGAGATGCACGATGCGGCGTGCGCCATCATCTCCGACGGTCTCGTCGATCTCGGGCTGCTACCCGGATCGGGGAACGAGGCCCTCGCAAAGGGCTGGTATCGCGAGTTCTTCTTCCATGGAACCGGTCACTGGCTGGGAAGTGACGTGCACGATGCAGGCGCATACCGGGTCAACCGCACGCCCAGACCACTTGAGCCAGGCATGGCGTTCACGGTGGAACCCGGTGTCTATGTCGCTCGGAACAAGGCGACCGTCACCCTTGGCGAGGCTGCGTACGATCCAGACGAAGTTGCAGCATTGACGCTCCGCCTCGGCGTATCGGCTGCCAAAGCCGAACTCGACAAGCGGAACAAGGAGGCCGGGACAATTGAGTTCGAGGTGCCGGAGGAGTTCCTCGGCATCGGGGTCCGAATCGAAGACGACATCCTCATCACGGCCGATGGCTTCGAGAACATGACGACTGAAGTTCCCGTCGATCCTGATCAGATCGAGGCAATCTGCCGGGAGAACTCGTCGCTTCCACTGTTCGAGTGACGTACAACTAGGTACCCGGCACCCGGCTCGGCATCGGGGTTCCCGTAAGACCCGCAACGAGGTTGGCGGCGGCAAGGTCCGCCATCGCAGTTCTAATTCCCCATGTCGAGGACCCCATGTGGGGAATCACCGTGCAGTTCGGCAACTGCAACAAGGGATGGTCCGGCGGCAGAGGCTCTGGGTCAGTCACATCGAGTCCCGCACAGCGAATGGTTCCTGCTGCCAAGGCATCGACGAGAGCGTCGGTATCAACAATCGGCCCTCTCGCAATGTTGACAAGATTGGCTGTGGGCTTCATCAGCTCCAGTTCATCTGTGCCGATCAGGTGCCTCGTCTCCGCTGACAGTGGGACCGCAACGACGACGTGGTCAGAGCGGATGAGCAGTTCGGACAACGTGACGCGCAGTGCCCCGATCGCTTCCTCGACCCGGGGCTTGTCGGAACGGGATACGTACAGGACCGGCATTGAGAATCCGACGGATCGGCGAGCGATCGCACTACCGATCCGACCCATCCCAATGATGCCGAGCGTTGCCCCCGACACATCTCGACCAAGTAGCCAGGTGGGGTCCCAGTCTCCCCATGCACCGGCACGGACACCCTCGATGCCTTCGGACATCCGGCGCGACGCCCCCAGGATCAACATCCACGCGATATCAGCTGTCGAATCGGTCAGAACATCTGGGGTGTGCCCCACGGCGATCCCCCGTTCGGCGCAGACAGCGAGATCAATGTTGTCAACGCCAACGGCCATGTTGGAGACAACCTCGAGGAGGGGTGCATGCTCAAGGAGGTCGGCGTCGATCCGGTCGGTGAGCATGCAGTACAACCCGGACGCATCGGCCAACTGGGTTTTGAGGACGTCCCTGTCAATCGGGCGGTTCTCGGGCCACAACCACACGTCTGCTGCTTCACGGATTGTGTCTAGGGCGTTCCCCGGCGGCTTCCGTGTCACGACGGCGCGTGGCTTCATGTCAGCCGGACTCCATGCTCGGGGGCAGTTTCAGCCAGGGGTACTGGCGGAGATTGACGCTAGTCGTCCGAGGTCATATGTTTACGAAGGTTCGCCATCGAACTCGAGGCCGTTGCGGAGTCGATTCCGATTCGAGGGAGTTTTGCAGAGTGACGCGTATATCGGCTCTCCGTGGGCGACGGCTTTTCAAGATCCTCCTCATCCACGATGTCCACCTCGGTTTGGTGTGGGACCGACGGTGAGTAGTCGATCGTGGGACGATTCGCCTCGGCAGCTGGCACCGCGACTCCGGCCAACACCTCGTCGCCGCGCGACTGCTCGAGCGCCGCAAGTGCTTCTCTACGAATTGCATCGATGCTGTCGAACTCGGGTGTCCCGGAGGTTTGGGGCCAGCCATCGGAACCAATGCCCGTATCGGGGACCGCATACAGGGGTACCCCTCCTTGGGCTGTAGCCGTTGATGCGGCGTGCTCTGCAGCTTGTTCACGATCGGAAACTGCCCTCTCACGCCTCACTATCTCGGCCTCGCGTTCTCCAAGTTCATTGAGTCGGGCCGCCATCGCCTCAGAGTCCACCGATTCGGCGCTTGCGGCATCCCGAGATTCGACTGCTTCGCGTAGGATTGCGGCAGCGTCTGCCTCGATTCGGTCGGCCTCTTCCCGAGCCCGTACCAGCATTGCTTCCGCTTCCTCATTTGCTTCTGCGAGAGCGGCATCAGCAGCATCGGAGGAGGCAATTTCGACTGCTGCCGCCGCTTCCATCTCTGACTTGGTTGCCTCAGCCTCGGCAACGATCTCCAGGGCCCTCTTCTCGGCCCCGGCGATCAGCTCCGCTACTTCTTCCTGAGCCTTCGAATGGGCCAATTCGCCCGTGTCGGCAGCCTCTTGAATGGCTGCTTGCATCTCTGAGGTGGTCGCCTCAGCGTCTGCAACGATCTTTTGGGCCCTCTTTTCGGCCTTCTTCACAGCCGCTGCGATCAGCTTCTCCGCCTTTTCCTGAGCTTCCGAAAGAACCAACTCATCCGTCTTGGCACCCTCTTGGGCTGCCGCTTGCATCTCCTCGACCTCAGCTATCGTCGATGACCTCAGGTCCGTCATTTCCTGTCTGAGGTCTTCAAGTTCGGCAGCGCCGGTGGCTGTGGCAGCTGCATGATCTTCTTGCTCATTTTGGATGCTCTTGCGAATCTGATCGAGTTCTTCGTTGAGAGTCCCAAGCGTGTCGGTGGCCGAAGCTATCTCGTCCCTCTTGGCTGCGACCTCGACCTCAAGGTTGGCAATGGATTCGGCAAGTTCGTCTCTGCTCCGAACGAGCTCGGCGTTCTCTGCGTCCGCAGCTACCGTCGCCTCAGTGAGCGCCGCCTCTGCTTCATCGCGTTTTCGAGCAGCCTCATCGCGAAACTCCTGAGCCTCCTCGCGGAGGGCCTCGGCACCGTCTCGAGCCGACGCCAGTGTGTCTGCAGCCTTGGCTTCAGCCTCGTGGGCCATCGCTGCGAGTTGCTCAAGCTCTGCTTCTCGCAGCACGATTTCGGCGCTACGAGCTTCAGCTGCCTCTACAGCATTCTTGAGCATGGTTTCGGCCTCGGTCTTGACCGATTCGGCCTCGGCTCTCGCATCTTCGAGAATGGCCGCTACCTCGTCTTCCACGGAGGCAGCTGCCCCATCCCGGGACTGGCCCGATGCTTCGCCTGCAAGGTTGAGCAAATCCTGGGCCTGCTCCTCTGCCTTATCGAGAATCTCGCGTCTTCGCACTTCCGCTTCTTCGGCGATTTCCAGAGCTCGCTCTTCAGCTTCCTTCACGATCCTGCGCGAACGCTCTTCAGCTTCGGTCGTTGACGCAGTCGCCTCAGCAAGCTCGCGGTGGAGTCGGTCGCTGATGGCCTTCGCTGCGGATTCGGCTGACTCAACGATGTCTTTCGCGTGGAGCTCAGCGGTAGCGATGGCAAACTGGTCGGCGGAACCTGCGGTGGAACGCGCCAAGAGTTCACTGACTTGCTGAGCGAGCCGATCACGGTCGGCTCTCAGGGCGTCAAATTCACCGGTGTCGAGCGGGGCAACGTGCGTGAGCTGCTCAGCCTTTGTCTCGGCCTCACGGACAATCGTCGCTGCCTGTGCCCTTGCCTTCGCGATGATCTCACCGGGCTCACCGGATGCCGATCCAGCAAACTCGGCGCTGATTTCGGCATTCTTCCTCGCCTCTTCCTCTATCTGTTGCGCCTGCTTGCGCGCTCTTTCGAGGATGCGGTCCTTCGCGTCAAGGACCGCGACGATTGCCGTATCGACGGAGTTGTTTTGCTCGTTCTTGATCTTGGCCAACTCGTACTCGGCCTGTTCAAGCCGCACGTTGGCGTCCTGAGAACGCAGTGATAGGTCGCGGTACTGGGCGTCGACCTTTCTGAGGTACTCACGCACCTCGTCACGGTCGAATCCCTTTCGACTCAGCGAAAAGTCTCGCCTCTCAAGCTCGCCAGGACTGTCTTGTCCAATGATCGACACGCAGAAACCCCAGATTCTTGTTGCTACAAGGGTTGTCGGTCTTTTTGGCGCAACCCTTTACGGATGTGTTGTGGAGCATCCCGAATTCTCGAGAATGTCCATCTCTCCGTCCGCCGCCGAGTCTGGTTCGACTTGCGAGTTTGTCAACCGATTAGATCGCGTTGATGATCGAATGATCGAGCCCTGGGAAGGTTGTCATGTACTCAGCGCGCTCGGCTTTGAGCTTTGCAACGAGGTCGTCGTATTCATCGGCTCGACCCTGTGCCTCATACATCTTCTTTGGCTGAAGAAGGTCAGGATCATCGAAACCCGGCAGGCTGGCAGCAACGAAGTACCCAAAGTCGGGATCCTCGACCCACTCGATCGAACCGGTCACGAATCCTTCGATGACACCGCTTGAATGCCTGATCTTCACCTTCTTGGACCGCTCGTCACCTTCGGGTCCTCCCACCCGACCCGTGTTCATGAGGTACACCTCAAGATCGGGCATGGTGTCGAGAAGCTCGAGGAATCGATTCCCCATCAGAGCATCGTTATCGAAGAAGAACGGGTTGGTCCCCGGAACGCGCAGGCTCTTTCCCGCCTCGGCCTTTCCCCCGGCACTCGTTCCGATTGTTTCGCCGAGCATGAAGTATGCGGCAGCCTGCTCCCGCCTGAGCTTCGCGATTGCTGGGATGATCGTCTCGTTGCGGTTGAGCAGCAAAATGTAGTTTGCGGGAGGAAGGTGATTGGGATCCCTGTGCCTGATGTTGGCAAGTGGGAACGTCGACCTCCCGTTCTTCGTGTCAGAATCGTTGAAGAAGTCGACTTTGCCTTCGGGCGATACCCACGTGTTTTCTAGCCAACCATCAGGTCGGGTCGTTCCACCGTAGATCGTCGGTTCGTCATCTGGGTCGAGGCCGAACGTCTTGGCAAAACAGCCGTTCTCTGATGCATAGACCTTGCCGCCCGGAAACAGGGCGTTGAAGTCGTCCTGCACCGGAAGTGACCCAAGCTGCTGGCGGAACGTTGTCGTCGTCTTGCCAGTGCCCGACAGCCCAAGCATCAGAGCGACCTTCTCCTCGCCGTCAACATCGGGGAATGTCTTGAGTCCGGAGTGAAGAGCCAGGCCACCCTGCTCGTACACGAGGTGGTTCCACATGCGGAGTCCGCCCATCTTCGACTCACCGAAATAGTCCGAGCCGATGACCCGTGTCACATAGTTGTCGTGGTCTACGAGGATCAGTCGCTCGTCGGGCTTTCCTGGAGCCATCAATCCCGGTGTGTAGACCACGGTGAATTCGGGTGTCCAGGCATCGTCCTTTGGGAAGTACAGCTGCTGCTGCATTGCGGGGATGTTTGCCTGTGTCCGCTCGATGTACAGACGACAGCCCGTGCGAAAGGTCGGGTCAGGGCCGATGTATCCCTCAATCAGGACCATGTCCTTGTCAGCGATATAGGCATCCTGCTTTGCAGCCCATTCTTCATACTCGCCACGACTCATGCGATTCTTGTGGTTCTCGACCTCGGTGATGAAGAAGGTTGAACCGGCAAGACGTGCCTTGACGTCGGCCTTGTAGTTGATGTTGTCGAACTCCGTGACGGTGATGTTCGACATGTATTCCTCAACCCATGCCCGCATTTCCTGCTGGGTGGGATTGACTGCCACAGATGCTGCTGACGGGAGTTGCAACTCCACGCGTCCTCCTCTTCGGGTTTGGCTTTCAGGTTACGGAGCCCCGTGCTCAGGAATCAATCGGATGACCGAAATCCGATGACCGATTTCAGAAGTCAGAAATCAGAGGTCAGAAGTCAGAAGTCCGAAGGATTCTGGATCGGTTATCGGTCATCGGTCATCGGAACTCGGAAACTACGCGACCGTGACCTCATCTGACAGGTAGACATCTTGGATCGCGTTGAGCAGCTCGACGCCTTCAGAGCGGGGGCGTTGGAATGCTTTTCGACCGGAAATCAACCCTGTGCCACCTGCCCGTTTGTTGATGACCGCGGTTGCCACTGCCTGTTCAAGGTCACCAGAACCGGAGGAAGCTCCCCCCGAGTTGATGAGTCCCATACGACCCATGTAGTTGTTGACGACCTGCCACCTCGTGAGGTCGATTGGGTGATCGGATGTCAGCTCGTCGTACACAGCAGCGTGGGTGCGTCCGAACCCGACGGCGCCGTACCCGTTGTTGGATTCGGGCTGCTTTTGCTTGATGATGTCGGCCTGGATCGTGACGCCGATGTGGTTTGCCTGACCGGTCAGGTCTGCCGACGCCTCATGATTCGTCCCATCAACGCTGAACGCCGAGTTGCGCACGTAGCACCACAGAACCGTGAACATGCCGAGTTCATGTGCCCGCTCAAAGGCTTCGGCAACCTCGATGATCTGGCGATCCGACTCCTCCGAGCCGAAATAGATAGTCGCTCCAACCCCGGCGGCACCAAGGTTCCACGCCTCATCCACGGACCCGAACATGATCTGGTCGTACGTCGCGGGGTAGGTGAGCAGTTCGTTGTGGTTCAGCTTCGCAATGAAGGGAATCCGATGTGCATATCTGCGCGACATCGCCGCCAACACGCCGAACGTCGATGCCACGCCGTTGCATCCACCCTCGATGGCGAGCTGAACGATGTTCGACGGATCGAAGTAGTCAGGGTTGGGGGCAAAGCTCGCAGCAGCCGAGTGCTCGATTCCCTGGTCGACCGGCAGGATCGAGACGTATCCGGTACCGCCGAGGCGACCATGGTCGAAAAGACGTTGGAGGCTGACGAGCGTCTGGGGACTGCGATTCGAATCGATCAGCACTCGTTCAATAAAGTCGGGGCCTGGGAGATGAAGACGATCCTTCGATATCTTCGCCTTGTGTGAAAGTAGTGAGTCGGCAGATTCGCCGAGCAGTGACCGGACATCCATCGGATACTCCTCCGTGGTATTCAGTTGACAGTTCCATTATCGCGGGATGCAGGCAGTGAGCGAATCCTCAGGTCGCGATCGCTGCCCGCATCCACTCTGCAAGTTCATTTCCCGTGCTGGTTGCCGACTGTGCAAGCGCAGCCTCTGCACCCATCCAGTCCCCGGACTCCGGGAACTGCTCCTGGAGATCCACGTAGATCTTGAGCTTGGGTTCAGTCCCTGAGGGACGTGCCAAGATCCTCCCTGTAGGTCCCAAGTCGAGCTCGATGAGGTTGGTAGCTCCGAGATAGGTCGGGCGGTCTGCCGCCCCGACGAGGAAGTCTGTCATACCAGCCACGGATCGACCTCCAATATGGGAGGGAGGTTCCTTCCTAAGCGCGGTCATGGCAGCGGCGATCTGTTCGGGTCCATCGGGGACCTGCATCCGAATCGACACCTGAGAGGAAACCGCCACGCCGTATCGGCGATAGAGATCACCGACGAGATCGAGCACTGTCTTGTCTTTCGCCCGCGCATCAGCCGCCATGATGGCAAACGCGAGAGCGGCCGAGATCCCATCCTTATCCCTGACAGTCGTCCCAACGGAATACCCGAGCGCCTCCTCATAACCAAGAGCGAGCATCCCCCGGCCCTCCTCCTCAAGCTCAAGGGCGGCGTTCCAGATCCACTTGAACCCGGTCAGACTCCGATCCCACGTTGCACCGTGTGCCTCAGCGATCTGACCCAGGAGCGGAGACGACACGATTGAATTCACCACGACGGCGGAGGCGGGACCGCTCCAGTTCGTCAAGAGAAACTCCCCGAGGAGGCAGCCGACCTGGTTTCCTGTCAGTGGTCTCCATACCCCACCGGGATCGGGTACAGAAGCGGCAAGGCGGTCGGTGTCAGGATCATTGGCAAGGACGAGGTCGGCATCGGTTGCCTGGGCAAGTTCATGGGCAAGGTCAAGCGCACCGGGCTCTTCTGGGTTCGGAAAACTCACGGTCGGGAACAGCCCATCGGGGGCGAACTGGCGTGCGACCGGGTTGACATTCTTGAAACCGAACCGTCGAAGCGCTTCCGTGACGAAGCGGCCGCCCACTCCATGCATCGCCGTGTACACAATCGACAGGGAACGATCACCAGTGACACCGGGGAGAGATGCGCCTACGGCGCGAAGGTAGGACTCGAACAGGTCGCCATCGATCGGAGTCGCTGAGGGGTGCTGGAATGGCTCAGCGGCACGTGGCACTCCGTTGGCTGGCCCCACAAGGTCAATCTGTTCGGCGATCTGAGCATCCGTTGGTGCGATGATCTGGATGCCATTGGATGAATACACCTTGTAGCCGTTGTCTGCGGGTGGGTTGTGGCTTGCGGTGATCACGATCGATGTGCATGCGTCCATCGTGAGCCCGGCGTATGCAACGAGTGGTGTAGGCGTCGGATCGGCGAAGTAGCGAACAGTGAAACCCGCCGCAACGAGAACACCGATCGCGTCCGCCATGAACGCCTCCGAAGACGGTCTGGCATCCCTCCCGATCGCAATCAGTCGGTCGTCGGGTTCGGTATTGGCAAGCAGGTGAGCGGCGAGACCGGCCGTGGTCCGAATCACCACCGCACGGTTCATGCGGTTGGCTCCAGCCTCCACGACCCCGCGGATACCCGCGGTACCAAACGTGAGCGTGCCCGCCATGCGGTCTTCAAGTTTCGACGTGTGCCCCGATGCGAGGATCGTCGCCAGTTCTGCCCTTGTCACGGGATCGGGATCACCGTTTATCCAGTCCTGCGTCGCACGTTCAAGGTCCGTCATATTGTGAGGGTACCTGCGGTCCTGTCCGATCGATGATGGAGTCAGTCAGTCGATTCAGCACGCTTGCGGTAGTTGTCGTAGATCTCCCCGCTGGGTCGACGGGCGTAGTCATATACGACGTGCGTCCGAGCAAAATGGTCGTGCCATGCCTGGCGTTCGTCGTCAATGATCACCCAGACGAATCCCAACCACAACGCGACAGCCGAAACACCGTATCCAAGGAATCGGATGATCGACCGTCCGATCGATGGTGGCAGACCGTCTCGCCCAATGATCCTGAGACCCATGAACCACTTGCCGATTGTTCTCCCCGTGAGGGACCAGAACATCGTGTAGTAGGCGGCGAAGATGAACGGAATCATCCACACGTATATCACCGTCATGTCGATCGTCGGTTGGAGCCCCATTCCTTGGATCGCAGCATCAATGAGGGTGGACACGCCGCCCCCAATCGCAACGATCGCTGCAATCACACCGAGGTCGATGATGAAAGCAAACATCCGTGTTACGAAGCCTGCTGCACGGTCCTGGAGGACGTGGAAGTCGTCCTTGCTCATTCGGTTCGCGGCACCGGCATCGGGGGGATCCCTCGCTTCTCCCTGCCAAGCAGTCGCCTGAAAACGCCCTCGGTCAGTCCGTCAGCCGCTGCACCGGTCTCCCTCATCTCTCGAACCGCAGATCCTGTGATCCCGAGTGTCTGCTCCCGAACGAGGTCGCCAAGTTCTTCGGATGCTCCGAGGTAGCCCATGATCCCGCTGACCGATTGCTCGAATACCTGCACTGCAAGGACACGACCGCGGGCGTATTCGCCAGTGCCCACCGATGTGAGACGCTCCCGTTCCTCGGCCATCGCCGTCAGCAACGGCTCGGTGAGACCTTCGACGAATCCCGCAATCCCCGTGGCCCTGGCAACGTACGTTCCCGTGTCCCAAGCGACGCCAGCAGCTCGGGTAACCGGATACGTCGCCTTTGAGGCGGAGTTTGCCATCTGCCGAGCCTGTCGTGGTAGCTCCGATATCCAACCGACAACGGCCATGAGGGTCGGATCCGCATGGATGGGTGCCATCTCGGTCGAATCGGGGTCAAGATCCGCCTCATCAAGTGCCCGAGAAAGAGCCATGAGCCGATCGACGCCTTCCCCAATGCCACCGGCGACAAGGCGAACAATCGTCCGGTGAGCATCGTCCGGATCGACAAACTCTTGTGGTGCATCGGTTCGCTCGGAGGTCATGACCAGACATTACCGCGCTGTGCCGATGCAGGGGCCTCGTCCGGAATCTGCAATCCGTAATCCGTATACCTCCGGGGGCTGCCAGAGTGCGGAGGGAGATATACTCGCAGGACCGTAGCCAGTCCAGGTCGATACAATGTCGGGCGTCCTGCCCCCATCGTCCAGAGGCCTAGGACTCCGCCCTTTCAAGGCGGCAACGGGGATTCGAATTCCCCTGGGGGCACAACGCGGGGGCGTGGTGAAGTCTGGAGTTCACGCCGGCCTGTCAAGCCGGAGATCGCGGGTTCAAATCCCGTCGCTCCCGCCAGCACAACGCCTCGAATCTTGCTCGATAGCGATATCGGGCAAGATTCGAGGTTTTGGTCAGGTAGCTCAGTTGGTAGAGCACCGGTCTGAAAAACCGGGGGTCGGCGGTTCGAGCCCGCCCCTGACCACCATTCGTGAAGCATTACTGCCGCGAAGGTTTCAGCGTTCACGGCGTCAACGCCAAGCACCGATTTTATGCCCTGGCCTGCATCTGGTCGGCTTCCCGATTCGACACCGAAGGGATCGACGTGTCCTTGTCGTCGGGACGGCTGAATTTGTGATACAATATATCTATTGTAGGTCTCTCTTGTAGTCACAATCTTTATATTGTATTATGAAGCCTAAGTACAATGTATGCATTGTGAGAGGTAACATGAAGAACAGCAACCAGCATGCCCGCGATCGTCTCGACTCCCGGTTCAACCAGATGCGTACTCTGCTGGGTGAGCCGCGTCCACACAAAGGTTGGGTACGGGCGATACGTGACGCTCTCGGAATGTCTGCCAATGAACTGGCTGAAAGGGTGGGCGTCAGCCAACAAAGAATTGCAGCGATTGAGCGCGACGAGGTTCAGGACGCTGTCACCTTGAAGACGCTGCGAGAAGTGGCGGACGGTCTCGAATGCGATCTCGTGTATGTGCTGCTCCCGAGGACCAGCTTGGAACCAATGGTTCGCCAGCAGGCACAGCGAAAAGCAACAGCGTTGCTGGCTCCGGTGACTCACCACAGTCGGCTTGAAGCCCAGTCGCTGTCTGCCTCTGAAGACCAAGCACAGATCGACGAGCTAGCAAATCGGCTGGCGGATCGCCGCGGGCTTTGGAGCAACAAGACGGCTGACTCGTGATTGACTGGTTCCCAGAGCAAGGCGACGGCCACACGGACCTCTCCGAAGAGGAACGTCGAGGTCTGATCCCCACGTACATAGCCACGCGCGCCGACTTGTACGACGCGGAACAGCGCAACATAGCCCAGGTTCTACTCCGTCGAACACCTACAGCTGCGGTACTGCTCGACGACGTCTACCTGCGCGCCCTGCACCAAGACATGTTCGGTGACGTCTGGTCGTGGGCAGGGAAGTATCGGACACATGACACCAACATCGGCGTGTCGTGGGAGCAGATCTCAATGGCTATACGCGACCTCGTTGATGACACCGCGGTCTGGATCGAGCATGCCACGTACGAACCCGACGAAATCGCGATTCGCTTCCACCACCGATTGGTCTCCATCCACCCATTCTCGAACGGCAACGGACGCCACAGCCGGATTGCTGCCGACTACCTCATTCGGTCGCTCGGTCATCCACCATTTTCTTGGGGCGTAGATCTCGATCTGGATGTTCGTGCGTTGCGGTCGGAATACATCGTGTCGTTGCAGGCAGCCGATGCTCAACACTTCGACCAGTTGCGGGCTTTCGCGCGCTCCTGACTCACGGCGACGCTGCATCGAATCAGCTTCTTGCACTAGGGACCGCTAGCGCCTGACTGATTGAGCAGCGTGAGCCTCTTCTGCAATTCGAGGAGACGACGGACAGCTGCATCCCTGCTGGAGTTGGCGCTCGCAAGCCTGTGACGGAACCAAACCCGTCCTCCCGCTTGCGGAGGGAACGCGGCGTCTGCTTCGCAAACGATGCAGGGGGCTTCACACCGTGAGAACCTGGCTCTTAGCCTTTCGGTCCGTGCTTGCCGCACGGGCAATCGCCCGACATGCGCTTGAGCACGGTTTGGGTCATGTCGTCCAACATTGAGGGATCTCCGCCGTGACGGGCGATCACCTTTGCCGTGACCTCTCTCGCTTTTTCCTCCAGTGACATTTCTCCGGAGGGCCGCTCCAGCGGGGATGTCGGGTTCGACGTCATGTTCACCGCAACGCCGAGAGCATCTGCCCGCTCACGCGCAAGCGGCGTGACGATCGAGCCCACGGGAACGAACAACTCGGAGCCGCCGGTCTCTGCGGCCATCTCGATATCGCCGGCCGAGACCACCCGTGTTCTATGCATATCTCCCATCATCCACCTCCTCTAGCTGTAGAAGCCGAAGGCGCGGCATACGCCCGATTCCGAGCACTTGCCACCAAGTGCTGTGTGTTCGACGTGTTCGATCATGTGTTCCACCGACATGCCACCCAAACCCAGACCAGAGACCGTACGCCCCTCATCCCACCAGTCGATCGAGCACATGGCGCTCGCCAGATGAACCATCGAGTCCACCGTAGGTGTCGGAACGCCGAGCACGCGACCAAAGTCAGCGATCGGAACGAGCGAGTTCGGCACATCATCAAGGATGTGGTTCTGGGCAAGGATGTGGCTGGGCGCCGTGAACCCCGCGATGTAGGGGTTTGCCCTGATAACGTCAAAGATGTTGTCGCCAACAATGTGGTAGCTCTCTCGATACCAGTCAAGCAGCGACCACACCTCCTTGAGACCCAGGGCCTTTGCCACCGACTGCTTCTCTTGATCGAGCTTGCCCATAATGAGCGTCGCGATCGTTGGAGTCACCTGGTCCTGGTAGAACTTGAGTGGCTCGCCGGCCGCCGTGCGCTCAAGCACCGAAGTGTTCAGGAGGACCGTGCCAGGGTGCACCACCGGCGCCACATTGTTGAGACCGGTCTCCAACACGTTCTGGGCAGGCTCAATCTGAGGATACAGATCGCGCAACGGATCCATCATCAGATCGTTATCGGATGCCGGAAGGGCTGCCGCCCGCATCCTGAACTTCTCCTTGAGAATTTTGACCGTGTAGGCGTCCGTGCGCTCGGCGGCGTAGATGAAGGTCTGGGTTTCGCCGAGCACGATCCTTGCCGAGCACGCAAATCGGGTAAGGGTGCGTGCGAACTCCAGTGAGCCGCCGGTACGACCCGGGTTGAGCACCACCACCTGACCATCGCGTAGCAGCGGTGCCAGCATCGAGGCATAGGGCTTGTGCGACATCGCAGGAGCGCAGATCATGATCAGATCTGCTCCCTTGACGGCCACATCGAGGCTACGGGTGACCTTTGCAATCTTTCCGAACCCGCTTACCTCGGAACCGATGATCGATACCCCGCCCTTCTCCTCGATCGGTTCCACCTCCCACGAAAAGGGCGACCAAATCGTGATCTCGTATCCAAGAATCGCCATATGGCCGGCCATCGCCATGCCGCCGTTCCCCCCACCGAGGATCGACACCTTGAGCGTGTCCGCCTTGTGGGCACGCCGCGACGGGTCAACAGCACGCTCAAAACCTGATGCGTACGTGGCCTGAGACTTCGTCCCACCTCCGACCGCTGGCCCACCACTCGTACCTTGCCAACTCTGCAACTCGTCGAGTATGTCAGAGTACATTTGCTCATTGTCCATGGTCACCTCCAAAACACCAATTGATCAATTCTTCAGCCGTTCCTTGACGACGGCCGCCGCCAGGCGGAGTGCTTCAAGCTCCTCCTGAGCCAACGGCAGCTCTACAACTTCTTCCAATCCTCCTCGGCCGAGACGAGTTGGGACACCTACCACCACATCCTCGATCCCATACTCACCTTGCAGCACGATCGACACGGGAAGGAGATCCGAAGACGCTCCCCGCATCGCGTCGAGCATCTCAACAATGGAGTGTGCCGGTGCAATGGATGCTGATCCCGTGCGACGTATTGCGACGATGCGGCCTCCACCCCCGACCGTCTCTTTGACACAGCGGTCAATCGCATCTTGTGGGAGTACCTCGGCGACGGGACGACCTTTGATGGTGGCAAGCGAGAGAATTGGGACCATTTCATCGCCATGACTGCCAAGGGTGAAGGCCGACACGTCACGGGGATGAACACCAGCGGCAGTCGCAAGGGCCCATCGAAACCGGGAGGAATCCAACGTTCCGGCCATGCCGAGCACCCGTTCTCGCGGAAGGTCCGTCGAACGGTACGCCTCATACGTCATCTCGTCCAAAGGATTGGTGACCACGACCAAGATCGCATCCGGGGCGTACTCTTGGACGGCTTCAGCCACACCGCGTACGACCTTGGAATTGATGTCACGCAGGTCATCTCGTGACATCCCAGGAGACCGAGGTTTACCAGCAGTAACCACAACCACATCGGCATTTGCCAACAGATCAAGCGTCTCGCCGCCCGTACATGTGGTATCGGAGCCCGTGATGCCCGAGGCGTGCTCGATGTCGAGGGCTGTACTCGCCGCAAGCCCCGGCACGAGATCGATGAAGGCGAGCTCTCTTGCCGCCGCCCGTGCAGCGACCATGTGCCCGGCAGCCGCGCCAACGGCCCCACAACCAACCATCGCTACCCGCCCAAAGGCGGTCACGGTCGGGTTCGCCACCATCTCGGGTGTGACCCATTTCGGCGATCGGCGAAGAAGAACACGACTCACCGCGGTACCGTGATCCGGCGTGTTGGGAGCCACGGCCTCGACAGGCTCTGAGACGACCCGCAAGCCAAGCTGGGACACGAGATCCCGAGCCGACGGTGTGAGTAGGTCATCGGATCCGACGACGAGCACCGTGCTACGGGCGGCCGCGGTCCTGACGTCGTGTTCCCCGATGACTCTCACGAATTCCCGTCCATCCCTTCCAGAGCGGCCACAGCGGCGTCGATGGCTGCACTGACGTTGTCTTCCGATCCGGCGATGAAGAGCCTCCCGAAGCGGCCAAGTGCTCTGACCTCGACGATGTCGACGTTGGCTGCCTTCTCTGCCTCGTTGGCAGCGAATGCGATATAGGCGGCCGGGGAGCATTCCATGATTCCGAGGGTTTCACCGGGAATCACGAGGGAGCCTTGTCTCCAGATGTTGAGAAGTTTCGCCTGATGCGGCTCGACGGAAGTGATCCGCTGGGTACTGTCGATTCGGGGCTTCATCCGATCGGACAGGCTCGCTCCAACGTGATCGAGGATCGCCTCACGAGCGATCGATATTGCCGTGTTCACGGGAGACCTCAGCATGAAGAACCCGAACTCGCGCTCGACGATCTGTGATACGGACTCGATCTCAGCGGCCTTCAACGCAACGTCAACGGCTCGAAACACCTCATTGCCTGGGGAGATCTCCCCCACAAGTAGCGTGTCGCCCTCAAGGGGGATCGAACCTTTCACGGTCGCAGCGCTGTAGGCCGCGAATCGCGGCTGGAGCCGATCGATCTGTAGCAGCGCACGGATCTCGGTCTTTTGTTGCGTCATGACGCATTCCTTTCAATGTCGTTGAAACTTCTCCATGGCCGCGTCTCCTCGGCAATTCGTTTGATGTTGATCAGATGAAGCGCGGTCACATTGTCGGAAACGATTGATCCCGACCACGTGCCCGTGCCGAGCATGAAACTCGGCTCGAGGTCCGTTGAATATCCCATACCCCCAAGGGCACAGGGCGTGTTGATCAAGAGCCGTCCGACCGGAAGCATCGAGAACCTGGCCTTGACCTCGGCATCCTCTGTGTGCACAGCAGCGCTGTGGCCGAGACCGCCAAAGCCCAACACCGCTTCGCAGAGGCGATATGCCTCGTCGCTCGATCCCACCTCGTAGTAGGCAAGCACCGGATTCAGCTTCTCGCGCGAGAGTGGGAACTCACGCCCTACCCCGACGGTGTCAGCAATGAGAACCCGGGTCCGAAGAGGGACGTCGAACCCTGCCATCTCGGCAAGCTGTTTCGCAGACTGAGCCACCCTGGCCGGGATCTGACCGCCGTTTGGACCGAACATGATCCCCGCCAGTGCTTCACTCTCAGACGTTGAGCAGAAGTATCCGCCCTTGTTCCGCAGCGCTTCTCGCAGCGGTCGAGAGATCTCACGGTGTGCAACAACAGCCTGTTCGGCAACGCAGGCCGTGCCAAAGTCGAACGCCTTCGATGTGAGAATCTGGTCTGCAACCTCGTCGAGGTCATGGCGCTTGGAGGCATCGACGTATACCGGAACGTTCCCAGGGCCGACGGCAAGCGTCGGCTTGCCGCATGAATAGGCTGCCCGCACCATGTCGGCACCGCCGGTCGCCATCACAACTGATGTTCGCCGATGGCGCATCAGCTCCGCAGTTCCTTCAAGCGTGACTTCCGACAGACATTGGATCAGGTCGGGCGGCGCACCCACCTCGTCTGCCGCAGCGGACAGGACCTTTGCGGTCTCAACACCGGAACGGACTCCGCGAGGATGTGGGGCACACACGATGGCATTTCCAGCCTTCACCGCGCTCAGAGCCTTGAAGATCACCGTCGCCGTTGGGTTCGTCACAGGTATCAGAGCAGCTACGACGCCCATCGGCTCGGCAACTGCCATCATCTTTGTGCGTTCGTCCTTCCACAACACGCCGACCGTGCGCACGTGACGGAGCCACTCAGCCACGGCAGTGGCATTGAACAAGTTCTTCATCCGCTTGTCCTCTGCGTTCCCATGACCGGTTTCTTCCACCGCGAGCACAGCCAACCGACCGGCCTCCCTCACCGCCGCGCGCGACATCGCCTCGACTACTCGGTCGATGTCATCCTGGGAGGATCCTCGGAATCGCCCGAACGCGACAGAGGCACGCTCCGCGCACTCCCTGGCTTGGGCGATACTTCGCAGGTCGGCGTCCATTCAAACGCCTTCTCCTGCAGGTCGGGATTCGATCATGCTACGCAGAGCTGACAATATGGGACATGACCGCCGGGAGATCGTCGTGTGGACGGGCAATGACGTGAACCGAGAGGACCTCGCCAACCTTGCTCGCTGCCACAGCACCGGCATCGGTGGCTGCTTTGACCGCGCCGACTTCGCCTCTGATGAATACCGCCACCAGACCTCCACCGACCTGCTCGCAGCTGGTCAGCGTCACATTCGCCGCCTTCACCATTGCGTCAGCCGCTTCGGTTGCCGCGACAATTCCCTTCGTCTCTACCATCCCCAACGCCATCTTTGACTGTTCAGCCATTGGTGTTTCCTTTCGTGGTGCCGGACTTGGGGATTTGCCCCTCCCGGCCTGTGTTGTCGTCTTTTTCGTGGTCATGACAGGCTGTGATACGTGGTTTCGGATCCCAACCTGATCTCTTCGAGAATCATCACGATGGACGCATCCGTGGCAATTCCCCGCACGGCTCCCGGCTGCCGTGCCGCCGAACCTGTGGCCACCAGCACCCAGTCACCGACGCCCGCTCCAATTGCGGCATCCGTGGCAACCTCGTGCGGACCGTTTGCTTTGCCATGGGCGTCCACTGGTTCGATCACGAGCAGCGTCTGTCCGGAAAGGGCTGGGTCCTTGATCGGCCCTGTGGCGGTTCCAATGACTCGAGCAATGCGCATCAATACACCTCCAGGTATCGGTCTCGTTCAAAATCGGTGACTGCTGAGCGAAGGAACGCCTCTTCTCGCTCGGACATCTGGATGAGGATCTCGAGCAGTTGCGGATCAAAGACCGAGCGAGCGAAGTCCGAGCCCCGTAGCGCCGCCACGGCCTCCGGAATGGAGGTGGGGAGCGGTACGGCGTCGGCTTCGGCATAGGCATCCCCACCATTTCGGGGACCCGGATCGAGTTGCTCCTCAATGCCATGCAACCCTGCCGCGAGTTGACCAGCGACCACCATGTAGGGATTGGCCTCAGCACTGGCATCCCGTTGCTCGACTCGAACCGCACTGGGACGGCCCTCGATCACCCTGATGCCAACGGTTCGGTTGTCCCCGCCCCACGAGTTGTTCGCGGGGCAGAACGAGTAGGGAACCCTCCGCTTGAAGCTGTTGGGAGTGGGGGCGCCAAACAGCGTGAGCTCGACCATGTGCTCCCGGAGTCCTCCGATGTAGTATCGCCCCAGATCCGAGAGATGATTCCCGTCGGCAAAGACGTTCGTGTCACCCTTCCAGAGTGACTGATGGATGTGAAGACCGCTTCCCGACTCATCGGTGTACGGCTTGGCCATGAATGTGGCGAGCAATCCATGCTGGGCTGCGATCTCCTTGACAGCGTTGCGGAACAAGATCGCGTTGTCCACCGCCGTGAGGGCCTCACCGTATTTGATGTTGACCTCAAACTGGCCGGATGAGTATTCAGGATTGGATACCTCGATTGGGATCCCGAACTCGGTGCACTGGTTCCGGATCGGTCCGAGAACATGCTCGAACTGGGCACCGCGGGCGATGCCATACACCTGCACCCCCTTGTCAACCGGCAGTTTGGTTTCAGGATCAAGAAGGTAGAACTCGAGCTCGACGCCAACCTTTGCCACATAGCCGAGATCGTCGACCTTTGCCAGGACGGACTGGAGAGCGCGGCGCGGGTCGACGGGTACCGGGCTCCCGCCCTCCTGGGTCGCTGCGCCAAGGGCAAGCATCGTACCTTCGGCCCATGGAACGGGTCGGAGGGTCCCCGGTACCGGTACGACGTAAATGTCGGGGTAGCCGTTGTCCATGTTGGCGAACGGCGTATCCCAGATGTCACATGTCATGTCGAGCACGAAGATGGCCCCTGCCATTGCCATGCCGTGCTCGGCCACACTTTCCCACATCGATGCGTGGAGTCGTTTTCCACGCAGGATCCCGCTCAAGTCGCCAAGCGCTACAACAACCGTATGCGTGCCTGCAACGAGGTCATCAGTCACTGGTGTCCTCCATTCGTGTGTATTCGACTCACTGCCATGTGAATGGTCGATCGATTCCCGCCAGGGCCACTCCGGTAAAGGCCGATGCCTCAAGTGAAAGTGCCCGCAGATCCTCGGGTTCGAGGTTGTGGACGCTCGATTTACCACATGCCTTGGCTATCAAGGTTATCTCCATCGTCATTGCGGTGAGGAATCGAGCGACACGTTCGGCGCCCGCGTCCACATCCATTCGCTTCTCAAGCTCCGGGTCCTGGGTCTGGATACCAACCGGGCACAGGCCGGTGTGGCAATGGTGACACTGGCCAGGGGATGTCCCCATGGCCTCGTAGTCCTCCACGTACCGGGGAGAGTTGCATCCGAGCGCGATGTTCGCCGCGGTTCCGATCATCACCGCGTCCGCCCCAAGCGCCATGGCCTTTGCGGCGTCGATACCCGATCGGATACCACCGGCGGCGACGAGGCTCACCTGATCCGCCATCCCGCAATCCTCAAGTGCTTGGCGCGCCGCCCGTATGGCCGAAATGGTTGGTACGCCGGTGTGGTCGAGGAGGACCTCAGGAGCGGCGTTGGTTCCACCTTCCATGCCGTCAAGAACGATCACATCCACGCCTGCCTTTGCGGCAATGGCGACGTCATAGCGTGGGCGGGTCGCCCCCATCTTGAGGAAGATCGGGACTTGGTAGTCGACCGCCTCGCGCAGTTCCTCGATCTTGACCTGGAGATCGTCTGCTCCCAGGAAATCGGGGTGGCGCACGGTTGACCGTTGATCGACACCCATCGGGAGGGTGCGCATCTTTGCAACGCGCTCAGAGACTTTCATCCCGAGGAGTACACCACCCGTGCCGGGCTTGGCCCCTTGACCCACCGCGATCTCGATGGCGTCGGCGCGGCGGAGATGGTCGAGATCCAGACCGTACCGCGACGGCGTCATCTGGTACACGAGCTTGTCCGAAGCCTCACGCTCCTCTGCAAGCATCCCACCCTCACCAGTACAGGTCATGGTGCCGACCATGGAAGCACCTTTGCCGAGCGCCGTCTTTGCCGATGCCGACAGGGCGCCGAATGACATCGAGGCTATGTAGATGGGGATTGCAAGCTCGATGGGTCGTTCGACGAGACCCGGGCGGTAACCGAGGACCGTCGTAGCATCGCAGTCCTCGCGATACCCCTCGAGGGGGAGTCTCGTCAACGTTGCCGGGACGAATACCAGATCGTCGAGTGACGGCAGGTTGCGATGGAAGGTCGAAAAGCCTCGGATGGAATAACGACCGAGTTGGGCCGCCGCCTGGATCTCGGCGATGGCATCGGGCGTCCACCTCGGCGAGCCACCACGATCATACGAAGAGCTGCTGCCAGCGGGACGATCGGAGCTCGCCCCGTCCCTCAATGCCACGAGATCTTCCACGGAGTAGTTCAAATCATCAGCCATGCTTGTGCGTCCCTCGAATCGAAATGCCAGAGCTTTTGTGCAGACACGATCTTTTTCCACGAACGTTGGGTATCGCCGATCCCGAGCGTCGACAACAGTTCCTCGACGGAATCCACCTCTTCGGTCTCGGGCACAACGAGCTTGGCATCCACGCCAAGCGACCCGATCTCGCCTGCCACCCACATACACCCACCCCACAGCGAGTCGCCAGCGGCGTCTTCGGCATCACCGAGCACGATGATCCGACCGGCGTGGGCCATAAACCCGCTCAGGAATCCGACGGAACCCTCGACAACAATATCCCCGCCCTTCATGGCCACCCCTGCCCTCGGCCCCGCATCACCTTTGACGTGGATCAGGCCACCGAGCATCGACGCTCCAACACCGAGACCCGCGTATCCATCGACAACGATTTCACCTGCTGACATCGCCTCACCCAATCCCCACCCGGCGTTTCGTCCGATGACGATCCTTGCACCGGTGTTGAGACCCCCGCAGTAGTAGCCAACACCGTCGGGAATGGTCACCGAACCGCCCGGTGGCAAACCAACCGCCAAGTTGTGGCGTGAGCGGCTGTCGGTGACCACGACGTCGCAACCTTCCGCCAACGCGGTCCGGATCTCTGCGTTGACCACACGAAGCGGTCTGTCCCCTGCCTCGATTTCGATTGGATCACTCATGACACACCAACCCCTGTCTTGATCGGCCAGACCCTGACCATCCCCGGACCATCGAGGTTGATCGGTTCGGCTTCCACGCCGTAGAGGTGTCGAAGCGCCTGCTCCTCGGTAGCCATTGCCGTGGCACCATCGACTTCCAAAGCAACAATCGGTTTGATGGCCAGACGGTCCTTTGCCATGCCGATCTCGTCGGCCGTGGACAACAAAAAGGTGAATACGCCATCGAGGGCGGTGACACTGGCCCGCAACGAATCGGAGAGCGATGCGCCAGACTTCATCTGATCTGAGAGCCACACCGCGATCAGCTCAGAGTCGTTCTCGGTGGCGAAGCGATATCCCTGCCGCTCGAGCCGTCGTCGCCAGAGGTAGTAGTTGGTGAGTTGGCCATTGTGGACAATGGCAACGTCGGGAAACGGTCTCGCCCAAAAGGGATGGCTTGCAATGGGAGACACCGATGATTCAGTGGCGAGTCTGGCGTGACCGAGCCCGTGGGTTCCGATGAAGTCGCGCACACCATGGCGATCGGCCACCTGGTCGGCATCTCCGTCATCCTTGACGATCTCAAGCGAACGACCTACGGAGAGGATCTCGGTACCGGCGATCTCGTCGCACTCATTTGTCCACACCTCGATCGGGGAGTCCGGTTCGCTCACCATAAAACGGAGCGCTCCATGGTGGGTCTCCGCGTCATTGAGGGTGGGCCGCTCCATGAATTCGGAACCATGTCGCTTCAAGATCCGCTCAAACCCATCGGTGACATCGGTGGCGAGTGACCGATCCTCAAGAAACACCACGACTCGAAATCCTGATTCCAGGGGTGATCCGTAGAGCGCGAAACCGGTGGAATCGGCTCCGCGATGGCGTTGAGCTTGCATCAACTCGACGAGGTCGTCACCAACCTGCCCCGGTTCATCCAGAATGCGACCAGCAATTCCGCACATCTGCCATTCTCTCCTCGAATCAGACGTTTTGTATACAGTACACCGTGTACAAGAACATGCAAATCGTTCATGACCCCGATGAGAAATCGAGCAACCTACGTGAGAACCCTTGCAAGGCCTTGGTCGCCACCGTTTGGTATGACCGCCTCACTCGCAGTCTTCCCGGGCGCTCGATCGGGATGCCGTATATCGTATTCGGAACACAAACGCGCTGCACATCGGTTTCGCACGGTACTCTGCCGGGCATGCGCCAAGTAGGAGAGAGCGCCATGTTCAACAAGATTGACCAGACCCAGACCCGACTGGCGGAGTCCGTCTATGAGCAGATCTTCGATGCCATCGTCCGTGGCTCCATCGTCCCAGGGACCAAGCTCATCCAGGAGACGCTCGCCACCGAACTCGCGGTGAGCCGCACGCCAGTCCGCGAAGCTCTCCTGCGTCTGGAACAGGAAGGGATACTCGAGTTCGTTCCGCGGCGCGGCTTCTTTGTTCGGGACATCTCCGAAACCGAGGTGAACGATCTCTACGAGGTTCGTACCGCGATCGAGGGCTTCGCCGCCCGCGTCGTTGCCGAGACCGGCGATCCACGAGCGCTGAAACGGCTGGAGGAGATCATTCGGTCCCAGTCCGAAACACAACCCGCTTCGGTCGTCGATGCATTTCGCGCGAACGAAAGGGTTCACCGGGGAGTGGTCGAGGCGACGGCAAACCCCGTCCTACTGGAACTCTTCGACTCTGTGTGGACCCGCAGCATCGGCCTGCGGATGTACGCCCATGCTTTCAGCTCGGAAAAGTACGTCCAGCATGTGGTCGACGAGCACGTCCCCCTCCTCGATGCCCTCCTTGCCGGCGACGGCGAAAGAGCGGAACGGGAAATGGTCACCCACATCCAGGCCGGTCGCGACGTCCAGCTTGCGGCACGGCACGCACCGCAACCCGACTAGGACCGGTCTCTCCTCGGGACGGTCCCGATGCCGCTCCCCTCGGAAGCCCGGCTTAGGGGATCTGATGCCTTCTCTCAGTTGGTTTCTCTAACCGACGTGATACCAGGTATTGCCGCCGCCGTCTTGAATCGTCCCATTCGATTGAAGCGTGAAGTCGAGGTAGAGCGGCAGGGTCAGCGGATGACCGTTGAAGCATCGGGCTCGGTTGAACGTAATCTTGAGTGTGTCTGCGCCACCTTCTACTGAACCACTGCCATGGGCGAGAATCGGCGTGAGAGGAGCACCACCACACACCGTTGCTCCGAGATCAAAGAGAGTCATTCGGGCGCCAGACCGACGTGCCGTGACATAGGCGATCTGATTGCTGCCGTCTCCGTCGACTCCGACCCAAACTCCGGAGAAGTCGGCTGGTACGGCGGCGATGGCGGGTACGGCCAGCCCGATGGTCATGGCCAGCGTTGCCAGGAGAATAAGAAATCGACGCATGATCTTCCTTTCGACAATGCGGCTTCGAGCGTGAGCCACCACTCAATGTACACGTTCGAACACACGGCCTCAATGGGTTTGAGAGAACTCAGGATCCGGTTGTGAGAGCACACCAATAGCGTCTCTGGCTGGCCTTGTTGACGTGATCAACCCCGAATTGTCAACGCCACCCAGGCCCTCGATGCGGGGCTGGTGCACGAGCTCTTTCGTGCGCCCACCGTGGCGGCATTTGTCTGCCACTACATCGCCATCTGGATTGTCGTCCACCAGAAGTAGTCATCGTCGCGGTGACCTACTGCGGGAGGTACCTTCACGAGCATGGAATATGAGGATCCCTACTTGGATGACGATATCCCAGGCTACGTCGAGGACGGCGATCGCTTTGATCGTCCGATTCCGAGTCGACGCGCCCAGAAGATCGTGCGTACCATCGCTGCATTTGTCCTGGCATCGATGCTTGCCGCGGCAGGCACACCAATCAGCTGGGTATCAATCGCAACGGCAGTCCTCATGTTCTTGATCTGGACCGAGATCTGGTCACCCCGGACCCGCGACAAGGACGACGTGATCTAGACGTTGTCGGGTAGCCGAAGTCGGAGGCGGTCGGACTTCCGGCTACGTCTGGGTTGCTGCGTTGGCGACCGCGGCTGCGACAGCTTGGTGGACGGATACGTCCAAGGGATCCGGGAGCAACTCATCGTCGGGTGATGCGTTGGCAATCGCGTGCGCCGCGGCCCGTTTCATGGCGATTGTCACAGACGGCGATCGGGCGTCGAGTGCCCCCCTGAAGATCCCAGGAAACGACAGCACGTTGTTCACAATGGACCCGTCGGCAGCAGTGGCAGCGCCCGCCGCGATGGCGTCGCGTGGGGTGATCTCAGGGAGTGGGTTGGTGAGGGCCATGATGATCTGGCCATCAACCACGCGATCTGGGGACAGAAGACCTGGCTGTCCTGTGGCCAAGACAAGCACGTCGGACGTCGAAACGACCTTGTCAAAATGGGCATCAGTCGTGCCGATGTCGATCACGACACCAGGTGCGGAAACCTCACGGAGACGGTTCACTCCGATATCGGAAGGGTCGTACGCAGCAATCGTCTTGAAACCGAGCCCAGATGCAAGTCCAGCAATGGCGCTCCCGGCAGCACCAAGACCGACCTGCCCGAAGGAGAGCTCTGAGATCGGCCGATCCGCCCGCCTGGCTGCCGAGATCACAGCGGCGGAGACGACCACGGCGGTTCCGTGTTGATCATCGTGGAAGACCGGGATGTTGAGTTGCTCCTCGAGCGATCGCTCAATCTCGTACACGGCGGGAGTCGCAATATCCTCAAGGTGGATACCGCCGAAGCCAGGAGCAAGCCGAACGACGGTCTCGATCACATCAATCGGATCCGTGGCGTCGAGGACAATGGGGACAGCGTTTACACCAACCATCTGGGCATAGAACAATGACTTGCCCTCCATCACCGGCAGCGCTGCGACTGGACCAACATTTCCGAGCCCGAGCACCCTCGTCCCATTCGTGATGATCGCGATCGTGTTGCCACGCCACGTCAAGGTGTCTGCGAGCGATTCATCTTCCTCTATCGCCGCGACGACCCGCGCGACCCCTGGTGTGTAAACCTCGCGAATGTCCTGAAGTGTCCTCACGACGGCGTTCGTTTCAATCTTGATCTTGCCGCCCTTGTGCTGCTCCCACACCTTGTCGACCCGGCCGGGGAGCACCTCGACGCCATCAATTGCATTCATCGCCGCCGCGATGGCTTCGATAGCTTCCTTGCCGGGAGCGATGATCGCAACTTCACGGATGTTGTGGTTTGCCCCGATGTGGATGGTCTCGATCTCTCCGATGTTCGCTCCGTGCTCACCTGCCACTACCAGAGCCTTCCCAAGTAGCCCGGGGGTGCGAGCGGTTCTGATACGGAAGACTTGATCGCGTTCAATGGATAGGTCACCCATCAGGCAACCCGATCCACGGTCTTGGTGTACTCGACGAACCCACGTACCTTCTCGAAGCCGAGGCGTTGGTAGAGGCCCACCGCCCCAGTTGGGTTCTCCGAATCAACACCGAGCGTTGCGTAGTCGAGTCTGCTGTCACGGAACGCCTTCATCGACTCCGTGATGAGGAATGATGCGAGGCCGCGACCTCGGTGCGAGCGCGCGGTTCCGACTCCTTCGATCCAGCCCTCGGTATAGCCGCGAGCATCCCAATCATGCGGGTACGCAGCACTCATCACATACGAAACCGGGCGATCATTCTCCATGACCGCAAATGATGCATCTGGCCGCTGCATCTCAACGGATCGTGCCTCCCACATCTCAAGCGTCCAGGGTTGGGAGCCGCGGTGGTCTCGAAAAGCGTCGTTGCGCACAGCAAGTGCATCCTCGGCCGAGACATCCCCGAACGCCACCAGACGTAATCCATCGGGCAGGGAGGAGCCTTCGATTGGTTCGGAAAGGTCGCGACGAAGCTCATCGATATACATGGAGGCTTCGTAGCCGTTTGCCTCCAAGAGTCTTCTCTTGTCTGGCCGCGTCGGAAACACAAGCTGGTGATATCGAATAGGGAGATCGATGTCGGTGGCGGCAACCCGCTCTGCCCCGCGATTCATCCACCATGCAAGCGCGAACTCCATGATTTCAGGAGTGCGGTGGTCGGGATGGATGAAGTTCTCGTCATAGACCTTCCACGTTTCGAGGGGTTCTGGGACGAGCTGGTTCCAAAGAGACACCAACACGCTTCCATCATCTCGGGCTGCAATCAAAGTGTCGGTCTCGACATCGGTCATCGGGCTGTCGAAACGGTCATCAATCTCGGCAGCGGTTTCTGAAAAAGTGTCATCAACCATGAAGCAGGCATGTTGGAGGGCTGCGATCGCCTCGACATCGTCGCGCGTAGCTGCCCGCCAAGAAACACCCTCGACCTGGGGCGGCACGAAACTCATGTCGGCTCAGCCTCTCGATGATCATCCACGCGAAAACGGTCCCTGAACAGAAACGGAATTGCGGCAAGCAAAACAAAACACGCTCCAGTGACAATCGACAGGGACACCCCGTATCCACCCTCCGATCGGTCGATGAGACCGACAACCACCATGAGCTCAGTCACAACAACGGCAACGGTGACCGCGACGGACCCCGCGGCAAGGAGCCACAACGCGTACATTGCGATGAGTCGATGTGTCTTCATGCGTTCCGTTCACGACGTTCAGTTGATAAAGGTAGAGGCCTCTGGACATTGCGATGCGTGTCCGGGGGTAGTTCGCGGCGTTCAGTTCGTGAAGGTGTACGCCTGAGGGGATGCCCATCGACGCGCAACCCGCTGGTAGCCCGCGCCGGATCGAGCAAAATCTTCGACCTCAAGCCCGAGCAGACTATCGCGTACGTCTCCCGCGCTCTCATCGAACACCAGATCCCCGTCGTTGAACAAGGTTGCCACCCTCGCGTAGTCAAGTTCCACCATCGATTCGGCCGAAAACTCGACAAGCCAGCGCTCGAGGTCATTGAGGTGTTGGATCGGGCCCTCAGGAAACCCTGCATTCTCCAGAACCGACGCTGCCCACCGAACACGATCAACGGCCTCGCCAAGTGACGTCCGGTATCGGATCGAAGTAATCACATCGTCGTCGTAGAGATCACGTTCGGACGGATGAAAGGCACAGAACCAACGCAGTGGAACATGCCAAGCCGACGAAAGAATGAAGGACCGGCCGATTGTGCTCGCTCGCTTCAGCCGGGAAAGCTCAGTGATCGCGTAGAGGCGCTGTACTTCAGAAACCAACCCGGACTCGGGGTTCTGCCTGCTGAGCGCCACCACACCTTCGAGCATGCGGAGGCGTGCATTTCGGGGACATGCGTACTGGGTGTCATGCCATGTCGTGAAGATGGCGTCGTCTGTTGTCGATTCGCTCCACACGAAGTCGTCGTCGATTGTGAGTGCGCCTGGCGCGTTCACATCCCGACGAGGAGGAAGACCAGCGGCACCGATCGATGGGATATACACACGCAGGTACGCCGTTGCAATCATTGTCCGATGGTAGACGCCGTACCCAGGGTTCCACCCGGAGCACGCCACACTCGCCACAGAAGCGAGAACACGCTTCCGTTGTGGCGGGTCAGACAAGGCCGGTATCATATGGGCGTCCGACGAGACGATCCCGGCGGAGGCCATCTTGGGAGTCTTCGACCTAGTCGAAACCGAATCTCACCAATCAGTACATTTCGGAGTAGATCACAAGTCCGGTCTCCGATCGATCATCGCCATCCACGACACCACCCTCGGTCCCGCCCTCGGCGGAACTCGCTTCTATCCCTATGCCTCTGAAGAAGACGCACTCATCGATGTCCTGCGCTTGTCGAAGGGCATGACGTACAAGGCTGCATGTGCTGGATTGGATCTGGGAGGTGGAAAGGCGGTCATCATGGGCGACCCCGCCACCTTGCGTTCCGACGGTCTGTTTCGGGCCTATGGACGTTTCGTGGACTCGCTCGGCGGCACATACATCACTGCCGAGGATGTCGGCACAACCGTTCCGGATATGGCCATCGTCAGGCAGGAGACCGACCACGTCAGCGGTCTGCCGATAGAGACGGGCGGATCCGGCGATCCGTCCCCGGCAACCGCACGAGGGGTCCTCTCGGCAATTGAGGCAGTGAGTGAGCACCTTTGGGGAACCGACGATCTCGCTGGAAGAAGGGTCGCTATCAAGGGAATCGGGAAGGTCGGTTTCTCGCTTGCCGAACGACTTCACCGACGCGGCGCCGAGCTCATCGTTGCTGATATCAACTCGTCGGCGACGGACCGTGCCGCGGCCGGTCTTGGTGCCAAGGTCACATCAGTAGACGACATCCACGCCGTGGACTGTGACATATTTGCTCCGTGCGCGCTTGGCGCAGACATCAATCCCATTACCGTTCCCCAGCTCAACTGTCTCGCGGTCGCAGGGTCGGCAAACAACCAGCTTGCGACACCCGAGGACGCCGTTCGCTTGAAGGATGCCGGTATCACGTACGTGCCGGACTTCGTTGCGAACGCCGGTGGCATCATCAACATCGCTGCGGGCGACGGTGGCTACTCAAGTGAAAGGGCGATAGCCATGATCGATCGTATTGGCTCAACCGTCGCGAGGATCCTCACCAAGGCCGTCGAGCTCGACATCGATACCCATACAGCAGCCGTGCTCGTCGCCGACGAACGGATCGCTGCAGCCAGGCAGAAAAAGGAGACGCCGTGACGCTTGAACTTGACAGCGTGATCGACCACACCGCACTTGGGCTTTCCAACGACGACCTCATCTCCCTGTACCGGAACATGGTCCTCGCTCGCAAACTCGACGAGCGTATGTGGGCGCTCAACCGGCAAGGCCGCGTTCCGTTCGTGGTCTCAGTCTCGGGTCACGAGGCAACGCAGGTTGGTGCGGCAGCTGCCATCGACCCGACGCGGGATTGGAGCCTTCCGTACTACCGGGACACCGCGTTCGCCCTCGCGATCGGGATGTCCCCAGAGGACGTCTTTGCTGGCGTGTTCTCCAAGGCCTCCGATCCGTCAAGCGGTGGGCGTCAGATGCCAGCACACTGGTCCGAGCCCGACCTCAACATCCTGAGCCAGTCGTCGGTGATCGGCGTGCAATACCCACACGCATGCGGGATTGCATATCAGCTCCAACGAATGGGAAGCGACTCGGTCGTGCTCGTCGACGGTGGCGAAGGTTCGACATCGGAGGGCGACTGGCACGAAGCCATGAACTTTGCTGGCATTCACAAGCTGCCTGTCATATTCCTTATCCAGAACAATCTGTACGCGATCTCGGTGCCAGCTGCATCTGGCGTTGCGGGACAGGTCGCGGACAGGGCTGTGGGCTACGGAATGCCTGGCATCGTCGTTGACGGAAACAACATCCTCGAGGTCTACGGGGCGATGACCGCCGCTGTGGATCGGGCTCGTGCAGGCGAGGGTCCGACCCTCATCGAAGCCAAGACCTATCGCTACTACGCACACACCTCAGATGACGACGACAAGCTCTACCGCAGCAGGGAAGAGGTCGAATTGTGGCGACGCAAAGATCCGATTCCGAACTTCCGCCAATACCTCGTTGAGCAACGGGTGCTCTCCGATGCACTTGAGAGGGAGATTGATGCCGAGGTCACGGAAACGATTGCCGCTGCCGTGAAGTCAACGGAGAGTTCTCCGGATCCGACCGATCCGCTGACGCATGTCTATGCGAATCCGATCGATCCGGCTACCGCCACCACCGAAATTGAACTTGAACCCCACGGCGAACAGGGCAATCTGATCACGGCGATCAACAAGGGGCTCCACTCGTTGATGGAGTCCGACGACCGCATGGTTGTGTTCGGTGAAGACGTTGCCGATCCAAAGGGCGGAGTGTTCAAGGCAACGAAAGGACTCACCGACGCATTCGGTGAGGACCGCTCTTTCAACACTCCACTTGCCGAAGCGCTTGTGATCGGGTTGAGTGTTGGCATGGCTGCAGCCGGTGCACGGCCATGCGCTGAGATTCAATTTGCGGACTTCATTCATCCGGGTTTTGACCAAATCGTGTCGGAGCTTGCACGGATCCACTATCGCTCGAACGGTCGTTGGAACATGCCGGTGACTATCAGGGTTCCCTATGGCGGTGGTATCCACGGGGCGATGTACCACTCGCAGTCGATTGAGGCGTTTTACTCACACATACCGGGTCTGAAGGTTGTTATCCCATCAACTCCTGCCGATGCTGTCGGTCTCCTTCGCTCCGCAATGGAGGATCCTGACCCGGTGATGGTGCTCGAACCGAAGAAGCTCTACCGACTTGCGAAAGGTCCCATCCCAACGGGGGATCACCGGGTGCCGATCGGCAAGGCGGCACTTCGCAGGGACGGGAATGACCTGACGATCATTGCCTATGGCACGATGGCCTACTTTTCGGTGGAGGCAGCAGACAAGCTCGCCGAGGAAGGTATCGAGGCAACGGTGCTTGACCTGCGATCACTTCGACCGCTGGACTGGCCGACGATCGAGGCTGCGGTCCAGCGCACGTCGAAGGTGCTGATTGTCCATGAGGACAACAAGTTCCTTGGATTTGGTGCCGAGGTTGCTGCCCAGATCGCCGAGAAGTCGTTCGAATGGCTCGACGCTCCGGTGAGCCGGTACGCGTCGCCCGAGATCCCTGCATTCCCGTTTGCCCTCGGCCTCGAAACCCAGGTCATGCCCAACGTCGAGGGGATCATCGAACACGCACGGGAATTGGCCAACTACTAACCGTGCCTGTTTCGCGTACCCAGGGTTCCAGAAGTGGGTTTTTCGACACTGGAGCCGACAGAACGGTGGGGCAATGACGCCGATATTGCGAACCAGGACCGCTCGGCCGAGCGACGTTGCCACGATCGCGGCGTTCACGACGGGAACGTTCGACTGGGGTGACTACGTCCCCGAGTCAATAGCGGGATGGATCGATGATCAGTCCGGCTACGTGCTTGTCGCGACCGACGGACACGACGTGCCGGTGGCAATTGGACGGGCAGCACTTCTGACACCACACGAGGCCTGGCTACACGCAGCACGGGTACATACCGATTGGCGCGGCCACGGTATCGCGAGCCAGATGGCGGTCGATCTCACCGATTGGGCGAGGGATCAGGGTGCGTTGGTTGCTCGGCTCTTGATCGAGGAGAACAACACAGCGTCGATCCGAAACATCAACAAGACTGCCTTCCGCAAAACGACAGTCGTCCATCGTGGGTTTCGCACACTCAACCAACCAGCGCCGCGCCTCAACGGGAACGGTGGCGCGCGTCGGCGTTCTCCTCTCACCGCAAGAGAAGGCAACCGCGCCGACGCCGAGCTCATCGCGGCTGCCTGGTCGGCAAGTGAGGCAGGAAGGGCACTGCGCGGGCTCATCGCAGAGTCGTGGTCGTTCTATCGGATGAGAGGATCCGATGTCGAGCGTGCAGCGCGAGAGGCTCGGCTGTGGGAGATCGGAAGCGCGTGGGCCATCACCTCTGAGGACGACGGATGGTTCAACGTTCTGATGCTCGATACCTCGCCGTCTGATGCTCCCGACGTGGTTCGCGCCTTGGTTGACCTCGCGAACGATCGCGGTGCCTCCGAGTTCAGCGCATGGGCCGCAGACTGTGCATGGCTCGTCGAGGCGCTCCGAACCGCAGGTTGCGAAACCGAACCGAGCGGCATCTACGCCCAATCCCTGTGACTTCTGGTCGATCAAAGGCTGTCTGGAATCAGTAATCGGGACCGCGAAGCGGGATCCTTGGAGTCCAGCACCTGGACTCTGGTCATCGGTCATCGGTCATCGGTCATCGGTCATCCGATCCCGATACACCTCGATCGGATGCAAAATTCTGTGTTGGTCGTTGAGGAAGCGCCGAAGTTGCATCTCGCAACCCGCGTTTGCTGACACGACCGTTGTGATCCCCGAATCCGTGATCCGATCAGCCTTTGCCCTGCCGAGCTGCTCCGATATTTCGGGATACTCGATCTGGTACACGCCAGCCGCCCCACAGCATTGGCCACCGCGATCGATCGCAACCGGCGTGAACCCGGCCGCAGCGATGACGGCATCCACAGCGCTGGCTGCGCGCTGTCCATGCTCAAGATGGCAAGGATCCTGTATTCCGATTGTGCGACCGGACGCGGGGTAGGACTGAAGTCGACCGTCGGAGACAGCAGCGGCCACAACCTCGTTGACGTCGCGGACCTTGGCGGCGACCCCGGTGCCATCCTCGCCATATCGGCCATATGACTTGAGGTGAGCCCCGCACCCAGCGACATCGGTCACGATGATATCGGCCGAGGCAAACGCCTTGATGTTCCGGTTGGCCATCGATCGAGCATCAGCGGCAAATCCGCCATGTGATGCAAGTGCGCCACAACAGGTCTGACTGAGGGGGGCTTCGACTCGATATCCAGCGGCCACAAGAACCTCAATCGTTGCCTTGTGCACATCGCTGAACCAGACATCCGCCACGCACCCTGACAGCAAGATCGCGACGTCACCTGAGGGGCTCCCCCATCGTCCACCTCCGGTGGTTCGCACCGGAAGCGCAATCGGGCGCAGACCCCTCGTTTGGGCTCCGACGACCGGGAGACGGGCAAGGAGGCCGATACGCCTCAACAGCACGGCACCGATCGTTGCGAGTCTCAATAGGAACCGCGAACGGAGCACTGTCACAAGCAACAACCGTCGGATCCGATCCCCTCGCGCTGGCACCTGAGCGATGACCTCGGCTCTCGATGCTTCCATGACCTCGCCGAACGGAACCATCGAGGGACACGCTGTCTCACACGCTCGACACTGCAGGCAGAACGACATCATGTCGGCAAAGCGCTGATCGGCATTCATGCCGTGGGACGCGACCGCCTTCATGGCTGTAAGCCGACCCCGCGGCGATGCTGTTTCGTCGCCCGTGAGGCGGAACGTTGGACAGACGGGGAGGCACAGCCCGCACGTGACGCACGAATCCAGGGCCTCCATGCGAGGCGGCTGGTCCGTGACCCACCCCATCACAGACCTCCTGGGAGTTTGCCTGGGTTGCAAATGCCGGACGGATCGAACAGTTGCTTCAGACGCCTTTGGATTGATATCGTCGACGGTGCGGTACCCCACGGATCGACCCCGGGTAGCAAGCCGCTTGACTTGAGAACAACCGCTGTCCCCCCGAGGCTTTCGACATCCATTCGCAACCCGTTGAACTGATCAGTCGTGATTCTGCTCCAGCCGGCCTCGATGATTCCAACACCGTGCTGCGCGATGAAGCGGTCAGGTTCTCGATCAGTCACGAGTCTGCGAGCAGCCGCAAGCGTCTTGGGTGCGACGCGTACTGAGACCAACACAGGCTCACCGATCACCGAGGGAAGCGAAGCCCCATCGTCGATCTGGCCACCAATGGACGCGGCCTGGATGGAGATATCTTCGACCGAACCCTCGAGGGCGACATACGATCCCGTGTCAGATTCGACAACTGCAAACGGTCGGTAGAGCTGTTCATACGCGGCCGCGGCGTCATCAACCCTGACAACCGACCGTTGCTTTGGAAGGGGCCACAGCTTCAGACACACCGATGTGATGAAACCGAGACTTCCGAGCGATCCCGTCATCAAACGTGGCAGATCGTAACCGGTGACGTTCTTGACAAGGCGACCGCCGCCACGCACGACCTTGCCATAACCGGTCGCTAAGGTGACCTCAAGCACTCGGTCCCGAGTTGGGCCGTACTTCAGACGCCCGTAGCCGGATGCTCCCTCCGCAACGATGCCGCCAATCGTTCGTTGCGGATCACCAGTGGGGAGCAACGACGTTTGCCCCCCTGCGTTCAACATCGACTCGAGTTGGCCGACGCTCATTCCGGATCCGACAACGATCGTGAGGTCCTCCACGGGCCAGTCGATGACCTCAGCCATGTTGGAAGACAGCATTCCGATCGTGTAAGTGCGAGACCCTCCGACCTCATCACGCGTTCCGGCTCCCCGGAATCCAACACTGAGGTTCTCCGCGGCAGCTGCAGCGAGGAGGGTTGCTGCCTGCTCAACGGTCGCGGGTGCAACCGTCGCCACATCGCAGAGTCCCCGGATCGGCGGGGAAAGACCGGCTGCTCGAAACGCACCCATCACTGGAGATGGGAGAGTCATGTGAGTCTCGCTCCCGAGGCATCAAAGCATCTCGATCCAGATGGCAGCACCTTGCCCGGATTCATGATCCGTTGCGGATCGAAGGCATCTCGGATCCTCGCCTGGGCATCAAGATCGGCCTCATTGAACACAAGCGGCATCAGATCACGCTTTTCGATACCGATTCCGTGCTCTCCAGAAAGCGTTCCGCCTGCCTCGATGGAGACGCGAACCATTTCATCGGCTGCTGCCCGGACCCGCTCAAGCATGCCGGGTTCGTTGGCATTGAACGCCACGAGAGGGTGGAGGTTGCCGTCCCCGGCGTGAAAAACGTTGAGCATCTCGACGCCATATCGCTCCCCAATCTCGTAGACCTGTGCCAACACCTCGACGAGGCGAGTTCTCGGGACAACGGTGTCGTGGAGGTAGTAGTCGGGAGCCTTCTGCGAAACGGCGCCGAAGGCGGACTTGCGGCCTTTCCACAGCAGAGCACGCTCGTGGGTGTCAGTGGCAATCCGAATTGAAGCGGCATTGTTGGACTGCGCGATCGACTCGATCAGGGATGTTGCATCCTCCACTGATTGGTCGGTTCCCGTGACCTCGGCGAGCAGTACCGCTGCGACATTTGTCGGATAGCCGGCGTGTACAAAAGCTTCGACTGCCTCAACCATCGGACGGTCCATCATCTCAAGCGCAGCAGGGATCGAGCCTGAGGCGATGATGTTCGACACGGTCTCGGCGGCATCCTCGATCGTTGGAAATCCAATAAGGAGAGTCGCGACATTGGGAGGGTTCTGCATCAATCGGACGAGAACCCTCGTAACGATCCCGAGCGTTCCCTCGGATCCAACGACTACGGAACGCAGATCAAGTCCTGGCAGATCGGGGGCTTCGCTTCCGACAATGACGATGTCGCCATCAGCCGTCACAAATTCAGCAGCGAGAATGTGGGCGACGGTGGTGCCGTCGGCGAGACAGTGAGGACCCCCCGCATTGGTTCCGACGTTGCCACCGATCGTGCTTGCCTGCTGGGACGAAGGATCGGGTGCAAAGTGCAGCCCTCGGTCGGCGATGCTCATCGAAAGATCGAGGTTGATCAGCCCGGGTCCGACCCACGCGGTCCGTCCGATTTCGTCCACTTCATAGATGTCATTCATGCGTGTCAGGACAATCAGCAGCCCGGGTTCGATGGGAACAGCCCCGCCAGCCAGCCCGGTCCCTGCACCACGGGGCACGATCGGGATCCCATGTGTCAGAGCGACCTTCACGCACGCTGCGACCTCGGCCGATGTCTCGGGCAGGACGGCTGCGACGACCGGACCACTCGTGACGCCCGAGTCCTTGGCAAACACCGCAAGGTCAAGAGGGTGATGCCTTACGCGTTCGGGACCAAGCAACGCGACGAGTTCGTCGATCAGGGACATTCGCTCGGTTTCATAGGCAAGGTTTCAGATTAGGTCAGACATTGGACCACGGACATCAGACGTCGGACATCGGTCATCGGTCATCGGTCATCGGACGTCGGACGTCGGACGTCGGATATCGGTACTCTTGGGCCAGCTACCAAGGAGTCCGGCAATGGGCGTCACCGTCGAGAACACCCCGAATCCGAGGGCCATGAAGTTCACTCTCGGTGTGCCGGTTGGTGGGCCCGCCACATTCACCGATGCAGCGACCGCCGATGCCAGGATCGTGCCCGTCCTCGAAATCGACGGTGTCACATCCGTGTTCATGACCGCCAACTTCATCACCGTGACGCGCTCTGAGACAGCAAGGTGGGATGATCTGACCGATCAGGTCGTCACGGCGTTAACGGAAAACTTCGGATAGGGCTGGAAGCCTCCGAGCACCGTCCTCCAGCACGCCACAAACCAAGCTTTGCGCACTCTCGTGGTCGCCGGCTCCCCGGCCCGCTGATCCGACTACGTCGGATCCGTCCCCCTGAAGGGAGGACGCGATTGCTAGGGAAGCGGAACCACGATTGGGAGGCTGTTCACCAGCCAGTGCCCACTGCTGTTGATCAGTGTCAGAGTGACAGCGCTCACGGAGTCTCGGATGAAGCCGCC
Organism: uncultured Acidimicrobiia bacterium; assembly: GCA_963714375.1. Lineage (GTDB taxonomy): Bacteria > Actinomycetota > Acidimicrobiia > Spongiisociales > UBA5794 > UBA5794. The sequence goes on from CAVQOG010000003.1 coordinate 277,465, forward strand.
TTCCTCGGCATGGACCGACCGAAACGCAACCGACACCTCAAGTCCATCGTCGACCTCCGTGATCTCGAACGCTCGTGCCCATTCAACAAACGCATCTCCTTCGGTCGCCCCATGGTGCGGAAGCTCAGCGGCGAGGTCCGCAGTTGACAACGCCGCCTCGAGACTTGCCAACGTTTCGGGTGAACCGTCCCTCGTGAAGTAGTCCGTCACGAACCACTCGGCAATCAGCACCGGCACATCCATGTCAACGAGTCCAGAATCCCCAACATCGGCCATCAAATCGGCTTCGCTCACTCCCCCGATCGGATCATCGACAACCACTGCGGCTGCAGGTTCGGGATCAACAACCGCAGGTGCTACCGATGGTGGAACCGTGACAGGAAGTGGGGCTGCCACGGATGCCGCCGGTGATCCGAGTAGACGTGCACCAAGAAACACGATGACAATGGCCGCGATCGCGGCTCCGGCGATGTACAACCGTCGGTCTGCCGAGGGCTCTGAATCGGCCACAAGGTTCGACCAGGGGATCTGTTCGTATTCCTCTGCTTCCATATTCACTACCTCCCGGGTAGGGCAAGGGCTTGGCCGGGGAAGATCAGATGGGGGTTCGGACCGATGACTTCGCGGTTCAGGTCATAGATGGAGCGCCACAGGTCACTCGTCGCCGAGCCGGACGATGGCAGGCCATTGGCAGTGAGAAGCGACCGAGCGATCTTCCACAGGCAATCACCTGGTGCAACAACGTACGTTCCGTGGGTGGATCGAGCTGCAGTGCCAGAGAGCATGGTTGATTCCGATGACATCAGCGTACGAAGCGTCATGGCGGCTTCCGATGGCTCTCGGAACTGTTCGACTTGGACGATCGTGCGGTGCTGTTGGGGAACGACGGATGCGCCGACAGGAGCAGCTCTCCACAACATGATGACGAACATCGCTCCGACCACGGTCGCGACCAACTTCGCCGAAATCGCGTGGCGTGGGCGTGGTCTGGCGACGATTGCCTGCCCCAGGACCCAGATTCGGTCGCCAACAACCCACACACCGAACACGGTGAGGACCGCGGCGAGGTAGAGGGTTGCCGGTTCGATGGGTTGGGATGCCATGAACTCACGGTGCCAAATCGCGGGCACCGGTTCAAGACCCCTGTTCAGAACACCAGTACCTGGAGATTGAGCGGCACCCACGACTCGGTGGTCTGTTCCCACCGCTCACCATCAACCGCCGATGTAGCTCATCTCAACCTTGGGGTCGTTGATCGCGACGCCACCTCGGAGTTCGGAGTAGCGGTCATCCCTTGTGGTCCACGTGGAAGCAAAGATCTCTGCGAGTTCTTTGTCGGACGCGCCCTGTCGCATGGGGCCCCGCAGATCGGTTCCTGAGCCAGCGAACAGACACGTATAAAGGCTTCCCTCCGCAGACAACCGAAGGCGAGTGCACCCTCCACAGAACGGTTGACTGACCGACGCGATCAGGCCAATTTCGCCCTCACTGTCCACGTATCGCCACCGCTTGGCAACCTCGCCCGGATACCGCGCTTCGATCGGTTCGATGGGCCACTCAGCATGGATCGTTTCGGCGACCTGTGCCGCTGTCACGACGTCGTCGAGCACCCATTGGTTTGTGGTTCCGACATCCATGTACTCGATGAACCGCAGAATGTGCGGCGTTCCTCGGAAGTACTCGGCAAGCGGGAGGATCTGATCCTCATTCCAACCCCTGCGCAGAACGGTGTTGATCTTGATCGGCCCGAGCCCGGACCCTAAAGCGTCCTCAATCGCCCTCAGAACGACGGAGACATCGACATCGGTGTCGATCAGTTTCTTGAACACTTCATCGTCGATGGCATCGAGGCTGATTGTGACACGCTTCAAACCAGCCGCAACAAGACCGTCTGCCATTTTCGACAATTGGAGTGCGTTGGTCGTCATCGCAAGGTCGTTGACACCCTCGGTCGCGGCAAGCATTGACACCAGCGTCTCGATCTCGCGCCGCAACAGGGGCTCACCCCCAGTGAGGCGCACCTTCGTCACGCCGAGTCCAACGGCAATCCCGGCGAGGCGAGCTATCTCGTCGTAGGTGAGAACATCTGACCGATCGAGGTAGCTGTGATGGTCGTAGACCTCGCGAGGCATGCAATACACACACCGAAAGCTGCAACGATCCGTCACAGAGATCCTCAGATCCCTCATCGGTCGAGAGAGTGTGTCGTTCACCATGCCCAAAAGCTAGCGGGGGTTGCGAGTACCGCGCCCGTCGTTCTGTGGGCTGTGACCTACCGAAAACCGTGTGTTCATACCCTGGGTACACGTTCTTTGGGTACGCGCCGTCATGTGACGAGGGCCAAGAACTCGGAGCGGGTGCGGGCATCGGATCTGAACGTACCCCGCATTGAACTTGTCACCATGTTCGATTCCTGCTTTTGGACACCGCGCATCATCATGCAGAGATGCTTGCCCTCCATGACGACGCCGACGCCGTGTGGGTCGAGGATGTCTGAAAGGGCGTCTGCCACCTGATTCGTCAGCCGTTCCTGCACCTGAAGACGTCGCGCGTACACATCAACGATTCGTGCGATCTTCGACAATCCGATGATCTTCCCTTTCGGGAGGTAGGCCACGGTCGCCTTTCCGAAGAACGGGAGCATGTGGTGTTCACACATCGAGTAGAACTCGACATCACGCACCACGACCATCTCCTCAGCCCCTTCGGCATCGAAGATCGCATCGTTGACCACCTCATCCAGTGACGTGGTGTATCCACTCGTCAGGAAGTCCAACGCCTTCGCTACTCGCAGCGGCGTACGCTGCAGTCCTTCTCGTTCCGGATCCTCGCCGATCTCGACGAGTTGGGACCGCACCAGTTCCTCCAACCGTGGGGCGTACACCTCAGCGGAGTCATCGAATCCCGCCGAACGCGTCACATATGGTGTGCTGAATTCACGGGTCTTCGAAGGCGAGATCTCGTCGTTCGACTCGACCATGTCGTCTGCGATCGAACGAGCGGTTCTCCCAGACGTTGGGTGAACCCAATCAGGTGCGACATCGGCGACGGGGATCGCGACGTGTTTGTGGAGTTCCATCGCGGGATCCGGGATCGACCAGTCGTCGAATTCCTTCGCCAGATCACCGTAGAACACGATGTCAAGGTCGATGGTTCGCGGTTCATTCGGGTCGTCCGTGCGCACCCTTCCAAGTTCATCTTCGATGCCGTGCAGTGTCGTACGCAGATCTTCAGGGTCAAGCGAAGTCGTGATGAGAACTGCTGCGTTGTAGAAGTCCGGAGCGTTCGGGTCGTCACCAACGGCAACGGTGTCGAAGCAGGCACTGACCTGCTCCACCGTCACGTTCGGTGTTCTCCGGAGATGGCGTATGGCCTCGGGAAGGCAACGGTCGCGGTCGACGTTTGATCCAGCGAGCAAGACTGCCTTGACGTTGTGATCTGGCACGGTGTCCCTTTCGATTCGTGAACTACTCAACGCGCGAACGGGTAATCCTGATTCCCACTGATCGCGCGAATCGAAGCGCACCTGGCTTCTCGACCGAGATGGTCACGGTCTTGACGCGAGCATCTGCGAGGCAAATGTCAGCGAGTTCTTGCACCAAACGCTCGACCAACATCGGTTCTCCTGCCTCGACGTGGGCAATCATCTGCTTGGTGATGGTGCGGTAATTGACGGCATCTCCGATGTCGTCGGACGCCGCGGCCGAGCGGGTGTCGGCAAAGAGCACTGCGTTGACAAGGATTTCCTGTTGTGTGGTCCGCTCATCGGGGTTTATCCCAATGATGCCGCTGATCGAAAGGTCCTTGATCAGGATCTGATCGAGATGGTTGGTCTCCATCGCTGGAAGGCTACCGGTCACCACTAGACGAGATGCCCGCCACCATCCACTCTGACAATCTCACCGGTGATGAAGTCATTCCGGCAGAGGAATACGACAGCGTCAGCAACCACCTGCGCACCTCCGACCCTTTCCAGTGGCAACTCGAGCGCGAGCTTCGTCGCATAGGCGTCGGTCTTGTCAGCCGGGGGCAAGATCACACCAAGCGCGACAGCGTTCACACGGATCGTTGGCGCCAAATCAAGTGCGGCGACTCGAGTGAAGGTGTCGAGACCACCCTTGACCAAGGTGTATGACAGGTGCTCCTTGTACGGCGTTGCAGTCCGAGCGTCTGTGATGTTGACAACCGCACCGTCGAGCTCTGGAGGAAGTGCCTCAGCCATCGCCTTCGTGAGCATTACCGGGGATTCGAGTCCGACGGACATTGCCTTGCGGAGTGACTCAAGTGTGAAGGTCGCGATGGAATCCGTCGGGAACCCGGACGCGCTGTTGACGAGAATCGAGACCGGACCAAGCGCTGCTTGGGCATCGGCGATCAGCGTGATCCCCGAGTGCGGATCTGAGAGATCTGCTGAACCGATCGCAGCAGTACCACCCGCCGCGAGTATCTCATTGCGGGTAGCAACCGCACCGTCGGCGCTGGAGTTGTAGTGGATGTAGACATCGGCACCGGCTTGAGCGAGCGCCACACAGATCGCGCGCCCGACCCGCACTCCTCCCCCCGTTACCACCGCAGTCCGTCCTGTCAGATCCATGCGAGCAGAGTACCGACCCGGCGCTTCCCACTCTCCCACCGGTATCGGACGTCTGACATCCGTTCTCCGTAATCCGTAGTCCAAAATCTGACTCATCTATGCTCACACTCGTGAGTACAAGTGATCCGAAGCCAGGTCGTTGGATTCTGCCCGTCGTCATCGTGGCGTTGATCGGGTTCACTTATATGTTCGTCAACGCCCTTCCTCCGGCAGACGTCGCCGCGTCGACGAGCACAACTTCATCGACTACCACCACCCTCCCTCCGACCACCTCGACTTCAACCACCCTCCCGAACGACATCCTTGCATTCCTCCAAGAAGTTGACCGCTTCGAGGCCAACGCCCTTGCCCTGCAGACCAGTCTCGAAGTCGTGAACGCCGATTGGGAGAACCGAGACGACACCGGAGCGACTCTCGATGAGACGAAGGCAGGATTCGAGGAAGTGCGCGACGGGGCCCAAGAACTAGCCAACCAGGTAGCAGCGGCGATCGTACCTGAACCATTCCCTCCACCGTGGCCTGAGACGATTCTCGCCTCTCAGCTCCTCGTAACTCGCGCCAACGAAGTCATCGATGGTCTGCTCGCCGCCGACGACGGCTCGTTGCGACGTCAAGCAGTGACGCTGTATGCGGACGCAACTACTGCATTCACAGCCCAGCTCGACACCGTCCGAGCCTTGACACCGTAGAGATGGGTTCCACACGGTCGGATCTGTGGTGGAACCGCCCCGATGTCTGGGCAGGAGCCGCATTGGCAGGCTTTGCAGCTGTCGACTCGTTCAGCCCGTCGCTGATGCCTCGGGCCACGACCCACCAGGCGCTCTTGGCAGGGGTTTCCGGGACAGTCGGGTGGGCGACCGGATCAGCCGTGTACGCCATCGGTGCCAGGACAAACAATGCCGGAGCCGACACCGCAATCATGGCGTCGACAGCAGCGGCGGGATTCGCAACGCGATACCTCATTCCGTGGCACGAACAGGAGCCTTCCTGGCGAGCACCCGTGCGGTCGTTGAGCCAGGTCATCGGCGCCGGAGCTGCGTCGGCAGCAGTCATCACCGCCGTAAGGAACTCGTCGAGTCGAACAGCCGTCGGCGCAGTGGCGGGAACCGTCGCCGCCGTCATCGGAGCAGCAAAGATCAGGCGCGAAATTGCACAGCAGACAGCAAACCGAGACGAGTTTGATCATGCCCCACCAAAACCTTGGCATGCGCTCGTGCAAGGTGCTGGTGTTCTCGGTGGGCTTGGAGCGCTGATCGGTGGCTATCGCAGCTCTGGAGGCGCCTTGGCACGGGTCATGGAGCGCAGACTGGCGTTTCCTCCCCAGGTCGCGCGCTTTTCAGGAGATATTCTTGCCACAGCAATCTGGGCATTTGGCGTACGAGCCGCTTTCCAATCAGTCACTGCCGGTCTTGCCAGATACGACCGAGTGGTGGATCCCGGCTATGACATCCCGCCAAGGGTCACAACCCGATCAGGCGGGCCGGGTTCTGAGGTGCCGTGGTCACGCCTCGGAAGGCAAGGACGAAGGTTCATCACCGACACTCCATCGGCCGATGACATCCAGACAGTGATGGGCACGCCGGCAGTCAATGAACCGGTTCGAGTGTTCGTCGGGTTCGATGCCGCGGGATCAGCAGAGGCCCGCGTCGCCCTTGCGATGAATGAGCTGAAACGAACTGGTGCATTCGATCGGAGTCTGCTCATTGTTTCGTGTCCGGCAGGGACCGGGTACGTCAACACACTTCCGATGGAGGTGGCCGACTATGCCACGCTCGGCGACTGTGCTGCGGTTGCGGTTCAATATGCACGGCTTCCATCCCTGCTTGCCATCCAGCAGACCCATTCGGGAGCGGATCACCATCGCCTCCTTCTGGCTGCGATCGAACACGAACTCGATGTGCTGCCACCCGAGCGGCATCCACGCGTGGTGGTGTATGGCGAGAGCCTCGGGGCGTGGGCCGGTCAGGACGCGTTCATCGGTGGCGGCGTCGACTCCATCAGGAAGCTCGGTGTATCTGAAGCGCTTTGGGTCGGAACGCCGTACTACAGCAAATGGAGGCACGAGTCCCTCTACAGAGGGCAGGCTCAAGACGGAACCATCGAGCAGATCAACAGCATTGATGAGCTCGACTTGGGATCGTCCGAACGTGTGGTGACGCTGCTCACCCACTACGACGATCCCGTCGACCGGATCAACGCGACACTGTTCTACAAGGAACCACCATGGCTCATGGAATCACCCCGCAAGCGCGGAATCTCACCGAGCCAGCGATGGCGACCCGCAATCACGGCGTTTCAGACCATGGTTGACGCAGTCAACGCAACGAACCCGACACCAGGCGTGTTTCGCGCCGTCGGTCACGACTACCGCCAAGATCTCCCCGCGGTCACCGTGGCGGCCTATCGCCTACCCGAACCCACTGCAGAGCAATGGACGCGCATGTTGACACGACTCCAGGCGGACGAAAAGGCGCGGGTCAACGCCATGAAACGAGCAGCCAAACCACTCTTCGTCCTCGACGACGAGGATCTGGGACAGTAGACAGACGTCAGAAGTCAGAAGTCCGATGACCGATGACCGATGACCGATGACCGATGACTCTGTCTGCGACCACAGTTCGATATCCACCCCCGGCTATGCCAAGGCTTCGCAGATGGTTTCGGTCATGAGGGCTGCGATCACGTATGGGTCACCGTTGGCGTTCGGGCGACGGTCCTCGATGTAGCCCTTCTGTTCGACCGCGACCTGCCATGGAATCCGAACCGATGCTCCCCGATCGGATACCCCGTAGGAGTATTCGGACCATGGAGCGGTCTCATGGAGACCGGTCAAGCGTTCCTCGATCCCAGCGCCATAATTTGCTACATGTTCCTCGGCCTTTTTGCCCAACGCTTCACATGCTGCGATGATCGGCTCGTAGCTTTCTCGCATTGCGTTCGTTGAGAAGTTGGTGTGCATGCCTGCGCCGTTCCAATCACCCTTCATTGGCTTCGGGTGGAGTGTCGCCGAGATGTTGTATTCCTCAGCAATCCGATATAGCAGCCAACGCGCCAACCACACCGAATCCCCGATTTCAACCGTATCAACGGGACCAATCTGAAATTCCCACTGCCCGATCATGACCTCGGCGTTCGTCCCAGAGATGGCAAGTCCTGCCGCTATGCAAGCGGTTGTGTGATGCTCGACGACGTCCCTGCCCCAGATCTCATCGGCACCGATACCGCAGTAGTACCCACCCTGAGGAGCCGGATAGCCGCCGAGGGGCCAGCCATGAGGGCGCCCGTCCTTATAAAACGTGTACTCCTGCTCAATGCCGAACCAGGGCTCCTGATCGCCGTACTTGGCCAATGCCTCAACCGCTTTGACTCGGGTGTTGGACTCGTGAGGCGTCATGTCGGTGTTGAGCACCTCGCACAGGGCGAGCACGGCATCGCCACCGCGGATCGGGTCTGGAACGACTTTGATCGGCCGCAGTACGCAATCTGACTCACTGCCGGGCGCCTGATCTGTCGACGACCCATCGAATCCCCAGATCGGAAGCTCGTCCCCGTTCTGGAGGATCCTCGTTTTGGAGCGCAACTTCGATGTCGGTTTCTGACCATCGATCCAGATGTACTCGGCTCGGTACGGCATGGTGTCTCACTTTCACGTTCTTGTTTGTTTCACGATCGGTGCCGCGGGCAGTACCACCGCGACGATCGGAATACTGCTACCTCGGGGTTTCGTGGCAGTAACGCGAGTGTGAACGCTGTGTTTCGTGACCGATCTGGGCTGGCAGTTCGCCCCACATTCCGTACGATGACGCCATGAACTCAGCATCATCACCAGCCGACCGGCAGAAAGAGTACGTCCTGAGCACGGTTCAGGAACGAGGTATCCGATTCATCCGTCTCTGGTTCACCGACGTGCAGGGCTTCCTCAAGTCCTTTGCGATCACCCCTGCCGAACTCGAACTCGCCCTTGACGAAGGGGTTTCGTTCGATGGCTCCTCCATTGACGGGTTCTCGCGCAGCCACGAAGCGGACATGCTGGCAAAGCCCGACCCCACCACGTTTCAGATCCTCCCATGGAAGGCTGGCGATGATGCGGTCGCCCGGATGTTCTGCGACATTGTCACGCCTGACGGTGACGCCTTTCCAGGTGACCCCCGCCATGTACTCCGACGCAACCTTGAGGAGGCCGCCCAACTTGGCTACTCGTTCTATGTCGCTCCGGAGATCGAGTACTTCTACTTCGCGGATGCCTCCCCCGAACCGCAGGTCCTCGACCGGGGTGGCTACTTCGACCTGACACCGCTCGACGTCGCACAGCAATACCGGCGATCCACGATCACGATGCTCGAACAGCTCGGAATCCCTGTTGCATTCAGCCATCACGAGGTTTCACCGTCACAACACGAACTCGATCTCCGCCACACCGACGCACTCACCATGGCAGACAACATCACAACAACTCGCTTGACCGTGAAGGAGATCGCGCTTGAGCACGGTATTCATGCCACGTTCATGCCGAAGCCACTCGAGAAATACGACGGATCAGGCATGCATCTCCATCTGTCGCTGTACCAAGGGGATGAGAATGCGTTCCACGCCGAGAGCGGCGAATACGGTTTGTCAAAAGTCGCACACGGGTTCATCGCGGGGTTGTTGCGACACGCATCTGAGATCACCGCGGTCACCAACCAGTGGGTGAATTCCTACAAACGACTCGTGAGCGGCTTCGACGCACCGACTTTTGAAACATGGGCGCGCAACGATCAGAGTGCGCTCGTACGGGTACCTGCAACACGTAAGGGAAAGATCGATGCGACTCGGATCGAGTATCGCTCTCCGGACCCAGCGTGCAACCCATACCTCGCCCTCTCGGTGATCCTGGCAGCAGGGCTTGCCGGTGTCGCAAACAACTACGAGCTTCCCCCTGAGACCGGATCCGAGATTCTTGAGATGTCTGAATCGGAGCGAACGGCCGCGGGCATTCGACACATCCCACACAACCTCGCTGATGCGATCAAGGCCATGGAGGGATCTGATCTCGTTCGAAACGCTCTAGGGGACCATGTCTTTGAATGGTTCCTGCGTAACAAGAAGCGTGAATGGGCTCGCTACGAACAGCACGTCTCTCGCTTCGAACTCGAGGAATACCTGCCGGTGCTCTGATGTATCTCCTTGTCCACCCCGCGTCGCCGTCACAGGCGCTCACATCGGCAATCCTGACCGCTGGCTACCAGCCGGTGCCGATAGCAAACCTTGAGGATGCGGGAGAAAAGGAACCGCCGGATGGGTGGGCTGCAGCCGTGCTTGAACTCGGAAGGGATCCGTCAGCGGTCATCAACTTCGGGGCCAAGCTCCGCGATGAATACGACGTTCCCGTGTTGCTTGTCGCCGACCGCACCCTGACCATCGATCTTGAAGACGAATCCGAGTTTGACGATTTCGTCCTCACCCCGATCGATCCACACGAGCTACGGGTTCGCCTTGGGCGGCTCGGCGTCTCGGCGGTGGTGGATTCTGACGACCCGGTGCTCCGATACGCCGACCTTGAGCTCAACACAGCGACGTATCAAGCGGCCGTTGCGGGGGTGCCACGAGATCTCACATACATGGAGTATGAACTCCTGCGATTCCTCGTTGAACACCCCAACCGCGTGTGGAGCCGTGAACAGATCCTCTCGAAGGTGTGGGGCTACGACTACTTCGGTGGTTCACGCACCGTCGATGTCCACGTCCGGAGACTCAGAGCCAAGCTGGGTGAGGAGCGGGCGTCGTGGATCACCACGGTCCGGTCCGTCGGCTATCGCTTCGGATAGGGATCGGCGGCTAGAACTTCAACCATCCAACGGTTTCAAGGGACTCCATGTCCGAAGCCATGATCCCGCTGTTGGAAACTGTGTACAGAGTGCTACCGATTACAAGTGATCTGACAATTGGCTCGCTCCAGCTTCCACAATCCTCACAGAACTGATCTGTCTCGGATGGATGCTTGATCTCGCCGGCCGAGCTGATCGCCTGCGGCGTTGCATGAACCACGATGGCACCCGAGAAATTGTCCTCGTAACCCTTCGCTTCATCAAACGACCAACGCTGGATCGGCAGTACAGCGGTATTCGATTCTGGCCACCACAGGAAGGCATGATGATCCCACTCTGCATCTGAGTATGCGTCTTTGAACGTCAGTTTCGAGAGCCGAGTGGGGTTCGCAGGATCTGAGACATCGAATACCGAGAGCTGCGTACCGGTTGTCCGACCCTCATCGGTCGCGTCCTGACCAACGCCAAGGATGAGGTCCTCTCCGATCGGGTGCAGGTACGCCGAGTATCCGTTGATCTTCAGCTCGCCGTCAATGGTCGGATGCTTCGGATCGGCAAGGTCAATGACGTAAAGCGGATCAACCTGTCGGAACGTAACGACATAGCCTTTGTCCCCGATGAACCGAACGGAATAGACCTGTTCGTTCTTTCCGAGGCCGCCCACAGCACCAATCTTGACAAGGGTGTCGCCTCGTGCTTCAAGGGTGACAACCGATGTCTCTGGTTCACCAGAGCCTCGCCACCAAGGTGTCTCGTCCGTTACCACGACGCGAAGCACGCCTTGGTATTCGTCGAGTGCCCACTGGGAGTGAAGAGCGCCATCGACTTCGCCGGAAGCGAGGTAGCCCGCCGACTTGGGATCGGTGATATCGAATTGGTGGATCTGCGTTCGAACCGACCGGCTGTCGTTCGCCGTGTCGTCAACATCCCACCACTGCCATGGCGACGTTGCCACATACAGATTGTCGTGGGATGCGTACACGGTTTGACCGACAGCAAGGAGGCCAATTCCGCCCGTCGGGGCGAGCGCCGATTCGACATCGAGGCTCAGGACGCTCAACATGGACAGCCCGGAGAACTCGTCTGGATACCCGATCTGCGAGCAATCGAGCAGCGGACCCTCGGAGGTCGTGCCACGCTGCTGATCATCGAGCACGTACCACGGAACCCAATTCTCGAGGGTCGACTCCGAGATGATCTTCTTGTTCTCTTGGACCGCTTCACGCTCGGCTCTGAGGCCGTCGCCCTCCGGATAGGCCCAGTCAAATCCGACAGGGTTCGACTGCACAACGATGCGCGCCACACCATCGGTCATTCTCGATGAAACAGTCACACCGTCAAGCGTGAGGGTGCGAACCACCTTCATGTCATGCGGGATCGAGACATCGACCTCTTGGAGTACGGTGCGCTGGTTGCCATAACCGTATGGACCGATGACGTCGGACTCGAACACCGGGCCCCCGTATCCACCGCTACTGGTCATGACCAGAAGGGTGTCGCCCGACAGGAAGAGCTGCTGACCCCAGCCATCAAGAACGATCGAGGCAGCAATTGTTGGGTCATCGGCGGATACATCGATCCAGTAGAGGCGCCCGTTTGCAACAACAAAGATGCGCTCGCCGTCGGTCTTGACGAGGTCTGGCTCGTCGATGCCCGCTACCTGGACGTTGGTCGTCGAGTAGGCGGGTGGTGTCGACTGGCTACCGACACTGTCCTCAGAACGCATCTCGGCAATTCCGGCCATGACCGGATACATGTCGTATCCGCCGTTGAGCCCGTATGGGCCGACACGCTCGGTGGCGAGACGTTTCACATGTGCAAGAAAGTCGCTGCACGAGTCGAACGGTTGCATCGTCCCACCGGCGGCGAACACACCTTCGCCACCCGCTGGCGTGACTCCGGTGAACGCCCTGACGTCAGGAATGGAAGTATCGGGTGCATTCTGAATCGAACACCCAGTCGCTACTGCGAGCGTCACCAATACAACGGTTAGCGAGCGTTTCATGAGATTCCCCTCTCGGCGCTTTCGTGGCTACGACGGTTCGCGCACCAAGCAGGGTTCCCGCAATCTGAGAATTATCTAAGAGCTGTGAGGACGGAATGAAACCAGCACCGTCCTCCCACAAAACCGGGGGCGGGAAACATTGAACCGTCCTCTCGCGAAGGGGGGCACGGGAAAGAGATGTTCGGTTCTAGCCGAACTCGACGCCTTGGGCGAGGGGGAGGTCCGTCGACCAGTTGACTGTCACCGTCTGTCTGCGCATGTAGGCCTTCCAGGAGTCTGAGCCAGCCTCGCGCCCTCCTCCGGTCTCCTTCTCGCCTCCGAAGGCTCCACCAATCTCGGCGCCTGAGGTTCCGATGTTGACATTCGCTATCCCGCAATCAGATCCTTCGGCCGATAGGAATCGCTCCGATGTGCGGATCGAATCGGTGAAGATCGCAGACGAAAGACCCTGCGGCACTCCGTTGTTGACCTCGAGGGCTTCTTCGAAAGAGTTCACCTCAATGAGATACATCATCGGGCCGAACGTCTCTTGTTGGGCAATGGGAGCATCCTTGGGAAGCTTGACGAGAGTTGGCTCAAAGAAGAACCCTGTCCGGTCGGGCTCGTTTCCTCCTGCGAGAAGTTCACCGCCTTGCTCAAGTGCAATGGCGAGAGCGGCCTTTGTGGTGTCCACGGCGCTCTGGTTCACGAGCGGGCCCACGAGTGTTCCCTGCTCAAGGGGATCACCCATCGGGATCTGGCCGTATGCGGCAATGAGCTTCTTGGTGAGGAGCTCTGCAATGTCCTTGTGGACGATCAGTCTGCGCAGGGATGTGCATCGTTGACCTGCAGTTCCGGCTGCCGAGAACAGGGCACCACGAACAGAAAGATCGAGATCAGCATCGTCCATGACGATGATCGCGTTGTTGCCGCCAAGCTCGAGAAGGGATCGACCAAGGCGCTTGGCGACCTGTGTGCCGACCTGCTGGCCCATCCTCACCGAGCCAGTGGCAGAAATAAGCGGGATCCTGGGATCGTCGACCATTGCCGCACCGACCGGGTCTACGTCGCCGACGGTGAGGTTGAAAACACCTTCGAAACCGCTGCCCTCCATCACCTCATGACAGATATTCTGGATCGCCACCGCCGTGAGTGGGGTCACCGGCGACGGCTTCCAGATCATCGAATCACCACATACAGCAGCGAGAAACGCGTTCCACGACCACACTGCAGCGGGGAAGTTGAATGCCGAAATAATCCCCACGGGGCCGAGCGGCTGCCACTGCTCAAACATGCGATGCCGTGGACGTTCTGATGCGATCGTGAGTCCGTACAACTGACGGGACAGTCCCACGGCAAAGTCGGCGATGTCGATCATCTCCTGGACCTCGCCCTCACCTTCTGCTCTGATCTTTCCAACCTCCATAGACACAAGGGCGCCAAGCGGTTCCTTGTACTTGCGGAGGGCGTTCCCGATCTGTCGGACATAGTCACCACGCTGGGGTGCGGGAACCATCCGCCACTGCTCGAACGCCTCGATGGATGCCTGGACGGCAGCCTCGTAGTCATCGGCGTCTGCCATCCGAACGGTCCCGATGGGCTGCTCCGTTGTCGGATCGATTGACTCGATCGCTGGGCCAGAGCCTTCGCGCCACCCACCGGCGTACGCTCCGGACGAGATCGGTTCGATACCAAGTGCATCGAGTACGGATTCGCGGTTCATGAGAACTCCTTTTGCGTCAGACGCGTCGAGACTGGCCGGCGACGCAGTCGCTGATCCGAAGGGTAGAACGGTGAGTGTCAGGAAGTTGCGCCGCTCTACCGAGCGGCGATGCACTCGATTTCGACTTCGAAACCACCGGGAAGTGCGCCCGCCTGGAACGTCGAACGGGCTGGCTTTGCTTCTCCAACGTACTGGCCGTAGACCTCGTTCACCGCCGCAAAGTCAGCGATGTCTGCGAGAAAGATCGTGGTCTTGACGATGTCGTCGTACCCAAGACCGACATCTCCAAGAATCGCACCGATGTTCTTCATCACCTGGTGAGCTTGATCGGTCACTGAGCCGGTAATTGCTTCTCCGGTTTCAGGAATAAGGGCGACCATTCCCGAACAGAACACGAAGCCGTTGGCTTCAGTTGCGATGCTGTACGGACCCATGGCAGCAGGCCCGTGAGGTGTGGTGAGTATCTTCTTGGGCATGTTTCCTCCAAGGGTCAGAATTCAGAAGCCGGAGTCCAGCCCGCCGGACTCCAAGCAACCCGATGCAGTCGGGTTGCCGACGTCAGTTCAGGAAAAGGACTTGCCGCAGCCGCAGCCGCCGGTGGCGTTGGGATTCTCGATCGCAAAGCCTGCGCCGTCGAGACCATTGTCCTTGAAGTCGATCGTGGCTCCATCGACCATGGCGATGCTCTCGGCGTCAACCACGACGGATACACCATCGACGGTGCTGACGAAGTCGGTCTCGTCGATGACTGAATCGAAGAACATGTCGTATGCGTAGCCTGAACAACCAGCACGCTTGACACCGAGACGGAGCGCGCTTGTCTCTCCGCCATCGGCATCGATGAGCTCTTTGACCTTCGCGGCGGCATTCGTCGTAAGCGTGACACTCGGTACGCGTGGACCGTCCGCTGAGAATTGGACATCTTCGGTTGTCTGGGGTTCCTGGACCGTCACGGCGCCTCCACGAAAGATTGGCTTCGAATACATGAGTTCGGCTCCCGATGTTACCGGTCAAGTGCGACATCGCGGACGAATTCTCCTTTCGGACCGCGTACCCAGGGCTCCACTGGACATATGTGTCCCCTTCAGCCCAGGGTACGCGGGATCGGATGCACTCGGAGTCGGTAGCCTCTGACCATGGGTTTGGAAGCCGATGTCAGAGCAACACTTGCCAATGTGATCGATCCCGAACTCGGGACGGACATTGTTGATCTCGGGATGGTTGGCGACGTCTCCGTGGTCGACGGGCATGCGGTCGTCGGGCTGGCGCTCACGATCGCATCGTGTCCGATGCGTGGACAAATCGAGGGGGATATAAAACGACGTATTGAGGCAATTCCGGGGATCATCAGCCTTGAAATCGTGACCACCGTGATGTCCCAGGAGCAAAGATCAACACTCATGGAACGAGCACGGCAACGTGCTCGCGAGGCCGCGACACCCACCGCAATCAATCCATCGACCCGCGTCGTTGCAATCAGTTCTGGCAAGGGCGGCGTCGGCAAATCCTCTCTCAGCGTCAATCTCGCTCTCGCGATCGCCGCCCAGGGCCATTCCGTAGGATTGCTCGATGCAGATATCTGGGGATTCTCGACCCCACGCATGCTCGGCGCCACAGATGACCGACTGGTGGCAAACAAGGATCGAAAGATCAAGCCGACGATCGCCAACGGTATCCACCTCGTCTCCACAGGGCTTCTCCTCGAGGATGAAGCGACCGCACTCATGTGGCGCGGGCTCATGCTGTCGAAGGCGCTCGAGCAGTTCCTCAACGACGTTGCGTGGCCGGCGGATCTGGGATACCTCATCGTTGATATGCCTCCCGGAACCGGCGACGTGCAGATGGCTCTGTCACGAATGCTCCCGCAGGCCGAGATGGTGGTTGTGACGACCCCCCAGCTTGCTGCCCAGCGCGTCGCAGCTCGCGTTGCAGACATGGCGCGCCGGTCCCACATGCCCATCGTCGGTGTCATCGAGAACATGGCAGGGTTCACGACAGACAACGGTGAGCATTATGCGATCTTCGGGTCGGGTGGTGGCGCAGCTCTCGCCGAAGAGCTCTCCGTGCCGCTGCTTGCTTCGATTCCCATCGACCCATCCGTGAGCGAAGGCAGCGACGCTGGCGAGCCCATCGTGCTTCACCGGCCAGAAACAGCCGCCGCCATCGCGATCACGGGGGCAGCAAGAAGGATCACCGAGATCCTGCCCCCACTCGCCCTAGACAACTGCATCGGGAGACTGAGTTCACTCGCTGCGCTCGTTCCGGATAACCGATGACCGAATCGTGGCAAGCAGTCCGTAATCCGTAATCCGGGCGACGCAAAGCGTCGCCCTAACCGCAGAGTTCCTTGACCAGCAGGTACGGGTTGATCCAGTCCGAACCCGGTGGGGCGTATTGGAAGTGGAGATGTGGCAGGTAGTCAGGTGCGTTGCCTGAACTTCCGTTGAAGCCAATCGTGTCACCGACGTTCACCGCAAGTCCGCCCTTGACACCGCTTGCGAGAGACTCAAGGTGGGCGTAGTAGTACTTCGCGCCCGAGTTGCCTGTCAGATAGATCGAGATGCCACCGAGAGAACTGGTTGATGTCCGCTCGATCGTGCCGGATTCGATCGCCGCCAGCGGAGCGTTCCGCACGGCCATCATGTCGACGCCCTTGTGCGACCGCCCCCCCGACCGTCCTGAACCCCATGTGTCCGAGAACGTCGTCGCCGCGTTCACGGGACAGGTCTTGCCGGATGTGACGATCGGTGGCGGCACATTCGGGATGGTCGTGGTCGTCGTTGTGCCACTCGTCGTTGTCGGTGAGGGCGGAGCGGGCGTTGTTGTCGCTGTTGTCGCGGTCTCGGCAGCAAGAGTGGTCGAGGTCGCAGCCACTGCAGCCGCGGCCGCTGCGGCGCGTTGTTCCGCTTCACGCTTGAGCCGTGCTTCCTCCGCTACCCGCTTCTTCTCTTCCTGAACGCTGTATGCGATGGCAATCCCGTTGTAGGCAGTGTCCGCATCCTCGAGTGTCTTGAGAATGTCGTCACGCAAACCGGTGATCTCGGCGACAAGTGCCACCTGAGCGATGAGCGATTCATCAAGGGTCTGCTGTTGATCCTTGTGCACTGCTTCGGCAGCCTCAAGTCCACGAAGCACCGAAAGGTCGCGCTCTCCGAGTAGTTGGTAATACTCGCTCTGCACCGGGAGATCCTTGAATGTCTCGGCGGCGAAAATACGCTCCGTGCCAGTTGGGCCACCCGACATGTAGCGGCTTCGGACGAGTTCGAGAACTTCGACCCGCTTGTCGGCGATATCGAGTTCAAGGGCGGCGACCGACTTTGCGAGATCCGCTATACGTTCACGCGCGATTTCCTCGTCAGCAACTGCTATCTCGAATCGCGCAGTGGTCTCAGCGAGGGAATTCGCTGCGGAGGTGCGCTCAGCGAGCGCCCGATCAACGTCCGATTGCGTCAGTTCCGAGGACGTCTGGGCATACGCAGGCGCAGCGATGGCGAGGACAAGTGCTAGAGCGACGACGATTGGATTTCGCATTGCTCCCCTAACGAGCGCGAACTTCTGTCCGTTCCTCCGCCGTGCCCACTTCGAACCATACAGCCGAATCATCAAAAAGCTTCTTCAACTGGACAGCGACCTGCTGCACGGCCGCTGCCCGGAGCCCAACCGGGACACCTTCATACACAACGTCGACGATGCCACCGATAGTTCCCGCGCCACCCCGGACGGCGGCAAGAACCTCCTGTTCTCGCTCGATTCGATGTTCGATGTAGTCATTGATCGCCGCACCAGCATCATCGATCGCGTCACCGTGGCCCGGCTCAAGACGAGCCACCCCAAGGTCACGGACCAGATACAAGCTTTCGAGATAGGAAGCGGCATCTTCAATCACGACAGAGGACCCACCCATGATGTGATCGCCAGTGAGAAGCACATCCCCGATACGGAAGCACAGGTGATCCGATGTGTGACCGGGCGTATGGATCGCTGCGATGGCATCCGACCCAAAGCCGACCTCACCACCGTCACCGAGCGTTACGTCTGGCGAGAACGCAGGACCATCTTGATACCCGTACACCGGTACCGCGAGTGTGACCGCCAGAGGGTTGGCCATCGGCGCGTGATCCGGATGCGTGTGGGTCGCTACGACTCCTACAGGAATGAGCCCATCGAGCGCGGCAACAATCTCCAACTCGTGGCTTGCGATGACTGGCCCCGGATCGATGACAAGTGCCTCGCCGTCTGATGACAGGATGTAGGTATTCGTGCCAGGCCCCGTGTAGAGGCCCGGGTTCGGCGCAAGGATTCGTTCAATGGTCGCCACGATCTACGATCCGTGCCTGAACTCTGCGGGCACGACACCTTTGCGTTCGAGGACAGCAGTCATGCGCTGGAGGATTGTTGGGTCTGCCTGTGCAGCTTCGGCTGCATCCCATTCCGGTTCGTCGGGTGTGATGAGTCGGACGTCAGAATCCGACACCAACAGTCGCGGCTGAACCGGTTCCACCGTTTCGATGGATCGCAGTCGGGATGTGAGTGTTTCCATGGACGTCTCATCTGACAGCAGATCCAGCGTCTGTCGTGTGGGGTAGGCGAGATCCCAATCGCCTCTTCGTTCCTTGTCGATTACCTCTGAAGCAGGGATCCATGCAAGATCGATCAACTCGTCTCCGTCGATGGCACCCTCCGTGTCCGAATCAACGTGGGCGAGAAAGAACCGCGTGTCGAAACCGATCGGAAACACAGCGGGAGTGATCCAATTGGCGAAATAGATCAGCCGGGTGGGGTCAAGCATTGCTCCAGACGCGATCACATCTCCGAACGCGTCCTCCGTGACTCCATGTTCCTGGGTACCATCGCTCGTCAGCCAGATTCCGGTCTCTTCGATCATCTCCCGCAGGGCGGCGACCCGCCAGACATCCACCGGTGGAGGGCCGAAGGCTGGAGGGGGATTGGCATCGGAATCATCGAGTGCACCACCGGGAAACACCCACATGCCTGGCATGAACCGCGCCTCAAGCGTCCGTCGCACCATCATCACTTCAAGTTGTGCGGCCTCCCTGATAACGCAGACAGTCGATGCTCGCCTCACGAGATCACGACCCAGCGCGATTTCATTCGCCGAACGAAACAACCGCGCAGCCCCTCGCGCGCAGCGGGTACCAGCAGTGTGAAACCGATCGCGTCAGTGAGGAATCCTGGCGTCAGCAGCAGGGCACCTGCCACAAGAATCATCGCTCCATGGACAAGCGTCACGGACGGTGACTGCCCCCCGGCAATCTCTCGCTGGAGCTGCACCCAGGTTCCGCGACCCTGACGGGACACGAGCATCGAACCAACAACAGCGGTCAGCACGATGAGTCCAATCGTTGGCCACACACCGATCCACCCACCAACGACCACAAACAAGCCGATCTCGATGATCGGGACCACCAAAAAGACGACAAAGAGCCATGTACGCATCCGCATGCGCCCAAGGCTAGGCATGAGATCCAGGCATGACGTCCTCGTGTCCCACCGCCACCGCGCCCTGCTGTGCCTGTCGGCTCTACGCTTTGAGCCATGGAACTGAGAGATCTTCCCGCGGTGGACCTGCTGGCTCGACAAGCAGGTGAGCGAACAAGCCTTCCCGGGGCGCTTGTGCTTGGCCTCGCGCGGCGCTGCATCGATGACGCTCGGGCTTCGCTTGAAGATGGCATCGACCCTGCTGATCCGACGGAGACGTTGGCACGGGCCATTGCCGACATCGAGGCTTCTCGGCCGAGGATCGTCATCAACGCGACCGGCGTACTCCTGCACACGAATCTCGGGCGAGCACCACTTCTCAGCGAGACGGCGGAGGCGGCATCGTCCATCGCTGCTTCGGCAAGCAATGTCGAGATCGATATTCGCACAGGGCGCCGATCGAAGCGGCACGACTATCTCCGCAGCATCCTCCCGGTGGTCACGGGGGCCGAGGCCGGGTTCGCTGTCAACAACAACGCTGGTGCTCTTCTGCTCGCTCTGGCGTCGGTTGCGGGAGGGGGCGGCAAGGTCGCTGTGTCTCGCGGCGAGCTGATTGAGATCGGCGGTTCGTTCCGGTTGCCGTCGTTGATGGAGGCCTCGGGGGCAATCCTTGTCGAGGTCGGCACAACAAACAGAACACGCCTCTCTGACTACGAGGCCGTCGCTGGCGATGTCGCCGCAATCCTGAAGGTGCATCCGTCGAACTACCGCATCGATGGCTTTGCCGAGGAAGCAACGTATGCGGATCTCGCTGCCCTCGCTTCGTCGACGGGGATCCCGTTTATTGCGGATGTTGGAAGTGGCCTCCTCGATGCATCCGCTCCCTGGTTGGGCGACGGTGATCGCCGGTGGCTCGCATCGGAACCCGGGGTACGGCAAACCGTTGAACAGGGTGCAAGCATGGTCCTCTTCAGTGGCGACAAACTCCTCGGTGGTCCCCAAGCAGGAGTCATCGTCGGCACCGCCGATGCCGTCCGGCAGGCAATGGACCATCCGATCGCGCGGGCAGTTCGACTCGACGGATCATCAATCGCTGCACTCGCTGCCACGATCGATCTGTATGCCGAGTCCAGGGTGCTTGAGATCCCTTTCTGGGGAATGGCTTCGGCTTCAGTTGTCGAGATACGAGACCGAGCCACGGCGGCTGTTGCCGCTGCGATCGCTGCCACTGCGATTGGGGGAACAAGTGATCGAGTATCGGTCATTGATGGCGAGTCGATCCCCGGCGCAGGGTCTGTTCCCGGAGAATCGATTCCCACCGCCTTGATACGGCTGGAGGGTCCGACTGACGGAATCTGGGCCAGCCTCGCAAGATCGGAACCGCCGGTGATTGCGAGCCGCAGGGACGGAGCAGTGTTCATTGATCTTCGCTCCGTTGACCCCGGCGACGACAAGGTGGTTGCAGCAGCCATTGCTGCAGCGGTGAGCTGACGTGCCCATCATCGGAACCGCCGGCCACGTCGACCACGGCAAATCAACGCTCGTCATGGCCCTTACCGGCCGGGATCCCGATCGATGGAAGGAAGAGAAGGATCGAGGACTCACAATCGATCTCGGCTTCGCGTGGGCTGACATCGGTGGAACTGAGTTCGGATTTGTGGACGTCCCCGGTCACGAACGGTTCATCAAGAACATGCTCGCCGGCGTCGTCGCTGTCGATATCACCCTCCTCGTCGTGGCGGCTGATTCGGGTTGGATGCCTCAGACGGAAGAGCATGTGCGGGTTCTCGATCTCCTTGGAGCGTCGGTGGGAGTTATTGCGGTCACACGGACTGACCTTGTGGATCAAGACACCTTGGATCTCGCCATACTTGAGATTGCCGAAGAGGTCGTTGGCACGGGTCTTGAGTCTTGGCCCATCGTCGCTGTTTCGGCGGTGACAGGATCCGGTATCGACGACCTTCGAGACACGATTTCATCGATCGCAGCAACAACTTTTTCCGATGTCGACGGCGTATTCAGAATGTGGGTTGACCGAAGCTTCGTCATCCACGGGTCGGGCGTCGTCGTCACAGGAACGGTGCAACGAGGTTCCCTGACGATCGACGACGCGGTGGAGATCCAGCCTTATGGACTCGTGACACGCGTGCGAGGTCTCCATCATCACGATGCTGGGGTCGATGCTGTCCACGCAGGACAGCGGGCCGCCATCAATCTGGCGGGTGTGAACATCACGCAAGTCAAGCGGGGTACGTTGCTTGCGGCACCGGGAACCTCGCAAGCGGCAACCAGGATGCTGATAGCGCCGCTCCATGCACGGGGATACGACGAACTGCCCACCCGGGGGTCGTACCATGTCCACTCTGGTACGGCAGATCGCACGGCGACGGTTCGCTCCATTTCGCCGACCGTCACATCACTCATCTTCTCCGACGCTCTGCCTGCAGTCGTTGGTGATCGAGTCATCATCCGAGAGAGCGGCCGTCAGGCGGTCGTTGCCGGTGGGACAGTGATTGATCCGGATCCGAGCCGAGATGCGACCCGGGACGAGATCGATGCATTGAGCGATGGGGTGATGGGGGCAGATGGCCCGGACGCGGTTGCTGATGCCCTGCTTGAGTCCCGTGGCTCATCAGCGTTGGAAGCTCTTGCCCGGAGCACTGGTGGAGGGATTCCGTCAACTCCATTCGTTGTGGGAACCACTGCGCTCTCTGCGAGTTTTGTCGAACTCGAAGCTTCTCATGCCATAGAGATCGTGAGCGAATACCACCAGGAGCATCCCAAGAGGGATGGGATCGCGAACGCCGAGCTTGCAAGTCGTATCGGAGTCGACGTGCACATTCTCGCTCGCCTTGTGACCGACTCGCCAGATCTAGAGGGATCGAACGGTGTGGTTCGACTCGCATCCTTCTCAAACGCGTTGTCCGGCACCGATGAGGCAGCGTGGACAGCTGTCCGCGAGAGTCTTGAGAAATCGTTTGATGTTGCACGGGCAAGCGATCTTCCGCTTGACCGCGACATCACGCATTCACTCCTGAGAAGGGGTGACCTCGTTCGGATTGATGCTGACCTCGTATTCACCGCGCATCAGATCGAGGAGCTGACATCGCGAATCGGAGAGCTCAGCGACGGGTTCACGGTGAGCGAGTTCAAGGACCATTTCGGCATGGCACGACGTCAAGCCATACCGCTGCTCGAGTGGTTCGACAAGGAAGGAATCACACGCCGCGAAGGAGACGGACGGCTCGTTCGAAACCGCTAGCTGTAGGACAGGGCGTGGCGGCGTTCGGCCTCAGTGAGTCCTCCCCAGATCCCGTACGGTTCCTTGATTTCGAATGCATATTGGCGACATTCGTCAGCAACCGGGCAGATCTGGCATACGGCCTTTGCCCTGACTTCTCGGCGTTCCCGTTCGTCCTTTCGTTCTTGGGTGCTCGGTGGAAAAAAGAGGTGAGAGTGGTTCCCGCTGCACAACGCCACGGGGTGCCACGAACGATCCATCGACATCACAGAAACATCCGCCCTTCGAGTTTCGAGTACTAAGCCACACGTGCCAATAGCGCACCTGACACGCGAGAACGAACCTAGCCGTCGATCACGACCTCCGCTAGGGGTATTTTTCCCGTTCTCCTACCGAGGTTCGCCTTCATTCGGGCACGGCTTGTGCACCGATCGGATCGACTTCAAGGAGAAGACCGGTGATCCCTACCACCTCAACGGGAGCCCCAGGTGAAATCACAACACCTCGGTCTGCCGTTGCTTGCCATCGAGCACCGTCGACCAACACCACACCGACCGGATGGAGCTCGTCGATCACCACACATCGGCGACCGATCAATTCCTCTCTGCCAACCGTTGGAGTGGCGAATCGGCCCCGAACGACAGTTGTGAGGGCGTACCAGATGAAGAAACCCGTCGCAGCGGACGCGACGATCACAAGCCAAATTGCCGGTGGATACGCGGGTCTTGTTGACGTGAAGGTCAATCCACCCGCGACCACCAGAAGTCCGCCCAAAACCGCCCGCCATCCCACACGGTTCTGAATGAAGCCCCATACGAGCAGCCCGAATCCAACGATGACCATGCCAACGGCCGGCCACCACATCGGCAATGTCGCCAACCCGTATCCCGCCACAATCATCGAGATCCCCGCCACAGCTGCCATCAACCCGGACCCTGCCGCGTAGAACTCGAAAACGGCGAACGCGAGTGCAAGCACGAAGAAGAGGAACGCTGTCTCGGGACTTGCACCCAACCGGAGGAACCGATCGACGAGTCCGATCTTGACAAAGGTGACGGGGTGGGAGGCGACGGTGACCTGCTGTCCATCGACTGTCTTGGTTGTGGCGGTATCAAGAACGAAGGACAGGTCACCACGTGTGAGCGTCAACCCATCGAGTGAAACGATGAGCTGGCCAAGTGCAGGGTCGACGCGGTCGATGAACCCATACACGGTGGGTTCATCGACACTCGCTGTGACGGTCGAATCGGCCAACGAAGTCGCTACTGCGAGGAATGCCGCAGGGTCGTCTCCGGGACGAGCAAACGGTGACTCGGCTCCCGATCGCAACTCAGCCGGACTGAGTAGCCCGACGACCGCTCCCGGCGCGGCCGACCGAAGATCGGCATGGTTCACCAAATACGCGGCACCTCCATAGGCGACAGCGGGACTCGGACCGATCCATGCGATGACAGGTGCATTTGCCTCAACCACCGACTGGTAGAACGGGGCCAGATCGCCGGACGACACTCCAGGACTGTCGATCTTGAGAATGTATGCGTAGGCACCGTCGGTTTCAAGCGAGCGGCCGACGTAGTCCATGACGAGCTGATCGATCGGGCCAGAGACCTCGATGATCACAATGGGGTCTACTGACGAACCGGCAAATGCCGACACCGAAGACACCGTGGCAACCACGAGCAGGAACCCGGTAGCGATGAGTCTTGATATCCGCACGATCGCAGGATACGGAATCGATTTCTCGTAGTACCGAAGGAGAAACGGAGTGGAGTACCCTGTGGCGCATGAGCACGATTCTTCTCGTCGCAGACACTGCTTCGGTGATCGACAAGGTACATGCGTCCCTTGGAGGGACTGATGCAACCGTCGTTGACCATGCCAATCCGAAGACCGCGTCACATGTGGCATACGAGGGTGGGTTTGATTCAGTCCTTGTTGACATGCAAGTTGATTCAATGGGTGCAATGGCGGTTGCACGCGCAGTCCGTTCCGAGGCGGGGGATGACGAACCCATTCCGGTCACGATCCTCCTCGACCGCGAGTCCGATGCCTTCCTCGCTGGACGTTCGGGTGCGAAGAACTGGGTCTCCAGGGACTACACCTCTGCCGAGCTGCGCGAGGCTCTCGGCATTTCTGGCTGAACCATGTCGAGCGAATCTGACCCTGGCAGTACACGCGATCCGTTGGGATCTCCCAAAGCGTCCGTAGCAGTGGAATTCGCCACGTCGAACGCCACCCCTCCACATCGTCAATGTCCTTTGCCGGGGCGCTAATGAATGTCGACACAATCGCGTATCTGGTGATCCTTGCCGTCTGCACAGCAGGATCGGGATTCTTCTCCGGTTCCGAAACCGCACTGATCGGGATCTCACGCGAGCGAGTGCACCAACTCGCAGAGGACAGCGACTCTGGACGAAAGCTCGAGCGGCTCATCGCAGAGCCGGAGCGGATGCTGTCAACACTTCTCGTCGCAAACAACACGGTGAACGTTCTATCGGCGTCTGTTGCCACCATCCTGTTCATTTCACTGGTTGGCGATGCATGGGGACCGTGGGTTGCAACCATCGTCATGACTGCGGTGCTGCTCGTCTTCGGAGAGATCACTCCCAAGACGATCGCCGCCCGGCATCCCGAGAGTTTCTCTCTCAGAGTCGCGCCAACGATCTGGAACCTGTCGATCTTCCTCGCACCCATTGCGAGCTTCTTTTCGGCCATCACACGGTGGCTCCTCCGTCTGTTGCGCGTGAGTGGGACGGCGTCAGGTGATGGAGTCACCGACGATGACATCCGGGCACTCGCTGCCCTTGGCGAACGCGGCGGACACATTGAGGAGGCAGAGCGGGAGATCATCGATGCTCTCTTCCATCTCGACGATCGATCTGTCCGCGAAGTGATGACACCACGCCTCGACATCGTGACCCTTTCGACGCCGCTGACGTCCGACGACATTCGGGAGGTGGTATCGGCAACAGGGCATTCGCGCTTTCCTGTGACGAGCGGTGAGCTCGACGACCTCGTGGGTGTCATCCACGTCAAGGATTTGCTTCAGAACCCCGACTATGAGAACTCGGACGACCTCACCAGCTTGATCCGAACACCGAACTATGTGCCGGAGACGATGTCGATCCTCGACACGCTCTCGGCCATGCGATCGAGCCGGTACGGCATGGCAGTCGTTGTCGACGAGCACGGCGGTGTTGAGGGCGTCGTGACCATAAAGGATCTGGTAGCGGAGCTCGTGGGCGAGCTTCAGGACGAGTACGACCCTCGGACACCATCAATCGTCCAGATCGGGCCAGCATTGTGGATCGCGGACGGGAAGCTCGACATCGACGATCTTGAAGACGTTCTTGATATCGCGGATCTCAGCGTTGGTCCCTATTCGACCGTCGGTGGATACATCATGGCGATGTACGGACGGGTACCGGCAGATGGCGATCAGATGTCGGAAAACGGGATCCGATACACGGTCCTTTCCATGGACAGGCAGCGAGTTGATCGGGTCAGAGTCGAGAGACTCGACTGACCGATACAATTCTCTCATCGGGACGTGGCGCAGCACGGCAGCGCGCATCGTTCGGGACGATGAGGTCGTCGGTTCAAATCCGACCGTCCCGACCAAGCCCCTCTCGCTCGACGCGGAGGGGCTTCCTCATTTCTGCGTGTCTCGGTGCATTACTTCGTTCTGTGGGCTGTGACCCACCAAAAAAGGTGGGTTCATACCCTGGGTACGCGAAATCGTTACTTGCCGGTGAAGGTTGGCTTTCGCTTTTCGATGAAGGCCGAGATGCCTTCGTAGAAGTCTTGTGTTTCGCCGGCAGCGAGGATCGACTTGGCTTCGGCAGACATTTGCTCAACCGGGCTGTTCGCATGCGTCGACTGCAGGAGCTTCCTTGCTCGGACGTACGCCTGGGTTGGTCCCTTGGCCAAACGGCCTGCGAGCTTTGCGACCGCTTCGTCGAATCTGTCAGCTTCTGCGACCTCATTGACGAGTCCAAGGGCGAGTGCCTCGTTGGCATCGAGCAGACGGTTCGTCAGGATCAACTCCATCGCAACCCTGCTCCCCACCAGCCTCGGAAGGAAGAAGGTGCTCGACCCGTCGGGTGATACACCGATGCCCGTGTACGCCATGGTGAACACGGCTGCATCTGACGCAACCGCAAGGTCGGTCGCAAGTGCCACACCCATACCTGCTCCCGCGACGACACCGTTGATGGCCGCGATCGTCGGGAACGGAAGCTCAAGCATTGTCTCGATGGCGCCGTGGACGGCGTCGAGAACCTGCTGCATCACGTCGTGGGGGTTGTCGCGGTTGTCGTAGAAGGACTGAACATCTCCCCCGGCACAGAATCCGCGACCGGTGCCGGTGAGCACGAGAACCCGGACCGCGGGATTTTCTCCGAGCTCGGTGAGCGCTTCGCCCAATGCCGTCGCCATTGGGATAGACAACGCGTTCATCGAATCGGGGGTATTGAGCCTCACCGTGGCGATGCCCCCGTCCTGCGATACAACGACCAGATCTTCAGACAACGCCTACTCCTTCTCTACTTGACCTTGCGCCCGCACGACGATACAACGCCGATCACCAGCTGGTATCACGTACCCAGGGTTCGGTTGGACAAATATGTCCACTGGAGCCCACAGAACACCGACCGATGGTCTCAATCAATGAGGAGTTCCGCTAGCTCGACCGCGTTGAGCGCTGCGCCTTTTCTGAGGTTGTCGCCAATCGCGAACAAGCTGATACCACCGGAATGGCCCGCGGTCTCGCGGAGGCGACCAATCAGGACGTCGTCGATTCCCGCGGAATCGAGTGGGGTGGGAACCTTCCGGTCATCCCAAAGCTGCACTCCTTCGGCCGTCCCAAGCACCGCTACAGCCTCATCAAGGTCCATTGCTCTGTCGAACCACATCGTTGCTGCTATCCCGTGCCCGACCATCACAGGCACCCGGACGCATGTCGGTTCAACTGCTATTGATTGTCGGTCAAGGATCTTGCGGGTCTCGTTGACGAGCTTCCATTCCTCGTCCGTGTATCCGCCCTCGGTGATCGAACCCGCGAGGGGGAGCACGTTGTAGCCGATTGGCCGCGAATACAGGCTGCCCTCGGGTTCTTCCCAAGCACCCGACACGAGGGCTTCGCGATCCTTGTTGAAGAAGTCGATCTCGGTCTCGAGCTGTCGAATCCCTGTTTGACCACTTCCCGAAACACTCTGGTATGACGATGCAATAAGCGTCTTGAGCCCTGCCGCCTTGTGGAGTGGACCCGCTGCCATGAGGAGCGCCATGGTGGTGCAGTTCGGGTTCGCGACGATTCCGTTGTGCGTCCTGATCGCCGCGTCATTCACATTTGCAACAACGAGTGGCACGTCGTCCGCCATTCGGAATGCTGACGAGTTGTCAATGACGGTCGCTCCTGCGCTCACGAAGCGGGGGGCATACTCGGTCGACCGAGCTCCACCAGCTGAGAACAGGGCGATGTCGATCCCCGCAGGGTCCGCCTTCGCGAGATCTTCCACCACCACATCACCCCACCGTGTGGGAATCAACGAACCTGCGCTGTTCGCCGAAGCCATCAGTCGCAACTCGGAGGCTGGGAATCCGCGCTCTTCGAGGATGGAGAGCATGGTTGTTCCTACGGCGCCAGTCGCGCCGACAACGGCGACCCGTGGAGTGGTAAACGTTTTCATCGGGTGACCTTTGTCAGGAAGTCGGTCCGTCGAGTCCAAGACCAGTATGGAGAGCCTTCACCGCTTCGCCAACTCGATCGGCGCGCACAACACACGAGATCCGGATCGTGGACGTCGAGATCATCTCGATGTTGATTCCCTCGTCGGACAGGAGGCGGAACATCCGCGCAGCGACACCCGACTCGGTCTTCATGCCTATCCCGACAACGGAGATCCTGGCAATCTCGCTGTCAACAGTGACCCCGCCAGCTCCGACTGACGCTGCAACCACTTCGGATTCCTTCGTAGCTACGTCGACCGAGGCACCGGGGACCGTGAAAGAAATGTCAGTTGATCCGTCATGGCTGACGTTCTGAACGATCATGTCAACATTGACACCCGCCACAGCAAGGGCCTCGAACAAGCTCGCGGCAACGCCTGGCGTATCGGGAACCCGGTAGACCGTAACCTTTGCCTCGGTTTCGTCGTGTGCGATACCGCGAACGACTGCCTGCTCCATCGTTTCCTCCTTGACCCATGTGCCTTCGCCGTCGTGGAACGACGATCTGACATGGATGGGAATATTGAATCGTCTCCCAAACTCGACGGAGCGTGGCATCAAGACGCCAGCCCCAGCGGATGCGAGTTCGAGCATCTCCTCATAGTTGATCTCGTCGATCTTCGTTGCGCCTTCGACCAGTCTCGGGTCAGCTGTGAAGACGCCGTCGACATCCGTGTATATCTCACACCGGTCGGCTTCGAGTGCCGCCGCCAGCGCAACGGCGGTTGCGTCTGATCCCCCGCGACCAAGAGTTGTGACATCCCGCGAATCGGGATCAACCCCTTGGAATCCCGCAACGATGACGACCTTTCCCTCATCGAGCGCTTCGCGGACGCGGTTCGCACGTATCTCAACGATCTCCGCTCGCCCGTGTCTGCCCGTTGTGAGAATCCCTGCTTGCGACCCGGTCAACGACGTAGCGGCAATACCAAGATCTTGTATGGCCATGGCAACAAGGGCCATCGTGACCCGCTCTCCGGCCGTCAGGAGCATGTCAAGCTCTCGTGGATGGGATCTGTCGGACACATCTGCAGCGAGTTCAAGCAGTTCATCGGTTCGGGTCCCCATGGCACTGACGACCGCCACAACTTCGTTACCCGAGGTAAAGGTGTCCACGATGCGTGCCGCCACATGTCTGATGCGGTCGGCATCGGCAACCGACGTGCCACCATATTTCTGAATGACGAGGGCCATGAGCCGAAAGTGTAGGTGTAGACACTCTCGTCCCATACTCTCCCGGCCATGTACACGAAGGTCCTCACATCCCTCATCGTCGCGGTCGCCCTTTTCGCCGCCTCCTGCTCATCGTCTGGTTCCGAAACGACGACCTCAATGACCTCAGCGACAACCATCACACAAGCAACGACGTCAGCCCTGTCGCTGCCTCCGTCGGATTACTCAGGGTTCCGCTCCCAGCCCACCGCCTGCGGTGGCGAGCAACCCGAACCAGTCACAGAGATGACGTTCGATGAACCCGACGACATGGACGTCACCGAACCGACGATCGTGACCCTCACCACATCGTGTGGACCGATCGAGATCACATTGGACCCGACCCTCGCCCCTGAAACGGTCAACTCGTTTGTGTTCCTTGCTCAAGCGGGCTACTTCGACGGATCGGCTTCCCATCGGGTGGTTCCCGGATTCATGGTGCAAGCAGGTGATCCAACCGCAACCGGTCGCGGCGGACCAGGCTACGCGATCCCAGATGAGCCCCCAGCAGATGGGTTCCTCTATGACGAGGGTGTCGTTGCCATGGCGAACGCCGGGTCCGGCACCACCGGCAGTCAATTCTTCATCATGGTCGGGGAGGCCGACTGGCTTCCGGCGAAGTACTCCGTGTTCGGGCTTGTTACCGGCGGGTTCGAAACACTCGCCGCAATCGAGCAGATACCGCTCGGCATGAACCCGTCGGGGGCAGATTCGTCGCCGTCGACTCCTCTCGAGACGCTCTACATCGAATCAGTTGTCGTCAATCGGTAATCTGTCTCACATGGCAACGGACAAACGCGACAGGCAGCGGGCAAACCGCGAGTTGAAGAAGGAAGAGCAAGCCAAGGCAAACGTCAAGAAGAGGCGCATGGACATTGTCAAGCGCTATGCGGGTTACACCGTCATCTTTGCCATTGCGCTTATTGCGCTCAAGGTCTTCTTCGGTTGAGCGGACTCACAGACCTTCACCTTCACTCCAATCGATCGGACGGGGCAGAATCCCCCACACGACTTGTCGAGATGACGGCTGAGGCTGGTGTGTCGACAATGGCCCTCGTCGACCACGATGTCCTTGACGGTCTCAACGAAGCAAGAATCGCTGCCGAATCCCACGGAATTCAGTTCATCCCCGGAATCGAACTCTCGGTTGACCACAACGGAACGAAGATGCACATGCTTGTGTACTTCATCGAGGACAAGCCTGGTCCGCTCGAGGCGAAGTTGGCGTGGCTTCGCGACGGCAGAAACCAACGCAACAGGGAGATCGTCAAGAACCTCACCGACCTCGGGTACGAGATCACGATCGAGGACGTCTTGCGGTGGGCCGCCGGTGAGTCTGTTGGCCGCCCACACATCGCAGATGCCCTCGTTGAGATCGGGGTGGTCGAAAACCGCGATGGGGCATTTGACGGTCTCCTCCAGGACGGCGGACTCGTCTATGTCGAGCGCAACCGTCTCACCGCGCTCGAAGCAATTGCCCTTGCCAGGGACGGTGGTGGCGTCCCCGTCGTGGCACATCCCAGGACGATTTCGGGAGGGGCTGCCGATTATGCGATTTTGTTCGAGGAACTTGTCGATGGGGGGCTTGGTGGGATCGAGGCACATCATGCCTCCCATTCCCCCGAGCTTCGCGAGCACCTCACAACAATGGCGCATCACCTCGGAATTGCCGCGACCGGAGGTTCGGACTTCCATGGCAACAAGAACCGTGACTTTCGTATCGGTGTCGGGACCGGCGATCTGCGGGTCCCGGAAACCGCCGTGGAAGAACTCCTGGCTCAGCGTGAGTGATCGCGGAGTTGCTCGCTGCAGGAATCGTGCTAGCGTTCCGTCTCCAATGAGACAGCAGACCACCCACGTCCATCACCATCACCACCCATCGGTGGTCGGTTGAACGTGGACACTTAGGTAAAGAACCACACGCCGACCCGCAACGGTCGGCGTTTTTTTGTTCTCAAAAGGACCCGGCCAGCAGGTCGACGGGAGAGGATCCCCGTTGATCAACAAGCCAACACAACCTGACACCCTACGTTTCGCAGTGCCCAAGGGCCGCACCGAGGCCGGCGTTCGAACGCTCCTTGCCGACGCTGGTATCGAACTGCGTTCCGGCCCGCGGGGCTATCGGCCGATTCCATCTGTACCTTGGCTTGAGGCCAAGCTCCTCAAACCTCAGAACATTGTCGAGATGCTCGCTGCGGGGTCTCGCGATATCGGTTTCGCTGGTGCCGATTGGGTCGCAGAAAAGCAAGCGGACCTCGTTGAGCTTCTCGATACTGGACTCGATCCGGTCAGCGTCGTTGCCGCAGCGCCGACAGATC
This sequence comes from uncultured Acidimicrobiia bacterium, assembly GCA_963714375.1. GTDB lineage: Bacteria > Actinomycetota > Acidimicrobiia > Spongiisociales > UBA5794 > UBA5794. The sequence goes on from CAVQOG010000003.1 coordinate 309,513, forward strand.
TCCTCGTCGACAATGCCCTACCCCGTCGACGACTCGTCATTGCAAGCGAGCTGACTCGGCTCACCGCCGCATGGGTTGCGGCCCAGAACCTCGATGTGGACATCATCCGCTCGTACGGAGCCACGGAGGTGTTTCCGCCGGAGGACGCCGACGTGATTGTCGATATCACGGCAACAGGAGAAACGCTTGCGGCGAACCAACTTGTGGTGATTGACACGATCATGGATTCCTCGACCCGGCTCTATGCAAGTCGCGAAGCCATGGCCGACACCTCCAAGAAGCAGAATATTGAAGCTCTGGTTCTTGGTCTCGACTCAGTGCTTGCAGCAAGATCCAGGGTGATGGTCGAGCTCAACATCGCCATCGATATCTCCGACGGTCTGTTCCGTGTCCTCCCTTCGATGCGGGAACCGACCGTCTCCCCACTCCATGGCGGAGGAGCGCTTGCCGTAAAGGCGGCTGTCCCACGCAAAGAGCTGCCGGAGCTGATCCCGGCACTCAAGGAAGCAGGAGCGACCGACATCGTCGTGTCGCGATTGGAGCAGATCGTCCCATGACCCGATCCATCACACTTTCACGAAACACGGCGGAGGTCCAGATTTCAGGGAACCTCACGCTGGACGGGACCGGAATCGCAGAGATCTCCACCGGTCTCGGCTTCTTGGACCACATGCTGACAGCGCTGACTCGGCACTCCGGCTTCGATCTCAGGCTCGATGTTCAAGGTGACACCGGGGTCGACGACCACCACACCGTCGAAGACTGTGCGATCGTTATCGGTCGGGCAATAGACGAGCTGCTCGGTGACCGCAGCGGGATTGATCGCTTCGGATCTGCGTATGTGCCCCTCGACGAATCTCTCGCACGGGCGGTCGTCGATTGCTCGGGAAGGGGATGGCCAGAAATTCGCCTTTCGCTTGAACGCGAGAAGATCGGGGATGTCGCAGCCGAAAACATCACGCATTTCTTTCGATCACTCGCACTCGAGGGACGAATGGCACTCCATGTCGATGTGCTCAGAGGAGACAACGACCATCACAAGGCAGAGGCAGCGTTCAAGGCCACGGCGCGTGCACTGAGGAGTGCCGTAGCAACCAATGATGGTCGGATTCTCAGCACCAAGGAGGTCTTGGGGTGAGCCACGATGTGATCGTGGTTCCGACGGGGACCGCCAACATTGCCTCGGTGCTTGCAGCCTTTGGCCGCCTCGGAGTCAAGGCAAGCATTTCGACTGATCCGGATCGCATTGGCACCGCATCGGGTGTTGTCATGCCGGGTGTCGGAACGTTCGGTGCTGCGGTCCGAGAGTTGGACCGGATCGGCGTCAGGCAAGCCCTCCTCACAAGGATCGAAGCAGACATGCCGACCATGGCGATCTGTGTTGGTCTCCAGATCTTTGCCGAGACGAGCGAGGAGAGCCCCGGGGTGAGTGGTCTCGGTGTCATGGCCTCGACAATGACACGGTTCCCAGCGCAGGTCACCGTTCCCCAGCTTGGGTGGAACAGGGTCCACCATTCTGAAAACTCGAGATTCGTTCGGTCGGGTTGGGCGTACTTTGCGAATTCATATCGTTTGACGACAGCTCCCGAAGGGTGGGTACCAGCGACGGCAAGTCACGGTGGCCAGTTCGTTGCTGCAATCGAGCGCGGCAACGTGCTTGCCTGCCAATTTCACCCCGAGCTCTCTGGCCAGTGGGGACTCGGGGTTATCGATGCTTGGCTCGACACAACGAAGGGGTCGAAGTAATGCTTGCTCCACGAGTCATCCCGTGCCTTGACGTTGACGGTGGGCGGGTCGTGAAGGGGGTTCAATTCTCAGATCTTCGCGACGCGGGGGATCCTGTGGAGATTGCAGCCAACTATGAGCAGCAGGGTGCCGACGAAATCGTGATCCTCGACGTGTCGGCAACACCCGAAGGCAGAGGCAACGCCCTGGCAACCGTTTCTGCCGTTCGGTCTGTGCTCACGATCCCGCTGACAGTCGGGGGCGGCGTACGGTCCACCGCCGATGCTGGTCGCCTCCTGAACGCGGGTGCAGACCGTGTAGCGACCAATACGGCAGCCGTCGAACGCCCCGAACTCATCGCTGAGATCGCTGCCCAGTTCGGTGCCCAATGCACGGTCGTCTCGATCGACGCCGGGCGACGCGATGGCGGTTGGGAAGTCCTCACGAGGAGCGGGAAGACACGAATGGGAATAGAGGTTGGAGACTGGTCTGTCCAGTGTGGTGAGCTTGGCGCCGGTGAGATCCTGCTGACGAGCTGGGATCGCGACGGAACCCGATCTGGCTACGACACCGATCTGTTGTCCTTTGTCTCGCGCCTTGTGACAATTCCGATCATCGCATCGGGCGGGGCCGGACAGGCAGACGACCTCGTCGCCGCGATCAAGGCGGGGGCGTCGGCCGTGCTTGTCGCCTCGCTTCTCCATGACCGGGATCTGACGGTCTCCGACCTGAAGGGGGCCATGTCACAACAAGGGATCGAGGTACGAGAATGATTGTCCCATCGATCGACATCGTCGGGGGCTGTGCCGTACAGCTCGTCGGTGGCGAAACGCTTGCAGTCGATGCGGGTGATCCGAGACCGCTCATGGAGCGATTCTCGGTGGTGGGTGAGGTCGCTGTCATCGACATCGATGCTGCAAGGGGCGATACCAGCAACCGTGCAGCAATCGTTGAACTCTGCTCCCTGGGTCGAGTCCGCGTTGGTGGGGGAATCCGAGATATTGACACGGCCCTCGAATGGCTCGACGCAGGCGCTGACAAGATCATCGTCGGGACTGCAGCGACCCCCGGGTTCCTGCGAGAACTCCCGATGGAAAGGGTCATCGTTGCCCTCGATGCGCGCGATGGCGCAATCGTGACCCACGGATGGAGGACGCAAACCGACCGGCCGCTCATCGAATCGGTTGCCGAGCTCGCGGATCTCTGCGGCGGATTTCTTGTCACCTTCGTTGAGCGCGAGGGTCGCCTCAAGGGAACCGACATGGACCTCGCGACGCGGGTCATCAATTCGGCAGGGCAGGCCAGCGTGACAATTGCAGGTGGCATCACGACAGCCGACGAAATTGCAGCCCTGGATGCGCTTGGTGCTGATGCCCAGGTAGGAATGGCGCTCTACAAGGAACAACTCAGCCTCGCCGACGCCGTGTCGGCGCCGCTCATCTCCGACAGGAGCGACGGTTTGTGGCCGACAATCGTCACCGACGAGCGCGGCGTTGCACTCGGCCTTGCCTGGTCCGATGCGGAAAGCTTGGCGAATGCGATCGAAACGCGGACAGGGACCTACCACAGTCGAACGCGGGGCCTCTGGCAGAAGGGGGCATCGTCGGGGGCAACCCAGCGGTTGCTCCGGATCGACGTCGATTGTGATCGGGATGCCATGCGGTTCATGGTCGAGCAGAGCGATCCAGGTTTCTGCCACACAAACACCCGAACATGCTTTGGCGACGATGGCGGGATCGGGCGGCTCGCCCGTCGGCTCGAAACGATACGAAGTGAACGCCCAAGCGGATCAAACACGGTCGCGTTGTTCGATGATGACCGACTGCTCGCAGACAAACTGCTTGAGGAGGCTGGAGAACTCGTCGCCGCAACAACGACGCGGGAGGTCCTCCATGAGACCGCTGATGTCATCTACTTTGCCCTTGCCAAAGCGGTCGCATCCGGCGTATCGATCCGTGCGATCGAGGACGAGCTGGATGCCCGAGAGCAGAAGGTCACCCGCAGGCCCATGACAAGGAAGACAGACACATGATCCCTCGAGTGGCACCAACTGATCTTGCTGGCATGCACGCCCGACGACGCCTTGAAAGCACTGACGCAGCCGATGTCGCCGCTGCCATTGTTGAGGAGGTTCGCAGCGGAGGTGAGGGTGCCCTCAGAGCACTGGGGGTCAGATTCGGGGACATCGCCGCCCATGAATCGCTCGTGATAGGCGGCCCCGACTTGAAAGCTGCTCTTGCGCGAATTCCTGCAAACGAGCGGGCTGCCCTCGGACGAGCTGCGGACCGAATCGAGCGCTTCGCTCAGGCACAGCGCTCGACGTTCACGAACCTCACCGTTGCGGTTCCGGGAGGTACGGCGGGACACCGTTGGATCCCAGTCGATTCGGTTGGGGCATACGCGCCCGGGGGACGGTATCCGCTTCCCTCATCCGTACTGATGACCGTGATCCCAGCACGTGTTGCTGGTGTTCGAACCGTGTGGGTTGCATCACCACGACCCACTGACACCGTTCTCGCAGCCGCTGCGATCGCGGGTGCCGATGCATTGATTCCGATCGGTGGCGCACAAGCCATCGCTGCTCTCGCCTTCGGAACCGTTGGGCCGAGGTGCGATGTCGTTGTCGGACCTGGCAACCGATGGGTGACCGCTGCCAAGAAGTACCTCTACGGGGAGATCGGAATCGACGGCCTTGCTGGTCCGAGCGAGATCCTCGTCATCGCCGACGGCAATGCTGATCCTGATCTTGTGGCGGCCGACCTACTCGCCCAAGCAGAACACGATCCCGATGCAATGCCCATACTCGTCACACTCACGAACGGCATGCTCGAGGCTGTGACCAGGTCAATCGACGAGCAACTCACAGACCTCCCGACTGCTCCGATCGCTCAGAAAGCACTCGAAAATGGTTTCTCCCTTGTCGTTGACTCAATCGGCGACGCAGTCCGCATCTCGAACGAGATTGCACCGGAACACCTGGCTTTGCATATCGATGACGCCGAAAAGATCGTTCCCGATCTGACGTCGTACGGGTCTGCCTTCGTTGGAAGCTCCTCTGCCGAGGCATTCGCAGACTACGGGGCTGGTCCAAATCATGTCCTCCCCACCGCGGGAGGGGCCCGCTATCAGTCAGGGCTATCGGTGTCGACGTACCTGCGTTCACCAACATGGCTACGCCTTGACAATCCGACCACCCTGATCGACGAGACTGTTCTGCTTGCCGGTATCGAGGGCCTTGTCGGACATGCCAGAGCGGCCAAGCGGCGATCGAGCTGAGTTTGTCCTTCACCGGATTGGTATGGCGACCGATAACCGTGCCATGGAGCGAACGCTTTCTCTATTCCCAAGGCGCGCACCGATTTCGTACGAGGAACTGCGCAAGCCCTTCAACATCCTTCGCGGTGTTGGAGCTTGCGCTCTCGCGTTCGCTGCGATTGTCGGGTTTGTGCAGACCGGTGACAGCGCTCCTCTTCTGTTGATCATTCCATCGGTGATCATCCTTGTGGATGCGGTGGTACGCCTGACGACGCAGGCATCGGCTTTCGGTGGCCTCATGGTCGATGCAACGGCGCTGTTCGCTGCGCTCGCCCTGCGTGGGCCCGCACCTTCGATCAACGCCGTCGTGTTGTTGTACCTCCTCGTCGTGGCATTGCTGGCACTTCCGATGGTGAAAGCGACAATCGTTATCGCCTACGCTGGTTTCTTGTGGGTGGTGATCGCTGCGATCAACGGGAACTTCGATGACACGATCGTCGGAGTCGTCGGCAGAGCGGGGTTCGAGAACGGTTTCGACCGCCTCGTCGTTGTCATGATCACACTCTCCGTCGCAGCGATCATGTTGTACGCGATCAGCGCTTTGCTCCGAGCCCAGGATCAACAGGCTGAAGCCCTCGCTCAGGAACGTCGAGCAGTGGAGCTCAAGAACGAGTTCGTCTCGATGGTCAGCCACGAGTTGCGTACACCTCTCACAGGTATCGCTGGATTCACCGACACCCTCAACGAGAACTGGGAGAACCTGCCTTCTCGCGAGGTCAACGAGTTCCTGTCGATCATGCGCCAAGAAACGGAACACCTCACAAACCTCGTCGAGGACATCCTGGTGATCCCACGGCTTGAGGCAGGGCAGCTCAGGCTTGTCCCTGTTCGTCTCGATCTCGCCTCCGAGACTCGTGCTGTCGCCTCAATGATCTTCCCCGACTCCGGAGACTATTCCGTGACCGTCCCCGCCAATGTGATCGTGTCTGCAGACCAGACACGACTCAGGCAGATCCTGCGAAACCTGTTTGAGAACGCAAAGAAGTACGGTGGCGATCAGGTACTCATCGAGGGTGAACTTGCTGGACCGGGCTCGTACAAACTCTCTGTGTCCGACAACGGAAAGGGAGTTGGGGTTGACGATCGCGAGCGGATCTTCGAACACTTCGAACAGCTTTCAACAGGTGACGGACGGCTCGAGCAGGGTGTCGGCCTCGGGCTCCCGATCGCACGCAGGCTCACCCGAGCCATGGGTGGCGACCTCTGGTACGAGGAACGATTTCCCGTTGGGGCCCGCTTCTGCTTCTCCGTGAAGCTCGCAGACTTGGACCGGGAGCAGGAGAGTGCTCGTCCAACTGCAGCATTCATCAAGACGCAAACCTGACCTGGTGGTCTTTCGCTAGAAACCGTCTTCGCCGGGTACGCTTCCGGCGTGCTCCCCTACAACATTCACCACGTTGCTCTTGCCGTTTCGGATCTTGATGCGGCCATCAACTCGTTTCGGGATCAGTACGGTTTCGAGGTCCTTTCGCGTGAGATAGTTGCCGAGCAGGGCGTTGAAGAAGCCATGATTGCCGTCGGTGGATCGCATGTGCAGTTGCTTGCGTCCCTTGACGAGATGTCACCTGTCGGACGCTTTCTCAGTCGGAATGGGGAAGGGATGCATCACATAGCGTTTGCGGTTACAGACATCGATGCAGCACTTGATCATTTGAAGACACTCGATATCGCTCTCGTTGACGACACGCCTCGTATCGGAGGCGGTGGGCACAGGATCGCATTCGTGCACCCAACAGCACTGGCAGGCACACTGTTCGAACTCATCGAGGTGGACCATGGCTGAAAGAATCGAGATCACGGGTGGCGCCGGTGCTCATCTTGCCGCTGCCATCGCCGCGGTGGTCGAGGCCATTGACCGCGAGGAGCAGGAAGCTTCGGCGACACGACCCAAACCGATCAGGAACAGCCAGTGGGTTCAAGCCAGCCGGCCATTCGAACGGCAATCACCCATGACGTCAGTCGAATACGACCGCATGCCAGGCGGAACCGACGGCGACGCCGGCGAGATCAACCCGTTCACCTGATCCCCACTCACCACCACGGATACCGAACACCTTCGCAGGCGAGCGCGCGGCTGTGAATGAAGGATTGCCTGAATGAGCTGAATTGCTACAGAGGTGGCTCGCTCATGAGGTCTTGGAGCGACACTCGGCCAACGAGATAGGACTCGTTGTCAACGACCGGGATCAGGCTGTCCGGCTCATGGGTCGCAAGCTCGATTGCATCGACGATGGTGTCGGTCAAATCAAAGAAAACGCCATCCTCCATGACATCGCGGATGGTGAGATCGGATCGTGCCTGTGTGAGTGCGCCGATGGCTGACGGTACCGAGCAGCTTTCCCCGTTCGGCAACAACGATGCCGGCCCCCTCCGAAAGCACCAGGGCATCAGCAACCAGCATGCGTGGCCCGAAGGCGATGGGCGGCCTCATGACCTGAAAGACGCGCCTCGGATGGTGTTCGACGACAATCGTTCCCGCCGATGCCTTCGCTTGTATCCGGGCACCGGGACCAAAGAACCGTCGTTGAAACCACGACCCACCGGACGCGCCGACGACCAGAAGAGTCCCGTTTGGAAGCGCCTCAACCATGGATGCTGGACTGGAGGCTTGGACGATTCGAGTATCGAGCGCCGGTAGCTGAGCGCTGATTTGCTCAAGCACATCACGTGCCTGAGCAAGCTCGGTGGGATCGCTGTAGCCAAACGTCGCCGACGCCGGAATACCGGCTGCCTCGGAGAGCCAGTTTGCAAGGACCGCCGCGAGGAGTGAATGCGGGCCGCCACCTACAGCAGCCACGATCGACTGGGTACTGGCTCGATCGAAGTCATGGGGAACCGCTGTGCTGCAAAGATCAAGGGACGTCCGATTCGACACCACCAACAAACCTGCCCGTGCGTCAACGCACGACGCAACAATGTTGGCCCCGGCCCTCGTGGCTGCACCACCAGTGAGGACCTCGGCGAGATCCCGTGCCTGATTTCCGCCAGCCCAGACCACCCTGCGACTGCCGATCCTCGCTGGGTGGTCGCTCGCCGGGGACTCGTATGGGTCGTTGCTGTTAGCCATCGATATCTATGGCGCCGAGCGTACCAGCTTGCCCCAAAATCGCTTCTCATCGTGCCGAGCGTCGGCACTCCTGGCAGTGAACTACGATTGGTGGCATGAACCCGGTTATCTGCTCAATCGCACGCACACCCATCGGTCGATTCAACGGTGCGTATACACCGCTCACGGCCATGGATCTCGGAGGTGTCGCCATTGCCGCGGCGCTCGAACGAGCCGGCCTCGACGGCTCACAGGTTGATGAGGTGATCTTCGGCCATGTGCTTCAGGCTGGTCAGGGTCAGATCACCGCACGGCAGGCCGCCGTAAAGGGTGGGATCCCGATGTCAGTTCCCGCCATGACAATCAACAAGGTGTGCCTGTCAGGAATGACGGCTATCCAGGAAGCCGCCAATCACATCCGACTCGGGGAGTCAAAATTCGTCGTCGCCGGCGGCATGGAATCGATGACAAATGCGCCACACGTTCTCCCGGGTGCCCGCGCTGGATTCAAGATGGGCGATGCCACGCTGGTGGACACGATGACGCACGACGGGCTTTTCTGTGCTTTCGATTCGTGCATGATGGGCGAGTCCTCGGATACGAAAAGCGACGAGCTCGGAATCGGGCGTGAGGACCAAGATTCATGGTCCGAGATGTCCCATGCGAGGGCAGCTGCGGCGACCGACAGCGGAGCCTTTGCAAACGAGATCGCCCAAGTCACCATCCCGCAACGCCGAGGTGACGACATCATCGTTACCGAGGACGGTGGGATTCGTCGGGAAACCACCATGGAATCCCTCGGCAGTCTCCGACCCGCCTTCCATTCTGAGGGGACAACTACAGCTGGAAACGCATCGCAGATATCTGATGGCGCCGCAGCAGTCGTTGTGGCCGAAAGGGCGGCCGCCGAAGCGGCTGGACTCCCGATCCTTGCCGAGATCGTGTCCTACGGGCAGGTTGCTGGACCCGACGCCACACTTCACGAGCGACCAGCAGAAGCAATCAGAGTGGCACTCAAACGAACAGATTTGAGTATCGACGACATCGATCTGTTCGAAATCAACGAAGCGTTCGCATCAGTGGCAATGCACTCGGCCGCGATGCTCGGCATCGACAAGGACAAAGTCAACATCCACGGAGGCGCCGTCGCACTCGGGCATCCGCTCGGAGCGACCGGAGCACGACTCATCGTGACTCTCATCAGCGCCCTCCAAACAACCGGTGGAACGCTCGGAGCCGCCGCACTGTGCGGTGGCGGTGGTCAGGGTGACGCGATGATCGTCAGGATGGTCTGACGATGCAGGTTGCAAGCTACCTCCCGGACAAGAACCTTGCCCTCGAACTCGTCCGCGTCACTGAGGCTGCTGCGATATCGGCGGCACGTGTGCAGGGGCGCGGCGACAAGGAGGCAGTTGACCAGGCAGCGGTCGATGCTATGCGTCAGGTGCTCTCCCGCATCAGCCTTGACGGCATCGTCGTCATTGGAGAAGGCGAAAAGGACGAAGCTCCGATGCTCTACAACGGAGAAGTCGTAGGGAACGGACAACTCCCGCAGGTCGATGTCGCAGTCGATCCTGTCGATGGCACACGGCTCACCGCCGAGGGTCGTGGCGGTGCCTTAGCCGTTATTGCACTCGCCGAGCGCGGATCAATGTATGCGCCGGGGAGCCTCGTCTACATGGACAAGTTGGCTGTCGGAGAGGCTGCGGTAGGTACGGTCGATATCGATGCACCTGTCGAGCACAACCTCCGCGCTGTCGCCAGGGCGCTCGGAAAACAGGTATCGGACGTCACCGCCGTCGTCCTTGACCGCCCAAGAAACGAGCCCTACATCAACGAGATCAGGGCAGCAGGTGGTCGGATCTCGCTCATCGGGGATGGGGACATTCAAGGCTCCATAACCGCTGCACTCGACGGCACCGGTGTGGACATCCTCCTGGGTATCGGTGGTTCACCCGAGGCGGTGACATCTGCCTGCGCCATGGCTGCGATGCGAGGCGAGATTCAATGCAAGCTCTGGCCCCGGGACGATTCAGAACGCGAATATGCCGCCGAGCGCGGACTGGATCTCAATCAAGTTCTGACAACTCGCGATCTCGTCGACTCTGACGACACCTTCTTCGCAGCGACCGGTGTGACCACCGGTTCGTTGCTCAACGGTGTCCGATTCGGCGGCGTGCACACAACCACACACTCGGTCATCATGCGTTCACGCTCCGGCACAATCCGCTTCATCGAAGCCGACCACCGCGTCGAATGGGTCGAAGGCGAAATCAAGGTTTAGACGGGACGCGTACCCAGGGCTCCATTGGACAAATATGTCGGCTGGAGCCCACAGAACAGACTCAGACTTCGGTCGTCAGCTTCTCGAGTGCCTCGTCGTAGGCCGGCGCCACGACTGACCAATCGTATTGGAACGTCGCATCGCGGAGTGCGGCGCTGCCTGGCTCGGCGAGGGTGCGCTCGATGAGGTCGGCTGCTTCAGATGGCGAATCGAAGAGCGTCGTCGTGGGATCGGCACCAATGGCTGCGATGCGTTCGGGATAGACCAGGCGGTTGGGGAGAACCGGCTGTGCACCGGCCGCGATCGCTTCAACGACCCCGATCCCAAAGAACTCCTGATCAGCGGTCGACAGAACAACCGACGATTCCAGCAGGATCTCCTCGTAGCGTTCCCGATCAGCATGACCGTCGTGGATCAGGCGATGACCAAGGAGCTCGGTGATCTCGGCGAAGGTCTCGGGCACGGACACGAACACTTCGCCGCACATTGCGATGCGGAACTCGACTCCCCGCTCAAGGAGCAGGCCTACAATGGCCTTGAGTTCGTCTGGGCCCTTGTCGTGCTCCCAACGCTGGTTCCACACGATGAGAGGCGGACCGGCGGCGTTGATACAGTCACCACGAAACGGCTCAAGATCAACCCCGACCGGCAGCACGATCGAGGCGTCCATCACATCATCGACGAGGTGAACATGCTTGTCCTCAGGGAATGCATTGAGGAATCTCGTGGCTTCGACTCTGAACACTGACCGGTGGTACTCCGAATTGAAGATCACGAGATCGGATACCGCGGCACTTGCCCAGTTCTTCATCTGGTACGTGAAGTCGACTTTGTCCGCAGGCGACAACGGATACGTGAACTGGCTCTCATGAAAGTACGTCGCAATCGGAACGCCCGGCGCCACATTTCTCACCGCACCGGCAAAAGCCGACACGTCCATCATCGACGAGGCGAGGATCACATCAGGCGACCAACCCGAGTCAACCAAGAACCTGAGCTCCTCAGCAAGCGTGAGAAACGCCCCGTGCATCCGCCATTTCCAGAACCGCGCATCATGTGAAACAATCCGGACATCGTGGGCCGAATGATCTCGATACCCATCAGCCCATACCTTGTGGGAGCCGCCGTAGTAGGGCTCGACCAGAACAACATTCATGGGCGAACCCTACGGCTGCTGGGTCGTTGAAGGCGATGGGTTGGTATCAGCCCTCGAAGTCCAACGCCAGAGGATCGAGAAGCCGGACCCAGGGCCCGTATCGGACTATGGCTGTGGCGCGATCATCGTCGTCGTTGGCCAGGAGCCTTCGGGAAGGCTGACATCTTCAAGGATCAGATTCCAGTCATAATCTGAAAGGGGGGCGATCGAAGCCGCTATTTCGATGGCACGCTCAAGCGATGCTGCATGGATCTGCGAGAACACCGTCACCGTATCTGAGTGCTGCCAAATCACTGTCATGGTCACGCCGTTGGGCTCGATGTATCTGAAGACCTTCGCCACGGATCCGTCGTAGACGACCATGTCATCCATCGCCGTCAGTTCGGCGTCGTCTGACAGCAATCCTTCCAACAAGACCGAGTACTCGTATCCGACCCCCCTGCCGCGTTCGTCAGTCAGTACCTCAATGGACACACCCTCTGATGCCGTCTTGGACTCGTAGACCACGAAGGATTGGACACCAAGGTCACCCGCACCGGTTGCAAGCCATTCGTCCGGATCCAGGCCGAGCTTTGGGCGGCCAACGACCTCTACTACCGGTTCGGTCGGAGCAAGCGTCGTAGCAACATCAACTTCGTCCGATTCCGACGCAAGGGTTGTGGGAGGGGCGGCGCCCCCGGCTCCGGGTGCGAAGCCTGGTCGCCATCGCTGCCGACCAGGAGGGCTGTCACACCGAACGCACCAAACACCAGAACAACTGCGGTTGCACCGGCAAGGATGCGGCTGGCGCGCACGCGCCGTTCGACCGTGGACCGGTCCTGCAGCTCCATCGTGGCAATCTGGCTTTGTGTCTCGTTGCTCGCTTGTGTCAATCGGTCATCGATGGTTCTCATGATCCGTTCCCTTCGTTAAGTTGCGTGTTGAGTGCGTGTTTGGCTCGTTGCAAATGGGTCTTCACCGTGTTCTGTGAACACTCGAGAATGGAAGCGATCTCGGCAATGGAGCTTCCGTCGTAGTAGCGCAGCGCAATGACCTGGGCCTGCCGCTTCGGCAACTTGCGGACCGCAGTCCACGTCGCCGTGGTATCGGGTGATCAGCTCAGGAACCACTGATTCCGATCCCCGGAACCGGAGAAGAGCCCGCGCCTCTGCCGTCCTGCGCCGAAACACGGAAACCGCACGATTCGAAACAACGCGGCGAACCCAAGCACCCGGATTCGGATATCGACCGACCTGTTCCCAGCGCTTGTATGCGGCAAGAAAGGCATCCTGGGCAAGATCCTCGGCGCCGGATCGACTTCCCGAGATCACATACGCCAAACCAACGACCTGGCGAAGCTCGCTGGCATAGAAACTTGCGAAGTCTCTCAGAACCGGGCTAACCGCATCGGCCGCCTGCTCGTCACGCACTTCATCATCTATCGTCAACGGGATTCCTCCAGCAATCGCATTCTCACCCAGTAAGACGCATACCTCCACCGAAACGGGTGACAGGAATCCGATGACCGATTTCAGAAATCAGATAACGGCTAACGGACAGCCGAGGACCGATTACCGATGACCGATACAGAAGTCGGTTATCGGATATCGGATGTCGGATATCGGACAGTCAGAGTTCTTGGCGGCCGGTGAGGGCTCGGCCGAGGGTGACTTCGTCTGCGTAGTCGAGATCGCCACCGACGGGAAGTCCGCTTGCGAGACGGGTCACCGTCACGCCAAGAGGCTTGAGGCGTCGTGAGATCATCATTGCGGTTGTGTCGCCCTCAAGGGTCGGATTCGTTGCGGCGATGACTTCGGTGATGCCTTCCAACCCCACCCGATCAACCAGCTCCTTGATACGCAGATTCTCTTCATGAATGCCTGCAATCGGATTCACAGCGCCACCGAGCACGTGATAGCGGCCTCTGAATGACTGTGTCCGTTCGAGCACGGGGATGTCCTGTGCACGCTCAACGACGCAGATAACGGTTGTGTCGCGTCGGAGATCAGAACAGATCGAGCACTCCTGGTCTGCGGTGACGTTGTAGCACCGGTTACACAGTCGAACGGATGACCGCATCTCGCTTATTGCATCTGCGAGACGTTGAGCGTCAGCTTCCTCGGCGTTGAGGAGATGGAAGGCAATCCGTTGCGCACTCTTCCGACCGACACCTGGCAGCCTCGCGAGTTCATCGATCAGCCGTTGGATGGGTGGCTCGAACATCAGCCGAGCATGCCACCAAGGTCGAGCCCGGCCGCAGCTCCACCCATCGACGCTTCGGCATCGGCCTGCATCGCTGCGTAGGCCTGATTGACCGCAGCGACGACCAGATCGCTGACCATGTCGGGGTCGTCGGGATCGAGCACCGTCGGGATCGAGATCCACGGAGAGCAGTTCGCCTGTTCCCTTCATGGTCGCCTTGACAACACCGCCACCGACGGTGCCTTCATAGGTCTTGGCAGCAAGGGTCTCTTGTGCAGCCACCATCTGGGCCTGCATCTGTTGAGCCTGCTGCATGAGCTGTTGCATATCTTTTGGCATTTTGGACATGGCGGCAGGGTAGCGAGACGCAGACGTGCACCAACGCATCCCAGTCCGCGAAAGCGAACCGGCGCCGGTGTCCTTTGTGACACAGCAGCGGTCTACTGTTGAACAGATGCAATATCAGGCGCTCTATCGCAAGTATCGACCACAACGATTCGACGAGGTCATCGGGCAGGACCATGTCACCACGACCCTCGCAAGGGAGGTCGTTGACAGCAAGGTTGCCCACGCATACCTGCTTGCTGGGCCGAGAGGAACCGGGAAGACCACCACTGCCCGTCTGCTTGCCAAGTCACTGAATTGTGCCAACCGCGCACCCGACGGCGAACCAGACAACGAGTGTCCATCGTGTATCGGGATCACCGAGGGGTCTTCTCTCGATGTGATAGAGCTCGACGCGGCATCCCACAACAAGGTTGAGGACATTCGCGAGATTCGCACGAACGCAGGGACGGTTGCCGCGACCGCCGGATCACATCGCGTCTACATCCTTGATGAAGCCCACATGCTGACTCGCGCAGCTGGCAACGCCCTCTTGAAGATCCTTGAGGAACCTCCAGCGCATGTGATCTTCGTGCTCGCAACCACCGAGCCATACAAGCTCCTCGACACCATCCGATCTCGCGCTCAACGCTTCGATTTCCACCCGGTCGCGACCGAAACCCTCATCGACTATCTCGCAGACATCGCCGTGAGAGAAGGGTTCACGGCAGACCGTGCAGCCCTTGAAGCTGTCACCTCCCACTCTGGTGGTTCCGTTCGCGACGCGATGAGCCTGTTGGAGCAGGTGGCAGCGCTCGGTGCGGGAACCGTCTCTTCAAGTGGTGTGTCCACGGCGTTGGGACTCGCAGACCGGGACGTGTTCGCAGAACTAGTCAAAGTGATCGCCGATGGTGATGCCGCTGCAGCGCTCGCACTCGTTGCGCGACTCGCATCCCAGGGAGCAGACCTCCGAAGGTTTGTGGCAGATGGTCTCGCCCATTTCCGAGGCATCTTCCTCGCCCAATACGCCTCGAACATCGACGAAGTCGTTGATGCATCCACCGAAACAATCGCCGAATGGAAGCAACAGGCGACGGTTCTGTCCAGCGTGGAGGTACTCCGGACCATCGACGAGCTTTCGACGGCTCTTCTCCAACTTCGAGATGGCCGCGAAGAGCGCCTCGTCGTGGAGATCTCACTCATCAGACTGACACGGCCAGAGACGGTTGAATCGGTCGATGGCCTCCACGCCAGGATCGGGAGAATGGAACGAGAGCTCACTGCTTTCAGCTCACAGCTCACAGCTTCAGAGAGCGAAAACCAACAGCCTGTCCCCCCTTCAGGGGGGACGGATCCGACGGAGTCGGATCAGGGGGGCGTGCGAGCCCGCGAGCCCCGTCCGGAGCAGATCTCAGAAGCCACTACCCAACAGCCCGTCCCCCCTCCAGGGGGGACGGATCCGACGGAGTCGGATCAGGGGGGCGTGCGAGCCCGCGAGCCCCGTCCGGAGCGAAAGTCAGAAGTCAGAAGTCAGAAGTCAGAAGTCGGCCAACCAGACATCACCCTCGATTCCTTTCTCACGGCCTGGCCCGCGATCATGGCTGAGATCCGTGAGACCGTCGGGCCTCGCCGCCAAGCGCTGTTGCGAGAGGCATCGCCGCGCGACCTCCAAGGCTCAACCGTCGTGTTTGAGGTTGCTTCTCATATGCATTTCCATCTTGAACAGCTCAAAGCGGACAGCGGGATTGCAGATGCCATCGCGGATGCAACCGATCAGCGCCTCGGTTCACGACTGTCCGTGTCGTTCAGATCTGCAGACGCGCCTGCTCCGGAGCCGGACCCGGAACTGGACCTCGTGCCGGACAAGGATGACCTCCTGGACGCAGACGACGACGAGGCTGTCGATCCGGTTGCCGTCGTGGCAAACATCTTCGACGGCCAGATCATCGAATAGCCGTGCGTCTCGGAATCGACCTCGACGGTGTCGTAGCAGACTTCAACGCCGGTTGGATGGCGCGATACAACGCGGAACGGGGAACGAATCTCACCACCGATCTGGTCGACCACTGGGGAGCGATGAACGACCTGACGGACTTCCCAACGGAGCACGACTTCTGGGAATGGGCACGCAACGGTGACGGACCAGGGCTATTCCGTCACCTTCCCCTCTATCCCGAAGCATTGCCTGCGCTGGAACGGCTCGCTCAGAGGCATGCGATCGTCATCATTACGACCAAGCCGAGGTGGGCGATACACGAAACATTCGCCTGGATCGCCGACAATGGGATCCCCACCCGTGAGGTGCATATCACCGGAAAGAAGTGGCTGGTCGACTGCGATATCTACCTCGACGACGGACCTCACAACCTCGAGGTTCTGCCTATCGAGCGCCCAAACCGGACGGTGTGCCGCTTTGTCCGACCCTGGAACGAACCCACCGATGGCGTGGTCGACATTGACACATGGGACACGTTCGAAGCGTTTGTGGGGAACCAGTTGTGATGACCAAACACGGAAACACGGCAACCACTATCATCGCAGCGGTGGGGCATCGCCCCAACACGTAGAGGGAGAATCAAGACAATGAAGAAACGATACGGCTTGATGCTGTTGGTTGCGTTCGCGATGATCATCGCGGCGTGTAGCAGCAGCACAGACGACACGACGACAACGACGGCCGCGGCCCCCGAGGCCACGACAACGACCGTTGCGGACACAACAACCACAACGGAGGAACCTAGTGCCGCTGTTGGCTCGCCAGAGAACCCGATCAAGGTTCTCTTCGTTCCATCGGTGAGCGCTGAGGAGATCATCGCGGGTGGCGAGATCTTGGCGGAGACGCTTGGAGAGGCGACCGGATTGACCTACGAGGTCAGTGTTCCGACTTCCTACGCGGCAACAATCAACGAGATGTGTGCGTCACCTGACAACACCATCGGATTCATTCCAGCAACGGCGTATGTTCTCGGCAACGACCTGTGCGGTATTGAGGTCGCCATGAAGTCGCTCCGCTACGGCTTCACCGAATACTGGGCCGAGTTCATCGTGCCACGTGATAGTGACGCCACGACCCTCGCGGACCTTGCTGGTCTCAAGTGGGCGTATCCGGATGCGGGTTCAACATCTGGATTCCTTGTACCAAGCGGCATGTTCGCAACCGACGGCATCGAGGCAGGCGAGACCTTTGAAGCAGGCGGTCACGGAGCAGTGGTCCGTGCTGTATACAACGGCGAAGCCGATTTCGGAACTGTCTTCTTCAGCCCGTCAATCGACGGCGAAGGCAACGTGATTTGGGATGGAACGACGGCAGGCGCCGACGTTCCGGACGAAAACGTCGCAGCGTGCACCATTGACGGCGACGGCCAGATCGACTGTGACGGCGTATTCCCACGGGACGCTCGTCGCGACATCCGGGAAGAAGCCCCGGACGTGATCCAGAAGGTTCGCATCCTCGAGTTGAGCCAGCCGATTCCAAACGACACCGTCAGCTTCGGTCCAGAGCTCAGCGATGAGATCAGAACGCAGTTCATCACGGCGCTTGCGGCGTTTGCGGCGAACGATCCGGACGGATTTGAAACGGCTTTCGATGCCTACTCGTGGAGTAGCGTGACAACGACGGACGATTCGGAATTCGACTTCATCCGTGCACTGATCCAGTCGCTCGGTCTTACGGTCGAAGACCTCTAATCGAGGACAGGCAAATGCTGGAATTGGGCGGGGGTTCGTCCCCCGCCCAATTTCGTATAGAGACAGGACGACGGACATGTTGAAGGTCGAGAACCTGACCAAGGTCTATCCCGGCGGAACTCAGGCTCTCGACAATGTCTCCTTCGAAGTCGAACCGGGAGAGTTTCTCGCCGTCATCGGTCTCAGCGGCTCAGGGAAATCCACACTTCTGCGGTGCATCAACCGGCTGATTGAGCCGACCTCGGGGAGCATCACCTGGGACGGCGTTGACATCACGCGGGCCTCCCAAGAAGAGCTGCGCCGGGTCCGGCGACGCATCGGCATGGTGTTTCAGCACTTCAATCTGGTGAACCGCTCAAAAGTTCTCACCAATGTGCTCGCCGGGCGACTCGGATATCTGAACCCGGCGCTCAGCGTCATCAACCAATTCCCGAAAGCCGATGTCGACAAGGCACATGCTCAACTCGCACGGGTCGGTCTCGAAGACAAATGGAACGCCAGAGCTGACGAGTTGAGCGGCGGCCAACAGCAGCGTGTCGGTGTCGCGCGCGCAATGATGCAGGACCCCAAGATCATGCTCGCCGACGAACCAGTTGCAAGTCTCGACCCCGTCCTTGCCCGTAGCATCATGCAGTACCTCCAACTGATCAATGACGAAGATGACGTCACGGTGATCTGCTCGCTGCACTTTCTCGATCTTGTCCACGAGTACGCGGACAGGGTGATTGCGCTCAACGACGGGAAGCTCGTCTTCGAAGGCACACCTGACGAGATAGACGACGAGAAGTTCAAGGAGATCTACGGGAAGGAGGCTGAGCGCATTGGCTGACAACCACGCCAATTCACCAAAGCCCGCTCCTCCCGCCGGACAGAAGCACCGCAAGGGTTGGCGTCGGGCACTCACCCTTACGATCATCGTCCTCTCCGTCTTCGTGGTGTATGCATTTGCCTTTGCAAAGACCGATGTGTCCCTTGAGGAGATCCAATCCGAGACGCGGCAGGAGCAGCTGTTCAAGATCCTCCGAGCGCTTGCCCACCCAAACCTCATCACCTATGACAAGCGCGATGTGGTAATCACAACAGATGTGTTCGTGCCGTGTGATGGTCAGAATCCAAGCCAGGCGTCCGCCTCCGAGGAGGGCGGAACGGTCACCGTCGCACCGAATTGCGCCAATCCCGGCGATGAAATATCCGTCACGGGCACAGGCTTCCAACCAGGTCAGCGAGCCATCGTCGATTTTGTACCCGTCTCCGATTTCGGGATCTTCCTTCCCATGGGGCGCACCGATATCCTCGATGACGGCACATTTGAACTGACCTTCCTTGCTCCCGAACGCGAATCGGACGCCGCCCAACAAGTCCGAGTTACGACACAAACCAATATCGGAAAATGGACATCCCGCGAGCGCGTGTGGACGGACACGAACGAAAACGGTGTTCGCGACGAAAGCAAGTTCCCTGACTCCGAGAGCGACCTATCGACGTACGAGATCGTGTTGGCCGAGTTTGAACTCAGAAGTCCAGGCGGTGTCACGCTGATCGACGAGAACAACAATGTCCTCGACTTCATCAGTTGGGGAGGCTCATTTGAGGCGACCACTGGGTCGGGCAAAGGGTTCGTCAGCACCGACATCGGCTACGACCCAGCCCTACCTGACGGAAACAACTCCATACAACTCGCTGGCTCCGGAACCACGCCCGAGGACTTCACCTGGGCGGAACCCGCCTCACAAACGTTCGGAAGGATCAATGTCAATCAGGAGCCAACCGGTTCGACCGAAGATATATTCTTCAACGAGGTCGCGTTCGCAGAGGTGAACAGGCTCGAGATCGCTGGGGCGCCCGGTGCCTCCCTCGACGACGTCTCGTTGGTGTTCTTCGATGGCGACGGCGGAGCACAGTACCGGATCGTGTCCGTTGCTGACGCGACGGAAATGTCACCCCGGCTGTCCGACAACGCCCTCAATACCTGGGATCGCATCGTCGAAACCGTGATGCTCGCCTTGCTCGCGACGACCGTGGGAACGATCCTCGCCGTACCGTTGAGCTTCATGGCATCGCGCAACCTGATGCGCGACGTGACCATCCCCGTCGTCAACCTTGCACTTTCGCTGATAGCGCTTCCCGTCGGCGTCGTATTCGGTGTGCTCGGGTCCCGATGGGCCCGATCACTCAACGGGTTATCAGACGCAAACGTGTTCACGTTGTTGCTCGCCCTTGCCGCTCTTGCAGCCGGCGGGTTCTTCCTGTTGAAGTGGACGTTCCCGCCAGAGGATGTCGGAAAGCCGAGCCTGACAATCCGCGTCCTCCGATCCGCAGCTCTCATCGGTGTTGGGTTCCTCGCTCTGGTCGCCTCGTACGTCATATCCGACCTCTTGGTCATCATCGGCGAGTGGATGGAAAGCCTTATCACCGGTGCGGTATTCCTTGGGAGTTTCGTTGTCACGCTTGGCGAAATCGGCGATATCGCAATCCCGGTCTTCGCCTCGTTGATTGGAGCGTTGGGGCTCGCCCTCGCCGCGAGCAAGCTCGGCTACTTCTTGGATGCAAGACTGGCCAGACCGATCGTCAACGGACTCACCCTTGGTCTGTCGGCGCTCGCCGGTGCCTTTGTCGGCATCGCCATTGGTGGCATCGTCGACTGGTTTTATCAACTTGAGAACCCGCTTGCCACCGTCATCATTCCTGCCATCGTCGGTGGGCTCATCGGGATGCTGCTTTCGGTCAAAGCAATCCGGAAAGCAGAGTCGCAGAACATCGGCCTCACGATCTATTACCTGTCGCGCACCGTTTTCAATGGACTCCGCTCGATCGAGCCGCTGGTGATGGTCATCATCTTCGTCGTATGGGTCGGTATCGGTCCATTCGCCGGCGCCCTTGCGCTTGCATTGCACACGACCGCTGCGCTCGCAAAGCTCTACTCAGAGCAGGTCGAGTCGATCGCAACGGGGCCGCTCGAAGCGGTCCGCGCAACTGGGGCGACCAGGCTCCAGACCATCATCTACGGCGTGGTACCACAGATCGTGCCTCCGTACATCTCGTTCACGATGTACCGCTGGGACATCAACGTTCGCATGTCGACGATCATCGGGTTTGCCGGTGGTGGTGGAATCGGTTTCCTACTCCAGCAGAACATCAACCTCCTCCAGTACCGCGATGCGGCTGCCCAGATGCTCGCAATAGCGATCGTCGTTGCCTCAATGGACTACATGAGCTCTCGCCTCCGCGAGCGCTTCATCTAGCCCGCACGCGCCATGAGCACGTTCCAGTTGCGCACGCGAAAGGTTGCTGAGCAGGAAGAGGCACAGTTTCTCGCGCCGGGCGCGACACTATCTGCGACCGCTTCGTCCCGGGCACGGCCCGAGGAAAACGACGAATGGCGGACCGCATTCGAGCGGGATCAGGACCGAATCGTCCACTCCAAAGCATTTCGGCGCCTCAAGCACAAGACACAGGTCTTCATGAACCCTGAGGGTGATCATTACGTCACGAGAATGACGCACACTCTCCAGGTCACCCAGGTAGGCAGGGCAATTGCACGAGCGTTGTCGCTGAATGTGTCTCTTGCCGAAGCCGTATGTCTTGGCCACGACGTCGGCCACTCACCATTTGGTCACACCGGCGAAGATGCGCTTTCCGAGTTTGTCGACGGTGACTGGCATCATTCCGAGCAATCAGTCCGGATCTTCGAAGTCCTCGAGCCCCTGAACCTCACGCCAGAGGTGCTTTCAGGGATACGGACCCATCCGTGGAAGGTCGCAGAGCGAGCGACCACACATGAGGGCGATGTCGTGAAGTTTGCGGATCGTATCGCCTACTTGGCCCACGATGCCCTCGATGCCATGCGCGCAGGCGTTCTCGACCAGTCGGCTCTTCCCAACAACGTGATACGTGCGTTTGGCGATCCGGGCCGAGAATGGGTTGCCTCGATGGTTCAGGCGGTCATCGACGAATCCTATCGCCAGTCCCAGATCGTGATGGAGCCAACGAAGCTGGAAGCGATGCAAGAGCTGCGGGCATTCATGTTCGAGCGGGTCTACCTACGTCCCGAGGTTGAGAACCAACAGCGCCGGGCGAAAGAGATCGTTCGATCTCTTGTGAGCTACTACCTCGAGCATCTCGACCAGCTCCCCGACACGTATCAGCACCCCGATGCTAACGATCTGACACAAGTCATCGATTTCGTTGCCGGCATGACGGACCGCTATGCCATACGAACTCACGACGAGCTGTTTCGGCCGAAGTTGTTCTGAGAATTCAGAAGTCCGACGTCAGACGTCAGATCTCCACAGTGGTTCATCCGCAGTCCACGTTGGTGGCCTACCCCAGGACTCGGCGTAGGTCACGGTGTGTGCGGGTGGACGCCTGGCGAGGCCCCACTTGCCCAGGGGGTAGCCGCAGGTCACTGCTGCCGCGTTGGTCCAGCCCTTCTCGACTGGGACACCGAGCAGGTCTGCGACCTCTTGGTGCTTGAAAATGCCAAGGACAGTTGTGAGACAGGTTCCGATGCCGTGGGATCTCGCAGACAGCATCAGGCTCCATACCGCTGGATAGATCGAGGCGCCCGAGGGATCGTTTCGGTGGTAAGGAAAGACAACAAGCGGTACCTGCTCAAAGTTGTCAGCGAGCCACTGTGCCGAGTTCATCACCCTGACCGTCGTGTCGTCTCCTGAGTCCCGCGCCTGCTCGGCTTTGCCCTTGTAAAACGATTCGTTCAGCTGCGTCCATGCGTCGGAGTAGAGATCGCCGATCGTAGCGATTGTGTCACGGTCTGTGACTGTCACCCATCGCCAGTTCTGTGAGTTCCCACCGGAAGGAGACCGGATGGCAGCATCCATCATCGCTTTGACGACATCGTCAGGGATCGGATCGGATGACACCCTGCGCATGGCGCGGGTCGTGTAGAGAGCTTCGTTGATATCCATGGGATGAGACTACGCCGAACGAATAACGAAACTCGCGTACCCGGGGCTCCATTGGACATATGTGTCCCCTTCAGCCCTGGGTACGCGGGATCGGATCCCGAAACCTATCCCACCAGGCTTGCGATGATCGCGATAACGACGATGTTGGTGACCATCCAGACGATGGAGGCGACGAGGTATCTGCGGGTCCAAATGATCCACGTGTCTGCACCGCGTGCGATTGCTACGCCAGCCAACCACCACAACGGGGCACTCGTCACCATCCCGAAAAGGATCACCGTGAAGCGGGTCACGTCAATGAAGGGAAAAGAAAGCACCCACGCCGTCGGTGTGACGATGAGGAACAGAACGGTCGCAACAAGCGAACCCGCGAAATCGGTCATGTCGCCGCCCTCACGGAATCCAGTGGAAAGTGCGAGCACACCGACGACTGTCGGGAAGATCAGGGCAAAGGCACCACCAAGAATCGGGGACACCGTGGTACGTCGGGGTGCGAACGAGACATCGCGCTTCACAAATTCAGCTTACAGCTCACGCCCTACAGCTCGCGTCCGGCTGAAAGCTGAAAGCTGTCCGCTGTAAGCTCCTGGCATGGACATTGAAACTGGAGCACACAAGATCATCGAGATCATGGGGGTTTCTCCCACGGGTTTCGAGGACGCCATTGACCAGGCTGTCTCCAAGGCATCCGAGAGCATCAACGGCATCACCGGCGTCGAGGTCATCCACCAAGCAGCCGAAGTCCGTGACGGGCGAGTGGTGGCGTACCGGGTCACCGTCAAACTCTCATTCGTCGTGAACTGAGCAGCAGACCACGGGAAACGCGAAAACCAGCTTTCCGACTGGATCGTATCCAAAGGTCGACACTACGCTCTGTGCTCCGCATGCGATATCTGCGAAACCCCCGAACACTCTTGGTGTTGCTGGTGTTGGCCCTGTTGGCGCTTACACCGGTTGGTGCGAGCGCGCAGTCAAAGGGTGACGTCGACACGGCCAAGACCGCAGCCGATCGTGCACTTGAGGCTCTCGAGGCGGCGGATGCCGAGCTTGAGGCTGGCCTTGAAGAGCTTGAACGCATCAACGGCAAGCTCTACAACCTCGCGTGGCGTATCGAGAAACTGGAAGAAGCACTCGACACATATGGGCAGGACGTATCCAACCTTGAGACCCGCGCCCGTGATCTGGTCATCGACGCCTACACGAGTGGTGGTCGCTCTGTCATGACGACGGCGTTCACCGCAGGGAACATCCAGGACCTCATCACGACCCAGGCCCTCTACGACAAGGCCACCACGCAGGACTTGGCCGAACTCGACCAGCTCGGAGCAGTGCGCCGTCAAATGGATCGACTGACTGTCGAGCTCAACGACAAGACCATCGAGGTGGAAGCCCTCAAGGCGGATCAAGCTGCTGTTGTGGCATCACTCGCAGAGATCCAAGCGAGGGCCGATGCGGTTCACGCTGAGGCAAAGGCGAAGTACCAAACCGTCTACGCCAAGTACCGCGCCAGGCTGGCACGGGAAGCAGCGGCGCGAGCAGCGCGGGCGTCGGGACCGTCGGCCGGGATTCCGGGACTGACCAAAGGTGTTGTGTGTCCGGTAAAGGGATCCAGCTACTTCATCGACTCGTGGGGTTATGCCCGGTCGGGTGGCCGATCACATCATGGAACGGACATGATGGCAAGGAGCGGAACCGAACTTGTCGCAATGACGAGCGGGAAGGTTCGCCTCAGTAGCCACAGCCTTGGTGGCAAGCAGGTCTACGTCTACGGCGACGACGGCATCACCTACTACTACGCCCACCTATCGAAATGGGTGTCGGGCATGAACACAGGTGACCGAGTCAACAAGGGGCAAACCGTCGGCTTCGTGGGAGACTCTGGCAACGCAACGGGAACGCCGCATCTCCACCTCGGAATGGTTGCGGGTGGGATCTACGTCAACCCGTATCCCACCGTTCGACCTGTCTGCTAGCGCAACTCGTCGACAACCTCGATGTCGAGCTCCTCAACCACCACCTCGTCGATGTTGCCGTCACCCGTTGTATCGAGGCCGTAGATCCTTGCTCCATCAGTTTGGACGTCCTGAAGGTTTCCGTCCTGGTCCGGGTCAATACCTGACGCCGTGATCACATCGGTACGCGTAATCTCTGGGACACCGTCACCGTCGAGATCGTGAGCAACGGTGCGAACCTCGGTGATATCGACCGAATCGGCGATTCCGTCACCGTCCACATCCATCACAACCTCAGAAGTTTCGACAGTCGTGATGATGTCGGCCACACCGTCGCCATCGACATCGATCGCGGTTTCTTCGATCGTTGTTGTCTCAACAATGTCCGCTACGCCGTCGCCGTCAATATCGATTTCGCGAACCTCGGTTCGGACCGCTCTGATGCCATCAGCCACGCCGTCGCCGTCAATGTCGATTTCGCTTACGTCCGATTCGCTGTACTCGACGGTACTTCCAACGGCTTGTTCCGCTGGCTTGCTGGCATCGTCAGAATCTGGCATGGCTACTCCTTGGGTTGGTGGCTCACACTAGCGCTGGCCAACACCCACCGAGGAGGGCTCAGATCGGCTGAATACCACCGAGCTCGTTCCCAGCGTCGTCGCGGGTCAAGAGGAGTCAGGATTGAGCGCTGTGTGGTCATGGGCCAGGCCGAACTCGTTCTTGGTATCCTTTCACTGTGCCCACTCACATGGATATCCCCACGACAGCAGCAATGGAGAGCCTCGTCGGGTGGCGAGGCTCAGGGTCCGTCTCCCTATATCTTCCGACCGAGCCGGATGGTCAGAATTCCGAAGCGGAACGAATCGATCTCACCAATCTCACGTCGAACGCAGTCGACCAGATGCAGACCGCAGAGGTGAGTCGGCCGGTGGTCTCAGCGATCGAAGAATCGCTCGCGGACCTCATCGACGACGGTGAGTTCTGGCGGTTCCAAGCCCGGACGCTGGCGGTGTTCGTCAACGAGAATGGGCTCGTCACTTATCGGCTACCCAACCGACTACCGCGCGCCGTTGAAGTCTCCGACCGCTTCTACATCAAACCACTCCTCCGCACCTTCACCTTCCCACAGACTGCCTTCGTCCTGGCAATCTCCCAGAATGCCGTACGTCTCCTTGCGGCCAGCCCCGACCTTCCACCGGCCCGCATTGACGTTCCCGATCTTCCGACCGGCGCAGCGGATGCTGTTGGAAAGCCCTCGATTCGGGGCCGTGGCCACAGGGCACGAGTTGGGGGATCGGAGGGTCAGAAGCTTCGGATGCGCCAATATGCGCGTCAGGTCAATCAGGCACTCGCGCCATTGCTCGGCGGTCACGATATTCCTCTGGTCCTGGCAGGAACCGCCCCGATGATCCCGATCTATCGCTCAGTGAACAGCTACCCCCATCTCATAGAAGACGAGATCCCGGGTAATCCCGACTCGACGTCCGACGCCGAACTGGTTGACGGGTTGCGACCGATCCTGGACCGTGTCTATGCCGACGATCTCGCCAACCTAAGAGTCCTGTTCGGAACCCGTCAAGCTCAGGGAAGAGCCACAACCGATCTCGCGGACGTAGCCCGTGCAGCCACGATCGGCGCGGTGGACACTCTCCTCGTTGACATCGAGCAGTCGATACCCGGAGAGATCGATGAAGAAACCGGGCGAATCACGACCGATTCCAAGCCGGGTGGAAACACCTACGGATTAACCGACGAGATCGTCCGTCGGGTGCTCATGTCGAAGGGCCGAGTCTTGGCGGTGAGAGGTGAGGAGATGCCTGGAGATGGACCGGTCGCGGCGCTGCTTCGCTTCGGCCTTGGCTGATTCGGTTCACCTGTTTCTATTTCCTCTTTCCTCACAATCCTGTGGCGGCCACGCTGCCACTCTGCGCCGGTATTGACTGACCACCGAAAGCAGCGAGAAATCGCACCATCCTGCCCTGAGCTGCTTCCGAAGCCACTCCAGAGGGTTTCAACCGATTGAGATCATGGCAACGGCAGATACCGCCAACACAATCCCGAACCACTGAGATGTGACCAGCCGTTCATGAAGGAACAGGGCCGCGAGCACAACGGTGACGGCCGGGAACATGGCAATGGCCACACCGACAACGACGAGTTCGCCGCGCTGGGACGCAGATACAAAGAACCCCATCCCAAGGCCGGCGAGAGCACCTGCGAGCACCGTGGACGTCACTGCGTTCTTCTCCACCCGGTGTGGCGCGCCCAAAACAAGCATCGCCATGGTTGCAAGTACTGCGGCACCTGCGCGACCTGCCACAGCAGATGTCAAACCCGATTCCTCAGATGTCGCTGAGTACGCAACAACCATGGCAGCGAATCCTGATCCGGCGACGATTCCGTGGAGTACCCCGGTCGCTGAGAGATGCGCTTCACCGGGGACGTAGCCAATCAGAATGACCGAGAGGACGCCGAATCCAAGTCCAACGGCGACGACTGTCGAGGGTCGTTCACCACCAGCAAGCCCAACAATGATGGGAAGCATTGCTCCGAAGGTCGCAGCAATGGTCGCAACGACGCCAACGGACGCGACCGAAAACCCCCGGTACATGACAACGACACCGAGGGCGGAACCCGCTCCAGCCACGAGGCCGAGGAGGGCATCATTGGCGATAATCTCACCACCGAAGATCACAGCGACGATCGCTATAACGGGAAGACCCGCCCACTGCGACCATGCCGCAACGGCATACGGACTTGACCGCTTCGAGGCGATACCGCCGAAGAAGTCCGCGCTACCGATCAACCCGATCGACAGCAGCACGAGCACCAAAACATCGGGATTCATCGGATGCACCGTACCGGTGGTTCCGACAACAGACGTCAGGAGTCCAGCTTGCTGGACTCCAAGGAATCCCGCTTCGGGTTCCCGACGCCCGACGTCGGTCATCGGTCATCGGTCCTCTGACATGCATAGTCTCACCGGATGACCCAACTCCTCGCCATCACTTCCGCAGCCCTTTTCGGCATCGCTGACTTCGCTGGCGGAATCGCGACACGTCGATTGCCTGCATGGACAGTCACGGCGTGGTCACAGCTTCTTGGCACACCCTTTCTTGTTGTCGGACTCGTCGTTGTGGCAGCACCGGAGGTGACGCGCCCCGACCTCCTATGGGGTGCAGCAGGTGGACTTTTCGGCCTTGTTGGGCTGGCAATCATGTACGCAACGCTCGCCGCGGGTGCAATGTCCGTGGTAGCCCCGATCATCGGTGCGGGTGCAGCAGTCATCCCGGTCATCTGGGCGGTCGCGACTGGGGAATCGATGAGTCCGCTCGAATGGGCCGGAATTGCGGGTGCTGGAGGAGCCGTTGCGCTCCTGGCATCCCAACCGGGAACCGGAAGGATCAATCGGAGGCTGTTCCTCCAGGCATTGGCCGCAGCATTTGGGTTCGGCGTGTTCTTCATCGCCCTTGGACAGACGAACGAGGCATCCGGCTTGTGGCCCCTCGCAGCTGCAAGAATTGTGACCATTCCCGTAGCATTCTCGGTCGTGGTCCTCACGAAAACGCGGCCGATCACGCCGAAGGGATCGTGGCGACTTATCGCAATTGCAGGTTTCTTCGACATGACGGCCAATATCGCCATCGTCCTCGCTGTTCAACGCGGACCGCTCGGAATCAATGCGGTGCTCGGCAGTCTCTATCCCCTCTTCACGGTTGCCGCAGCGATCATCATTCTCAAGGAGCGCCCAACCGCACGCCAGTTCGTAGGCATCACACTCGCTGTGGCATCGATCGTCGTACTTGCGATCTAGCGAGAAACCCGGTGTTCCGCCCGGTCGGCAGGAATTGAGAACCCAACCACTCCACCGTCACCGGGGTGGATCCAGATGTTGCCGCCTAGCGCTACCACAAGATCATGGGCAATCGCAAGGCCGAGGCCCGCGCCGCCCGAGTCCCGAGTTCGGGCCGCGTCCGAACGCGTGAAGCTATCGAATGCCCGTTCAGCGAACTCAGGATCAAATCCACGGCCTTGATCCGAAACGACGATCGTTGCCCCTCCTGTGTTCGTGACCTCGACCGTGACGGAAGAGCCACTTGGTGCATGACGCACCGCGTTGTCAAGGAGATTCCGAACGATCCTCCCTACAGCCAGCGGCGAAGTGTCGACAACGACTCGCAGAGTTGCCTTGAGCGCAATGCTGACGCCCCTCCTATCAGCAACAGGAGTAACAATCTCCACCGTCTCGTCAACAAGCTCGGTTACATCGACACGCTGAACAGCAAGCGGGACATCTCCCGCTTGGATCCGCGCCAACAAGAAGAGGTCCTCCACAAGGGTGTGCAGGACGGTTATGTCGGCTTGAAGCGATGCGAAGTACCGGTCAGGATCAGGAGCTACACCATCACTGAGAGCCTCAGTAGCAGCCTGCATCGAAGCAAGCGGCGTTCGCAGATCGTGGGAGACTGCGGCAAAGAAGTCACGCCGCCGCGCGTCCTCGCTATCACGTTCCTCTGCTGCGACTGCGAGCTGTCGTGCGAGTTCATCCAGCTCGCGTGCAAGCGAACCGATCTCGTCCACCCGAATCACACCAGTTCTCACATCAGACTCACCAGACGCAACCCTCCGTGCTGCATCTGACATACGGCTGAGATCCGTCGTCAGGCTCCTCGCCGCCGTGACTGCGAAAGTAACGGCTGTCACAAGCCCAAAACCCAACACCACGAGGACCAGCGTGAGGTCATGGCTCGAAAAGAACATCCGGTTTGCCGCAATCAGGAGGCCGAGTGAAGCGACAACCAATGACACGAGAGAGAGTGCGAACAATGTGGTCAGAAGCCTGTGGGAGCGCCGTGCAAGGAGTGGCAGGAATGCGGCCGCTATCCCAGACACCGTCGCCATCAACATGAAGATGATCGCGAGCTCGAACCGCTCCCCCCCCGACGGTTGCATCGTCACCTCGAACAGCGCAAGCCCGACCAGCACCGCCGTCATGGACCCAAGGACGATCCTCACGCTTCGAACCGATATCCGCGGCCCCACACGGTCGTGATACGTTCTGGGTTGTCCGGATCGATCTCAATCTTCTGGCGAAGTCTTCGGATATGGACGGTCACCGTGGAGGAATCCTGCCAGTCGGAGCTTGATCCCCAGACCTTCTCGAGCAGCTCAGCGCGAGAAAACACGGTCTTTGGATGTGACACCAAACAGACGAGTAGGTCAAATTCGAGCGGCGGCATTGCAACCGGGTCACCGGCCAAACGTACCTCGCGTGACAAACCATCGATGGTCAGGTCACCGCTCTCAATGTGTTGTGGTGGGGGATCGTCTGGCGCGGCTCTGCGGAGTACGGCACGAACTCTTGCAGCAACTTCCCGAGGACTGAACGGCTTGACGATGTAGTCGTCCGCACCTAGTTCGAGACCAAGGAGCTTGTCGGTTTCCGTCGATCGGGCGGTGAGCAAGATGACCGGAACATCGGTCTGCTCACGGAGTTTCGACAAGACGGAATAGCCGTCAAGCTCGGGCAGCATCACATCAAGCAGGATCAGCGCGGGATCGATCTCTTCAACTGCGGACAGTGCCGCCAAACCGTCAGCTACCTCGTGCGTTTCGAAGCCGTCCCGAGCGAGGTACGTGCATACGACCTCACGAACCATCGGTTCATCGTCGACGACCAGCACTGTCTGTTTCAGCATGACCCGATAGTACGACGACCTGCCTGTCACCGGTCGCGTCCCACAACAGAGGAACGACCCTTTGGCTTCTCGGCTCTAGTGGGAGTAGGGGATGATCGCCTTGTTGATGATCCTCCACGCCTCGTCATCGTGATAGATCGTGTCGTGGTGGGAGCGCATGTGCTCGCGGGCCACTTCGAGGGTCTTCTTCTCGTCCGCTGCCTCACTCTTGTACGTGCATCCGGGAACGAGGTGTTCGCATACAAATTGATTCATGGCTACTCCAAACCTCACGGGCTGACCACAATACCTCCGTCGGGCCACCGATGACACCGACCATTCACACGCCTGACGATCGCGCCATACACTCAGCGGTGGAGGTTCCATGACGACGAGATTTCTCGAACATCTCGCAGCCGAAGCTGCCGAGATCCGGGCAGCCGGTCTACACAAAGCCGAACGCGTACTTTCCTCGCCCCAGGATGCGGTGATCACCCTCGAGGATGGGTCACAGGTGATCAACTTCTGCGCAAACAACTACCTCGGTCTCGCAAACAGTCCCCTGCTCGAAGCGGTAGCCAAGGATGCGATCGACCGCTACGGGTACGGCATGGCATCGGTACGGTTCATCTGTGGCACTCAGACCGTCCACAAGGATCTCGAAGCGACGATCAGCCGCTTCGTACACAAGGAAGACGCGATCCTCTACTCGTCTTGTTGGGATGCCAATGGTGGGCTCTTCGAAACGGTACTTGGATCCGAGGATGCGGTCATCTCGGACGCCCTCAACCACGCATCAATCATCGATGGTGTTCGACTCTGCAAGGCCAACCGATATCGGTACAACAACAACGACATGGTCGACCTCGAAAAGCAGCTCGTCGCGGCCAAGGATGCCCGATTCAGGCTGATCGCGACCGACGGTGTCTTTTCGATGGACGGCATCATTGCGAATCTGCCCGCGATTTGTGACCTCGCGGACGAATACGACGCAATGGTCATGGTCGACGACTCTCACGCAATCGGGTTCGTTGGGCCAAATGGCGGTGGAACCCCCGACTACTGGGGTGTTGTCGACCGAATCGACATCCTGACGGGGACCTTTGGCAAGGCACTCGGAGGTGCAAGCGGCGGCTACACGGCAGGTCAAAAGGAACTCGTCGCGATCCTTCGTCAGCGGTCACGCCCGTACCTGTTTTCAAACTCGCTGGCACCAGTTATCAGCGCCACGACCATCGCAGCGATCGATCTCCTCGAAGGATCTGCAGATCTCAGAACCAAATTGGCGCACAATGCGGCTCGGTTCAGAGCAGGGATGGAAACCATCGGATTCACCCTTGCAGGTGCCGAGCACCCCATCATTCCGGTGATGTTGGGCGACGCGACGGTCGCGGCAGAGATGGCAAACGCCCTCCTCGACAAAGGTATCTATGTCATCGGTTTCTCCTTCCCGGTTGTTCCTCGGGGTGAAGCTCGGATACGAACCCAGATGTCGGCAGCGCATACCGACGACCACATCGACGCTGCCATCGATGCCTTTGGCCGTGTCGGTCGAACGCTCGGGGTGGTCGCCTGATGCGCGCGCTCGTGAAGTCCAAACCCGAGCCAGGGATTTGGCTCGAGGACGTCTCCATGCCTGATGTCGGCCCGAACGATGTCCTGATCGCCGTTCAGAAGACGTCGATCTGTGGAACCGATCTCCACATCGTCGCGTGGGACGAGTGGGCGGCATCAACGATTCCGGTTCCGATGGTTGTGGGGCACGAATACATGGGTGTTGTGGCTGGGGTTGGGTCTGAAGTCCAGGGCATCACGGTCGGTCAGCGCGTGTCGGGAGAGGGCCACATCGTGTGTGGACGGTGTCGAAACTGCCAAGCCGGGAGACGCCACCTCTGCATTCGGACGAAGGGTGTCGGCGTGAACCGGCCGGGAGCCTTCGCCGAATTTGTCGCCATCCCGGGTTCGAACGTTCAGCCACTCCCCGATGATGTGAGCGACGACATCGGCTGCATTCTCGATCCACTCGGGAACGCGGTTCATACGACACTCAATTACGACCTTGTCGGCGAGGATGTGCTGATCACGGGGGCTGGTCCAATCGGCATGATGTCTGTGGCAATCGCCAGGCACGTCGGCGCGAGGAGCATCGTGGTCACCGATGTCAACGAATATCGGTTGCGGCTGGCCGAAACACTTGGAGCCGATGTCGAACTCGACCCGACGCAGGGAACACTCAAAGATGTGATGGACAAACTCGGCATGACCGAAGGCTTCGACGTCGGGCTCGAAATGTCTGGACACCCCGATGCGCTCCACGACATGATCTCGACGATGAGCAATGGGGGCAAGATCGCCCTTCTCGGCATTCCTCCGAAGCAGGCACCGATCGATTGGAATGACATCGTCTTCAAGGGTCTGACGATGCAAGGTATCTATGGACGCCGGATGTTCGAGACGTGGTACACAATGCTCGCCATGCTTCAAACGGGTCTCGATGTGTCCCGCGTGATCACGCACCACTTCGATGCTGCGAACTTCGAGGAAGCCTTCGACGTTGTCCGCTCCGGTGACTGCGGGAAAGTGGTGTTGGACTGGTCCTGAGAGTCGGACGTCAGACGACAGACGTCGGAGCCCCCCTGCGCCTCGCCATGCTCGGCGCGTCCCCCGCAAGCGGGAGGACGGGGAGAAGAAGTGAAGCCAGAAGTCAGATGGGAACGCGTACCCAGGGTAAGTTCTGGCTGGAACTGCACACCGACCGTGGCGGTGGGTGACAGCCCAGAGAACGACAGACCGAGGGTGAGTCCGCCTCAAGTCGCGAGCCGCCGAGCAGGCGCCAGGTCACTCTCCATCGTCGCGGTACTCATCTGCCGTCCCCCTGAAAGTGGACCGGGATCCTCAGGCTTCAGTTCTCAACGGTGGCTGGGCTACGACCGACGATTCGGGTGTAGTTGGCGGGATCCGTTGCGCCTTCGGTGACGATGACGAGGGCGATGTCGTCAGGACCGAGATTGAGTTGATCACGGAGGTCTGGGCGACGATCAACCAGACACAGGAGGGTTGCAAGCGACGCCGCTCCGGTCTCGCCTGCCACGATGCCCTCGGCAGCGAGGAGGCGCATCGCTTCTTCTGCCCACTCATCGTCGAACGCCACAACAGCGTCAAGACCGTCGTTGAGGACGGGGAATGCGATTGGTGAGGCGGTACCACAGTTGAGTCCAGCCATCATCGTGTCGTGCGTTCCAGGAATCGAGACGACCTCGCCAGACTCGATTGCTGCCAGCACACAGGATGCAACGCTCGGCTCTCCACCGATGAACACGGGACGTGGTTCCGCTTCAGCGAACTTCGCGATCATCGCAACAGCGAGCGCACCGACGCCCATCGGCGCCGAAACCACCGTGGCCATCGGCAGGCCCATTGCTGCCTCCTGATCCTCGATCTCGAACATCAGCGTCGAGTAGCCGTCAATGACCCACTGGGGAACTGTTTCGTAGCCGGGCCATGATGTGTCGGATACCACAAGCGTTCGATCTCCGGCAGCTGCAGCCGCCACCTTCACCGCGTCGTCGTAGGGTCCGTCCACAACGGTGACTGTGGCCCCTTCGGCGACAATCGCATCGATACGCGCCTGCACCATGTCGATGGGGACCCAGACATGCGCGTCCAACCCAAGGAGCTGCGCCATACGGGCGACCGCCCGACCGTGGTTCCCGTCCGTCGCCGTTGCGAGGGTCAACGGCAGATGTGGTCGAATCATGGCGGCAAAAGCCTCAATAGTGTCCCATCCGTCCGAGTCGATACCGGTGCGTCGAATGATCGACCGATACGACGCCCACGACGCGCCGAGCATCTTGAAGGCTGGAAGACCAAGCCGAATCGACTCGTCCTTCACATAGAGAGCACCGATTCCGAGCCGATCGGCCAACGCTGGAACCACCCGAAGTGGGGTTCGTTCGTACCCGGGAAGCCGTCGGTGCAGGGTGAGAGGGTCGCGGGTCGACGGCTTGGCTGGTGGGTGTGGGGTGACATTGTTGAGAAGGACCCTTGGATCCGAAGTTGGTGGGTCCGAAACTGGTCGATCAGATATCGGTGGCACGGATCGGCACTCCCTGATCGCCGGTGATGACAGCCGTGAGGGTGGAGATTTCGCTTTCCCAACCCTCTGCTGCGATCGGCACGATTCCATCGCCCGTTGCCACCAACCGGAACCCCTGTCCCTCGGCACCGGCAAAACGCACCTCGTCGAGCCACAGCTTCGGCTTGATCTGTGCGGGGTCACCGTCTTCGGGACAGAACGTCATACAGTTTCCACATTCGTTGCAAAGCTCCGCAAACACGAGGTACTGCCAGCGTCCCCCGATCTCGTCGGCGAGGTGCTCGGGGCTCGGAAGTTTGACGAAGGCATCGTTCGGACACACGGTCACGCACAGATTGCACGCTACGCAGCCCCACATCTGGAGCTTGTTGTCGACCTCGCGAAGCTTCTTGGAGTTCCCCTCCTTGTTGTAGAGCCCGATGTCCTCGGCGACGATCGAGGCGACGTGACTGGCAACCCAGTCGCGATACCCGGCGGCACGGGCTTCGGTGAGTTTTTCCGTTCTCCAGGTCGCAAGCGAACGGTGACCGGATGCGGCAATGTCGGATGTCAACTGTTTGAGCATCGGTACGAGGCGTCCGTACCCGCCCGGCTTGAGCAGGTCGGTGCACATCGTTGCTGGGCCGACGCCCATAGCGATCGTGTCCGTCAGATTCTCCTTGCGAACTCCAGCCGAGAAGCTCACGATCCGTGTGCCGGCTTCCCCCGGAAGATCGAACACACCGGGAAGCGCAGTCACGAGCCTGTCAAGGATCGTCGAAGCGATGACATGGAGTGGCGGACCGGATAGGTACATCGGATCGTCCGGCATCCACCCCTTCTCGTTCTTGACGACGAGGGTGTTGGAAAGCTTGATCCCGAACTTGCGACCGAGTGAGTCAGCGTAGGCACCGAGTTCTCCGATAAGACTGAGCGCCCGATCAAATTGGAGATCGGTGTCGAAGGCATCCCTCGTGACGGTCACATCGTTGTACCCAAGGGTGTCGTGAAGCAGTGACTTGACGTTGTCAAAACCGAGAAGTGTCGGGTTCAGCTTGACGATCACATCGAGCTCGTGCTCATCCATCAGATAGCGGACGATGGCATCGATCTCGTCTGGAGGACAACCATGGAACGTCGAGAGCGTGAGGGTGTCAGCGATCGTGGTAGGGAAGTCAAGATCCCTGAACTCACCGAATGGTTCTGGAATTTCGGATCGCAACGCTTCAATCCGTGCGGACGCATCCTTCATCGATTCAATGAAGGATCGCACCTTGTCAGATGAGATCCCTTCGAGGTCGTATCCGACTGACATGTCGAACACCATCGGTCCCGTGTCCTCGCCGAGATACTCCCGCAACGGTTCCCACCGCTTGAGGATCTCGATGATCATCCACGCCTTCACATACTCGTCGATCGTTACGGGTACTGCGAGCTCCTGGCTCCATTCGATGTTGTACCCGATGGTCTCCATGTCGATGCATGGGCGGGCAATGTCGAGGTCATCCATCACTTGCACGGTCTTGAGTTCGAAGACCCGAGACCCACCGAGCCATGCAAGGACGATGTTCTGGGCCATCTGCGTGTGTGGACCTGCCGCGGGACCGATCGGTGTGGCAGCAGGGCGACCGAGAAAATCAAAGGACAGGTCGATGTCGGGATCCGGCTTCCAGATGCGGGCCGACATCAGGTCGAAGATGCGGCCCCGGGTCTCCCACTCGAGCGCGATCCTCCCGAGCAGAGCTCCGAGGGACATGGGGGTGAGTGGTGGCTGGTCCATGTCTACAGCTTCGCGTGCAGGCGCCGCGCCTGCTCCGCGGCCTTGGCCCGAATCTCGCGTCCGTCAACTCGGGTGGCGATTCCGTCCCTGAGAACGGTTTCGTCACCGACAACGATTTCGAGTGGTCGCACCCCAGGGGTAAACGCCAGATGCCAGGCCTCTGCGGGGTCATAGGACCAGGTAACACGGTCTGATCTCGCCTCGGGGAATAGGTTCCAGCCGGTCTCGAGCCAACCCCACGCTGTTTCGGGAGTGGCGGTCACGTCCGATTCGCGGTGCTTGAGATATGCGGCACGGAACGACCCGAGCATGTCTCCCCCGATGCCATCGGTTCCAAGCGCGACCGGGTTTGGGAATCGACTTGGGTTGGCGTAGCCAACCGAGTTGTTCATGTTCGACTCTGCGTTGTGCAGGATGGTTCCCGATAGCGGGCGCTCAAGACCGATGGCATGGGCGATCAGCCACGAATCGTCAGCCATATCGGCCAACCTGTCACCCGCACCGGCATCCTCGGGCCCCTCGTGAACATGAATGTGCACACCGGCATCCACATCGTTGGCGAGTCCGGAGACGGCATCAAGTGTGTCATCCGACAGGGTGAAGCAGGCGTGCGCCCCGACCCATCCCCTTCCACCCTCGGACAGGAACCTGCGGTTCTCTTCGAGACCACGCTTGGCGCCGTCGGCACCGTTTCGGTCCGTGACCTCGTAGGCACATGCGACACGTACACCAACCTCGGCGCAGGCATCTGCAATCACTGAGAGCGACCCCTCGATTGCGTTCGGTGCGGAATGGTGGTCGATGATCGCTGTTGTCCCACGCTCAAGAGCTTCGAGAGCGCCAAGCATCGCAGACCAGCGGGTCATTTCTTGATCGAGCGCAAGATCGAGCCTCCACCACACCTGTTCGAGGATTTCAAGGAACGTCGTCGGCGTCTTGGGTGGTGCGGGCATTCCGCGGGCAAGCGCCGAATAGAGATGATGATGGGCGCACACCAAACCCGGTGTCACTGCAGACACGCCTACGCGCCGATCTCAAGCGGCTGGTGAACATCCATTGGAAGTCTGGTTCTCCATTTTCCGTCGACCGCCTTGTACGCGGCTGCAACGGCGCCGGCTGTGGGGACAAGCCCTATCTCCCCTACACCCTTGATGCCGAACGGTGAACGGGGTTGGGGAACCTCTACAAGGATCACCTCGACATCCGGCATGTCCTTTGGACGGATGATGTTGAGTTGCCTCAGCGTCGAGAACATCGGCATCCCTTCGTCGTCTGCGGGGAACTCCTCGGAAAGCGCGTATCCGAGTCCCATGTGTACAGCTCCTTCCACCTGACCAGCCGCAAGGATCGGATTGATCGCCCTTCCAACGTCGTGTGCGGCGATCACCTTTTCGATCTTTCCCGTATCGGGATCCGCAATGATGACTTGGCTCGCGTATCCGAATGCCGAGTGGATCGTCGGGTTGTCGAGGCCGTCGTTGATGCTGTTCGTCCAGTCCACGGTGTATGACCCGTGATAGTCGACACCCGATTTACAGCCGTCGGCGAGTGCCGCCTTGCAAGCGTCCTCGGTCGAACCGGCCGCCATGAGTGTGCCGCGAGATCCGGTTGTCTGGCCGGCAGAGAGATCCCGTGTTGTGTCCACGACAACGGTGATCCGATCCGGATCGATTCCGAGTACATCAGCAGCGACCTGGAGAGCCACCGTGTGGACACCCTGTCCCATTTCCGTCCATGCGTGCCGGACCTCTACCGTTCCATCCTCCTCGAACCGAACGACACCTTTGGCCACCTCAACGAAACCATTCCCAAGTCCTGAGTTCTTGATCGCGGCGCCGATGCCAACTGCTTTGCCAGCCTCCACTGCAGCGTCGTAGTGTGGCTTGACGGCATTGAGGCATTCGAGGATCCCGGCTGCTCCCTCGTCCATGATCTGACCCGGCCCCCACACACTCCCGGGTCTCGCGACATTCATAGCCCTGATCTCCCACGACGAGATGCCGACCTTTTCGGCGAGCCTGTCGATACAGCCCTCGGTTGCAAATTGCGCCTGATTGGCTCCAAATCCTCGGAACGCACCGCACACAGGATTGTTGGTGCGAACGGCGACAGCTCTCACATCGACGTTCTCGACGGCGTACGGGCCACATGCGTGGCCAGCCGCACGCTCAAGCACCTTCATCCCTACGGAGGCGTACGGACCCGAATCGCCGATCATTCTGGCCTTTACAGCGGTGACTCGGCCGTTCTCATCACATCCCATCCACATCTCGGTACGGATCGGATGACGCTTTGCATGCATCCGGAACGATTCGGGTCTCGTGAAGGTGCATTTGACCGGTCGACCAAGGAGGTGGGCGGCAAGGGCGGTGTGACCCTGGTTCGACAGATCCTCCTTACCGCCGAATGCTCCTCCGTTGCTGACAAGCTCAACCGTGACCTTCGATGGATCAAGCCCGAGGATCGAGGCGATCTGATCGCGGTCATCCCACACGCCTTGACCACCTGAGTACACGTACAAAGATCCATCCTCAGATGGAACCGCAACGGTTGACTCCGGTTCGAGAAAGGCATGCTCGACCCGCTGGGTTTCGAATACCTCATGAACAACATGGGCAGCCGAAGCAAGGGCCGCTTCAGTGTCGCCACGTGAGTACACGCTCTCGGACAACGTATTTCCCTCGAGTGTCCACACCGCATCCTCATCCGAGGCAAGAGCAACGTCCGGGTCAGTAAACGGTGTGAGGACGCTGTACTCGATGTCGACAAGATCAGTTGCCGCTCGAGCCGTGAGCATGTCGACGGCCACGACAATCGCGAGCACGTCGCCTCGATACGACGTCCGCCCTCCTGCGGGAATCATGACGGGCCAGTCCTTGTAGATGATGCCGACCCGCAGTTCTCCTGGGATGTCGTCGCCGGTGAGCACCGAAACGACACCCGGGTGGGCAAGGGCTCGGGTCGGATCGATCGAGACAACGTCGGCTCGCGCATGATCGGCGAACCTCAGCGCTGCGTGGAGCATGCCCTCCATCTGGATATCGTCAACGAACCCGCGGTCACCGAGCGAGAGCTCGTTTGCTTCATATTTGACACCGTCGCCGCCGATCTTCCCCGATCGACCGCGGACAGGGATGGCATCACCTGAAGCAAGCAGCTCAACCGCTTCAACAATCTTCGTGTATCCCGTGCAGCGACAAAGATGGGCACCAAGCCTTCCCTCAATGGTTGCCCTATCAAGAGCGGTTCCCTTCTGATCGATCAACGCCTTGGTCCGGACGAGAATCCCAGGCGTGCAGAACCCACACTGAAGCGCACCGGTGGCGGCGAAGGCGTTTGCATATCGAGCGCGGTCAGCTTCTGTGAAGCCTTCGAGGGTGACGATCGGCTTGTCTGCGACCTTGTCAAGCGACATGACGCAACTAGCCATCGCCTTGCCATCGACCAACACGGTGCATGCACCGCATTGTCCAGACGGTGAACATCCGTCCTTGGGCGAGGTGATTCCTAGTCCGTCGCGGAGGGCGGAAAGGAGATGGGGATGGGCTTCATCTACTTCGCGGATCTCACCGTTTACGTTCAATGAGATGGTCACGCGGTGCCGCCATCGTCGGCGATCAGCCGGTAGTGCTGTGGGACCCGATATCGATTGAAGTCGAACACTGTGTTCTTGTAGAAGGAGCCAAAATCAAGGTCGAGGCGGGCAACTGCCACCTCATCGCCTGTTGTGATGCACCGGGCGACGACCTGGCCGGAAGGGGCATAGATCGCGCTTTGGGCGAGGGAATCCACACCTTCCTCAATCCCGCCCTTTGCAACACCCACGACATGCGTCCCGTTCTGGTAGGCACCCGAAGCCATGACGAGATCGTTGTGGAATCCGGCAAGGGCATTCTGCTGAGGATCAGGGTCATAGTGCAGCGGGGTGTTGTATCCGATGAGGATCAGCTCGACACCCTTGATTCCCATGACGCGATACGTCTCTGGCCAGCGTCGATCGTTGCAGATCGCCATGCCGACCCGCCCGCCAAAGGCGTCCCACACATCGAATCCATCAGGGCCCGATTCAAAGTAGTGACGTTCGGCATGCTGAAACGGACGCCCGGGCTCGTTCTTCTCGTGGCCGGGAACGTGAACCTTTCGATACTTGCCGACCGTGGTCCCGTCCCTCTCGACGAGGATCTGCGTGTTGTAGCGGTGACGTGTTCCATCGTCACCGACAACAAGTTCGGCATATCCGAGTGAAAACCCGACACCAAGTTCCTTGGCTCGGTCGAACAGCGGTTGGGTCGCGGGGTTGGGCATATCGGTTTCGAACCAGAACTCGATCTCGTCGATGTCGTCGGTGAACCAGCGCGGGAAGAACGTTGTAAGCGCCAGCTCGGGAAACACAACGAGCTCGCATCCGCGCGCAGCAGCGTCTTCAAGAAGGGTGATGAGACGTATAACGCATTCAGCCCTCGATTCGTCCCTGCGAATAGGGCCCATCTGAGCCGCACCGACGGTGAGATACCGTGCCAAAAGTCTCGATCCTGACTGCGTGTTGTGTACCGGCTGATTCTTGTCTACTGCTTTACATTTTGTCAAATCTGTTTTGACATTTTGTCAAAATGAGCGGTAGTGTCGACGCAGGATCCAGAGGAGGAACGCCATGTCAGACACGCTTCGCGCCGCACTTGTTCAGGCCGCATGGACTGGCGACTACGACTCAATGCTCGCAACCAATATCGAGTACGCCCATGAGGCGGCAAACGAGGGTGCGAGGGTTGTCTGCTTCCAAGAAATATTCACGGGCCCATACTTCTGCAACGTCCAGGATCCGCGTTTCTACGACCTCGCTGAGGAGATCCCCCACGGCCCAACCGTGACCGCTATGAAACGGGTTGCGGCCGAGACGGGCATGGTGATGGTGGTTCCGATCTATGAGAAGGTTGACGAAGGAACGTTCTACAACACCGCAGCTGTGATCGATGCAAACGGAGAAATGCTCGGTATCTATCGCAAGACTCACATTCCCCAGGTCGAGGGTTTCTGGGAGAAGTTCTACTTCCGACCCGGAAACCTTGGCTATCCCGTGTTCGATACAGCAGTGGGTCGGATCGGCGTTTACATCTGTTACGACCGTCACTTCCCGGAGGGCTGGCGGGAACTTGGGCTCAAGGGCGCAAAACTTGTCTTCAATCCAAGCGCCACGACGCGAGGGCACTCCAAGTACCTGTGGGAGCTGGAACAGCCTGCGGCCGCTGTTGCAAACCAGTACTTCGTTGGGGCGATCAATCGGGTTGGGGCAGAGGACCTTGAGGACACGGACTACTACGGGTCATCATATTTCGTTGACCCGCGGGGAAAGATTGTTGGTGGTACAGCATCGGACACATCGGACGAGGTTGTCGTCCGTGATCTCGACATGGCTGAGATCGAGGCCGCCCGGCGCCATTGGGCGTTCTACCGCGACCGACGACCAGAGGTCTACGAGGGAATCGCAAAGTCGTGACCACTTGCCGCGTCGAGTTCGTTATCGAACCGTTTGCAGACGGCGAGCCAGGCTCTCACGTGCGTGCGGGAATCACGGCAATGGAGTCACAGGGACTCACCGTGATCATGGGGCCATTCGGGTCTTTGGTCGAAGGATCGACCGAAGACGTTTCGGGCGCCATCTCCTCGATGGTGCAGGCCGCCATCGCCGACGGTGCAAACCGAGTCCTTGTCGAGGTGACCGCTCAGCCATGACTTCCAGCGAACGGAATCTCGCCAAAGCCATCGAACCTCTCATCAATGCCATTGGAGCCGCCGTGTTGTCAACGGACGAGATCAAGAAGGGTGATATCACGCTTGAGTGGAATGGGAAGCCAGCGATTGGGGTGCGACTCGATGAGATCGTTTCGCTCGACAGACTGATTGCCACCGTTGAGCAGCAGCTCGGGTCACCGCTGAAGGATCTCGATCGGGCGGACAAGCAACGTGCAGTTCGCATACTGGACGAGCGAGGCGCTTTTCAACTCCGGCGATCGATCGAAGACGTCGGTGAAGCGATGGGTGTCAGTCGAATCACGATCTACAACTACCTGAGCGCCATCAAGGACGGTGCATGATGGCTGGCCTGTCGTTCACCATGACGCTTCCTGACTGGGTCCGGTCGGTGATCGACTTCGATCAGATCTACGAGACGGACGCTGACAAGATGGATCTCGCCAACGCACTCGCAATGGGCAATGTCGCTCATCAAACCGGTGGACCCTTTGGAGCAGCCATCTTCGAGGAGTCCACACATCGGCTGATCGCCCCCGGTGTCAACCTGGTCGTGCCACAGGCGAACCCGACAGCCCATGCCGAGATCGTCGCGATGGGTCTCGCTGGATCGCTTCTCGGTCGATACGACTTGGGAGACGACGGTGCACGACCAGCGGTGCTTGCGTCAAGCGTCGAACCATGCGCGATGTGTTTGGGCGCTGTTCCGTGGAGTGGCGTGTCGAGATTGATCATCGGGGCAAGGGACGCAGATGCGCGCAATG
Organism: uncultured Acidimicrobiia bacterium; assembly: GCA_963714375.1. Classification (GTDB taxonomy): domain Bacteria; phylum Actinomycetota; class Acidimicrobiia; order Spongiisociales; family UBA5794; genus UBA5794. Next base: position 352,153 of record CAVQOG010000003.1, read on the forward strand.
TCGGATTTGACGAAGGTGACAAACCGGCCGATTGGATTGCCTCGCTTGAAGCCCGGGGGATCACAGTCATACAGGATGTCCAGCGCCAACACTCAGTGCTGGTTCTGAACTCATATCTCAGCTCGGGTGGCGAGATCTACAACACGGACGGAGGGCCAAACGATGCATGAGGTGCAGGACAGGTCGTGGAGTGTCGAACGATACGAGCGCCCCGCAACCCTCGATGCCGCACTCGACCTGGTGAATACGCACCGGTCAGACGCCCGAATCCTCGCAGGGGGCACGGATCTTCTCCTCGAGATGCAGCGAAAGGTTCGCTCCGTGGATGTCCTTGTCGATCTTTCGGCCATTGACGGGCTTGGGGACATCATTCTCGACTCCGGCACGGTGTCTCTTGGGCCACTCGTGACCCACAAGAATGTTGTTGCGTCCGATCTGATCCGCTCGGTCGGCCTCCCGCTTGCCCAAGCATCCCATGAGGTCGGTTCGGCACAGCTTCGGAACCGGGCAACGGTTGTTGGGAACATCGTCACCGCTTCACCCGCGAACGACACCATTTCAGCGCTGCTTGCGCTGGACGCCTCCCTCACCCTCGCTTCCGTCGACGGTCAGCGCACCGTTGCACTCTCGGACTTCTACGAGGGGGTTCGCAGGACGGCGATGACGGACAACGAGATCGTGACAGGCATTTCATTTCCTGCGATGACTGCAGCAGAAGCCGGAATTTTCGCAAAGGTTGGCCTCCGCTCCGCGCAAGCGATCTCCGTCGTCCACGGATCCATTCTCTTGTCACGAGACAATGGCGTCGTAACTTCGGCTCGAATTTCACTGGGAAGCGTCGCACCAGTGGTCGTACTAGCCGAAGCCGCTGAAATGCTCGTCGGAAACAACCTGTCGGACGAGATGATCACTCAATGCGCTTTGGCGTGTGCAGCCGAAGTCAGACCGATCTCGGACGGAAGGGCAACCGCCGAATACCGCACTGCAATGGTTGAAGTCGCAGTTGCACGCATGCTTCGGTCACTGAAGGACGGGACCGAGGCGACCGAGTGGCCAGCGCGGGTCACGACACTCGACAACAGCAGCGTCAAACACCAATACGACCCTGTCTCCGTCGGATCCGCAGATGGCGTGACCATGGTGATCAACGGCGTCATCACCACGGGCCCCGGGCGGTGCAACACCACGCTCCTCGATTGGATCAGAGAGAATGCCACCGACGCGGACGGTTTGGGGCTAACCGGAACGAAGGAGGGATGCGCCGAGGGCGAGTGTGGCGCATGCACCGTCCACATGGATGGAAGAGCAGTGCTCGCCTGCCTCGTCGCCGCACCGGCAGCTCATGGAAGTGATGTCACCACCATCGAAGGTCTCACATCTGCACCGGACCGAACCATGCAGGAGGCACTCGTCGACTTCGGAGCAGTCCAGTGCGGGTATTGCACACCAGGGTTCGTCATGTGCGCCTCATCGTTGTTGAGTGAGCATGAGGACCTCTCGACACACGAGATTCGTGACGGTCTCAGCGGCAACATCTGTCGCTGCACCGGGTACGACTCAATCGTCGCAGCGGTCCAGATTTCGGACGTGGAGCGGCGCCGATGAGATTTCGAAACACACACGTCGGAGTCTCGAGCCCGCAAGCCCCGTCCTCCAGTAGGGACGGGCGAGCAGAGCGGGCCAGGGGGGCACACTCGATATGACGATTGGGACCAATGCTCGAAGGATCGACTCGTACGACAAGGTCACGGGGGCTGCGCTCTATCCGGGAGACCTACCGGCCGAAAACGCGCTCTCTGCGAAAGTTGTCTTCTCGAATCGACCGCACGCCAGAATGATCTCGATGGACACGGCTCCGGCCCTCGCGGTTGATGGCGTCGTCGAGGTTGTTACTGCCGCTGACATTCCACTCAACGAATACGGCCTAACCATGCCCGATCAGCCGGTCCTCATCGGTGTAGATGGAACGGGAACATCCCATGTCCCATCCAACATTTCAAGATGGGAAGCCGATCAGGTCGCCATTGTCATCGCGGAGACCGGGCATGCGGCGCTCGCCGGGGCGAAGGCCCTCGCAATCGAGTGGGAGGACCTTCCACTCGTACCAGATCTAACAGCTGCGCGGACCGATGAGATCCTCGTCCACCCAGAAAACCCTGGCAAAACGAACGCTTACTACACGCTGAGGATCCGGAAGGGCGACATGAAATCCGGCTGGGACGCAGCCGACATCGTGGTCGAGGGCACCTATCACCTCCCCCATCAGGAGCACGCTTATCTCCAACCTGAGGCGGGCCTGGCGTACGTCGAAGACGACGGAGTCGTCACCGTCCAGATCGCGGGTCAATGGACCCATGAGGACCGCGAACAGATCGCACATGCCCTTGAGCTGCCCGAGCAGATGGTCCGCGTTGTCTACCCGGCAATCGGTGGAGCGTTTGGCGGTCGAGAGGACATGAGCCTCCAAATTGTGTTGGCCGCTGCGGCCCTCAAGCTTCACAGAAGAGGCATCAATCGTCCCGTGCGTACCGTGTGGAACCGTGAAGAGAGCATCGTCGGGCACCACAAGCGGCATCGCGCTCGAGATCACGACGCGGTGGGGGGCCAGGAGCGACGGACGCATTGTGGCGGTAGAGGCCGAGGCTTTTCTCGATGCCGGTGCCTACAACTACACGTCGAACAAGGTACTTGCCAACCTCCACCTCACGTTGACGGGCCCCTACAAGATCGACAACGCTCACATCGACTCCAGCGCCGTTTACACACATTCGGTTCCCGGCGGAGCATTCCGCGGCTTCGGCGGTCCTCAGGGCTCGTTCGTATCCGAGGGGCAGATGAACAAGGTGGCAGACGCATTGGGTATGGATCCAATCGAGATCCGAAGAGTCAACCTGCTCCACGACGGGGATGATTTCATCACACAGAGGCCGATGCCCGAAGGGGTGAGCATTGAGACTGTCATCGACGAACTCTCCGAGGCATCTGAGTGGAATCAACAACACCCGATCGATGTAGCCGTGGCGGCGATAAAGACGCTTGGTTCCAATCATTCGGCGATCAGAACCGGTAGAGGGATGGCGTGTGCACTCAAGAATGTCGGGTTTTCAATGGGCTTTCCCGAACGATGCGAGGCGACAGTCACCCTATATGGAGATGACAAGGTCGAATCTGCCCACCTCTCTCACGCTGGAGCCGATGTCGGTCAGGGCGCACACACTGCGTTTCTCCAGATGACAGCAGAGGCGGTTGATCTTCCCTTCGAGAAGGTGACGGGATCGTTCTCCGATACCGCAACAAGCGGGGACTCCGGTTCGGCGTCGGCGTCGCGGCTTACGTTCATGGCCGGGAACTCCATCCAAGGCGCGACCGAAGAGGCCATCAAGGCGTGGATCGACGGGGACCGACCAGCGCTCGGCCATTTCCGCTATGTCCCGCCACCGACCGATGCCATCGACCCAGAAACTGGCGAGGGAAATCCCAACGTCACCCTCGGGTATGTGGCTGAAATCGTCGAGGTCGCGGTCGACATCGAGACGGGCCACGTGCGCGTCGGGACGGTCTACTGCGCGGTCGACGTCGGAAAGGCCATCAACCCAACACTCATTCGCGGACAGGTTGAAGGAGCCATCGTCCAGGCCCACGGCTACGCGCTTTCAGAACACCTGCGTGTCAGCAACGGGCGGACCGAGAACCCAACCTTCTCCGGATATCTGGTGCCCGGCAGCATGGATACGCCGGATCGCATTGAGACGGTCATCGTCGAGGTTGCCGATCCAGCCGGGCCATGGGGGGCGCGCGGCATGGCGGAAATGCCATTCATCCCGTATGCACCGGCTGTCGTTGCAGCACTTCACGACGCAACCGGTGTGTGGTTCGACGAGATTCCACTGACGCCTGACCGTGTCCTCGCAAAACTCAGAGCAGCCGGCGGAGCATAACCGGCAATGCCGACGACGGCCGATGTAGCGGAACTCGCCGGACCCCTCGCAGGTCGATAGGGTTGGGGCATGGAAACGGTCACGAATGGCGTCTATCTGATCTCAAGGGGATCAAACGCGTACATCGTTGATGGGGACGACGGCGTTGTGCTTGTCGACACGGGAATGCCAAAGCGCCACGGCGCGATTGTCGAGGGCCTGTCCGACATCGGCCGGTCAGCAAAGGACGTACGCGCCATCCTTCTCACGCACGCCCACTTTGACCATTTTGGTGGCGCTGCGGCTCTCAGATCAGCTTCTGACGCTGGCGTGTACGCATCCCACATCGACGCGATGGTCATCAGGGGGGACAAGCCAACCGAGCCCCCACCGGTATTGGAGAGGCTTCCGTTCATCAGGTCGGTGATGAAGATCATGCCCCAACCGACATCACTCCCGGTGGATCACATCGTTGCTGAGGGATTCGATCAGGGCCTGCCCGAAGACTTCACGGCCATCGACACACCGGGCCACACTGAAGGACATCTGTCGTACCTGCTGAACCGTCGCGGTGGTGTCCTCTTTGTCGGTGATGCCGCGAACAACGCCAAGGGATCGATCAAACGGGGCTGGTTCAACCGATCGACCGACACGATCGACGGAAGCATCCACCATCTCGGCTCGTTCGACTTCGAGATGGCGGTCTTCGGCCACAGCGGTCCAATCACCTCGAATGCCTCAGCCGCCTTCTCCAGCTACTAGCAATAGGTTTCGTCGGCCTCAGGCGGCCGAGAGTGAGTTTCAGAAGACAAAGGGCTCGTGTGAAACGGGAAACGCATGCAGGAGCACCCGGATAGCGGCGTCCATGCTCGAGCAACCAACGGCCCATCGTGTGGAGGTCGGTGAGCTGCTGATCGGTATCATTGGCCACCGGTTCGCCGAGCCTGACAGCTTTCCCAAGACGCTGGGTCACCTGAGCACAGACGTATTCGTCACCGACGACGCACGCTCGGTTTTCTCAGCTGGCGGGTTACCGGTATTGCTCACCCGCGCGGCGGAGCCAGTCAGTTGAAAAGAGAGGATCGTTATGCCGTCACATGAGAACCGTCGTGCGCTGATCACCGGCGCTGGCTCGGGCATCGGCCGAGGTGTCGCCCGCCGGCTGGCAAATGAGGGGGCGGCCGTCGCCTTGCTTGACGTCAACCAGGAGACCGCGTTCGCCGTCGCCAACGAGATCACCTCAGACGGCGGCACAGCCGTGGCCGTGGCCGCTGACGTACGGGACCGCAGCGCGGTGCGTGATGCGATTGCGGCCGCTGCTGCTGCGTTGAGCGGCATCGACTATCTGGTCAACAACGCTGGCTTGATCACCATGAGCGCCTTCGAAGAGACGACGGATGAGGAGTGGGATCTCGTGATGGACGTCAACTGCAAGGGGATGTTCATCGTCACCCAGGAGGCGCTTCCGTACCTGCGTGATGGAGCTGAGGGTGCGGCAGTGGTGAATCTGTCCACCGTCGAGGCTGAGGTCGTGGTGTCGTCCCAGGGATCATGCCAGGTTCACTACAACGCGTCGAAGGGCGGCGTAAGGATGTTGACCAAGGCAATGGCGGCGGAATTGTCCCAGTACGGTATCCGGGTAAACGCGGTCGCGCCCGGTCCTGTGGCCACCGGCTTCGTTCCCGGTCTGAGCCACGACGATGTGGATGTGCGTTCGTTCATGGACGCACGATTGCTGATCAAGCGGTCTGCTACACCAGAGGACATCGCGGCGGCGATCTCCTTCCTGCTCTCCTCGGACGCATCGTTCATCACCGGTGTCCAGCTTCCCGTCGACGGCGGATGGCTGGTTCGATGAATCCCACCGATCGACTCGATCCAATCGACCTTGCTGACTTTGACACGGTCATCGTCGCGGGGATCGACATGTACGGAAGGCTGTTCGGCAAGCGAATCCCGGTACGTCGCTGGAAGGACGTCGCCACTGACGGGTTGCACGTTTGCACAAGCGTCTATGCGTGGGATGTTGCTCAGGAGCTCGGCACGTTGAAGGTCGACTATGCGGGTAGCCACACGGGCTGGCACGATTTTCGACTCGTCCCCGACATTGGAACGCTGCGTCGTGCGGCATGGTTGGAGGCGACCGCCATCGTGCTTGCAGATAGCGTCGAGGAGCACTCCGATGCGCTCGTTTCAATCGCTCCACGTACCATATTGCGCTCGGCTGTCGACCAGCTTGAGTACCGCTCCTTCGTCGCAACCGAGCTGGAGTTCCACCTGTACAGGGGCACACCGGTACAGCTGCGCGCGAGCGGTTATCACGATCTCGAACCGACCACAGACGTGCACTGCGACTACAACATCGCCGAAGGTGACCTGTACGGAGCCTTTTTTGCCAATCTATGCACAATTCTGGACGCATCAGGGGTTCCGGTCGAGGTTGCACAGGTCGAATACGGTCCCGGCCAGTGGGAGATCAACCTCGAGTACGCCGCTCCGATGGAGATGGCTGACCGACACGCGCTGTTCAAGCACATTGTGCACCACGTCGCCGCAACCAACGGCTTCACCGCCACTTTCATGCCGCGTCCACTCACCGAGGGCATGGGCAGCTCATGCCACATCCACGTCTCACTCCGCGACAAGGACAACGTCCCACTGTTCTACGACGCGAATGCTGAACACACCGTATCCGGGTCGTTGCGCAACGCCGTTGCGGGGATTCTGGACCTTGTACCTGACCTGATGCTGGCCTACGCCCCCACCGTCAACTCCATGCGACGCATCCTCACCGCCGACTTTGCTGGCAACGGGCTGACGTGGGGCTACGACAACCGCACCACGACGTGCAGGCTCATCACCGGTTCACCCACGACAAACCGCGTCGAACTGCGCCTCGCCGGAGCCGACGCCAATCCATACCTAGCGCTCGCCGCCGCGCTCGTTTCGACACGCCACGGCATCCAACAGCGCCTCGACCCGGGACCACCAGTCAGCGGCGACGGTTATGCGACCGCAGACCTTTCGAATCTGCCAACAACGCTTGGCGACGCCGCTGCTGCCTTTCGGTCCAGCAACGCCGCCCGTGCCCTGCTCGGCGACGCCGTGGTCGAGCACTACAGCTCGGTCGCCGACCACGAATGGGCGACGTTCCTGCGTGCGGTCAGCGACTGGGACCGCAGCCGATACCTCGACAGCATCTGATGTACACGCTTGAGTGGGCGGTTACCGCCCCGTGACCGTCACGACACCAGGACTCACTACACCTCGACAGCTGATCGATGGCACCTGGAGTGTGCCCGCCCACGTGCTCGATCGTCACCTCGTCGATCCTGCGAGCGGCCTCCCCACCCAGCCCCAGGTTGCGTCGTCACTCGCAGATATCGACTTGGCGATTGCAGCTGCCTGGCGTGTCCACCGCGCCGATCCACTCGGGATCGGCACACCGCAACAGCGGATCATCGCGCTTGAGGCCGTCGCCGACCAACTCGACACGATCGCCCCCCAGCTGGCCGAGCAGGACAGTCTGAACTCGGGCATCCCCATCACTATCACTCGGCTGTTTGCCAGTTCGCTCGGGAGCACTTTCCGCAGCGCCGCCGCTCGCATCATCGACCTCGCCCCAACCGACCTGTCGAGCGCAGGCCGACGCGTCACCCTCAGCAGGCTCCCAATCGGACCTGCGGCCGTCCTGGCGCCTTGGAACGCACCCACTGCAATCGCCGCAAAGAAGACGGCGTACGCCTGGGCCGCGGGATGTCCCGTCATCGTCAAGCCATCGCCATGGTCACCCAGCGGAACAACCCTCCTCGTCAAAGTACTCGAGGAAGCCGCGGCCACAGCCGGGCTATCATATGCTGCTATCCAGCTCGTCCTCGGTGGCGTCGAGGCTGGCCAGGCACTGGCAGGGGCACGGCAAGTACGGGCGCTCAGCTTCACCGGTAGCCGAGCCGGCGGCCGGGCAGTTGCCGCGGCCACGGCCGCCAATGTGCCATCGATCCAGCTGGAACTCGGTAGCAACAACCCCGCTCTGGTCATTTCCGACGCTGATCTTGAGCTAGCCGCAGTCCAACTTGCCGCCGGCATGACCAAGCTCAACGGGGCTTGGTGCGAGAGCCCCGGCACCGTCTTTGTGCCTCCCTCGTTGCTTGGGGCACTCGTCGAACGCCTGACCGCAAGGCTGTCTGAGCTACGGATCGGTCCGCCACTCGATCCGAACGCCCAGTTCGGTCCCCAATCGAACCCTGCGCAGTACGCGACGCTCCAGACGCGTCTTGACCAGTTCAGCGCTGCGGGGGCTCGCCTCGTGGCCGTTGGGGACATACCACAAGAGGGGCTCTGGATCCCACCTACGCTCGTCATCGACCCACCCCTCAACCTTGCTGCCGCCGAAACCTTCGGGCCCGTACTCGTACTTCGTACCTGCTTGGACACGTCCACAGCGCTCCTCGAAGCAGCAGAGTTGGAGACCGGACTCGCCGGCTACGTTTTTACCCGCTCAATCGATGAAGGTCACCGGATCGGACGGCTCCTCCCTGCCGGCGAGATCAAGATCAACGGAACCAGCCTGCTCGATATGAGCGAGCAATCGACACAAGCGTTCTGGTACGGCTCTGGCGTGGGTGGACACGGTGATGCCGAGCTACTGCGGTTCTTCACCGGTGCCCGCATCGTTGGTGAGGACATCGACTCTCCGCTCTAGGTGAGAGTTGGGTGCCGGGACCGATGATTCGCTGCGTTCACGAGCATTCCGGGTTCTCAGCCGTAGTTGTTGCTCGGGACTCCGTGGAGTCAGCATCAGCCGGTGGGCTCGTCGGTCCCCAGGTATGCGGCTTGCACACGCGGATCGGCTCTCACCTCTTCGGGGGAACCATGAGCAATGATCTCGCCCTGATCCAGGACATATATTCGGTCACAGATCGACGTGATGAAATGGAGGTCATGATCGATGACGAGGACACCCGCTCCGATCCATGAGGCGACTTGTCGAATCTGGTCGACCATGGCCACGGAATCGGCTTCCCACATGCCGGCCGTTGGCTCATCCAACAGCAGGATCTCAGGAGCCAAGGCAGCAGCCCGCACGAGCTCGAGCTTTCGAGCTGCACCGTAGTTGATGTCACCGGCGCGACTCTCACGGTCATCCCACAGGCCGACGGCGAAGATCAGCGCGTCGGCGTCCGCCACAGTGCGGTCCCTTCGGTGACGCGCAGCCACGATCGCGGAAACGGAGATGTTTTCGCGCACGGTGAGGCTCTTGAACAATCTGAGGTTCTGAAACGTTCTGGCAATACCGAACCTCGCCACTCGAAAGGACGGTAACTCCGCAAGGTCATGGTCGGCCAAGCGCCATGTACCGTCGTTTGGTTGGATCATTCCGGTTATGGCGTTGATCAGCGTCGTCTTGCCGGCTCCATTCGGCCCGATGAGGCCCACCACCTCGCCGACACCGACCTCGAGCGAAACATCTCTGACGGCGACAAATCCGCCGAAACGTACCGTGATGTCGTGGGTGGCGAGACGGACGTCACTCGGCTCAGGAAGACTTGTCGGTGGCTCGGGCGGCATGGCTCTTTTGCGAAGACGACGCCGTAAGGGGTCCTCCACCTCCCGATCACCCACGATGCCCTGTGGGCGCAAGAGCATGAAGCCAAGCATCGCACCACCGAGGAACAGGGCAGAAAGGCCCGGCCTGAGCAACCAGTTGAGACCAGGAACATTGACCGAATCACCCGAGAGGACTCGGGTGACCTCAGTTCCCACCGTGATGACTGCCACTCCCAGAAGACTTCCGGTGACACTCCCCCTGCCGCCAACGATCAACATGGCGAGCGTCAGGAGCGTGAAATCGAAGAAGAAGAAGTTCGGCGTCATCGATCCGAGGGAGAGCACACGCAACGATGCCCCCACCGTGACAATCGCAACGCTCAAAAGCAGGGCCGTCATATGTGGTATGGCAGGATTGACACCCATCGCTCTCGCTGCCAAGTCGTCATCACGCGTCGCTTGGGCCAACCGGCCAAGGTGGCTCTCGCGGAACATTCGAGCTGCAAAGACCGCGAGCACCAACCCGATGTATATCCACGTCTTTCCCTCCAGTTTCTGCCCCGGTCCAAACGACAGACCCGATCGGTTTCCGGCAGTGAGTGTGACGAAATTTGCTGCCACCTCCCGAACCACGAACAAGAGTGCCAGCGTGATCATGGTGGCGGCGACTGCCCCCGCATACCGGACGGAACGAATCAACCCGAGGCCAACCAGGAAGGCGATGACGACCACGACGAGGATCGCGACACCCGTTGCAGCGAGGGGATTCATTTGGATGTCGGCGATGCCGAAAGGGGCATCGGGAATGATGTTGTTCTTCATCTTTGGATCAATCACCAGCAGGGCAACCACGTAGCCACCGATTGCGGCAAAGCCCATATGCCCGAAGGAGAGCACTCCGGTATTACCGATGTACACCTGGAGCCCGACAACAAGAATTGCATTGATGAACATCTGGGTCATGAGGAGGTTGCGAGCACCCCCTCCGATCGCCGCGTAGGCAAGCCCGCCCGTCACGAGCAACGTGACGAGTAGGAGCTGCCCACCAAGGGGAAGCACCCATCGATCCAAGAGACGCTCTCTCATCAGACTCGCTCCGCATGACTGACGGCGACCAACCCTTGCGGTCGGACGATGAACAGCGTGGCCAGGAGGACGAACAGGATCCCCTCGGTCAGGCCGGATATCTCCGATGGCAGGTAGCCACGCAGCATCACCTGGACGATTCCGAGTACGAATCCACCGATGACCGCTCCGCTCAAGCTTTCCAGTCCACCCGCAATCACAGCTATCACGCCGAACAACAGCGGTGTCAATCCAGCATCTGGTTTGGCAGTGCCGGTCCTCATCAGCCAGAACACGCCGGCAACTCCTGCAAGTGCGCCCGACAAGGCAAACGCTCCCCGGATGACACTGTTTGACTTGACACCCATCAGTCGGGCTGCATCGAAATCAAGCGACGCTGCACGCAAGGTGATTCCGAAGATGGTTTTTTGGAGAATCCATACCGTGAAGAGGAGCGTTACCACGGTGGCAACAACGGTGATGATGTCAAAGACCTCCAGGTTGATTCCCAACACCTCGATCGTGTTGAAGATCCAACTCGGCTTGGCGAAGTTGAGGGGCTTGGGAGATACGAACATCAAGAACAAGGCGCTCACGACAAAATGAACACCGAACGACGTGAGAAGCATGGTGAACTCATCAGAGCCCCGCACCCATCGAAAGGCCAGGAACTCGATGGCCATCGAGGCGATGATCGATGTCACGAGAATCGCCGGAACGATGATTTCCCATCCGTAGCCAGCGGTCGAAAGAGCGTAGGCAGCATATGAAGAGATCGTGATCAGCTCTCCATGGGCGAAGTTGACGAGGTGCATGACCCCAAAGATCACAGCGAGTGAGAGCGCCAAGAGGGCATAGATGCTTCCCTGACCGAGTCCATCGACGAGCTGTTGGATGAAGACATTCATTCCGATGTTCCCAAGTAGACGTCAAAGAGATCCTCGCGTCCTCTGAAGACTTCGGCGCTCGATTCCGATACAACGTTGCCGGTTCGCAACAGATAGACGCGATCGGCGATTTCGAGGAGCCGTCGAGCATTCTGTTCCACGACGAGGAGAGTCGTTCCACTCTCTCGCAGGCGCGCTATGAGATCGAATACCATCGTTATGAGGTTCGGCGCAAGCCCAAGCGTCGGTTCGTCCATCAGAAGTAGCTTCGGATGGCTCATGAGCCCTCGGCCGATAGCCAACTGCTGTGCTTCCCCTCCGGACAGGTATCCCGCCAGCATCGTCGTTCGTTCCCCGAGTACCGGGAACAGATCGTTGACCTCTGCCACTCTCGCGCGACGTTCACCAGCGTTGCAGGTGACCCCGGCGACAAGAAGGTTCTCCTCAACTGTCAACTCGGTGAACAGGCGTCGCTGCTCAGGCACAAGGGCGACGCCTCTGCGCAGCATCGCCTCAGGGGTGAGGCCGGTCACATCGTCGTCGTCCAAACGAATGCTTCCAGCCGAGGGCTTCAGCAACCCGATGATGGTGTTGAGCAACGTGGTCTTGCCGGCACCGTTCGGGCCGATGACACCAACGACCTCACCGGCCTGCACAACGATCGAGGCGTCGCGCAGGCCGGTGATGGATCCATATCGGGTCGTGAGACCCTCGACCTTCAGCACAAACGTATGTCCTGTGTCCTAGGGAGCTTCGACCACCTCTACGAGGACGACCTCGCCGCCCTTCACCTGCACTATGTAGAGCGGCTTTTGCTGAACGCCGTTCGAGCCGGCATAGCTGACCACCCCGGTAATGACCGTCACGTCGGACGCTCCTTTCAGAGCATCACCGATCGCCAACCCGTCGAGCGCATAGCCACTTCGTACGAACGCATCAGCCATCAGGATCACTGAATCGGCTGCCAAGGCACCAAACGAGAAGGTCTCGAGAGGTGCACCCGTGTCGGCCTCGAACTTGTCGAGGAACTCTTGCATCCGGTTGTCGTCGGAAGGGAACGCATGTGTCGTGAAATACACACCCTCAGCATCAGCTCCAAGATCCCAGACGCGGGTCGCATCTGCGGCATCAGCGAAGACGTATGTAGGTGTGATGCCTGCTGCGTTCAGCTGAGGAATCAACACACCAAGCTGTGGGGTGAGCATTGCCGTGTACAAGACATCGGGTGGTGCATCGAGTGCGGCGATCGCATTCACCTGTGTCGAGAAGTCCTGATCCTCAAAAGAGAAGGTGTAATCGCCAAGCGCCGTACCACCCTCCTCCTCAAACACCTTTGTGAAGGTTTCAGCGTTGTACCCGAAGTACGGGCCAGGGATGCTGAAGGTCACAGCGGTCTCATCGCCCAAGCCACGAGCAAACAGCGCAGCCTCGGTCGCCTGTCTTGGGTCGTCGAAGGTTCCGAGGAACGAAAGATTCTCCTCATCTGCCAACGACGGCTCGGTCGATGCGACAAAAATGACGGGCACCTTACCGCCAACGACCTGAAGCAACGGAAGCCCGAAGTCAGCGAACGGAGGTCCGAGGATCGCCTGGACACCGGCATCGAGCAGATCACTTGCTGCACGCTGCGTCACGTCCGGGTCGCCCTGGATATCTTGGACGATCACCTCAACCGGATGCCCACCAATGCCGCCGGCACACGTGATGAGCTCAGCCATGTATTTCGCCCCCTCACTGCCTGGCCCATCGGCAAACCCACCGACCTCGGACAAGTCAGCCGCATAGCCGATGAGGAGAGGTTCACCCGTCGGGGCCTCTGCGCAGTTCGACAGATCGGCGGCCAGCCAGTCGTCAATGGTCGTGACCTCATCCGAAGGAGCTGTCGCACCAGTGGTCGTTGTCGTGTCGTCGGTCGAGTCATCCGAGCATGCGGCCATCAAGAGTGCCATCACTGCCACAATCGTGAGCCACCTCAACGGGGTCGATCTACTGAACTTCTTGTTGTTTCGGGACATTCGTACCTCCATCGCGAGTGCAGCGTCTTCCTGCCATCGATCTGCTTGAATACGGTATACAGAACGCGCCAAGCTTGCAACTCATCCACGGCGATCTTGCTCGGATCGCCGCGAGGCGCACCGGAATCTTTCATTGGGGTGTAAGAACTCGACGCTGGACGCGTCTCACCTGTGTACGGGCCAAAGCGGTCCGACATGGACACAGGAGAGAGCAATGACCAACACCAACAGCGACCAGAACACTGCAGCCACGGATCAACAAACACCAAAGCGGTCATGGATCATGCCAGCGATCGCCGCGTTCTTCGCGATTACGACAATCGCCCTGGGAACAGTCGCTGTTGTCGCTACAACCGGCGCGGATACCGAGGTGACAGCGTCCATCGAGCTCGAGACGACAACAACCAGTACGACGATCGCCACGACCGTCTTTGTCGACACCGACGACGCTGATACCGATACTGCATCACCGGCATTTGCGAAGACGGACGGAGCATCAGATGAAGCACCCGAAACAGAGCCAGCCGCACCCGAAACAGAGTCTGTCGAAACGGCTCCTGAACCCAAGGTGCCAGCTCCTGAGCCCGCACCCCAGACCGAGCCCGTCGCGGTAACGATTCCAAAAGGGCTCTTGCCGAAGCTCCAGGTTCCCGATTCGATACAGCTCGATGACAACAACAAGGGCGTGATCACGGTCCACAATGGTGGGGCTCTCGACCTGACCGTGACGTTCGTCGGATCGAACTTCGCTGGCGTCAACTTCGACGGCGTGATTGGAACGGTCGCTGGCGGCGAAACAAAGGGACTCAATATCGTGATCGATGAAACAACGCTCCCCTTCGGCGACTACACGATCGACGTTCTCATCCAATCCAACGCCGGTGACAAGGTCGTCAAGGTCCATGGCACGAAGACCATCTTCATCATCCAGTTCGACCCAATCCCTACCCCTCCCGAGGGCTGGTATCTGTAGGTTGGTCGGCAAACGGGACAGGGACGGGCATCAGCCTCCGGCGAAAGCCGGGGGCTGACTGCCGTCGAGGCACCTCAGTAGTCGACGGGCTCGCGCCAGACCGGGCAAGTCATGCAGTGCCCCCCGCCGCGACCGCGGCCGAGCTCCGAACCATCGAACTCAAGGACCGTGACGCCGGCCTCACGGAGCTTCGCATTCGTCCACTCGTTTCGGCGATATGCGAGAACGATCCCCGGCCTGAGCGCTACCACGTTGTTGCCGTCATCCCACTGCTCGCGAGCCTGCTCGAACGCGTCCCCACCGGTTTGGACAACCCGCAACTCCGAAAGCCCAAGCGCCTTCTCGACCACATCGAGCCACCCCTCCTTCTCGACAACGACGTCGAGACCGGTGTCTGAGGGGTAGTAACTGATTGCCTGGATCGAATCGATCACGGGTTGGTAGACCGTCACAAGATCAACATCACAGAAAGTGAACACGGTGTCGAGGTGCATCGACGCCCTGTCAGCTGGCATCTTCGCCGCGATCACCCGCTCCGCTGCACCCTCATCGAACAGCTTCTTGGCCACCTGGCCCACTGCCTGATATGTGGTGCGTTCGCCCATGCCGATGAGAACAATCCCCTTCCCGATCGGCATCACATCTCCACCCTCGAGCATGGCATTCCCACGGTCACGCTCTGGCGGATCACCCCACCAGATCTTGAAGTCGCCGTCCTTGAACTCCGTGTGGTATTTGTAGATTGCGGCGAGGTGAAGGGTCTCTTTTCTGCGTGCTGGCCAGAACATGGGATTGAGTGTGACTCCGCCGTAGATCCAACACGAGCTGTCTCGCGTGAACAGCTGGTTGGGAAGCGGGGGTATCGCAAACTCGTTCTCCCCCCATGCCTTGGACGCGGAGATGCCAAACTCCTTCGGCATCTCCCCAACCGTCAGCCCGCCGATCAGATGCCTCACGAGGGTTTCAGCGTCGAGTTCGTCCATCCACCCGCGCAGCTCATCGGCACCGAGAACGCCAACTTCGTCTGGAACGATCTTTCGATCGAGGATGTATGCCCTTCCTTCTGGTTCTGACACGACATCTTCAAGGAGCTTGTGCACATGCATGACATCGATATCGAAGTCGCGGCGCATCAGTTCCACGAACGCATCATGTTCCATACGCGCCTTCTTGGCCCAGATCACGTCTTCAAACAGCAGTTCCGCCGCATTGGTTGGGGTCAATCGTCGCATCTCGAGCCCGGGGCGATGCACGATGACCCGCCTGAGTTCACCGACCTCTGAATAGACACCGAATTCGGACATGTCTTCTCCCAACTCATCTCCAAGCGAGACCGTCGCACCCTAACCTCGCGCCGATGAATGCCACACGCGCCACAGTGTCCCCCATGCCCCCCGAACATCCGAGACGACGGTCATAGTTGTCCTCGGTGGGGACGTGTTGCTTCGCCGCGGGCAGAAGCTCACCGACAAGAACCAGCGCAGGAACGTCGATATCGCCTGCGATCAGCTCCCACCGTTCGCCCTCGAACACAAGCTTGTGATCTCGCAAGGACTGGGCATTCGTGTCCGATGGCGACGCGTATGCCCAGAGAACGGTGGAGTTAGCTCAGCACGTACCCACGCGCCAGCGAGCGATACGTCGCGACCTGCTCGGTCTCCCAGGCGTGATCCCTGCCAAGCTCGGTGGCCATCAGTGCCGCGGCCCGTGGGGCAATCTCGTCGGACGCCCTCGCATCGAGGAGCAAGGCGCGGATTCGACGGGCAAGAGCGTCCTCGACGGTCCTCGCCATTTCGGATCGGGTCGCCCACACGATCTCCGCCTCGATGTACGGCAGATTCGGGTGGAGCAGCTCCCCGAGGTGCGAGTCGGCATCAACGATGCCGCGGATCGCCGACGCATCGGATCCGTACTCAGACAGGCCCTCACCGAGCGTGTCGTGCATGTCCACATAGCCGTGGAGATGCAACGACTCGGTTATGGATGGCCGTTCCTCAAGGCCCCCGACAACGATCGCTCGATCGATAACGTCCTCACCCATCTTGCGATAGGTCGTCCACTTACCTCCCGTCACGGTCACGAGGCCAGACGATCCAATCACAACGGTGTGATCGCGAGACAACTCTGATGTCAGGTCCTCGCTGTCGACCTTGACGAGTGGCCGAAGTCCGGCGTACACACTCAGCACATCGTCTGGCTCGGGATCATGGGTGAGGTACCGGGCGGCGTGAGTCAGCAGGAACTCAATCTCCTCAGGAAGTGCTCTCGGTTCAAGAGACGTCACATCGACCGGTGTGTCGGTTGTGCCAACGACAACACGGTCAAGCCATGGCACTGCGAACAGCACACGGCCATCGTCGGTCTTGGGGACCATGATGGCGGCTTCACCCGGCTGGAAGGATCGCGGAAGAACCAGATGGACTCCCTGACTCGGCTGGAGAATCGGCTTTGCGTCGGGTTGGTCCATGGCGATGATGTTGTCAACAAACACACCCGTCGCGTTGACGACGACTCGCGCCAGGATCGTGTGCTCGATCCCTGATTCGACATCCTGCGCGATCACACCCGACACGAGACAAGATGTCTTGACCAAGCCGACAACACGCACATGGTTTGCGACCACGCCTCCGTGGTCAACCGCTGTCCGAGCAAGGGTGATGGCCAGCCTCGCATCGTCGAACTGACCGTCGTGGTACACGGTTCCTCCACGGAGCCCCTCTGGTTCCAACGTCGGGATAAGGTCGATGGTCTCATCGACATCGAGGTTTCTCGACGGACCGAGTCCGAGCTTGCCGGCGAGCATGTCATAGACCCGAAGCCCGACGCCGTAGAACGGACCCTCCCACCAGTCGTATCTCGGAACGATGAACGGGAGGTTCTTGACGAGCTGCGGTGCATTGTGGATCAGTCGCCCACGCTCCCTCAGAGCTTCGAGAACAAGCGACACATTCCCCTGCTTGAGGTACCGGACACCGCCGTGAACAAGCTTCGTGCTGCGACTCGAGGTTCCCTTCGCGAAGTCTGATTGTTCAAGCAGGAGCGTCCGATATCCCCGCGATGATGCCTCCACTGCAGCACCGAGCCCGGTTGCACCTCCTCCGATGATGACCACATCCCACACATCCGACGCTGCTATCTGTGCAATCGCCTCGTCACGATTCATGGCTGGGAGGCGACAGGCAACGGGCGTGCGAATCGCTCCCTTAGCGACCTACCGGCCAACACAACGAAGAACAGGGCAATGGGAACGACAGCGATGGTCGCCGAGCCCGAAGTATCGGCGTGATAGCTGACCATCAAACCAACGGCAACAGACAACACACCTATCACAACAGCCAGGCCCATCATCAAAGGGACTCGACGCACGAGTAGCGCCGCGGTCGCTGCTGGGCCGACCAGGAGGCCGAACACCAATAGCGTTCCGACGGTCTGATAGGAACCGATGATCGCAACTGCGATCAGCGCGAGGAGGGCACTGTGCGCGAGGCGCGGTCGGAGTCCAAGGAGCTGAGCCTTCTGCTCGTTGAATGACAGCACAAGAAATGGGCGATAGAGGAGGGCCGAAACGACGATCGTCACCACACCGAGCACTGCAAGCATTGCGATGTCGCCTGAAGTGACACCCAGCGCGTCACCAAAGAGGATCTCGGTGAGATTCCCCGCAAAGGCATCGGTGCGAGAAATCAAAATCACACCGAGGCCGAGCATCCCAACGAACAGGAGCCCGATACTGGTGTCTTCCGAGAACGACGTTTGACGATGGACAAGGCTGATCCCGAGCATCATCACGACCGCTGCAAGCAAGGCGCCCACCAACACGTTGAAGTCAAGGAGAATCGCTAGGGCGATCCCGGGAACGACACCGTGCACGAGAGCATCACCAAGAAAGGACATGCCGCGAATCACAACCCAGGTACCCACAAGGGCGAGAGCGATTGCTGCGAGTGATCCACCAACGAGGGCGCGCTGTTGGAATCCGAGTTCGAACGGTGCGGTGAGCCATTCTGCGGACAACCAATTCACGGTATCAACCTACCTTCATCCTCCCAGCGCTTCTGCAATCAGCTCAGCGTTCGTGGTGAGCATCCCAATCAACGAATCGGCCCCCGACCCCGGACGACCGATCGATCCGGTATACAGCTCGACCACGCTGACGTCGTCGCCGACCTCGGACGCAACTGCCTCGGCGAGTCCGGTTGGATCCGTGGTTTCAGCAAAGATGACATCGACTTCTTCCTCGATCATGCGCTCAACCAGGTCGGCGAGATCACCAGAGCTCGGCTCAGCGAGCGACGAACCCGATGGGACCACCGTCTCGATGACTTCAAGATCGAAACGCGACGCAAAGTATCCGAGGGAATCGTGGTTGGTGACGAGCTTGCGACGTTCATCGGGGATCGGGGACAGGGTCGATTCGATCGACTGTGCTGCGGTTGCCAGTTCACGCCCGTAGGCAGAAGCCCGAGCGTGCCAGTCGACTGAATCATCTACCCACTCGAGTGCGTCGGCAATCGCTACTGCTGCGAGGGCCACTCGATCTGGATCCATCCACACATGAGGGTCACAGCCCTGGGGTTCATCAACTCCAGCCGAAGCCGACAATTCCAAGCATGTCCTAGATCCACTCACGGCACTCACGGGGTGTGCTGTCAGCCCGACCCACAACACGTTTGCCCCGTCAATCTGAGCGATCTCGAGAACGTCAGCCAAGCCGGATTCGAGCCCGAGCCCGTTTGCGACGACAAGGTCAGCTGAGACCATCGCAGCAACCTGCGAGGACGACGCCTGAAACCCATGGGGATCGGCGCCAACGGGCATCAACGAGACGACGGACCCGGCGTCACCGACAATTTGTGAAGCCACATCAGCCCAGATGGTTGTCGTTGCGACCACCGTGATGCCGGTCGAATCGTTGGAGGACGAAGCCGAGCAGCCGCTTGCGACCAAGCCCAGAACAGCAAGCATCGCTGCGGTGCTCCGTATTACTACGCCAGCCGGCTGGGTTCGGGTGCCTTGCGCCATCAGTATCCTATAATGAGAATGGTTATCGTTATTGAAGCATAGTAGGACGACAAGAATTCAAATGACCTCGAATCTCGACTCACAGATCGCTGATCGACTCACACAAGACGGGGTGCGATACACCTCCGGTCGCCGCGCTGTCGTGGCGGCGCTGTTCGCTGCAGACGGGCCGATGTCAGCAAGCGAGCTCTCTGGCGTTCTTGCTGAGGATCACCCGCTGTCGTCGATCTATCGTTCCCTTGCGACCCTCACCGATGCGGACATCCTCACGGTCCATCTCGCGACCAAGGGTCTCGCCCGCTACGAGCTATCCGAGTGGTTGGTTGGTCATCATCACCATCTTGTCTGCACTGTGTGTGGATCGGTGGAGGACATCGACGTTTCGCCAGCGGATGAGAAGCGCCTTCGCGAGGTTGTCGACACAGTCGCTTCGGTAGCGTCGTTCATGCCATCGAGCCATGCGCTTGAGATCGACGGGAGGTGTGCACAGTGTCAGTGACTGCAGTCGTCGCAACAGATATCACACTCGCCTATGGCAATCATGTCGCAATTGACCGCTCGACGTTCAAGATTCCGGCGGGATGTGTGACTGCAGTCATCGGGCCAAATGCTGCAGGCAAATCAACCATCCTCAACGCCATCGGGGGGCTCATGACCCCTACCCACGGAACGATCGAAGTATCAACGGCCGGTGGCAAACACCCTCGGATCGCCTACGTACTCCAGACCACAAAGGTGAACTACGCCCTACCCATCTCGGTACATGAAGTCGTCACCATGGGGAGGTACGCGACCACCGGTTCGTACCGGTGGCTCACCGCTCCCGATCG
The DNA here is from genome assembly GCA_963714375.1 of uncultured Acidimicrobiia bacterium. Lineage (GTDB taxonomy): Bacteria > Actinomycetota > Acidimicrobiia > Spongiisociales > UBA5794 > UBA5794. The sequence goes on from CAVQOG010000003.1 coordinate 372,409, forward strand.
TGATGCAGTCGACCGCGCAATGAGCCGAATGGGTATTTCCAACATCTCGACATCGCGACTCCAGGATCTGTCGGGTGGACAGCGACAGCGGGTCTTCGTTGCCCAAGGCCTTGCCCAAGAACATGACATTCTCCTCCTCGATGAGCCGTTGACCGGTATCGATCTTCCTACCGCTCAGGCCATCGACGATGTCATTCACGATGAAACGGATCGCGGTTGTACGGTGGTCATGACGACCCACGACCTCTCCGAGGCACAGTTCTCGGATCATGTGCTGTTGGTCTCGGGCCGCGTCGTGGCGTCCGGTCCTCCCGACGAGGTTCTCACCGCTGAAAACCTCGTCGACGCCTACGGACCCTCCTTGCTCCATCTCGGCGATGGTGGCAGGCTCTTCCTCGACGATCCCGCCCACCCGCGTCTTCCCGGACGGCACGCCCATCGCGAGCGGATCATCCACACGGAGTCATCACCGACTGATCTACACGGTGAATAGGCCAGTGGCGCGTTCTGTGGGCTGTAACCCACCATTTTTGTGGGTTCATACCCTGGGTACGCGAGAGTGAGGGACTCGGAGGCGCGGTCTGAGCGGACGTTTCCGGTGCTGCTCATCGGGATGGTGCTACTGGGCATGGGCCTCACGATCCCTGGGGTTGCGTGGCCCGACATCGCCTTGGATCTCAATCGTCCCATTGCTCAGCTTGGTTGGGTTTCGTTTGCCTACGGCTCCGGGTACACCGTTGCAAACCTCATCGGGGGCTCCGTCGCCCGACGCTGGTCGATTGGGACGATCCTTGCAGGAGCAGCCACAGTCAGCGCACTATCGCTGGCCCTGATCGCATTCAGTCCGTCGTGGGGTGTGTTCCTGATCGCGATGTTTGGCTACGCGTTCACCGGTGGTACCAACGATGTCGCCTCGAACACCTTCGTCTCGATTCGTCGGGGAACCAGATCAATGGGCGTTCTGCACGGCACATTCGGCATTGGCACAATCCTTGGTCCACTCCTCGTAGCGGCCACCCTTGGTCTTGGCGGCTCATGGCGGACTGCGTTCGTCGTCGTGGGCATCGGCCAGTTGCTGTACCTCACGGCGATCCTGGCATACGCACGCCACGCATCGGTTCCCACACAAGACTCACCTCGGGGAAAGGACGGACTCAGGGTTACGAAACCGCTCATGTGGTCGCTCGCTGTCTTCTTCATGTACGCGGGTGTTGGTACCGGCGCCGGCGTCTGGGCGTTCACCTATCTGACCGAATACCGCAGTTTCAGTACGGCGGCTGGGAGCCTCGCCGTGGCCGCCTACTGGGCAGGCTTCACGGCTGCACGTTTCTCCCTCGGCATCATCGGTGACTCGATCGATCCCAACCGCATCCTGCGCTGGTCAACGATCGCAACGACGCTCGGACTGGTGGCGCTGTGGTGGAGTCCCACCCAGCCAATTGCCGTGGCTGTGCTCGTATTCACCGGCTTTGCCCACGGACCGGTCTTCCCCCTCGAGATCGTATTGACGCCAGGGCGTTTCGGAACGGGGCACACAGCGAACGTCATTGGCTTCGAGATGGCTTCTGGGAATGTTGGGAGCGCGATCCTGCCAGCCATCATCGGTCTTCTGGTAGCTCAGTGGGGATTGGGAGCTGTCCTGCCGGCCGTCATCACATTCACGATCGCGTTGATCTTTTGTGTCGAGATGCTCCGGAGATCATCTGTTGCAGCCGCCCGATTCAACCGGGGAGATCTCGCTTCGTGAAGAGGTAACCCGCGACCCCGAAAAGCACGACAGTGATGACAGCCATAGTGGCGATGTAGCCCCAGTTCACGCCGTTGATCATCGGGTTGTCACCCCAGTAGTAATACCAAGGAGAGACCTTGGCCCAGTCTGCTACCGCTTCGAAGAGCGGAAGCATCGTCGCCCAGATGTACGCCACCCCCGCGATCGATCCGACCATGAGCATGACCTTGGATCGCTTGCCCACGGCCGCCGAAACCACGGCTGTGGCTCCGGCAAACATCAACCCAAGGAACGCCAGATGGAGCGTGGATGCCCAGATGCGAGACGCATCCATATCGAGGCCCACAATCAAGACCGCGAGCCATGACAACAAGCCAATGATGCCGGTTGCGACAAGGACATGGACGCTGATCGCGATCGACTTGTCACTCAGAATGCGGACACGTCCGACGGGATTGGCGGCGAGAAGACCGATGCTTCGCTCTTCCTCCTCAGAAGCGATGGAGCGAGCACCGTCGATCAAGGCAAGTGCAACGATCGCGATCGGAGCGACGATGCTCCATGTCTCGGCAGAAAGCCAACCCTCGGGAGAACCAAGACTGGCCCCGCCAAGGAAGTCGGTCATGCCCTGCCCGAGATCGAGATCCGCAAGTGAGCTTTCGAGCGACGGGTACATGGCGGTGACCATCACCGACATCAAGCCGACGCCGATACCAACAAGAAGGGTCATGATTCTGCGGTCCGACAGGCTCTTGGCGAGGAGCGAGCGAACGGTCACACGCTGGTACCACGACAGAGGAACGATGGTTTCTGTTGTCATGGCATCAGCCTTTCAGATCGCGCCGCTTGAGGCCGATGGGTGTGAGAACCGTGAACACGATCGCGAGTCCCACCGAAATGGCGAGAGCCCACCACGAGATTCCGTTGACGATCGGGTCCGTACCGTCGTAGAGGTACCACGGCGTGAACTTCGAGATCGCTTCGAAGGTGGGGCTGACGGCAAAGACAGTCGTAACCAACCAGGATGCAGCGGCGATCGCCGACGTGACACCAGTCCCCAAAGAACCCTTGCCTGTCCATGCCGAGAGCGCCATAGCAAAGGCTCCCATCATGACACCGAACCCGATCAGCATGACGGTGAGAGCAACCAAGTCGCGACCCGAGTTGTCCTCTCCGAGGATTGCGACTGATGCAAGCATCGAAAGCCATGTCGCAACCGCTATAACGACAGCACCGATGATGGCAACCCACCACTTGGACATGGCAACGCGGGCTCGGCTGAGAGGATTCGAAAGCAGGAGGTCGAGCGTTCCACTCTGCTCCTCTCCAACGGCTGCGTACGTCCCGCCACCGATGGTGAATACAAGGACCACCGCAGGTGCGATGATCGCATACACAGCCCCAATGGCCATACCGATCGGTGTCCCGTCACTCGTTCCGTAGACGGCGCGAAGAGCATCGGGCATGTTCTCGAATAGCTCGGTCATTGAATCACCAAACCCGTTGTATGCGAAGATCGCGATGGCACCGTAGAAGGCGACCATCCCAACGGCAATGCCAGCCGCCCGAGATCGGTCGAGGACTGCCTTCGAAAAGACGCTAGTCAACATGGACAGCGTCCTCGGCGGGCGGAACCACTGCCGTTGCGCCATTCGCTGCGGCTTCTTGCGCCTCGTCATTGCGGTAGTACGTGAGGAAGATCTCCTCAAGATCTGCCTCACGGCTGTGGATGTTGAGCACGTTGTGATCGACCACAACCTTCAACAGATCGCCGACAGGACCGTCGAACGACACTGATGCGTGGGGACCGCGGGCTGTCACGCTTCGTACGCCGTTGACGCCCTCGAACACCGAAGCGGCAACGTCGTTTTCGAACTCGATATCCAACCGTCGAATCGCCTTGCGCTTGAGATCGTCGACGCGTTCGACGACAACCAGATGACCCAGTCGCAGGATCGCGACGCGATCTGCGACACGCTCCACCTCGGTCAGCGTGTGGCTCGACAGGAACACCGTTCGGCCGTCGTCCTGGACTTCTTGATACATCGCTTGGAGTTCCTGCTGGACAAGGGGGTCGAGGCCGGTTGCGGGTTCGTCGAGGATTACGAGCTGGCGTTTGTTCATGAACGCCTGGATGATTCCGATCTTCTGCTTGTTCCCCGTCGAATAGTCTGAGATTTTCTTGTCGAGATCGGCTCCCAGACGCTCCGAGAGTTCGTGGACATAGTTGACATCAACCCCACCACGCAGATTTGCAAAGTATTGGAGGAACTGACCGCCCGTGAGATTCTGGTACATCGAGTATTCGGCTGGCTGGTACGAGATGTGCTTGCGGAGCTCGACCGACTCGGTTGCCGCATCCATCCCGAGCACCTGCGCCGATCCTGATGTCGGCGTGATGTAGCTGAGCAAGCTCCTGATCGTCGTCGTCTTGCCTGCGCCGTTGGGTCCCAAGAAGCCAAAGACCTCACCCTGTTCGACCTCGAGGTCGAGGTTGTTCAACGCCTTGGTCTCCCCGTAGTGCTTTGTCAACCCCACAGTTCGAATCGCCGGTACCTCTGCCATCTTCTGGCATCCTTCCAATCGCTGTTCAACCCAAGGTTACGACCGAACCTGAAGCGGCGACTGCCATCACTTCTGAAACTGAAAATCTGCAATCCGTAATCCGTAGTCCCTCATGTCCCCCATGAGCGGTGCCTCATGCGAGTAACTTCATGTGGTCTCAAGGTTCGCAACGCGTGAAGTGGGTCGAGTGGAAGAGTTGCCGATCGTTCGGGTCGTCGGGGACTTCAACGTGTTCTATCGCGACGAATATCGATCGGTCCTCGGACTCGCCATTGTCCTGTGCGGGAACCGCGCGACCGCCGAGGACATCACTCAGGAAAGCTTCGCTGCGGCGTATCGCGATTGGAACGGTGTCGGCGCTCTGGCCCAACCCGAATCGTGGGTTCGGCGAGTGGTCGCGAACAAGTCGGTTTCTCGCTGGAGACGGCTCCGATCCGAGACGAAGGCACTCGTCAAGCTCGGACCCGACGCCGATCGAGTCGTTGAACCATTCGACCCGGAAACGACGGAGCTGTGGAGCGAGGTCCGCAAGCTTCCGAAGCGGCAGGCTCAGGTGATTGCTCTCACCTACCTCTACGACCTCCCCCGGGCCGAGGTCGCAGCAATCCTCGAATGCGGCGAGGAGACGGTCAAGACTCACCTCGACAGGGCACGAGGCATTCTCAGATCTCGCCTCAGCCCCGGCGACGACGCATGAATATCGACAAACGCCTCCGCGATGCAGCCCACACGATGAGGGCGTCTCTTGAGACCGCGCCGATCCCCCAGCCGTCGGCCTCTGCCCGCCCGAGTGGTATCGCCACGGCAATCGGCGCCGGTGCACTGGTCGTCGGAATGGTCGCAACTGCGCTGCTCGTCACCGGAGAGGACACAACCCCGCCGCCATCTCTGCCCACCGCCAGCGAGCAGACGGCGCCACCACCGACCTCTGCCACACCATCGACCGTTGTAGCACCACCGACGACGGCACCGACCGACTACGTCGCCGTCTACTACCAGTCCTGGTCGATCGAGTATCCATCGACGTGGCACCGAGCAGATTCTCGCTTCTTCCCGAACCATGGCGGCGAGTCGACATCGTTTGCCACATTTGCGTTTGAGTTCGAGACCGATTCGGAATACTGCTCACACGTTCCACCGAACACGTTCACCGACTTCGGCCAATCCGACGCCCTCATCACGATCCAACTCGGCGGCCGCGCCGGTCCACCACGACCGGAGGAAGGCTTCAACGACGAATCATTCCCGGAGCTTCCCTTCAGATTCGTCCCTGAACAATGCGCCGTCGAGGAGGACGTTGAGGTGCATACCGGTTCGTGGACAATCGACGGGCACCCCGTGCAGCTCATCGTCGTGTTCGGAGATGCGGTGACTGAAGAACGACGGGCCGAAACGTGGACGATCGTGTCGTCGCTGCACACGGAACCGCTCACTCCGCATCCCGACCGTGGCACCTGTATTGCTACCCGTCCACCGACACCAGGTTTGTCTCCACCACTGCCTTGGCATGAGGATCCGTTCGATTATCGGAGCGTGTGGTACGGCACTGCCGATCTGTGGACTGTGCTTCCAAGGGCCGCCCGATACGAGGAGCGCTTGAGCGTGTGGTGGAGTCAGAACTTCACCGATGCCGGGATCGAGAACTCACCTGACATCGACGTGACCGTCAGACGGATCGACCGAGACGCACTTCCGATTGTCGGGGATGGAGGAACCAACGCCTCAACCGTGGAGGATGGACTGTTCATGATTGCCGATGCGCCAGCCCAGCTCACCCGGGGTTGCTGGAGCATCACCGCAACCTACAAGGGCGCGACGCTCAACTATGTCGTGGATGTGCCGTGATGACCGATATCCGATGACCGATGACCGAACCCAGAAATCAGAAAACGGACGTCGGACGTCAGACGTCAGAAAGCGGACGTCGGTAATCGGTAATCGGTAATTACCAGGTTCGGCTTGTGACTCCACCGAGAAGGACCGAAATCAGGATTCCTAGAGGTAGAACCTCCATATAGCCCCAGGCCCAACCGACGTTCCCTGCGAACAGCATGAACAACCACGTGGCTGGGAACGTAAAAATGACAAACGCGACGAGCATCACGATTAGTGACTTGATGAAATCACCCATGTAGCACCTCTTTCATTGCGGACAAGCCCAACGTTACTACCCGTAACTGCGGGTCCAAGGTATCTGCTTCAAGGATTGTGCGCTTCTATCACCGCGAGGTGTCCGATGTCCTTCGGTCGCTGTGCGATCTCCTTGTATGCGACGACGTGCTCGAGAAGGACACATCTGATCCCGCCAATCGTCTCCGCCGTGTCGATCAGTTCGTCGACGCAGAAATCGCCGATCCCCCACTGCGTTCCAACCGTGATCGAGTCTCCGATCGTGACAACGTCGACCCCGTAGTCGACAACATGCTCCAGCTGTCCCGCAGCCATGGCCTGTTCCCACGCTTTTCCGCGCGCGATGATGTCGAGATCGCCGACTTCGTCAATCCAACCGCGCACAAGCAGCGGACCGCTGCCAAACAATGCGTAGGACAACGGATCCAGATCGAGTTCAACGAGACGCGTCAGGAGAGGATGCACCTCGCAACCCTATCTCGCTACTCAGGACGAGGCTGCGGCATCCACCTGCACCGAGAGCTCACAACCAGCCTCGTGAGGATCATGGGGATTGAGACCCAGGATTGAAACGCCATCAAGCCGATCTGCCACACCCTGGGTCATCCCGAGGTGAAGTGAACAGATCGTCGCGGCGTCCGCCGTTGCCGCATCAGCGAACGGACACGCCCCGAGGACGATCTCAAGGCTGTCACCCTTCTCAACGGACACAGGTTCGAATCCGCCACGAGCGATCGCGTTCATCAACTGCACCACCGGCGATTCAGATGCGTCAGACGTGTCGATCTCAATCCGCTCACCGGCCCGCCTTCCCACCTCAATCGCATTGTCTCCGGTCGCGATCATCTCGAGAAGCAACAGCGCAAGGCGCTGGTACGGACCATCGACTCCCCACCGCGATTCCGCACCGGGATCCACCGTGTAAAGGAGTTTTGGTCGGCCACGGCCCTGCGCCTTGGCTGTTGATTCAACGATGAGTCCGACCCCGACCAGTTTGGCTAGGTGCTGACGAATGGCGTTGTGGTTCAGCCCAAAGGCATCGGTCAGCTCCGCCACCGTGACCGGGGCATCGACGTCGGCGACGTATCGAAAGATGCCGTGGCGCGTGGGATCGCCAAGCGCCCTCGCCTGTTGCTGTATCACCATGGGTGTCCTCTACAAATGTGGCCTACGACTTGCTGAAGATCGTCCGCCAGCTGTTTGGTGCCAATTCGTCTGCGCGATGGGTGAAACCATGTTCACCAAGCACACCTTCGAGGGGGACAGGTTCAAACGGCGCGTACACAACCAGAACTTCGCCGTCCTTGACATTGCCAGCCGCAGCCATGATGTCGCCAAATGGCTCTCCACCAGCCGCTATCGCGGGACGAGCATCGATGATGTGGGCGAGGCACGTGATGTCCACAGCCCAATCGACCGGGCCGTCTTCGACGTAGTCGACCCTGTACTGGTCCGGGTACTCGGCCTCAATCTGGTACTTGAGCGGGACAGGATCATGGTCATTGACGATGGTCATCTTTTCCCCTGCGCCAAGTTTGGCAAGCATCTCGAAGACCCGCACATGTCTATCCTTCGGCTCAATCACTCTCAAATCGATCATCGCTGACGGCACCGTGGGCTCCTTTTCCCTCGTGGATATATTTCTAGTGTATACTAGATTAAATAAAAAGGCGACCTGACGGGCGAAAATGACGCAACCCAGCATTCCACTGGCCGCAATGCCTGGCAGCACGACAGCCGTTGTCCCACCCCAATGGATTCCTCTTGGATTCATGTTCGCCGGTGGTGTCGGATTCATGGGGGTCGGCTTTTCGATGTGGTTCGGTGCAGACAAGTGGGTCATCTCGCCGTTTCATAGCGCCACGGTTACAACAGCCCACCTCGTGATGCTCGCTTTCCTCACCACGTCAGTGCTTGGAGCCCTCCACCAATTCGGACCGGTGGTTGGACAGCGACCCTTGCGATCGGTTCCCGTCGCAGCCTGGACGATGGTCGGCATGATCCTGACGGGCTGGACTCTTCCGCTCGGGTTTGCGCACGGCCCTGAATGGTTGGTTGCAACGGGAGCCACCATCGGAGTAGCTACTGTCACACTCGCTGCTTGGAACCTCTCTGGCCCCCTCATGTCGCGAAGCGGTGGCGTTCCGGTCATCGGATTGCGGCTGTCGGTTCTCTACCTCCTCATTACCGTGTCCTTCGGGATCGTGTATGCCTTCAACCGGCAAGAAGGGTGGTTTCCACTCCTGCCGACGAAGATTCTCGCTCACGCCCACCTCGGGATACTTGGCTGGCTTGGTCTGACCTACATCTCAGTTTCCGAAAAGCTCTGGCCAATGTTCCTACTTTCCCACCGCCCCTCGAGTCGATCAGGTGCGATCGCCGTTGGCGGACTGGCGATCGGGGTCTTGCCACTCGCCCTTGGACTGCTGTACGCGAACCCGCCTACCGCGTGGTTCGGTGCGGTATTCGTCGTAGTGGGCCTCGCTGCTCATCTCTTTTCCCTTGCTTCCTCAGTTCGGCACCGTCGCAGAAAGCTGGAACTCCTCCACGCCTTCCTGTTCGTCTCGGCCTCGTTCCTCCTGGTCGGCATGGTTCTCGGTGCTATTGCCGCACTCGGTGGTGTCGATGCGTCCCTCCGCATCCGCATTGTCACCGCCGAGGTTGCGGCGCTTGCGTCGTGGCTAGGCCTTGCCGTGATTGGGCATTCGCACAAGATCGTCCCGTTCATCACCTATTCGATGCTCCGTGCGCGTGGAGTCAACCACCACAAGTCAGGACGGCCCTTGCTGTTTGGCGACCTCTACAACAGGAGGGTCGCGTGGGGTGTCCTGATCGCATCCGTCGCAGCATTCGCCGGCATCGTCGTGGGAACCCTTGTCGACGCGTCGACACCGATTGCAATATCCGGCATCGTGATCGCGATCACGGCCATCACCGTCACGACCAACTTCATCGTCGGAGCGAGATCAGCGGTGCCGACCAACCCGACAACCGGCAAGACACGGCAACAACCAGGTTCAACCTCCATACTCACGAAAGGATCCTCATGATGACACCAACCGAAACCCTTCCAACTGAACCGATCCGAGCAGAACACCGCGACCTCCTCCCGCACCTTGAACACCTGGAATCGGCAGCGCTCGCCCTGCCCACATGGGACGAAGCAACTGCTGCATCCCTGCTCCCTCGATTTGTGGGGTTCCTCACTGGACACCTGATCCCTCATGCTGTCGCTGAAGATGAACACCTCTATCCGGTCATCGATCGCGTTGCCGGATCAGCAGCAGCGACAGCAACGATGCGCTGCGACCACGACGAGATCGCTTCCCGCGTCGATGCATTCGCCACCTCGGTCGAGCAATCACTTGCGAGTTGGGATGACGGTGCCCATAGAGGGGACCTCGCCCACCAACTCAGTGGACTCTCCGCCATTGTTGGACTTCACTTTGCAAAAGAAGAGGATGTACTTCTCCCGATGCTGGACGAAGCACTCACTCTTGAGGACATTCTTGCCGTTCACAAGCACATGGGACATGGGGAGCACGAGCACTAATGGAAGAAGCACCCAGCACCGAAGTCATCGTCGAGCGAGCCTACAACGCCCTCCGCACCGTGTGGGATCCAGAACTTGCGATCGACATCGTGACACTTGGCCTGATCTACGACGTGCGTTTCGTCGATGGTGCGGTCGAGGTTGACATGACCATGACCACCCCTGGCTGTCCGGTTTCCGACTCGCTACCAGCAGAAGCGACGAACGCCCTGCAGAACGAGTTTCCGATGATGGGCGTGTGGGTGAACGTCGTGTGGGATCCGCCGTGGGATCCTTCACGGATTGTGTCCGATGGTTCCAACATCACGGGTGTCCTCGGAGGCATGTGATGCCAGAAGGCATCCAGTATTCGGAGGTAGGTGATGTGTGAGTTCTGTGGCTGTCGGCGTATCCCAGAGATCGCTCGCCTGGGCGCAGAACACGACACCATCCAAGACATTGCAGAAGATGTGTTGGCATCGGCAAGCCAAAACATCACTCCTGTGGGGTTGCTCGAAAAGCTGCGAAAGGCGGTCGAGCCTCACGTGTTGGGTGAGGAGGCCGGCGTCTTCACCCAGGCGCGGGCAGTCGGTATATCACAGAACTACTGGGTCGATGACCTCGAAGACGATCACCGAAGATTCGCTGAGGTCCTCGCCGATCCGAGCACTCTGAGCTGGTCTGAGATCGAATCCTTTCTCGATGATCTCCATCGACACATAGCAATCGAGGAGTACGACCTGTTTCCCGCCCTCGTTCGGACACTGAGTGACGACGATTGGACGGCAGTGGCGCGTCGAGCCGCGCGCCTGGAATAGATCACTAGGCAGGCCTTTGGGGCTTCCTCAGCGTCGCAAGTCTCCGGACAAGATCGATCGCCCACAACGCCAGAAGAACAAGCGAGACCTCCGGTAGCCCTGCCACCAGTGCCAATCCTCCGAGATTGGCGAGGATCAACGGAATCCATGGGGCGCTTTCCATCCGCGATAGATTCGCACCGATTGGTGGTCCAACCAGTACCGGGAGCAGGTACGCAACCGATCCGACAATGATCTGCATGACACCCACAACAACTGCAGCGGCAGTCCAGTACGAGAATCGACCGAGCGGAGCGTCGGTTATCAATCCATATGCATCCACAATCCCCCAGGCAACAAGCCACCCCACCCCGGCGATGACCTGGAGATAGGGAAGTCCGCCGCGAAAGCCCGTCCTTCCGAGCCTCACGACTACGCCTGTAACGATGATGACTGCGGCTGCAGCCACCATCAGGGTGCCAACACCAACGATCCACAGGGGCGCATACAACCCTGAGACGATGGCCAACAAGGCTCCTGCGCTGAGCCACCATGCGACCCTTGCCTCACGTCTGCTCACAGCCCTGTGCTTTGCGAACGTCGGAAGCAGCGTTGGGAGGGTTCCCACGATCGTGAGCCCAACGAGCCCAACGAGGTTGAGGTGCAGGTGGACCTGCCGGATGTCGCCGTAATCCGAGTTCACCGTTCCCGTCCCAAGCAGCGTGCCGAGCGTCACGCCGACAACCCCAGCGGCAAGCGCGATGAAATAGAACCGTATTGAGAGATCGAATCGGCGAAGCAACGAACGGCGAATGGTGCCACGCAGTGCAACAGCGAGCAGGATCAACGCCCCGGCCACCGCGGTTCCACCGATCCACACCAGCCATGACTGGCTCGTTGGGACACCGACGAGAACGAGACCCACACCGACCCACAACACGATGCCCTGGGTCACGATGAGGGGACGTCGGGGTGCACGTGCCGAGGACCACGTAATGGTGAACATCTGGGTCGCACCCGAGATGGCTGACAAGGCGGCGCCTGCCATCAGGGCATGGATCGGACCCCACCACGAACCGCCACGAATCGCAACAACGATCGCCCAACCAATGCCAATGGCCGTGAACGCTGCGGAAGCAACAAGCATTGCGGACAACAGGAGGTGCGACTCCACCACGCGCGGCCTCTCTCGCCCGGTGCTCTTGCCTGCAGCTCTCCCACGGTTTGCTACTCCCATTGACCCTGATCCCTCAATTCAATACGAGACGGGCTTCGACCTCGTCTCCAACCTTGCTGCCCGTCCTCACGAACCCGTATCGCTCATACATGGGACCGGGGGACCCCTTTCCTTCAGTCCAACTGGTACTGAGTATCGATGCACCACGGTGACGGCACTCGTCGACAACGGAATCGATGACCCGGCGACCGATTCCGCGGCGTTGATGCATCCGATCGATCAGCAGACGCCATAACACAGGTTCGGCGCCAGATCGGAACAGCACCATGACAAATCCAACGAAGTCCCCATCTGCCACAACCGCACGCATCCACGGTTCCACAGATTCCCCGTTCCTGGCGCCAGAAAACTGGGCGTCGGCATACGACTGGATCACGGGTGCGACAAACCGCTCCTGGGTCTTGTGTGTGGTGAGAGCAGCTACCTGTCGTCTGTTGTCCGGCGTGATCTCGACAAGAGCAACGTCCACCGGTGAATCGGTTCGTCGCATACGCCATGCGTTCCAACCACCACGATCCATCCCGTAGATCCAGTCATCGGAGACCTCGTCCATGAGCCAGAACGATGCCTTGGTTTCGCCCTCGAACACGAGCCCACACCGTTCAAGCACCATTGCTGACGCCGGGTTCCTCGGGTCGAGCATCCCGAAGACACGTGTTACAGCGACGGTGTTGAACAGATACTCGATGAGCGCTGATGTCGCTTCCACCGCATAGCCTTTCCCCCAGTGCGCGTGTGAGAGGGTGTATCCGACCTCAGCGGTTCTCATCCCCCAGGACATCCCAACGGAGAGCTCCGCAATCGACTCCCCCGTTTCACGATCACAGACGCATGCCATCCACCATTCATCTGCTGTCGGACCATCCATCGCGGCAACGCTTGCGACCATCTCTTTCGCCTCTGCATATGGATACGGATACGTCCAGTTCTGATATCGGGCCGTCTCGGGATGGTTTCGCCGTTCGTGGAACATAACGACATCGTCGGCTTCGAAGGCTCGGATCGTCAGTCTGTCGGTGAGTATGGGTTCGAACACGACTTGATTCTGGCACCTTGGTGTTGCCACCACGAAAGGCATCGACGACAATGCCCGAATCGATCCGGGAGCACAGTGCACGACAACGCGGCGACAATCGAAACGTTCTACACCGCATTCGAGGCACGAGATCCCGCAGCGATGGCAGCGTGCTACCACCAGGACGTCCACTTCACAGATCCCGTATTTGGGGATCTCCATGGAGACGAGGCCAAGGCGATGTGGCACATGCTGTGCGACCAAGCACCCGATCTGCGTGTGACGCACACCGACGTCGCTGCGGATGACATATCGGGGTCAGCGCACTGGGAAGCGATCTATATGTTTGGACCAACCGGTCGCAGAGTGCACAACCGCATCGATGCCGCTTTTGCGTTCAGCGACGGCAAGATCATCCGTCACATCGACACATTCGACCTGTGGAAATGGATGAGGATGGCCGTCGGGATGTCGGGAGCCTTGGCAGGCTGGAGTGGGTCCGCCCAGAACAAAGTCCGCACAACGGCGCGCAAGGGGCTCGACCGCTTCCTCGATGACCACCCGGAATACACCGTCGATTGATCCGACGTCCGACTCAGCCGTCGAGGTCGGTGAGAATGGTGAAGGTTCCGCCCGAAACGGTTCCGACGACGGTGAGTGATCCGTCGTACCACTGGGTATCACCCTCCTCGATGAGCACGAGGGCGCCCATGGCGTCGGGGTTGGTGACCGAAAGCCGCTCACCCCCACATTGAGGTGGGTACGACTCCGCTACAGCCTCGCAAAGCCACGCACCGGAACCATCAGAAATGAAGAAACCCGTGACCGCAATCGGGTCGCTGCCTCCTTCAGACAGGGCCTGCACAACGCTCACCCCATCATCGTTCACGACCGGGCCTTCGCTCGGTTCCTCACCGAGATTGGGAGGAAGCCCGAGATCGACGGATGTGTCGTTGCAGTCCGGGACGCCCTCAATGCATGCGGATGCGACAGGGGTGGGATCTGCGAGGTCGGTCGTTGGGGTCGCATCGTTTGCTGCGCATGCTGCGGCAAGGACGGAGACGGCCACCAACATCAATAGCACCCCAAGTCGTTTCTGGATCCTCATCATCTGAACCTCCTCGGTCTCGAACACGCGATGCTCACACGTATCCGACGATGGTGGGTGGCATTCGGGTTCCGAGCGATTGGCGCCAATCGGTCCCACTGCGCATGTCAGATACCGACGAAGGGACCTTCGTCATATTCGGCAGCATCGGCACCGCAGAACTGACAGTTCGGGCGTCCGGCCGGCACGATCGATCCACAGTCTCGACAGTCGACGCCCCTCGTAACCTTCCTGCCATCCTCGACACCGTCGGCAGAGTCGATGTGGGCTATGCGGCTACGCAGCTGATCCTCCGTATAGCCGTTTTCTTCGAGGAGTGACCACATCGCCTCAACAACAAGGATCAGGCGATCGACGCGGTCGTGTACATCAAGCACGTCGTTCTTTGAGGAGCCAGTCGATCCTGCGGCAGTTGATGCCAAGCGAGCCGACTGAACACCGTGCTGACCGAGCACATATCCGGTAAGAAACGGGAGTCCCATAGACAGGAGATCGACACACATTGGCCAGTCCTTGAGGAGCACAATTGCCTTCTCCGCCTTTGACCAGCCAGCTGCGATCCCCCGACTCCCACCTCAGGCCCCGCCACCTCGTAACCGAGGTTCGCCCTCCACGACAGTCACGTAGTCGTCATGACCAGATACCGACCGTCACTTGGCGTCCTCGGAGAATGACCAGACGCCGCAAGCATCGATTCCGCCTCATCTTGGGAGACGAGCCTCGGTTGTTCGAGGGCAATGTGGTCACCTTGATACCGCACCGATGCTGAACCCGCTGATATGACATTTCGTATCCAGTCCGTCTTGGGTCCGTACAGGCCGATGAAGAGAAACCCACCGTCCACCGGGAACGCATCCATCGGAGTCTGGAACTCAACACCCGAGTTGCGACCAACATGGGTCAGAACCGGACGCTTCCCCCGTCTGCGTTCGCGAGGGTTGAACACCCGTTTGTTGATGTGCGCCATGAACCGTGGCACTGCCATGGTGATCTCCTTCCTCGACGACCCGACTTCCCCCTTGGTTAACACCAAAGGCGATTGCACCGCTGTGGCTTCCACCGAGCGCCTCCCTTGCAGAGTCGACGACGTAGCCACGGGCGAGAATCCCGTCTGTCCATGCAGCGCCGACCGCTACGATCACGCTGTGATCATGGCAAAGGAACGAGTTGGAACCGTAACGGCGCTGAACGCCGATGTCGTCGGGTACTCGCGCCTGCTTGCCGACGACTTCGACGCTACATCCGAGGCAATGACCCACGCAAGAACTGTCGTTGAAAAGGAAACCACCGCCCACCACGGAACGCTCGTCAATTTCGTCGGTGACAACTTCATGGCGGTCTTTGAGAATGTTCGCGACGGCACCGACGCTGCAATCACCATCGCAACGGCCCTTGAACACGCAAACGACGGGAAACCTGATTCAGAAGTGTTGCGGTTCCGCATGGGTATGGACCTGGGTTCCGTTTCAGTTTCAGACGGCCACTACGAGGGTGATGCCCTCAACATTGCTGCGCGTATCCAAGCCCTCGCCAGCGCGGGTGGCCTATCGGTATCGGGTGCCGTGTATCGGGCGCTCGATGAACCGGCGCTCAGGTTTCGTCCAACCGGCACGCAACGATTGAAGAACATTCCAGAGTCGGTAGAGATATATGAACTCTCGGATCTACCGAGCGACGGTCACGGAATGACAACACGTTCGTCCCTCCGACTTGAAGAACCCATGGTTACGGTGATTCCTACCCACATGGAGGAGGTCGATGGCGAGCTTGCCTCGGCTGCAGCGATCATCCGAGGTGAGCTTCTGCATCGACTGGCGGAGATTCCCGGTCTGCGAGTTATTGAGGCAACCGACAAGGAACATGGTGTATCCACAGACGGCATCTCACGGTACATGCTCGAAACGGGCGTCCATCAAGTCGGGGACAACGTACGGGCCTATGCAATCGTTATCGATATCTCCACGATGAACGTTGTCAAGGGGCACAAGGAATCAGCCAAGATTTCGGAGCTGTTCGATCTTTCCGACCGCCTCGCCGACGCAGTTGCCAACACGATCTCCGTTGATCTGGTCGTCGGAGCACCCGCTGGGTTGTACGCCGATCTTGGTGATCCGATATCGATCAACAAGGTCAACCTCGGTTGGTATCACCTGCGATCCGACACCCGGGAGGGTTGGGAGCGTGCCCGCACACTCTTCGGCGAAGTCGCAGCGAGCCATCCCGATCTTCCATACGGGCATGTGTTGTCTGGATTCACCAACTGGGTCGGTGTTGCGTACGGATGGGTTCCAGACCCCGATGCGACACTCGCCCTCGCCCTTGAGCAAGCGAAGATCGGCACAGACATGGGAGATCCAACGGGGCTTGCAGCCGCAGTCGATGCCGCTGTTCTCATGGCCATGGGACGGGTCAACGAAGCGATCGCGGAACTCGACGGCCTTGAGAAGACGAGGCCAACGTGTGATGTCACCTTCGCCCTCGAAGGCAGTGTGAGGCGCTACTTGGGCCAATGGGAGGAGGCGGTTGACCTACTCGATGTCGCCATGCGTCTCACAGCGGTCAACAAACCGTGGTACCCCACGGTGAAAGCATGTTCCCTGTTCATCGGAAACCGACTCGACCAAGCTGCATCCGTCGCCGAGGGAGTGCTTGAGTATCAACCGACCAACCTGGAAGCTCTCATGGTCCTGGCTGCCGTGCAAGTCGAACTCGGCCAGGACCGCAGAGCCCATGCAACGGCACAGAGGATTCGGGCGGCGTTTCCGACCCTCGACGCCGCCGAATGGATCGACCGCAGTCCGTATCAGGATCCGGCGATCGCCCACCGATGGAAGAGCGATCTGAAGAAGCTTGATCTCATCGCCGAGTAGCGATGACCGTCGGACTGGGAGGCTGATGGGACGACTCAGACCTACCTGCGTCTCGCTCTGCGAGAATCCCCACGCAAATCGCTATCCGAGCCTGGTTTCCTCAAGTGTCGGGCAGGGTTCGATGTTGAAGCTTGAGCATTCCTCGTCGGTGAAGCCTCTCGTCAATCGGGATCGAGCGATGTCTTGGAGTTCGTCGGTGATCCATGGTGAATACGAGCACGGTGCCGTCCCCGAGAGATGACCATGAGGTGGGTCTCGTTGAGCCACTCGATGTTCTGGGTTCTCACGTTGAGTTTGACTTCCAGTGCCAGTTCGTGTGTGTCGAGTGTTTGGACTCGCACGAAATTGTCGAAGGTCGCTGTCGCAAGGAGGTTTCCATTTGGTGCAACGTCAAGCACTCCGCCGCCCTGGGCTCTTGTCAGTGTGTCGACGAGCTGGAACGACTCGCTGTCGTAGACGTAGGTGATTCCCGACCAGTTCCCCGTGAAGATTTGGCTGCCGTCTTCCGAGAAGACAATCTCGTAGATTCGGGCTGATCAGACCCTCTGTGCCGATCTCCTCACCCGTGTTGACATTGACCGCGGTGAGCGTAAAGTCCCCATCGATACCTGAATCCGTACAGGAACACTGATCCGTCTGGCGAAAGCCCGATGCTTCCTGCCATCAGGCCACAAATCCCGTTCGACATCGGCACGCCACACAACGGTGCCTGTCGATGAATCGAACACAAGCGGTGTCCCTGTGTGGGTGTCGACGCCAAGACGTGATCCATCTGCTGAGAACTCTGCGTCTGAGAGCGGCACGGGCAGCAGATCGTCGCCGCATGATTCGTGCGGGACCATTGGGTTCGGCCAATTTCGTGTTTCGTAGAACGGGCAGGTTGATTCGAATACGCGAACCACGTCCCCGGTGACTGCATCGACGAGGCGAAGCTGTGCCGTACAGCGGTGCTTGTTCTCCGTCGGGTGTGGTGGCTTCAGCGTCGAGGAGGGGTACCTCGGCGACGTATTGCCCGTCGGGACTCATTTCGGCGATGAGCCAGAATCGGTCGCCTCTCGTAATGACGGTGCCGTTCGTGTAGTCGTATATCCGGTATCCGGGTCCGGTATCTCCTCCGAATGGAACATAGACCAACCCACCACCCAAGGTCACGGCAGCGGCGTGCCCGTCGTATCCGTTTGAATTGATCAGTTGCGGGAGACCAGTGATGGGTGGTGCGACTTCAGAGCGATTGCTGAGGTCGAGTACAAGACTGGTCTCCGCGGACGTAATCAACAGCATGTTCGGGTCGTCCGCTTGGTCGGAGATATGGGGTTGTAGTGGTGTCCGCGCAGCTCATACAACTCATCGCCTGTTTCCAGATCATAATATGTGCGTCGCCCCGTCGAAGGAGCCAGCGATGAGTTTCGTATCGATCGTTCGAGAATTGCCAGTTGTCCGCGAGGAACTCACCCTGAAATGTCTTGAGGACGTTTCCGGTCTCTCGGTCAACGAGTTGTGTGTAGTCACCTTGGTTGATCAGGACTCGCTCTCCATCTGATGAGATCGTGATCCTTTCACCCTCGAACTCATTCACGATCTCACCGGTTGCGGTATCAAAGAACATACATGGCGTCGCTGTTGCCGAAAGCGAGAAGCTTTCCATCTGCGGTCGCCTGTACCGGGGGATCCCAGTAGGGGAACGGAGCAGGAAGAATCAGGTCGATGGATTCGTCCGAGTCGAAACCTCCAGGGAAGTATCGAACCCCATGGTCGGGTGCATTTCGGATCACATTCGCCGGTTTCAAGGTCAGGCTCTCCCAGAACCACGACAATCGGACTCGCCGTTCCGAGAGTGCGGATGGCAGGGAGGACGCCTGAGACACACTCACCGAAGGAACGCGCTCTTCGTGATTTCTCCGGTGTCAAAATCGAGTGCCACAACGCTTCCGTTGTCACTGATCCCCGAACCGGCCTCGGGGTAGTGATTGAACGCAATCAACACTTCTTGGTCACCGAACCATGCGAAGACACCTCCGTAGTTGAGCGAGTTTCCATCGCTGATGTCGGTACGCCAGATCGGTTCATCGGCTGTGATCGGCGACCTCGTACAGGGCGAATTGTCCTGTGTCCCAACCCTCTTTGGGTTGATGAGTTTGCGTGATCACATACTGTCCGTTGGGGTGAAGTGCCAGGGCAACCTCACCCTCAGCGACCTCGTATCGGGTAGCGCTTGGCCCAGATCGTGTAGTGCTGGAACAGTGCTGCGTGGACTGCGGCGAGTCCAGATACGGTGGGTTCGGTGTGGAGCGATTCGATGCCGAGGAGGAGGCTGCGTTCGGGGTCTGTCGAGATCTGTTCGAGTGCTGCTGCTCCGAGTTGTGCGGCGCGTGCCGAGTCACGTTCTGCTGCCGCGACGGTTGCTTTGTGTTGGGCATCGTTGCGGGCGATCAGAGCAGCTATCCCAAGGACGGCGGCGACGACTGCTGCAACAGCGAATCCGGACATGATGAGGCGCCGGTTGCGGCTGCGTTTGGTGCGCCGCTCGTCTTCTGAGCGGCGGCTGATCGACATGAATTCTTGTTCGGCGCTTGTGAGGGCGAGTTCGGTGTCTTTGGTCCAGCTTTCGTGCTGATCGAGGCGACCGCCTGTGAGGAGGTAGGTGGCTGATCGGTCGGCTGTCTCCCAGTCGGCAACCGCGACAGCGAGACGCGAACGAAGCAGCAGGTCTTCGCGGTGGTCTTCGATCCAGCTTGCAAGGCGTGGCCATTCGGTGAGGATTGCTTCATGCGCAACCTCCACAGTGGGTCCTCTGGTGATGGGGTCGCGGTCGAAGGTGAGCAGACGGTGCTCAGTGAAAGCATCAAGGACCGTATCCAGTGACTTGTCTGAGAAGGTGAGGCGTTCCAGTTCGCTGCGCCGGGTACGCCGACGTGTGGCTCGCCCTGAGTCTGAGACGTTGACAAGACGCAGAAATATTTCACGTGTCGCGGTTTGCTCGGGTGGTGCGAGACTTGCATAGATCCCTTCGGCTCTGCGTCCAAGAGCGGCAAGGACGCCACCTGGTTCGCCATAGGCCTCGACGCTCACAACATCAGAATCACGGTCGTCGAAGAGTTCTGCGAGGGAGAATTCAAGCAACGGGAGCACCCCGGGCTGGTTCCTCACGTCAGCCACAATGTGGGAGACAAGTCCAGCTTCGAACGTGACACCAACACCAGCAGCAGGTTCAACAATCATCGCCCGGAGGCTTTCTTGGTCAGGTGCTGAGATCGGGACGGTGCCGTTTCTTAAAGCGTCGCCAAGGGCAGCAACACGCAAAGGGTGGTCAAAGAAGTCGGCTCGCATGGTCACGACAATCCGGATGTTGGAACGCTCGTCATTGATCGAAGCGGCAAGCATTGAAAGGAACGCTTCGCGTTCGTCTTCAGATGTCACGGTGAACAGTTCTTCGAATTGGTCAATAACAATGAGAACCGTCTGGCCCTCTGGTAGGTACCGTTTCACCGACCGCACAAGACCGTCGTCGTTGCGGCGAAGGTCGTGTTCGAGGTCACTTGGGATCTCAGTCGCGACTCGCATGAGGGCCGAGGCGAGTTCCTCATACGGATAGCCGCCAGGGATCATGTCTGTGATCAGCCATTGACTCGATCCGGGGATGGCGTTGTTGCGCAGCGCGGGGATCATCCCTGCACGCACAATCGACGACTTGCCAATACCAGATGGGCCAACAACAGCGACCAGCTGATGGTCCGTGAGAACGTTGATGATCTCGCCGATCTCGTCGTCCCTGCCATAGAAATCAGCAGCATCGAGTTCGCCGAAGGCGCTCAGTCCCTTGTACGGGTTCCTTGTTTGGGTGAACCCGACAGCCTGCGAAGTTGCGTCCCCGGCCCCAACCGCTGATTCCCATGCTGTGATGAACGATCGAACATCAGGGAAGCTCTCGGTGGTCGTCGCCGTAGTCGAGGAGGTCTGCCACAGCCTGATTCTCAGTGGCACCGATGCATTGGGTCAAGAGTTCGGCAAGGGCTTGGACATCTTCAGCAACACTGCCTGCACTGTGGAGCCCAATGTCAGATGCGATACCGAAGTCTGTGAGATACGCGGCCCCGTCTTCATCGAGGAGCACATTGGATAGTTTGATGTCTCGGTGCACGACACCACGACGGTGAGCAAACGCAAGCGCCGGACCGATCTCAGTGACCAGACGATGCGCAGCGTCGATGCTCAGGTTTCCATCGGCGACTTTGTCTTTGAGGGTTCCGCCACCGAGCCATCGCATCACGAGATACGCACCGTCAGGGTTCCGCCAAAAGTCGTGAAGCGGAACAATATGGGGATGCTCGAGGCGTGCAACGAGTTGTGCTTCGACCTCGAAACGTCGGATGAACTGGGGATCGTTCACATATTCGGGTCTGATGATCTTGATTGCGACCTCGCGACCAACCGACGGCTGATACGCCCGATGCACAACGCCGAACGCTCCGGATCCGACCTCTGCACGCAACTCATACCCAGGCACACCACGCGTCGCGACCGGGAGGCTGAGCGACACCATTTCTGAACGAAGCGGCGGGAAGTCTTGCTCAAGGCCATCAACCGCAAGCTGATACACCGGCGGACTCTCCCCCGAACGATCCACACTGTGTTGGCCAAGGGACCGTACAACCCAACCCGCCCCGCCAGATTCGGCCAAGGCCTGGTTCGCTTCAGCAGAAAGAAGAATCTGACCACCATGAGCAGCCCCAACAAGGCGAGCAGCGCGGGTCACAGGTGGACCCAACACACCGTCGCCCGTGGCGACTTCGACCTCACCAACACTGATCGCCATCCGCATCCCGTTGTCGGTGCCTCCAAGAGCAAGCTGTGTGGCTACCGCAGCGCTAACCGCACCCTCGACATCGTCAAAAGCGATATAGATCGCTGATCCCCTGTGAGCAAACAGATCCCCATCGTTCCCCTCGGCCGCGTCTCGGATGATGTCTGACTGGTTCGTGACCATCGTGTCACGATCAACCGGATCAAGATCCGACAGCTCAAGAGGATCAGCAACATCCGCGACAAGGATCGACGCATGCTTGAGCGTCGGACCCGTCTCAAAACCGAGAGACGGATCATGGTCAAGGATGCGTTGCTCAAGGTCACGCAAATCAGGCGAAGGATCAAGCCCCATCTCATCAACAAGGTATTTCCGGGTCTTTGCATACGCACGCAAAGCCTCTGCCTGTCGCCCACACCGATACAAAGCAAGCATCTGTTGGGCACGGAAACGCTCCCGAAGCGGATACTCCTCCGTAAGAGAATCCAACTCACCAATCAACTGCCTGTGATGACCACGCTCAAGATCAGCATCAACACGCAACTCAATCGCAGACATACGCAACTCAGAAAGCCGCACCCGCTCAGCAGTCAACTCAAACATTCCATCGACATCTGCATACGGATGACCCCGCCACAAAGAAAGCGCCTCACACAAAAGCCCAGACGCCTCCTCAGCGTCACCCGCATCGCCCGCAGCAACAACAGCATCCTCAAACCGCAGAGCATCAACACCAGAACGCGGAACATTCAACACATAGCCAGACCCGTCAGCCTGAATCACATCCCCCAACGTCCCACGCAGATTCGACACATACGTTTGAATCGAACGCCTCGCACCATCAGGCGGATCCTCACCATACACACCCTCGACAAGAGCCTCAGTCGATACTGGCGCCCCGACGCGAGAAATCAGAAGCGCCAGCACCGTCCGAGGCTTCGGACCCCCCAAAGACAACCGACGCCGCTTCTGTGATACCTGAACGGAACCAAGAACCCCAAAGTACATACTCGAAACATACGCGCCAGAACCAGAGCCTGCCCTGTCAGCAACTCTTTCATCGATAGTCATACGACAACTATCCACCCCCCATGTCAAAGACATGTCAAAGACAAAACCCGTATGACACATGCGATCCACGGCATTCGAACGCTCTCTCAAGACTGGAGACTCCGTGCAATCGGCCAATGACGAACGCGACGATGGTCCCGAGTCACCCCGGGACCATCACTCGCGCTAGCTACTACTCCTGATGTCCGCCCGAAGGCGTCTCTGCGTGATCGGCAGCAGAGGACCCGGCGCTCGACTCGGTCATCTCGATTCCTTCAGGGAGTTGACCTGCCTTGTGGGCTTCCCAGAGTCCGCTACCCGTGTTCGATCTCAGGACGTAGCGCACATTTGGCTCGAAGTCGGTCGTGAACTTGCCAGCAGCCAATGCGGCATACAAGCCCCCCTGGCCTGAAATCCGGACGGTTTCAGTGGCGGTCTCGGGTGCTACCGATCCAGAACTCTCGGTCGGGTTCGTGGCAAGCTCGAACGTTCCTTCGCCAAGAGCTGTCGAAGATCCGGACGCTGCGGTTTCGTCACCTTGTACGTACTGCACACTGTCGGTCTCAAGGCTGAACTTCCCAGCGATCAGTGCGTCATGAAGACTTCCCTGGCCCGCTATCACGACAATCTCAGGATCACTGTTTGTCATTGGCGCCGTAGGGCTCTCGACTGGGACGAGACCGGCATCGAACTTGCCCTGGGAGAACGCATAGTTCAGTCCGTTGGGTGACACCTGCGGAGCGGCGACAGTAGTCAAAACCTGAGCTGGAGCCACACTCTCGGGCTGATTCTGAGTCTCAGGCCATTGGCTGATCGCTGCGACAACCAACACGATTCCCGCAATGGCAATCGCCACAACGGCGTAGCTGATCGGGAAACTACCTGGTTTGTGGGTGGTGGTGTTCATGTGGGATTCTCCTTCCGAGCGTCCCGCATCCCCCGGCTGTTGCGGGGGCTATGTCGGTGCTCTTACCCACCCCAAGCATCAAACATGCGCGTCAAAGAACTGTTATGAAGCTGTCAAGAAACGCGCAGCCACCAACACAAACCGCGACCAAGCCAACGGTGAGGCAGAACAGACGGGGGCGAAGCGACCAGTTAAAATCTTGATCATCGGAGTATGAAACAACCGGTTCGGAGACCATCGGAAGGAGGGATGCCGACTACAGGCCGCCGAACACAATCTCGCCGTTGAGCACCGTCATTTCAACTCTGAGATTGAACAGGTCCATGGGCTCCACCTTGGTCGGATCATCCGACAGCACTACAAAGTCGGCGAACTTCTCCAGTTCGATTGATCCAACCTCAAATTCACGATCAAGGGCGTACGCCGACCCCATCGTCATCATCGTCAGGGCTTCCTCCACAGTAATCGCATGCTTGGCGTGGTAGGGCTCGGGCTCACACACCGTTCCGTCTGGGAGGATCTGGGCTCTCGTCACATACCCGGCCAGGTTGGCGATCGGTGTGGAGTCCGTGAACACCGGATAGTCACCGTGCCAGGCAAAAACCGTGTTCGGGTTCTGATCAAGGAGATCTCGCCACGGCCACTCCCATTCCTGGTATTCGGCATCCATCGTGAACTGAAACCGGTCGTCCTTGCCGGTCATGACGCAGGTGGCAAAGGATCCAAATGTCAAGGCGACAGCTCCAACCTCATCGAAGCGCGACCGCATCTCCGGTGGTATCGAAGCGTTGTGTTCGATTCGATGCCGAAGTGGGTTCCCGTCGGCGATCACCTGCTCCAGCCCATCAAGCGTTGCTTCTATCGCCCGGTCTCCAAGGGAATGGACGGCGACCTGGAAGCCGGCCTCGTCATAGACCGAAACTACTGCCGCAAGCTCATCCCCGGTCATGTAGAGGTCGCCCATCCCCCCGTTCTGCTTCTCGAAAGAAGATGCCGGGACGTTGCATGCGCCACCGTCGTTGAACATCTTGATGCCACCGATGCGGAGGGATTCACCCCATTCCCGAGTCGGTTCAACCTCTCCGAGCCATGAGTCGACAACCTCACCGCACGCCGTGTTGTGTTGGAGATACACCGACGTATGGATACGGAGAAGACCGTCGTCGTCCAGTTGCTGCAACGCCTCAAGGCCCTGTCTGGTGACGGTCATCTCTGCAACCGTCGTGACGCCAGTCGAGAGAATCTCATCCTGAATGGCCACGAGTTCCGGTGCTGTCCCACCAGTGCTTGCAAAGTAGTGAACGTGGGCATCCACGAAACCCGGCAGCAGCGTCCTGCCAGCGAGGTCGATGACCTGGGTGTCTTCGTTGATGAAAACAGCGATGTCTGGCTCAGACCCAACTGCCACGATCGACCCGCCCTGCACAGCAACGGCTTCGGCGGTCGGCTGATTCGGGTTCATTGTCAAGACGCGTCCCCCGACGAACGCCAGCGTCGCTGGCTCCACCGGCGATGGTTCGGGAATCGACGCAACCACCGTCGTGGTGGAATCGTTCGGAGCGGTGAGGGTCGGCGTCGGCGGCTCCATAGGCTCAATCGTTGTTTCATCCGGTTGGACACTGGAGCTGCACGCAGCGATGACAAGTGCGATCCCAGCGAAGACACAGGTGGTTCTGATCATCATCAAACTGTACGCACAGGCAGGGACGCCCGCCATACGACGGGTATATTGATGCAATGGCGCCAAAGAAAAAGCCGGATCGGGTCATCGGCTGGCGTGAACTTCTCAGCCTTCCTGAGCTGACCTCCGTCCCGGTCAAGGCAAAGATCGACACCGGTGCAAGAACTTCTGCGCTTCACGCATTCGATCTCCGAGTTGAAAGCATCGATGGGCTGCGGACGGTGGTCTTTGAGATTCACCCGTTGCAGCGATCCTCGGCGCGGGCCGAGCTCGTGACCATGCCTCTCCATCGATATAGAAAAGTCAAATCATCGAGCGGACAAACCGAACTGCGCCCTTCCATCATCACCACCGCGGTTCTCGGGCAAGTATCATGGCCGATTGAGCTCACATTGACGTCACGAGATGCAATGGGGTTCCGGATGCTGCTCGGACGATCGGCACTCAGAAGACGGTTTCTCGTCAACCCGAGCCGTTCCTACATCATGTCAGACAAGCCGCGACCGAAGGAACCCACGACACCATGAAGCTAGCAATCCTGTCTCGCGCACCGAAGTCCTACAGCACCAAACGGCTCAAGGCGGCAGCTATCGATCGCGGGCACACGGTCCGCGTTCTCAACACCCTTCGGTTTGCGATCGATCTCTCAGACGACGAGCCCGACATGCAGTACCGCGGGAAACAACTCTCTGACTATGACGCCATCCTTCCTCGGATCGGAGCTTCGATCACATTCTTCGGGATGTCCGTGGTGCGACAGTTCGAGCAAATGGACGTGTACACACCCAACACTGCCGCCGGAATCGCCAACTCTCGCGACAAGCTGCGGGCGATCCAGATCCTCTCGCGCCACGACATCGGTATTCCGGGGACGATGTTTGTGCGGGACAAGGCGGATGTTCTTCCAGCCATTCAACAGGTAGGAGGTGCGCCAGTTGTCATCAAGCTGCTTGAGGGGACTCAGGGAATCGGGGTGATCCTCGCGCCGGACAACAAAGTCGCCGAGGCAGTCATCGAGACGCTCCACAGCAAGAGTGAGAATGTCCTGATCCAGCGCTTCATCGGCGAAAGCCGCGGGAAAGACATTCGAGCGTTCGTCGTCGGAGATCGTGTCGTCGCTGCCATGCGTAGGACCGCTGTCGGAGATGAGTTCAGGTCCAACGTCCACCGCGGGGGAACAACTGAGGTGGTGGATCTCGATCCGGCATATGAGCGTGTCGCGGTCCAATCCGCCCAGATCATGGGCTTGCGGGTCGCCGGGGTCGACATGCTTGAGGGTGCCGACGGTCCGCTCGTGATGGAGGTCAACAGCTCACCGGGTCTTGAGGGAATAGAGACCGCAACCGAACTCGATATCGCGGGTGCCGTTGTCGACTTCATTGCGAGTCAGGTCACCTTCCCCGAGCTCGATATCCGACAGAGGCTCACCGTCAGCACCGGATACGGCGTGGCCGAACTCCTCGTACGCGACGGAGCAGAGATCGCAGGGAAGACGATCTCCGAATCGGGGCTCCGCGATCGAGACATAACAGTGCTGACCCTGACAAGGGGAACGACGGTGATACCGAATCCAAAGGTGTCGCGCACACTCGAACCGAATGATCGGCTTCTTTGCTTCGGGAAGCTTGAAGAGATGCGTGATCTCGTACCCGAGCGCAGACGGAGGAGGGCACGGCCAAAGGTGAAGCCACTCCCCGACGATCCACTATCGCTCGAATCCGGCTCGACGGGCTCGACGAGTGACTAGTGCCCGACAGGAACCGTTTTCGATCGCAGACACCACGGTTCGAGCAGGAACGAAGAAGAAGCTTGAGATCCCGATTGCGAATCTCATGTCTGGCACACCGGTATCTCTCCCCATCCTGGTGCTGCACGGAAAAGAGCCAGGACCGACGCTTTGGATGACAGCAGCCATTCACGGTGACGAACTGTGCGGGGTCGAAATCATTCGTCGCGTCCTCGATGTGGTTCGTCCAGAGACCATGTCGGGGACAATTGTGGCGGTTCCGGTCGTCAACGTTCATGGCTTCAACACCGGGAGCAGGTACCTCCCCGATCGCAGAGATCTGAACCGCTCGTTCCCCGGATCGTTGCGTGGATCCCTCGCGTCACGAATTGCGAAGCTCCTGATGACCGAGGTGATCGAACGTTGCGATGTCGGTATGGATTTCCACACGGGGTCAGACCAGCGCGAGAACCTCCCTCAGATCCGAGCAGATCTCGACGATCCCAGGACCGCAACACTCGCTCGGGTGTTCGCGCCACCCGTCGCAATCCACTCACGGGTACGTGACGGGTCGCTTCGTCAGGCCGCGACCGACGTTGGATCAACGGTGTTGCTCTTTGAGGGCGGAGAGGCATTGAGGTTCTCGGAGTCAGCCATTCGTGCCGGGGCAGCAGGCGCTCTCCGCGTTCTCAATCATCTTGGGATATTCGCAGGGACGTTCCCACCGGCGCCACCTGTCCTGATCTCTCGGTCTTCGTCGTGGATTCGCGCGACGCGATCAGGCGTTGTCCACCTCTATTCGGAACTCGGCGACCGCGTAGCCGAAGGAACCGCGGTCGCAGCAATTCATGATCCGTATGGTCGGCGACTCGGGTCCGTTATGGCACGGAAGCCCGGTTTGGTGGTTGGCAGTACACATAGCCCGCTGGTCAACAGGGGGGATGCGATCGTCCACATCGCTGACATCACCAACGACTGAAGGTCTGTTGGGGGGAATCAAGTCGTTGGAGGCATGGCGCTCGCAGGCAATGATGGACCCATGCAACAAAGGTTCTTGAAGTCAAGCGGTACGGGGACTGTCAGCCGCCTCGATGAAATGCCGGATCGCGCGGATCTCCATGGATGGCTTTGGATCGATATCGAAACCGACGGAGCTGAGGGCCTAGATCTCGACGGGATCTCAGCGGAGCTCGAGCTCGACGCCCTCGCCGTTCGTGACGCCTTCGAGGACGATGACCTCCCCAAGGTCGATGACTTCGGGTCGCACCTTCTCGTCGTGCTGCACGGCCTGAGGGACGATACCGTCGAGACATACGAAGTCGATTGCTTCTTGACTTCCAACCGACTCGTGACAGTCCACGGATCACCCTCACCTTCGATCGAGGCGCTTTGGGATCGGTTTGTACAGACACCGGATCTGGGCAACTGCTCGATCGACATCGTCCTTGCACAACTGGCAGACATATTGACCCGCAGACTCCATCACGTCATCGAGGTGTTCAACGACGGAATTGACGAGTTGATCACAATGGCACTTGAGGCCGATCCGCAGCTACTCGGCGAGCTCATGGCAGTCCGATCGGATGTCTCTGGCATCCGACGTGCCGTGAGCCCGCAACGTGAGGCACTCGACGAACTGCGCACGAGCCCCTCCTCCCTGGTATCTGATAGCGGTCGGAGACGATTCTCCGACGTGTTCGATGTGGCCGAACGGACGGCTCAGGGCCTCGAGAATGCCCGTACAGAACTGGCCGAAACACTGGACGCCTATCGCGGAGCCGAGGCTCGAAAAGCGACGGACGTCACGAAGGTTCTGACCATCTATGCGGCCATCATGCTTCCGCTGGGCTTGGTGGTCGGCTTCTTCGGTATGAACTTCGTTGATCTACCCGGATTGAAGACAACATGGGGCTGGATTGCCGTGTCCGTGTTCATGGTCGCAATCGCCATCGGTTCGCTCATCGTATTCGCTTCGGTCGGTTGGATACGCCGTCCATCAGCGCGGCAGGCCACAACGACTCTTGGCCGTGGCCTGATCGAGGCAGCTCGTGCACCCGTGCACATTGGTGCTGCGGCATTCGTCGCCTCAACAAAGCCCCTGCGTGCGACCGCGGCGCGCGTCAAACGGGATGGACCTGACAGCTGATCGGCCATCAGTCGGTGCGCTGAATCCGAATCGGATCAACCACAACCGTCCGACCTGTTGGATACGCGAGTTCGACGGTCGGTTCCTGAGCAATTGCGGTCAGGAGTGAACGCCACACGGCATCCTCGATGCCGCGACGGGACCTTGCTTCAACGAGGAGGCGGCCGGTCAAGACGACACCACTGGCTGTCGTAGACACGTACACCGTTGGCTTCAGTTCCTGAAACTTGATCATGTAGTCCCGGGTCGTGCTCACAATCCGCTGGTGCCTCCTCAGCTCTTCCTCACTGATTGCGACGGATGCCAGCGCGTCCAGAACCAGTTCTTCTGCTCGCTTCCAGTCAGATTCGAACGTAACGGCGACGGGGACTTCGTGCCAAATGTGGAAAAACCCTTCCGTGAAATTCGCCGTCGGGTACTTGAAGAGGTAGCCATTTGGGATGTGAACAACGCGGCCCGTTGACTGATCGGCGTCAACCCAATTGCGAATCTCGAGCACGGTGAATCGGAACACCCTCAGATCGATGACATCGCCAGCGGTTCCGTTGATCTCGATTCGATCTCCGACCTTGAACGGACGTCGAAACACGACGAAGAACCAACCGGCGATATCAAGGAAGACGTCGGCCAACGCAATGGCCAACCCAGCAGCCAGCAATCCGAGGAAGGTTCCGAGATCATCAAAGAACGGAAGCCACACCCACGACATAGCGAGCACGAAGATGGTGGTTGCCACATAGGAGAGGGTCTTTCGCGCGCGGAACATCAGTTCAGGCTCCGTCACCTTGCGGCTGATCCATCGTGCAATCACCCATCGAAGGACGACGAGCACAACGAGGACCGCAACCGTTGCACTTATTCGATACGCGATATCTGCGGAGATGCCGAGCGTGTCCTCAATCCAAGTTCTCATACGTCCATCGTAGGATCCACCGCACCTGATGTGTGCCCCAATGGCACGACGTCGTTGGCCGATCAGGCGAGAACGTCAGTGTTCTACCACGCCAGCCAAATCCGCCTGGGACCGATTCGCTATCCCAAGGTGGAGTCGCGTCAGACGCTTGAGGTATGCGAGCTGGACAGGCGTGAGCCGTCCGCACACATAGTCCCAATGCAGCGCGACCCGTTCACCGACCTCAAGGACGGAACTGGCAAGCGACCGACGAACCACTTCCTTGCGAAGCGGTCCCATTGCCAGTCGTGCACCATCCCAGGTGAGTGGATTTGACTCAACCACCACCCCTGCCTCGTTGTTCGATACGACGCTGCCCCACCTGATGCGACACTGATCGATAACCGACAAGGCCTGGTCGGTGTGGCCGGACTTGAGTAATCCGACCCACGGATAGGCACAGAACACATGGAACGCGTGGTTGGGCTTGCCATCGGGTATCTCAGACTCCAATGTTGACCATGAATCACCTGCCCGATGGCGGAACCGTTCGTCAAGGGAGTTTCCCCACACGAGCATGTCGATTTCATCGAGCAACTCGTTGCCGATCCAATACGCCTCCACGACTTTCTGATCGAGCGGATCTCTCCCGACGCAACCCCCGATGAGTTCGAGGTATGGCCACGCCCCCTCAAACTGCTGAGCAATGTGGGCGAGTTCAGCTGCGGCGTCCACCGATACGAGACCCTCTGTCAGTCCGCTGTCAGACGGGCCACAATATCCAAGAGCGTTTGGCGGAAATGCGAAGCTTGCAAAAAGGGACGGACCGTGGTTCACGGTCCCAGCTCGGGCTGCACCGTTTTGGATAGCCGCAGACTGGCCGTGACAATCGCGACGGTGGTCCCGACAACAACGAGTGCCAACCCGAGCGCTGGCGGAAGGGCGGTTCCTGACACGGCGGATCGCAGGATCGCTGTTACGACAGCGCCCCCGACCAGGATCGCGGTGACGTCGACGGCAGGGGCAAGAGCCAACGCTGCGTACCAACAGGCGACGAAACAAGCGAGCACCACACCCGTCACAAGCACCCAGCCGATCTGGGACGCCGACACATGCCCGATACCCAGAATCGATCCGTTCGCGACTCCGAATACGGTCAGAGCGACCGCGCCACCAGCCATGCGCGCAACCCCGACAGTGAGAAAGGACAATGTAGCGAGAAGCCGCTTGGCAAGGATGATCTCGACAGACCAAAGCAATGTTGCACCCAGGATCATGGCTTCACCCACCCCGAAGAACACATCTCCAACGCCACCGATGAGGAGGAGCTGTCCAATGACAAGCAGACCTATGGCAAGGATGTGGAAAGGCTTGACCTTCTCACGGAGGAGCCCGACAGCCAGAATCCCGACCCAGACAACCAGCGTCTTGTGAATGAATGCAGCCTGCCCACTCGATGCCCTCGCAAGGCCCTCGAAGAACAAGGCGAACGCAACGGCACCGCCGAACAGGGCCACCAACCCAAGGCCGAACCATTGTCGCCTCGACGATGGCTTCGCCAAACCAGCAGCAGGGTGGTGCCGACGGCTCGCCACAACGGCGGTCGCCACCAACACAACGGCAGCAACGAGATTCTTCAACGTCGTGTAGGTCGTCGGGGAGGCGGTTCCCACCCACGCACTGACGCCATACCCATTGATGAACACGGCAACACCGCTGATGAGGGCCGCCGCCACAGCGAGCGCGACTCCGTTGCGCCGAGAAGTGAGCGATCGGACCCGTGAAGACTTCGACATCAATTCCATCACCGTGCCCAATCCTAGACTGAGGGCAACACTGACAGGCGGTGCTGATACTCGGATCGCGCCAAGTGCGGATCATTCGATTCGGCGAAGCGGAGGGGTCCGGCACCGGACAGGAGCGACGTGACCGGGAAGGTGCTCAGCACCGAATCGTTCGAGGACCTGATCCCACTGCTCCGTGGTCTTGGCTACACGGTGGTCGCTCCGACCCGAAGAGAGCAAACAATCGCCTACGCCGAGATCGATGCAGCAGATGATCTGCCGCTGGGATGGACTGACCGCCAAGAAGCCGGAACGTACCGAACCGAACGGCGCTCAGACAATGCCTACTTCGGGTACAACGTTGGGCCCCGCACACTCAAACAGTGGTTCTTTCCTCCTCGCCAGACGCTGCTGACGATCACAAGCGCCGTATCAGGGTTGAGCTTCGCCCCCGAACCCATCTCCGAACAGCGGTACGCATTCATCGGAGTTCGCGCATGTGATCTCGCAGCAGCTCGGATTCAGGACGAGGTATTCGCCAACGCACCATCGTCGGACCCGCACTACGTGACAACCCGAACCCACGCCTTCACCGTGGCTGTCAACTGCGGCGAGGCAGGCGGCACTTGTTTCTGCACATCGATGGGAACGGGTCCGCAATGCAGCGACGGTTACGACCTCGTGGTAACCGAAGTCATCGAAGCAAAGCGTCACGAGTTCATCGTCGAGGCCGGCACCGCCACTGGCGAAACGGTGCTGAGCCGCCTGACCGGGAGATCGTCGACGCCAGCCGACACGGCAGACGTCGACCGAATCGTCGCGGGGGCCGCGGCCGACATGGGCCGAACCATGCCTGCGAATGAAACCCACGATCTCCTGACCGCAAACCTTGAGCACCAGATTTGGCAATCCATCGGCGATCGGTGTCTCAGCTGCGCAAACTGCACGCTGGTGTGCCCCACATGTTTCTGCTCGACCGTCACCGATGTCACCGACCTTGAAGGAACAGCAAGGAGGGAGCGATCCTGGGACTCGTGCTTTGGGCTTGAGTTCACAAACCTTCACAACCATCCTGTCCGCTCCTCGCCTGCGTCGCGCTACCGCCAGTGGATGACACACAAGCTCGCCTACTGGTACGACCAATTCGATTCATCGGGCTGTGTCGGGTGTGGTCGATGCATCACCTGGTGCCCGGTCGGAATCGATATCACTGCCGAGATCGCAGAACTCCAGAAGAAAGCCGAGGTATCGACATGAACCTGCAGCATTGGAGAGATCGGAGCCCGCTGCTCACCGACCTCTCCGACACGTCATTTGCATTTCTAGAGTCGATCGCCTACGAGATCTCCGTTGGCAAGGATGAGACCCTCTTCAGGGTGGGTTCCACCGCTGACCACCTGTATCTCGTCACCGGTGGCACAGTCGCACTGCGGATAACCGGTCCATCCGGTCCCCCGGTGACCCTCCAAACCCTTGGTGAAGGGAGTCTTGTCGGTCTGAGCTGGCGCCTCCCGCCGTACCGCTGGCAGTGGACGTGCCAAACCGTCGTTGATTCAACGCTTGCTGCATTCGATGCCAACGACCTTCTCACCGAATGCGAGCGGAACACGGAGCTTGACCGGGACCTTTGGCGGGTCGTTGCGCAGGAATCGTCCAAGCGCCTCCACAATGTCAGGCTGCAACTCCTCGACCTGTTCGGATCGGGATGAGATGATCGAAACGGGCCGACAGTCGGATGCACCCGAATTGTCTGAATCGATGCTGCCACGACCGTTCAACGTCACCGCGCGCGCCCTCGAGACAATCGACACCGTCACACTCGACTTCCAAGCAGCAGACAATGGGCCCCCAATCAGCTTTGCCCCGGGCCAGTTCACGATGATCTACGCATTCGGGATCGGGGAAGTACCCATCTCGATCTCAGGCGATCCGGAATCACCCGAAGTACTCACACACACCATCCGCGCGGTTGGCGCTGTCACCAATGCGCTGTTTGATCTTCAAGTGGGTGACAGTGTGGGTATCCGAGGACCGTACGGAACCGGTTGGCCGATGGAGCGCGCACAAGCACGCGACGTTCTGATTATCGCTGGCGGTATCGGTCTCGCGCCAGTGCGACCAGCGATCAAGAGCATCATGTCGAATCGTGACAGATATCAATCGGTATCGATTGTGTACGGTGCTCGGACACCACATGATCTCCTTTTTGGGGAGGAACTCCGTGGGTGGAAGTCTCGGCTCGATGTCAATGTCCAGGTGACGGTGGATCGAGACACACCACAATGGACAGGAGATGTCGGCGTCGTCACCCCGTTGATCGATCGGCTCTCCTTCGATCCGGACAATGTCGTCGTGATTGAGTGCGGCCCCGAGATCATGATGCGGGTCGTCGCCAGGGAATTGCTGCGCCGAGGTATTGCGCCATCGGATATCTACGTAAGCCTGGAACGCAACATGAAGTGTGCAGTCGGTTTCTGCGGTCATTGTCAATTCGGTGCCTCTTTCCTCTGCAAGGACGGACCGGTATTGCCCTATGAGGCAGTCAGCGACCTCTTGTCGGTGGAGCAGCTATGACGACGACCGTGGCCACAAGACCGAAGCTTGCCGTGTGGAAGTTCGCGTCCTGTGACGGATGCCAACTGACGCTGCTCGACTGTGAGGACCAGTTCCTCTCGATCACCGGCGTTGTCGACATCGCTTACTTTCCCGAGGCAACCCGTGCCACGAGCGAGGGCCCGTATGACCTTTCGATCGTCGAGGGGTCGGTAACCACACAGCACGATGCGGACCGCATCCAAGACATCCGCAGGATGTCAAAGACGTTGATCACCATCGGCGCCTGTGCGACCGCTGGCGGAATCCAGTCACTGAAGAACTGGGCAGATGTCGATGAGTTCATCTCGATCGTGTACGCACATCCCGATTACATCAGTTCCTTGGACACCTCAACGCCGATCTCGGACCACGTCCAAGTCGACTTCGAGCTGCGCGGATGCCCAATTTCGAAGGAGCAACTGATCGAGGTCATCGACGCGTTCGTATCGGGTCGGAAACCAACGACACCCAAGCACAGCGTCTGCGTCGAGTGCAAGCTCCGCGCAACATCGTGCATCATGGTCGCACATGGAACTCCTTGTATGGGTCCGATAACCCAGGCTGGCTGTGGTGCCCTTTGCCCTGCGTACAACCGGGGCTGCTACGGATGTTTCGGACCGTGCGAAACCCCGAACATCGGGTCCCTGCGCACGGCTTGGCATGCAATCGGTGCAGACGACGTCGACCTGGTCCGTGCGTTGCGAACGTTCAACGCCTACGCCCCCGAATTCCAACAAGCGAGTGACCTCTATGCCAAATGAACGTTCGCTGCGCACGGCATGGCACGCAATCGGTGCAGACGACGTCGACTTGGTCCGTGCGTTGCGAACGTTCAACGCCTATGCCCCCGAGTTCCGCGAAGCAGGTGATCTCTATTCCAAATGAACCACGCGAAATCGCCGTCGACTACCTGGCACGGGTCGAGGGCGAAGGCGCCATGTATCTCAAGATCGACGGCGACGAGGTCCTTGATCTTCAGTTCAATATTTTCGAGCCCCCACGGTTCTACGAGGCATTCCTAAGAGGAAGACGGTTCAGCGAGGCACCGGACATCACCGCACGGATCTGTGGGATCTGCCCGGTTGCCTACCAGACAAGTTCGATCAATGCGATGGAGCACGCCGCACAGGTCGAAGTCGGCGAGGGAATCCGGGCACTTCGACGTCTCCTCTACTGCGGGGAGTGGATCGAGTCGCACACCCTCCACGTCTACATGCTCCATGCACCCGATTTCCTCGGGTATCCGAGCGCGATCGAGATGGCTGCCGTCATGCCCGAGGTCGTCACGAATGCGCTGCGTCTCAAAAAGCTCGGGAACTCCATCATGACCATCGTCGGGGGAAGAGAGATTCATCCGGTCAACGTCAGGGTTGGTGGGTTCTATCGGGCACCAACGAAGGAGGAGCTACGATCACTCATCGAGGAGCTCGAATGGGGAATCGGTGTCGCTCAAGAAACCGTGGCCCTCGTTGCCGGGTTCGACTTCCCCGATTTCGAGATGGACTACGAGTTCGTAGCGCTCCAGCATCCCGACGAATACGCGATCACTGATGGCCGAATTGTGTCGAATCGAGGACTCAGCATCGACGTTACCGAGTGGAGGAGTCACTTCGAGGAGTCCCATGTACCGTGGTCAAATGCTCTCCACGCTCGGTTGAAAGAGCGCGGCACCTATCACGTCGGGCCGATGGCTCGGTTCGCCCTGAACGGCGACCAACTGACGCCGCTCGCTGCAAGAGCTGCAGATGCAGTCGGCCTTGTTCCTGGCGTTTCGAACCCTTTCAAGAGCATCATCGTGCGGGCTGTCGAGATCTTGTTCGCATGCGAGGAATCGCTCAGAATCATCAACGGCTACGCACCTCCAGAACCGCCCTTTGTCGCGGTCGAGCCAAGATCGGCTGTCGGCCACGGCGCGAGCGAGGCGCCACGTGGTCTGCTGTACCACCGATACGAGGTCGATGCAGGGGGGCTCATCGCTGATGCCCAGATCGTTCCGCCAACTTCACAGAACCAGGCATCCATAGAGGACGACCTTCGCCGATTTGTACCCGGGAGAACCCACCTCGACGACGAAACGCTGCAGTGGAAGCTTGAACAGGCAATCAGGAACTATGACCCATGCATTTCGTGTGCAACGCACTTTCTCGACCTCACGGTTGAGAGGGTTGGCGAGCCATGACCCGGAAGCTGATCGGGGTCGGAAACCCCGACCGAGGCGACGATGCCGCCGGCTGGGAGGTTGCCGGTTCGGTCTCCACATGGGAGGTTGACAGACGGAGGGCTGGATCGCTTGATCTCATTGACCTGTGGGAGAAGGACGACGATGTCGTGATCGTTGACGCGATGCGTTCTGGTGCGGAACCAGGAACGGTCCGAAGGTTCGACGCGTTGGTTGAGGATCTACCCGTGGGAGCTTTCACATCCACGCACGCATTCGGCCCTGCTGCTGTCATAGAACTGGCGCGAGTCATGGATCGACTACCAAGATCACTCTCCGTCATCGGGATCGAGGTTGCCGATACCTCCCATGGCGCTGGCATGACATCCAGCGTTGCCAATGCGGTTCGCTCGGTTGCCCGGGAGCTTGAGCATGCATGAGACCCGTCTCGTGAGGGATCTTGTCGCAAGGATCGAGGCGGTCGCTGCCCAAGAGTCCGCACCGCATGTCGAGTCTGTTCGGATCGAGATTGGTGCACTCAGCCACGTGACCGCCGATTCACTCACGTCTCAGTTCGAGTTGGCTGCCAAAGGCTCAGTCGCCCAGAATGCAGAACTCGACATCGTCCAGTCCGATGACCCTTCGGCACCCGATGCCATCGACGTCAGGCTCGTGTCGATCGTCGTTGGAGACATCTGACTATGTGTGTTGCAACCCCGGGACGCATTGTGTCGATCGGCCAGCCATCGACCGCATCGGTGCCCGCCGAGGTTGTCTTTTCCGACCGCACCCTCACCGTGAATCTGGTCATGGTTCCCGACGCGGTTGTTGGCGACTACATCGTGGTGCATTCCGGGTATGCGATCAGAATCACACATGAACCAATCACTCCGGGCGGGATCGCGTGCGAAGTACCCGGTGTCGTCGACGGCTGAACTCGTTTTGGACGAGTTCACCAATGTTCGCCGACGGTCTAGAAACATCCCAAGAGACTGTGGACGGTCACGGCCGTCATCGTTGTGGATTGATTCCCTGCAAGATCCGTCGCTTTGAGCGTGACAGCAATCGACTCGCTTGACGAATCGAGGACCGTTGGATAGTCGAACGGCCCGAAGGTTGTCTGATAAAGGCCCCCGACGCCATTCATGGTGACCGTGGACGAACCCTGCGATGTAGTCCACGATGCGGTGACAGACGCTACGCCGCTGTGACCGTCGATCACCGAAACTGCGATTGTCGAGCTACTCGGCGTGCCCGGTGGGCATACGTTCACGCCGAAGTCGAGTTCGTAGATATCCGTTTGGGACACCGAGGCGGGATGCATGACTGGTGGGGTTGTGTCCGGCGCGGCCGTCGTCGTGGTCGGTGGGACAGTTGTCGGTGGGACAGTTGTCGCGGGGACGGTTGTCGCGGGAACAGTTGTGACGGGCGCGGCGGTTGTTGGAGCCTGGGTGGGAATCGGATCGTCAGGAATCGACCGATCCGGTGCCGAGTCGTTGAGCGGGGCTCCTGGTAAGTGTGGCGCAACATCCGAGTCCTCCTCTGCGGGGCCGAGCCCTTCTGGCGCGCCGAGGGTCGACTGAGTGGCATCGACTGTCGGCATCGCTTGGGTATCCCTCCCACTGTTTGCGGCGATCACCGCCACCGTGGCGACACCGAACGCCACAAAGACGAGCACCGCTCCAGCGACAAACCATCTTCGCCACCGTCGGGGCCCCTGGATCGTATTCGTCCGATCCGAAACACTCGACCACACAGCGCTCTTCACTCCGGCTGGCACCGGAACAGCCGCAAACGCTGCAAAGATCTGCATCGGCGCGACGAGCGTCTTGCGCCGCTCATCGCATTCCTCGCATGCGTTCACATGCCGGTCCACCGATTTACGAAGCCGCGGCGTGACAGGAGGCACGGGTTGAGCGGCAACAAGTTGCGCAAGAACGTCGCAGTCGTCCGACCCCTTTCGGACAAGAAGGTACGTGGCGATCGCACCCGCTGCGCGTTCTTTCGTGCGGTTGAGACGGGTGTACGCGCTCCCCTTCGTAATCCCAAGTACTTCTGCGATCTCTGCGCTCGACAACCCTTGCCGCACATGAAGATCCAGAACGGTATAGGTGTCAGCATCAAGGGACTCAGCTGCCTCCCACACGAGGGCGGCGGAATCCTCAAATTCGGCGACGGCGACAGGGTTGTCCATCATGTCCTCGGACGGCTTTCCGAGGAGCGGGTTGATCCTTGTCGTTTCCTCTGGCTCGAGGGTCGATATCGACGTCTCGCGGCGAGTTGATCGAAAGTGTGCGACGGCCTCGCGTCGAACAATGCTGTACATCCATGGCCTGAAGGCTTCGGGGTCCCGGAGCTGACCGAGGCGCTCGTGAGCCTTGATGAATGAATCCTGGACGATGTCCGCAGCGGCGTGTTTGTCCTTGACTGCTCTCGCAGCAAAGTCGAACAGCCGATCAAAGTAGCGACCGTAGAGGCCCTCAAGGCCTGAGGGGTCTCCGGACAACGCAAGGGCAACGAGTTGGGTGTCGGTTGCAGTGGTCGTGTTCGCCATTTCGGTGTCCTCAAGTCGATGATACGAGTCGATCCATGTTCAGGGCAAGGTGCGAGTTCGCAGTTGGAATCGTCGACGCCGCTCGTGCTGTGACCCAGAGACGCGCATGCGATTCGGCTGTTGATCCTTGCCACGGTCTGTCTCCTTCGGCGCGTCGATGGCGCTTGCCCCGACACCCATGAGACGCGCTCACGTAGGAGTTCTTACAAGGTTCAGCGCGAGCAGCTCACTGTCCCGCCTCGAGACGGTCGATCGGCCCCTCCGCGACGCGGCGAAGAGGTGTCTTGAGGGGCCAGACTCGATCGTCGGTAGGGTGAGTGCAGGAACGACCCGCACCGAATTGAGGAGCACACATGAGCCGGTACCTGTTGTCCGTACACACGGTCGAAGGAGAAGCTCGCGAACAGACACCTGAAGAGATGCAGTTGTTCATGGAACGGGTACATGCACTCGAAGCCGAGATGAGAGCAGCAGACGCCTTCGTCTTCACCGGAGGTCTGCACGGTGCAGACCAGGCGAGGGTCGTGCACCGAACGGACAGCAACACTGTGGTAACGGACGGACCATTCGCCGAGACGAAGGAACACATCGGTGGTTTCTACGTCATCAACGCCGTGGATCTCGATGCGGCCGTCGCATGGGCTGCCAAGGTCGTGGACGCGATCCAACGCCCGATTGAGGTTCGCCAGTTCTTCGACATGTCGGAGGGTTGACCCGAGAACCGCTGAAACCTCGTGGCTCTCCACTGCCACCCTTTTGCCTAACGTTGTACCGTGCACACCGTCTTCTTCAATGGGTCGATCTGGACCGGAACCAACGAGAGACCCGATTGGGTAGCCGTTGACGGATCGCGTATCGTTTCGATGGGAAATGGTGCTCCTCCAGAAGGCGAGCAGTTCAATCTCGACGGGCGATGCCTGTTGCCGGGATTCCAGGATGCCCATGTGCACCCACCGATGGGCGGTCTCGCAATGATCCGGTGCGACCTCCATGACGTGGATCCTGCCGACTACGTGGCGACAATCGGCGCCTACGCGGGCTCACACCCGGAAGCGACATGGGTGCTCGGCGGAGGGTGGCCCATGAACGCGTTCTCCGGAGGCATCCCTCACCGCCGAGCGCTCGATGCAGTTGTTCCGGATCGACCAGTGCTCCTGCATTCGAGCGAAGGGCATGCAGCGTGGGTCAACACACGTGCACTGGCCATGGCCGGCATCGACCATTCGACTCCCGACCCATCCAGTGGACGGATCGAAAGGGACCCAGACGGAACTCCGAATGGAACCCTTCAAGAAGGAGCGGTGGATCTGGTCGAGAAGTTCTCCCCGACCGACACGGTGGCCGATGTCGTCCAAGCAATTCTTGTAGCTCAGACCTACTTGATCAGCCTCGGTATCACGGGATGGCAGGACGCTTGGGTCCGTCCCGTCGACCACGCCTCATATCGTCTGCTGGCCCACGACGGTCGGCTCAAAGCACGCGTCTTTGGATCGCTGTGGTGGGACCGGGAGCGGGGAGCCGACCAGCTCGATGACCTGATCGCCAAGACCGCCGAAGGAACTCCGAACTACCGACCCGGTGGTATCAAGCTCATGGTTGATGGCGTCATCGAGAACGGCACGGGTGCGATGTGTTCGCCCTACGTCGGAACGGATGACCACGGGCTGACCTTTCTTGATCGGGAAACCCTCATAACCATCGTCCCGCGCATCATGGCCGCGGGGATCCAGCCCCATTTCCACGCCATAGGCGACTGCGCTATCCGGAGTGCGCTCGATGCTGTTGAGGCCGGCAACAAGGCAGATGTCGAAGCGGTGCGACCACACATCGCCCACATTCACGTCATCGACCCGGTCGATGTCCCTCGCTTCGCCTCGCTCGGTGTGGCGGCGAACGCACAGGCTTTGTGGGCGTGTCGGGACGCGACCATGACCGACCTGACCATCCCGCGACTCGGATCGAAGAGGGCGACGTGGCAGTATCCGTTCCGGTCGCTCGTCGATAGTGGTGCCCGTTTGGCTGCCGGGTCGGACTGGTCAGTATCGACGGCCGATCCGTTTGCCCAGATGGCCGTGGCCGTGGAACGTGCGACGGCGGACGCACCGGACCCGCTCCTCCCAGAACAGGCGTTGACCCGAATCGAGATTCTCCGGGCATTCACCTCGGGTTCGGCATGGGTGAACCACGATGAGACCCGTTCAGGAACGATCAAAGTTGGCAACGTTGCCGACCTTGTGGTCTCATCCGACAGTCCACTCACCGCGACCGATCTGGGATCGGTACGAACAGAAGCGACGTTGATCTGCGGCGAAACGGTCTATCAGCGCTAGCAGCCGATGCCCTTGCCGGCTAAGCGATGGATCGGACCTTGCTGGTCGCGGCGGCCGCTCGACGCTCGGCGGGATCGTGCGTAACGCGGCCGGGTAGTGTGACTGAGAAGCATGCACCTCCGAGGATTTCGGACGTCCGATACGCCGATGAGCCGCCATGAGCCTGCGCAATCGCACTGACAACGGCCAGCCCGATCCCTGATCCGGGGACGGCCGCGTTCAGACGGTTCGGACCGCGTTCGAACCGATCCCACACCCGCACCTCGTAGCGCCGAGGTAGACCCCGACCGTCATCGTGGACCTCGAATCTGACATCTGCCCCATCTGCCACCACCCGCAACAACTGCTTGGGGCCGCCGTAGCGGGAGGCGTTCGTGAGGAGATTGACCAGAACCTGTTGCATCCGCGCTCGGTCCACGAATGCAACCAGGTCGGGTTCCACATCGATACCGACCGTCTCGGAGCCAATACCAGACGCGCGGATCGATGCCACTGCGAGATCGTCGACAAGGACTGGCTCGACATCGAGTTTGAGACCTCCATCGGAGCCACGAGCAAGCATGATCAGGTCCGACACGATCGTTGACATGTAGTCCGCCTGCTGGTGGATGATTGACAGCATGCTCCGTTGGTCATGGTCGAGGCGGTCACCGTCCTCGGCGAGTAGGTCAACATACCCGACGATCGCAGTGAGGGGAGTCCGTAGTTCGTGCGAGATCGTGGTGACCAGCAGATCACGCTGCTCCTCGATGGTCGCTCGATTGTCCACAATCGCCACAGCCTGACGCGCGATGACCAGCAGTCCAACAACGATCACCGCTGACAGCAGGGTGTCATCGACAGACATGTCACCGCTGACTATCGCCTCGGTAACGAACACGCCAAGCATCCCGATTGCAGGGACGTAAGGCGCAATCAACGTCCATAACGGTGGATTTCGATCAGCGTATTCACGACCAACCGAAGGCTGACCGACGAGCGACGCAGACGCAAAGAAGAATCCGATGGCGAGAAGATTGATCCAGTACAGAGGGCTCGTGTCTTCGAATGACCCGGACTGGCCCGAGGAGAAGATCGCGATATCACCGACAACCTGAAACAGCACTCCTCCGGTAAACAGCGCAACACGCATATCGAAGCGGTGGCGTGAGCGCCGAAGCAGAACCGACATGGCAACGGTCAGGACAACGAGATCGAGGAAAGGGTATACCGCGCCAATGGTCCTCGTGAGGGTTGACGAATCGGCCAAGTCAGAAGTCATGTCAGCGAGCAGCAGGACCCAGAGCAGCGCCCCCGTGGACACGGCACCGATGAGTCCATCGAGAATCATGCGGACGCGCTGGAGGGTCGAGCCCTGGGAGTACGGGAGCGTCGCGGCACCAGCGATCACCAGCACATAGGTCGCCATGAAGAAGATGTCAGTCCAACCGAAGGTTGGCGCATCTCCCTGGATGAAGAACACGGCGGCTACGACGACGACACCCAGCGCTGCGGCGCACACCCCGAGGCCGACGAGTGTCCATGCGAGCCGTTCACGCCCCGACACAGTGCGGGCACGCACGATAAAGAGACCACCCGCAAGACCGGCGCCCACTGCTACACCGAGTGCGCCGGCAGCGTCAGCGACGTCCTTGGAGCCGAAGATCGTCGCCGCCGCGCAGAGCGCGAGGAAAACGAACACCGCCTGTGCAAACCGTCCAAATCGGACGTCGGTGTTCGGGTTGTTCATGGGAAGTCGGGTGGTCCGTTCCACCCAGGAGTTATCGGTCGGGTCTACTTAGGAATGAAGGAGTTCAAGGAACCAAAGACTTCCAGCAGCTCAGTGGAGTTCAATGTGCCATTCAAGCGGAACGACGAGCCCCTCGATGTTTTTCTCGAGGGCGTCCATGAATCTGACAAGGTCGTCGTCAGTTTGGAACAGAGTCGTCGTAAATCGGATGCCGTCCATGCCGAGCGGTACGACCGGGAAGCCAGAAACGTTGACGTAGAACCCATCACGCATCATGCGACGTCCCAATTCGATGGCGTTTTCGGGTGTACCCACGCGGACGTACCAAAGGGGCGTTCGTTCCAGGGAAAGGGCGGGAAGCTGTCCGGCGACAAGGCGGTCTCGGACGTAGTCGATCTTGGTGAACAGCTGCTCTTCACGGACATCCCGTTCCGCGGAGAGATGGATGTCAGCTGCTGCAACCGCAGCGCCGAGTTCGGCCGGATGCACCGGACCCGAAAAAGTGAATGTTGCCCCTGCAAGCAAGACCCGCTCGGCCATCGCTTGGTTCGGGAGCACAAGAACCGACCCCCCAGCACCCCAGGATTTCGCGAGGGACCCGATGATGATCATTCGCGGGTGATAGCCAACTTCGGTGAGAACATGCCCGATACCGTGCCGACCACGCCAACCGACACCATGAGCATCGTCGTAGTACAGGTGGAGGTTCTCGAACTCGTCGAGAAGGGGAGCTATCGCCTTGACAGGTGCGGTGTCGCCGAACATCGAATAGACGCCGTCTGCGAGGAACCAGACCCGTTTGTGGTTGCGGGCTTCCTCTGACAGGATGACATAAAGCGCTTCGACATCGTTGTGTGGGACGCTCCGAACA
Organism: uncultured Acidimicrobiia bacterium; assembly: GCA_963714375.1. Taxonomy (GTDB): domain Bacteria; phylum Actinomycetota; class Acidimicrobiia; order Spongiisociales; family UBA5794; genus UBA5794. The sequence continues at coordinate 416,616 of CAVQOG010000003.1, forward strand.
TCGGCTCCAATGCCTCGAAGCACCCCCGCCGTCAACTGGACTGACGCATGCACCTGGTGATCGAGCAGAACAAGGTCTCCGGGACTGACAAGTACGGGGAGCACGGAAAGATGACCAAGCGTGGTCGTGGTCGGAACCAAGATATGGCCCTGATCGAAGATCTTCCCAAGGCGATCTTCAAGATCCGTGTAGAGATCGATCGATGCATATGCAGCCGAGGACGAGAACACGGGTCCGTATTGGTCCAATGCCGCTTTTGCACCGTCGATCAGCCGCTGGTCTGTGTTCAGACCGAGGTATGCACAGGATCCGTAGTTGAGAAGGTCGCGCCCACGAACACCGATCGTCCTGCTGTCGCGGCTCTGACCTTCGACTCGCAACCGAATGAGGCCACCACGCACAGCCATCTCGAGCCGCTCGTGAACAACTCTCAGCGCCTCTGCCCTATCGGTAGCCACTTTCGATTCCATTTGTCCTCTTCCCCGCGCTCCAGCCATTGTGAGTAATGGGTGGGGAGCCGCGACCATACCCTCGATTCCGCCGTGATCCGGGGATTACTCGGCAGCGGCTTGGCAAAAACAGGGCATCCCATGCGACGGCTATCTCGTGTGACTCAGGATGAGACCAGGTCGGTCAGGTCGGCGGCAATTGCCTCAGGGCTGGCACCGAAGGCCCAGACGACCCGCAATACTCCCTCATCGTCGACCGCGTACAGCCACGGACTGTGTGCCACCTCAACCCGACCATCCGCCGCCTTGGTCACGCCATAATCGGCGCCAAATACATCCGCTGCAGCTCGCAACGCTTCGTCATCCTCGGTGCGAAGTGCGTGAGCACCGGGTACGAAGTACTGGATGTAGTCAGCAAGTATCTCGTCGGTGTCACGAGCCGGATCGACTGTGACCATGGCAACCGAGATCTCGTCCGCTGCATCGCCCATTTCGGAAAGCGCTTGCCGAACATCTGCCATCGTCGTTGGACAAACGTCCGGGCATGAGGTGTAGCCAAAGTAGACCACAAGAACGCCACCCTCCTCAGCAATCATCTCGAACGGAACTCCCTCATTCGATACATCGGGAAGCGCTACGTCAGACATCCGGGTCCCGAGAACGCTGTCCCCGCCAATCTCGCGAGTCAGGGACGTGTCGCGGGGCCCAAGTGTGCTCAACGGGGCATCTTGTGAGGATTCGGAGGTACACGACACCATCGAGATCGTGACAGCGCAACCAAATGCCAAAAGCTTGATCATCGGCACATGTCAGGGTGATTGAGGATCATCAGCCTTCTTCGGGATGGCTGCGTTTTCGAACCGGGACACCGTCATTCGTCCCTTATCTCGGCGGATACCGTCTTCGCATCACCCGATGAGAAGGTCAATTCGACATCGACAGAGTCTCCGGCCGAGAGCGGTTCCTTTACTCCCATGCACATGACGTGGTAGCCGCCTGGTTCGAGGTTCACGGTTCCATTGGCAGGAACGGCGATACCAGACAGCACCGGTGCCATCGACATCGTGCCGTCCGTCATCGATGTTTCGTGAAGCTCGGTCATTGTGCAGCGATCCGATGCGGCGCTTGTGAGAACATCGTCTTGTGATCCTCCGGTGAGGATCATGTAGAACGCTGCGTTGTCGGCAGAGGACGGTGAAGGTCTTCCCCATGGATCGGCAACCGACACGGCATCGTCACCCCCACCGCAAGCGGCCGCCCCAACAGCCACGGCGAACACCAGGATGGCGACTCTGAATACCTTCATCGTGCTCTCGCTCCTCAAGATCGTCGCTATGGCCATCAGTCTATTGTCAATCCATTTTCCTCAACCAACGTGCCGACGATGGGTCAAGTCGAGGCGTGTCGGCTCACCGTTGGCAGGCACCTGATGGCAGACAATCGCCAGTTGGGCGTGCCACAATTGTTCACATGGCACTTCATGTCGAAACCACACGAGCCATGGTCGAGCGTGGTCGACCACCGATCGTCCTCGTGCATGGTGCCTGGCATGCGTCGTGGTGTTGGACCGAATACTGGACGGGGTACCTGGCAGAACGCGGGTACACAAGCCATGCGCTCGATCTCCGCGGCCACGGTCGCTCATCGGGATCATTGCGACGCGCGAGCATCAGGGACTATGTGAACGATGTACGCACGGTGACGAACGCCCTTGACGAGCAACCTGTGATTGTGGGCCATTCCATGGGTGGGTTTGTCGCCCAGCATTATCTCTCCCGATTCCGTGCACGCGGAGGCGTACTGATGGCATCCGTTCCGAATCACGGTGTCATTCCCGCAACCGTCCGCATCGCCCGCCAGCATCCGGGAGCCTTCCTCCGAGCCAACGCAACGCTGAATCTCGGCCCGATCGTCGACGACCGAGATCGGGCCAAAGCGCTGCTGTTCGGACCACACACTCAAGACGAGTACGCGAGTCGATTCATCGATCAAATCCAGGATGAGTCCTATCTCGCATTCATCGGAATGATGTTCTCCAGACCGAAGCCGACTCAGATCCGTGATCCGCTCTTCATCATCGGGGCCGCACAAGACGCCATCTTTCCCTCACGAGAGATCCGCGACACGGCCGAGGACTACGGGACAACCGCCACGATCTTCGAAGGGATCGGGCACGACATGATGCTCGACACCCGGTGGGAAGAGGTGGCCGCTTCGGTGACCGACTTCCTCGACACCTTGTAGAGGCCAGCGCTGCGACACCGAACCGCCGGGCATGCACCGAGATGCCTCCGAAACGCTCAAACACTCGAGCAGCTGCTCATCAGGGTGGTCGAGCGGGCGAGGGCAAGCTGGTCGACGGATGGTCAGACTGGTGGATTGCGGTGTGGTGGGTGCGGCATAGCAGGACAAGGTTCGCAAGGTCGGTTGGCCCGCCATTGGACCAATGCTCAATGTGGTGGGCATCGCACCAATCCACGGGGGCACGACAGCCGGTCCATTGGCATCCGCGGTCCCTGGCATCGAGCGCTCGCCGCAATCCTGGTGGGATCGTCCGTGTGGCTCGCCCGACATCCACCGGGGAGCCGCTGTCGTCAAGAAGCATCCTGACGATTGTCGAGTCACACGCGATGCGTTGCACGGTTTCGGGTGCGACAACGCCGTCGTCCATCACCGCCAACCGTTGGCGTAGACCGAACAGCGCCTGCGCATCGACCGTGACGGTGACGTGCGGCTTGACACCACCCGAACTCCCAGATTCGCCGCTACGGAGCCAGTGCTCGCAGAGGTCGCCGAGAGCATCGGCCCGCTTCTGCCACGGTTGTCGGTGGTCATGTGCGTCGAGGCTGGTCGGTTCAGCGACCGAACGAATCGCCGAATTGACGATGGAGCCCGTCTCGGGGTCGAGTTCACCGGATACGGCCCACATGCCATCCCATGTCTGGTTGATGGAGAACCGTCTACGTTGACGCTGAGCTCGTGTACGTGCAACGGCGGACGGGTAGTCGATCTGTTGTTCCCAATGCGACACCGCCATGCGCATCTCGCGGGGGTCGAGGTAAGTTGCGATGTCTGCGAATACGAATTCATGGTGGGGGAACTCGGCGGGGTGACGGCGCCTGGCTCGATCCAACATCTCTACCACCTCAGGCGGGATTGAACCCTCAGAAGCGGCCTTCGCGACTTCCGGCATCCGGAGCAATCCTCGGCCTTGACGCACGATGGACGACGCTGCCCTGCCAGTCATACGGAGTGTTGAACGGAGCCATCCGACAGTGGTCAACCTGTGGTGCACCTCAGCAAGCTGCCTGCGGTCGTATTCGGCAATGCGCAGCAACCACTCGGCGTGATCGGCATTCATCCGTTGTTTCATCTCGACGATCGTTACCTCAAGATCGCCGTCGCCGATGAAGGCGAGTTCCTCGTTCAACGCATCCCACCGGCGCTCATCCAATCGTCGCCCGGTAGGGACGTTGCCGTCCTCCTCGAAGACCCCACCCGGCGTTCGGGTTAGTTTCTTCATGGACTTCATGATATCGAACATATGTTCGACTGTCAACAAAGATGAAGGAAAACGGCTTGGTGATGCGCGACACGAGAACGATGGCCGAAGCGGTCGTCAGTGCGTTGTCTTGACAATCCCTTGACGCCTCCTGCCTTTCTCTCGATCCCCTCTTGACAAGACCGGGGGATGTTGACGACGTCAGCAAGCACCGACCGCAAATTCGCAGACGTCCTCGGATCAGAAGCGTTGCCTGCTTACTCAGGGTCGGCAGGAACGAGAAGATTCACGATCCAGATCATCGATGGCTTGCCATTCAGTGTGGCTGCATTCGAAGCCACCGACGGGATCAATACATAGCTGCCGCGTCGCGTCAGCGTCCGACCGTGCGCTCGACTTAGCGAGCCAGCGTTCGTTTCCGGCCGCAAATGCGTTGCAGCAATTGTGGACACACGGGACAGGACGCCAAGAAGGGGCCCGCTCAGTGCGGACCCCTTCCGGTCGAATTAGGTGTGTCGACTCAACGACGGCGAGCGACTCGCCGAGATGTGCGTCGTGCGACCCTGCGTGGTGCTGGCATCCTCAGACCTCCGTTCCTTGACTCGATTCCATTTAATGCGGTCAGATTGCGGCGTCGAGCTCAGCGTGCGCTTCTGCCTCGTCGGCAGCGATCAGTCCGATCTCGACGAGGTCCAGCGGGCTGATCCACCCATCGGAGATCCGCATGCCACCAGCACGGGCGACGGCATTGCGAAGCGGTACCGCCCAATGGTGTTCAAGCAAGAGCAAAGCGGCGGCGGAGTCGTTCGGGATCTCTTCGATGATGTCCCACGCGTCCTCGTCGTCGAAAACCTCTACTTCTCCGTCTGCACCAGCGATAGCTCCAAGGATGGCACCTGCCTCCATGCCTTCCTCACCGTCGATTCCGAGGCCAATGAGTGCGCCAATCTTCGATCCGACCTCAATGGCCTCGTCCCGCGTCAGGTTGCTGAGGTGGGCGACCTCTATGTCGCCGTCAGCGTCTTTGAAGACGGCAAGGGCATCTATGACTCGGACAGTGTTGCTTTCGCGAAGCCGCTCAAGTTCTTCAATGACCTCGCCCTGAAAATTTGGGTGATCGAATCCCAATACGAGCAGTTGTACTGGCCCAATTGCCATGCTGAATCCCTTCGTTGGCCGCAGGATGGTGCGACGATAACTGATAGAACCGAAGCGTACTCTTTCACGGAACAACTTGCGACGGCCGACCTGATCGAGTCATTCCGCTCACCGGCTGTGCTCACCGAACTCCAATCTGAGTCGGATGTGCGCGAAACGAGGGAAGCCACGCTGACGTGAGTGGTCGGCGCGGGCGGCGCCAACCTCAGGCGAAGAACCCGAACCCGCCGAGAAGTACTGCTGCAATGAGCAAAATGATTCCCCACTTAACCAGTCCACGGAAGAGCGAAAAGACCGCCCCGGCAACGACGATGGCTGCGGCAATCCACAGGATGTTCTGAAGCACGATTCGGACCCTTCATTCGATGGCCCAAGCGTAGACGCAGCTGGGAAATCTGACTTGGGATCAGCCGCCACCAGGTCAGACCGAAAGGCGGATACCCGAACGTCTGGCCTGATCGGTGCAAACCGTTCCGTGCTGACGTGCTTCGCTTCTCAATTGTCGGATGCGGTGTCTACGGATATTTCGTAGGAGTCGCCCAGCCGGTTCCCAGAGACCTCACAGGAACGGCCCATACGTTCGCGGGGTAGACAACCCGCAATAGCGGGTCGTCGCGGGTCTAGCCCACCCGTCCCTTCATCGAGAGGGTGAGGCAGGGCTACCAAGATGGCCAGGAGATCATCGACCCCTGGGTCGGTGTCGATCAGGATCTTCCGCGGCATTGGGCCTCCCCGTGACGATCACCCTCAACGCGGACGGCACCGTCTCCGGGACTGTTGGCGCCGGGTCGGTAACCCGGACCGGTGTCCGATGTAGCGGTACGGCCTCCAACCCCGGGGGGAAGTCTCGGCGGTTCCCATAGACGTTGGGCCTGGGCAGCTCACCGGAACACATGCCGACGGCACCGTTAGGTTCGCTCGCCTTTCCGTCAGCGACCTGTTCAGCGACTCTGACGTCGAGGGCACCTATAGATCGTCAGGTATCCAAGCCGATTGGGAAGCCGATGGGTCCGTCGATGAATACTGCGACGGAGGCGGCCTCCACTCAAGAGTGACCGGATCGTTCACTCTCGTTCGCACGAAGCTGCCCGCCCCTTAGCCAATCGGCCCTGATCAGGCTTTCGGACGAACTGGCCGGTGTGAGGTTGCCTCGTCGCGTCGTGGTCCGACTCCGCGCTACGGAGATGTGACGGGGAACCCTCGGAGTCTCCGTCTAGCCGGGGAAGTCCTCCGATTCGGTGACGACTGCTTCGCCTTTGACCGTGTACTGGACCATGCCGGCCGCCACGCCGGTCGATTCGAACGGGTAGGTTCCCGGTTCGGCGGGGATGACCACCTTGCCCAGGTTGATGAGCCCGGCCCCGATGCTGAGGCCCTGGCCGGCGACCGTGGCACCACCAGTCCCACATGTCATGGTTGCTTCGCCTCCTTCCATGTCCTCGGCGAACAGGCTCAGCATGAGTGTCCCGTTTTCGTCGTAGGGGGTGCCGACGACGGTCACTTGCCCACCTTCCTGAGTCCCAGTTGCAGTTCCGCAGCCCTCGATTTGGGAGGTGAGGGAGATCTGGACCGCGCCTTGCCCGGTCCATTTCCCCTTCAGTTCGGGATCGTCCCCGCCGTACTCAAGGAGCGTCACCGAGGGGATCGTGACGACACCGTTGAGCGAGAACCCGGTCATCGAGTATGAGATCGTGCCGGAGAAAGCAACATCGACGGCCATCGACTCCGTCGCCACATCGACCGCCTTCTTGTCCGCTCCTCGTTTCGATGTGACTTCGAACGTGAGCGTCGCGGTCTCGTTCGCCTTGTCGGGCGCCGTGTAGGTGAACTCGGCTGGGTCCCCGGTTGCCTCTGCGGGATCGATCGATTCACCGCCGACCGTCAGCTCACCAGTGATGGGCAGTTGGAGGACCTTCTCTTCGTAACGGTGGTTGACCTTCACCTTGGCCGTCGTCTCGGAGCCGATGCCCACGGAGCTTGGCATGTCGACCTCCAACTCGATGCACTGGCCGTTCGACCAGCCGTCCTGCATAAATGCGAGAATGACCGTGAAGGTCCCGTCGATAGTGGTTTGCATGTTCGATATCAATGCCTCCACCTCTTTGACCGTTGCGTCGCTTGAGAACCGTCCCTCGGGTTCGTGGCCCTGGGCCAAGGCGATCTCCACGAAGGAGGCGCCGGGCTGGATCTTCCCATCCTTCGTGGTTCGTGTCGCCCGGGATCCCGTGAGGTCCAGGTTGTATCCGATGATCGTCGCATCGTCACCCACGTTCCCGACCCCGGTCCCGTCCATCCGCAGTTCTCCAGAGATCCTCTTGCCGTCCTTCTCATAGACGTACTCGGTGAGGGTCGTGAACTCGACGGTCGCTTCCCCGGCGTCATCCGGACAGGCGTCGATCACCACCCGCCACTCGAACCTCACCCCTGTGTCCGCGGGTGGTTTTGGCCCGAGGAATACGTTGATCAGGAGTGTGATCTTGGATCCCTGTTTCGTGACCGTCATGGAAGCCGGGCCATCCAGGAACGGGTTCTTGCCCAGGTCGATGGTCTTCGGCCCGTAGTCGCCGGGCCCGTCATGGTGCAACCCAAGCATTCCACCCGAAAGGAGGCCTACGAATATGCTCGCGTAGTGGAATTGTGTCGCGACATCCGTGTCGTCAGTGGTTGCCGAGACGGCGGAGAGGGCCGCACCTGGGGGTGGAGCGAGGAGACGCACGCCAGTCGTTGCCCCGGCCGAAGCCTCCTCGGAGAGGACACTGGCGCCGGTGATCCCCGCGATCTCCTCCTGGGAGCGAGCAACCTCCTCCTCGACGGCGGTGACCATGAGGTCGACGTGAGCTGCCAGGTCCTCGATGCTCAGCGTGACGCCGTTCTCGGCCAGTTCGGCGACGAACGCCTCCTGGAGCGATGTTTCGAGGGCCGCCAGCGCCTGCTCAACAGGCAAGGGAGTGTGCCCGGAAAGGTCCAGGGAAACGGTCCCGGACTCGCCACTCGCCGGGGCGTCGGTATCCGCCCCCGAACACGCCGCAACCGCCATTCCGAAGACCACCAGAATGCTGACGATTCGTTGCATAGCAGCGAGAGCATAGTTGCCCCACAAACCCTCGCGTGAGCGGTGGATTCTGCTGTCATCGATGGGTAACACGGCGGGCCGCACCTGTTTCCCCGTAGCACACACCTGCGGCGGTGGGAGTTGTTGGATCGTGTTCGACAAAGATCCTTCAAGATCCCCAGATCGGACCTACACCAACATCCGGTGCTGGCGCGACTTGCGAGGTGGATTCGGAGCGCATCGCTGAAGTTCACTCGGTGCCGAGTCGGTGCGGCGAGCACTGGGACGCGCTCCCGCGTCTCCCCACCTCTTGGTCGAACCATCAGTTTGCTGCTGTCGCGGTTTTCGAACGCCGTCTGGAAGGAAGACCTCATCTCTGTGTGAGTGGACATCTCCGTGGATGCACGACCAGTCGGCGTGAACAGGTTTCGGGAGGTATCGTTGCGTCGCATCTCCAAGGACCGACGTGACCCAAGCCGACACAGCCTTTTCGCAAGGAACGCGAACGATTCTCTTCACCGATTTGGAGAGTTCCACGGACCTGCGTGTTCGCCTGGGCGACCTTCTGGCGAATCAGGTCTTCAAGGACCATGACCACCTGGTGCGGTCGCACCTCGAAGCCGGTGGCGGCACCGACATCAAGGGGCTAGGGGACGGGTTCATGGCTCTCTTCTCGTCCGCGAGCGATGCCATTGAAGTGGCCGTGTCGATCCAACGAGCCATCGAGGACCACAACAACGCCCAACCTGAGAGATCCATTTCGGTGCGCATGGGTCTCAACAGCGGCGATGTCACCCGTAGTGACGGTGAAGCCCAGGGAACCGCGGTCCACGCTGCTGCACGCGTCGCGGCCAAGGCACAGGGTGGCCAGATTCTCGCATCCCAGATCGTGTCCGATCTCGCTGGCTCACTGGGCAAGACCAAGGTGGTCGACAGGGGGTTGTTCTGGCTCAAGGGCTTCCCCGACCGTTGGCGTCTCTACGAGGTCCTCTGGAGGGAGAAGGAGGCTACCGAGGATCGGCCGACCCGTGAGGTCAAGGAGGCATCCGCCGCGGCCTTCGATCCAGCGTCTCCACGCTCGGAAGGCCCGGTTGTGGGACGGGCGACCGAGCAGCGAGTCATCATGGAACAGCTCTCAGCAGCGATTGGAGGCGGGTTGCGTGCAGTCGTGCTCGAAGGCGAAGCCGGGATCGGTAAGACGCGGATCCTCGAGGTGGCAGCTGATCTGGCGGGTGCGTCGAGTACGCCGTATTTGACGCTCGAAGTAACCACCGATGAGGAACTCCGTGGTCCGTACCTCTTGTTTCGATCTCTCCTCAGTTCCCAGCGGATGGCGGCCGTTGCAAGGGAGGCAATGGCGTTGGAGCCTCTCGATCGGGCTCAGGATGCCATCGGTGGGCGGTCAGGCAACGATGAGGGTCTCTCCCCTCAGGAGCGCATGCTTCGCATATTCGACGAGGTTGCATCGGCGATATCGGCGATCACGAGGGAGCACCCGGTAGCACTGTTGTTCGACGACCTCCAGTGGGCGGACGAGGACAGTATCCAGATGATCCGTTACCTCGTGCGCACACTCCCGACGGCGCCGATCTTCCTCATGATCACGGTTCGCCCCTACTCGGAGGCGTCCTCAGGGGTTGGCAAACTCATCGCCGACCTCGATCGGATGCGAGTTGCGAGAGTGCTGCGCATGGAGCGATTCACCAGGCTCGAGACGGCGGAGTTGCTCACCAATGTGCTCGGTTCGCCCGTCGACGAGCAGACCTTGCAGAGCCTGCACGCCCGTTCGGAGGGCGTTCCGTTCTTCGCGGAGGAACTCGCCCGAGCCTACCGCGAAGCTGATGCGCTCCAACTCATGGACGGAACCTGGACGATGACACGCCTGAGCGGCCCAACGGTTCCCTCATCGATTCAGTCCCTCATCGAGCGACGCCTCGCACAGTTGTCTGAGGAATGCCGTGGTCTCCTCGCCGACGCCGGTGTCCTCGGACGGAGGTTCAAGCTTTCCGTTCTGGCACCGGTTCTCGCCAAGGTACGCCGAGAGGACGAGAAGTCCGAGTGGGAACTTGCTGAGGATCTCGGCATGGCCGTCAGGCTGGGCTTGATTATCGAGGAGGACGACGACGCCGAATACGACTTCACGTTCTCACACGACCAGATCCGGACGTCGCTCGTTGATGACATGCCGCGTCGTCGCCGACAGGCCATCCACGGGGCGATCACTGAGATTCTTTCGACTCAGGAAGGCGAGGTGGATCTGTCGATGCTCGCCTACCACGCCATGAAGTCCGGCAGCAACAAGGCAGCTGTCTCGAGTGCCGTTGCAGCGGCCAGAGCCGCGCTTGCAGCATCGGCGCCAGTGGAAAGCATCCGCCTCATCGACGCAACACTCCCTGCAGCTTCTGACCCTGCGGAACGGATCGAGATGCTCCGGGTCAAGGATGATGCCCTCGACACCCTCGACCGGGGAATGGATCGGATCGCGAATCTTGCCGAGATGAGCGCGCTGACCGGTGCGATCTCCTCTCCCGGATTGGAGTCTGAGGTCAGGTTGCGACGAGCCTCCGCCTCGCGGGCGATCGACGATTTCGACACCGCGATCGAATTGGCGACGACCGTTCGCAAGACAGCCGTTGATCTCCGCGACGTTGACCTCGAGCTCAGGGCGTGCTTGGAACTTGGTCAGGCTCTGACGAGAAACACCATCGGTGAGGCCTATTGGCCCTTGGTGGAGATCGATCTTGATGCGCCGCAGGAGGCGTACTCCCGGGCTCTCGACCTTGCACGCCAGATGGAATCGAGGGCTGCTGAAGCCACGGCCCTGCGCGAACTCGCCGTCATCGCGGCAGGTCGGGGCAAGCTAGTTGCTCTGGCAGCCGAAGCTGAGGGAGCATCCAAATTCGAGATCCTCGCCATGGGACCATCATTCTTCAGCGAGGCCAAGGAGCTGGCGGAGGAGTCGTTCGAGATCTTCGAGGAGATCGGTGATCAGCGAGGCGCGATGTCTGCTCTGATCTCGATGGCCTATGCCCACGTCACGGACCCCTCAACCCACGGTATGGCAGGACGGATAGAGCACATTCGGGCACTCCACAACAGTCGTGAAGGCGCTGTCACTGACAGTCAGCGCGCCCTGGAAGATGCCCACATGCTCTACAGCATTCATACCTATGCCCGGCTCATGGCGCAACCTGACCTCGCCCTCGAGAGAGGCCGTGAGGCATTCGAGGCAGCACGAGCCATGGGTGATCGATGGCTGGAAACGCTTGCCGCAGGTGGGATGGCGATGACGTCCGCATCGTACGGGGCAACAGATGACGCCAGTGCGTGGTTGGAACGGGCCGCCACCGCGGCCATGGCAGTGCCGAGTCCCTCGATGGCGCGTCGGATAGAGATGTGGCGCGGTGGTTGCGCTGCTGCTCGAGGAGACGATGAGGGAGTACGGAACCACTTCGAACGAGCCGCCGAGCTGGCTGGGACCAAGAACCCGGCAGCACGGGCGGAGGCATACTGCGCTCTTGCCATGGAAACCTGCAAACTCGCGGCCATTTCCGGCGATGCAGCACTCCTCGATCGGGCGCGGCTCAATGCCGAGAGCACACTCGACGCGGTCAAGGCACTGCCGGGAAATCTTCCATGGGAAGCTGTCGCCCATGCGGTTCTCGCCGTCGTAGCCGAAGCAGACGACCGTCCTGGGGATGCTGCCGATGAATCCCGGACCGCACTCTCAACCCTCGACGGCCTCACACATATTCTCCACTTTGTGAACGTGCTCTGGGCAGCCGGCCGTGTACTGATCGGCCAGCGGGCACCCGAAGCCGAGGGCCTTGCACATCAGATCGCTCAGGCTCTCGGCTATTTGAGCATGACCATGGTGGACCCTGACATACGCACGAAATGGTTTGCCGTTGATTCGCACCACGAACTTGCCCAATTGGTCGGTTTCGAAGTTTCTGACTTCGCCTCAGGAAATGATGCGATTGGATTGGACGCCGCGCAGTTGGATTTGCTGAGGGCGATCACCTCCGGATCCGCTGACCATGGGGCATCTGGGGCCGAGATTTCCGACCTGCTTTCCCAACTCGGTGTCGCATCGGAGACCGAAGCCATCGAGTACGCGATCAAGGCGGGTGTGACGTGGCAGTAAGGCTCATCATCGATCGGCGCCGATGCATCGGTGCGGGAACCTGCATCGTGATCGCCCCATCCGCACTCCAATGGCGACAGGGAGACTTCCTGAAGCCTGAGCTGCTCGACCCGAACACCGTCGACGAAGACGTACTCCGAGAGGTGGCAGCAGCGTGCCCGACCCGTGCGATCGTGATCGAACAGGTGATGGCCTCCCCCGACCCGTGATGCGCCGGTCGGTGGCGCTCTACGACGCCGACGGCTCCTATGGGTAAATAGTTCGCTTCCGACGGGCGTCGTACTCGACGGATGTCATCTCACGGTCATCGAGTTGCGCTGGAGTCGCATATGTGACGTGACTGACAGACGCACCGCCGCGGACACATCCACCTTCTTCCGCTTTCATACGTTCGACCCGACAGGAAGTCTGGTTGGCACCATTGCATTTCCGGAGATGGTTGTTTCACCAGAGGTCGCCGCCGGCGAAGTTCGACTGGTGCCGATGCATCGGGTCGACCCGATCGAGATCCACACTGCGACGGCGCCGTGGCCGATGGCCATCGACTATCGAATGCATGTTGAACCTGGGCTCAACAATCCACCGTTCAATCTCGATCTCGACCCGAGTAGATGGCTCCAGGGAGTCTTGGGATCAAGCATTGACCGGTCAATGCTCTTCAGAGAATCCTTGAACTTTGAGGGACGCTTCTCGCTCGTCGGATGGAGTCTCTACGGACGGTTCGTAGGAGTCGCCCAGCCGGTTCACAGAGACCTCACAGGCAAGGGTCATACGTTCGCGGGGTAGACAACCCAAAAGACGAAGGACCCACCATGAACACCACGAAGCGATTCGCCCTGATGGCCGCCGCGCTCGGTCTCGCTGTCGCAGCCTGCACGGCTACAGGATCCGCCGATTCCTCCTCGGACACGACGGGACCTGCCACGACCGACGCAGTGGTCGCGGAGGACACCGGGTCGTCCTCCGTCGCCTCCGACCCTTCTGGGGTCGCGGCATCGACTTCACTCGACCGACAGGACAGCCACTATGACGAGGGAGACCTCAACTGGAACGAAGCCGACGAGGTGGCAGTCACGCTCACCGGAACCTCGGCAACCGACGGGGATGGCGTCTCCGTCGATGGCAATACCGTGGTCGTCAACGTCCCCGGTACCTACCGGATCACTGGCACTCTCGATGGGCAGATCCTCGTCGATAGCGCTGCCGACGGCCTCGTCCGCCTCGTCCTCGACGGTGTGACGATCGTCAACGACGGCGGTGCAGCGATCGCCGTTGTGGAAGCCGACGAGGTTGTGGTCGTGCTCGCCGACGGCAGCAACAACGCGCTGACGGACGGATCCGACTACATCTTCCCGGACGCGGATACCGACGAGCCGAACGCCACGCTCTACTCAGCGGCGAACATGACGATCGGCGGGTCGGGCAGTCTCGCCGTTACGGGCTTGTACAACGATGCCATCACCTCCAAGGACGGTCTCGTCATCGTCTCCGGTTCCATCACCGTTGATGCAGTGGACGATGGGATTCGAGGAAAGGACTACGTCATCGTCCACGACGCGTCGATCACGATCGATGCTGGAGGCGATGGCATCAAGGCCGACAACGACGAGGACGCCGAACGCGGCTATGTCCTCGTGCTGGGCGGTGACACGGTCGCTACGGCGGGTGGGGATGGTATCGATGCAGCGACCAGTGTCGAACTCGCCGGAGGAAGCCTCGAGATCACAACCGGAGGCGGAGCTTCCGGCAACTTGTCTGCTGACCTCTCAGCCAAGGGGGTCAAAGGAGATGTTGCAGTCGTGATCAACGGTGCCGACGTAACGGTTGACAGTGCAGACGACGGCATCCACAGCAACGGCACGATCGAGGTGGTCTCCGGGACAATCTCTGTCGCGACCGGCGATGATGGCATCCACGCAGACGACGAACTCACCATCCTCGATGGGGTGATCACGATCACCGAGTCGTACGAGGGACTCGAATCTGCCGTGATTCGCATCGAGGACGGGACGATCGACATCACGTCCGCTGACGACGGGATCAACGCCGCAGGTGGCGCAACTACCGAGGCAGTCGCTACCGATGCTGGCGTACCCGGCGGTGGCGTACCCGGCGGTGGCGTACCCGGCGGTGGCGGACCTGGCGGTGGCGGACCTGGCGGTGGCGGACCCGGCGGTGGCGGCGAGGTGGCAGGCGACTACTACGTCTACATCAATGGTGGCTCGATTGTGATCACCGTCAACTCAAGCACAACCGCCGACGGCGACGGCATCGACTCCAACGGGCACATTGTCATGACAGGAGGTGTAGTCGTGGTAAACGGACCCACCGACACCCGAAACAGCGCAGTCGACTACAACGGCACGTTCGAGGTGAGCGGAGGCCTCTTCATCGGCACGAACATCGATGGTCGGAACTCCGAAGGCGTCGGAGCTGGCTCGACCCAGGCATCTATCTACATCACATCTGGCTCGGTCGTCGAGGCGGGGACCGTCATCCACATCCAGACCACGGATGGGGAGGGTCTCGTGACCTTCGAAGCCGCGAACACGTTCGACGTCATCTCGTTCACGTCGCCCGACCTGGTTGACGGCGAAACCTACGAGATCTATCTCGGTGGATCCGTTAGCGGCGACTCCACAAACGAACTGTACGAAGACACCGCCTACACACCGGGCGAACTCGTCGGAACGGCCACAGCGACCCTGTAGACACCACCCGGATCGAGCGGATGTCTCTCCTGGCCGAAACAGGGGAGCGATCCGCGTCCGGGATCCGACTGAGCGGTCCGCCCGCAGTGTCCCACGACGGTGCACAGGCAAATCGAAGTCTCAGCGATTGCTCAGGGTGCTCCCATCGACCCCACAACCGCGATGCATATCAATAGAACCATGACATCAGACACTCGCTCAACACATCGTGATGACACCGAGGTCACAGCCCACGGCATCTCCGAGACCTCGGCGCGTCGGAGACGGTCTTTGTCCCCGATTGCCAGGCGCCTTGCTGCAGTGGCCGCTGCATTGGTTCTCGCGGGGACGCTCACCGGGATCGGTGGCTACGTCTGGTACCTCGATCGGTTTGTGATCGCACACGTTGAGATCGCCGACGTGGCGAGCTACGAAGACTCGTTCGATATGACAACTCCCACATCGATGGCCGAAGTCTCGGGAATCGCGGACGCCGTTGAGGAACCAGCGGCCGCGGCAGAACCTGCGATAACGGCGAACACGTACGTCACCGAAGGCGTCTCGATCGAGATCGAGGAGGTTGTTGTTGGCGCCGGCGCAGACACGGTTACCTATTTCGTCGCCGACGTAGTGGTCAGCGATGTCTCAGAGTTGAGGACAGCCTTCGCTGACAATGCGTTCGGCACGAACATCGTGGAAGATCCGTCAGCGATCGCTGAGCGGGTTGGGGCAGTGCTCGCGATCAACGGGGACTTCTACGGGTTCAGGGACACAGGGATCCTCATCCGGAACGGAGTCGTTTACCGCGATGACGGTGAGCGAACCGGCCTCGCACTGTTCGCTGACGGCACGATGCAGGTGTACGACGAAAAGCTGACCACTGCCGAGGAACTCTTGGCCGCTGGGGCGTGGAACACATGGTCGTTCGGTCCGGCTCTTGTCGATGGTCGCGAGGTTGTTGACGGAATCGATAGGGTCGAGGTGGATCGGTACATCGGGAAGCGATCGATGCAGGGCTCACAACCACGGACCGCAGTTGGCTTGATCGACGAGAACCACTTCGTGTTTGTCGTGGTCGACGGCCGAAGCACGGGGTACAGCCGAGGGATGACACTGATCGAACTTGCCGAGGTGTTGAAGGACATCGGATGCGTGGTTGCCTACAACCTCGACGGTGGCGGATCGGCAACCATGTACTTCAACGGTGAGCTCATCAACAACCCCCTCGGAGAAGGCGAAGAACGCGGAACGAGCGACATCCTTTACATCGCTGGACCTATCAGCGAGTAGTAGCGATTCGTCGGAGTCGTGGGGAGCGCGGCTTCGTCTCCGGATCTCAGCTTTCTCTCAGGTTCCTCTCAGGATAAGGACCTATCGTCGCGAGTATGGATACCGAAACCAAGGCACGCATTCTTGTCGTTGACGACGAGGAGTCGCTTGCAGAGCTCGTATCGAGTGCTCTGCGATTCGCCGGCTACGAGGTCCGAACCGAGGCGAACGGCTACGACGCAATGCGGGCCATCAAGACAAGCACACCGGACCTCGTCGTCTTGGACGTGAACATGCCAGAGATGGACGGATTCGATGTCTGTCGTCTGCTCCGCCGAGATGGGTTCGACATGCCCGTGATCTTTCTCACGGCGCGAGACGACATCGACGACATTCGAACAGGATTCAGGCACGGCGGCGATGACTACCTCACCAAACCGTTCTCGATCGAGGAACTCGGACTTCGGATCGAGGCTCTGCTGCGACGACGCGGCGTCGATGGCAGCAAGAGCCAGCGCATCACTGTGGGAGATATCACCCTCGACGAGGGAGCGCACCAGGTATTCCGAGATGGAGTAGAGGTGCAGTTGTCACCGACTGAGTTTCGACTGCTCCGATTCCTCCTCCTCAACCGCGGTCGGGTGATGTCGAAGGCCCAGATCGTCGACCACGTGTGGGAATACGACTTCGACGGCAATTACGGCATCGTCGAAACCTACGTGTCGTACCTGCGCAAGAGGCTCGGCGACGATGGATCGGCGATACGGACCGTTCGAGGCGTTGGGTACGTCATCCGGAACACTGAGGCATGACGTGAGCCTTCGGGTCAAGCTGGTCATCTCGTTCACGGTGCTTCTGCTCGTTGCGATCGTCACAGTCGGCTTCGTTGCGTCCCGATCGATTCGTACCATCCTGGTCGCACAGACGGACCGCACGTTGGTGAGCTTCACCCGCGATCCGCGGCCCCGCCCTGAGGCCCCCGCCAGCTTCGGAACACCGAACGACGAAGACCCCCCTGCCGATGCGCTACCGCGGGAAGATCGTGAGCCCTTCTTGAGGTCCGTCGCCGAGGTCTTCATAGCCGCCGACGGAACCGTGGTGTTCGTCGAACCGTCCGGATTCGCGGACAACCCCGACCCGCTGCCGGACGTATCCAATATCGGGGGCACTGAGGGCTTCGTGAATCTCGACAGCGTGGACGGCTCACTCGAGTACCGAGCGTATGTGCAGCCGTTCCCTGACGGAGTCCTCGCCGTGCGCGCCGCACCCTTGAGTGGCGTCGCCACGGCCCAGAACGAACTCGTGCGCACCCTGCTGCTCGCTGGGCTCGCTGTACTCCTTATCGGAGGCTCCGTGACATGGTGGATGGTCCGCAGGGCGATGCGCCCAGTCGACGAGATGGTCGACACGGCAGAGGCGATCGCGCATGGGGACCTCGCACGCCGCGTCCCGGACGCCGACCCGAACACGGAGCTTGGGAGGCTCGGAGAGTCCCTCAACGACATGCTCGCGGCCATCGAGCACTCCCTCGAGACTGAGCGCGACGGTCGCGAGCGCCTTCGACGATTTGTCGGCGATGCCTCCCACGAGCTTCGAACGCCGCTCACCACGATCGCTGGCTACGCCGAGCTACAAAGAAAGGGCGCCCTGACCGACCGCGATGCGGAGAACAACGCATGGGGTCGGGTCGACTCGGAGGGCAAGCGAATGAAGCGGCTCGTCGAAGACCTGCTCACCCTCACACGCCTCGGCCAGACGATGCCCCTCGACCTCGCTGACGTCGACGTGGCCGCTATCTGCCGCGATGCAGCAGCGGACTTTGCGGCAGGAGATCCCGACCGAACGGTGCGGCTGACTGGTGTTGAGTCGGTCATTGTCACAGGCGACTCGGGTCGACTCCACCAGGTGGTCGCCAACCTCCTCTCGAACGTGACGACCCACACACCAGAGGGGACAGTGGTCACTGTTGACGTCCATGCTGATGCCGACGGGTGTGCGATGACAGTTGCAGACGACGGTTCTGGGATCCCCGCTGACGCAATAGACCACGTCTTCGACCGCTTCTACCGAGTCGACCGGTCACGCTCTCGTGACTCTGGCGGTTCTGGTCTCGGGCTGGCCATCGTCGATGCGATCGTATCGGCGCACAGCGGGACGGTCGGGGCCGCGAATGGACCACTCGGCGGTGCCGTGTTTACCGTGCGCCTTCCACGCGTTCCCCATATTGACGACATCCACAGGGCCACCGACGCAGATTCCCAGCGTTCTCTCAGCTCCCCAAGCTGAACTGGTGGGAGAACCACCGAAAGGCACAGGATCATGTCTCGAAATCTGCTTCTTCTCGCTGACGCTTTGGCGATCGCCATCCTCGTCTTTGCGCTCTATTTCCCCCGACATCGACGCCGAGACATGGTGGTCGCCTATCTCGTCGCCAACATCGGCGTCGTTGCCGTGGCGGATGTGCTCGCTTCCTCGACGGTCGCTGCAGGACTCGGCCTCGGATTGTTCGGCATCCTGTCGATCATCCGCCTCCGGTCGGCACCCCTCGACCAGTCCGAGGTGGCGTACTACTTCGCCTCTCTCGCCATGGGTCTGTTGGCCGGCGTTTCCCTCGTGCCCGGTGCCACAACCGTCGCGATGATGGCTGCGATCCTCGGGGCCCTATACGTTGGCGACCATCCAGCGCTGTTCGCCAACTATCGGGTGCAGACGCTGACCCTTGGACGGGCCGTCACGGACGAGGAGGAGGTCCGGACGGAGCTCGAGGAGCTGCTTGGCGCGACCGTGCACCGCCTGCATGTGAGGAAGGTCGACCTGGTCAAGGACACGACCACGGTGGAGGCACGATACGCGTTGCGTACGGCCCGCCCGGAATCCATCCACGACAATGGCCTTGTGGGCCGAGCGTGAGCCGCCGAGCGTGAGCCCGCTCGGACGGGCTCCCGCGGGAATCATGTGTGGTTTGCCGCTCGCATACCCGTTCACCACTGAGGTTGACGTACTACGGCTGCATTGCGGCAGCTCCTGCAACCAGCTGCTGCGAGTGTTCTAGGAGATAGTCGGCAAGCCAGTCTTCGTCGATGTGGCCCCACTGTTCATCGAACGGCACGTCAGGCAGGATCCACGCATGGAGCATCTCTCCAGTACGCGGGATGTTGAACGACCCGACCGGACACATCCCGAACGGCGACTCGAGTCCAGCAAGCAAGGGCGGGGTCAAGCCGAAGCACACGTTCTCATGAGCGTGCCACAGCATGATCGGACCGCCGTCGGTGGGACCCTTGTCGGTGAACCCATCCATCTCGAACATCACTCCGACAAGCACAGGACCGCTCAGCGTCTTCGCATAGATGAGTGATTCTGGATACTCGGGGTCAAGGATTCTCCCATCACCGATGAGGCTCTTGTTCTGGGCGTGATGATCAGATCCGATCACCGTCCCAACGTTGTATCCGGCCTGCTCGGCGACTGCTGGGTCCCGATACTTGTCCATGGCGAGCACGAGATCGGCGTGAAGGTCAGCCGCGTAGTGCAATTCCTCCGCTGTGGGTTCAAGTCGGTCAATGTATGGGACGAGGGTTCCGGGATCGGGGTACTCACCACCGTGGTGCCCACCGTCTGCACCGACCGTTGCAAAAGCACCGATCCACGCGGACACCCCCGTCAACACAACAAGCGCCACAACGCCAGCGGGTGCAAGTCTTCGCAGACGGGTGGCTCCTTCGGTTCCGGCGAGTGAGACCAAGCCGAGCGCAAACAGCTCAAGCAGCTTCGTCGCCATACCAAGCTGGTCGGCGGGGGCGCCGAGGATCCAGAACGTCGCAATCGATCCGATGAGGATCGCTGCCGACAGCTTGCCGCGGACACTTCGAACCGTCCACCAGCCGGCGAAAGACAACAGCGCAGCGCCAGCGATGTAGAGCACCGAGTAGCCGCTTGGCTCATGAGTGAGCACCAGCACGCCGTGGATCAGCGCTGAGTACCACAGTGCCACGGCCGCAATCCGTCGCGGAATCGACGCTGAGCGGAAGGCGTCGACAACAGCGGTCGCCCGACGTCCGCCGCGAGCAGCGAATGTCCGAACCAGTTTGACGGTCAACCAGATGACGATGGGTGCGAGTACAAGCAGGATCGATGCCAGCACGTGCTCAGGGATCACCGTGTACAACGGGTTACCGACGTATTCGCCGATCCCGAACCCTTCCAGAACACTCGTCGGTGTTCCACCATCCAGAGTGGGAATGACGATCGGATCGTCGGCGTGGAAGAACAGACTCACAGTGGCTCCTTCACGTCAGCACATCGAGGATCGGACGGTCAGCTGGAATCGGCTCTCCAGGTGGCACCTCGACGTCGGAGTCACCGGAGCCTTGTTCGATGAACAGCGGCTTGGTGATGCGCAGCAGGCTCAGGGCGGCGATCGGGATGACGAATCCAACCATCAGCGGGATCAAGGGCGGCGGGGAACCGACCAGGGCGAAGGTGAGGAGAAGGTCGAGCGTCGCAAACACGATCAGTCCCCACTCGGAGACGATGGTTACCCGGCGAGCCCAACGGCGGAGTTTGCGGAGACCTCTGACCGTCAGGAACGTCAGGACCGTCGCTCCGGTGCTCAGGAGGAAGATGCCAGCGATAGCCGGCCCAGCGAAGGCAACCATGACGATGGCCTCGAGTGCCACGAGGAGCAGCATCGCACCCTGCAAAAGAACAAGAGCTCGGAGTACATCGAGGAATTGCATCAGACGTTGACTAGATCGCTTGATTTCGGGCGTTGATGTCATGGGTTCAAACATGACGGCCCCCGATGAGTCGAACATGGGTCACCGATGAGTCGCAAATGAGAAGGAACAAAGCTCAGTTCGACGGCAAGGTGACGGTAAAGACTGCGCCGACGTCCTCACCGTTGGCGGCGGCGATCGACCCTCCGTGTGCCTCGGCGACCGAGCGTGCGATGGCGAGCCCAAGGCCGTAACCATCGCCTGTACGGGCAGGGTCTCCCCTGTGGAACCGATCGAAGATCCGATCGAGATCATTGGCGTCGATTCCCTCGCCGTTGTCGGCAACCGTTATCTCGATGTGAGATTCGTACGCCGCAGCCGACACTGTCACGGTGTCGCCGCCATGGCGGTCGGCATTGTCGATGAGGATCCAGATCATCTCTGCGAGCTCGACAGCGTCACCGAGCGCAATGACTGGCCCCACGGAGGCGGTTCGAACGTCAATGTCGAGATTCCTGGCCCGTCTGGCGACCGATGCCATAACTGCGCCAAGGTCCACGGGTCCGTGAGTTCGCATCGATGACGCTTCGAGGTCGGCTCGCGCAAGGAGCAGCAGCCTGTCGATGAGCTGTCCCATCCTCACTGCTTCCGAACGGATGTCGTGAATCGCGTCATCCCTGTCATCGGGATCTGCGGTTGGGCGATCAACAAGAAAACCAGCGTTGGCGAGGATGGAGGTGAGAGGTGAGCGAAGCTCGTGGGAGGCGTCCGCGATGAACTGGCGCTGACCAGCGATCGTGGCGTCGCGCTGGCGCGTTGCGTCCTCAATCGTGTCGAGCATCGAGTTGAATGAGGCTGTGAGCGCACCGATCTCGTCGTCGCGCTTCACGGGATCGAGCCGCTGGGAAAGATCACCGGTGCTTCCGATCTCGTCGGTGGTCTTCGCAAGCAGCTTGACGGGGCGAAGCGCACGTCCACTCATGAACCATGCACCGATGAGCGTTGCGATCAGAGCAATAATCGCAAAGACGAAGAGGAATCCCCTTGCTCCTTCAATTTGGGCGTCGACAACGCGTGCAGGTTGGGATGCAGCGACAACGCCGATGCTCCCACTGGCGTCGGTCCACGGTCGGACTTGGCTTCTGATTCCGTTCTCCGTGATCTCCGAGCTGCCCTCTCCGAGAGCCTCTACGACGACGGCGGCAGGGAGATCGAGGATGGTCCCGCCGACAGTGGCTGTGGCGTAGAGCGGGGTGCCCACGTCGTCATAGACGGTGGTGAAGGGCTGGTCGGAGGTATCAGCGTCAGGGAGGAACAGCGGGTCGCTGCTAGGGGCTCCGGCCACGTCGACCGTGGCGAGTGCTTGAACCGCTGCTTCGACGGTCGAGGAGAGGAGGCGGTCCTGCTCTTCCCCGGACGATCCGACAAGGATCACCGCGATCAGGATGTTGAACAGCAGGAGGACCGCCGCTGTGAGTCCTACGCCGTACCAGGCAAGCCTCCAGCGAATCTTCATCGGCCGCTACTCGGCTCGGAGCACATAGCCGGCACCGCGTACTGTGTGAATCACCCTCGGTTCACCGTCGGCTTCGAGTTTGGTTCGCAGATACCGCACGTACACATCCACGATGTTGCTCGTGGTATCGACATCGAGGCCCCAGACCGACTCAAGGATGCGGGACCGCGAAAGCACGATCCGTTCGTTTCGGAGGAAGTACTCAAGAAGCCGGAACTCGAGAGCCGTCATCTCGATGGACCGATCGCCACGTTTGACCTCAAGTCCGTCGACATCTGCGAAGACGTCACCAACCCGAATGACCTCGCGTCCGCCCGGTTCGTGGCGGCGGAGCAGGCTCCGCACCCTGGCGAGCAGCTCCTCGTATGCAAACGGTTTGACGAGGTAGTCGTCAGCGCCTGAGTCGAGACCGCTTACCCGGTCGTCGACCGAGTCCTTCGCCGTGAGCATCAGAACCGGAACCTTGCTGGCCTCTCTCAGGCGTCGACACACCTCGATTCCGTCGATGCCAGGCATCATGATGTCAAGCAGCACCAGGTCAGGACGATGATGGAGCGCTGAGCGCAGCGCCTCGTTGCCGTCGCTGGCAACTTCAACGCTGTACCCCTCATAGATGAGGGCGCGTCGAATGCTCGCGGCAATCCTCTCATCGTCGTCTGCAACCAGAATCTTCGGTTTCACACCGTCATGATGCCACGCCCACATGAGTCCCCGATGAGAGTCGCATGTGTGCTGTCCGGCGCAACTCATCGGACCCTCACCGATGACTCATCGGCGGCTCATCTCACCATGGTCGTATTGGTCCCATAAGCAATCAAGTGGAGACCAATGAAACGACCGATCACCATTCGAACCGCAATGGTTGCCGCACTCATGGCGACAACGCTGGTGGCCGCTGCATGCGGAACGAGCGTCGCTACCGATGTGCCCGCATCCACGACGAGCTCCATCGCCGCCACCCACGACCACGACGCTGGGTCGATGAACATGGGTGACGCCGACGAACCAATGGCTTCATCGATCGACGGTGCTGAGCTCACCACGGGGATCATCGAGCCACTCGTCAGCAATGCCCAAGCGACGATAAGCGGGACCGCCGATCTCGCCCGCCATGACGGTGGGACCACCGTCACGGTCATGCTCAAGGGTCTGGAACCGGGAGCGACCTATATCGCCCATGTCCACGCGGATGTGTGCGCCAACGCAGGCGGACCGCACTATCAGTTCGAGGTCGGAGGGGATCACTACCCGCCGAACGAAATCCACCTCGCGTTCACCGCCGGTGACGACGGTTCCGGCCACATGACGGCCAACAACGACGCGGTCGCCGACAATCGGGCAGTCAGCATCGTGGTGCATCGGGCGATCGATGGAGCGCCAAAACTGGCATGCGCCGACCTCAGCTGAGCTTGGAGCTGCCCGCACGGCCGGGACCGCCAGAGTCCAGTTTGAGCCTGTCCCTGCACGCTGGGAAGGATGGGTCAGGCAATCTTCTGGTGTTCGACCAAGAAGAAGCCCAGAAACTCATGGGTGCCCTAGCCGCAGATGCAAGAAGACCCCAACAATCACGCGAGATTCAGTG
>CAVQOG010000004.1:0-14362 GCA_963714375.1 uncultured Acidimicrobiia bacterium
TGATTGCATCCCAGTCGATCCAATTGCCATACAGCGAACCGTGATAGCCGATCGTGGAACCGACCGGAAGATCATCGGGACGCACAACATCCTGTGCGTCGAAGACGGTCTCATTGACAGCGTTGGGAACCAACACACCGTCGTCCCTCCCCAGGTCCGCAAACCGTTTGAGAAGGTCGGGCGCAGAGGCTGAAACCACGGCTGCTGAAACAATCAAGTCTTTCTCGAACTCCACCGAGTACCACGGGTCACCAAGGGCTGGATCGCTCCAGTCATCGATGAGGTCGAACACCATCAACCAGCGGCGAGCAATCAGCGTTGCGATCGGTTTGCCGAGCGCAGGGTCTGGGAGCTCGACGATGACCAGTCCCGGTTCCGTCGCCCGATCCGCATGCCTCCCTGCCTCGAAGCGGTCGAGAGAGACTTGCTCCAGCGCAGGGTGAATGAAGCGCAGCCCAAGATCGACATCCTCGTGGGATTCGTAGCGGTTGACATACGTCACATGGTGACCGCGCCGCACGAGTTCAAGGGCGATCTGCGTGCCACGGCTCCCGCCGCCGATGTCATGCATCGGGACCGCAGCGAAGATGACCACTGGCTGCGTCCCGATCGACGATCCCGTCTGTTGCGCTGCTCGGTGTGGCTCGTTCGGTACGACGCGGATTCGGTATCCCGCATCGATGATGCGATTGAGGGCGTCCGCTGTGGATGTGTCGTCGCCGGGTCCGAGCGAAAGCGCAGCGGCTACATCAGATGAAACGATGAGGCCCGTTGGTGCCAGACGCGGTGTTTCATCTGTTTCGACCTGCTTGGGAAGGTGAACATCTGCCGATACGACGGCAGCGGTGTCCTCCCAACCGATCCAGCCAGCTTCGAGGTCGATGAGGTCGGTATTTCCGAACCGCACGACGTCGTCACGAGTTGCCGGAGGATCCTTCTGATCGACGACCCTGACCGTTGGAGGTGTTCGACGCAGCCACCGCCTGGCGTTTGACGCGGGCGCGACGATGTCAATGTTGGTACGGGACCGTGTCGCAAGGCCCGGCCGTCCGATGAGCCTGCGGGCATGACTCCGTGTGGTGCGATACACGTTGATTACCCCATCAGGAGCCGACCGATACACGCGTCGCTTGATGGACGTCAGTCTTGATCTCACGGTGGGGCTCCCGTGTCGATCCAATCGGGGACGAAGCCTTCTTCCTCTGGTCGTTGCCGTCGGACAGGCAGTCCACCGATCTCAGCCGGTACCTGCCACCGGTTGTCCGGGCGGCCGCCGGGGCGCAATGCCGTCTTGGCAGAGGTGTCGTCGTCGAAGCGGATGATTCCGGTCGGGCCAGCTGGATCGAAGAGCGACCATGCACGAACAACGGACAATGGAGTCTCAGATGACGTTGTTGCCATGCCAGCATTCGGCGAACGCTCCAGCATGCGGGCCATATCCTCAAGCAGGTTGGGATCAGGCTCGGTCAATGGGTCCCAGAGCGTCACGTACTTGCCCTTTGTCGCACGAATCGCGTCGTCGACCGTTGCATGCGATGACACGGGCCACGGCAGATCACGCTCGACCGACCCGACAACGAGGACTTCTGCATCCTTGATTGTCTGACCAGTGAGGGCTGGGACGAAATCGGCGTCGGGCACCACGACCGAAATCGCTGGGTAGTGCTTCTGCTTGCGGTCCCGTATCGCCTCTGGTGCATACAGGGCCGGGTGGGATTGCACCATCTCAAGCCGTGCAGTTTCATAGCGAGCCTCCGTTCGGACGCTCATGGTGATGCCGTGCTTGCGATAGCGAAACAGCACCTCTGGCACTTCAACCATGTCGTATCCGGCATCCATCAGCCTCACCCATAGATCCCAGTCCTCGTTGCCGGACCGCATGCTCTCGTTGTATCCGCTGACTGCCTCGAATGCGTCGCGCCGCAGCAGCACGCAACCGACGTTCGAGTTGGACAGGAGGATCTGATACTTGTTGAAGCGGCGTGGGATCCAGATCTGCTCTACATCGTCAGTGAGTCTCGTCCACGTGGTTGCGTAGGCCGCCGCCGGGTTCTCGGCGAGGACACCCAGTTGTGCCTCCATGAACCGGGGCTCGATCGCATCGTCAACATCGAGCGGCACGACGAACCTGCCACGAGACGCCGCAACACCGGCGTTGCGTGCTGCTGCCAGACCACGGTTTGGTTGGTTGACCACTCGTGTGCGTGGCCATGTGAGGTTCTCGATGACGGCCAACGTGGAGGGGTCTGTTGAACCGTCGTTGACAACGACGATCTCGAACGACTGTTCTGTCTGGCCGAACACGCTTGCGATCGCCTCGTCGAGGAACTCGCCGTCGTTGAAGACGGGGATGATGACTGATACGAGAGGATCAGCGATATCGGGAAACTCGCCAGCATCCACTCTGGCCCTGATCTCAGACACCGGCCGTATGGTGTCAGCCTCCTGGGTGGCAGCGAGGTCGGTCCAGCGTGCATGTTGCAGTCTCGCAAAGAGTGGACTTGATTCGACCCACCCGGAGGGCAGCACTCTCGCTGCGGCCGACACCACCGGATCGGGGAGGATTCGTGCCATGGCGGTGACGAACCGGGTCAGCACCGACGCGCGGAGCGGAATCGCCGGGATACCGGTGTGTGACGCGATCTCCTCGTATTCCTTGACAGCGATTGTCCCGAGACCCGCCTGAGCCCTCGGATGGCGTGGTCTCGGTATCTCCACATACGGGGCGAGTGGGTCACCCAGTATCGGTGCCGGAGCTCCAGCGAGTCGGTCCCGAAGTGAAACGTCATCGGCTATTCGGTTCATGGCTTGGGTGAGTCCGTCGATGGTTCCGTCGTACACAAGCCCACCGGTCGATGCATCGATCGTCCCCTCAAACGCGGCGAGGGCAGGCACGATCACAGGTGCACCGAGCCTGCGGGCCTCGTGCATCCCAAGGTGGAAGCTCTCGAAACGGCTTGCCACCACCACCGCCCACGCGCCAGCCATCGCAGTTGCGAAATCTTCGCCGCTGAGCCGCCCAGCCAACGTGGTTCGGGATGCGATGTCATCTGCAACCAGCTCGTCGGTGATCCATTCGCTCATCGGCCGGTGCTGGCTTGCACTCCACCCGTCCTCACCAACCAACATCAGGCTGGCCGTTGGGTGTGACCGCAGCACCGGTGTCGCTGCCGCAATCAGATCATGCGTGCCCTTGACTTCGCCGAGCCGACCGGCCGCAACGAATACCGGTTCCGAGCCCGGGGCCCATGTGCGTCTGGTTTCGGGAACCGGTGGCGTCCCGATCGAGATCCGGTCGGGTTCGATCCCATATCGCTCGACCACGAGTGCTCCAATGGCGGCGCTCGGGACGACGACGCGGTCCGCCATTGATAGGGCACCAACCTCGAGTGACCGCATGATTTCAAGCTCGGGTGGATCTACCCCGACAGCTTCAAACATCAGGTCTGCCGTGCCGTGGAATCGGATCTGGACCGGCACATGCTCAATACCGGCACGCTCGCGCCCCGCAAGTGTCCAGAAGCCGAGTCCATCGAAGTCCTGGATCTCGATGAGGTCGACATCGTTGTCAGCCACAAACCCTGCCACAGCTTCAGCGGCCGTGAACGATCGCACCACGGCATCCGTACTCGACCCGACAACGACCACCCCGGAATCCGGGTCAGCAACATCGTCAGCAATCAGGATGACCGAAACGGAATGGCCGCTGGTGATGAGCAACTCACGCATCCGTGCAACCAGGACGCCAGCACCGCCATGGGTGAACGGCGAGAGCTCGGTTGTGACAAAGAGAATGTGCATCTCAGCGCCTATTCGCCGACAGCGCGGCCGACCACATACCCAGCGAGGTTCGCCGACGTGGCCACAACGCGTGCAGCGGGAAGGAGCACCCACTTTGCAGGGTGCTCCTCGTGGCGGTACTTGTTACGGGTCGATTTCCAGATGCCGGGAACCAGGGGAGCGATACCGAACCATGCGAGTGCCGGTTTGATCGTTCCCAGTACAACGGTCAGCGCTGCGGCTCCCATCACTGCTCCGAGCGTTCGCTTGTAGTGCATGCCCCGTACTCGGGCGACGGCGTCGCCGCGGCCCCAGCGGAACGTCGTTCGTGCCAGACCATCGAAACCGGATGGGGGATGCCAGCTCACCGTCGCATCAAGGGCAAGCGTTGGCTCGATACCTGCTGCACGCATCCGCACACCGAACAGTGTGTCCTCGCCGAAGTCGACGTGTTCGGGGAATCGTCCTGCGGTGTTCCATGCCTTCTTTGTGAATGCCATGGAACGTGCCGACGGGAGGAACGAATCGGCATCAACCTCCTCCTCGACGTAGACGATCGTCAGACCGCCGCATCGGTCCACAACGGACGCCGCATCAACCCAGTAGAAGCCAGCAACCCAATCGGCACCGTCATCGAACGGTTTGAGCAGGTTTGCAAGCCACCAAGGGTCTGGGAGCGAACCCGCGTCTGCACATGCAATGACATCATGGGAGGCTGCGTCGATGGCGGTGTTGCGCCCATGTGAGCGGTTCCCGGGTTCCTGGATCAGTGTGAGCCACGGCCGGTCGACAGCGAAACGGCTGATGGCTTCAACGGTTCCGTCGGTCGATCCGGCGTCAACCACGATCACCTCATCGGGCGTACGCGGTCTGATCGTCGAGCGCGTTCAAGAACGCCTCAATCGAGTTGATCTCGTTGAGCACGGTGGTGATGACCGAGGCCTTCATTGTCATCGTCGGAGCGTACCCCGATGGCTCACGGACGGGTGAACGACAGCCATTGCGCTTTGCTGGCTGCATCCATCCGTTGCAGTGACGCCGTTGCCCGTTCGACCGCCTCGTCTGTGCGGCTGAGCAGCTTCTCGGCACCAGCAGCGATCGCGTCAGGGTTGTCTGGTTGATCCACCGTCGTGAGATCCCAAAGTTCAGGATCATCGGCAAAGAGATCAGACGTACGGCTGAGCAGGCATGGCACACCGAGGAGATACGACTCCATGGGTTGCATCGGGTGGCATTCCGACAGGGTCACGTTGAGGGTGATGTCCATCGCTGCCTGGATCGGAAGGAACTCGTCGCGTGGCAGTTCGCCACAGATCGTCAGGTCGTTGCGTGAGATGTAGCCCACCTTGGGTGCGTCCATCACGAACGGCCGCCACCCGAGCTTGCGAGCAGCGAGGATCTGGGTTGTCACATTCTTGCGCCACATCGGATACAAGAAGATGCCAACGTTCGTCCCCTCAGCAACGGTTGCGGGTTCCACCGGTTCGAGAACGGGTACCCGGTTTCCGACGTGGACGATGTCGTACCCGAGAGACGAGAACGCGTCGGCAACTCCGGCTTTGACGGTCGCGACCCGGTCGACGATTCCGTCCTTGTGGAGTACGAGCATGTCTCGGACTGCTTCGGCTTCTCCCGGATCGATCCCGTGTTGAGCAGGGGAGGAATGGAATACGGTGAGCACTCGCACATCGAGGCTTGCCATGGCAAGTGCGAACTGTGGTGCATTCGGGGGCCACCCCTGGATGACAACGGTCGACACGCCTGCATCCACCAGATCTTCTGCATGAGCAGAGAGACGTTTCAGGTCAGAAGACTCGATGACGGGATCTCGGAATGCGTACGCCGATGTGCGGACCCCGCGCCAGTCGGGATGGCACACCTGGAGCACACCATCAGGAATCGCAGGTATCTCGAATTCGCCGCTCCCTTCGCGAGACGATGGTCGCTTGAGCCAGGTCATGATGTCTCTCCGACGAGTGAGCGGATTGCCGCGACGCACATCTCGGGTGCGTGATTGTCACCGTATGGGCTCGGCAGATCGGCGAGTTCCACTGACCGTTGAGGAGCAGCTTCGATCTCCGCCCCGAGTTGGCCGGCAAGGTCTGGCCCCGGCTCGAATCGGCGAACGAATGTCCCTTCAACCTCCTGGCGTTCCGTTGAACGCCGGATGACGACCGCAGGGCGCTTGTAGACGGACACTTCCTCCTGGATGCCTCCCGAATCGGAAACAATGAGCAGCGATTCGGCGCCAAGTCCGATGAAGTCCCGATACCCGATGGGTTCAACAACGATCAACTCCTCAGCGACGCCACCAAGCCCGAATGCTTCGACACGTTGCCGAGTCCTGGGGTGCATCGGAAACAGGACTGGCATGTCGAGGCCAGCGAGTGCACGGAGGACGACATCGAGTGTCTCAGGGGTGTCAACATTCTCAGGGCGGTGGATCGTGGCAAGCACGAACTGTTCACGCGTGACACGGAACCGCTCAAGGAGTGTTGCTCGCTCCTCGGCACTCGGCATGAGTCTGCCCACTGCCTCAACAATCGGATTCCCCGTCTTGACCACCCGTTCATCGGCAATGCCTTCCGCCTTGAGTTGTGTCACATTGAGGTCCGTTGGGGCCAAGCACAGATCAGATAGGTGGTCGGTCACGATCCGGTTGTGTTCCTCAGGCATTCGTCGATCGAAGGACCGCAGGCCCGCCTCGACATGGACAAGGGGAATCGAATTGGCGTTCGCGGCGATCGCTCCCGCCATGACCGAGTTCGTGTCGCCCTGAACAACAACCGCAGAAGGCTCCAGCGTTGCAAAGAGCTCGTCAAGGGCAAGGGTGGCGTTGCCGACCTGCTGCCCTCTTGATTGCCCCCCAATGCCGATGACGGTGTCGGGCGGTCGCATTCCGAACTCGGTGAAGAACGACTGAGAAAGATTGTCGTCGTAGTGCTGACCGGTATGGACCAGATGGGCATCGTCGCCGAGAAGTTCGGTGATCTTGGCAAGTTTGATGATCTCTGGCCGCGTGCCAAGGACGATGGCGATCGGACCACGGCTCGCTGCGTCGGACATGCGGTTCATCCATCCTGATTGGCTACGCTGCGCGGCATGTTACGGGCGCTCATCTGGTTGGGGCAGTTTCTGTTCGTCGGCCCAGCCTTGTACTCCTCCTTCATCGCTCTATGGGGGTTGCGAACCCCGAAAGATCCCACCGTTGAGGAACCCGACGCTGCCCATTCGAGTCGTGATCGCAGCCCACAACGAGGCTGGTGTGATTGAGGGTGTCGCGTCCGACCTTGCCGCCCAGACGTATCCCGCTCACCTCATGCGGTCGATCGTGATTGCAGACCGCTGCACCGACGCGACCGCCGAGATCGCTGGTCGGGACGTCGAGGTCGCGGTTCGCCACGTCGGTGAGGGTGCGAAGGGGGCTGCAATTGCGTGGTACCTCGACTCTGAGCCGCTCGCTGAAGGCGAGGCACTGCTCGTCCTCGACGCCGACAACCGCATTGACGATGATTTCGTTCAACGGGTCGCTGCGAGCCTTCAATGCGGTGCCGATGCGGTCCAGACCTACCTCGATGTCGCCAATCCTGACGGCTCAGTCCTTGCGACGGCGAACGCGCTCACCTACTGGGCATCGAACAGAATGGTGCAGCTGTCGCGATCAAACATCGGATGGTCGGTGGATCTGGGGGGGACAGGGATGGCAATCACCGCTGAAGCGCTCGATGCTGGTGGTGGATTCACGGATGACCTCACCGACGATGTGGCCCTCAACGCTCGGCTCAACCTTGCAGGTATCCGAGCGAAGTGGCTTCACACGGCACGGGTCTATGACGAGAAGCCAACCGAGATGGCCGCAACCGTCAAGCAGCGTTCCCGCTGGGTGCGTGGCCGTCGCGACGCTCAACGCCGATACGGTTGGAAGCTGATCCGAACCGGGATCACCACACGCCAACCCGCGCTGCTCGATCTCGCCTACCGCCTCTACCACCCCGGTCGTTCGTTCATCGCCCTCGTGATTGGGATCCTTGCGGTCCTCGCAGCCGTGTTCCCGACCTGGGGTTTGTGGCCATGGTGGTTCCTCACCGGAGTCGTTGCACTGGTTGTCCTGCTTCCCATCCTCTTCCTCATTGTTGATCGTGTTCCTGCCAGATACATCATCAAGTATCCATATGTGACCCTGATCGCCATCCTCTGGCTCCCGATCCGCATCGGAAGCCGACTCTTCAAGGGCTGGAACCCCACACAACACGGCTAGGACAGCCCCCCTGCGGCGCCTGCTTGCGCAGCCCCCGCGTCCCCCCGGAAACCGGGGGGACGGTGTTGAGTTCTTCCGTCCTCCGTGTGGGAGCCCCCCTGCGGCGCCTGCTTGCGCAGCCCCCGCGTCCCCCCGGAAACCCGGGGGGACGGTGTTGCCCCTTCTTCCCGTCCCCCCGGCCGCGCCGGAGCGGGACGCGCAGAGTGCGAGCAACTCCAACGTCTGCGGCAGCAGACGCAGCGACGCAGGGGGGCTAGTCCTCGGGTCGGTTGAGGGGGTTGACGATCGACTGTGGGTCCCGGAGTGCTTGGATGATGAGATCGATGGTTTCATCGAGTGCTTCAAGAATCTCGGCGTCGTCGATGCGGAGCACGAACCAGCCTCGTGAATGAAACCACTCGTCCCGTGCACGGTCCCTTGCCGGATCGGTGTGGGACCAGTCGTCGACCTCGATGACGAGCTTGCGTTTTCTGCATGTGAAGTCAGCAATGAAGGGACCTTGAGGATCCTGCCGGCGGAACCGTCGGACCGAGTTGTTTGCCTCTGAGTTCGTTCCACAACAAGGTTTCTGCGAGTCCGGTATCCCTCCGGTTCTGTCGTGCGAATCGGATGAGTCTCCGGCTGGCAGGCATAGGGGTGGTGTATCAAGTCAAGGTGGCGAATACAAGACCTCTGTTTGGCCCCCCTGCGGCGCCTGCTGGCGCAGCCCCCACGTCCCCCCGGAAACCCGGGGGGACGGTGCTGGATTCTTCCGTCCTCCCGGCTGCCGGGGGACGCGGAGCGTCTGAGTTGCGGAGCAACTCCAACGTCTGCGGCAGCAGACGCAGCGAAGCAGGGGGCTCGCCCGCCTCAGAGGTCGCTGAGGAAATTGTCGATTGCTTGGTCGTTGCCGGTTTCGGCGTGTCGGAGGTTGTCGCGAACTGTTATCAGATCGTGTTCTGCGTCGAGGAGCGCGGCGCCATCGGGAATCGTTGAGAGACCTGATGGATCGTTCTCCAGGAGGAGCGCCCCGGGACCCATCAGCGTGCCCATGGACCGCACCTTGGGGGAGTAGGCGATGACAACGGCGGGGCGTCCAGCCATCACGGCAGAAACAACGGCGTGGTATCTCATTCCTACGACGAGGCGACTCTTGGCGACCTCGTCGAACACTGTGTCCAGAGACGCCGTCGACTCGGTGACGGGTGCCGCCATCTCACTGGCGATCCGGTGGTGATAGGGCGCATCACGTTCACCCTCGAACGCCAACAGATGGACGGGCAGCGATGTGCGAGCTGAGAGTTCGTCGAGAGCATTGGCGGCTGCACCGATGCGGTCATCGGAGTCGAGGGATCGCAGGTCAGAGCGCCGCGCAGGGATGAGGCCGCCGCCACCTGAGAACGGCCGCAAAGAAACAACGATGCGGTCCTCAGGCTCGGCGGTTGGTATCGGGAGGCCATAGGCGAGATCTGCCGTCGTCGTCACATGTGAGATTCCGCAGGCGGTGAGCACTGCTGCCGAGTCATCATCGCGGACGGTGACCGGCACGGACTTGAGTGCTGCCTTCACGAGTCGGCGACTTGTCTTCGACTTCAGCGGTCCTGCGCCGAGTCCGATCCCAAGCACAGGCTTGCGTGCCGTCTTGGCAGCGAACACCCGATGGAGGTGGGCGGGAAGGTTCCAGACCGATGTCTCGTCCTGGAGGAGACCGCCGGGGCCAAGGATGAGCCCGTCGCAACGGGCGATGGTCCCAAGGACCGCGGGTGGGTTGTACCAACCGATGGCATCAACACCATGGAGCGCCTCTGTCCCTTGTGGATCACGCGACATCACTCGGATGGCGACACCTCGGTCCTGCAGCTTGATTGCAAGGGCACGGAACACGAGTTCATCCCCGATGTTCATCGCACCAACCCAGCCTGAAACCAGTACTCGTGTCGGTTCGCTCATCGGTTCATCTCAAATACGAAGAGTTCAAGGGTGGTGACGGCAAAGAGTTGGTCCTTCGGTCTTGTGTCTGGCTCCCATTGCAGTCGTTGGATCGTCACAGGGACGATGGCGATCTCCTCCATGTTCCAGCCACCGTCAAGGAGCACACGTTCATCCGGGATCATCAGTCGGTCCGTGATGACGAAGATCGTATCAACTCCCTGGTCTTCGAGGATGCCGACCAACTGTGCGCTCGTGGCGGTGAGATCTGGTTCTCGGGGGCCAGCGTTGCCGATGATCCATCGGTCAAAGGTGTCCTCAAGCGGGCGGGCGATGAGCCGCGCCGTGTTCGGCCAGAACCATCCGGGTGGCAGCTCGTTGGAACCGAGGTAGACGATGGGGGCGTCCGGAGGCTCCGAGGTGAGGTCGTCGAGTTCTGCAATGACTTCGTAGGCCTGATCAAACATGGTCGCCGATGACATGTGAATGTTCGGCCCGAGTGCTTCGAACCCGATGATCGTGATCACCGCAGCTGCCACCAGCGCCGGTGCGTGCCGACGCCAACGGTCGCTCGAAACGAACCTCGTGACCACCGACGTCACGGCTTCGAGAGACCACATGGCGAGAATCACGATGACGGGGAAGACCTCGCTCATGTAGTAGCGGTGCCAGTACAAGAAGTATGGAGCGGCCTCATTGCCGGGTTGATCCAACCGTGTTGCCTGCAACGCGATGAACCCAACGGCGGTCAGCGCGCGATCCAGTACACGGCTTGTCGCTGCGGTGACGACGTGGGAAGCGACAGCCCGCCAACGATCATTCCTCCCAGTCCAAGGGCAAGCAGCACCAGCCCGAGGATCAGTATCTGCCCCCACGGCGATGAGTAGTTTCCGCTCGCAGCGCGAACCCCAAGAAAAGCGATCAAACCACCAACCGCCCCGAAGGCCACGAATGAGGGAACCTCTGCGTGCCAGCCCGGGTTTCGTCGCGATCAACCGGGCGAGAACGATCACGCCCCACACGACCACACCGAACACACAGCCGACCACGACAGCGATGAAGGGGTTCCCGAGACGGTCAACCGTCCGTGGTACGAAGTCTGGGAAGAACAGGCCAAGCTGGTCGTCGACGAAGTACGGGGAACTGAACCTGATGTTGTAGAACAGGCCAACGTATGACGAAGCGAAGAACACCCCGATGAACCGGATCATGATTCCGGATGCTTTCTCGTTCATGAGCACGAGTGCCACAACGCCGGCCAGGAGCACGATGGGGGCCAGCAGGATCGAGTTCACTCTCGCTATGGCGAGGAGGAAGCCGAACACGCCTGCCACTGCTGCGGTGGCCATCGAATGCTTGGCCATTGCGGTGGCAACCAGAAGCAGCATCCCGATCAGGAGTACGGCAAAGAGTGTCTCGGAGGCTGGGAATTCTGAGAACCAGACCGGGACGATGTGGAAGGCGGAAATGAACGCAGCCGTGACCGTGACCCACGGCGAGAACCCGAGACGATCCGATATCGCCGCGACTCCAACGATGACGAGGAGTCCCAACAACGGCATCAGAACCACGGTGTGGAGCGTGCCAAAGAGCAGTCCGGGAATGCTCAGTGCCGCAGGGAACAGGTCGAGGAACCAGTAGCCGAACGTGTCCCCGATGGCGACGCGGTTGGCAATGTTGATGTACCCACCGAAATCCGACGTCTGGTAGATGAAGTAGATCGGGTCGGTTCGCAGCAACGCTGCCCCGAACATGATCACGGTCATCGCGATGCCCGGGGCGGTGACACGGGGCGGCAGGATGGTCGGACGCACCGAATACACAGCAATCCAAAGACCCACACTGATGGCGGCAACCGTGCCCAAGAAGACGGGAACCGTATAGATGGCGAGATGGACGAGACCGACCACCACCAGCAGGACCATCCCGAGACCGACAAAAAGACCGAGCGCAGCAGTAGGGGCGACCCTCAACGCCTGCTTCGGCTTCAGCAGGATTGCGGCCGGTACCCCCGGAAGTGCGATCACCAGGATCAGCAGGGCGACGAGGCCAAGCGTGGAGAAGGTTGGCATGGTTCAATCAGGTCGGGAGACCGAAAGCGTACCCACGAAACCCGTCTTCTCCTGTTCTCGGCTGGCCATCCGCAGAGCGCTACGCCGAGATGGCATCTCCGAGACCGAGGGCATCAAGCATGCGCCGTGCGGTTGCGTCGAAGCTGTGTTCCGCAATGTAGGCGATGGCTGCGGTTCCCAGATCCGAACGAGCCTGCGGGCTTGCGAGGAGACCGCCGATTGCCTCGGCAACGGTGGCGGCATTCGACCCCGGGGCGACCTTGACAACGATCGAGTCCGGGAGTTCTGCGGTTGGACCCACGGCGGACACAACGGTGGGAATCCCGAACCGAAGAGAATCACCGACTGCCGCGGACACCTCACCGTTCGTGCCCGTTCGTAGCTGGACAGCAATGTCCGTGCGTTTGAGCCACGAGTCGTATTCGTCGGCTTCGATCCGAGAGGTCACGACCACGCGGTCCGCCAGACCGTGGTCGGCGATCATCGCCGTGAGTATTGGCAGGAATTCGACCGACACGTGCCCGACGATGGCGAGCTTCAGGTCCGGGTGGCCGCCGGCGAGGAGCGCGAACGCGTCGATGATCACATCGGTCGCCTTGACCTCATGCTGGTAGCCGAACGTCGCAAGCCATTGAACGGTGTCGCGTCGTGCCGCCCTGGCAGGCTCGGGATAACCGAAACCGATGTTGAAGATGTCAGAGCTGCGACCGGGGCGTTGAAGGCGGACCAGTTCAGCGGCGAACGCACTCGTGGTGAGGAGGCGGTTGGCTCGGTCCATGAGCGGACCCGTCATGTAGTAGCCCTCCTTTGCTGACAGCCTGAAGGTGTTCCACTCCTCGTGGTCGTGCGTCGGGGCGATCGACCAGTACTCCTCACCGAGCTCCTCATGGAACCAGTCGAGACCGTCACCCTGGGTCTGGCCGTACCACTCGATGAATCCGGTGAACCGTGCCTCGTGGATCATCACCGTGCCTCGACGCTCCTCCATGAGCCGGTAGGCGTTTGCGTGGTGTGAGCTGTTGCCCATGACATAGATGACCTCGTCGTACCCCACGACACGGTCGCGGGTCAGCAGCCCGACTTCGTGGGTGACGCTCACATGTCGAGAGACAGGGACCGGCTGAGCCGCCGGGTCTTCCGGAATCACATCGACGTCGACGTACTTTGCAAGCGCGTGGGCGAGCCGCCATGAGTAGTCGGCGATCCCTGATTCCGCCGGAGGGACCGGTGTGACCATGGCAATCCGACCCCGTCCGGGACGTGCATGGATCCGTGGGGTCATGGCGGTTGTGGCATCAACGACCGACTTGGCAACTCGTTGCCAGGTGAACTCCTTTATATGGGTGTGCTGGAGAGCCGCCCGTGCCTCGGCGTCTGGGAGAGCGAGTGCGTTGATCAGACAGCGTGCAATATCTGATGGATCGTGTGGGTCAAAGCGAAGGTCGGGGTCGAGGACGAGGTCGGTCATCGACGACGAATCCGACGCGATGGAGAGCGTTCCTGAAAGCACGGCCTCGGCAACAGGCAGGCCGAACCCCTCATAGATGGAAGGGAACACGAAGAGGTCCGCGCTCTGATACAGCAGGGCAAGTGTCGTGTCAGGTACGAAGCCGGTGAGGAGTACATCCCCCTCGATTCCGAGCGCTGCGGCCTGGTCCTCGATGATCTTGCGTTCAGAGGGCAGCACATGGCACACGATCACCAACTGGTGGTCGGCTCGAATGTCGGGCGGGACGAGGGCATAGGCATCGATAAGGCCGGGGAGGTTCTTGCGGTAGTCGATGCCGCCGGTGTACATCACGAAACCGGGTCGCAGGCCGTGCACGAGATCCGATGCCTGGTCAAGTGAATCCGAAGGATCGTCGGGCGGTGAGAAATGGTCGGACACGCCTGTGCCGATCGTCGCGACGTTGCGTTCAGACGACGCCGAGATGTGTCAGTGCGTCAGAAGCTGTCGCCCCCGAGATGCACAGGATCAGGTCGGCCTGCTTGATGAACTCGGTGCGGGCCCACTGTTTTGATTCCCACACAGGGTCGATGAGGTAGTGCTCCGGGAACAGGTCGGGGATCAGGTCGTAGAGCACGACCGCTGTTTGGACCGGTCGTTTCCGTGCCCACCGGGGCCAGACCTCTTCGAGGGTGAGGTCTCCTTCATAAGGTGACGTCACGAGGTAGATGTCCGGTGTGGTGTCGTTGACAAGGGGCGGTTCGGGTGTGTGTGCTCGGAGCAGTCCGGTCCCGATGAAGCGTTCGAGCTCTGGTGGGATACCACGGCGAGGGTGGATCAAGAGCGAGTGAACGTGGTCGCGTTGGTTCTCGACCATGGCTGTGGCAAGTTCGAGGA
>CAVQOG010000005.1:0-139334 GCA_963714375.1 uncultured Acidimicrobiia bacterium
ATCGAAACTCCTGCTCGCGCAACAGTCCTGGGATGGACGGCCCTGGCAGGGAGCCAACCCCCGGCGCGGATGCCCGTGGCGAGGACCGCCACAGCAGCGTTGGCGGCCAGTCCAACTCCTGCGCTGATGGCAATGTATTTCGCATCCGGCTGGTCGGTTCTTGTCGCGATTGCCGCTCCGGTGTCAGCAGCCGTTGTCAGCCCAACGGTGGCGAGAGCTCCCGTCCGTGCAAGCGCCGAATTGGTATCCAGGATCAGGCGTGAAAGGGCGACTGCCGACAAGACCTCTGACCCGAAGTCGACCCATCCGGCCGTTGCAGGATCCATAGCCTCAGTCTTGTCTCCGCCAACCGAAAGGGACCGCGCAGTACGAGATCCGGTCGCTACGACACCGGCGATGCGCAGTAGCGGCGTCGTAGCTCGGCGTGGGAGGATTTCGAGGGTCAATGAAGTTGCTGCGCCAGCGATGAAGCCGGAAAGAAATGAGCCACCGACGATGAGTCCTTGGTCAATCGCGGAGCGCGGCATGAGCGAGGGCTCGTACGCCTTCGTTGCCATCCGGACTCCGGCGACCGTTCCCGAGAGGGTGGCTCTCGCCTTTCGACCCGCCATTGTCAGTCGACCACCATGGATAGAACCGAAGAGATAATGGCAATGACCAAGCCACCGGCGAGTGTCCACTGCCATCCCTCAGATGTGACTCCGAGATCCATCGCATCCGCGAGCCAGATCACTCCCGCCATGAGGGCGACGTTGATCACGAGTGTGAACAAGCCGAGTGTCACGAATCGAATTGGGATCGACAGGAACTTCAGCACGGGCTTGATGAACGTGTTCACCGCTCCGATGATGAGTGCGATGACAGCCAACGTGAGCCACTCACGATCCCAAATGAGACCGTCCAGTACCGTGAAAGCGAGCCAGGCTGCGGCCGCGTTGATGGCAAGGCGAATCAGGATCTTCATGCGGTGAACCCTAGCGTCGGAAGGACCGCGTGTAGCCAGCCTCTTGTCCGTGAGCTATAGTGGAAGGTGAACGGAGGGTCCATGCCCCGGCCGAATAAACCCATCCATCAGGCCTCGCTCACAGAGCCCGTCACCGCGTCACGAGGAAACACATGGCGGAAGCACGCTGGACCCGAATTTGCATCCCAATATGAGCCTGATGGGACGATCCTCGTAGATCCGATGACCCATGAGACGGTTGCCATCATTGACCTGAGCGATGTCGAGGCACCGGTCGTGTCGATTACGTCGGAGCAACAGGCATCCGATCCGGAGATCCACCGGGCTGTTCCGCTGGTCTGGACGTCGCAGCGCAACATCGACGGTCGCAACTACTCCCGCGTCGATGTGCTTGTTCCCCAACGCGACGACGCCAACAAGTCGATCTAGGCGCCGACCCAGCACCCAAATGGTGTGCTTCAGGAATCCGTTCTCAGGCGTTGCCTGAGCAATCCGTCTCAGGCGTTGGGGTCGCCGCAGACATCATCGAGCTGCTCGAGACCGAGTTCCTGAACGGCGCGCGCTGGGTCTGCGATGACCAGGTCAACATGCTCGTGGACGAGCTCGATGTTGGGAACGCGGCCAGGCTTTCCGTCATCGCGATACTTGAGGTGATACTCAGGCGGGATGAATCTGACCGAAACGAGGTTGTCGAGGTCGATGACCGGCTTGAGATCGACGAGCTGGGGGAGGGCTTCGATCGGAATATCGGTCAGCACTGTGTCCTTGATCACGCTCGCAAGTGACTGGAAGTTTCGCAGCACGTTGAGCGGATCGGTCTGTTGGACCATCGCTTCGATCACGCATCGTTGACGGTTCATACGGAAGTAGTCCGAGTCCTGGTGTCGGCTGCGCGAATAGGCAAGAGCGAGATGACCGTCAAACTTGTTCAACCCCGGCTTGATATCGATGACTTCGGTGTTGACACCGTCTTCGCTTGGATACTCAGCGTCATAGACGGCATCGGGAACGTAGACCTCGACACCACCCAAGGCATCGACCATCTCGACGAAGCCGTCGAGGTTGACCATGGCGTAATAGTGGATCGGGATGCCAAGGAATTCTGATATCACACCCTTGACTGCGTTCACCGAGGGATTGTCACTCGGTCCTGGGAAGGCGTCCGGGTACTGCTCACCCGCCACCCACAGCTCGTTGATCAGTTCGGGGTAGCAGTTGCAGTCCCACACACCCATGCCATCGGGGAGCGGTGACTGGGTCCAGTTGCGTGGTACCGAGAACATTGCGGTGTCGCCCGAAACAGGATCGATGGAGACGGTGATCATGGTGTCTGTTCGGATTCCCGTCCGACCCTCACCGAAGTCGCCTCCGATCAGGAGAATGTTCACCCGCTCATGGCTTTCCCAAAAGTTCGCGGCTGGCGGTTCTGTCGTCGTCGAGGTCGGCGCCACGACCGTATCGCCTGTTGCTGTGGTGCCGGGGGGGGACGTGTCCTCAACGGTGGGTTTTGTGGTCGTTGGGGAACTCGATGCAAACACGGTCGTGATCAGGTCGTATTGGACGATGTCGTAGTAGCCGAACACTGCGTGCGGGAGGACGAGCACCGCGGCGAGTCCGACGCCAGCACCAACCATCGCACCCATCGACGGCGACATGTTGCGGCGGCCCTTGTCCTTGCCGGTGCGATACGCATCGTCGGCCGCCCAGATGCGGTACCCAAGCAGAACAATGTTGCCGATCATCATGACGGCAAGCTGGGATGGTTGAAGCCACAATTTGGCGAGGGTGAGTGCGTCACCCATGTACAGATAGAGCCCGACGAGAATGGCAAGATCAATTCCGACAAGGATGGTGCCCCTGCGCCGATCGCGCACAATGAACTGCCCGACACCGGGAATGATCGCCGACGCCACCGCGGCGAGGAGTGGCTTGGAGGATGAAGAGGGTTCGGTCGGTTGTGCCATCGGCGACATGGTACGTCTGGCATCCTGATATTGAAGGTATCCACCCCTGGTTCGCAGACGCGAGCTCCCGAACCTGTGGACACGAGTCCGTTAGGCTCACCGGCGGCCGAAACTGAGTGCTGTGGACGACTCTGAAGACATCCCCCAGAACGAGAACCAACCTCCCTCGCGGGCTGCACGGTACGCATACATGCGCCGTGACGGCACGCTTGACATCGTCATTGGCAGCCTCATCGCCGGGATCGGAAGCTACGCTTTCCAGTTCATCGCTGGTCGGTCCCTGGGTGAGGAAGCGTTTGCACCGATCGGCGTCCTGCTCACCGCTCACTTCCTTGCATTCCTGATTGTTCTCGTTCCGGTCGAGCAGTTCATCATCCGAAGGCTGACACTTGGTGCTCGGGGCTGGGTGCTTCCGGCCCGTGGGGTTGCGCTTGTCGTGGTGACGGGAATGGCGGCCGCTATCACGGTTGCGGTTTCTGGCGATGACTACTTCCGGTTCACGGACCGGCGGACACTTGTCATGTTCGCCGTCGCAACGGTCGTGACCCACTTCGTCTTCGCTACCGGTCGTGGTTATCTCGCCGGCTTCCGTCGGTTCCGTGCCTATGGACGGTCGTCGGCTGCTGCCTCTCTTGTCCGTGTCGCGATAGCTGCTGGCGTTGCCCTGACCGTGAACACGATCACCGGGTATGCCTGGGCGCACATCCTCGGCACATTGGTGATCGTGGCGTGGCGACCGTGGAAGCATCGCGGTACCGCTGCGGACTCAGCCGACATCGAGGATGACCAATGGTTGCTGTCAGGCCTTGTGCTGTCGGCTGCAGCATCACAGGCGCTGTTGCTTGCAAGTCCACTTGTTGCCTCACGGCTCGGAGCGACGGATACCGAGTATTCGATCATCTACGCAACGCTCCTCGTCGCACGGGCCCCGTTGACCATCGGGTACAACCTTATTGCCAGGATCCTTCCGTCGTTCACGTCCATGTCTGCAACGGGGGAGCGACGTGAGCTTCGGGCATGGGCACGAGGCATCGGATTCGCAAGCATGTTGCTCGCACTCGGAGGCGCTGCTGCTGGGGCACTCCTCGGGCCGATTGTTGTC
This sequence comes from uncultured Acidimicrobiia bacterium, assembly GCA_963714375.1. Lineage (GTDB taxonomy): Bacteria > Actinomycetota > Acidimicrobiia > Spongiisociales > UBA5794 > UBA5794. The sequence goes on from CAVQOG010000005.1 coordinate 4,031, forward strand.
GGTGTCACGATGGGATCAGGGTTTGCACCATCGAGCGGGGTCGGAGCAATGGCAGGTGCGTCCGTCGTGCTCGCAGGCGGTGGACTGTTCATCGGACAGATCCTTGTCGCGAAGTCGCAGCCCGCCAGGCTTGCCGTTGCTTGGATCGCGGCATTGGCTGCTGCAATCGCGGCATTGTTCATTCCCATCGAAGATCCAATCGTCCGTGCCACTCTCTCGCTCTTGGTTGGTGAAGTGACAGCTCTCGTTGGTTTGATGGTTGGATCGCTCGTTCCCGATTCCGACGAGGTCGAGATCTCGCACGGCTATGCCGTTGCGAAACGGTCGATGGATATCGCCGGGGCGATCGTGTTGCTGACGATCACGTTCCCCATCATGTTGATTGCTGCTCTGGCGGTACGGCTCGACTCGAAGGGTCCGGCGTTCTTCCGCCAGCAGCGTGTTGGTAAGGACGCGAAGCAATTCTGGATGGTCAAGATTCGCACGATGCACATTGACGACGACGGTTCGACCTATCGAGAACACCTTGCACGCCTCAAGCAATCGATCGTTGACGACGTGGACTACTCGATCCGGATTGAGAACGACCCGAGAGTGACCCGTGTGGGTGGGAAGCTCAGGAAGTGGTCAATTGATGAGCTCCCCAACCTCTTCAATGTGTTGAAGGGGACGATGTCGCTCGTCGGTCCGCGGCCCCTGGTCGTTGAGGAAGCCGAGATGATTGGCCTCACGAATCGTCGATTCGATGTCAAGCCCGGTCTCACCGGATTGGCACAGGTCAGCGGGCGTGACTCCCTCCACATTGGACGGCGGGCGAAACTCGATGTGCGTTACGTTGAGGAGCGTTCATTCAAGCTCGATATCAAGATTCTGCTTACGACGGTGAAGACCGTCTTCGTCGAGCCAGGCGATATCGGGAATCATGGTCCAGCCTTCGTCGATACGGTTGAGCAGGAAAAGGTTCGGGAGGAATAGTTGATGTCGCATTGTGTGTTGAGACAGTATGAGCTCTGAAGTACTCAATCCTGATGTGCTGTCACGACTCGACGGTGATCCGCTGATCGCAGTCGTTGGAGCAACCGACGCTCCTGGCAAGTACGGCGGCGTTATCTACCGACACTTGAAGAAGAAGGGGTACCGCGTCGTGGCGGTCAATCCATCCCGATCCACAGTCGACGGCGATGCCACCGCGGCAACGGTCGCCGATGTTGAGCCACAGCCCGACATCGTCAACGTTGTTGTTCCACCCGCCCGGACCCTGGCTGTTCTCGACGAGGTCGCTGCGCTCGACGATGGTGTGGTGTGGATCCAGCCTGGAGCCGCCGACAACGCCGTTCGTACGAAGGTCGATGCCCTTGGGCTGCCCGCGATCATTGATGCCTGCATCATGGTGGTTTCTCAACCCCGCTCGGTTCAAGGCACCTCTGAGGACACTACGGGTCGGTAGGGTTCCCATCGAAGACAATCGAGAGACCATGGCAACACGAAACCTGGAAGATGAGCTTGGTGAGATCCCTGGCGTGCGCAGCGTCGAGTTGACGCTTACCGGAGATCGAGCCCCGTTGGCGCGGGTCTGGCTCGATGGCACTCGGGATGGGGAAGAGGTTCGTGAACGTGTGGATGCCCTACTCGGTGGCCGACTGCCAGTCATCGATCCAACCGGCGCCGCGTCCCCACGACGGAGCGGGCTTGGGAAGGGACTCGATTCGCTGCTTCCGGATGTTGATCAAGATCGCGTCCCCGCTCAGCTCAAATCCAAGACCGAGAGCCGAGCCCTTTCGGTGCAGCGGGTCGCGATCGTTGAGTCGAAGGACACCGTGACGGTCGAAATTGAAGATGGTGCTGGCAACATTCATACGGCAGACGTCGGACCTTCCAGATCCATCGATGATGCCGTTCTCCGGGCAGCCGCTGATCTTTCGGGAGCTTCTGACGACGTTGGATTCGGCGTCTCCGAGGTGGAGATTGATGGCTTGCGGATCGTGGTGGTGTCCGCCGAGGCCGCGGGAAGACGTGCTGCCGGGGCATGCCCCGTCGAGTTCGGAAGACCATTTGCTGTCGCGAGGGCTGCGCGACAAGCGCTCGAATCCCTGTCGTGACCGTCCAGATCGCCTGTGCGGTGTGCGGCGAACTGGAGAACCTCAGAGGTAGTGATCTCGGTGGCGAGGGCGAACAGGATCGCATCGAGCTGACGTGCGGCGCGTGTGGACACACGTGGCTCCGCGGTGGCGATCCGGTGTGCGAGCGTTGCGGTGGAGATGATCTGCAGACCGTTCCGCTTGCCATCGTGGAGCGATCCCGAGGGACACAATTATCGATTCTCGGTACTCGACCGATTCATCTCTGCTCGGTGTGTGACGCGGTGGTGCTTCGCCACTACCACGATCACCGCCCGAGCCCCCTGATGCCAACAGACCTGCCCACAGTCGGACCTGAGCAGATGAAGTCCTAGGCGACGGTCGTTTCGGCGAACTCGGCTGCAGGTTTTGTTGGCCGAGTGACGATGTAGACCGCGATCACCGCCGCAAGTGCCCACATGAGCCCGCGCATGTAGCTGGCCGTGAGGAAGAACCCGGTGGTAATGCCGAACGAGACGACGATTGCGATGACGGCACCGATCTTGGCTCTGGCGGTGAACCCCTCGCCTGCACGCCAATCCCGGACTATTGATCCAAAGATGCGGTTGGTGACCAGCCAGTGGTCGAATCGTTCCGAGGATTTCGAGAACAGGAACGCCGCGAGGATGATCGGACCGGTCGTGGGGACTCCCGGAACGGCGACGCCGATGAACGCGATGCCGACCCAAAGCCATCCCAGGGCCATGAGGGCAAGACGAACTGGGCGATTCTTGACGATCGTCACGCCGATCATCGTATCGAAACCATGCTCCGACAGCATGTCGGCTCGCCCCCGCCCGATATCCGGGTTGTGGCCTCTACCATCGCCTCCGCGGGCGTTTAGCTCAGTTGGCTAGAGCGCTGCCCTTACAAGGCAGAAGTCGAGGGTTCGAGTCCCCCAACGCCCACGAACAGAGGACCGATGACCGAGGACCGACAACCGATGACCGATAACAGCAAGACCATCCCCCCTTCAGGGGAGCATGCGAGCCATATATCCATCCCCCCTTCAGGGGGGATAGGCGAGCGAAGCGAGTCAGGGGGGCGTGCGAGCCTGCGAGCCCCGTTCCTTGTCGCAGTTGTTCTCGTGGTTGCACTCGCCGGCGCTGGGTGTTCGGCTGTGGTTGCACCGACCACGACGAGCACTACCACGACGGCGGTACCGCCCACCACCTCAACGACCATTGCCGAGGTTGAGGTTGGTGTGCCGGATACCACGACGACCACCACGCTCCCTGACCGGGCAGATCCCGTTCGTCTCGTCAGCGAGGCGCTCGACGTCGATGCTCAGATCACCACCGAGTCGAAGTCGAGCAACTCCAATGATCCGGCGGCACACATGGTGCAGTGGATCCCCATCGGTGACAACCGGGCGGGCCCCGGAGAAGCCGGCCTTGTTCTGATGGCTGCCCATCTCAACAAGGGCGAGCCGTTCTACAACCTCGTCGACGATTCGCCGAGGGATAGTCAGGGCAAGTCGGACAAGGGGCTCGTTGTCGGAGACACCGTCGACTTTGTGCTCGCGGATGACACGGTCTGTCGATACAAAGTTGTCCCACCTCTCGGACAGCTTGTCGACGGTGTCACGAGGATCACCGACCAGCCTGCTATCTACTTTCCGAAGGACGGCGAGATCATGAATCCGATCCTCGCCGAGCTCCTCACACTTGCTGACGACCGGCCGCTGGCAATGATGTGGGTTTCGTACGGTGGTCCGGACGCAAACGAATGGAAGGCCAACGGACGGAACCGCCGAAACAACGCCGTGGTCTTCAGCGAACTCGTCACCTGCGATCTCTGATCTCTGATCTCTGATCTCCGACGTCCGACGTTCGACGTCTGACCGGTCGCAATTGGTGCGTGCGACCCATTCATGGTTCAGTATCGCGGCCGTAGTATCCGTATGGAAATGAACACATTGTCACACGTATCCCACACATGCTCGTCACCCGATTCCACGCGTTGTCTACCGGTCGAACGCGGTGCGTCCATGGTTGAGTACGCGCTCTTGGTTGGGACTGATCGCCATGGTGGCCATCTTGTCTGTCACGTTGTTCGGTGACGCACTCGGCGACAAGAACAGCGGGATAGCTGGCAGCATCATGAGTGCAACCGGTCAGTCGTAGACCGACCCAGGAGCACCTCCCCCAATCGCTCGACTCGGTCGGTTGTTCGACCTCAGAGACCCAGCAGCCGCTCCTCAATCAGGGAGCGGCTCTTCTGATGTGAGGGCAGCAGCGGGCGTCCGCTGCGTCTTGAGCCCGGACGAGGACACGGACCCCGCCCGAGAGCGCTGACAGCGACGGGAGTGCTCCACCGGCATTGTCGGTGACAACGGTTGCTTCGATTCCGGTCGCTTCCAGGACAGCGACCGCAGTCTGGGCTTCGAACACGCTCAGAAATCTGCCTACTTCGGCAAGATCGTTCACCGTACCTCCCGGTCGTAGCGCAATGGTACCGACACAAAGCAGTACGACTGTCGGGTCGTCGTGGTCCCGCTGGCGCCGGTACCATCGCTTGGTGCAGTGCTGCAGACGTGGTATCTGTGCCGGCGATTCATACCTGTGGGAGGGATGCCTTGGACAAGATCAAGAGCGCAGCTGATCTACTCGACCTCCACGAGATCGACCTCGAGATCGACCGATTGCTCGACGAGCGATCCTCCCTTCCGGAACTCGACCAGTACAAAACTGCCCACGGCGAAGTGGCTCGTCTCGAAGCTGAAAAGGCAGAGGCAGATGCGGCATTGAAGGCGGCAGATCTCGGTCTTGACAAGACCAATGGCGAGCTTGAGATCATGGCGGAAAAGGCAGCCTCGGAGCAGAACCGCCTGTACGCAGGTGGGATCTCCGCACGCGATGCCGACTATCTGCGGCGCGAGGTTGAGATGCTCTACGCAAAGGTCTCGAAGATGGAAGACGAGGTGCTTCACTTCATCGAGGAGAAGGAAGAGGGCGAGCATCTTGTCGAGCGGCTCACCATCGAACTCGAAGCAGCAACCTCCCACCGCGAGAAGCTGAGGGCGGACATCACCGAGAAGTGGCGGGTGATTGACAAGCACCTCGAGGCCAAGGAGGCACGGAAAGCTGAGGCTGCCCCACTTGTCGACGAGTATCTCATGGAGATCTATGACGAGCTCCGCGAGACCAAAGACGGCAGGGTTGTCGGCCCGCTGATCGACGGTATCTGTGGAAGCTGTCACCTCAGATTGTCAGCAGCAGAGGTTGCGCGAGCGGTCAAGGACGACCCGCCTCGCTGCGTTCACTGTCGATCGATTCTCGTTACCTGGACGATGTTGTTCTGGCACATTGGTGCCTCGTTGGCATTCATCCGATACGCCTTCCGCGACCCATCCATGGACTTGCGGTTCCTTGCGCTCGGTGCCGTGCTTTCTGACCTCGTAGATCTACCGGCGGGGATCATCTTGTGGCCCGAATTCCAAAGCGCACGTCTGGCTAGCCACTCGATGCTATTCGCTGCCTTGCTCATCGTCGTTGCTCTCGCAGCCACCCGCCGTGGGCTGTGGCGGAAGCGATTCATCCTCCTGTCCACGGGGGTGTTGTTACATCTCGCCCTCGATGCCATGTGGCACGATCCCGAAACGCTTTGGTGGCCGTTCCTCGGCAGTGAGTTCACATCGTCGGGCTTTGCCATGTTCGGCGAATACGCCCGAGCGGTGCTTGCCAATCCATGGATGTGGGCAGGGGAGGCTGTAGGGGTTGCCTATCTCGTGGCACTCTGGCGAAAAGCAGGGCTCTCTGGATCAGATGCCAGGGCCACCTTCCTCCGCACCGGCATCGTTTCAGCCTCTATCGATCAGCCGTGACGCTCCGAACAGTGATCGGGAGCGAAGCGCCATTCTGATGGCGATGAAGAACAATACGACAGCGAAAAAACGCCGCAAGATCGCGTCATCGAGGAGCAGAGCGAGGCGGGCGCCACCCACCGCACCGACAATACCGGCGATACCAACCCACGCAGTGAGCCTCCAGAGAACCCGGCCGGCACGAGCATGGGCGATGGCAGCCACGAGCACGGTCGGAACAATGATCGCAAGTGATGTGCCCTGAGCTTCATGCTGGGTGAATAGGAACACGGAAACGAGCACGGGGACGAACACCACGCCACCACCGATCCCAAGCGTCGCTGCGAGGGCTCCGGCGACGAGTCCCAGGAGAACGAAACCGACGATTTCCACTAGAACCACATCCTCACGGCGCCAACTGTCATCACGACGGAAAACACAGCAGCGAGTGACCATTCCGGGATTCGTTCGAGATATCGGGCGCCAAGCACCGCCCCGGTCGCAGATCCGACGAAAATGATCAGTGCCGCCCGCCAGTCGACGGCACCGCCGATACCAAACGTGACGAGTGCTGCGGACGCGGTTACGACGATTGTCGCGACCGATGTCGCTGCAGCGCGGAATTGATCAATTCTCAGCCACAGAACGAAGGCAGGAACGATGACGACGCCGCCTCCGATCCCGAGGAGGCCGGAAAGGAAGCCTGCAACAACACCGATGATCACCGCTTTGAACCAAGGAATCTCCATGGCGGTACCGTAGCGCAGGGCCGTTATCGAACCTCGTCGGTATCCTCAAAACATGCGTATATCAGCTCTTGTTGGATTCGTCGCGGTCGCGATGGTTGCGACTGCGTGCGGTTCGTCAGCCAACGACGACATCCCGCCTTCAACACCCGAGGGTGCCGTCGTCACTTGGTTCGAAGCCGTTGACGCTGGAGATGTTGCAGCGGCGACGGCTTCGATCCATCCCGAATCGCTCGCCCTGATTCTTGGGATCGAAAACAGCCTGTCGCATGAACAGTTGGCCGAATACCTGTCCCACGGGATACCCGATCCGATGCAGAAGGCCTATTGGGCGTCGTTCAGCGAGGGCTTCACCGAGTTTGCTGATAAGCCCCTCTCAACACTCAAGGTGGGCGAGGCTGAGGTGTTTGTGTCAGAGGGCGAAGAATTTGCAAGTGTTCCGATTTCGGGCGGAGACGGCGCCGACTCGGTGGTGATCGTCCGCAAGAGGATCGATGGAACCTGGGAGGTCGACATGGTTGCCTCGCTCGGAGATGGTTTCTCGACGCTGCTCCTGAATTTATACGACGAGCTCGATGCGTCCGAGGCGAGTGCCCGTATCAGGCTTGCCTACGTTGAGGTCGTTGCACCTTCGATGTGGGCGGCGATGGTAGACGGTTCGTTTGGTGACACCTTTGTGGTGACTGCACTCACCATCCTCGACCACATCGACGAGCAAACCGGCTGAACGCTGAACTAGAGGGATCGAAGTGTCGGGAGTACGTCGCTTCCGAGCATCGCGATGGTGGCTTCCTGATCGATCGCCGTGGTCTGGATTGCAACAATGTCGGCATGTACCTCGGTGATCAGGGGCGTGTAGACATCTATGTAGTCCTCGGGTGATTCCACGGTGCTGTACAGGCTGAGGATCTCGTCGCGGTCCATCTCGTCTGCCCGTATTCGCAGGTCCATCGGGTCGACTGCCTCGAGGCGACCCGGAGCACGCAAACCACGCCATGCCCCGAGCGTTTCCCATGCCTCATCGGGGTTCGAGGCACGGATCGACCAGCGTGACGCAAGGATCGTGGGGGAGGGGCGTCCGGCTGCCGCCGCGGCTTCTCGTGCCGGATCGATCACTCGTTCGAACGTCGCGGCGGGCTGTTTCACCGATGTGATGACGCCTTCGGCCTTGGTTGCGGCAAGAACTGCGCTCTTGGGTCCACCTGCTGCCATGAAGATCGGGAGGTCGTGGACGGGTGGACTGTAGAGCTTGGCACGGTCGGTGCTGTACCACTCCCCGTCGTAGGTCAGCTTCTCCCCGTCGAGGAGGCGGCGCATAATCTCAAGGGCTTCGTTCATACGTGACGCCCGCTCGGCATAGGCGGGGAAGTGGTATCCGAGCGGTCCTTCGTTGAGGTTCTCACCTGTGCCGACGCCAAGGTTGAACCGACCACCTGAGATCCGATCGAGCGTTGCTGCTGCCTGGGCCACCACAGCTGGGTGGTAGCGCCACAGCGGCGTCGTGACACCTGTTGTGAACTGGATGGTGTCGGTTGCTTGCGCCATGGCGGCGATCGTTGCGAACGCGAAGCCGGAGGCCCCAAGATCATCGACCCAGGGGTGAAAGTGCTCCGACACGAGCACCATGTCGAATCCAGCTTGCTCAGCAAGAACGGCGTGTTTGACCAGTTCCTCCGGTTGGAACTGCTCGTGCCCACAGAAGTATGCAAATTGCGTCATGGAGGAAAGAGTATCGCTCACGCGGATGTCGGATGCCGGGTGCCGGGCGACTGAAAGCTGTGAGCTGAAAGCTGTAAGCCGCGAGCGCAGCGAGCTTAATCCTTGGGAAACCTTTCGAAAGGCGCGAAAGTCATACCTACGACCGATCTTTGGAGGAAGACGTATGCCTGAATACACACGAAAGCTCGTTGCCGAGTTCCTCGGAACCTATGTACTGCTCGCATTTGGTGGTTTCGCCATCTTCGGTGCCAAGGGTGTCGGAGAGATCATCCCCGGTCAGGGTTCGCCGCTGATCGTCATAGCGCTTGGCTTTGGACTTGCCCTACTTGTCGGGCTCTACGCATTCGGCGAAGTGTCGGGTGGACACTTCAACCCTGCCGTCAGTCTCGGGGCGCTCATTGACCAACGCATCGACCTTGGGACCTTCGTCATGTATGCCATTGCGCAGGTCGCTGGCGCCATACTTGCTGGTCTCACGTTGGCAGTCGCCATCTCGCAGCGGTTCGTTGCTTCGACGGCAACCCTTCCAGGCGTTGGGGTCAGTGCATGGGACGCATTCTTCCTTGAGATTCTGTTCACTGCATTCTTCGTCGCCGTGATCTTGAAGGTGACGGCAAGCAAGGACAACGCAGTCACGGCCTTCCTCGGAATTTCTCTGACGTTGGTAGTGATCCACCTTGCGGCGGTGACCTTGACGGGTTCGTCGGTGAACCCTGCCCGCTCGCTCGGATCGGCCATTGTCGGAGACCAATTGACCGATCTATGGGTGTACGTGACCGCACCGTTTGTTGGTGCATTCATCGGATGGGCGCTCTACAAGCTGGTGACGCTCCGCGAAGAAGACGCGACGCAGGTACCTGGCTGATCACACGTTTCGAAGAGTTCGATCGGAGGGGCCGGTGCGGCCCCTCTGTCGCGTGATGAGGTGAGTTGGGGTATAAGCCGGATTCTGTCGGGGACGATCATCTATCTGGGACCGGCGTTACCGCACGGCCTCGTGCGACCTACCCGGAACGTAGTGGACGGGCAGCCCTGTTCCTGCGTGGTCTTGCTCCTGACGGGGTTTGCCTAGCCACAACGGTCACTCGTTGTGCTGGTGGGCTCTTACCCCACCGTTTCACCCTTACCGACTGCCGGACCCAAGAGCCCGAGAGTTGGCGGTTTGCTTTCTGTTGCACTTTCCATCGGGTCGCCCCGCCTGGGTGTTACCCAGCGTCATGCCCTGTGGAGTCCGGACTTTCCTCAGCTGTTGCCAGCCGCGACCGTCTCCCCAACTCACAGGGGAATGGTAGCCCGGTCCTTCTTCCCGTCCCCCCACTTGTGGGGGGACGCGGCGTCTGCTTCGCAGATGCCGCAGGGGGGCCGCCGACGTCCGACGTCCGATGGACCGCGGCGTGACCGGCTTTTTCCGTCCCCCCGCTTGTGGGGGGACGCGGCGTCTGCTTCGCAGATGCCGCAGGGGGGCTGCCGACGTCCGACCTCTGTCACCACGAACCAGCTATTGCCGCATGGCTCGGTTGTAGCCGACAGCTCCGCCCGCGGGGCCGAGGAGGGCGGCTCCGGTTCCGAACACGATGAGCCCGAACAGATTCAATCCGTCTCCGGTGATGGTGAGCACGGCAACGGCGAAGAACAGGCCGAGGGCCGCAAACCCGCCGGACAATCTCGGTTCCGTGAGGGCAAATCTGCCCGCGACGTAGCCGGAGATGAAGAAGCCTGCCATGAAGATCATGATCTGCACCACGCCGTTGTTGCCGATTCCGAAGAGAACGACGAACAACAACAGGCTTGAAAACAGCCCCGCACCCGTTCCCAAGGCAATACTGGGCCAGTTGAGATCTCGGATGCTCATGCGTGTTGTGCCCTCGCTGGATCGGTCAACTTGCGAGTGTATCGACGCTCGCACCGGCGGGAACTTTCCGGCGAACATGAGCGTCTTACATGCATCAATCAACCACAAAGCGAGGCATTCACCTCATGGATACCATGGACGACACAATCGAGTTCGAGGCATTGACGGCGCCAATTCTTGAGGAACGCCCGTGGGCCGTGTTTGCGGCCTGCAAAGCCGAGAAGTCGATGAAGTTTTTTCCACAGAACCGCCAGGAGGAACGTGAAGCGATTGCGGTATGCAACATATGTCCTGTCATGGAGGACTGCCTCGATCACGCCCTCGAATCCAACGAGCGGTTCGGTGTGTGGGGCGGAACGACCGAACGGGATCGTCGAAAGATCTCTCGGATCGCCTAGCCAGCCGATCTGAGCTTCGAGCGAGTCAGTGGATCGGCTACGGCCGGTCCACGCTCGCGTCTCGAACACCGAACGCCGGTAAGGTCTCGGAATGGAATCCTTCTCATGGCCGTCAGTGCTCGGCCCAATCATGGCTGGCGATGACATCGGCCGAGTGGCCGCAGGTCAGGCAATGAGCGAAGTTATGGCAGGCCGCGCCACCCAGGCACAGATCGCGGCCTTCATCGTTGGTCTGCGCACCAAGGGCGAAACCGCTTCTGAGTTGGCCGGGATGGTCGACGCCATGATGGATGCGGCCATCACCGTTGATGTCGACGATGCCGCAGTCGACATCGTTGGTACCGGGGGCGACGGGTTCGGGACGTTCAACATCTCGACGACCGCTTCGTTCATTGCGGCAGGTGCCGGTGTCAAGGTTGCCAAGCATGGCAACCGAGCAGCCTCGAGCCCTACGGGTTCTGCAGATCTTCTTGAGGCACTCGGTTTTGATCTCATGCTGCCGCCGGAAGCCACCGTACAGATGATCGAAGAGACGGGGTTCGGGTTCTTTTTCGCACAGAAATACCATCCGGCGATGCGCGAGGTCGGGCCCACCCGCAAGGAGCTCGGAGTGCGGACTGTGTTCAACTTCCTCGGTCCGCTGTGCAACCCTGCAGGGGCGAGGATGTGTGTCGGGACCTCTGACGCGGGGCTTGCTCGGCTGATGATCGATGTCCTTGCAGCTCGGGGGATTGATCGCGGTTTCGTCGTCTATGGCGAGGACGGCATGGACGAGCTGTCGATCTCGGCACCGAGTCGCATCTATCGACTCATCGACGGTGAGGTGACCGAGGCTGAGTTCACGCCCGAGGACTTCGGTGTTGAACGAGTGTCGGTGACCGAACTGGTTGGAGGAACGCCTGACGAGAACATTGCTATCACGCGATCGATTCTCGCCGGGGAAGCCGGTCCCAAGCGTGACGCCGCCGTTGTCAACGCAACACCCGCCATCGTGCTCGCCGGGTTGGCGCACGGTTTCACCGATGCCATGGATGTGGCCATCGAGTCTGTTGACTCCGGCGCCGCAAAGCACAGCCTTGACAAATCCTTACGATTGAGTCAACAACTCTCCCAGTCGTCTTCGTAGGCAGATTCGAGCAGTAGCGTGGTCTCCATGAAGCGATTCGCCTTGTTCATCCCGATCGCCCTGGTCGCCGCTGCGTGCTCCACGCCAGCGACGAACGTGAGTTCGTCGTCTTCTCAGGCAGCAGCGCCGCCGACCTCCTCCACCTCGACTGCTCCGTCACCGGACGAACCAGGGACCGACACGTCGTCCACCCAGCCACCAATGACGCAGGCACCAGAACCGACGAGTCCTCCTGATGGTGACCCGCCACCCGAGGGGTCGTCGGCACCGGACTTCACGATGACGATGATCTCCGGCGGCTCCTTCACGATGTCACAGGCCGTGAAGCCGGTCTACATGGTGTTCTGGGCCGAGTGGTGAGGCACCTGTCAACGGGAGTTGCCCGTTGTCGATATGGTCGCCACTGACTACCAGGACGACTTCGAGTTCCTCGCTATTGCGTGGAAGTCGGACCCGGACAAGGCCCGACAGCGTGCCAGGGAACTGTTCTCCAAGAACCTTCGGTGGGGTCTTGATGAGAGCGAGGACGTCTTCCGTGCCTACGGAATCCCAGGCCAGCCAGCGTCGGTGATTGTTGTGCAGGGTGTGATTGTCGACCAGTGGTTCGGCGCGGTCGGTGAAGACGAACTCCGCCAACGCCTCGACGCAGCTCTTTCGCTCACCTAGCGATCGCCTACGGGATCGACTGGCGACGAGCCGCAACAACCGACCACAACGCCATCGTGGCTCCCACAACGCAGCCAGCTGTGTAGAGCAGCACAGGACCACCCGCAAGTGAGATGCGCATCGGTTCGGTGACCAGCCGCACGCCGCCTGCCACGAACAGAGCAACCCCAGCTGGTGCGAGAGGTGGCGGCCGACCGTGTTGTTTCCACAGGGCGATACCGATCGCCGCAGCCGCATACAGGATCGCTGCATACAACTCCACGGGGTGACGGGTCACAGACGAGCCGTCGAGTGTCATCGCCCATGGCAGCGACGATTCTGTTCCGAGACACCCGTCGGTCGCGACGCAGCCACCGTGCCAACCAGCGAGGGCAGCGAGAGCCGCTGGCGCGATGGCGTCAAGGCCACCGATGATGTCTCGCCGCGCCAAGAAGAGGTACATGGCCAGTGTTCCCATGACTGCGCCGACGGTCGAGACTCCTGAGCGAACGAGGAGAATTTGACCCGGATCGGTGAGGGGGTTGATTCCCGCTGAGATCATGGCCGTTAACCGACCGACGAATACTCCGGTGATTGCCGAGGTGATCCCTGCCTCCCAGAGGTCGAGCGCACAGCCCACAGCGTTCCCTCGCTTTGCCTCCCAACGGATCATGAGCCAGAACGCCCCAGCGGCAATCGCGGCAGCAGCGAGGAGTGAGAACTCCATCAGCGGTCAATCTCGTCGAGGAACCGGGCCAGCGTCGGCTCGTCGATCACGCCGCGGTGAGTCGCCACGAGCGTTCCATCGGATGCGTAGAAGAAGGTTGCCGGTACACCGGGTCCTGCTCCGAGATCGATCGGGATGCGGCCCGATGGATCCGACACATGGATCATGTCGGCATCGGAAAGGAATTCGTCCATGAACTCCGACGCCCCCGATTCGGTGTCCTTCACATTCAGACCGATGAACGTGACATCCGGGTGGCTCTGTGAGCCGGCAGCGATCAGCGGCGCTTCAGAGCGACATGGGAGGCACCAGGATGCCCACACGTTGACGACCGTAGGAGACTCGGCGGCGACAAGCGTGGCGAACTCGGCTTGGGTCACGGGCAGCGGCGGATCGGGGAGCGGGCCCGTGACCGACGGGCTGCATGCCGTCAACCCAAGCGCGACAGCGAATGCGACGAAACGGCGGAAGGTTCCGCCGACTATGGAAGGTGCCGCCACAGTGCGTCGATGAGGCGGTCGTTCTCGTGGGGCGCCCGGACGGTGAACCGCAGGAAATCGGTGAGCGAGACCATCGCTGGGGAAGGTGCGCACCACGAGGCCATCCGCCATCAGCTGGTCTGCGAGTGAATACGCCGAAGGTCCGACTTCACAGAGCAAGAAAGTTCGTTGACGATGGGAGCACGCGTAGCCCGAGTTTCGTGAGGCCCTGTGCGAGTCGTCCTCGTTCCTTGATGAGGCGAACGACTCTCCGTTCCATGCGTTGTGGCTCCCGCAGGGCAGCGGTGGCGATCTCGGCGGACATGGACGAAATGCTCCCAGGGGGGCGGACCGCGTCCAGTCGCTCGGCGATGGCGGCTGAGCTCACGGAGAACCCGACACGGAGCCCTGCAAGCCCGAAGGCCTTGGACATGGTGTGGCACACGATGAGGTTGTGGTGACGCTTGACAAGCGGTGTCCAGCGGTCCCGGGTGAATTCGGCGTAGGCAGCGTCGATGACGACGATTCCTTTGGCTGCGCCGATGATCGCGGCGATCCAGCGGTCGTCGATGCGATCCCCGATCGGGTTGTTCGGGACACACAGCCATGTCACGTCTGATGTCTCCGCCGCCTCACCGAGGGATTCGAGGGGGAACTCGAACTTCGACCCGATCCGCTCGATCCCGAGGAACTCGGCGTTGTGTTGCTTCGTGGCGATCTCGTAGAGGGGATATGTCGGCACGGCAGCACTCGCGCGCCTTCCGGGTGCGAGATATGCCTTGGCGATGAGAAGGATGATCTCGTCGACGCCTGCTCCCGGCACGACATGCTCGGCCGTGGTCCCGAGGTAGGTTGCTGCCGCTTCACGGAGGGGAAGGTACGAGGCTGCTGGGTATTCGTTGAGGGTGCGAGCCATCGGAGCGACGATCGATGGCGCCCAGTCCGTCGAGAACGGCGACGTGTTCTGATCGAACCGAACCACCCGATCAACCGAAATCCCAAACCGTGCCGCGATATCCGCAGACGAAGGCTGCCACTTGTACTTCGGTGCGGTCATGGGGGGAGCTTACAGTTCGCGGGAAGAGCTCACAGTTCACAGCTTTCAGCGCCTACCGCAGCCAAACCCGTCCCCTCGCGTGCGAGGGGACGCGGAGCGCAGAGTTGCGAAGCAACTCCAACGTCTGCGGCAGCAGACGCAGCGACCCGCAGGGGGGCGTCCGACTTCGAGGGGACGGTGCGTGCCAATCAGAAGGACCGTGGGGGTGGCCCACGGTCCTTCCGTTACGAACGCTGCTGTGTACTAGGCAGCGAGATCTTCGCCGTCGTCCTTTCTACGGCGAGTGACAAGGACTGCACCGGCTCCAGCGATCATCAACATGATTGCGACGATCAAGAGGGTGTCGGTATTCAGACCCGTGTGTGCCAGCTCATCAGAGACCACACCGAAGTCGGCCGTCAGATTCTCGCCACCATCGGGCAGCGCAATCGTGAACGACGACGGGGTCGTGAACCGGAGGCCAACAGCTTCGGGATCCGGGATCCACGACAGCTGTGTGTCGACCTTGTAGTTCCCCGCAGGCAGGCCTGAGAACAGGTACTTGCCGTCGTTGCCGGTAACCATCGTTATCGAGGTCTGGACACCCGGCGTGACGGGATCAACATCCTGGCCGTCGAGGCCAGTGATCCTGACAGTCGACCCGGCGATCCCAACTTCGCCAGCGTCTTGGACACCGTCGTCGTCGAGGTCGTACCAGACTCGGTCACCGATGACGCCGGATGCCAGAACGGCTGTGAGGAACCCGTTGTAGTGGGATGTGTCTGAGTCGGAGACGCTGCCACCACCGTCGGGGGTGCCCGTGGCGGTACCAATGTTCGTGTATTGACCCAGTACTGCGAATCCGGATGCCGTGCAGACCATCGACGCACCGACGGCTAGGGAGTTCGCTGGGCAGGTGACTGCCACACCCTGGTTGTCGACAACTGTGACATTGGTCAAGCTGACGTCGCCGGTGTTCCTAACAGTATAGGTCCACGCCACTGCGCTTCCGACAGCGATTGATGGACCAGGCGCAGCATCAGCATCGACACCGTTAGTTGCCTTTTCAATATCAATGGACGGCCGGTCAGTCGGCGGAGGGTTGTCTCCGATTGTGACTTCGGCGCAGTCAGCATCACTCGTAGTTGGCTTGTCCTTGGCATCAGCGAATCCCTTAGCCTCAACTACATCGACAACGTAATTGTCGACATCACAATCAAGGGGCTCGGCTGCATCGGAAGTCTCGTCGTCGACAAACAGCGTGAACGAACATGCGAAGTCGCCATCGATTCCGACGATGATCGGCTTCGCATCGTTACATGTGTTCGCGAGCAGATCCGCATCTTCGGCATCTGCGAGCAGGTCATACGTCTTTCCACCAACCTCGTCGGTGAGGACATCGATTTTAACCGCTACGTCGCCATCGTTCTGGATCTTCACCTGATAGGTGACATTGCCCCCTGTAGGAGGAACTGGATTGCCGCTCGTGACCGATTTGGTCACTTCGATGCTTGGGTGGACAGGCTCCGGGTCAACGTCGACCGACGCACAGTCGTCGGCGGTAGTCTCACCGTCATCGCCATACGTGCCTACTGCGGTTGCCAGATCCTTGAATTCACCCTGCTCTTTGTCGCATCTGTCGTCGTCGTCGTAGGAGTCCATCGACAGGCTCGCTTCGATCGTGAACGTGCAACTGGTTCCCTCTGGCGGGACGTTGATCGTTGCGTCGTCGCCGCCGTCGATCGCGCCTTCGTTGCAGGTGTTCGGCTCGGCGACCCCGAACTCGAGAAGGTTCAGCGTCGAACCGCCGATGTCGTCTGTTAGATCCGTGACAACGATGTCGAACACGTCAGAGCTGTTGGTGAATGTCACCTTGTAGGTGATGTCCTCACCCTCGGTGTACGTCCCCTTGTCGGAGGTCTTCTCAATCGTGAGCTCAGGTGCCGGGGGCGTCTTGATCGTGTAGTCCGAGTCGTCCGTTGCTTCCGGATACTCCGTGTTGTTGTCGCCAGGTGGGTCATAGGTTCCCGCTGCCTTGCCGTTGTTCTCGTACTTGTCGCCAAAGTCACCGGCCGCGATACCGCTGGCTGAGCACTCGGCAACCGCGCCTGGATCGAGAGTGAAGCCCGCATCGTTGTCGAGCGGAGCGCAGGAGATGTCTGCCGCATCGTCAGCGATCATGTTGTCAGTGACGTGAATGCCTGTGATCGGCACGAGACCCGAGTTCGTGACGGTGTAGTTCCATGTCACTTCGTCACCGGCATCAACCATGAGACCGGTGGACTTCGTGTCGCCATTGGCGCTTGTCGTCTTGAGAATCGTCAGCTTGGCGGTGCACAGGCCCCTGAAGATCTTCTCGAGCTCCGCGTCCAGACCGTCGAATCCGGTCGTGATGACGTTACCGGTCCCCACGACAGACTCAAGCCTGGCCTTCGACTTTGGGCCGAAGGTACCTGCTCCGATGCCGAAGACATTGTCGAAATTCCCTGAGATGGCAACTGTGTGGTCTCTCGCGAGATCCATCTCGGTGTCGCTGCCGACAGGGTTGTGGTAGAAGGGGGGCACGCCGCCGTGCTCGGCCGTGTTGCTGTCAACGTTCGGATCTCCATCGGTAATGAAGACCAGGGCGTCCGCTGGTGCGAAGCTGTTTCCCAGCTTCAGACCGGCATCCCAGTTTGTTCGACCTTCGTCGTCATAACCGTCGTTCCATGTGCCAGCAATCTCGCCAACAGGGGTTAGGGAAGGTGTTTCGGCGCTCTTGGTGGCGGTGTCCCGGAACCACGCTATTCCGATCCTTGAACCGGTACCCGCCAAATCCGTGAGAACGCCGTTGACGGCCGCCACCGTCTTGTTGATATCGCTTTGGCTCATTGAGCCGGATCGGTCGAGCACGAAGACGGCGTCGATACCGCAAGCGTTACCGGGTGCATCCGCTGCACTCGCACGCGCTGTCACCCCTGGCGCAGCAATTGGAATCGCAACCAGTGTTGCCAGAATCACAAGAAGTGCCGCTACGGTCGCGACGGTTTTACGTACATACCCATCACTGGGTGCCCATGCTTGAGGCATATGCCTTCCAATCCCTTGTTCACGGAGCGTGCTCCGCGGGTCTGCGATTAGCCCAACCGCAGACACAGTTTCAACCACCGTCACGGAAGCCCGTCCGTGATCGGTTGTTCCAGCTTTGTCTATTCAACAGGACAAACCGCCGCGACCACATGGGTCGTCTGGCTCATACCTGTCTACCTCTTAAAGATACAGACACGCACGGTGGTCGGCAAGTGCCAATCCGCAGTTGTTGTGGTATCTAGTTACCCGCTGAAAGACGTGCTACCACACGGTTTCTGGCGTTCATGGTCGCAAATGAGGAGGGAGCGATCCAAGAAGTTCTTTCATCGTGACCGCATTTGCGTGCGAATCGCGCCGCAAAGCGGCGATCGCGGCGGCCCGCAACATGCCCTCGAGATCGGCAAACGAGGCCCCTTCGGTTGCCGCGACGAGGTCCTCGCGCCTGACATCGTCTGGCCATTGGCACGGACGTCATTGCCAGAAACGCCTCGCGCGCTTCGGGGGCTGGGAGATCTAACAGCACGTGGACTTCAAGACGTCCTGGGCGGAGGAGGGCGGGATCGATGAGATCCTTGCGGTTCGTCGCCCCGATGGCGAACACATCGCCCCGATCACCAACGCCGTCGAGTTCGGTGAGGAGTGCAGCCACAACTGAGTCGGTGACGTTGTTCGTTGACGACCCTCGCACCGGTGCCAGGGCATCAAGTTCATCAAAGAAGATGATCGAAGGAGCCACGGTCTTTGCCCGAGCGAACACCTCCCGGACACCGCGCTCAGACTCGCCAACCCACTTGTCGAGAAGCTCCGCGCCCTTGACCGAGAAGAACGCCGCACCGCTCTCGTGGGCGAGGGCGCGTATGACGAACGTCTTGCCTGTTCCCGGCGGTCCATGGAGGAGGATCCCT
The DNA here is from genome assembly GCA_963714375.1 of uncultured Acidimicrobiia bacterium. Taxonomy (GTDB): domain Bacteria; phylum Actinomycetota; class Acidimicrobiia; order Spongiisociales; family UBA5794; genus UBA5794. Next base: position 22,655 of record CAVQOG010000005.1, read on the forward strand.
TTTGGTGCCTCGATACCCATGCGGGCAAAGCGTTCGGGTTCCGTCAGCTGCCAGATCACCGATTCGGTGAGAACCTGCTTCACATCGACGAGGTTCGCAACCTTGTCGAAGCCGTAGGAGGGGATCTCTCCGAGCGAGACCGTCCCCAGACTTGGCTCGACCGTGCCGATGGCTGCGAGCAGCACCTCGGTGGTGAGGGCGTTCCGCGATCTGATGCTCTGGCTTCAAGCACCGCCGCGGCGATGTCGAGTGCCGAGAATCCTGCTGTTGCGTTCGCAAGCCGGTCGATGTCGACGTCGGATTGCTCTGATAGCTCTGCCGCGAGGAGGACGGCCCGACGTTCACGACTTGGTGGGCTGATCGTCAGGGTCCTTGGCAGCAGGGACTTGGCATCGATCGATTCGGCGATGGCCTGGTCGCGCGAGGTGATGACGCACGCAACACCGTCTCTGTCGGCCACCTTGTCGAGAAACCATCGCATGACCGCTGCGACCTGATGCTGGATACCTCCTGCACGTGAGGCCAACGGGTCGAGTGCATCGATGAGGACAATCGTCCCGGACCCGGCCACGGTCACTGCGGCTTCCAATCGGGAGAGCAGCAACTCCGCCGTCGTCACGGTCCGAAGGTCAACGGTCTTGAGCTTGAGTCCAGTCTGTCGAGTCGCTTCCTCCACGAGTTCGACCGAACCGCAACCGGCGGGACCCGAGATCACCAATCCAGCGACCGGTCGGGATCGTTCGGCCGCATCGCCTGTCAGGAGTGTGAGCCAGCCCATCAGCAGATCGAGTTCGTCCTCGAGTCCCGCAACGAGCATCGAATGAGATAGGGGCCGTTTCGCATCGGGAACGAATGCTGCAGATTGTTCACCTTCGACGGTGATACGCGTCCCAGCGGCGACGACCGCTACCGGTCCTGGTTTGACGTCGGTCACGGTGATCACCGTTTCCCCGCTGGTGAGTGTGTCTCCGACCGCGACGGGGGTGCCGATGAAACCGTCTCGGCAGGGGAGCCGAGAGCGTGACCGACGTTGCCGCCGGTAGCACCGCTCGCGCACCGTCCACGGTCTCGCCGGGATTACCAGCACCGTTGGTGAAGGCAAACGGTGGGAGAGCGAGCGCATTGACCTGATCGACCTTTCCGACCACGACCCGTACATGCGTGTCACCGACCTTGACGATGCCGCCTCCGGGAAGACCCATGGCTGCGAGCATCGTGGCGTCAGCCTTGGCGGACCTCCCAGATCCGGTTTGGAGTATGAAGCGCATCGTCGCAGTCTTTCAGCTTCGGTGCAGCTGTGCAATCGACGCTAGGTTCTCGCCATGACCGATCCCGATCCCTCGCCCCCGACATTCGCCGACTTCGAAGCCCTCGATCTCAAGATCGGAACCGTGACCCGCTGCGAGCCGAACGCCGGTGCACGCGATCCTGCGCTCTGCCTATGGATCGACTTCGGCGATGCTGGCGTGCTCCAGTCGTCGGCCAAGCTGACCGACTTGTATCAAGCTGACGACCTCGTCGGGTCACAGGTCGTCGCCGTCACCGGCTTTGCCCCCATGCGGGTGGGTGGCTTCCGCTCCGACGTCCTGGTGATCGGAGCGCTGGCGAAAGAAGGCGTCGTGCTGCTGCGCCCCGACCGCGATGTGCCACCAGGCACCACAGTTGCGTAGAGCTTTCAGTCGCTAGGTCGCAGGTCCGTCCATTTCTCGGTCAAGGGAGAGTCAGGATGGGTGTGGCGGGGATTGCGAGACGGCCTGAGACTTCGAGGAACTCGACGGCTTCGGTGTTGAGCCAGCGCCAGAGGAGCATTGCCTCATCGAGGGCAGCCATCGTCTCTGGGTGTCGTGGCGGCTCCGTGATCGGCTGCGGGGAGGGGAGTGGTGGACCCGTCTCGCCAGCACGACTCGAGGTGGCCTCGGTTGACGGCGACGTGGAGACCGTGGGCGTCGACGGCGATGAATCGACCGGCATCTTGGAAGCATTGCCATGCTCGCCTTTGTTCGAGCGCACGGGCCAACCCGTCCCATCGGTCGCGGACCGCAGCGGCGTCTTCAAACCGCTGGTGTCGGGCGAAGACCGCCATGCGTTCGCCGATCCGTTCGAAGATGGGCTTGGGGATCGCGTTCGATCTGGGCAGACGAGTTGGTTGACGATCGCTCCGTACTCCTCGTCGGACACGCCACCGGAGCACGGGCAGACGGCCACGCCGAGTTCGGCGAAGGCACACCCGCGGCCAGCTGAGGTGCAGCGACGAATCCGGGAGCCGTCCCAGAGGGCGAACATCACCTGTTCTGCAGCTCTTCGGGATCGGAAGGGTCCGATGTCGAGTCGTCCCTTTCCCGGGGTTCTGGCGAGTTGGAACCGCGGGTGACGCTCCTTGGTGAGTCGAACCCAGTGCAGCGACCGTGGTGGCTTCGACCTCTTGTTGTGGATCGGTCGCTTCTCGTGGATCTCGCGCAGCTCCACAATGGATGCCTCAAGTTCGCAGGTCGTTACCTGATGCTCGATCGATGCGGTATCGCGGAGGATGTCGTCGACCCTCCGACGGGTATCCCCACTGAAGTACGACCGAACCCTTGACCGCAGGTTGGTGGCCTTGCCGACGTACAGAACATGGCCCCCGGCGTCGAGGAATCGATAGACACCGGGTTTGCGTGGGAGATGCTCGGTCAACGTGAGCTTCCCGATCGCCCGTGAGCCCTTGATCGTCGGGAGGCTTCAGCAGGTCGTCGAGGTGCGTCACACCGATTGCGCCGGCCCGTTCGAGGAGGCACCAAAAGACATGTGCCGTGGCGATGGTGTCGTCGAGGGCTCGGTGGTTCGGCGTGGTGGGAGACCGGAAATGTGCAGCGAGGCTTGAAAGTCTGAGGTTGCGGACCTCTTGCCGGACGAGGCGGCGTGCGAGTCCGAGCGTGTCGCTGGATCGGTTCGGCAGTCGCCCGTAGCCGAGACGGATGGCTGCGGCGTTGAGAAACGAAATGTCGAACGACACGTTGTGCCCAACGATGACCGCATCGCCAAGAAACTCGAGGAACGACGGAAGCGCTTCACCAATCGTCGGTGCATCGATGACCATGGCCTGCGTAATGCCCGTAATCACCGTGACCTGAGGCGGGATACCCGTCTGGGGATTGACGAGCGTCTGAAAACGACCTGTCTCGATGCCGCCTTCGAAGCGGATGGCCCCGATCTCGGTGATCTCACAGATATCGGGACCGACGCCCGTTGTCTCGAGATCAAGAACACAAAACGGAACCTCCGACAGTGGTGTACCCAGGTCGTTGAAGGAGCGCTGGCCAAGAAGAGTCATGGGGGGACAGTAATCGAACGTTTGTTCGATTACTGGCTTTCAGCTTTCAGCTTTCAGCTTTCAGCTCAGACCGCTCGGATGTCCAAATGTGTCACACCCGCTTGATACGTTGTCACCATGTTGAAAGAACGAAACAATGTGATAGGGAATCCATCAGCCATCTGGCCCGACGTTGGTACGGACCTCCATGGTCCCTGGGGTCCCGCCCCAACCGACTATGGCCGTGATCCGATGCCGCGGGGAATCGCCTCACTTGAGCCCGGTCCTGAACTTGCTGCCATGCTCGAATCGGTACGAGACCGCAATCTGTCCGACTATCACCAGTTTGTGGTACTCGACGCTCGGCAGCGCATGGTCAGCTACCACACGGCATGCCTCCTCGACGAGATCGCAGCGATGGTCAGTCGGCGGCTCGATGTCGGTCGCGCTCATGTATCCGAGTCAGTGGTGTTTGACAGTGCGGTGGCCGAGGTGGGATATGCCCTGCATCTGACCCGACGAGCCGCAGAGCACAAGGTTGCGTTGGCGATGCAGACACAGCATCGGATTCCGCAGGTGAGGGAGCTTCTTCGCCGTGGCAGCATCGACGAGCCTCGCGCACATGTGATCGTCAAGTCAACGACGCACTTGTCAGATGATGTGGCAAGGCGTGTGGTTGCCCGAATCGTCGAAGACGCACCGGAGCTCACAACGGGGGAACTCGGGGCACGAATCCGCAGCCTGTGTATCGAGATGGAACCCGACGAGGCGGCACACCGCTACGAGGAGGCTGTCAAGGCACGCCGTCTCGTCACCGAAGAAACCGACGCAGGAACGGCCCATCTGCACTGTCTGGATCTTTCGCCAGAGCGGCTGGCAGAAGCCACCAGCCGTATCAACAGCATCGCAAAGTCGCTCCGCCGAGAAGGCGAGAGCCGGACGATCGACCAGCTCCGTGCCGATGTTCTGGTCGATCTTCTCTCAGGAACCCATGACTACGACGCCCTTGGTCGAGGATCCCGCAAAGGCTCGGTCAACATCCGCGTGGACCTCGCCACACTTGCAGAACTCAACGACCATCCCGGCGACCTCGCCGGATATGGACCGATCATTGCCGACATCGCCCGCAAGACAGCGAAGCGTCGCACGGACGTCGAGTTCCGTTTCTGTGTCAGCGACGACAACGGCGACACCGTTGCCGTCGGGACGACACGGCAGCGCCCAACACCGTCGGCATCGATGATGGACCGGAAGCGAACACTGACACCAACGGAGCGGCGCATCGTTGAAACGTTGCGCCCCACGTGCGCATTTCCCGGATGTCGCATGCCGGCCGCGGACTCGGACATGGACCACATCATTGACTTCGTACGGGGCGGGCCGACCGAAATACCCAACAGCGCCCCGTTGTGTCGGTATCACAACAACGTCAAGACCTGTGGATGGACCTACGAGATCGTCGGTCGTGGACGCTACCGGTGGACCAGCCCGTCCGGGCACACGTCCACCACCAAACCCGATCCGTAGGTTGCTTCGCGGTGTTGATCTCCCGGACAGGATGCTTCTGACCGCCTCATCTGGCCTCGCTTGTCCTGACTCCGTTATCTGCGGCTCCGTTGAAATCTCGATTTCATGAGTCGCCTCTACACTCCGCGGATGGATTTCACAGGCCAGGTCTTCTTCAAGTTCGGCTGCAAGGATGCGTGGCTGTTCTACCAGTTCGTGCGTCGTCTTGCCGAGACGGGTGCCAAGGTATCCCTCGAATGGACCCCGATACCGACACCAGACACGGTGCTTCCGGTGTCGGTGTATGGGCACATCCCGGATGCGGACGATCGGGGCAGATTCTTCCATGCCCTGTTCGGATTGACGTTTCTCGAGGACATGGAGGCGGGTTCACAAGCAGCCGTTACGCGTGCACTTGCCGAAGCCGCACTCGGCGATGTAAACGTGGAGTCGGATCCCGACATGATTGAGTCTGTCACCGCACAGGGAGAGCAGCTCGGCGTTACATCGAGTCCGTCCCTGTACCGCCACGGTCCCGTGACGGCAATCACACTGACACCCGCGGTGTTGACCGACGATCCGATCGCAACGGCTGAGGCCATCCTCACCGTTGCCGACAACGACGGAATCTGGGAGCTGCGCAAACCGTGACCCTGTATCGCTGCGAACAATGTGGGAACCGGACGAGGTTTGACGTATTCGACACGGTTCGTCGCCGACGCTTTGAACACGCCGATCTCGGAGGCGACGTTGAGGTCGAAGATGAGGAGATCCTCGAGAGGACAATCGATCGCGTGGTATGCCGGTGGTGCGAGACCTCAGATGCTGTGGTCGAGGTTCAGCCCGAACGCTGACGGATTGCGGTTGTAGCGCTCCTCAGGCGACCCGCTCCTCGCCACACGTCGCTTCGAAAGTCCCCGTCACTGGCTCACCCAACTCGCCGTAGGTCTCCTGGAGGAACGTTGCCGTGCCCCGAACTGTTTTTCCATCGAACTCGACGGAGTCCACCTGGCTCATCCCCGGTTCCACCACCGCTCCGTCCAACAGGAACCACTCGTGCGAGGGATCGGCTACCCACGTGTCGTCGCCGACATCGAACTGCACCGCGTTGACCTGCTCCACGATCTCGGGATCGGTGTCGGCATGCAGGATGGCCATGGTCACAAAGCCGTCGGCCTGTGCACCACTGTCGTCGACCATTGGCAATTGGATCGAGTAGATGCCGAAGAGATCTGTCAGGCACTGTGCGACGACAGCGCCCTCACTTGAGAAGTGATAGGTCTGGTCGCCGACGGTCACGGTTGCAGTGGATGGGCCTGAACCCTCGGAGTCGCCACTGTCATCAACGTCAGGCTGGGTCGCGTCAGGTTCGGTCGCGTCAGGCTGGGTGGTGGTCTGAGCCTGATCCTCTTGGGCTGTTGTTCCACCGTCTCCTGTGTCGCCACCACACGCTGCGACGACCAGCAACAACGCAAAGGCAAGCGTAAGCAGTCTTCTCATTCTTGTCCTCATGTTGGTGCGCTCCTTGGGGGCATTTGGCAGGTCCTATCCCGATACCGTAGTCCTTGCGCGAACACTGCGGTCCGGGATCAGTTCGAACGCTGACGGACTGCCTCGGCAAGCACGATGGCCGCCGTCACCGACGCATTGAGGGAGTCGGCAGTACCTCGCATCGGGATGTGCACCCCCCGACCGACATTGTTCCACTCGGGTGCGACACCGTCGTGCTCGGCCCCAATGACGATCGAGACCGCACCGGTGAGGTCTGTGTCCCACAGCCGATCGGCGTCGTCGGGACGCATCACAATGATCCGGGTGCGGTCCGTTGCCCATGCCACGACCTCGATTCGTGGGGCCGCTGCCGTTGGCATGGAGAAAAGCGAGCCCTGGGCAGATCGGATCACATTCGGATTCACGAGGTCAGTCCCGAGCGAAGAGCCGATGAATGAGGCACCAAGTGCATCACAGGTGCGGATTATCGCTCCGATGTTTCCTGGCTTTTCGATCCCGTCAGCGATCAGGATCAGAGGGTTCTCCCCAACATCGAATCGATCGAGTGACAGGTCTGGGGTCCGAGCCACGACTGCGACACCGTCAGGATGCTGACGGTGCGAGATCCGATCGAACACATGCTTCGACACGGTGGTTGCTGCACTCGGTGGTGGGTCGTCGGTGTATTCGGGGCACCAGATGTGCTCCACAACGTCGGTGAAGTTCGCCACACCATGCGACTCACGATGTCCCTCGACGAGGAATGTCCCTGACGCGGAGCGACCTGATCGCTTTGCGAGCGCGAGCCATCCCTTCACTCGGGTGTTTGAGGTACTTGTGATATCCGCCATGCCGTGATGTTGGCACACACCGGGCGCCCAACCTGTATCGGTACGTCAGATACCGTGTGGAAGCGAACCGGGAGCGTCGATGATCTTTCGAGAACCCGTGCGGTTGCCGTGCTTGGCCCGGGATGACTAGTTCACATGATTGTCAATATTTATCCTCGGGTGGCGCCGCCAACGCGCCGATGGTTCCGATATGGACGTCGAAATCCCGCTCACTCCTGTCTGCTCGAAGTGTGACCGCCACGCGGTCGCATTCAATGAGAAGCATCTGCCGCTGTGTGGACGCCATGCCATGATCTTCCTCACGGCCCCTCGCATGATCGCCCGCGACGCCGAACTCCGAGTAGAACTCGAGAATGAACAACGACAAGCCATGGAATTTGCCGAATCCGGGGGAAGCGTCGGCATTCAACAACTGAACCGTGACGGCGGTGCCGAAGGGAACGATGTTGGCGAGAACGATCCCGGAGGAGACGATGTCATGGCAGCGATCCTCGAGCGGCTGACTGCTATCGAGACGGCACTGGGTATCAGCGCCAAGGCTCCCAGCAGCCCAAGCACGCCAGCGGTGAGCATTGCCAGCGATGCTGCTGGAAACACCGACCGCAGAAGGTCGGATAAGGGGCGACGAACGACCGACATGCGGTCCGGGCCGACCGTGGCCGAGAGCGCCCATGAAGTATCCCGACCCTGGGCATCGGGCGGGGCACGCTGAACCGCCCCAAACGATTCGTTTACTTCAGGTGACCCCGTGGCGCTGGGTGTCGAATTCGGCGTAGCTGCCGGTCCTGACAATGCGATCCAGCTGTGTCGCTGCCGTCGCAGCCTCTGCAAACGTTGTGTACAGGGGGGTGAATCCGAACCGGACGAGGTCAGGTGCCCGAAAGTCGGGAATGACTCCGTCCCTTCTCAACGCGAGAGAAATCCTGTATGCCTCGCTGTGGCGGACCGTCACCTGTGATCCCCTCGCGTCGTGGTTCCGCGGTGTTACGAGCTCGATATCGGGCGTGGCGAGTGCATCGAGCGACTCGATGAAGAAGTCCGTCAGTGAGAGACTCTTTCTCCGCAACGATGCCATCCCCACCTCTGCGGTCAGGTTGATGCCCTCGTCAGCTCCGACCATCGACACGATCGGGGGAGTGCCCACAACGAACCGCCCGATACCTGTCTTTGGAACAAACTGTTCAGCCATGGCGAACTGGTCGGCGTGGGCGTACCAACCGGTGATGGGCTGTTGGATCGCCCCAATCAACGATTCGCTGACGAAGAGAAACCCGGGAGCCCCGGGACCAGCGTTGAGATACTTGTACGTGCAACCGACGGCAAGGTCGGCGCCCCACTCATTGAGACCCACTGGCACAGCGCCCGCGGAGTGCGCCAGATCCCACAGCATCAATGCTCCACCATTGTGTGCGACATCGGTGATGGAGGGAGCGTCGAGCATCCGACCGGAGCGGTACCCGACATGGGAGAGCGATACGAGACCGACCGAATCTGTCATCAGCGACTCGATGGTCTCCGCCGAGGGGTCCTCAGGAGCAAGGATCAGCTTGCCCCCTGCGGCAATGGCAACGGCGTCAAGCACGTAGCGATCGGAGGGGAAGTTTCCTCGATCGGTGATGATGTCGGTTCGTCCGCTGTGGGTGAGTCCCGCACTGGCGACCTTGTAGAGGTTCACCGAGGTCTGATCGCAGACGGCAACCTCTCCGGGAGATGCTCCGATGATCGGAGCGAGCCGGTCACCGATTTTGAGACCGAGGTCGAGCCAGTGATCCCAGCCGAGTACGAGCTCGTGTGCCCATTCGTCCTCGACGACGGTGCGCATCCGTTCGATTGTTTGTTTCGGGAGACGGCCGAGCGAGTTCCCATCGAGATAGACAAAGGTGTCCTCGATGATGAATCTGTTGCGGTAGGTGGCGAGAGGATCTGCCTGATCGAGCTCGCTGGCACGTTCGAGCAGGCCGGACATTCAATACAGCTCGTAGAAGCCGTCGATGAGTCTCCGAGTCACGCCTGCCCAATCCCCGAAGCAGTCCTCGACGATGCGCTCGACGGTAGCGGGATCGGGAGAACCTGTCGTCTCGATGTGGGCTACTTGTGGCTCGGTGACGGAATGGCCTATCGATGACAGCAGGCGAATCGTGGCCTCGGTCGCATCGGTTTCAGCGATCAGGCGTTGGGAAATGTCGAATCCGATCGCGTGATAGGTCTTGCCGACATGCGCCGCTGGGTTTTTTCCGGCCGCTGCTTCGAGGCTCATCGGGCGGTACGGAGTGATGAGTCCACCGAAACGGTTTCCCCGTCCGACCTGCCCATCGTCTCCCGCTTCTGCCGATGACCCAGACAGCGTGAGATACACGCTGTCTTCCTGGTCAGCCTGATTGACAGCCACGTGCACAGCGCGACCAGCAGTCTCGGATGCCACCTTTTCGGCAAACAGCTGCACACCGTCCACAGCCGCGTCGTACTCTGCTCGGTTCTGGACCTTGGTGGCCATGATCGGGCAGGCAACGGTGACGAAGATGTCTTCACCGTTGCGGGCGCCCATGACCTTGATGTCCCTTCCAACGGGAGCAACCGCGCGATGCTCTGGATCGTTGAGGCGAGTCTCGATGGCATGGACGGTCGACTCAAGAACAGACCGCGGCATCGAAACGGCAGCAAAGGAAGTGTCGTTTGCGAGGGGGGCAACCGTCTCGGCGTCTATCACCGCTGCGAGGTCGTCCGACCCCTTGTTGAGCCATAGCTCGACGGTAAATGCGTCCGGGTCAGCATCGGGGAGGATCTCCAACAAACGCTTGTGGAATTGCTCGGCGAGCTGTTCCCTGTCCGGCTTCCACTGCGGGAAATTGAACGCCGCCTTGCCGACAAGGACGAGTCTCGATGGCTGTAGGTGCGTACCGCCTCCGAAGTCGATGTCGACGGAACCTGCTGCGAGGACGGCCTTATCGACGTTGAAGTGGCGAATTGCTCCGGTGTGCTCTTCATATTGGATCGCCAGATGGCAGGCGAGTTCTTCGGCAAGTCGGTCACAGATGGTGTCGGGATGCCCGAGACCCTTTCGTTCAACAAACTCGATCTCGGGTGCATACGGTGCGCGGGTTGTGATTGACAGGTTCATACCCGAGGCAGGGTAGACGGTTGCGGTCGTCACCCTACCCACAGCAGAAGGTCCACGGAAGGGGGTCCAAGTGCGCCGAGTGGTGTCATGTGGTGCGGTACCGTGGCGGCATGGATCCCTTCACGCAGGCAATTCATGCAGACAAGGTCATCGACGACGGCGTTGATGTCGCACCCCCCATCAGGCCCTCCACAACCTTCATCGAAGACACCGGTCGGCGGTACCGCAGAACCAGCCACGCCACAACCGAGCGATTCGAAACAGTGCTGGGCGCACTCGAGGGTGGGCATGCCGTGTGCTACTCATCCGGTATGGCGGCAGCTGCGGCTGCGATCAACTACTTCCGACCGAAACGGATCGCACTACCCCCGGTGTATCACGGTGTTCGGATGCTTGTGGAGTCCCATGTCGAGGCTGGTGACCTCGTCCTGTCTGAGATCGATGATCTTGGCGAAGGGGATATGGAGTGGATCGAGACCCCTTCGAATCCCAAATGCCTTGTCACTGACATTGCGGCTGCATCATCCCGAAATCGCAAGCGCGGTGTTCTCACCCTCGTGGACTCGACATTTGCGACACCCATCCTGTTGCACCCTCTTGCCCTCGGAGCCGACATCGTGATGCACTCGGTTACGAAAGCAATCGGCGGTCACTCGGACGCGCACGCGGGGGCACTGATCGTGTCTGATCAAGGAGTTGCTGACGGGCTACAGACGAGGCGAAACTACACCGGAGCGGTACCTGGATCGCTCGATATCTGGTTGGCCTTGCGAGGTATCCGAACACTTCCTCTTCGTGTTCAACGAGCGACAGCCACTGCTATGCGACTCGCCGAGTGGACTCACTGCAACGGTATCGCGACCTACTACCCGGGGCTGGAATCTCACCCCAACCATGATGTGGCACTGCGTGAGATGTCGGGATTCGGCTCGATGATGTCGATCGACGTGGATACAGAGGAACGTGCCTCCCGCGTTGTCTCGGGTGTCGAACTGTTCACCAACGCCACCTCACTCGGCGGGGTCGAATCGCTCATCGAACACCGTCTCATGTCGGATCCGTCGATGGATCCCGGCCTGATCCGAATCTCGGTCGGTCTTGAAGATGCCGATGACCTGATCGCTGATCTGGAGGGTGCCGTCTCCAAGCTGTGACCGACCGTCATGGTGGATTTCATCGTTCTTTGGGCCGTAGCCCACCGTGACGGTGGGTTCATACCCTGGGTACGCGGGATGAGGTCCAGTGGTTGGTCATGATGACGTCTGATGGTGGGTTCCAGCCGCGGGTGAGGCTTCCGGATCGATGGTCCTCACCGGGGTGGCCGATCGTTGCGATTCCGACGATGTCGATCTCGTCTGGGATTCCCAGGACGGTCTTGAGGTTGCCGAGGGCGTGGGCCCCGAGGAAGCCGGCGGCGAGACCCTCGTTGACCGCCGCGTACAGGATCGCCATCATCGATGCTCCCGCGTCGACCCACCAGTACGGGACGACCCAACCCGACTCCTCATCCTGGCCGGTCGCGGCCGCTGCTTTGTCTGGTTCCGAATAGCGACGGAGGTAGGCGTCCTTGTCGGTGCAGATGACGATGTGGACCGGGGCCCGGGAGATCCAGGGCTCGAACCCGTTCGCCATGTACTCCGCCTCGCCACCAGCCTCGGCCACAGCCATCCTCGTTTCACGATCCGTGACGACGATGAACCGCTGGCCCTGGCTGAATCCGGCGGAGGGCGCTCGTACCGCTGCACGCATGATCCGGTCGAGTGAGGCCTGCTCGACCGGTTCGTCGGTGTAGTTGCGAACCATCCTTCGACGACGGACGACCTCATCAAAGTCCATGGTCAAAGCCTTGCGAGAGCAGCCGTTGTCTCCTCGATCGCAGCCTTGGCGTCCGCAAAGAACATCAAGGTCGAATCCTCGTAGAACAACGGGTTGTCGATTCCAGCAAAGCCGGGGGAGAGGCTCCGTTTGACGACGATCGCCGTTGTCGCTTCGTCGACGTTGAGAATCGGCATCCCCCAGATCGGGCTGTCCGGATCAGTCTTGGCTGCTGGGTTCACGACGTCGTTCGCGCCGACGATGAGCACGACATCGGTTCGTGGAAACAGCGGATTGGCCTGATCGAGGTCAAGAAGCTTGTCGTAGGAAATGTCCGCCTCGGCCAGGAGAACATTCATGTGCCCAGGCATGCGCCCTGCTACGGGATGGATGGCGTAGAGCACCTCGACGCCGCGTTCCTCCAGCGCAAGTGCGAGGTCGCGCACAGCGTGTTGGGCCTGTGCGACCGCTAGTCCGTATCCAGGGACCACAATCACACGCTCGGCGTATCCAAGCGTGATGGCAGCATCGTCGGCGGTTGCTCGTTTTACGGGTTTGGTACCGATGTCCTCAGCGGCGGCACCACCGCCGAACCCTGAGAAAAGGATGTTTGCAATGGAGCGGTTCATCGCAACGGACATCTCGATGGTCAGGATCATTCCAGCAGCGCCGACAAGCGCTCCACCAACGATGAGGGCCTGGTTGTTGATCACGAATCCGGCCATGGCCGCAGCAATTCCTGACAGCGAGTTCAGAAGTGAGATGACGACGGGCATGTCGGCACCACCGATCGCCATGACGCCGACGACACCGAGAACCGCTGCAACCGCAGCCGAGCCCCAGTAGGCGAGTGGCTCGCCCGTGATGATGCCAACGACGCCAAGAGCAATGGAGAGCCCAGCCAATACACCGTTGGTGAGTGCCCCTCCCACAGCGATCGGCCGCCCGGTGACGATGCCTTGGAGCTTTCCATAGGCAACAAATGACCCTGTGAGGGTGACGGTGCCGATGATCAGGGACAGGGCTGTGGTTGTGGCGGTCTCGGTTGCGAATTCCCCACTCGTCGCAACAATGGCTGCAGCGGCGACAAGTGCGGACGCCCCACCACCGAAGCCATTGAAAGCTGCAACGAGTTCGGGCATCGATGTCATCTGAACGCGGATGGCGAGGATTGCGCCGATCGTTCCGCCAACGACGATGCCACCGATCACGATGCCCCACGCCATGGCCGCGTCCACAGACAACAGATCGACAACAACGACAATGGTTGCCAACAACATGCCGAGGGCGGCGAGTTGGTTACCACGCCTGGCCGTACGCGGGGATGTCAGTCCTTTGAGGCCAAGGATGAATAACACACCGGCAGCGAGATACGAGAGTTCGGTCACTTGCGGGGTCCAGGCAGCTTCTTGAACATTTCGAGCATCCGGTCCGTCACAAGGAAGCCACCGACAACGTTGATCATTGCAAAGGTCACTGCGAGGAAACCAAGCACACCGGCAACCCATCCGGTTCCGGTCGCGGCGGCAATCACGGCGCCGACGATTGTGATTCCGGAGATCGCGTTCGCCCCAGACATCAAAGGAGTGTGCAGCGTTGGGGGCACCCTTCGGATGACCTCAAACCCGACGAATGATGCAAGAACGAATACGACGATCGACTGGATGAACACATCGCTCATGCGGGAGCCTCATGTTCGGTGGCCGTGCGTCCGACGATCGCTGGACCAACAACGGCGTCGTCGGCATCTACCGAGAGTTCGCCGTCCACAACCATTCGTTTGATGATCTCAAGCACGTTGCGTGCGTACATGCGCGACGCATCTGCGGCAACCCGACAGGCGAGATCAGTCGGACCATGGATCATGACGCCATCCACATCAACCACCTGATCGGGTTGTGAACCGACGACATTGCCTCCGGAACCGGCGGCCATGTCAATGATCACCGAGCCCTCCGACATCTGCTTGACCATCTCGGCATCAATCAGAATCGGGGCCTTGCGGCCAGGAACCTGCGCTGTTGTGATGACCAGATCCGCTCCTGCCACGGCATGTGCGAGTACCTCTCGCTGGGCTGCGGCGGTCTCCTCATCGACCGCTCGTGCGTATCCGCCTTCGTCCATCTGTTGGGTCGGGGCGTCGATGAACTTCGCCCCAAGGCTTTCGACCTGTTCCTTGGTCTCGGGTCGGATGTCGTATGCGGTCACGATCGCACCGAGCCGTTTGGCAGTTGCGATCGCCTGCAAACCTGCGACGCCGACGCCAAGAATGAGAACTCGTGCCGGTGGAACCGTTCCAGCCGCGGTCACGAGCATGGGCATGAACTTCGGCATGGAGGTGGCACCAAGGAGGACGGCTGCGTACCCGGCTGCTGTTGCCTGTGACGAAAGAGCGTCCATTGACTGGGCGATCGTGGTGCGCGGGACGAGCTCCACTGCTATCGGTGTAACTCCGCGAGCCTGCAACTCTGAGAGGGTGGCTTCGTTGGCTGTCGGATCGAGGAGGCCAATGACGACGGATCCCTCAGTGAGAAGGTCCCTGTCGGATCGTCCATTTCCATCCGTGATGGGTCCGACGGTTGCGAGGATGTCGATCCGACCAGCGTCGTGAAGGCTCGCCACAACCGATGCACCCGCATCGACAAACGCATCGTCGGAGATCCCAGCGTGACGTCCTGCACCCGATTCGACACTCACCGTTGCTCCGAGCTCAACCAACGATTCAACGCTTTGGGGTGTGGCGGCGACCCTGCCCTCACGTGCTTGGTGTTCGGCGCGAATTCCTACATGCATCGTGTCGAAGGTAACGGGATCAGTGTTGCTGTAGCGAAGCGACAGCGGCGTCGATTTCTGCTCCCACTGCAGTGTCGACCGGGGACAGAGGATGTCGGAGAGTTCCGCTCTCGATACCGGCAGCAGTGGCTGCCCGTTTGGCTCCCGGGATGCCGTGGCGTTCGACGACCGCAATGACGGCATCGAGGTCGGCTTGTCCATCGGGATCTCCCGACGATGCCGCTGCGACAAGGTTGAAAACGTAGTTCGCGCTTGCCGTAATCGCGCCGTATGCGCCCCGCTTGTGCGATTCGAGGAGAGCCCGCGACGCTCCGGGGTAGACGATGAACCCGTCCTCGATCACCGCGGCGTGATCATCGATTCGATCCGGATTCCCTCCGCTGTCCTTGATGCCGTGGATGTTTCGATGCTTGGCAAGCTCGTTGACCACCTCGGTGGGAAGTTCGTAGCCGGTTACGTTCGGGTTGGAGTACAAGAGCACGGGCACGGGTGCAGCGTCAGCGACCTCGGCGAAAAACGAGGCAACGCGATCATGCTTGCCTCGCACCAAAGTCCCGGGCGTCAGCACCAGCACGGCATCTGTTCCAGCATCGGCCGCCTCGGCGATCTGTGCCATCGCCTGTCGAACCGACTCTGCGTTGATGCCGCACAGGACGAAGGGATCGTCGAGGGCTCCACGGGTTGCGGCAACGAGAGCACCACGTTCACCTGTTTCGAGGTACGGTCCTTCACCCGTCGAACCCGCTATGACGAATCCCGTGCAGCCCTGCGCCGAGAGGTGGCGCACATTGTGGATGTGAGCTTCGATATCGACATTGCCGTCCCCGTCGAATGGTGTGACGATCGCAACCATCGCTCGTGGGTAGTTCTTCATGCTTCGTACGTTCCTGACGTCACATCGCCTCCATGTCCAGTCCAGTCGGTGTGGAACCACTCTCCGCGTTCCCGATCAATGCGTTCATAGGTGTGGGCCCCGAAGTAGTCCCGCTGAGCCTGGATCAGATTCGCTGGGAGCCTCGCCGCTCGATAGCTGTCGAAGAAAGCGAGTGCCGAGGCATAGGCAGGCACCGGGATGCCACACATCGCCGCCCGTGCGACCGTTCGGCGCCAGCCAGGGAGGGTGGACGTGATCTCGGAAGCAAAATAGTCGTCGATCAGCAGGTTCTCGAGACCTGGATTCGATCGGTATGCAGCCGTGATGTCCCCGAGGAATTGTGATCGGATGATGCACCCCGCCCGCCAAAGGCTTGCGATCACGTCTGGCTTGAGATCCCAATTGAATTGTTGGCTTGCTGCTCGGAACAGCATGAAGCCCTGGGCGTACGAAACGATCTTTGACCCGTAAAGGGCGTCACGGATGTCATTGATTACCTCGCTCGGATCGTCATCGATGGAGACGACATCCTTTCCGAGTATTTCGGCAGCCCGCTGGCGATCACCGTGAAGGGCCGACACCATTCGGGCGTAGACGGACTCGGCGACCAGAGATACCGGCATGCCCGCGTCCATTGAGGCGATCACCGTCCACTTCCCGGTTCCCTTTTGGCCAGCCGCGTCGAGGATGAGGTCGACCGTTGGGACTCCGTCGGTGGAGTGGTTGAGGATCTCGGCGGTGATCTCGATCAGATATGAGTCGAGCTTTCCCTCGTTCCATGTCGAAAAGTGTGGCTGCATCTCCGATGCTGACATCCCAAGTCCTCGCGACATCATGTCATACGCCTCGGCGATCACCTGCATGTCGCCGTACTCGATGCCGTTGTGGACCATCTTGACGTAGTGGCCAGCTCCGCCTTTTCCGACCCAGTCCGCGCAGGGTTCACCGTGGTAGTCAGCTGCGATTGATGTGATGATCGGTTTGATGATCGGCCACGCAGCTGGCTCGCCGCCCGGCATGATCGATGGGCCGTTGCGTGCCCCTTCTTCGCCCCCGGATATCCCCGCGCCGACGAAATGGAGCCCGTGCTGGGTCAACGCGACACACCGGCGTTCGGTGTCGGTGTACAGGGAGTTCCCTCCATCGATGATGATGTCTCCGGGTTCGAGCAGCGGGAGGAGCGCCTCGATCTGCATGTCGACGGGCGCGCCAGCCTTGATCATCAGAAGCACGCATCGTGGCTTCTTGAGCAAGGCGATGAATCCGGGGAGGTCGGGGGCTCCGACGATATTCCGCCCCGAGGCTGGGCCAGCAAGGAAGTCCTCCGTCTTGGCAGCGGTGCGGTTGAACACGCCGACAGCGTGTCCATGGTCAGAGAGGTTCAGAACGAGGTTCTGCCCCATGACGGCAAGGCCGACGACTCCGATATCTGCAACTGGTTCGGTCATGAGGACTCGCTCATGGGGTCTCCTGTTGAGGCGAGTTCAGCGTACCGTCGAGCAGCTGGCGGTGATGCACCGTCACACCTCAGCCACGACTGCTTCGCCCATCTCGGACGTTGAGACGGTCGGACCTCCCCGCGCGATGTCAGGTGTTCGCAAACCGTTGTCGAGAACGATCTCAACGGCGGATTCGACGGTACGGGCCTCGTCGTGGAGTCCGAGGGAGTGTCGTAGCGCCATGGCTGTCGCGAGGATGGTGGCGAGAGGATTGGCCACTCCCTCGCCAGCTATGTCGGGTGCCGAGCCGTGTATCGGTTCGTAGAGGCCAGGGCCAGATGAGCTCAGAGATGCCGATGGCAACAGACCAAGGGAACCAGGGAGCATCGACGCCTCATCGGTGAGGATGTCCCCGAATAGGTTTCCGGTCACCACGACGTCGAAGTCCTTCGCTCGCGATAGAAGGTGCATGGCCATGGCGTCAACCAACACGGTTTCGAACTCGACGTCCGGGAATTCTTCAGCCATGATTCGATCTGCGGTTGACCGCCACAGCCGCGACACGGCCAAGACGTTTGCCTTGTCGACCGAGGTCACCTTGCCCCTCCGTGTCCGGGCAGCTTCGGCTGCCATCCGCACGATGCGTTCGATCTCGTACTCGGAATACGTCATCGCGTTCGACACCGTCTTTCCGTCATCGGAGGTCGTCGATTCCCCGAAGTAGATGCCTCCCGTCAGCTCGCGATAGAACAGGATGTCGACACCCTCGATGAGCTCCCGCCTGAGAGGGGATGCGTCGAGGAGCGCTGGCTGCGTCCGCACAGGTCGCAGATTGGCAAACAGATTCAGTGCTTTGCGGATCCCGAGCAGGCCGACCTCGGGTCGCGTCTTGGCGGTGGGATCATCCCACTTCGGTCCACCGACCGCACCCAAGATGATGGCGTGCGATTCCTTCGCGGAGGCGATGGTTGCTGCTGGCAGGGGAGCGCCTGTCTCGTCGATCGCAATGCCACCGATGAGCTGGGTGTCGTAGGCGAACGAGTGTCCGAATCGCGATGCCACGGCATCAAGGACGACCCTCGCCTGCTCGACGATCTCAGGGCCGATCCCGTCACCTGGCAGCAGCGTGAAGCGTGCATTCACGTGTTGACGCTCCTGTCAGGTGCCGTTGTGGTCTCCGCGAGCGAACGCGGCCTTGTTCAGGGCGGACACCATCGCCCGTGCCGAGCCCTCGACCACATCCGTCGAGACACCCTGACCCGAGTACGTTGAGGACACGACCTGGACGATCACGTTCACCTTCGCCATGGCGTCGGCACCTGAAGTAAGGGGAGAGACTCGATAGTCAGCAAGGGACGCAGCGATCCCGTAGGCATCCTGAAGTGCCACGAATGCTGCGTTTACCATGCCGTCCCCCTCAGCCGTGGATGTGATTTCATCGCCGTCACGGTCAAGGACGACCGTCGCAATCGGTGCCTCGTGGGAGCCGCCTGCGACGTGGAGCGACACGAGCTTCATCGCGCTCGTCGCTGTGTTGGTCTCTTCATCCACGATGGCTCTGATTCCCTCTTCCGAGATCTCACCCTTACGGTCGGCGAGCTCCTTGAAGCGCTGGAATGAGCGTTGGAAGTCCTCATCTTGGAGGTTGATTCCGAGCTTGGCGAGGGCATCGGCGAAGGCTGCCCGTCCCGAGTGCTTGCCAAGAACCAGCGTCGACTGCTGGCCGACCGCCTCGGGATCCATGATTTCGTAGGTTTCGCGGTTGCGCAGAACCCCGTGTTGATGGATGCCGGATTCGTGTGAAAAGGCGTTTCTCCCGACGACCGCCTTGTTGTACTGAACCGGATAGCCGGTGAGGGAAGACACGAGCCGTGACGTTTCGAAGATCTCAGTCGTGTCGGCCCCGATCTCGACATCGAAGTGATCTGCTCTCGTGGTGAGCGCCATGATGATCTCTTCGGTTGAGGTATTGCCCGCACGTTCACCGATGCCGTTGATAGCGCCCTCGATCTGCCTGGCCCCTGCATGGATGGCTGACAAGGAGTTGGCAACGGCCAGACCGAGGTCGTTGTGACAATGGGTCGAGATGATGACGTCCTCGTTCCCGCCGCGGACGTCGTCGAAGACGCGGGTCAGGAGCTCGACGAAATCCTCCGGCATGGCAAACCCGACAGTGTCGGGGATGTTGATCGTGGTCGCACCACATTTGACCGCCATTCGACACACCTCGACGATGAAATCGGGGTCGGAACGGGTAGCGTCCTGTGGTGAGAACTCGACGTCGTCGACGTAGCGCTTCGCCCTGGTGACGCCTTCCTTGATGGACTTCTTGACCTCCGATGGGGACATCCTCAGCATTTGTTCCATGTGGATCGGCGAGGTCGACTGAAATACGTGGATCCGCTTGGAGTCTGCACCTTTCAATGCGTCTGCTGCCCTGTCGATGTCGTCGGGATGGGTCCGTGCAAGGGATGCGATCATCGGACCCTTTACCTCGTTGGCGATCCGGGACACGGATTCGAAGTCACCGGGACTTGACGCTGCGAACCCTGCCTCGATGATGTCGACCTTCAGCTTCGCCAGCTGCGTGGCGATGGCGACCTTGTCGTCTGGCGACAGCGCGATCCCCGGCGCCTGCTCCCCATCGCGAAGCGTCGTATCCAAGATGATGAGCTTGTCAGTCATTCTGGTACGCCCCCCTGGCTCGCAGACTCGCCTGTTCCGGCTGGAAGACGGGGCTCGCGGGCTCGCACGCCCCCCTGGCTCGCAGACTCGCCTGTCCCCCCTGAAGGGGGGACGGTGCTCTTAGCTGTGAGCTGAAAGCTGAAAGCTGTGAGCTCCGTTCTCATACGTCGTCCTCTGGGGTTTTGGCGACCATGAAGGTCATCATGTCGCGCAGGTTGCGTCCTGTGGTTTCGACCGGATGGGTTGCAATCGCAGCTCTGGCGGCGTTGAGCTTGGGGGCACCGTTGGCGTACTCGGCCATCCATTCGCGTGCGAACTCGCCAGACTGGATCTCACCGAGGATTGTTCGCATCGTCGCTTTCGTTTCGTCGGTGACGATGCGCGGACCGCGGGAGATGTCTCCGTATTCGGCTGTGTCAGAAACGGAATGGCGCATCCACTCGATTCCACCCTCCCAGAGAAGGTCCACGATCAGTTTGAGTTCGTGGAGCACTTCGAAGTACGCCATCTCGGGGTCGTATCCGCCCTCAGTGAGGGTCTCGAACGCTGCCTGGATCATCGAGTCGATGCCACCACAGAGAATCACCTGTTCGCCGAAGAGGTCGGTTTCGGTTTCCTCGGCGAAGGTCGTTTCGATCACACCACCACGGGTACCACCGATTCCGTGTGCGTAGGAAAGTCCGAGTGCGAGTGCGTCACCGCTTGCGTTCTGGTGGACGGCGACCAGCGTCGGGACGCCAGATCCCTCGACGAACTGTCGCCGCACAAGGTGGCCCGGACCCTTCGGGGCGACCATCACGACATCGACATCGGGTGGGGGAGTGATGAAACCGAAATGGATCGAAAAACCGTGCGCAAAGAACAGTGCGTCGCCGCTGTCGAGGCGCGGAGCGATGATTGACTCGTAGACCTCTGGCTGGACCTGGTCGGGTACGAGCATCATGATGACGTCTGCCCACTCAGCCGCCGTTTCGGGATCAACGACCTTTAGACCAGCATCGGACGCTGCACGCACCCGCTTTGAGCCCTCCCTGAGCCCGACGACAACATCAACGCCTGACTCCTTGAGGTTGAGCGCGTGTGCGTGGCCCTGGCTGCCGAACCCGATGACCGCCACCTTCCGCCGCGTGATGAGGCCAGGGTCGGCATCAGCTTCGTAGTACATCTTTGCCATCGTCAGTCAGCTCCCTCGTGTCCCGTCACTAGGCCGTTCGCTTCTGTTTCTTTGTCAGGGACTTCGAGTCCTTGGCCAGCGCGATCCGGCCAGATTTCACGAGACTCGCGATTCCGTACGTCTTCATCATCTCGTGGAAATCAGCGAGCCTGCCTGGCTCACCGACAACCTCAAATGTCACTGTCGTCGCCCCAACATCCACCGCCTTGGCCTCAAACACGTTGGCTGCCTCGAGGATCTCGGAACGGCGCTTGGGATCAGCGTTGACCCGCAGCAACATGATCTCGCGCTCAACGGCTTCACCCGGCTTGTGCTCGGTGACCTTGAGCGTATGAACCAGCTTGTAGAGCTGCTTGACGATCTGCTCCATCTCGGGCCCATCGACCACGACCGTCATGCGCGAACGATTCGGATCCTCAGTCGGACCGACGGAAAGGGAGTGAATGTTGAAGTCCCGCCTCGCAAACATCGACGCGACTCTCGCGAGAACTCCAGGTTTGTTTTCGACTGTCACTGATATGACGTGGTGCATCTCAGATGAGCTCATTCGGATCGCCTCATGTGATGTCCTCAGGACCCATGAATATGTTGTCGTTGCTGCCCCCGGCCATGATCATCGGAAAGACCATGGCATCCCGGTCGCATCGGAATTCCATCACGACGGGACGATCGGTGACCGCGAGCCCCTTCTCGATGGTCGGGATGACCTCGTCAGGTGTCTCTGCTCGTAACCCGACACATCCCAACGCTTCGGCGAGCATCACGATATCTGGGTTCTCGTACGACAGGTCTGTTGCTGAGAAGCGTTCGTTGAAGAACAACTTTTGCCATTGACGAACCATGCCGAGACTGGCGTTGTTCATCACGACGACTTTGACAGGGATGTTCTCCGTTGCGGCCGTGATCAGTTCCTGAAACGTCATCTGGAAGCATCCGTCACCGTCGATGCAGATCACGGTTTCGTCAGGCATACCAGCCTTCGCTCCGATCGACGCTGGGACCGCGTAGCCCATGGTTCCAAGGCCGCCCGAGTTGATCCAGGTGTTTGGTTTTTCAAATCCCCAGAACTGGGATGCCCACATCTGGTGCTGGCCAACTCCTGCGACAACGATTGCGTCGCCGCCGGTCGCCTTGTGCAATTGTTGGATCACGTATTGCTGCTGAATGGGTCCGTCATCTTCCTGATCAAACGTGAGCGGGAAGTCGCGCTGCCAACCCCGGATCGTATCGAACCATGCCGAACGGGCGGGCGCTTCGTGTCCGTTGAGACGTTTCGTTGCCATCTCGGTCAATTGGATGAGTACTGCTTTGGCATCACCAACGATTGGCACATCAACGGCACGGATCTTGCCGATCTCGGCAGGATCCACGTCGACGTGGATTACTTGCGCGTTCGGGGCAAAGAAATCCGGATTGCCGGTCACCCGATCATCGAAGCGAGCCCCAATGTTGACGAGCAGATCTGACTTCTGCATCGCTGTCGACGCCGTGTAGCACCCATGCATGCCTGGCATCCCGAGAGCGAGCTCGTGAGAATCCGGAATCACACCCCTCGCCATGAGCGTCGTCACCGTCGGGAGGCGCATCAACTCGGCAAACTGGGTTAGTTCCCGAGAGGCGCCCGCTCTGATCGTTCCGCCACCTGCGTACAGGACCGGCCGTTCCGACTCCATGATCAAGTCAATTGCGGCCTTGATCTGGCGAGAGTGACCTTTGACGGACGGCTTGTAGCCAGGCAGATTGATCTTCTTGCTCCCCGTAAACGGTGCAGTTCCAACCAAGGCATCCTTCGTGATGTCAACGAGTACCGGACCCGGACGTCCGGTCTTGGCGAGGTGGAAGGCTTCATGGACCGCGCCTGCGATCTCGGCTGTCTCCGTCACGAGGTCATTGTGTTTGGTCACCGGCATCGCAATGCCCCACGTGTGGGTCTCCTGGAATGCATCAAGTCCGATCGAGGACGACGCGACCTGAGCGGTGATCGCCACAACGGGGATCGAGTCCATGTAGGCATCCGCGAGTGGTGTGACGAGATTGGTCGCCCCAGGGCCTGATGTGGCGATGGTTACGCCAACACGCCCGGTCGCGTGGGCGTAGCCGGAGGCCATGTGTCCGCCGCCTTGCTCATGTCGAACAAGGACATGTCGGATCGGACTGTCGTACAGCGAGTCGTAGGCTTGGAGAATCGCTCCGCCCGGTATCCCGAATACCAGATCGACGCCCTCAAGTTCAAGGCTCCTGAGGAGAATCTCTGCTCCGCTGATGTGGTTTGGCATATGTTGGCTCCGGGAAAGAGAAAACCCTCCGTGGCACGGAGGGTAAGGCGCATCGGTCTGGCTGATGCGCCTACATGAGAATAAGTACGAGTGGTGTTGCTGTTGGCACTGCTGCACCTTGTGTTGCTGTTGTGATCTGGGAGTATGGCATCGTGGCGGTGCATGTCAAGATGAGGAACCGAGCGGGTTCGACAATGGGAGTCAAACGTGGCGAAGAACGATGACCTCGCTGTGCTTCAGCCGCTCATTCGCGTTGTTCGTGACGAGTTGGCCGACCGTGACGCCGATGCGATCCCGAACAAGCTTCGCAAGGCTGCGAACGCAACAGGCAAGCGGCTTCCGAAGCCGTACCAACGTGCGGTCATTGATCATCTGATCGCTGATGACGAGTTTCGTTCGGCAGTAGCACAGCGTTGGGCAGGTATGGAGTCCCCGAATGAGATTATCGACACGTTCTTGACCGATCCGGCTGCGGCTGCCCTGCTGGTTTCACTGAGTGCGATGGAGATCCGCCTCGCTGAGGTGGTTGCTGAACGGGAGGCTGCCCGCTCCGATGTATCAGATCTCGAGCGCAAGCTTCGAGAGGCGAAGGTCAGGCTCGAAGATGTCAAACGCGAGGCGAAGGCAGCCCTGATTGCACAGACGAATTCGGACAAACGATCACGGTCGGGACTTGAACAGGTAGCACTCAGCGCACGCGCCGAGCGCGACTCCCTCGCTACCGAGGTCGAACAGTTGCAACGTGAGATGGCTGATCTCGAAGTGACCAACGAACAGCTTCAGCAGGCGGTTTCCAAGATGACCGCGCGCGAAATACGACGGACGCGGGCTCTTGGTGTGAAAGCGCCCTCCGAATCGGGATCGGTGGCAAGTTTGCCGAGCGACCCCACCGAGCTCGCCGCACTCTTGGACCGGATCGAGCGAAACCTGCGGCCATACCGGCGTCCGCAGACCAGTACCGGGCACGATGGTGGCGATGCGTTGCCCCTTCGGATGCCCTCGGGGATTGCTCCAGACACCAAGGCTGGCCTTGTATCGATGCTCGATCAGGAACCTGACAGGATTCTGATCGACGGCTACAACGTGGCGGGAGCAGTGCTCTTTGACAACTTTTCGTCGAGGGCTGGCAGGGAAGCTGCGCTCGCTCGTGCCGGCATGGTGAAACGTTCGACCACTGCTGCGGTGACGGTGGTGTTCGACGCGGCGCAAGCGGGAAGCCGGGGCGGCTTCGAAACCGATCACGGGGTCGTCGTGGAGTTCGAGCCTGAGACATCGGCCGATGACGCCATTGTTCGTCTTGTGCGCTCAGCCAATGACCGATGCGTGGTCGTTACGAACGATCGAGAGCTTCAGCTGAGGGTGGCACGGGAGAACTGTGTCGTTGTGTACACAACAGCGCTGATTGATTGGAGCGAACACCTCAACGATTGAACGTTGCGGACCGATAGAGATTGGGAGCAACCGAAGGCCACTCTTGGCAACCACTCTTCATAGACCTCAGCTGAACAGCGTTGTCCACCGAGAAGCCACCCGTGCTTCCGTACTGATGCAATGGCATTCGTTGCGCCGCGCCGTGGCGACGTTCTCGGCCACGATTGCACTTGTCGTCAGCCTTGTGTTGGTGTGGCCGATGATGTTTGGGATTGCGATTGTGACCGCTCTCGTCGCCGTTGATGCCCACCTTGCGATCAAAACCCATCGCAGGGGTGCGGCGCTCACGCTTGTCTTCGATATCACCATTGCTGGAGTCGTCTGCGTGCTGGCGGGGGTTCCACCCATCGGTGTCTCCATGGTGACTGCCTACTTCGTGGTTCTCGTCGCGGTCCTTGGAAGGTCGTCAGGCGCATGGCCGGTTGGGCTGTACGCCTTGGCGATGGGCGTGTTCGCGACATCCGTGCCGGTCTTGCTCGACATGGCTGAGCCTCCAATCGAGAGGACCATCGCGGCAGGAGCAATGGCAGTCATCGTGTTCGGCGTCGCAACCATCGAGATTGTCAGGAGATTTGTTACTTCAATCAGACAGCGGGCGTTGCGGGAGGAAAGGCGAGTCAAGATGTCCAACGCTGTTGCGGTTGCGTCAAGGGCTCTCGTGGCTGAGGACGATGCAAGGGCCCTTGCTTTCGCCCTTGAGGCAATCCGTGAAGCAATCGGCGCACCGATTGCCTTTGTCGAACAGAATGTCGAGGACGCCGCTGAAGGTCTGACAGCAGTGGTCGTGGAAAGCGTGACAACCTCGGACACCATTCATCCCACGTTCACTCGCGACGCCAGAACGCCGTGGCGCTCGATGCCAGGGGCGCGTTCACATCTTGAAGGCGGTGCGCCCTTCTTGTTCCGTGTCGCTGAGGCATCCGGGACCAGTTTCGATCGATCCGGTGAAGGAGGTGCTCGCAGCGAGGTCAATGTTCCGATCGTAGTCAACAGCACCTGGGTCGGAGTGATCGGAATCGCAGATGCCGAGTCGGATCGTCATTGGAAACACGACGAACTCATGTTGATGCGCACACTCGCCGACCTGACAGCGGCCTTCTGGCAGCGGGTCGAAGATCTGCGGGTACGTGATTCGTTGATTGGTTCACTCGATGGACGCCTCCGATACGAGGAGGCACTCGCAAAGGCGTCGACCTCCCTGCTTGGGGAGCGAGGTGTGGGTGTTGATGGCGCGCTTGAGTCGATCGGCATTGCCGCACGTGTTGACGAGGTGTACATCACGCAAACCGTGCATGCCCCCGATGACTATCCGTCGGCTCGGGTGACAGCGAGTTGGGTGCAGCCGGGACTCGTGCCGGCGCATCCCATCGATGAAACAACTTCTTACAGCACCATGCCGGCAGTGCAAGAGGCGATCCACCAGGGGATGCTCGCTCGTGCGATGGATGGAACCAACGCGGAGCTCATTATCGGGATCGAGGTTGCCGGTGGCTGGTACGGGTCTGTCGGTTTCCTTCGAAAGCGGGCATCGCGGTCATGGTCGAAGCGGGACGGGGCGTTTCTGCGGACGATTGCCGACATTCTCGGTGCGTACTACGAACGATCCGAAAGCCGCATCAAGCTCGAAGCGCTACTCACTTCCAAGGATCAGTTGATTGCCTCCGTCAGTCACGAACTTCGTACGCCGTTGACTGCGGTCGTCGGCCTGGCTGAAACACTCCGTGAGAACGACGTTGAAATTGACAGCGTCGAGAGGGACCAGCTCATCGGTGTGATCGCTGCCGAGAGCCGCGAAATGGCAGACCTTGTCGAAGACCTTTTGATCGCTGCACGATCTGGAGATGGAGCGGTTGCCGTGTTTCCTCAACGCACGGATCTTTCGCTGCTCGCGGCGAGCGTGGCTTCCTTGCTTGCAGTGCCCGAGAGTGTCGATCTTGCCGTCGATGACACGCCCTCGCCGGCGTTCGCGGATCCGGTGCGAGTACGCCAGGTCATCAGGAACCTTCTCACGAACGCCATGCGCTACGGCGGCAAACAGGTACGAGTGACCTTCGGGTCGGGCGCTGGACTCACATACCTCGATGTCTCAGATGATGGACCGGGGATCCCCGAACATGATCTCGAAATGATTTTTGAGCCGTATGGACGGTCCGCTTCATCCCAGGTCGTTCCCGGGTCAGTCGGACTCGGGCTCACACTCTCGAAACGCTTGGCTGAGTTGATGGGCGGATCGTTGAGCTACATGCCGTCGGAGGGCTGCACCTTCCGCTTGTCAGTTCCCAGTGCGGCGCCGAAGGCGAGAGCCGCCACTCAACTGTCAGAAAACGGGTGGCTCACGCCGACGCGTTGAGCTCTGCGATTGTGCGACTTGTGGTGATGTCGCCGGTTCCGACGATCATGGTTGTGACACCTGCATCCCGCCATACCTCGAGACGATCCTTGATCCGATCGCGTGGTCCAACGAGGCACACCTCATCGACGAGGGCATCGGGAACCGCCATGGTTGCCTCCATCTTCTTGCCATCGAGGTAGAGGTCCTGGATCTTTTCGGCAGCCTCGCCATAGCCATACCGCTTGGCGAGATCGTTGTAGAAGTTCCGTCCTTTGGCACCCATCCCACCGATGTAGAGAGCCAGTGCTGGCTTCATCTGCATTCGGCCAGACTCGAGATCGTTCGTCACAAGGGCTGACACTGTTGGTGCAATCTCGAATCGGGTTGCCTTGTTCGGATCCCCGGCTTTCGTGAATCCACTGATCAGGCGAGGCTGGTACACCTCTCCGGAACGTTCGGGAGAAAAGAACACGGGGAGCCAGCCGTCGGCAATTTCTGCAGTCAACTCGACGTTCTTGGGTCCGATCGCAGCGATGTAAATGGGTAGATCTGGGTTCTTGGGCTTGGACATGATTTTGATCGGTTTTCCAAGACCCGATGCTCCCTCTCCGGTGAACGGAAGCTGATAGAACTCGCCGTCGTATGTGACGGGTTCGGTCCGTGCAAGCATCTTGCGGATGATTTCGACATACTCGCGGGTGACACCGAGTGGCTTTCCATATGGGCGACCGTGCCATCCCTCCACCACTTGGGGTCCCGAAACGCCGAGTCCGAGGAGGAACCGGCCGTCCGAGAGATGGTCGATCGTCATGGCGGTCATTGCGGTCATCGCTGGGGTCCGCGCCGGTATCTGGAGCACGGCAGTCCCGAGCTTGATCCGTTTTGTGCGTGCAGCGATGAAAGCAAGGGGCGTCGCGGCATCTGATCCGTACGCCTCGGCTGTCCACACACTGTCATAGCCGAGCGCTTCGATGTGTTCGATCAGAGCAAAGTTGTCAGCGACGGCAGTTCCGAAGAGTCCAAGATTGAGTCCGAGGTTCATGGGGTAGGAGCTTACAGCTCACAGCTTTCGGCTTACAGCTGGACGCCCTGCGGCTTTCAGCCTTCAGCTTTTAGCTGAACGTCGCGGAACCTGATCTCGGAGACAAGACCGATCTTGCTCATCTCTTCGATAGCTGATCGCTCGTCGTCCGCAAGATCGAGAATCCCATGATCTCCAACCAACGCGGTGACGATGCAGTCGTCGCACGTTCGCGTGTGCCGCATGTCGCATGTTTCACAATCAATGATCATCTGTACCTCCTGTCGTGTGGACACGCTATCGAGCAGGTACGACAGATTTCTGACGTCTGACGTCCGCTGTCTGCTGTCTGCTGTCTGCTGCCGTAGTCTCCCGGCAATGGTCACGCTCGCCGATTTCCAAGCCGTCGTCGCTGATGATGTCCGTGTTGGGATCACTGACTGTGCACCGTTTCCCGAGATTGCCAAGACCATCGAGGATCGGGTGTCGGCAGGTCTCAACGGTGGGCTTGGTTTCACCTATGCGGCACCGGAGGCTTCGACCGATCCCTCCGCATCATTTCCCTGGGGTCAATCCATCGTCGTTGCAGCCATCCCGTACCTTGCGGACGGCGATGGTGAGGATGTGCATCGGTCGGTTGCTCGGTTTGCAGATGGGGACCGTTATGTGAGAGTCAGAGAAACGCTCGCACTCGTTGAACGTGTTCTCGCCGATCAAGGACACCACGCTGAGCAGGTATTCGATGACGATCGGCTCGTTGATCGTGTCGTTGCGATCAGGGCGGGTATCGCGTGGAACGGCAAGAGCACGATGGCTCTGACTCCGGGTCACGGACCGTGGTTCCTCATCGGGTCCGTGGTGACCGACGCAGTTCTTGAACCGGGGGAACCGATGGTGCGAACGTGCGGAACCTGCACAGCGTGCCTCCCGGCCTGCCCGACCGGCGCAATCATCGCACCAGGTGTGCTCGACGCATCGAGGTGCCTCGCCGCTGTCCTCCAACGGCCGGGAAGCATCCCTATTGACCTCAGAGAGGCCGTCGGGAGCCGAATCTATGGCTGCGACGATTGTCTGGTTGCCTGCCCTCCCGGAGATCCGGTTCTTGCACCATTGTCATTTGGCGGCGGCCGACTCCAGCCGGCTTCTGTCCTCAGGATGTCGGATGACGAGCTTGAGAGTGTTGCCGGCCATTGGTATGTCCCGAAGCGGAACATGCGGTTCGTGCGAAGGAATTCGTTGGTTGCAGCAGGTAATGGCGCATCCGAGCATGATCTAGCGTTGCTGTGCGGATATCTCGGACATCCCGACCCCATGCTCCGGATACACGCGGCGTGGGCACTTGGGCGGAGCAATTCTGAGAGATCCTACGCGGCGCTCGTCGCGGCTTCCGGTGATGAACAAGATCCAGATGTCCGCGAAGAGATCGACGCCGCGCTGGCACAATGACTTGAAGCAATGAATATTGTCTTCCGGGAGCGGAGTCAACCCTGTCTACTCTGGTGCTCGCGACACAACCCTGAAGCGATTGAGGACACACACCCATGACAGCCTTCTACGGAATCATCCTGTTGATCGGGATCGCTCTCATGCTCGTCTGGCTGGTTCTGACGGCCATCGCTTCCGGTGTCGAAGGCTGGGATCGGGTCGATCCTGAACGTCGATGGGGTGTTACTGGACGCTCCCTTGTGGCTGGACTGATCGGGTTCGGTATGGCCGGTATCTCGGTGCTATACACGACGGCTCCCGAAGCCATGAGCTTCGCTGCTGCCGTCGTCGGCGGTCTCGCTCTCATCGCCGTTGCGCGATGGGTCGTTCCACCAACCGGGCAATGACGTTCCACGTTGTTGCGGACGTCCACGGGGCCCATGGTGCCCTCGCCAGGGTTGCACCCGAGGGATCGACCGTTCTGGTTCTTGGCGACCTTGTGAACCTCGTCGACTATCGCACCAATGAGGGAATTGTTCCCGATGTCATTGGAGTCGACGTGGTGAAGGAACTCGTTGCACTTCGAGCAGCAGGATTGTTTGACGAGGCATCAGACTTGTGGACACAGCGCACTGCTGAACGCGGGAGTGAGATTCGGATCGAGGTCACGGCACGAATGCAGGCGGAATACGCAGATGTTGCAAGCGCGCTCGAGCGGTACACCGCCTACGTCACGTTCGGCAACGTCGACCGCGTCTCGATGCTGAAGGACTCGCTTCCACCAACAGCAACCTTCATAGACGCAGGAGTTGTTGAGATCGACGGACACGCTGTCGGGTTTGCAGGAGGCGGTGTGCCCCTCATCGGATCGCAAGGCGAGGTTTCCGATCAGGACATGGCAAAGAAGCTGGCGATACTTGGTCCGGTTGACATCCTGTGCACACATGTTCCCCCGGCAGTCGATGTCCTGTCACACGACGTCGTCGGCGGCAGACCGAAGGCATCGCAGCCGGTGTTGGACTATCTCAATGAGTATCAACCAGTCATGCACTTCTTTGGAGATGTGCATCAGCCGACGGCGCTGACGTGGCGAGTCGGAAACACCGTGTGTCGCAATGTCGGCTATTTCAGGGCGACGGGTCGCAGTGTCACCTATCCGTGAGATCGATCTCGACGCACTAGCACGTGGATATCGATTCCGCCCGATCTCCGATGCGGCGACGCGGCGAGCGCTGAACGCCGCACGAGCATCGCTCGATCCGTTGCTCGATATCGGCGGGGGCACGGGAGCGCACGCCACGGTATGGGCAGCCGCTGGTCGGAATGCAGTCGTGGTCGATGCCTCAGAAGGTATGACGGTGCAAGCAGGTGCCAAGCCTCATGTTGGTGTAGTGCGCGGAGATGCAGAGAACCTCCCCTTTGCCGACAGTTCGTTCGGTCTTGCGTATTTCCATATGTCTGTGCATTACGGCGATTGGGGCCTGACACTTCCTGAGGCGGCGCGCTGTGTGCGCGACGGTGGACGAATTGAGATCTGGACCTTCGCCCCGTCCGAGATCGAGAGAACGTCACTCGGACGCTGGTTCCCGACCGTTGTGGAAGTCGATGTTGCACGTTTCCCGGATCCAAAGGATCTTGCAACGTTGCTCGCAGGGTCGTGTCGATCCGTGTCTGTCGCAACTGAGGTTGAACCAGTCGAACGGACCGCTGGGTCGTGGATCCAGGGAGTCCGTGGACGATTCGTCAGCACGCTCCAACTCGTTCCCGAAGACGAGCTCGAAAAGGGGATAGCCGCCTTCAGGCGTGACTACCCGAACGACGATGATGTGTATCGCTATGAGGCTCGGTACGCCTCGGTCAGCTGTGTCGTCTGACCGCTACGCTTCGCCACTGACCGAACGGTGAAGGAGAAGCAATGGCCGTCGAGGGAACCGTGCAGCGAGTCGAGGTTTCGGCTGAACCGCAACATGTATTCGAAGTCGCTATTGACCTTGAGGCGTATCCCGAATGGGTTGATGGTGTCAAATCCGTTTCGATCGTCTCCGAAGACGACCATGGCAGACCAGCGGATGTGGAATTCGTCGTCGATGCGATGATCAAGGAGATCTCGTACACCCTCCAGTACGACTATGACTATGACAACGGCTTTGCATGGTCGGCGATACCGAACCAGGACATCACATCGCTTGTCGGACGCTACGAATTCAATGAGCTTGAAGGCGGTGGGACCGAGGTCGTCTATGCCCTCAAGGTTGACCCAGCTTTCTCCGTTCCCGGATTCCTGCGTCGGCAGGCCGAAAAACAGATCATCAGCACGGCACTGCGTGGGCTCAAGAAGCGAGCAGAAGAGAGCGCTTGATGCGCATCATTCTTGTCACGGGCAAGGGAGGCGTTGGAAAGACAACAGTGTCGGCCGCGACCGCGGTCACGGCTGCCGATCGTGGCCATCGCACTCTCGTGATGTCGACCGATCCGGCTCATTCACTTGCCGACGCGTTCGATGTGTCGCTCGGTGATTCCCCTACGACGGTTGTTGAGAACCTCGATGCCCAACAGATCGATAGTCAAATGAGGCTCGAGGAGTCGTGGGGAGCAGTTCGCGATCATCTCACCGATCTGTTTGATTGGTCCGGCCTCCACGGCATCGAGGCCGAAGAACTCACAGTGTTTCCCGGCATGGATGAGCTGTTCAGTCTCGCAACAGTTCGCGAGCACGCCAGGTCCGGGGAATACGACGCAGTCATCGTCGACTGTGCACCGACGGCCGAAACGCTGCGGCTCCTCAGCCTTCCCGAGGTCATGTCGTGGTACATGGACAAGTTGTTCCCAGCATCGAGGCGGGTGGCTCGGGTGGTTCGGCCTGTCTTGTCAAAGGTGACGGGAATGCCGGTTGCAGACGACGCCGTGTTTGATGCCGTTGCATCGTTCTACACACGTCTTGACGGGATCAAGGAGATTCTCTCGGATCCCGACGTTACGTCCGCGCGGTTGGTCATGAATCCTGAAAAGATGGTGATCGCCGAGGCCAGAAGGACCTATACCTACCTCGGTCTCTTCGGCTACGGCGTCGACTCTGCGATCGTGAACCGTGTCCTTCCCGATACGATCCAGGACCCATACTTTGACCGATGGCGCGAGATCCAGGAGGAACATCTCAACGCAATCGATGAGGGATTCGCTGGAACAGATATCCGAAGGCTACGGCTTTTTGAGGAGGAGATGGTCGGAATCGATCGGCTACGTCAGGTTGGCTTCGAGCTTTATGGCGATACCGACCCCACCGTCAAACTGTCGAACGCACAGCCGCTACGTGTTGTCGACACCCCTGACGGCGATGTTGCATTGGTTGTCACGGTTCCCTTCGCTGAAAAACGTGACGTCGAGGTGCTCCGTCACGATGATGAACTCTTCCTCACTGTCGGTCCCTACCGCCGAAGTCTTGTACTACCGGATTCACTGAAGCGCCGAACCGTCAAGAGCGCCAAACTCGATGACGGCCGCCTGAGTGTCGTGTTCACACTGGAGAAAGAATGACAGACGAAGTAACTGACACACCGTCGGGCCCCGACCCCCTCATCACCGGTGCAAAGAGGGCGGCGATCCATCTTGGCAAGGCAGGGTTCGAGGTGTTCGCGGCCATGAGCGCGATTTCGAAAGGAATCGTCGACAAGGTGCGGCCGCCCGATGGGGACCAAGAAGGCGGCACGGGAGCACAGCACATTCCGGTTGATTGAGTCAGATGACCGATGACCGATTACGGAAAGCGGATACGGAAAAGGGAGTCGGGTCTCTGGCTGAAAGCAGAAAGCTGAAAGCTGAAAGCTCCTTGCAGTCAGAGGTCGGATGTCGGAGACGGTGAGGGAAGGAAAAGATGGCAGTCGTTGGTGTTGACATTGGCGGGACAAAGGCTCTCGCGGTCGCTATGGAGGATGGCAGCGTCGTTGCCGAGCGGCGATCGGTTCTCGATCGATCCACAACGACGGTTGATGCCTTGATCGCGGCGATCGACGAGATGGCAGAACGTCCGATCGAAGCCATCGGTGTTGGTATTGCTGGGCTGGTTCGCGTTGCCGACGGCGTTCTTGTGTGGGGACCGCACGTGCCAGGCACGGAGGTCCCGATTCGATCGTTGCTCGCATCTCGATACAACGTCCCAATCGTCGTTGACAATGACGCCAACGTCGCAGCCCTCGCGGAGTTCACGACGGGGGCGGGAGTTGGCTACCGCAACGGTCTGCTCGTAACACTCGGTACCGGCATCGGAGGAGCGATCGTGGTCGATGGTTCCGTTTATCGCGGTGAGTCGTTTGCGGGCGAATGGGGACACGTCCGGGTCTCGGAAGGTGGTCTGCTTTGTGACTGTGGCAAGCGGGGCTGTTGGGAGACCCGCGCGTCGGGTCCGGCTCTTGCCCGCTTGGCACGGGAAGTTATAGCAGCGAACCCTGACGGTTCTCTTGCTGGAAGTCTGGACGGAAATGACGTCACAGGAGAGACGATTGTCGCAGCGGCAGATGCTGGGGAGGAGACAGCTCGAGCCCTCGTGACAGAAGTCGGACGCGCCTTTGGCAGTGGACTGTCTGACCTCATTTCCATCTTTGATCCCGAAATCGTGGTTGTTGGGGGAGGTCTCGGTTCCGTGGGGGAGTCAATCGTCGGGCCGGCACGACGAGTGGTTGTTGATTCGATCCACGGCGGCAACTTGAGGGTGCCACCAACGATCCAGGTCGCATCCCTCGGCCCCTCTGCCGGAGCAGTCGGTGCGGCGATGGCTGCAGCGGAGATGGCTCATGTCCGTTGAAGAACCCGGCATCGAACCCGGGCCTGTCGACTCAAGCTTGCCCGTGCCGCCGCGCTCGTGGGGAGAGATCGCAGGTGAGGTCGCCCTCGTTCTGCCAAACGTGACCAAGCTGTTTGCCAGGCTGATGCGGGATCCCCGGGTCCCGATTCGTCGCAAGATCCTTGTCGGTGCTGTGGCTGGGTACGTCGTTTCACCGATCGACGTGATCCCGGACTTTCTCGTGGGTATCGGACGACTCGACGATGTCATCCTGGTTTCGCTTGCCATTGATCACCTGATGCGTGGCGCCGACGAGGCGATCGTGATGGAACACTGGGATGGGACAATCGATGCCCTCGACATGGTTCGGTCCCTCTTTGCATGGGGAGCGGCGATTCTTCCCGATGGTGTGAGCCGGTTTCTCCCTCGGTAGAGACGCTAGAGGGATCCGTCTGTCGGATCAGTACGTGAATGATCTATCGTCTGGCCATGGACTTCAGACGCATCGACAACCTCCCCCCGTATGTCTTCGCCGAGGTCAACCAGCGCAAGCTCGAAGCACGCCGGGCCGGTGTTGACGTTATCGATCTCGGATTTGGAAACCCTGACATCCCCTCGCCAAGCGGTGTCGTGGACAAGCTCGTCGAAGCGGCACGACAATCCAAGAACCATAGGTACTCAGCGTCGCGTGGCATCCCGAACCTGCGCAAGGCCGTTGCTGCCCGCTACCTACGCGCGTACGGCGTTCAACTTGATCCTGACACGGAGGTCATCAACACGATCGGTGCAAAAGAAGGTCTGTCTCACCTCATGTGGACCCTCGTGCAACCCGGTGACGTTGCCTTGGTTCCCGAACCGTCCTACCCGATCCACATCTATGCCCCCGTGCTTGCCGGCGCCGAAGTGCGCCGAGTCCACCTCAGCACAGACACTGACTTTTTCGAGCGACTCACCGCGGCATTTCGTACGTCATGGCCGAAGCCGCGAGTCATTGTCACGTCGTTTCCGCACAACCCGACAACGGTCTCCGTCGATCTCGACTTCTTCAAACGACTCGTCGATTTCGCCCATCGCAACGACGTAGCCCTGGTCCACGACTTTGCGTATGCCGACATCGCCTTTGACGGCTACCAACCGCCGTCCCTGCTCCAAGTGGACGGTGCAAAGGAGGTGGCTGTTGAGCTCTATACCCTCTCCAAGTCCCATTCGATGGCTGGTTGGCGTGTCGGATTCGTGGTCGGAAACAGCGAAATGATTGGAGCGCTTGGCCAGCTCAAGTCGTATCTGGACTACGGGACGTTCCAGCCGATCCAGATCGCATCGATCATTGCCCTCAATGAACACGACGCCTACATCGGTGAAGTCGTGGACGAATACAAGATCAGAAGAGACACCCTGATCGAGGGCCTGGCAAACGCCGGATGGATCGTGGATGCTCCGAATGCAACGATGTTTGTGTGGGCGAAGATCCCGGACAGTCATGCCCACATGGGGAGCCTCGCGTTCGCCCTTGATCTGCTGGACAAAGCGGCTGTTGCGGTGAGCCCCGGTATCGGATTCGGTCCGTCAGGTGATACGCATGTGCGGTTCGCACTTGTCGAGAACGCGATGCGGATCGGGCAGGCTATGCGTAGTATCCGCCGCTACTTGGCAAGCGACTCACCCCAATAGCAGAGGGGTTCGAGAATCCGTGAGGGTTGTCGGAGGTCTGTCGCTCTCGGTCAGATAGCTGTGCCAGACTGGATGGGATGACGAAGATGAACTATGCCGTGCTCTTTCCCGGTCAGGGAAGTCAAGTTGTTGGCATGGGTTCGGACGTTCGGGCAACTCGCACGGATCTGCTCGGAGAAGCTGCCAACGAAATCCTCGGTTGGGATCTTGACGATCTGATCGAAAGCGGCCCACAAGAGCTTCTGACCGAGACCCAACACGCTCAACCAGCTCTGTACGCGACCTCTTATGCCCTCTATGACGAATTCGTATCAATGGTGTCGATGCCTCCGAGTGCAGCGGCAGGTCATTCGCTCGGTGAATACACGGCACTCGCCGCTGCAGGGGCGGTGTCGTACCTTGATGGTCTTGCACTCGTCGCAAAGCGGGGGGAAGCGATGGCGGCATGCGCTGGTTCCCAATCGTCTGGCATGGCTGCGCTCCTTGGTGTAGACCCTGAGACAGCTGAGTCTGTTGCTGCGGGACGGAGGGCCGATGGAGGAGCACTCTATGTCGCCAACCTCAACGCACCAGGGCAGGTCGTGGTGGCGGGTGGTTCGGACGATATTGCATGGCTGGTGGAGAATGCCCGTGATCTTGGCGTGCGGCGAGCGATCGCCCTTGACGTTGCTGGCGGGTTTCATTCACCGTTCATGGCCGATGCCGCCCATGCGCTTGATGAGGCATTGTGGTCGACCGAGTTCGCACCGCCTCGATTCGACGTGTATGCAAACGCAACGGCACAAGCTACGGCCGATGCCAAACAGACGCTTTCGGATCAGCTCACCGCTCCGGTCCGGTTTCACCAGACTCTCCTCAATCTCGCTGACGCGGGGATTGAGACCTTCGTGCATGTCGGTCCGGGAGATGTCACGGCAGGACTCGCAAAGCGAACCGTGCATGGGTCGGATGTGAAGGTTGTCTCGACAATCGAAGAAGCGCGCGCGGTGGCCGAGGAGCTGTCCGTACAATGAGTCGTGCTGTCAGGGAAGGGATCCGATGAAGAACGCGACGATCACCGGTTGGGGCAGATGTGTTCCGCAACCATTTGTGACGAACGCCGAGCTTGCAACGGTTGTCGACACGACTGATGAGTGGATCACCACGCGCTCTGGCATCAAGGAGCGCCATGTGTCGCATGTCCAGAACTCGGACATGGCGACTCTTGCCGCGAGGCGAGCACTTGCTGCGGCTGGACGTGACGCTACCGACCTTGACTACGTGGTCGTCGCAACGTGCACCCCTGACCGACAGATCCCGTCGACGGCATGCTACGTCCAGATCAAACTGGGTGCTGTGAACGCGGCTGCTTCAGACATCAACGCCGGTTGCACAGGATTCATCTACGGCCTGTCCATGGCCCATGGGCTCATTGCGACGGAGACCGCAAAGACCGTGCTCGTCATTGGTTCGGAACGCATCACAAGCTATCTCAATCTCGACGTGCGCGAAACAGCCGTGCTCTTCGGTGACGGCGCTGGAGCGGTCATCGTAGAGGCGACGGACGATCCAGTCGGCGTGATGTCCCTGACGCTTGGAGCGGACGGCAGCGGAGCACCTGCGCTGACGGCGACAGGCTTGGGGACCGAGTTCATCGGATCGGACGCTCAGCTGGCAGTCATCATGGATGGTGCCGAAGTATTCAAGAACGCCGTTGTCAAGATGGGGGAATGCACGGTCGAAGCGATCGAGAGGGCTGGCTGGACGGCTGAGGAGATCGACTTGGTTGTGCCACACCAGGCAAACCTTCGGATCATTGATGCCGTCCGTCGGCGAATCCATGCCGACGAAGACAAGGTCTACATCAACATCCACAAGTATGGGAATACGTCTGCAGCGACGATTCCGATCGCGTTGTCCGAGGCTCTTGATGAGGGACGCGTCGGGCCGGGCGGTAGGTTGATCCTTGTTGCGTTCGGTGCCGGGTTCACATGGGGTGGGGCGGCCATCAAGTGGGGAGACCGGGTCACCCCGATCAACACGATCGATGACGAGCTTCCTGAGTCCGACATGACCGGCCTTGAGATCATGCGTTCACGTCACCGGGTCTTCCAATCGTGAGCAATGTTGCACTCGTCACGGGCGCCTCGCGCGGTATTGGTCGTGCCATTGCCCTTCGACTCGCTGCGGATGGCTTCGCCGTCGGTGTCAACTATGCATCGAGTTCCACCAAGGCCGAGGAGGTCGTTGCACAAATCGTTGCCAACGGTGGACGGGCCATCGCGATCAGAGCTGATGTCGGCGACGAGGATGAAGTCCATGCGATGTTCGCCACGGTTTCCGATGAACTCGGTCCGGTGACCGTATTGGTCAACAATGCCGGAATCACCGACGATGGCCTGCTGCTGCGCATGGGTGTTGAGCAATGGGATCGGGTCATCGCCACAAACCTACGGTCGGTGTACCTGTGCACGAAGGCCGCTCTGCGAGGCATGATCAGGGCAAAAGGTGGTCGCATCATCAGTGTCTCGTCCGTGTCTGGCATTTCGGGAAACCCTGGTCAGGCGAACTACGCGGCGTCAAAGGCTGGCATCATCGGGTTCACCAAGTCAACGGCAAAGGAGGTCGGGTCACGCGGCATCACCGTAAACGCTGTTGCCCCCGGATTCATTGCAACAGACATGACAGACGCGCTCGGGGACGAGGTCACCGAGGCAGCCTCTCACCAGATCTCCCTCGGTCGGCTCGGGTCGCCCGAGGAAGTCGCGTCCGTAGTTGGCTATCTTGCCTCCGACGGAGCGTCATACATCACAGGCCAGACGATCGTCGTTGACGGCGGTCTGGCACTCTGAACCAGCAGGAGGGCGAAAGCCATGGACAGAAACGACATCGAATCGAAGATGAAGGAGCTCCTCGTCGAGGAACTTGGTCTCGATGAGAACAAGATCACAATGAGCGCAACTTTCGAGGAAGACCTTGAGGTCGATTCGCTTGGGGTTGTTGAGCTGCTCATGGCACTCGAGGACAACTTTGGCGTGCAGATTCCCGATGAGGAGGCGGAATCCCTCGTAACGGTTGGCGAGGCCGTTGACCTGGTCGAAAAGAAGCTCAACGCCTAAGGAACCATCATGATGCAACGGCGAGTCGTCGTTACCGGTCTCGGAACCATCACGTCGCTCGGGGCAGACGTCGATACCTTCTGGTCGAACATTCTCGCCGGCGAGAGTGGAATCTCGACAATCGAGAACATTGACACCTCCGATATCGCGACCCATATCGGTGCTGAGCTCAAGGACTTCGATATTGAGGCATTCATGACGCGCAAGGACGCGCGCCGCCTTGACCGGAGCTCACAACTGTTCTGGGTTGCCACCCAGCAGGCGCTCAACGACGCTGGGCTTTCATACGAAGAGGACGATCCTGCAGCACTTCGAGCTGGGGTGGTTGCCGGAACCGGTATCGGCGGTATCCATACCATGGAAGAGCAGATGCAGGTGATGTTCGAACGGGGACCGAGTCGCATGTCTCCGCTCGGAATCGCAAAGATTATCTCCAACATGGCTGGCGGGGTGGCGTCCATCGACTTCCACCTGTACGGACCCAACAGCACAACGGTGACAGCGTGCGCAGCGTCAGCCAACGCGATAGGGGATGCCGCGGTGATGATTCAGCGAGGCGCCGCCGATGTGATGGTTGCCGGTGGGGCGGAGGCAAGCATCACTCGTTTCGCAATGGGCGGTTTTGCCCAGGCGAGAGCCTTGAGTACGAACAACGATGATCCAAAGGGTGCGTCCCGGCCCTTCGACGCCGATCGCGACGGCTTCGTCATGGGAGAAGGCGCCGCCGTGCTCATCATGGAGGAATACGAGCACGCGGTCGCGAGGGGAGCCACAATGTACGGTGAGCTTCTTGGCTACGGCATGTCCGCAGACGGCTACCACATCACCCTCCCTCGGCCTGGTGGGGCGGGCGCAGCAAGGGCCATGCAGAGCGCACTTGCCGATGCTGGCATGGAGCCAGGTGAGCTCGATTACATCAACGCCCATGGAACGTCGACCGATGCCAACGACAAGACCGAGACCGCTGCGATCAAGCTCGCCTTTGGGGAATCTGCTTACACGATTCCGGTGTCATCCACCAAGTCAATGACGGGCCACCTCCTCGGAGCGGCGGGTGCCATCGAATCGGTCGCCTGCCTGCTTGCAATTCGCGACGGGATAGTGCCTCCAACGATCAACTACACGACTCCGGACCCGGACTGCGACCTCGACTATGTCCCGAACAAGGCTCGAAAGGCCGACATTGCGACGGCCATGACGAACTCATTCGGATTTGGCGGCCACAATGTGAGCTTGCTGTTCGGAAAGGTCTGAAGTCAGAAGTCAGACGTCAGACGTCAGATGACCGATGACCGATGACCGATCTCAGAAGTGGGAGCTTTCAGCTTTCTGATTCGGGGACTTCGCAGCCGGGGGTTGGGGGTTCTTCTCCGGTGGCGACGCTCTCTTCATACTCATCGAATGATCGGGTGACGAGGGCGGCCACCAGACCGACTCCAA
The DNA here is from genome assembly GCA_963714375.1 of uncultured Acidimicrobiia bacterium. Lineage (GTDB taxonomy): Bacteria > Actinomycetota > Acidimicrobiia > Spongiisociales > UBA5794 > UBA5794. Next base: position 63,161 of record CAVQOG010000005.1, read on the forward strand.
TGAGTGACGCCACCCCAACGACTATCGCACCGCCGACCTCAAGGCCAACGCAGGAATCGGGGAGACAGATCGTTTCGACGACCGAAGAGCCGATCAATGCCCCCGCAGCTGCCCCGACGAAGGTAGTCGTTGCAACCATGGGACGAACGCGGGCCTTGGCAGCGCCGAAGGCAAACAATCCACCGATCACAGCCCCGACGACGGCGCCTTGCACATCGAAGATGAGAAATCCTGCGATCGCACCGAATGCTGCGCTGGTCGCAATGGACAGCTTGTCACTCGTCAGCATCGGAATGAACCTTGCGTGGTTGTCTTGGAGCAGGGAGGGGAGGTGTCGACGTGGCCGTGACGGCGGCGGCAGCCGGAAGCCAAGCGAGTACCGCGACAGTGACCGAACCGATCCCAACCAACAATGCTGAGGGCAGCGGACAAACCATGAATGCGGCGATTCCGCTTACGGGAGTCGCGAGTCGGAGAAGCCAGAGTCCTCCCGGAAGTCCGCGGGCGTAGAGGAACGAAGACCCGACCGCCACTGCCGCTGCCAACCAATGCAGCAAGTGGGATTCATCGTATGCGGCAAGACCAACGATGAGCGGAGCGACTGGCGCAACAAAAACCAACGAGACCGCAACAGTGTTCGGGCCGTCAGGGACAGGCTGTTGACGAACCCAGAAGCGGACCCAGGGACCCGCAAGCCCAACGATGGCGACTGCCCCAAGCGCCATGATGCCGAATACCACGATGGTCTGGTTGGTTGTTGCAAGAACCATCGCTGTAGCTGTGACTCCGCACAGACCCCAGCGCCCCCACGGAGCACGCACGAGAAGGAAACCAGTCACTGCTGTGACCGTGCACAGCAGGAGTCCGAGCGATATGAGTGCGGAGGAGCTCGCTGAGAACTGTGCAGGCTCGACTGCGAATGCCGTCAACCCAGTCACGACCGTGGCGGCCGCAAGCGATGCGAATACGAGTGAAAGGCGACGCACTGCGCTCGAATCCATTCTGATGAAGGCGTCCCCGAGCCGAGGACTGGACAGATTGTAGTGATGTTGCCAGTCCTCGATCGGCCAAGCTCAACCGATGTCCGGCTTCCATCGGTCTTGTACGGTCCATCCTGATGTCGCAGACCCGACTATCCGTGTCACCGAACAGTGGGGTGGGGGAGTATCCAGCAGTCCGGAAAGCGGTTGACCGGTAAGGGACAGGATGAGTGAGGAGATGGGATCCTGATGGGACACGATGACGACTCTCGATCCAGCCCTGGGAATACTCCGGAGCGCCCCGCGGCGCATCCGAATTGCGAGATCGTCGAGCGATTCGTGTGCATAGTCCAATCTGTCAGGAGTCGCGAGATAGGCAGCAAGCTGGCCAGGAAAAACGTCGGGCAGATCGTCCCATCCCACGCCGTTCCATGCGGGATTGAGGTTCCATTCCGTGAAGTCCGATTCGATGGCGAGCTTGACTCCGATGCGTTCAGCGATCGCCGTTGCCGTGGTCACCGCTCGAGTCAGGGGTGAGGCCACGACGACGTCGACATCGAGCCCGGAAATGTACTCGGCCGCGGCATGTGCCTCGAGAACGCCTCTCGGTCCCAGATCGAATCCGGGGAGATTCCCGTATACGACATGGTTCGGATTCGCGACCTCACCATGGCGAACAGCGAGCAGTGTGTTCATGGCGTCCATCGCTGCAGGGTACGTTGCGCTTGCTCCATGTGGGAACCCCATGCCTGTTTCGAGACGTTATCGGGTCAGAATCGCTGCAGGCGCTCACTGCGGGGGAATGTATACTGGTCGTAGGGAAGTCGATTCGAGCGACGGAACAAGATATGCCACTGAACGAACACGAGCAGAAGATTCTCGACGAGATTGAGCGGCAGCTCTACGAAGAGGATCCCAAGCTTGCTGAGATGGTCGCAAAGGCCGTCAGGGGTGACGCAACGAGATGGCGGATGCGCCTCGCTGTTGTCGCCTTTCTCGCTGGTGCCGTATTGATGTTCTCATCATTCACCGCATCGTGGATCATCGCAGGAATCGGCTTCCTCATCATGGTCGGATCTGCAGGGTGGATGGCCCTGACGGTTCGGTCGACAAGGTCCCTTCAGACGGGTCAGGGCACCGTCGATGCTTGGGTGGGACAGTTCAGGCGCAAGTGGCGTAGGGACGAGTAAGATGGCCAACCCGCGCCTCCCTCCGAGGTGTGGGGGTTTGGACGGAGCGGGCAGCCTCATTACGCCCGTGATTGAGATAGATAAGGGAGAGGGTCTTGGAGGGATTTACCGCCGCACAGGCGTGCGAGCTAACGGCGTGCACGCCACACCAGCTTCGATACTGGGACAAGGTCGGTTTGGTCAAACCCTCGGTACAGACAACAGACGGTCGTCCCGGTCGTCGCCGCATCTACAGTTTTCGCGATCTGGTCGGACTCCGAGTGGTCAAGAGCCTGCTCGACAACGGTCTTTCGATCCAACGTGTCCGCCGGGCGTGGGACTATTTGCGACGAACCGGCAACATGGACGATCACCTCGCCGAAGTCAAACTTGTCACGGATGGGCAATCGATCTTTGCAGTTGCCCACGACGACGCCGAACTCCTTGATGCGCTCCGCCAGGGGCAGCTCGCGTTCTTCGTCAAGATTGACGAGATCGCCCTTGGTGTCGAAGACGATGTCACCAAGTTCGAATTGGATCGTGCGAGTTTCCGCGAAATGCTCACCGTTGTGCAAGACGACGTGATCTCAGAGGCGGAAAGCGGATAGAGAGCTCGCTTCGCTCGCGGCTTTCAGCTCACAGCTTTCAGCTTTCAGCCCCTGCGGAACAGACGACGCAGGCGGGCCTGCAGTCTTGTCGGCCGGTACATCGCCATCGTGCGTCTTGTGCGGGAGTAGTTCTCTCGAAGATGAGTGCCGGCCTGGTGGTGGGCAGCCGTCGCTCGTTCGATCACAGCGGATGTCGCAGCCTTTTCGCCATACACGGCGTCGCCGTATGAGTGGGCGAGCGGCACGAATGCTTGATCGAACGACTCTGCCGTTTCGTACGGCGTTGCAGCGGGATCCACGCTCTCGCCGAGGTCGGTAAGGCGATCGGTGATGTCTTCCCACGCGGCCGTGATGTCACCCCTTGCCAGACGCCGCATCTTTCGCCTGCGTCTGACCCACTTCACCAGCGGAACAGTGGAAACGATGAGTATGAAGGCCGAAAGTGCGATGGCTGCGGGCCGTACCCAGTCCGGGATCGTGAATCCGGCCAATTCGGTGGAACCCGAGGGATTGAAGACCTCAACCCTCTCGAACTCGTCCCGTGGATCTATGGCGGGGTTCGTGGGACCATCGGGGCCGTTGCTTGCGGTGATATCTGTCCCATCGGGAATGAGTGATGCGTAGTCGGCTGCCGAGAACCCGAGTTGCTCAACGATCGTGTCGTTTGTTGATGGCAGTGAGAAGCTGTCTGCCCTCGGCGTTGGGTCGAACGTCATCCAGCCGTGGGAGGGGATCCAGATCTCGACCCAGGAGTGTGCGTTTTGGTCCTCAACGAGAACGGTGTCGTCGTTGATCGGCCTTCCGGGGGTGAAGCCAATCACAACCCGTGACGGCATGCCGACGATCCGAGCCATGATGGCCATCGTGAGCGCGAATTGCTCGCAATACCCGTGACGGACGAATGCGTTGGTCTCATCGAAGAGCCAGTCGCTTATCGAATCGGTAGTGAAGTCCGAGGGGATCTGTGTGTCGTAGGTGAACCCACCCGAATCCCGGAAGTAGTCCTCGAGGGCAAGCGCTCGCTCGAAGTTCGTATTCATGTTCTTTGTGATATCCCGGGCTTCTGCCGCGACCAGTGCTCCGACATCATCGGGGTAGTCGGTCCAGTACTCAAGGTCAGGCAGCTCGACATCAGCTGGGACCTCCGGTGGTGACACGATGATGTGCCCATCCTCTTCGGCAGCTGCAAAGAGTGGACTCAGTAGGCCGTCTTCGGTGCGGGCGAGCTGAGCGAGATCGGAGCCGGTGAAGGTGGGCACCGATGCTGTGACCGCATACTCCTGGGCGGGCCGTGAGAGGTCCCCTGGGAGGTAGAGAGAACCGTCAAGTGGACGATTCCGTAGTGCCTGACGATCCGACGCGTCGTTGGTGAACGCCGCATTCGGCGTCACCGGGGTCGGGAGCCATGGCATCGAGAGATTCTCGATGCGAATCTCTGCGGTGATGTCGTTCGTCGGCCCCCGATACTCCTGCGCTTCGTAGATCCACGGATCCTCATCGATGGGAAAAGCCTGAATCCGGCCGGTTCTCCACCGCGAACCATCGAATTGGTCGAGTGTCACCATGCGGAACCGCACCGTCGTTGGGTCGACGTCGCCGCTGATGGTCGCCGTAAAGAGTGGATTGTTCGACTGACTGATGAGGTTTGCCCTGATGTCGGTGTAGAGGTTGTATGTCTGAGAGCCCGAGTATTCATCCGAGTAGCCAGAGGGTGATCTCCAAGCGACCACCCCGGCATCCGGCACCGAATCCCCGAGCGTCGACACGACAACCAATGCCGCAACCACAGTCGTGCCCACAAGCATCACGATCCCAATCGACGGGCCCTTCTTGGGGCGCGATGTGGCGTTCGTTCGTGAAAGACGCCCTGTCCCATGATCCCGTTCGTCCAGCCTGACCGCGAGCAACGTGAACGCCACAACCGAAACAAAGACTGCGGTGTGTGCGAGGCCCTTGGGTCTCCGGTCGATGATCACAAATTGGAGTGCAATGATCAACGGAGTGATGGTCGCTACGAACGGTCGGCCATTCAGCAGGCCTGCCACCAGAAGAAACCCGAGAATCCAGAACAATCCTGCAAGCATCGCCACCAGGCCCGGTACCGGTCGTACGGGCTCGACGCCATGCTGAATGAGCTCGAAGGCGCGAGCCAACTCAGTTTGGATGATGCTGATCGTTTCACCTGTCGGAAAGACTGCCCACAGGGTTTCGGGTGCCACAAGAAGTCCGACGACAAGGCCATACGCAACAACGTTGGCGACGACGGCGATCCAAACGTGCGCTTGGTATGCAAGGGCTGTCCATGTGATCCCCATACTCAGCAGCACAGCGACCAAGATCGCTATCTGCCAGTTCGTCCCCGTTGACGATGGGCGCAGCAAGGAAGAGAGCTCCCAGAACGCCAGACCGACCCCTGCAATACCTGCTATCCAGCTGAGACGGTAGACCATCGGTGCTCCATTGCGTTTCGCCACGACTCGGACCACGTTCCTTCCGGCGTCGTGCGCACGACCAGGGCTCCCGCTCTGGCAAAGCCCAGTATTGCCTCATTCTCAGGATCAGCAACCGACATGACAACCGTACGGTAGAAACTCTGACTGAGTAGTTGCATGGCCGACAAGTCGGCGGTATCTGCCTTCCCTGTGACCATGACGAGCACACCACCGGCCATCCCTGATCTCCGGAGTCTCGCAATCAAATGTCCGAGGTCGAGGTCTCGGTTTGGCTTGATCGTTGCGAGTTCCTCCATGGCAGAGCGATAGGAATCCGCGTTGCCAACCATTGTGCCGTTTCCGGTTCCCATCCAGATGGTTGGGGTGTAGCCACTTGCGAAGAGGTGCTTGAGTGCCGAAGCCGCGCCCCGCACCGCTTGCTCAAAACTCTCGGTTGTGGTGTGTGGTTCGGTACGGGGATCAAGCACGATAAATGCACGTGATTGCCACGGCATCTCGAGCTGCTTGATCATGAGTTCGTCGCGCTTGGCTGACGAAGGCCAATGCACCTTCCGTAAGTCGTCGCCCTGGTGGTACTCGCGCAACGTATAGAAATCCTCTCCTCCGGTGTGCCAGAAGCTTGCGCGCGACGTATTGATTGTCGGATCTTGGCCGCGGCCCGTTGGAACTCCTTCAAAATCCTCTACTCGGGGGTACACCACAATCCGATTCTCCGCCCCAAACACGGATGTCGATGCCGTGAAGCCGAGCGGATCTCCGATCGTGACGTGCGAAGGCCCGACGCGGTATACGCCTCGCGGTCTGCACAACACTTCGTATCTTCCGGCCATAGTGTCTCCGTCGGCAACCCGATCAGCAATGAACGTTGCCGACCCAAGTCCGTGAACCTCGTCTTCAACCGTGACTCGGTACACCTTGCGACGCGACTGGAGTGACAGGTCGACAACAGCTCGTTCCCCATCGTGGAGTTCGCTTGGGTTCACAGCCCGCCTCAGGACGAGTCTTGGTGCGGCAAGTCGAACGTATAGAGCGCCCGCTATGACGGCGGTGACGAGGAAAACCGCAATTGCGAGGAGGAGGTCCTCTCCAAATGTGATCCACAACACGACGAGAGCGACTGCGGCCCCAACCGCAGCCCAGCCCCGTGTTGTCGGCATCAGGAACCCGGGCGCGAGCCGGGAACGGGAACGGACGAGATCACATGCTCAAGCACGTCGTGAACCGAGGTTCCACGCATCTGAGCTTCAGCTCGCACCACAAGTCGGTGATTGAGTACTGGGAAAAGGATCTTCTTGACGTCGTCAGGATTTGCGTAGTCCCGCCCCTCGGCAGCGGCGATGGCGCGCGCAGCCCGCTGGAGGAACAGCGTGGCACGAGGAGAGGCGCCCAAGAGTATGTCTGGGTGCTGGCGTGTCGCCTCGGCAAGGTCGATGAGATATCCGCGAAGCACATCAGCGACGTGTATTTGACGGGCGATCGATGTCATCTTGACGACGTCCTCAGCGTGAACGACTGCCTTGAGATCGTTGAATGTTGATCCCGCACCGTGGGTTTGGAGCATCGCGAGCTCCTTGGCGCGCTCGGGGTAGCCCATGGCCACACGCATCATGAACCGATCGAGCTGTGCTTCGGGAAGTGGGTATGTCCCCTCGTGCTCGATGGGGTTCTGTGTTGCGATGACGATGAACGGGGAGTCCAGTACGTGTGTCTCTCCATCAACGGTGATTTGTTGCTCTTCCATCGCTTCAAGCAGCGCGGACTGAGTCTTCGGGCTCGCTCGGTTGATCTCGTCGCCAAGGACGACGTTGGCGAACACCGGACCTGCTCGGAAGCTGAACGAGCTGGTTTCGCGATTCCACACGGAGACGCCGGTGACATCGGCAGGGAGAAGGTCGGGTGTGAACTGAACTCTCTGAAACGAGCAGTCGATTGATCGAGCAAGCGACTTCGCCAGAAGCGTCTTGCCGACGCCTGGGACATCTTCGATGAGCAGGTGTCCCTCGGAAACCAAGCTTGTGACAACAAGCTCGATGGTGGAGCGCTTGCCCTGGATGACACGTTCAATGTTCTCGACGACCGCGGTATATCGTTCGCCGTACCATTCAAGATCACTCGGCGTCAGCGGCACGCTGCCTCCTTGGACGTCGGATTGAAGCACGGGAACCATACCGCGTCGAGCAACTTGCGCACACGAAAATCCACGCATCAACGACAGACCACTAGGTTGACCCCATGCTGTCCATGCGAACGGTCGCAGCCATTGTCGTCAGGCCGATCCTTTGGCCGACCGCCATCGGCGCACTGCTGTCGTTCGCCACTCGAGAATGGTGGCGACGATGGCCCTACCTGCCGTTTCCGGACAAATCCGTGGTTCGCTGGCGAGTGACTACTGCTTTTGGACGGCCGGATATGGCTCTTGCCACCGAGGACATCCTTTCGTATCTTCGTTGGAGACGAAGGCATGGGCTATGGCGATGAAAGGGAGTTCGGCGTGAATACGCGTTCTTTGCGCGAGGACTTACTCGCCATCAACGGTGTCGAAGGCGCCGAAGTTGATGGAGATGCATCAAGTCCGTCCGGACTTCGAGTCCGGGTCTCCCAACATGCCGACCAGAAGCTGGTCGGAGAGTCCATCCGTCAAGTTCTATCAGACCACGGGTTTGGGACCGACACCCAGCTGCCAGGAGAACCGGCATCGGCTCCACACGCCGACCACTCCATGGCATCGGTCTCGGAATTGGCCGCCGATTCGGAACTGGTCGCGGAATTGGCAACAGGGTCGAAGGCGCCGGTTGCAACCCTTGTGTCGGTGCCCCCCGACGAGGATCAACTTGTCGACGATGACGAGGATATAGCCAGTGGGTACGAGCCGGAGACACGGCGTGTGATCGATCTCATGGCTGAGGAAGACCTGTCGGAGTCCGAGCCAGAGTCTGAACCCCAAACCTCCGTGCCGCCGTCCCCTGGCACGTCGAGTCGCACGACAATTGAGCGCGTCTCGGTGGAGGAGGGCAGGAGCGGCATTGTTGTCACAGTTGTCGCCTCAGACGGAGAGCTTGAGACAGAGATGGCTCACGCAACCGAGGGAGGCGTGGAACGTGCCGTGGTTCTCGCCACCGCCAGGCTCGCCGCACCAGGGCGTCCCGCACCGGTCGTCATAGATATCGACGACCGACGCATCGAGGGAACCGATATCGTGATGATCGTCCTCGACAACGACGGTGAGATCACCACCGGAAGTGCTGTAGTCGGTGCGGGTCGGGCCTTCGCCCTCGGCCGAGCAACCTGGTCCGCAATGCTGGTGTGAGGCGAGCTGCGCTCACAGCTCACAGCTCACACCTTTCAGCCGTCCGACGTCCGACGTCCGACGTCTGAGCTCAGCCGGTCGGGGTGATCAGTCTTACTACGACATCGGTGGTGTCGTTGGCTTCGTCATACGGTGTATCGAAGACGACTGAACCCGCGACTGTGGGCTCGTCCGACCCTGAGAGTCCGAATGCTTCGTTGTACTCGGCAAGCCGAGCGACCACATCACGCACGAGGATGCGTGTGTGATCGTCTCCACCGTCTCGGAGAGCTATGAGATCCTCGTCGCCTGTGGCGATCACGGAAACGCCGGCTGCCCGAAGATCTGTGATCATGATCTCCTGCAAGACCTTGTCTGGCGAAAGCGCTGAAAGCGTGGCGATCACGACGGCGTCGACCCCGCCAGATCGCACCATGTCGAGGAGCGCCTTGAATCCGGGCCGGTCCGATGGAGCCGAAGCCGCGTGGTGGTCCTGGCAGACTGCAATGAGTTCGTTTCCTGTGTCGCGAACCCAGCGACGTACGCGCTCACTTTGTGCGAACGCGGTGTCTGGGTCTGACAGACCGGGGGTCTGCCGTACGTATCCAGCGATGCGCATGATGCCTTCCTCGTGCAACGGTCAGTATCGCAGGTGCGCGTACGGTGGTCAATTATCAGCGCAGAGTGGTCGATATCGTACAGTGGGTCGATGGGTGCGGAGATGGTACGATTTCGGCCGCATGAGAACGCTTGTCCTCAACGCATCGAATGAGCCGCTGTCCGTCGTGCCGGCACGGAGGGCGCTGGTTCTGCTGCTCCGGGAACGTGCCGTCGTTGTATCAGAATCGGAACGTACCTGGCGCGCCGAAAGCCTGTCCCTCAACGTTCCGTCCGTTGTCCGACTCCGACGATATGTCACTGTTCCGTATCGACGGTCAGTACCGCTGTCGCGTCGAGCAATCTTTATTCGTGACGGAAATCGATGCCAATACTGCGGAAAGCACGCCGAGAACATCGATCATGTCGTTCCCAAGGTGCAGGGTGGCCGACACCGGTGGGACAACGTCGTCGCGTCCTGTCGCCGATGTAACACCCGCAAGGGCGGTCGGACGCCTGCCCAGGCGGGTCTTCAACTTCAGCGAAGACCATCCGCACCCGGGCGATTCGATTGGGTTCTTGTTGCAGCGGGTGGCCACGCGGATCAAGGGTGGCAACGATTCCTCTGAGCGTCCGACGTCTGATGTCTGACTTCTGACTTCTGACTTCTGACTTCTGTCCTACCGGATCACCAGGACGGGGCACGGGGAGCGTCGAACGAGTTTGGATCCGACTGACCAAAGGAGGGCAGGGATCGCGCCACCACCCCTGGCACCGACAACGATCACATCGGCTTCGATTTCCTTTGCAAGCTCGATGAGGTCGTCTGCGACGTCGTCGCCCTCGCGAACTGTGGACTCGGCTGTCCCACCGCCTTCCCTGATCGCTGTGACGATGGGACGGCACCGCTCGATTCGCTTGTCACCGAGGTATTGGGCAACAACGGCATCGTCGCCTGGCCAGTTCCGGGGGGCAGGTCCGTCGGCGGTTGTTGTGCCGACGTACTCGCCGTCGGTATCGACCGCTGGAGGCGGCTGTGAGCCGAATTTCGCACGAAGGTCCGCGAGCATTGTTCGCGGGACCCGAACGATTGTGCCGACGGTGGTCCTGCCATCTGGACCGGCGAGGGACGATGCAAAAGTAGCGGCCGCTGCAGGGTCGATTGATCCGTCCGTTGCAACCAATACATGCATGAGTGTCCTCCCGACGCGTCGTCTTCCCGCAACAGGCTAGACATCAACACCGTGCGTTCGCGCAATATCAGTCAACGTCGCCACCTCAATACCGGCATCGTGTGCATGGCCGAGTGCACGTTGGAGTCTCCGAGGCGCCGAACGACCGGTCGTCCCATGTGCAGGGTCGCCGTCGAAGGCAGCGATCATCGAATCGTATGCAGCGTCCACGTCTACCTCTGATCCCACGAGATACTCCTGAATGGCGAGGACGTCTGCCCCGACCCTCCGTGCAAGGTCTTCGTGTGAGCCCCACAGATCTCCGACTGACCCACCCGTTTCGAGTCCCGCAATATTGGCGACGAGAATGTACAGGTTCTTCGACACAAGCTCGTCGATGATCTCGTCGGATCCGACGACATGTGCTTCGATGAGGTCTGCGTTGAGAGCGTCGACGAGGAATTGTGCCTTTGGGCCTGCGAATGGACTCGACACGATCACCTTGGTGTCGGTTCCCCTCTTTTTCTCGAACCAGATCACCCCGACCGTCGGATCGGTGATTCCGTGGCGAATCCAATCTCGGGGGAGGAGTTCGTTTTGGATCAGTGCCACACGTTCATTCCACGCCGTCGGCAGCGACGAGAGGACGTCGCCAAGGTCGTCCTCACCAACGGTGATGAGCACGAGATTCGGTTCAGGGATCCGAGTTGCGACTTCCGCCATTGGCGTTGAGCGGGTCACGGGGACCACGGTGTGCCCGGCCTTCAGGAGAGCTCTGGCAAAGACTCCGCCCATCTCGCCAACACCGATGAGGACTACGGGGGAGTGTGGATCAGACATGGTGGAGAGCGTATCGGGATGGGCTCGCTTCTGGGCTCGCTTCGCTCGCTGCTTTCAGCTCACAGCTCACAGCTCACAGCTCACAGTCGACCGATGGTGGCGTCCGATGTCTGATGTCCGATGTCCGACGTCCGTCTACGTCTTGGCGGCTGCTCGACGGTATCTGCGGACGGCAAGGGGGACGAACACGATCAGGATGATCGCGATCCACACGAATGTGTAGAACACAGGGTTCTGGAGTGGCCACGCCGTTGGTTCGGGGGTTCCAACGGGGATGTTGCCGAACAGTTCCCGAACCGCCTGCGTCAAGGACGACACCGGATTCCATTCCGCGAACGTCTTGAGCGGCTCTGGCAGATTGTCGGACGGCACGAATGTGTTTGCGATGAACGTCAATGGGAAGATGACCATGAACGAAGCGTTGTTGATGACCTCGACACTTGGCACAGAAAGGCCAACCAGCGCCATGATCCACGAGAACGCATATGCGAACATGAGAAGGAGTGCAAACGCCAGGGCGGCACTGAACGCACCATTGTGGATACGCCATCCCACGATGAATCCTGTCAGCGCCATGATCACAAGCGACGCGACGTTGTAGATCACATCGCTCGCGGTTCGCCCGAACACCACAGCCGATTGGGACATCGGGAGCGAGCGGAACCGGTTGATGATCCCTCTTTGCATGTCTTCGGCGAGTCCAGCGCCGGTGAACGTTGCTCCGAAGATCACGGTCTGGGCGAAAATGCCACCCATCAGGAAGTCCTTGTAGGAACCCCCTGGTATCTCGATCGAGCCTCCGAAGACAAATGCGAAGAGGAGAACGAACATGATCGGTGAGATCAACACGAACACCAGTACCTCGGGCACCCTGATGATCTTGATGACGTTTCGCTTGGCGATGACGTGGCCATCAGCGAATGCAGCTCGGAGCCTTTGCATCAGTGTGCCCCCAGTCTCTCGTCATGTTCGCCGGAATCCGAATACTCGCTGATGTGTCCCGTGAGGGCGAGAAACACATCGTCGAGCGTTGGTCGTCTGATACCCACATCGCGGATTCCAATGTTTGCGATATCGAAGGATCGGATGACCGCCGTCAACGTGGCGGCGCCACCGGTGATCGGAGCGCTCAGCGAGTTTGATCGTTCATCGACGTGTACGTCTTCGTTCGCGTGAGGACGCAGGCACGCTATGGCAGCCGCGATATCGGTCGCGGCACGCACGGTGATGGCAATCCGCTCGCCCCCGACCTGTGTCTTGAGCTCGTCCGGTGTTCCGTGCGCGATTTCGCCGCCGTGGTCGATGACGATGATGTCGTCAGCCAGCTGATCTGCTTCTTCGAGATACTGGGTGGTAAGGAGAAGGGTGGTTCCTTGCGTGACCAGGTTCCGGATGACTTCCCAGAGTTGGATACGGCTTCGCGGGTCCAGGCCCGTGGTTGGTTCGTCAAGGAACAGGATTGGCGGGCGGGCAACAAGTGCCCCCGCAAGGTCGAGTCGCCGCCGCATGCCGCCCGAATATGTCTTTACGGGGCGGTCACCGGATTCCACAAGGTCGAATTGCTCGAGGAGCTCCCTGCTGCGTGCCGAGGCCGCAGCCTTGCCGAGGTGATACAGCCGTCCGATCATGTCGAGATTCTCATAGCCCGTGAGGTACTCATCGACGGCCGCATACTGCCCCGACAATCCGATTCGGGTCCGAACTTCGTGTGCTTCCGTGAAGACATCGAGACCGTCAACGGTGGCCGTCCCCTCATCGGGAATGAGCAGCGTTGTGAGGATTGACACCACGGTCGTCTTTCCTGCACCGTTGGGACCGAGCAGACCAACCACAGTTCCCTTTTCGACCGTGAGGTCAAATCCATCGAGCGCTATGACCTTGCCGTAGTGCTTGACGAGTCCGCGTGCTTCTATCACCGCTGCCATGATGTACCTTCCCCGAAACGACGCAGGATCATATCAATGCGTGGGGGCCTGGTACCCGCTCCCGGTCAGAATGCCGATGTGTACAGTTGCCCGATGGACATCATCCTCGTCGCGGGACTGTGGCTGAAGAAGTCAGTTTGGGCTGACGTTGTGTCGGAACTTGAACATCGTGGCCACCGACCGATCCCGATCGCCCTACCGGGAGTCGACGACGCATCGAATGCCGCCACATTGGCAGATCAGGTGTCGACCCTGACTGCTGCCGTCGACAGCGCAGAACGGCCCATGGTGGTCGGTCACTCTGCTGCGTGCACGCTGGCGTGGATGGTCGCTGACCAGCGGCCATCAGGGCTCCACAGCATCGTTCTTATCGGTGGCTTCCCTGCAGAGGATGGCGACACCTATGCAGACTTCTTTGAACCAATCGATGGCTTGATGGGTTTTCCGGGCTGGGAGCCCTTCGAAGGTCCGGATAGTTCCGATCTCGACGAGGCGGCTCGCCGGGAGTTCGCGGCGAGCGCAGTCCCCGTTCCCGACGGCGTGTCGAAAGGCATCGTCCATCTATCGGATGAGAGAAGATTCGACGTACCCGTACTTGTCGTGTGCCCCGAATACACACCGGACCAAGCTCGAGGCTGGATTGAGGCAGGGGAGGCGCCCGAACTCAAAAGCGCACACCGGGTCACCTTCGCCGACATTGATTCGGGTCATTGGCCGATGGTCACCCAACCGGTGGAGCTCGCCCGAATCCTGGCTGACGCAACACAGTGAGGTGAGTGCTGCGTCGGCATTGACGATGTAGGTGGCGCCAGCATCTTGTCTCAAACTGGGAGACGGGGTTCGCGGGCTCACACGCCCCCCTGGCTCGAAGACTCGCCTGTCCCCCCTGGAAGGGAGGACTGTTCCCGTGAGAGTGCCCAAAACTTTCTGACTTCTGGCTTCTGGTGGGCTGGTGTGCTCGATTGTGTTGACAAGTGGCGCGGAGTGGGGCATAGTGGCAGCCTGTGGGAGATGACCACAGGATGGAGACCGGTGGATGATGGAGATGCCACGACATGTTTCTCGGCGAATACAGCCATTCGCTCGACGACAAGGGCCGCATTGTGATGCCCTCGAAGTTTCGCGTGGACCTCGAACGCGGCCTCGTCGTGACCAAGGGTCAGGAACGATGCCTCTATGTCTTTCCGATGGATGTGTGGGACCGCGAATCCGAACGGGTCAGGCGGCTCCCGCGCACCGACAAGCGGGCGCGCAACTATTCACGGTCCTTCTTCGCTTCGGCATCAGATCAGTCGCTCGACCGGACGGGTCGATGTGCGATTCCCGAACCGCTCCGCATCTACGCAGGGCTTGGGAAAGACGTCACAGTTGTCGGGGTCTCGGATCGAGTCGAGATCTGGGATACGGAGACATGGAACTCGGTCGCCGCGGAGGCGGACGAGTACTACGCAGGTATCGAGGAGGTCTTGTCCGAGGAAGGGATATGACAGTCAGAAACGAAGGTCGATCGATGTGGGCTGGCTCGTGGTCAGTCCCCCGGATGCCAATTGGGAGGCCCCTTACTCCGCCCGCTTCCATCTTGGCGCCAGCGCTCCGGGGGGCTGACCATGGTTCAGCCCACACCACGCGACAGGAAATACCACACCCCGGTGATGGTCGACGAGACGGTGTCGTGGCTGGCAACAGCCGCTCACGGTTGGATCGTCGACGGCACATTCGGTGGGGGAGGCCATAGTCGTGCTCTGCTCGATCACTACGACGACGTCAGGATCATTGGCCTCGACCGTGACCCCGATGCTGTCGCCAACGCATTCACCGATGACCGACTGTTCGTCACCGGTGCCAACTACCGCGACATCGGTGCCGTCCTTGACGATCCGAACTTCCCAGCGCTTGTGGATGGGATCCTGCTCGATCTTGGCGTGTCGTCACACCAGCTCGATGTCGCGGACCGAGGTTTCTCCTACCACTCACCCGGACCGCTCGACATGCGTATGGGCCCTGATACCGACGGGTCTGCGGCTGACCTCGTCAATACGGAGTCCGAGGACGAACTCGCCCGCATCCTCAGGGTGTACGGCGAGGAGCGCTTCGCTCGGAGGATCGCCAAGGCCATCATCGCGAATCGGCCGTTCAACAACACCACCGATCTCGCATCCTGCATCGCCGACGCAGTCCCGGCCCCCGCGCGCCGTGCCGGTCACCCGGCCAGGCGAACGTTCCAGGCCATCCGAATCGCCGTCAACGATGAACTCAGTGCGATCAGCGACTTCATGTCAACAGGCATCGCCTCGCTCGCAGTCGGCGGACGCCTCGTCGTGATGGCGTACCACTCCCTCGAGGATCGCATCGTGAAGAGAGCTCTGGTGGCGCGTTCCGAGGCGTGTACCTGTCCTCCAGACCTTCCGACCTGCGCCTGTGGTGCTGCACCCGACTTCGCATTGCTCACCCGCAAGGCAATCAAGCCATCCGAACAGGAAATCGAAAACAACCCAAGAGCGCGCAGTGCAGTCATGCGAGTCGCGGAGAGGATCTCGGCATGACATCTCGAGCCGTTCCCTATTCATCGCGTCGGGCGCTTCGCCGGGCGCGAGCCGAGGTCGGCAGAGGCCCGCGGCTCCTTCCGCTTGCGTTCTTCGTCCTCGTGGTCATCGCGGTGTTCTTCTTGATGATCTTCCTCCGAATCGCCCTCGACCGGACGGCCTTTGAGCTCGATACGGTCGAGACTCAGATCACACGGGCAGAAACCAGACAACTCGACCTTCGGCTTGAGCTTGCGAAGCTGCAAGATCCGCTCCGAATCGACTTTGAGGCGAGACAGATGGGTCTGACCTATCCAGATCAACGTGTTGCCATCGTGGTCGACGGCTTGATGCTTGGTCGGGCCGAGACGGCGCCGCCGATTGTTGAGGCACCAGTCCAAGCCCTTGAGGGAGAACAGCCATAGTGCACTAGCACGTCACCACAGCCCCACGACCCAACTGAAGGAAACAAGAAATGCACACGAACCGGCCGAGCGCTGACGGCCCGAAGGCAGACCACATCGGTGGTGGCTTCGCCGTGTGTTGGGTGACGCTGTGAGCGCCGCCAGACGCGCAAACCCAAGGAAGATCTGGAAGCCGGGAGATCTCCGGTTGCTGGTAGTCGGGATCGTATTTGTGCTTGTGTGGGGCGGTATCGGATTCCGTCTGTTCGATTTGCAGGGAAACCAGGCTCTTGCTCTGGCGACGGTCGGCTTCGATCAGCGGATCAGTGAGCAGACGGTTGCAGCTCCTCGCGGAACCATCTACGACCGGGATGGCGTTGAGCTTGCATTGACGATCGACGGATGGAACGTTGTGGTTGACCCGATGATGATCGATGACACTGTTGTGGCTGCAACCGTGCTCGCTCCCTTTGCTGACGACACTTTTGAGGAGCTGGTTGTTGATCTCTCCGAAGGCCAGGCGAAGGAATCGCGCTATGCAGAGATCGCCATGCGGGTCGACACGGCTCACAAGGAAGCAATTGAATCGGCAGTTGCTGAATACAACGTAGGTGTAGACAAAAAGGATCGTCTGACTGGTGTGTTCTACCGGAAGCAGCCCCTGCGTGTGTATCCGGCCGGATCGGTTGCAGCGCAGGTGATCGGATTGACCGCATACGATACGAATGCCGGCATCGAGGGACTTGAACTCACATTCAATTCGGAACTCGAAGGAGACCCTGGTCGCCTCATCGTGGAACGGGACCCGTCGGGCAGGGTCATCCCGCAGGGCCAGGTCATCGTGGAGCCTGCCGTCGCTGGTTCTGACATCGTCACCACCATCGACCGCGAGATCCAATTCGCATCCGAGCAGGCATTGCGCAGGGCGATGCAGACGACGGGGAGCCTCAGCGGAGCGGTGGTAGTCCTCGACCCCGATACGGGAGCCATCCTCGCCATGGCTAGTGCCCCAGACTTCGATCTCAATGATCGTTCCGTGGCGAGTCCTGAGGTACTACGGAACCGGGCAGTGGCTGATGTGTATGAACCAGGCTCAACGCTCAAGGTCGTAACGATTGCTGCGGCTCTCGAAGAGGGGATCGTGTCGGCACACACCATGATCGATACGCCTCATTCGATCGACATTGGGAATTTCACCTACTCAGATGACGGCTACAACCCACCCCAAATGCCCGTCGCCGACGTGGTCGCCAAGTCGTCAAATATCGGCACGATTCACATCGAGCAGATGCTCGGGAAGGATCGGCACTACGACTATCTCACGAAGTTCGGGCTCGGCCGCAGGGCCGGGCTCGATATCGAAGGCGAAAACGACGGAGCGCTGCCGCCGACATCGCAGTGGACCGCAACGTCAGGAACATCGATCGCCATCGGCTATGCCGTGAACACGACCGCTCTCCAAATGGCTGCCGTGTATGCATCAATCGCGAACAACGGTATCTGGACTGAGCCATATCTCGTCGATGAAATCATCCAATCCGACGGAACACGAATCACAACGTCTCCTCGTACGCACTTTGTCCTGTCGCCTGAGACAGCCAGGACGGTGCGCTTGATGCTCGGGCAAGTCATCGAGGAAGGGACGGGAAAGCGAGCCGCTCTGACCGACTACACCGCTGGCGGTAAGACCGGTACGAGCTACAAATTCGACGTTGAGCGTGGCGTCTATTCGAAAGATACCTATGCCTCATTCATCGGGATGGCACCCCTCAACGACCCGAGGGTTGTTGTGGCGATCGTGCTTGACACGCCACATGGTCAGCTTGCCGACGGAACCAGTCTGAGGCTCGGTGGGGCCTCGGCGGCTCCAGTGTTTGCGGAGGTCGCTCAAAACGCCCTGCATCAGCTTGGTGTTGCCCCGGATCGGGACTGACGTGACCGAGGAACGCTCCCTCGCCTCACTGGTCTCGGGCATCCCAGGACTTGTCAGTGTTGACGCAGCCGATGTCCGAGTTGACGATGTCACCCACGATTCTCGGCGCGCAGGTCCCGGTGTCATCTTCGCTGCGGTCGAGGGGCTGACCATGGATGGCCACAATTTTGTTGTCGAAGCCGTTCGCGCTGGCAGTCCGGCAGTGCTGGTGACTCGCAGGGTGGCGGTTGAGATTCCCCAGATCGTTGTGTCGAATTCGCGCGCCGCTATGGCGCATCTTGCTGCAAATGTCCATGGGAGACCGGCGGACGCTCTCACCATGGTTGGCGTCACCGGTACCAATGGGAAGACCACCGTCAGCGCCATGTGTGAGGCGGTCCTGTCGGCAGCTGGGCAGCCGGTCGGTGTCGTTGGAACGCTCGGTGCGCGCATAGGTGGGGAGCCGGTCGCGCTCGAGCGAACAACACCCGAGTCCACCGACTTGCAGCGCCTGCTTGGTGCCATGCGTTCACGTGGTGTTGACACGGTGATCATGGAGGTGTCATCCCATGCGATGGAACTCCACAGGGCCGATGCCATCTGCTTTGACATCGCGGCGTTCACGAATCTGTCGCAGGACCACCTCGACTTCCATGGCGATATGGAGTCCTACTTTGCAGCCAAACGCAAGCTGTTCGAGCCAGAGCGCTCCACCCATGCAGTCATCAACATCTCGGATGATGCAGGGCGTCGCATTGCTGCTGAACTCGACATACCAATGACAACAGTAGGGGGCGAAGGTAGTGCCGACATGAATGCCGTGATCGTGCACCAGTCCGATACCGGATCTGAATTCGACATGGTGGAAGGTGCGGTACGCACGCGTATTGCCCTTCCCCTCGCAGGGTCCTTCAACGTCGAGAACGCTGCCGTCGCTTTTGCCATTTGTCGGCGCATGTCCATTCAGGCCAGCGTGATCGCCGAGGGCCTTGGTTCGCTCTCACCGATCCCTGGTCGTATGCAACTCGTCGATGCTCGCGCCGATGTATCAGTCATTGTTGACTACGCCCATACCCCAGCTGCGGTTGAAACCGTCGTGAAGGCTGCACGAGGTATGACTGACGGAAGTGTGACTGCGGTGCTCGGTGCCGGAGGAGATCGAGACCATGAGAAGCGTGGTCGTATGGGATCGAGTGCTGCCACGTACGCGGATCTGACAATCGTGACCACGGACAACCCCCGCTCCGAAGATCCGGCGACAATTGCATCAGCTGTTGCACAGGGGGCTCGTTCGGTACGCGGGGCGGCGGTCGAGGTTGTTCTCGATCGTACCGATGCAATCAGGCACGCCATTGTCGCTGCCGAACCTGGCGACATCGTGCTCATCCTTGGACGAGGACACGAGCAAGGGCAAGAGGTCAAGGGAACCATCATCCCACTCTCAGACACTGCGGTCGCGGCGGCGGTGCTCCACGATCTGGGTCGTACCTCATGAGCAACTTCACATGGACCGTCGACTCGGCAGCACAAGCCATTGGAGGCACCGTGATCGGGGACGGATCCGTCCTAGTCACTGGGGTGACAACCGATAGTCGGTCGGTGACGCGTGGCGATCTTTTCGTGCCAGTCGTTGGTGAACGGTTTGATGGCCACGACTTCATTGTCCCTGCTCTCGCCTCAGGAGCATCGGCCACAGTTTCCGAGCCCGGACGAAGCGACGCAACCCCACGAATCGAAGTTTCGGATGTTGCGGAGGCACTTGTTGACCTCGCTGCGAAACGGAGGCGCGAGTTGTCGATCCCGGTTGTGGCAATCACGGGATCTACAGGAAAGACATCGACGAAGGACTTGCTTGCCGCCGGAATCGTCGACGCCTGGGCCTCTCCGCGTTCGTACAACAACGAAGTCGGTGTGCCTCTCACCGTTCTTGGCACACCGCCAAATGCCTCCGTGCTCATCATCGAGGTCGGATCACGGGGAGCTGGCCATATTCAATGGCTGGCTCGCTGCATCAACCCCGACGTGAGCATCGTGACGAATCTTGGTGTTGTGCATCTTGAGACATTCGGATCCAAGGATGGTCTCGCAGATGCCAAGTATGAGCTCGTCGAGTTGTTGACAGACGATGGAGTCGCTGTGGTACCGGCTGACGAACCACGACTCCGCCGCGACGACGGTGTTCAGACAATCACCTTCGGATCCGCCCCGGATGCTGATGTGATGGTTGCCGTTGTCGAGTCGGACGCGATGGGTCGCCCAAAGGTCGCTGTTGACGTTGCTGGTCAACACGTTGTGGCAACCCTTTCGATGTCTGGTCGACATCAAGCAGAAAACGCCGCGGCCGCAGTTGGTGCGGCCGTCGCGCTTGGTCTCAATATCGAATCATTTGTCGAGTCGATGGCAAAGGCGGCAGGATCGCCGTGGCGAATGGACGTTCACCCTGGACGTTTTACGGTCGTCAATGATGCATACAACGCGAATCCGCGGTCTGTCGCTGCAGCGCTGAGGACCGTTGCCGGGATGGAGGGAAGATCGGTAGCTGTCCTGGGACCGATGGCCGAACTCGGATCCGCTTGTGAGTCCGAGCATTCCAAGATGGGAGCGTTGGCAGCAGAACTCGGTTTCTCCCAAGTCATCGTGGTAGGGGTCGACCATGGGTACGCTCTCGGTGCTCCGGAGCTCATCTCGAATGCCACCGATGTTTCCGATGCTGTCGATACCCTTGCCGACACGTTGCAGCCAGGTGACGTTGTGTTGGTGAAAGCGTCACGGTCGGCAGGGTTGGAGCAACTGGCCCTCAAGCTCATCAAGGACGCAGCACGATGAAGAACGCAGCACCATGATCTCGCTCCTCATGTCCTCGACGATCGCCTTCATCCTTGTGATCTTCCTGACACCCCTTGCGATCCGGATACTCCGGCGGCGCAACATTGGCCAGTTCATTCAGGCCGATCTCGAAGGCCACATGCACAAGCAAGGTGTGCCGACGATGGGGGGAGTTGTCATCGTCTTCGGAATCGTGGCCGGCTACCTCGTCTCCCACTACAAACTGTTCAGTTTCACCGAAGGTTTCGGATTTGAGGTATCACCACTCGACGACAAGGCGATCCTTGCCATCCTTGCGATTGTTGGGATGGGGATCATCGGTTTTTTCGACGACTTCACCAAGTATGCACGCAAGGGGAACCAGGGTCTCTCGAAGCGATGGAAATTCCTCGGCCAGTTGATTATCGCTGCTGGATTTGCGTGGGGGGCAAACGCCGCTGGCGTAAGCACGGAGCTGTCGTTCGTTCGCCCGCTTGGTATCGACCTTGGACCATTCCTGTTCTTTGGCCTCGTCCTGTTCATGCTCACAGCAACGGCGAATGCGGTGAATCTCACGGACGGACTTGACGGCTTGGTCGCAGGCTCGAGCGCCCTCGTATTCGGTGCCTATGTGTTGATCATGTACTGGCAGTCTCGGGAGAACCTGTTCTACGGAATCGACGGCGCGCTGGATCTTGCGGTTCTGGCCGCAGCCGCACTCGGAGGAGTTCTCGCGTTCCTGTGGTGGAATGCCGCGCCAGCCCAAATCATCATGGGCGACACGGGGTCACACGCCATCGGCGGTGGCATCGCAGCATTTGCGCTGCTCACGAACACTCAGCTGCTGCTGATCATCCTGGGCGGACTGTACGTGATGGAAACCGTCTCGGTCATCATGCAGGTTGTCTCGTTCCGTGGCTTCGGAAAACGCATATTCCGCATGACCCCGATCCACCATCACTTTGAGTTGAAGGGCTGGCCAGAGACAACCGTCATAGTTCGATTCTGGATCCTGTCGGCGATCATGGCCGCGATCGGAGTTGGCATCTTCTATGCCGACTGGGTCCAGGGTCCCGGCTCGATCACGCAATGACCACGCTCATTCTCGGCGTAGGAGTGAGCGGAGTGGCAGCCGGACGTCTTGCCACAAGACTTGGCCACGACGTCGCGTTCTACGACGAGAACCTCGACGCATCGGTGCCTTTCGACGTGCAGCCCCCCGGTCTTCAGCGGTCTTCGCTTGCCCGCGGACGCTGGGATGACCATCTACTCGATGGGGTCGACCTCGTCGTGACAAGCCCCGGATTCAGACCAAACTCAGAGCCGCTGACCGCAGCGGCGACGCTCGGCATCACCGTCGTCACCGAGGCAGGCTTCGCCCTCGACCAACTCGACACGCCATACATTGCAATTACCGGTACGAACGGCAAGTCAACGACTACCGAACTCGCGACCGACATGCTTGTGGCATCGGGAGTCGATGCCGTTTCTGCTGGCAATATTGGGACCCCCATATCTGATCTTGTGGGAACAAGCCATCAGGTGCTCGTTGTCGAATTGTCCTCGTTCCAACTGCACTGGATGCGCCCAAAGCCGATCGCAGCAGCGTTGCTCAACGTGGCTCCGGATCATCTCGATTGGCATGGATCGTTCGCGGCCTACGCCGCGACCAAGTCGCGGGTGTTCTCGTTCATGGACCCGGAAGGCGTTATCGCATTCAATGCCGATGATGATGTCGTCGTTGGACTCGTTGCCGACAGCCAGGCAAACGCGGTGCCGTGCTCAGGGGTCCGTTTGCCAAGGAGGGGCAACGGAGTAAGAGATGGAGACGTTTTCATAGACGGTGCCGCGTTTTCCTCTTCGATGTCTGACGCGTCATTCCGGCTCGATATCGTTGTCGCGGCGACCGTTGCCGGCGTAGCAGGGGCGACCCATGAGGGCATCAAGCGTGCGATCGAGTCTTTCGGGCCAGCGGATCACCGCAGGAGACTCGTTGCAACGATCGGTGGCGTTTCGTGGGTCAACGATTCGAAGGCGACGAACCCGCATGCCACAATGGCTGCTGCGAGCGCATTCGAATCCGTATTGCTGCTCGCTGGAGGTCGCAACAAGGGACTCGACCTTGCCCCGATCGGGAAGGTGGGATCGCTGCGGGGCTTGTATGCATTTGGAGAATCCGGCCCCGAGATCGCGGCGGGCGCAACGGTTCCGGCAACGGTGTATCAAACAATGCGAGAAGCGATACACGCCTCAGCCCGTGATGCCAAGGCTGGCGACGTTGTACTGCTGTCCCCGGGATGCACCAGTTTTGATGAGTTCACCTCCTACGCTGACCGTGGCAGGGTCTTCTCCGAGATCGTGATGGCGATGAAAGGGGATGAGGCACCGTGACCAAGCTCGCAGAACGCTCATCTGATCGCCTGCATCCGCGGACGCGGGCGTCAGTCCGCTCTGCCGGTGGTCGCCGGTCCGTGTTTCTGCTTGTCATCGTTGCCATGCTGCTGACAATTGGGCTCGGAGCGATGTTGAGTGCGTCGTCAGTCGTCTCGATCAAGGCCAACTCGGACCAATTCGAACTGTTCACCAAGCAGGTGCTGTGGGTGGGATTTGGTCTAGCGGCCATGGTCGTCACCGCTCTGGTGCCCTATCGAGTCTGGCAGAAGTACTCCCTGCCACTGTTTGTCGCGACGATCATTGGATTGATCGTGACCCTCGTGGTCGGGTCGCGTCGCGGAGGCGCAACCCGATGGATCGAGATGGGACCTGTCACGTTGCAGGTCGCCGAGTTTGCCAAGTTCACGACGCTTGCCCTCCTCGCGACCGTGCTGACGAAGAAAGGGCCACTGCTGCGCGAGCTGCGGCATGTGCTGTTACCCGTCGGCACGATCCTCGGCATCGTGACATTCCTGCTTCTCGCCCAGCCCGACTTCGGAAACGTTCTTTTGATTGTCGGTCCAGCATTTGTGATGCTTTTCGCCTCGACCGTACCCCTGCGCTTCGTATTTGGCCTCGGGACCCTCGGGGTGATGGCGATGACAGTGATGGCGATGTCCGCGGATTACCGCAAGGACCGACTCCTTGGCTTCCTCAAGCCGTTCGCTGATGCCCAAAACACCGGACTCCAAGCCGTGCAGTCCATGGTTGCGCTCGGGACCGGCGGATTCTTCGGGGTCGGCCTTGGCCAATCGCGGGCGCGATGGTCGTGGCTACCGAACGCTCACACTGACTTTATTTTTGCGATCATCGGAGAGGAGACCGGGTTCGCGGGAGCGGCAATCGTGATCACACTGTTCGCGCTTCTTGCTGTTGTCGGTGTGTCTATCGCGTACCGGGCACCTGATATGTTCGGAAGACTGTTCGCAATCGGGATCGTGTCGTGGTTCACGATCCAAGCACTTGTCAATATCGGTGGAGTTGTTGCGGTGCTTCCCATCACGGGTGTTCCCCTTCCGTTCATCTCGAGCGGGGGAAATGCGATGTTGGTGAACCTCGCAGCGATCGGCGTCCTGGTCAACATCGCCAGAACACCACGCGTCGCAACCGCGGAGGCGGTGAGGGTCTGATGCGGGTCGGTATCGCCGCCGCCGGATCAGGCGGCCACGTCTACCCCGCGCTTGCCGTGGCACAGGCACTCGTCACGATGGGTGTTGACATGGATGATGTTGTGTTCTTTGGTGGGAACCGGATGGAGGCAACCACGATTCCTGAAGCGGGATATCGATTCGTCGAACTTGACATCCACGGATTCAGGCGCTCAGTCTCCACCGACAATCTGAAGCTCGCTCTCAAGGTACGGAAAGCAACGAAGGTGATCGAGACGGTCATCGACATGCTCAGCCTTGACGTGATGCTGGTATTTGGTGG
Source organism: uncultured Acidimicrobiia bacterium (assembly GCA_963714375.1). GTDB lineage: Bacteria > Actinomycetota > Acidimicrobiia > Spongiisociales > UBA5794 > UBA5794. The sequence continues at coordinate 87,698 of CAVQOG010000005.1, forward strand.
CTACATATCGGGACCAGCTGCTCAGGCGGCACGGCACAAATCCATTCCACTCGTCGTTCACGAGGCGAACGCAGTACCCGGTATGGCGAATCGGATGATTGCCAGACGAGCCGACCTTGTACTGATTGCTTCCGAGGAGGCGAAGGAGAAGCTCAAAGACGGCATTGTTGTTGGCAATCCGCTGCGGGCGTCATTCGACGGATTCGATCGATCGCGCGATGGTGATGCAGCCCGCCATCGGTACGGTATCGGCCCCGGCACCGCGGTGCTTGGCATCGTTGGGGGAAGCCTTGGTGCATCGAAACTCAACGACATCGCACGGACCATTGCTCGAACACCTGACCGTCCGTTTCACGTGCTCCATCTATGTGGCCCGTCTCACGGTGAGGAGCTCACTCGCCAAGCCGCGTCGATCGCCGACTGGACGGTTGTTCCCTTCGAAGACGACATGGTTCATTTCTATGCGGCGAGCGACCTGGTTATCTCCCGATCGGGTGCGCTCACGGTCGCTGAGCTAGAGGAAACGGCTACGCCAGCGATTGTCGTCCCCCTATCGGCAGGTAACGGCTATCAGGAACGAAATGCGGCGGCTCTCGTTGCCAGCGGTGGTGCAGTGATGATGGATCAGGAAGACCCGGCCTCCATCGTTGATGCCGCATTCTCGCTCATGGCCGACCGACCCCGCCGTGCGGCGATGTCGGTCAATGCAGGACGAGTGGGATACCGACATGCCGCGACCGAGGTCGCCAAACGCGTCATGGAGGTGGCCGGTGGTTGAAGTCGCCATCCCCAACCGAATTCATATCGTGGGCGCCGGTGGTGCTGGCATGTCGGGACTTGCCAAGCTCCTGAGTCAGCGCGGCCACACCGTGTCAGGCTCCGACCTCAAGCCCGGACACATGCTGCAGGGGCTCGATGATGTGGGTGTCGAGACATGGGTCGGCCACAAACCTTCCCTGATGCACGATATTGCCCTTGTCGTTGCGTCCTCCGCCGTCCCAGAATCGGATCCAGAGGTGTCCGAGGCGCGGCTTGCGGGTGCAAAGATATGGCGCAGGCCCACACTCCTCAACGCGTTGACGTCACAAATACCAACGACGGGCATCGCGGGGACACATGGTAAGACAACATCGACGGCGCTGATGGTGACCGCCATGCGAGGGGTGGGTCTTGATCCGACCTTCCTGGTCGGAGGCCACATGATCGGGCTCAATACGGGAGCACATCTTGGAGATCCATCACGCTTCGTGCTCGAAGCTGATGAAGCATTTGGGACATTTCGGCATCTTGTCCTCGATTCGGTCCTTGTCACAAACATTGAAGCGGACCACCTCGACTACTACGGAACTCTTGCTGGGCTCGAGGATGCATTCAGCCAGGTCGTAGGGGGCGTGTCAGGTCCACGGGTCGGCTGTATTGACGACCCCGGTATCCGCCGACTGGCTCAAAGGGTCGATCTCACAACCTATGGCTTTGACAATGCCGCGGACTGGGTTGTTTCGGATCTCTCTCATGCCGATGGATCATCGCGGTTTACCGTCTCGTCGTCTGATCGAACTCTTTCGGTCACGCTGCCCAAGCCGGGTGCACACCTCGCACTGAACGCAACCGGCGTGATCGTGTTGCTCGACCTGCTCGGTGTCGACCCCGAGGCCGGTGCCGCGGCATTGTCCGACTTCAGAGGGGTCAGGCGGCGCTACGAGGTAACCGCGCGTGTCAGCGATATCACGGTTGTTGATGACTACGCACATCATCCAACGGAAGTGGATGCCACCATTGCGGCAGCACGACAAGGTACCGACGGAGCTGTCATTGCAGTGTTCCAGCCACATCGCTACACGAGGACTGCAGATCTTGCACCGCTCTTTGGGCGCCCACTTGCCGCCGCAGACAGGGTGTTTGTGACCGACGTGTACCCCGCAGGCGAACCGCCAATCATCGGCGTTTCGGGTCGGATTGTCGCCGAGGCAGTGGAAGCAGCGGGTGGGCGAGCCTCCTACGTCCCGAGAGTCGCAGATGTGGCAGAGCGAGTGGTCTCGGTTGCCAAGCCTGGCGATACCATTCTCCTGCTCGGTGCCGGGGACGTCAACACAGCAGCAATCGACATCGTGTCGATTCTTGGTGGGCACGAATGACGAACCGTAGCTCGACCATTGACCACGATGCGGTTCGCTCCGGCGTCCTGCTCGCGCCTCTCACGACCTACAAGGTCGGAGGAGAAGCGAAATGGTTTGCTGAACCAAAGGACCTGGAGGATCTGCGTTCGATCCTCGAAGCAAAACCCTCCGACATGCCGATGGTCATTCTTGGACGAGGGTCGAATGTCGTGGTATCCGACGATGGAATCGATGGATTGGTCCTGCGGCTCGGCCACGGCTTTTCCTCGCTCGAAATCCGCACCGATGGAATCGTCGTGGCCGGAGGAGGGCTGCCTCTTCCCAAGCTTGCGCGGTCTGCAGCCGAGGCTGGACGGACGGGGCTCGGGTTCTACGTTGGCATCCCGGGGTCCGTCGGCGGGGGGGTAAGGATGAACGCCGGTGGCCACGGGTCGGACACAGCTGCTGTCCTGGCGTCGGCCGTGGTAGTTGATGCAGCGACAGGTGAGCTCACGAACCGATCATCGGAAGACCTCGGTCTCGGCTATCGCTCATCGAATCTTGCGGATTCTGACATTGTTGTCCAGGCTTCGTTCTCGACGGAGGAGGGCGATCGGGCAACCTTGATGGCCGAGTTGCGTGAGATCACAAGATGGCGCAAAGAGCACCAGCCTGGGGGAACGCTCAATGCAGGAAGCGTGTTCAAGAATCCCACCGATCGTGCCGCCGGTGAGATCATCGACTCCCTCGGTCTGAAGGGACTCGCGGTTGGACCGGTCCGTGTATCCGATATTCATGCCAACTTCATGGTCGCCGAACCAGAAGCCAATGCCACGGACATTTGGGCATTCGTCCATAAGATCCAGCGAACTGTCCACGAGCGAACCGGGATCCTCCTCGAGCCTGAGGTCAAATTCCTGGGAGCTTTCTACGAGAATCGTGCCTGATGACTGTGATGGAACCGAAACTTGCGGAACGCCGGAAGAGCGTGAGCGAGGATCGCGCGCGCAGCCACCTCAAACGAATCCTGATCGTCATTGTCTTGTTGACTCTCGGCGTTGGCGCGATTTGGCTCGTACGGAGCCCCGTGCTTTCAATCCGCTCGGTAGAAGTCTCGGGATCCGAATTCTCGAACCCACAGGGTGCGATTGCTGATCTGGCAATGGGGCAAGGGACCCCGACCATCAACGTCGACGCGTCGGCTATCGAGGCCGCTATCGCAGCCGATCCATGGGTCAAAGACGTGAACGTCGTTGTGAACTGGCCAGGGAGTATCGCCGTATCTGTCGTCGAATACACGCCGTACGCGTCCGTTTTGGCCGCTGACCGCTGGGTAGCGGTTGCTGATGACGGTGCCGTCCTGAGCGTTGGTGACCCGCTCATGGGGTCCCCCCGGATCGACATCGACACCGGACCGGTCTCGGCTGGATATCACATCACGAACCCCCTCATTATCGGAGCCATCCGCTTCTCCGCTGCATTGTCTCCCGAGTTGGCGAGCCAGATCGTCGTGCGTACCGACGGTGACGGTCTCGTTGCGACGCTGCTTGGACACGAGGTGGTCCTGGGGCGACCGGTCGACATGGAGGAGAAGGCCATAGTGTTCATGTCGCTGATTGATGCCGGCATCGAATCGGGTTCGCAGGTCAACCTGATCGCTCCTTTGCGCCCCGCGTTGGCCAACCCTCAACCTCTACCTGAGCCTGAAGAATAGAGCCGTCGTGTACCTCAACCCAATGGCTAAGGTTGATCAACGCCTCCGGAGAGAGGGATGGGTGTGATGGAGAACAGCGGACCAAACACGTACCTTGCGGTAATCAAGGTCGTCGGTGTCGGAGGCGGCGGTGTCAATGCCGTGAACCGCATGATCGATCTCGGTGTCGGAGGCGTTGAGTTCATCGCGATCAACACCGATGCACAGGCACTCCTCATGTCTGATGCCGATCTCAAGCTCGATATCGGTAGGGAGGCGACCCGTGGTCTCGGGGCTGGTGCCAACCCGGAGATCGGACGCGAGGCAGCAGAAGCGCATCGCGATGAGATTGAGGATGCGCTCGAAGGCTCGGACATGGTGTTCATCACCGCCGGAGAGGGTGGTGGCACAGGAACGGGAGCCGCACCCATCGTTGCCGAGGTGGCGCGATCGATCGGTGCCCTCACGGTGGGTGTCGTGACGCGCCCATTCGGGTTCGAAGGACGTAGACGATCCGTGCAGGCCGAGCAAGGCATCCAGGCACTCAAGGCAGCGGTCGATACCCTCATCATCATTCCCAACCAGAAGCTTCTCGAGATCGCCGACGAAACGACCCCGATCACTGACGCTTTCCAAATGGCGGATGAGGTTCTGACAGCCGGCGTGCGAGGAATCACGGAGTTGATCACGACTCCCGGACTCATCAACGTCGACTTCGCCGATGTCAAGACGGTTATGTCCGATGCAGGTTCAGCTGTCATGGGGATCGGAACATCGACGGGTGACAACAGAGCTCATCAAGCCGCTGAAAAGGCCATTTCAAGCCCACTCCTTGAATCCTCAATGGAAGGCGCCCGTGGTGTGCTGCTTTCCATCGCGGGTCCACGCGACATGTCACTCCACGAGGTAAACGAGGCAGCGACACTGATCGCCGGTCATTCCGATGCTGATGCGAACATCATTTTTGGGGCAGTACTGGACGAGACCCTTGGCGATGAGATGCGTGTCACTGTGATCGCGGCAGGGTTTGACCGCAAGGGTGGATTCTCGACACAGTCATCACAAACGAGATCTGATCGACCGTCACTCCTTGATGGTATTGGGGATGAGATGGGCGATGCGGGGGATGACACGCTCGACATCCCAGGATTCGTCAAGGGATGATTCTCACTCCCGGGGTTCCGGGGGTCGCATTCGGAACAATCACTGATGGTGATGGACGCACCGATGGGGATGCCCGTGAAACAATTGCAACCCAGCTTGGGATATCCGTCGACTGGGCGCTGATGAGCCAGGTCCATGGCAACCGCGTCGTGTCCGTTTCCGCTCCAGGTTCGGTCGGAGAGGCAGATGGTCTTGCCACAGACACTCCCATGCTCGCCCTCGTTGCAGCCACAGCGGACTGCGTTCCGGTTGGTCTCGTTGGGAACCACAGCGTCGCGGTGGTTCACGCCGGATGGCGCGGAGTGGCAAGTCGGATCATTGACAAGGCAATCAACGCGATCGCTGGATTCCAGGACCGCCCACACACCGCGGTGATTGGCCCTCACATCGGCTCATGTTGCTACGAGGTCGGCGACGATGTCGTCGATGCCATTGGTGGTCACGTATCGACCAGCACGTGGGGAACGCAGAGCGTGGACCTTGGTGCAGCGATCCTTGACCAACTCGGTGGCATCAAGACTGTGCGAGTCGGTGGGTGCACGAGAGACGACCCTCGGTTTGCATCTCACCGCGAGAATGGAACCACGAAACGCCAGATTGCGGTGGTATGGATTCCACAAACCTGACCGAAGTACTCGATCGTATCAAGGATGCGGCTGCCACCAGCGGCCGATCCGAGGACGCCATCACGCTTGTTGCCGTCTCGAAAGGTCGCCCGGACTCCTGCGTGCTCGACGTCTACCGTCAGGGTCACCGCACATTTGGAGAGAACCGGCAACAGGGGCTCGCGTCGCGCGTTGAAGCCAACCTGCCACCCGACATCTCATGGCACTTCATCGGACCACTCCAGGGACGAAAGGCACGCTATGTGTCTGAGCACGTCTCATTGCTCCACTCATTCGATCGGCTCGATCTCATCAGACGCTGGGACCACAGCGAAACTCCCGTCCTGCTCCAGTTCAACATGGCTGGTGAACAACAAAAGGGCGGATTTGTCCCTGAGGATGCAGATCGAGTCCTCAATGAGGTCTTGGCGGCCGGGATCGCCGTACGAGGAGTCATGGCCATTCCTCCAGCGGTTGATGATCCGAACGAGGCGAGGAGATGGTTCGCCGGTTTGAAGTCCGTTTTCGACCGACTTCGCAGTGTGTCGTCCGAGATTGACACCCTCTCGATGGGGATGTCAAACGACTACGAGGTCGCAATCGAGGAGGGTGCTACGACGGTGCGCGTCGGAACCGCTATCTTTGGGCCAATACAGATCTCTGAACGGAACGGGTAAGTCACGATGGCGACACTTTGGAACAAGACGCTCTTCTACCTTGGTCTCGTCGACGAGGACAGCCAGGGTGCCGAGCAACACGACGGATCTGCCGGATCGGTGCATCCGATCGATGCACCACCGCCAGCCGAGACACAGTTCCAGGCCCAGCCTCAGCCTCACCCCGGGTCACAACAGGGCTCAGCAACCGCTTCGGTAAGACCGCCGGGTGCTCTGGCCGGGCGACGGGTCGAACCACCGTCTGCGACACGACGGACCACATCGTCGGATCCAAGGCACGCAGAGGCCGGTCTCTACGTCTATCCAACCCTCGGCGACGCGCCAACGACTGAGATGTCAGCACGGCGGATGGAGCCTGAGTCCCAGATCATCGTCGCACGGAACTTCTCTGACGCCCAGGCCCTCGCAGACGCGATTCGAGGCGACAGGGCAGTGGTGCTTGATCTTCGGTCAACCGAGCCCGAGATGGTCCGCAGGATCGTCGACTTCGCATCCGGCTTGACGTACGCACTGGACGGCAAGATGTCCAAGACGGCACAGGGAGTCATTCTTGTAACGCCGAGCGGCGTTGTTCTTGGTGTTGCAGAACAGGAACGACTCGCCAGACTCGGACTGTTCGGGGTCGATCAGTAGCGTGGAATTCGTCTACTGGGTCGCGAATCTTCTCACCCTTGCACTGATCGTTTGGATCGTTCTGTCATACATCGTCCTCTTTGGGCGAGTTGCATTCGATCACCCTGTCCGCAAGCTGTACGAATTTTTCAACCGGATCATTGATCCCATGCTGAGACCCATTCGAGCGGTCATCCCACCGGTCAGAGTCGGCGGCGCTTCCCTCGACCTGTCTCCAATCGTTCTGATCTTCGCAATCCGCTTCATCCCGATCATTCTGGACTTCTTCATCTAGGGCCGACTAGCGGTCTGACAGACCACTCGGACGAACCAGAAGCTCCACGGTTGCATCGCCGAGATCGAGGACGACCCCTTCCGAATCGATGGTTACGGATCGATCAATGACATCGGCGAGTACCTCCCCACCAATGAGAGCGGAATGGGTCGTGAAGGCTTCAGCGACATCGGTGCTGTCCGTCGTGTACGCAACAACGATGTGGTCAGTGACGTCGAGATCGAGGTCTCTACGCATGCCCTGAATCCTGTTGACGAGCTCGCGGGCGAGACCTTCGATACGAAGGGTTCGGTCGACGGCACAGTCGAGCGCGACGGAGAGTGACCCTTCGGAGGCAACCACCGTTCCGTCGCGGGGCGTTCGTTCAACGACGATGTCGGCGTCGGTGATGGTGAACTGGCCGACGGTTGCAGCCTTCCCATCCATGACGGAGGCAATCGTCGCGTGGTCAAGGGATGCAATGGCTGTAGCCACCGCCTTGGTTTCCTTGCCGTAGCGGGGGCCGAGCACCTTGAAGTCTGCCTTGGCAGACAGATCAATCAAACCGGCCTCATCCTCGTGGACATCGACGGACTTCACGTTGAGTTCTTCAGCGATGAGCTGTGCATGCTCATGCACCGCAGCGCGTTCATGTGGCGTCCGGGTTACGATCGTGACCCTTGCGAGCGGCTGTCTGACGCGGAGATTCTCCCGCTTGCGCAGACCTCTCCCGAGATTCACAACCGATCGTGCGGTTTCCATCGAACGTTCAAGCTCGACGTCAATGGCGGATTGGTCCGCAGTCGGATAGTCGGTGTGATGGATGCTTACGGGAGCATCGGGTTTCATGGGTCTGACGAGACCCTGATAGATCTCCTCCGCGACGAACGGCAGAATGGGGGAGGCAACCGAGGCGAACGTCGTGAGCGTCTCGTACAAGGTTGCGAACGCGGCAAGCTTGTCGCTGTCATCGTCAGCACCGCGATGAGCCCAGAAGCGCCGTCTACTTCTTCGGATGTACCAATTGGTCAGATCGCCGACAAATCCGATGATGGGAGGTACGACTGAGAACAACCGATACGCCTCCATCTCGGTGTTGACGGATGCGATGAGACTCTGGAGGACCGAAATGACCCAACGGTCAATCTCTGGTCGCTCAGCAAGTGGTGGAGCTGAAGAAAGGTCGTCGGGTGTGATGTTGTCGGCATCGGCATATGTCGAGAAAAACGAATACGCGTTCCAGAGCGGGAGTAACACGGTTCGAACAACGTCTCTCACCCCGTCCTCAGCAAACCGGAGCGGTTCGCCTCGCACGACGGGGGAGTTGATGAGGTAGGCGCGGAGGGCGTCGGCCCCGAATGCGTCGATGACGTGGGAGGGGTCCGGATAGTTCTTGAGCGACTTGGACATCTTCCGTCCGTCCTCAGCCAGGATCATGCCGGTGACGACGCAGTTCTGGAAGGGTGCCTGATCCATGATCGCGGTCGAAAGCACCAACAAGGTATAGAACCAACCACGGGTCTGATCGAGGCCCTCTGCTATGAAATCGGCTGGAAACCGCTCCTCAAATCGAGTCTTGTTCTCGAACGGATAGTGAATCTGGGCATAGGGCATCGAACCGCTCTCGAACCAGCAGTCGAGAACCTCAGGCACTCGAACCATCGTTCCGCCACATGCCGAGCATGCCCATGTGACCTTGTCGACGATGTGCTTGTGGAGATCATCGACCATGACGCCCGACAGACCCTCGAGTTGCTTCCGAGACGAAACACAGACCTGCTCATCGCACGCGTCGCACTGCCAAACAGGAATACACGAACCCCAATATCGATTCCGACTGATCGCCCAGTCCCGTGCCCCTTCGAGCCAATTGCCGAAACGTTTCGCGCCGACTGCTTCAGGGACCCACCGGATGTCCTTGTTGACCTCAACCATCCGATCCCGAAACTGCTCAACCGCGACGAACCATGTTGGAATCGCTTTGTAGATCAGAGGCGTACCTGTCCGCCAGCAGAACGGGTATGAGTGGTTGATTGTTGCTCGGTTGAAGAGCTTTCCGGACTCCTTGAGAAGTTCGATCAGGCGATCATCAGCATCCTTGACGTTGATGCCTTCAACCTCGGGAACCTCGTGGGTGAAACGCGCTTCGGCATCAACCGGGTCAACGATCGCGTCGATACCAGCCTCGGACAGGGCGATGAAGTCAGCCTCACCGTACGCAGGGGCCATGTGGCCAATCCCTGTTCCCTCACCAGAGGTGATCTCGGATGATGCGATCACCACGAAGGCACCGTTGGCGCGCTCGCCGAGGAAGAAGTCGAATGGCGGGGCATAGGAGACACCAACAAGATCAGATCCAACGGCGGTGCCCACGACGGTAGCGCCGTCGCCAAATATGGACTCCAAACGCTCAGCACCGACCCAGTAGGTTCCGCTTCGATCCGGGTGTGTCACTCGAACATAGGAGATGTCGGCACCGACAGCGATGGCAAGGTTGCTCGGTAGGGTCCACGGCGTGGTCGTCCAGATGAGGAGCTTGTCTCCCCGCTCGGCAGGTCCCATGCCGTCGATCACGTCAAGAGAAACCGTGATGGCGGGATCATCGACGTCGCGGTAATCGAGGTTTGCTTCGAAGTTCGATAGGGGCGTTGTTGCACCGTACGAGTACGGAAGGACTTTGAAGTCCTGGTACACGAGACCGCGTTCCCAGAGTTGACCGAAGACCCACCACACGCTCTCCATGAAGTCGACGTCCATGGTTTTGTAGTCGTCGTCAAAGTCGACCCATCGCCCGATCCGCGATGTGATGTCGTACCAGTCCTCCGTCGTGGTGTTGACCATCGAGCGGCATGCCTCGTTGAATGTGTCGACACCGAGATCCTGGATTTCAAGCGGACCCGAAACACCGAGCTGCTTCTCCACCTCCATCTCGATCGGCAAACCGTGGGTGTCCCAACCGAATCTGCGTTCGACGCGGTAGCCCCGCATCGTCCAGTAGCGGGGAACGATGTCCTTGACGACGCCTTGGAGGATGTGACCGTAGTGAGGCGAACCTGTGGCGAACGGTGGCCCGTCGTAGAACGTGTACTCGGGGGCGTCGGAGCGGAGATCGATTGAGGTTCTGAAGGCATCGCTCGATTCCCAGAAGTCCAGGATTCGGCGGTCGAGCGCGGGGAAGTCGGCTGCAGGAACTTGGGGGAAGGTCTTTTTGGATGTCACGGCATGGATCCTTGTCTCGTCACCTCTCGGTGCCGGGACGGGGGAACCGCGGTACCACCCGGCTTGCTGGCGATGCCAGCCGCTTCATTGGCCCGTGCGAGGGCGATTCGGTGGGGTCTATTTGTGAGCCCGAAGGTTCACGTTCTTCCCACAGCTCAGAGGTGATCTCCGCGTGTAGGCGGTCCTCGTCAAGGCCTTCAGAGCTTACAGCCAAAGAGCTTACAGCTTTCAGTTTTCAGCTTTCAGCGATTGGCGGACGGTGTCAAGAGAGACTCCGGTGAGAGCGATCGTCTTTTCGCGGTGGCCCACACCGGCTACAACCTCGGCGCCCAGGGCGCCCGTTGTCTTGCACAGCAAAGCGCAGACGGCTTCGTTGGCTTTCCCGCGTTCGGGCGGAGCGGCAACGCGACTCTTGATTCGGCCACCGTGGAGACCCACAATCTCGGTACGAGAGGCATTCGGCACCACAAGTACCCGGACCTCGACGGCATCCCCCACAGCACGAATCAGCTCCGGCACTTTCATATGGCAATCTTACGCTCAACTTCTAAGACTTCAGACTCCCGCAACCGTCCCCCCTTCGGGGGAACGGATTGAAATCTGACTTCTGAGATCCGAAATCCGTAATCCGTAATCCGTTTTCTCACTTCTGTCCTCCACAATCGGTGCTTCCGTGCTACCTTTCCGGCTCCGGGGAGGTTGTATGGCCAGACAACTTGCAGCATCTACGCTCAAACGGCTCAGTGAGAGACTTGAAGAGGAACGGATTCGCCTTGAGCGGATCATCGCCGACCATGATGAAGCACGGGAAGAATTAAGGCTCGCTGAGGGTTCTGCAGACAGGAACGCCGATCCCGACAATGTGGATGGCGGTGCGATCGCAGTCGCAATCGAGATGGACCTTACGATGGTTCAGAATGCACGAGATCTGTTGATCCGTGTGCGGCATGCCCAAGACCGCATGGAGAAAGGCCTGTACGGAACATGCGAGATAACGGATCAGCCGATACCGATAGCGCGGTTGGAAGCGCTTCCGTACGCGACGACGACGGTGGAAGCAGCAAACCGTATCTGAGTGTCAGGCAATTGGCGGGTCTCGTGGCCGCCGTTGTCGTTCTCGCTGATCAACTCACCAAGGCGTGGGCCCAATCCGCTCTCGCCGATGGTCCCATCGTTCTGATCGAGAACTTCCTCCAACTGCGTCTCACGTACAACACGGGGGCAGCATTCTCGATGTTCTCGACCGGCGGTCCGTTGATTGCAGTCGTCGCCGTCGGCGTGGTCGTGATGATCATGTTCGTATTGACCGATACCTCGAGGCGAGGCGAGGCGATCGCTCTGGGCATGGTTCTTGGGGGTTCACTCGGGAATCTGATCGATCGTATTGCGCGCGGTGACGGTTTCCTCGATGGTGCTGTCATTGACTTCATCGACTTTGACTTCTTCGCAACATTCAACGTTGCTGACATGGGGATCACGCTTGGAGTGGGTTTGCTGCTCTTGGTCGCTTTCCTCCATCGCCCATGACTCACCGCACCATCGAGGTGCCGGCGGACCACGACGGAAATCGCGCCGACAAGACAATTGCCGTGATGCTTGGTGTCTCCAGAGGCGTAGCTCGATCCATGATTGATGCGGGGGATGCCACAATCGGTGGGAATCCGGTTCACGCATCTGATCGGCTCCATGCGGGGGATGTTGTCGAAACTGTCACGCCACTTCTCGAGGTGGCGCTTGAAGCGGATGGGACCGTCGAGTTCGCCGTCACCTACGAGGATGCCTCAATCATCATCGTCGACAAGCCAGTCGGTCTGGTTGTCCACCCAGGTTCAGGTCGGACGAAAGGCACCCTTGCCCACGGTCTCCTCGCGAGATTTCCGGAACTGGAAGGGGTCGGCCAAAAGGATCGCTGGGGCATTGTCCACCGATTGGATCGCGACACCTCTGGGCTCTTGGTTGTTGCTCGAACCGAGGATGCGTATGGAGCACTTACCGACATGATGCGCAGCCGGTCGATCCGCCGGCGATACCTCACGCTCGTTCGCGGCGTGTTCACCAACACCACCGGCACGATCGATGCCCCGATCGGTCGCGACATCGCGAACCGCACGCGAATGCGTGTTGCCAAGGACGGGCGGTCCGCCGTCACGCACTATCGCAGGCTCGCGACATGGGGATACCAGGACGTTTCACTGCTATCAGTCGTCCTTGAAACAGGCCGGACCCACCAGATAAGAGTCCACATGCGAGCTATTGATCATCCCGTTGTCGGGGATCCGGCCTATGGCAGGGCAGGCGTCTCTGGAGACCCCGGCCGACCGTGGCTCCACGCACGTCAACTCACCTTTGCCCACCCTGTGTCAGGTGAAACGATTGATATCCTGTCGCCGCTTCCCATTGATCTGACCGATAGCCTTGCAACGCTTGGTGATCCTGACGAAGGGGATCTCGCCGATGTCAAGGGAGAAGACCTATGAGTATCTATTACGAACGTCTCTCCAATCTTGATGCATCGTTTCTCGCCCTCGAAACGCCGGAGACGCACATGCACGTGGGTGCTGTCGCGCTCTTCGGGCCCGGCCCTTCGACAGGAACCGAAGGTGTCGACATTGACCGCATCCGCGCCATGATCGGATCCCGGCTCGATCTGATTCCCCGATACCGGCAGCGGCTTGCGACCGTTCCAATCGAAGGGGCTCCGGTCTGGGTGGACGACAAGTACTTCCACCTTGATTATCACGTTCGCCATGTCGCACTGCCGCATCCGGGAACGGACGAACAACTCAAGGCGCTGGCTGGTCGGCTCATGTCCCAGCAACTTGATCGGTCGAAGCCGCTGTGGGAACTCAACGTGGTTGAAGGGCTCGAGAATGGCGGGTTCGCAATAGTCACGAAGATTCACCATTGCATGATCGATGGAATGTCAGGCATTGATCTGATGGCTGTGATCCTGGATTTCTCAGATTCCGTTGAGATCTCAGAACCGTCGCCTTGGAAAGCGCGATCGGCACCGACCGGAACCGAACTTGCCGTGCGAGAGGTTGCCCGTTCGGTTTCATCGTTCGTTGCGAATCTCAGCGATCTGAAGGCGCTCTCGACCGAGATCGGAGCTACTGTCGAGGAGTGGAGGCACAAGCTGCGGGCATCGTTCGCTTCGCTCAGTTCGGGATGGTTGACACCCACGGGGCGAACAGCCCTGAACGGCCCGATTGGTCCGGGACGGTCGTTCGAATGGCTCGATCTCCCGCTACCAGAAATCAAGAGGATCAAGGCCGACCACCATGTGACGGTGAACGACGTGATGCTCGCCATCGTTGCAGGCGGGGTTCGGTCCTATCTGTTGTCCGAGGGTGGGATGAGTGAGGAGGAACTCGTTGAAACCGAATTCCGAATCATGGCTCCTGTGTCAGTTCGGACGAGGGACGAAAAGGGATCGATGGGCAACAAGGTGGCGATGTGGCTCCTCACGCTTCCGATCGGGGAATCGGATCCTTCAAAACGGCTGATCGCTGTGCATGAGGCAACGAAGGAACTGAAGGAGACCGATCAAGCCCTCGGTGCGTCCACTCTCGTTGCAACAGCAACCGGTGCACCCTCACCGCTGGTATCCCTCGCGGCCAGGCTCGCGTCACGTGCCAGACCATTCAACATGACGGTCACGAATGTCCCAGGACCACAGTTTCCGCTGTACATGGCCGGCTCTCCGATGGTCGCTACGTACCCGCTTGTGCCCCTGTGGCAGAGCCACGGCGTCGGCATCGCCATGTTCTCCCTCATGGGGAGGATCTTCATCGGCCTCAACACCGACCGAGACCTGATCCAAGACCCGAAGCTGATTGCCCATGCTCTCACGGAGGCATTCGAGGAGCTGGCGGCAGCGAAACCGATGACCGATGACCGATGACCGATATCAGAAGTCAGAAGTCGCTTCTTTTCCCGTCCTCCCGCTTGCGGGGGGACGCGCCGAGCGCAGCGAGGAGCAGGGGGGCCATCCGACGTCTGACGTCAGACCTCGGTTCAGCCGAAAAAGGTCTTTGCGGTTTCGTACAAGTCCTGCGGAACCCCGCGGATGTCTGAGCACGCCACCTCGAGTGGAATGGGGACGATCTTCGTTCCTTGTACGGCGGCCATGATGTTCGTCATGCCCGCCGCGGTGTAGTCGGCGGCGGCGACCCCGAGTCTGGTTGCAAGGACACGGTCCGCAGCGACGGGGGTACCGCCTCGTTGGATGTGTCCGAGAATGGACACCCTTGTTTCGAAGTTTGTACGATCCTCAATGGCCGCCGCAACTTGAAAGGCGACACCGCCGAGTCGCTCGAAGCCGTACGTGTCTGTCTTGGCCGCCTCGCCGATATACCCCTCCGGCGCCGCGACACCTTCACCGACCACGACGATCGAATACCGATGACCGCCTCGGTGACGTGCTCGGATTGAGGCGACGACCTCGTCAATGTCGTAGTCGTACTCTGGGATGAGAATGTAGTCGGCCCCTCCTGCGATCCCGGCGTGTGTTGCGATCCATCCCTTTGTTCGTCCCATCACCTCGACGACGATGACGCGGTTGTGGGCCTCCGCAGTTGTCACGAGTCGGTCGATGGCGTCTGTAGCGACCTGGACAGCTGTCTGGAACCCGAAGGTGATGTCCGTTCCTGCAATGTCGTTGTCGATCGTCTTGGGAACTCCGACGACCCCAAGACCCTCATTCGCCAATCCCATCGCAGACTTGAGCGTGCCGTCGCCGCCAACGACGATCAGTCGCTCAATCCCGTTGCTGCTCAGTGTGGGTTGGCAGGTTGCCAACCCATCGCCGTGGACGTAGGGGTCCATCCGGGAGGTTCCGAGGATCGTCCCACCGCGTGCAAGGATTCCTCGGACCGCATCGCGATCGAGTGGTGTGATACGGTTCTGCATCAGGCCTTCCCAACCATCCCTGATGCCGACGACCTCAAAATCGCGTTCTTCGGCACGACAGACAACACCGCGGATCACGGCATTGAGGCCGGGACAGTCACCGCCACCTGTGAGGATCCCTACAACGCTCATCCGTGCTCCTTCATTGAATTGGGGAGAAGTGCCGCCCATTTTGACAGAGAAAGACACTCATCGGCGATGTGCTAGTACCTTAGAACAAGCACGTGTTGACATGACCTCGGCTGGCGTCAGACCGAATTCTGGGCGGTTACGACACATGACCACGGAGACTGCTTACATGCATGTGATTCGATGAGGAACTCGATTGGCTGACAGCTTCGCGCATCTTCATGTGCATACCGAATTCTCGATGCTTGACGGTGCCGCACGAGTGGCCGATCTCGTCAAAGCCGTCGCTGCTGATGGGCAGCCTGCCGTCGCGATCACAGATCACGGTGTGCTCTACGGCGTGGTCGACTTCGTAAAGGCTGCCACCCGAGAGGGCGTCAATCCCATCATTGGTATGGAGGCGTACCTCACCCCGGGCTCGCGGTTCGATCGGCTTCCCAGACGCGAAGACAAGCGGTACCACATGACGGTTCTCGCCGAGAATGAAGTTGGCTACAAGAACTTGATGCAGCTTGCGTCCAAGGCCTACCTCGATGGCTACTACTACAAGCCCCGTATTGATGCGGAGTTGCTTGCTGAGCATGCCGAGGGTCTGATCGGAACAAGTGGCTGCCTCGGAGGTCACGTCCCGCAGCTTCTTGGTGTCGACGAGAGAACCGATGACGATCAGCGTGGCCAAGAGCGAGATTTCGAAGGTGCGCTCGCCGCTGCCGCGATGTACAAGGACATCTTGGGGGCAGGCAACTACTTCATTGAGCTTCAGGACCATGGCATCCCTGCCCAGCGCAAGATCATGGATGACTTGCTGAATATTGCAAAGACGGTCGACATTCCGTTGTTGGCAGCGAACGATTCGCATTACACGCACGCGCATGAGGCAGAAGCCCACGATGCGCTCTTGTGCATCCAGACCGGTTCGATCAAGTCCGACGAAGATCGCTTCAAGTTCCATTCACAGGAGTTCTACGTCAAGTCTGCATCCCAGATGCGGAACCTGTTTCCCAAGGACCGGTACCCGGACGCGTGTGACAACACGCTCCTCATCGCCGAGCGGGCACGCGTCGATATCGATTTCGACCGGACCCTGCTTCCCCCGTTCACCGTCCCTGACGGGCACAACGAGGACTCATATCTGAGGCAACTCGTCCTCGAAGGTGCTGCGGAACGCTACGGAACACTCCCAACCGCACATGCGGAACGCATCAACTATGAGCTTGAAGTCATCTCCAACATGGGCTTTTCGTCGTACTTCCTCATCGTGTGGGATCTCATCGCATATGCGGCGACACAAGGAATCCGAACGGGGCCTGGGCGGGGGAGCGCCGCTGGATCGATCGTTGCGTACTGCCTCAAGATCACTGATCTCGACCCCATCGAATATGGCCTCATCTTTGAGAGATTTCTCAACCCTGGTCGTCGTGAGATGCCCGATATCGACATGGACTTCGATGAGCGTTATCGATCAGAAATGATCCGCTATACGGCCGAGAAGTATGGGTCTGATCATGTCGCTCAGATCATTACGTTCTCGACCATCAAGGGAAAGCAAGCAATCCGCGACGCTGCTCGTGTCCTGAACTATTCGTATTCGACCGGTGATCAGCTTGCCAAGGCAATGCCGCCGGCAATCCTTGGTACGGACGCCACGATCGATCAGTGTCTGACGCAGCCAGACAGCAATGCCCCAGCCAATGACCGCGACCACTACAACGCGGCCGCGGGGCTCCGAGATCTCATGAAGACCCTCGACGGTGCAACCGAAATCATCGAAACAGCGCGGGGGATTGAAGGGCTGAGACGTCAGGATTCCATTCACGCCGCGGCGGTTGTGATCTCTCCCGAACCGCTTACAAACATCGTTCCGATTCAACGCAAGGGCGAGGGTGCCGAGGTGGTGACCCAATATGAGATGCATGGGGTCGAGGAGCTCGGGCTCCTCAAGATGGACTTCCTTGGCCTCAGGAACCTTGCGACCATTGAGCGAGCGCTTGAGCTCATCGAACGCAACACCGGTGAACGCCCAGACATCGACCACGTTCCCCTCGACGACGAAGCGGTCTTCGACATGTTTCGTGCGGGTGATTCGATGGGGGTGTTTCAATTCGAGGGCGGGCCGATGCGTGCCCTCATGCGCAACCTCGGACCCGACGAATTCGAACACCTGATTGCGCTCAATGCGCTCTACCGGCCGGGACCCCTCGGTGCGGGCATGCATCTTGAGTATGCCGATCGCAAGAACGGGAAATCGGCTGTCGTGTACCTCCACGAGGACCTCGAACCCATTCTGTCCGGAACCTATGGAGTCATGGTGTACCAGGAGCAGGTCATGCAGACTGCCGAGCGAATTGCCGGATTCTCCATGGCCGATGCAGACGGTCTCCGAAAAGCGATGGGGAAGAAGATCCCAGCAGTGATGGCCGAGCAGGAGGCACAGTTCGTAGCGGGTTGCATCGGCCGCGGCTACGACGAAGCCCTCGCGCGAGAGCTGTTCGGCTTCATCGAGCACTTCGCTGGCTATGGATTCAACAAGAGCCACTCGGCTGCCTATGCGTACGTTGCGTACCAGACCGCATGGCTGAAGGTGCATCACCCCGCCGAGTACATGGCGGCGCTGCTGACGTCGGCGAAGCAGAACAAGGACCGAACTGCGGCCTATCTCCACGAATGCCGAATGATGGGAATCAACGTTGCCGTACCGGGTGTCAATGTGTCCGAACGGGACTTTCTCGCACACGATGGAGAGATCATCTTCGGGTCATCGGCCGTTCGTAATGTTGGTGAAGCGGTTACCGACCTCATCGTGGCAGAGCGAACCAAGAACGGACCATTCACATCGTTCTTTGATTTCATCGACAGAGTTGACGTGCAAGCACTGAACAAACGAACGATCGAGTCGATGATCAAAGCTGGTGCCTTCGACAATCTCCATAGCTCGCGCCGTGGCTTGCTTGAGGTGGCGTATCAAGTTGTCGATGCGACCGTGGGGCGTCGCAGAGCCGAGGAAGCTGGCCAGTTCAGCCTTTTTGGTGGTGCCTCGTCCGATATCGCCGATATCAAGCCCGAGATCCCAGAACACGAGTGGGACAAGAAGGTGCGCCTTGCCTTCGAAAAGGAGATGCTCGGGCTATACGTCTCAGATCATCCGCTCCTCGGCGTTGAGAAGTTGATGGCATCGATGACCGACACGCAGATCCCTGAGTTGTGGGAGCGCGAGGATCGCTCGCAAGCAACCATCGGCGGCGTGATCGGCTCACTCAACCGGAGATATACCCGTGCCCAAAAACCCATGGTGTACTTCACCGTTGAGGGGCTGACGGGGGCGGTCGAGGCCGTTGCGTTCCCGAACGTTGTCGAGGAGTACGGCCCCATGATCCGAGAGGACGCTGTCCTGATCCTCCGCGGGAGGATCGATCACCGAGGGGACGATGTGAAGTTCATCGTGCAAAGTGTCACGGAGCCAGACTTGACATCCGATGCGAGTGTCCGTGTCCGCGTCTTGGCATCGCGCATGTCGGAGTCGGTCGCCCAGAAGCTGAAACTCGTTCTGGCGAATCATCCCGGATCGTCACCGGTGTATATCCACATGACCGGAGACAAGGGTGAGCGCATCGTTCGGGTCAGCCCCGAGCATGCGGTGAATCCGCGCTCGGCTCTGTTCGCTGAGTTGCGGGAGCTCTTCGGTCCGACGTCAGTGATGTAACTCAGTCGACCGACACCGTGACGTCTGTTACGAGATCGGCAAGATCGTCGAGTGTTGTCGGCGGCGGAACCTGCCACGTGAGTTCGTGGACGGGGAGGCCATATCGGGCTGACAGTTCACGTGCTGACTCACTTTGTCTCCGCGCTTCGGATGCCCACAACGAGAGGTTCCGCTCGGCTGCCGAAACGAGGAGCTTGTCTTCAATCTCGGGCCGCTCCGATGCGCCAGCGGATGCGATCCACGACGCTGGGAGCATCTGGTTGAAGAGGATCGCGGTTGGTGCGATCTTGATCTCCGCCAGTTCGTCGAAGAAACGCCTCGTTTCGTGGATCGGTGTCGGATCCGCTGTTGTGGCGATCAGGGTTTCTGCCGCCCGCAGGTGTCGCTCGATCGACTTGGATCGAACGGCGAGCCGGTCGTACATCGTGCGGAGATCGAGGAGGAAGTCAGCAACATCAGAGAGCATCGGACCCCCAAGCACGCCGTCGGCAAGACGCAACATGGGCCTGGCTGTGAACCGATACAGGACTGATCTTCCCGGAATCGACGAACCGGTGAGCCAGCGTAGGAGCTTGCCTGACATCAGGTCGCCGGTCTTGGCAGGTGCAAGAAAGAAGTCGATGCCTCCCTCGGAGGGAGGAGTGTCGACAATCAACACGTCGTAGCGCCCCGATTCGATGTACTCGGCCATTCGTTCAGCTGCTGCGTACGACTGTGCTGCAGGGAAGCGGTCCGCCATGGCGCGGAAATAGGGGTTGACGAGTAAACGGTCGGCAACGTCGGGTTCAGCGTATCGGTTGATGATGGCCTCCCAGGAAGCCGACACATCGAGCATCGCTGCGTGCAGATGTGGCTCGTTTTCGACCTGGCTTGGGATGTCTCCGAGCGCCGCGACACCCAGGGTGTCCGCAAGACGCCGAGCCGGGTCAATGGTGAGTACCAGTGTCGAATGTCCGCTTCGTGCAAGCGATACACCGAGCCCCGCCGACAGCGTCGTCTTTCCTACACCGCCGGCGCCGGTGACGATCAGGGTTTTCGTCATCGTGAACTCAGTTCGTCCGCGAGCTGCACCGCAACCTCTCCCGGTGTCAGCACCCCCATCAGATAGGGGAGCGAAACGTCCACATCGATTTCGGTCCTCCAGTGGCTCTGGAGTGCTTCAATAGAAAGTTGATGCTCGGCAGCTTCCTTGAGAGGGCCAGCAGGAAGGAGGCCGAGCTGGTCCACTGTGAAATTGGCTGGCCGGACCGTTCGGTTCATCACAATCGACGGGCGCGGACACAGGTGCTCAGCCTCGATTGTCCCGAGAGCTTCCAGCGTTTCAAGGACGGGGAGTTCGGCTGGGTTCGCCACGAGAACAACCTCCGTCGTCGAGGGATCGCGGAGTACCTCGGCAAGCGAAGCTGCCTGCCGCTTGACATTTCCGGTCGGCACGAGTTCCGAGATGGTTTCGGGCGCTCGGAGGTAGCTTTGGAACTGTCCGAGCGAAGGCGTGTCGACGATGACAGCGTCCCACGTTCCTTTCCATATCTCGAACACGGGCTTTCCGATCGAGATGATCTCTCGAACTCCAGGTGCCGTGTCGACGAGGACGTTGAGCGCTGACGTAATCGTCCTTGTCGGCGCCCCATGGGGAACGTGCAATTGGGTTTTCAGGTACTCATCGAGGGCAGCAGCACGCACCATGGTCATCGCCCACAAACCTGCACGAACCTCAATCGGTTTGTAGCTGAGTTTGGATGCCCGCAGATGGGCTGAAAGGCCTAGCCCTGAGCCGAGATCGATCGCGAGAATGCTCTGGCCTCGCCGAGCCCGTTCTATGGCAAGGGCCGCGGTCACGGCCGATTTCCCGGTTCCGCCCTTTCCCGATACCAATACGAGGTCGGTCGTCAGCATCGTTCCAGCGTACCGTCAGAACACCGCGACCATGCCTACGCTTTTGAGCCTCAACCAAGGACAACGCTGTGGCACAACTGGATATGGACAAATTCCTCGAACGATTCGAGCGCAGGGCGAACGCCGTTCGCGAACGTGGTATCCCGCCGCTCGAAGGCGAGGCACGCAAGGTGTTCATCGAGTCCGCTGAGAAGGACTTCGTGGACTATTCGCTCATCGCCTCAGCGGAATGGGCTGTCGAAGACGGTGAACTCGTTCTACGAATTCCGCTCGGGAACTAGTAATCCGCACTCGGGTCCGCTACGCCAAAGGCAGCACGCTTTGAGGCTGCTCGGCGTTCGGTTTCAAGCCGAGCGAGGTCGTACTCGTTGTGGTCGACGAACGTCATCGCGTCTGCGATGCGTCGGTGCCCTGCGACATCGCGGATTGCCTTATGCATCTGTTGGCACACTTTGCGGTAGTCCGGATGTCCACCCTGTTGCGTCCGGAGTTCAAGCATGTGGAACGCTTCGCGGGCATTCAGGTTCATGATGAACCTGATGTTGTGAGCAAACGGAACGACGTACTGCGCAACGGCTGGCGAGCTGGCCCCAGCAATGTCACGGTAGAGGGCAGCAGATTTCTCCATCGCTGTGTCCCACGTACTGGTCGCACCGATGGCTTCAATCGACGGCGGTGTGATGTACCCATGGTGAGGCGAGAGTTGCTGCCACTCCAGCGTCAACATCCGATGACGCTGAAGATCGCGGAAGATCCCGTAGTCGCACAGCACGTCAAAGCGGTAGAACGTCTGCTCCATGCCACGTCCCGGTTTGTGTCTGCGGTTGGTACGTGTCCCGACGTACGCATTGAAGATCTCGTCGATCTCCGATTCGGGCATGGCAGCCACCATTTCGCGGATCTGTGAATCAGGCAGGTTGCTGTATGCATAGAGAGCAGCGGCAGCGACCTTTCGCTCGCCGTCTGGATCGAACTCGACGAGGGTCACCGATGGCGATGGTTGTGGATCTGCGTTGAGTTTGGCCGCCATCTGCGTCATCGAATCGGCAATGTCGATAAAATATCGTGTCCAGGCACCGCCCCGATCGGGTATGTCGACTCTCTTCATGAACGACGGAATCATCTTCCGCAACTCCCCGAGCATCTGATCTCCGAACCAACGGATCTCATCAAGTGGGTGGGCCTGCATGCGGAGAAGCAAGGTCTCATACGCCTGGCCGGATGCAAATACCCCAACATTCGATGTGGTTGACGCTGGCAGCAGGCCGCGTGCATCATCACACGCCTTGGCGCGGACGGTCGACTTCCATACGAAGTCTGAATCGCCTTCCTGTTTCGGATGGAGTGCCTCGTAGTACTCAACCAAGTCACCCACCACCTTCGAGTAGGTCGCAAACGCCTCGTCGATGTCTGAGCGATAGCGTTCGACCATCCCGACTCCTTCGAGTTCGGTCGGGGTGTGGTAGCGGAACTGCCCGCCGAGCTTCTTGTCATAGAAGATGTAGCGCGTCGACTGTTCGAGGTATGACGCAAGCCGTCCCCATTCGAGCACCTTCGTCAGGATGTTTGATGCTTGCTCGACAGCGAGATGTGCGCCGCCGAGTTGGGCTACGGAATCGTCCCCGTACTGCGTGAAGACCCGGTCGTAGAGCTGTTCGGCACGATCGAGACCGACGGGCCCACTTCCTGCGTCATGGCTCGCAATAGTCTCAATAGCAAAATCGGCCTCATGTGCGAACTCATCGAGGAACAGGCGACGTACCGACTTGGGAGATCGGCTGTAGCGAGCAAATAGCGCTCCCTTGACGACTTCGGGGAGTCCAATGATGCCAAAAACGGGCTTGTCGGCATTTGTGAAGTACCGGTTGACGGTCTCGAGTTCAGATGTTGTGAACTCCTCGATGTGGAATCCGGGATGGGGTGTCATCGGTCCTACCAAGAGCCCTTTCAGCAGATGCTGGCACCGTACCTGAGCCACGGTGCGTCAGCAATCCGCAGATGGTCGGTAGCCTTGCCCCATGGTTGCCATTCGTATCGCCATGGGCGCGCTCGTTGCGATGTTGGTTGTCGTCGTTGCCGTACCGGCGATTGCACTGATCGACCTCATAACGGGTGGTACCGGTCTTGGACTTTGTGACTCGAGCCTAGGAACATGCGAGACATCGTTCTTCACGTTGCTCGAACTCGCTTTGGTATTCGTTGCTCTCGTCGTCGGTCTCGGATTTGCGATCGCCGGCTGTGTCCGGATTCTCTCACGCTCACAGCGACAGCCGACAGCCCCCTGACGAGGAAGCGCCCTGCTCAACCGCTGAAGGCTCAACGGGATGGATTCCCTTGATGGATTTCTTTCGCCACGACGAACAATCCGTGCGACTGGGCGACGGTCCCCGATTCCGATAGCACTTTCGCTTCGATGGAGAGTCGCTTTCCGCGACGCTCAGAGACCGTTCCGGTGAGCGTGAACACCTCATCAACTGTTGCCTTTTTCTGGTATCGGATGTCGAGAGTTGCGGTGAAGACAAAGACGCCTTCGGTCAGCATCGCAGACCACGCAGAGATCTCATCGAGCACCGTTGCAAGCACCCCGCCATGGAGGATCCCCTCAAATCCGGCGAACTGTGGCCGTGGGACAAAGGGCGCCGTGACCAGTGAACCGTCAACCGCAAAACCGTCGAGCCCGATTCCGACCGAGTTGTCGGAGCCACACCCAAAGCATGTTGCGTACTCACGACGGAGCATTGCAATCGTGTCCGTGTCAGGGATCATGGGTCAACACTACCGAAGCGGGGATTGCGGATTACGGATTGCCGATGTCCGATGTCCGATAACCGACGTCAGAGGGAGCCCCCCTGCTCCTCGCTGCACTCGTCCCGTCCCCCCGCAAGCGGGAGCACGGCAAAAGCGGCGACGTCAGAAGAATTGAGGGTTCTGGATTGACGATAACGTGGTGCGATGACCGAGATTCATCGTCCGAGTACCGAGCAGAAACGGAATGCGAGCGTCATTCTGAATCGCATAGCGAAGCGCTATCCGGAGGTGGGGACCGCTCTCGACTATTCGGATGCCTGGCAGCTACTTGTTGCGACTGTGCTTTCGGCGCAGACGACTGATGAGAACGTCAACAAGGTCGTGCCTGTGCTGTTCGATGCCTATCCGACTGCGGAGGATCTTGCAGGCGCGAACCCGGAGGATGTTGAGAAGATCATCTTTTCGACCGGCTACTACCGCCAGAAGACCAAGAGCATCATCACCCTTGCCGTAGATATCGTTGAGAAGTATGACGGTGAAGTTCCTGCAGATCTCGACAAGCTTGTCGAACTGCGCGGCGTTGGACGAAAGACTGCATCGGTTGTACTGGCGGAAGTGTGGAGCATTCCTGCCATCGCTGTCG
The DNA here is from genome assembly GCA_963714375.1 of uncultured Acidimicrobiia bacterium. Lineage (GTDB taxonomy): Bacteria > Actinomycetota > Acidimicrobiia > Spongiisociales > UBA5794 > UBA5794. Next base: position 112,065 of record CAVQOG010000005.1, read on the forward strand.
ACACGCATGTGAAGCGGGTAACGCATCGCCTCGGGCTCACAGCGAACACAGATCCTGCGAAGATTGAAGAAGATCTCAAGGCCCTGTATCCAAAGAAGCGTTGGGCCGATGTTTCCATGCAGATCATCCAGTTCGGTCGTGATGTGTGTGATGCGAAGAAGCCCCGCTGTTGGGAATGCCCCCTGCGCGATCGCTGCGAGTACGAGAACAAGACACCCCGCCCGCCATCGTGACATGGGCGGAGGTTCGGGAGGCATTCGGACGCAACTCTCGGGATCGTACGATTGCGGCACTCGCCATTCCTGCTCTTGGGACACTGGCTATCGACCCGATTGTCACCATTGTGGATACGGCGTGGGTTGGCCGTCTCGGCACCTCCCCATTGGCAGCCCTCGCGATTGCGGGAGCTGTCTTTGCTGCAGTGTTCTCCGTCTTCAACTTTGTTCAGGTCACGATCACACCACTGATCGCCGGCGAGGTTGCCCGAGGCAACAGGAGGAAGGCCGGACAGATCGCGACTGGCTCGGTCTGGATCGCAGTTGGTCTCGGCGTCGTGCTTGGCATCATCTTCGTAGCCCTCGCACCGGTAATCACTGACCTTTTCAGAGCCGAGTCTGAGGTGGCAACGGACGCAATCACCTATCTCCGGATCAGATTCCTTGCGTTGCCATTCCTTCTGATCGCCACCGTCGGTCACGGTGTCTATCGCGGCCACCAGAACACGAAGACGCCGTTGTACGTCGCTATCGGGATGAACGTCATCAATCTGGTTCTTGATCCCATCCTGATATTCGGGTTCGATCTCGGTGTTGCAGGTGCAGCCTGGGCAACGGTGATTGCCCAGGGAGTCGCGGCAGGATGGTTTCTGATCCTGATGTTCGGCACGCAGAGGGCTCTCCTCGGAATGGATTCGCTTCGCGGTCGGATCGGTTCCCTCCCGATTGGTGAGGTGCTCTCAGCTGGCTGGCCGATGATCGTGCGATCCATGGCGCTGCTTGGAGCGGTCACGGCCACAACATTCGCGGCATCCCGGATCGGGACTGAGGAGACTGCGGCCCATCAGATTGCAATGCAGGTGTGGCTGTTCCTGGCATTCGTGCTCGATTCCTACGCAATTGCTGCCCAAGCCATGGTGGGAACCGACTTCGGGACGCGCGACATTGTTCGGGCACGCAAATTGGCGAATCGCCTGCTTGCTCTTGGCTTGGTGACGGGGGTTGGACTCTCGGTCGTCCTTGTCGTGACCGCCCCGATCGTCCCAGCGCTCTTTGACCTTGAACCGGGTGTGCGGGCACTCCTGTCTGAGGTCTACATTTTCGTCATCGTGCTACAGCCGATCACGGCACTCGTCTATGTATGGGATGGCGTCGGCATCGGAGCTTCGGCTTTCAGGTATCTCGCCGCATCGATGGTTGTTGCGGGAATCGCCACGCTGATCACATTGATCCTATTTGGCGACACACTGGTGGGGGTATGGGCTTCCGTCGGGGTGCTCACCGGGGTCCGGTTCATTGCCCTTGCGGGTTGGCACCGCTTCGGGCCGCTTTCTTCCGGACGAGATCCATCCCCTTTGTCTCAGGGAGCCTGAGAACCAGAAAGATCGAGATCACCAAGCCGCTACCCAGTATGGATACGGTGGTGGTGAGACCGTACCGATCGATCAATGCAGCCCCAGCGATGAAGCCAGTGATGGAGCCGAGAATGCCAATGTTGGTGATCCATCCGCCAGCCGTCGCCCGCAGCCTCGTGGGGAACAACTCTGTGCGTTGCGACGCGATGGATGGAGCAAGCATCGTTGCGCCAAACGTTGCCACGAAAATGGAAGCTGCAAGAAACCAGCCGCTGTCGATGAGGTAGAACCCGATACCACCGACGAGCCCGAGTGCAAGAGCAGCGGCAGATGTCGGTCGCCGACCGATCCGGTCTGCCAGACGTCCTCCGACCAGGAGCCCGATGGTTCCCACTCCCGAAAAGACTATGAGCAAGAATCGGGCTGCCCCTGCGTCCCACGACAGATCGTTGATCAATCGCTCAAGAACGAAGTCGAATGCAGGGCTCGAGAAGGCAGCGACGAAGAAGCTCACACCGGCGATGGGCCAGAAATGCTTGCCCAGACCCATCCCGAGAGCCTTTCTGAACGGAAATGGCGGTGCTGGGGTGAATGCACGAGACTCGGGGAGGTAACGGTTGAGGATCGGAAATGCAAGGAGCCCGAGCGACGCGAGTCCGAACAGAATCCGCCACGCGTTGTCTGCCCCCTGGGCAACAGGGAGGAGGACAAGTCCAAAGCCAACACCCATCGAACCCGCTAGTCCATACAGTCCGAGGGCGAATGCCCGTGAACCCGGTGGGACTTCCTCAGCAATCAGCACAATGGAGATCGCCGCGATCGCGACGACCCCGATGCGAACCAAGGACTGCGAGAGTGCGTACGCAGGGAGTGACGGGACAAACGCCGTGAGCGCACTCGCCAGACATACAAGTGCGAATGCTCCGAGAAGCGGCTTCCGCCTTCCAGAACGGTCGGCGATCATTGTCAGGACTACTCCGAGAAGCGATACCGCTCGGACACCCGCGAACACGGAGCTCATCTGACCTTCGGTCAAGTCGAGCGAAGTACGAGCAAACGGCAGCGTGTGGGACATCTGACTCCCGGCATATCCGGCTACGAAGCCAATGATCGCGGTGAGGAAGATGATCCGCCTGGCAGCTGGCGTGATGCCCGTCTTCGGTGGAATCTGTTGTCCGTAGGCGGATGCGGTCATGACGATGTCAACTATCCATGAGAGAGGGGATGCGAGTCGAGGTTAGCGAGGGGTATTCCAATTTCGGTGCGTATCGGGGCGATGCCACCGATCCATTCGGGTTGGGAACATTTTGACACCCCCTACCGTTGGGAGTGCAGGATCAACGACGTCAGGCAACACGGTGGAAGTTTCAATCTTTGCGGCACTTCTCGCCGGCGCAGCCTCATTCCTGTCACCGTGCGTGCTCCCGCTACTTCCTGGCTACATCTCGCTGATGTCCGGTTATGACATGGCCGAGATCGCTGCAGGCAACGTTTCGACGAAGCGGGTTGTGTGGCGGACCGCGTTGTTCGTCCTCGGATTCACGGTCGTGTTCGTATCCCTTGGAGCTACGGCAACGAGTCTTTCGTCGTTTCTCAACACATCGTTCTTCACCAGCCTTGCCGGTTGGCTCATCATTGCCATGGGGCTTTTCATTGCTGTGACCGCGATCTGGACCCCGGCATTCCTCATGCCTCTCATGAAGGACCGGAGGATGGAGTCGACCAAGGCCACGAAGATGGGCTGGGTCGGAGTTCCAGTCATGGGTGCGGCGTTTGCATTCGGATGGACCCCCTGCATCGGACCGTTCCTTGCTTCTGCCCTTGCGCTCGGCGCGAATACCGACACGGTCGGAGAAGGCATGCTCGTGCTGTTCTTCTACAGCCTTGGTCTCGGGATCCCGTTCTTGTTGACGTCGTTGCTGCTGACGAAGGCGTTCTCTGCGTTCAATTGGGTCAAGAGGTACATCACTCAGATCACCGTCGTTTCTGGACTCCTGCTTGCGTTCTTCGGCTGGTTGATGGTGTCTGGCAACATCGTCCAGCTTTCCTCATGGTTCTCCGAGCTGCTTGTGGATCTCGGCCTCGAGGGCCTTGCCGAGATATAGGGGGCTAGCGTCGCTCGCCGCTTACAGCTTTCAGCTCATGCCTTCGGAGATATCTGGGCTGTAAGCCGAAAGCTGTAAGCCGTAAGCTTCCGGTCCCATGCAACCGAATGTCAGCCTTGAACAGTTCGTCGATCTTTCCAGTCGATATCCGGTCGTGCCGGTCGCGATCGAGGTACTTGGCGACATGCACACGCCGGTGTCGGTCTTCGACAGACTCGTCGGGAAGAACGATGGTTTCCTCCTTGAGTCCGTCGAGGGCGGAGAGCGGTGGGGTCGTTGGTCATTCATCGGCTGGGATCCGGCGTTCACGGTTTCGAGTGTCAACGGGGTGTCCTCAGTCGATGACCCACGTATCGTCCTTGCTGACGGCGATCCTCTGGCAGTTCTGGAGGACCTGACCAATCGGTTCAAGGTTCCGTCTGAGGCCGAGATGAATCTGGCGGGCCCCACACCACCATTGCACACCGGTGCAGTTGGATTCCTCGCATACGATGTGGTCCGGTATATCGAAAAGCTTATGGATGGACCAACAGATGATCGTGATCTTCCCGAATCGCTGTGGCAGTTCACCGGCGGAATGGCGGCCTTCGACCGCCTGCGCGACACCATCACCCTGATCAGGAACGTGTTCGTCGGGGAAGACCCGGAGGCTGAGTACCGGGATGCCGTTGTGTCGCTCACGGATGCAGCCAACCGCCTCGGGTCGGGTTCGGATTCACCAGTTGGTTCGAGACCACGATTCGACTCGGTCGCGCCCGCAGTTGCCAACATGACGCGGGTGGAGTTCGAGACATCGGTCGCCAAGGCAATCGATCACATCGTTGCTGGCGATGCATTTCAAATAGTCCCGTCGATCCGATTTGAGGTTGATTTTTCGGGCGATGCATTTGCGGTGTACCGCGCCCTTCGGCTCGTGAACCCATCGCCGTTCATGTTCCTTGTCCGAAGCGGGGAGGTCTCGGTGGTTGGATCGTCGCCCGAGTTGATGTCACGAGTCCGCGACGGGGTTGTGTTTTCGCGACCGATCGCTGGCACTCGGCCGCGTGGGTCAACCGATGGCGAGGATGCTCGTCTCGAAGCCGAGCTTCTTGCGGATCCGAAGGAGCGAGCCGAACACGTGATGTTGATAGACCTTGCACGCAACGATCTCGGCCGTGTGTGCAACTTCGGCACAGTCACGGTCGACGATCTCATGGTGATTGAGCGCTACAGCCATGTGATGCACATTGTTTCTGGGGTGTCCGGAGATCTCCGGGAAGGTCTGGGCCCGATCGACGTGCTCCGTGCCACCTTTCCTCACGGGACGGTGTCCGGCGCGCCGAAGGTGCGGGCAATGGAGATCATCGACGAACTCGAACCGACAGCCAGAGGCCCGTATGCCGGAGCCGTCGGTTATGTGGACTTCTCGGGAACTCTCGATACCGCAATCGGACTCAGGACGTGCGTCATCAAGGGGAACAAGGCTTGGGTCCAAGCAGGTGCCGGAGTCGTTGTTGACTCGGATCCCGCCTTGGAGTACGAAGAGTGCGTCGCAAAAGCCAGAGCAGTCCTCACTGCAATTGCAGCTGCGGAGAACGAACTGACGATTCACAGCTGAAAGCCGAAAGCTGTTAGCTGTTAGCTGTTAGCTCTCCTTCACACTTCTCTTACATCCGTGTCGTACGCTGATGCCACTGAATCCAAGGAGTTTCCATTGTCCGGTGGCGCTGTGCTGCTCATCGAGGATCACGACGAGATCGCAGATCTTCTACGGCTCTATGTCGAGCAGGAGGGATTCACGCTGATCCATGCCACCTCGGGTGAGGATGGCCTCGAACGGATGCGGGAGCGTGCGCCTCGTGCCGTCCTGCTCGATCTTGGGCTACCGGGCATGGACGGCGTTGCTGTCTGTCGTGAGATTCGTCGGCAATCCGATGTGCCGATCCTCATGCTGACCGCGAGGGATTCGGAAACCGACACGATCATCGGACTCGAAGTCGGCGCGGACGATTACGTCACCAAGCCGTTCTCACCACGAGAGGTCGTCGCTCGGTTGCTCGCAGTGTTGAGACGGGCCGAGGAGCGTCCAATCACTGCAATGGTCAGAACGGTGAGTGGGTGCTCGATCGACGCGGGACGCAGAGAGGTCGTCACACCAGACGGTACGACGATCCGTCCGACGGCCAGGGAGTTTGACCTTCTGTGGTACCTCGCCGAACATGCCGGGCTCGTTCTTTCACGATCTCAGATCCTCGAGGCGGTGTGGGGCTACGACTACTTTGGTGAAACGCGCACCGTTGATGTCCACATCAGGCAGCTTCGCAAGAAGGTTCCCGACATCCCGATTGAGACGGTGTGGGGTGTCGGCTATCGGATTGATCGCTGATGCGGATTGATTCCTGATGCGGATCGATTTCTAATGCAGCGTCGAATCATCATTGCGACCGCAGTCGTCGCGGTCACCACACTCCTCATCGGCCTCGCAGCCGTTCTTGTCATCCGTCGCGGTATCGACAATCGTGCTGAACAAGAGCTACGCCGTCAGGCGGCGGTCACCGCGGCACAAATCGAGGAGGATCTCGAGCGTCTGGAGTTCCGTCCCGGAGCAAATCCTGGCGTTGCGGTCGCACGCTATCGGAACGAACTCGTGCGATCGCTCAATCGAGCAGAGAACCTTGGTGGCCACGATCTGGTTGAAGGGTCCATCTCGGTTGGCGAGCGTCAGATCCCGATCACGCAGCCACTCGTTCTGATTCCACTCCTGCCACCGGGAACAGGTGACGGTGATGTCGTCACCGTGGAAGTTGACGGCGAACGCATGCTGGTCGCGGTCGAGGTGCTCGACGCTCAACGCTCGACGCTCACCATCGCCATCGGCCGATCTCAACCCCTGTTGGCAACGGCGGTTGTCACGATTCCGGTGGCCATCGCTGTCGGTGTGGGTGCGGTGCTCACCATTGCGCTCGGAATCTGGTTTGCGCGATCGCTTTCGCGCCGACTTCATGGACTCGAAACTGCGGCTACCGCTGTCGGCGATGGAGATTTCGATGCCAGGGCAGAGGTCGATGGAACCGACGAGATCGCGGCGGTTGCCGAGGCATTCAATTCGATGACAAGCCAGTTGCAGTCCGTGCGCAATCGTGAACGAGAGTTCCTGATGTCGGTGAGTCACGACCTGCGGACACCGTTGACGACCATCCGTGGGTACGCCGAGGCTCTTGACGCCGGAGACATTGCGGCCGAGGATCTCGCCAAGGTGGTTCGGTGTGTTGAACACGCAGACAGATCAACTCTCGCGGCTCGGTGGAAGACGTGATGCTTCTTGGAAGACTGGAGGCTCATCAATACACGCTGCGTCCCGAACAGGTTGATGTATCGGCGCTTGTCGCTGGGGTTAACTGACGGTTTTCTGCCGCAGGCAGCGGCATGTGCCGTTTCGTTGTCTGTGGATGCAGGTGAGTCGGGTGATCGGGTCGTTGACCCTGATCGGATTGTCCAGGTGCTCTCGAACTTGATCGAGAACGCCCTCCGCTACACACCCGAAATGGGCTTCGATAGCCATCACGCTGAGCGATGATGGCGACGGTTTCGCCGTCGACGTCCACAATACCGGCCCCGGTATCGCCGAACCGGATCTGCCAAAGGTCTTCGACCGGCTCTACGTCGCAGAGCGCTATCGCGCCATACGACCTTCAGGCTCCGGACTGGGTCTTGCCATTGTTGCCGAGCTCACAGCAGCAATGGGCGGCACGGTCACCTGTGAAAGCACGGTTTCGTCAGGGACGACGTTCCGAGTCGTCTTCCCTGCCATCCGCGCCTGAGTGGCGATAGCATGGACCCGTGCTCTCCAGATTCTTGCATCAGCAGACAGGCGTGCGATTGCCACCGACTCGGCAATCGAGGAACTACGCGCTGCTGCAGCGGCGCGCAACCTCCCGGCGAGAGATTTCATCAAGGCCCTGACCGAGAGCGACTCTCGGTGATTGCAGAGATCAAACGACGATCTCCCGTCTGTCGGGGATATCGACGTCGATCTCGATCCGGTGAAGCGAGCACTGGCCTACGAGGCTGGGGGAGCGGACGCCATCTCCGTTCTCACCGAACCCGACTTCTTCGGCGGTTCACTCGATGACCTCGTTGCCGTGCGTCGAGCTGTTTCTGTTCCCGTACTTCGCAAGGATTTCACCCGGTCGACATCCCAGATATGGGAGGCGAGGGCCGCTGGAGCCGATGCCGTCCTCGTGATTGTTGCGGCGCTGAGCGACGCTGCCATCGCCGCAATGCTTGATACCGCTGCAGAAGCCGGCCTCACCGCGATCGTCGAGGCTCACACGATCGAAGAGCTCCATCGAGCGATAGAGGTCGGTGCATCTGTGGTTGGGGTCAACAACCGGGACCTCCACACGTTCGAGACCGATCTCACCGTTGCAGAGGAGGCAGCTGCCCACCTACATGGCGATGTCGTCTCCATCGCAGAATCGGGAGTATCGACGACCAGTGGTGCCGCTCGCATGGCACAAGCCGGATACGATGCCATCTTGGTGGGAGAGGCACTCGTACGGTCCCAGGACCCATCGACATTGGTGCAGGCGCTGAAATCTGTTCGTTGAGGAGGTGGGATCAATGGCTTGGGTGAAGATTTGCGGGATCACCGACGAGGCGGCTCTGGACGCTGCCGTCGATGGAGGCGCCGACGCTGTCGGATTTGTCCTTGCACCGAACTCGCCCCGAACACTCACCGTTGACCGCGCCGCTGACTTGATGCGGGCCGTTCCGATTGCGAGGTTCATTGTGACCGTTGATCTGACTCCCTCAGAAGCGCTCGCAGCGGCCGAGCTCACCGGAGCCGACGGCATCCAAAACCACGGGCTTCACGCAACGGGTGTCGCGGCTGAAGCTGTTGACGCCGGGTACCTCAGCCTCCACCCGGTCCGTGTTCTAGCTACAGGCGCCGAGATCGACATTGCGAGCATTCCAGCCCAAAGCCTTCCGTTGTTCGACACGGCGTCGGGTCGCGACCACGGTGGGACTGGGATCACGTTCGATTGGCACGTTCTCGATTCACCAGGTCGTCCGTTTGTGCTTGCCGGCGGTCTCGGACCCGACAATGTGGGTGCAGCCATAGAAGCGCTTGATCCGTTCGGCGTTGATGCATCAAGCCGCCTTGAGTCAGCTCCGGGCGTCAAGGACCCAAGCAGCATTGTCGACTTCATCCACGAAGCGAAAGCTCTATGAGGCTCAACCGACCAGATCAGGCCGGCCGTTTCGGAGCGTATGGGGGAAGCTTCGCTCCCGAGACGCTGATGCCGGCATTGGGAGAACTTGAGTCTGCGTTCATCGAAGCCTGGGCCGATGACGGTTTCCACGCTGATCTGAATCATCTGCTCGCAACCTTCGTCGGGCGACCGACCCCGGTGTATCGCGCGGAACGCATGTCCAAACGACTCGGCATTGATCTGTGGCTCAAGCGAGAGGACCTCGCCCACACGGGTGCCCACAAGATAAACAACACCGTTGCACAGGGTCTGCTCACCAAGCGTATGGGGAAACCACGGGTGATTGCCGAGACAGGAGCCGGCCAGCACGGCGTCGCCACCGCAACGGCATGCGCCCTTCTCGGTCTTGAGTGTGCGGTCTACATGGGGGAGAAGGACATCGAGCGCCAGGCACTCAACGTGTATCGTATGCGCCTCTTGGGAGCCGAGGTCATTCCCGTATCTTCTGGTGCCGGAACGCTCAAGGACGCCGTTTCGGCAGCGCTTCGTGACTGGGTCGCAAGTGTTGAGACGACGCACTACATCATCGGGTCCGTTGTCGGTCCCCATCCCTTTCCGTGGATGGTTCGAGAATTCCAGAAAGTCATCGGCGAGGAACTCAAGACACAGCTCGACGGATCTGCGGGATATCCCACACCTCAGACGATCGTCGCACCGGTTGGCGGGGGATCGAACGCAATGGGGGTGTTCTATCCCTATGCGGGCGACCCCGATGTCGACCTCGTGGGTGTCGAAGCCGCTGGTCTTGGTATCTCGTCAGGGAAACACGGAGCATCCCTTGGCCACGGCTCGCCTGGTGTGTTGCACGGTGCCATGACATACATGTTGCAGGACAACTTTGGTCAGGTGCTCGAAGCCCACTCGATCTCGGCCGGTCTCGATTATCCCGGTGTGGGGCCTGAGCATTCGTACTTCAAGGACGAGGAGCTTGTGCGTTATGAAAGTGTGACCGACGATGAGGCGGTCGAGGCGTTCCACCTGTTGTGTCGAACCGAGGGAATCATCCCTGCGCTGGAATCGAGTCATGCGCTCGCTTGGATCGTCCGCGAATCGGGATCTTTGGCGGGCAGGACCGTTGTCCTGAATCTCTCGGGTCGGGGGGACAAGGACGTCCAGCAGATCGCTGCCATGTATGACTGAGTCTGGGCGTGCACGCCTCGCGTCGATGTTTGTCGCCGCTCGCAGGGAGAATCGGGCGGTTCTGCTTCCCTATCTGACCGCCGGAATCCCGAACCCGGAGGACTCGGTCGAGTTGTTCGTTGCCATGTCGGATGCCGGCGCAGACGGTTTCGAGGTTGGGATTCCCTATGCCGACCCGTTGATGGACGGACCCGTCATCATGGAGGCAGGGGAGCGAGCCCTCGCTTCGGGCGTGACGGTTGATGTCGCTCTCGACATTGCGTCCCAGGTCGCTGGTCGAACGGGTAAACCCGTCGTGATGATGACCTACGTGAATCCCGTGCTCCGGATCGGCATAGGTGCGTTCTTCGACAAAGTCCACGATGCCGGTGCGTGTGGAGTCATTCTCGCCGATCTCCCTGTCGATGAAGCATCCCCCTTCCTTGCCGAAGCCGCCCGACGCGACATCGGTCTTGCCCTCTTCGCAGCCCCAACGACCGATTCGGAACGGCTGGATGCGGTGCTCGCTGGTGATCCCGCGTTCGTGTACGCAATCGCCGAGGTCGGTGTGACGGGGGAGCGGGAGGCGGCTTCGACGAACGTAGCGAGCCTCGCATCACGCATCCGCGAGCGTTCCGGCGTCCCAATCGTGTTCGGTGTCGGGATCTCAACCCCGGATCACGCAGCAAAGGCGGCTGAGGTCGGAGATGGCGTCATCGTCGGAACGGCCCTGGTCCGCCGAGTCCTCGAAGCCACCACCACCGAGCAAGCCAAGTCCGAACTGTCACAAGCCGTGAAGGCCTTGGCCTCCGCCGTCCGGCGATGAACTCTTGACTTCTGAGGTCGGTCATCGGTGATCGGTGATCGGTACCGGGAGGGGGACTTGAACCCCCACGAGCTTGCGCTCAGTGGATTTTGAGTCCACCGCGTCTACCATTCCGCCATCCCGGCAAGGACGACGATGGTACCTGACGATCGACGATTAGCAACGGGATCGAAGCGGTAGCCTCCAAGCCATGGCACGTTCACCGTTGGACAAGATCCACGCCATGTCGGAGACGATCGTCGACCTTGATCGAGCGATCGAGCAGGCCAGGGCGGAACTCGGCATGCTCGCCCACATCAATGATGACGCCCAGCGCGACGCCCTTGTCTCGAGCCACGAAGAAGATCGCCAGGAGGCTCGCATGACCGCATCCGATGTTGCTCGCCTCACCAGACACATCCACACGCTCGAATCGGATCGGACGAAGCTCACTGCGAGAGCGGACGAGAGCGATCAACAAGATCGCCTCGTCTTGAGTTGCCGGGACCGATCCATGATCCGTTCGAATCATGGTGTTACCGCGTTCGTCGGCTAATCTGACACGCCTGAGCCTCAACAAGAGGTGAGCAGACACCGCGTGCGCTTGAGATTTAGTGCTCAAGGTGTACGGCAAGAATACCGTAGTGACAGATAGTATTCAGAGTGCTACTCTACGTAGTCTGACATGCAGGAAGCACCTGCAAGGATCAGGTTCCGGGACAGGCACCAAAGGGAGTTCATGATGCGTTGGCGTCGACACGATGGCGAAAAGGGCGCAGCACTCGTCGAGATGGCGATTGTGTTGCCTCTACTGGTCGTGTTGGTGTTCGGCATTGTCGAATATGGCCTGCTGTTCAAGGAAAAGCTCACAATCGCTGCTGCAACATCGTCAGCGGCACGCACCGGTGCGACGATGGGGAATCGGGATGCGGCCGACTATCGGATCCTCCAAGCGCTTGAAGCAGGTCTCTTCGACCAGGTCGACAGCAAGGTGCTGATTTCTGTTGACATCTTCCAAGGCGAACGCTGTCACGGGAGAAAAGATCGTTGACCAGGTGGATACATACCAGTTCAAACCCGAACTCACCTGCCGATGGGATCCATGCCCTGATACCGATCCCGCGAATTTCGAGGGGTGGGGCACCCCGAGCGGTTGGCTCCCGGCAGACCGCATTACGACGCTTGATGCTCTTGGCGGCGGTCTCGATCTCCTCGGGATCGAGGTCACCTATCACCACACCGCTGTGACGGGGTTGATTCCAGGAGTTGAACGTGACCTTGTGGAACGGGCACTCATCCGGCTGGAGCCGGACGTGTTCGAGATAACAACACCCACAACAGTGCCGTAGGAGAAGCTTGATGCGTCACCGATTCTCGAAACTCAAGCACCGACTCTTCGGTCGATCCGATCGCGCGGAGTCCGGTGCAGTACTTATCCTCATGGCCGGGATGATCACGGTGTTGCTCGGCATGACGGCGTTCGCCGTCGACTTCGGATGGCTGTATTGGAACGGGACCAAGATCCAACACGGCGCCGATGCGGCGGCTCTCGCTGGTGTAATATACGAACCCGATGCGACGCTGCTCGCCAAACAAAACGCTCTCGATGTAGCGACGGTGAACGGATACACCAGTACGCCTGGCGGTACCGTTGTCACGCCGTTGGACTACACCGATCTCGCTGCCCACCCGGGTGCGGTCACCAATGCCAACCAACTCCGTGTGACGGTGGCACATCCCGTTCCGACGTTCTTCATGAAGGTCTTCGGGTTCGATACCGTCACGATCGAGAAGACATCGGTCGCCGAGTACGTCCTGCCCCTTGCGATGGGAAGTGACGAACCGTACTTCGGGCAGGATCCCACTGCACCGAACGACTCCAACTTCTGGGCAAATATTCACGGGTATTACACGGGCCGAACCATGGGAGACCGATTCGCGTCGCAGTGCGTTGACGGCGGAAGCACGAGTACGTGTACTCCCAATCCGGAGGCTCGCACAACGGCCTCAGCAGGATTGAACAACGGCATGGCCGATCTCACCGGCGGCTATCTGTATGGCATCGAGGTTGCGGACGGGTGCCAGCAACCTCAAGGTTGAGATCCTCGATGGCCCGTTCTATCGCGGAGGAAACGACTACGTCCTGGTTGGTGACAACCCTCAGGGAGGCAGTCCAGGACCGACCACGATCTTCATGCTCTACGGACCCGATCCAACGCCCTTGAACACGACCGACGGGAACAAGTTGCTGTGCAAGGTCGAGTTCGCCCCGAGGGACCCCTACATGCCGTCCGCTACGAGTTCAACGGACTGGGCTACGGTCGACACATATCTGCAAGGGCAGGTGATCGCGGGGATGCCCTACACCGCCGATGCCATCCACAACGGAACGACGTCCAACAAGACGTATAACGATCTAGATGATCTGTGGGATGAGATGTGCCCGTCATCGGTGTTCAACGAGGGGGAGGGGATCTATCCTCTTCGAGTTGTCGTCAAGCATCCTGGAGCGAGTGATGACCGTGGACTCAATCGTTTCTCGCTGCGTGCGTCAACGGCCGTCGGTCCTGCCCCGCGGTTCTATGGCCTCGGCGACATGGCGATCTACGCAAACTTCACCGGGTCTTCGCAACATTCAATCTCGCCGAGCTTCCCGAAGTGCATGCCGGGAAGAATCTCGTTATTGAACTATGGGATCCGGACTCGGGAAATAACGGTGTCAAGGTCAAGATGCCGGATGGCAGTATTCCGGATTGCACCTGGACAGCGCACCGATGGACGTTCCGCGTCCCCTCGGTTTGTGCGATATCAGCTACGACGACCTCGTTCAACAATCACCACATGCAGATTCGTATCAAGCCGTGCCCGAGGATTATGAGTGCAGCTCCGATTGCTGGTGGACGCTGACTGTCGACTATCCGGGTGGTGCCAACGACACCACCACGTGGTCGGCACGGATCGAGGGAAACCCCGTCAAGCTGGTCGAGTAGGCGCTGGTTCCTCCGACACCAGCATTGGACGCCAGTATCGAGTGATAGCTTGACGCCAGTATCGAGTGATGGCTTCGAGCCGTCGCCGCGATCCCGGCCCGTCGGCGGCTTGATCCTACTGGCGGGGCACTAGTCATCTGACGGTCATTCGTTTTGGCCATTGATCCGTTCCGAGCCGACGGCTAGCATTCGAACTGCTACGCTGGGTGTGTGTCTGCGCGCTGGCAGGCGGGAGGCTTGATGATTCCAGGGGCTTGGAAACGTGACGGAGAGGAAGGTGCAGCACTCGTCGAGATGGCGATCGTGCTCCCGATCCTGGTGCTGCTCGTCTTTGGCATCATCGAGTTCGGCATTGCCTTCAACAAGCGGCTCACGATCGGAAACGCCACCCAATCCTCGGCACGAGTCGCAACCGCCGTGGCAAACAACGAATACGCCGATATCTCGGCGCTTCGTGCGCTCGAGCAGGGCCTCATTTCGCTACCGAACAACGGTATCGATGTTATCAAGAGTGTGTGGATCTACAAGGCAGCGGCAGACGGCAGTCCCGAAGCTGCCAGCGGGGGGCCCTGGGAACGCCTGCGTCGGCACATGCATCAACGTATACGACTACTATCTATGACGACGATCCCACGGTCTGCAATTGGGACCCGTGTCCCGATCCCGATCCCCTTGGGGAGGACTACGACGTCGACGATCTCGATTGGAATCCCGAGGATCGGAACGCCACCGTTGGGAATCTCGATGTGCTTGGTGTTCGCGTGTACTTCTCCCACGAGTGGATAACGGGCGCCGTGCCTATCCTCGACGTCACGTGCGAGCTCCCTCCAGACGGTTGTTGGGCGGACACCGCCATCATGCGTATCGAACCGCAGCAACTGGGCGGGGGGTAGGTGACGTACGATGAAGAAACGTGCACGTCGGATTGCATCATGGCTGCGGATCAGTGAGAAGAAGACCGCTGCCGAAAAGGGTGCCGTTCTGATTCTGGTTGCCGCTTCGCTCACCGTGCTGATCGGGATGACAGCGATGTCGGTCGACTACGGCTGGCTGTACTACAACCAGCTCAACACGAGGAAGGCAGCCGAGGCGGCCGCCCTTGCCGGGGTCGTTCACATGCCACTCCCGGATTGCGCCGATCCAACCGAGAGCACAGACCCCTACACATCGGCCATCGATGTGGCAGCCCGCAACGGCTACACCGACGACGTCGGGGGCAACGGTGACGCCGCTCCCCGGAGGCACATGTGCTCGACTTCGCGTCGACATAAAGCGCCCGATCGACACATTCTTCTTGCGAGTGTTCGGCTACGACACCCTCAACGTGACCGAGTCAGCGACGGCCGAGCAGCTACCTCCCCTCAAGCTCGGATCTGATGAGCCTTACCTTGGTGAGGATCCAACGGTCACTGGACGAGACCGGAATCGACTTCTTTCTTGCGATCTCGGGAGAAGACCGAGAAAAGGGCCAGGGAGATGCCGTGGCGGCCCATTACCTGAACAGCGGTTGTGCCGCACCTCCCGACCCGTGCAACCCTGAGTACAAGGTCCCGTCCTACTACTACGCATTTGAGATCCCCGTCGGGAGCAGTCTTCTCAGCGGTGCGCAGGTGCAGGTGTACGACCCGCAGGCACACGACGCTGGGGGCTTAGGCAACGTGGGGCCGAACCACCAGACGAACGACTGGGTGTTCTCGGGTATCGGTCCCCCCTCGTCGAACAGCCACGGCTGGAATAGTGAGACCCGGTTCAGGGTCTACAAACCGGATGAATCTCCCAACCAGTGGACCGATAACGATGAGCTGGTCCCCGGCTGCGACGAAACGTATCGGGGCAAATCCGATGCTGCCGGGCGACAGACACAGCTGACTACGTGGATGTTATCTACGACGGATGGGTCACCGTCTGCTCGATCGACGCAACGGAGCGCCGAGAGTGGAATCTACGTCATCGAGGTCTCCAGTGATTACGGATTTCCTCATACCAACATGATCAACGGGTTCTCCATTCGCGGTGCAACACTGGGTGGTGCTGCAGTGATGTCTTCTGCCGATCTTCAGGTTTATGGGCTTGGGGCCATGTCGCTGTGGCAGTTCGATACCGACTCAAACCCGGAGTTCAAGATTGCACGAGTGGATGAGGTCTACGCCGGCTCACGGCTGATCATCTCGTTGTGGGATGTGTCAGATATCGGAAGCAACGCATCCATCGAATTCGTCGGAGCAGCAAAGCAAACCGGGCCGGATGTTGAACCGATCGACTGTGAGGTCCGGATTCTCAATGATGATGCGAAGGTTCTTGAGAACGATGTCCCCCAAGGGGGCTGGGTTGCCGATAGCACCCCCGACAGCGGAACCTCGTGCCAACTCAACTTTCACGACGGGCAATATAACAACAAGTGGGTGCAGTTCCAGTTGGTCATTCCACCTGACTACACCTGTGGTGCAGGAACCGGCACATCGGTAGCGCTGCCAGGCTGTTGGGTATTTGTGCGTTATGCGGTCAGCGGGGGTATCACTGACCGCACAGTGTGGGCCGCTGCCATCGATGGGCAGCCGATTCACCTCGTTCCGTAGGGGCCGTCCCGTCGCCCTGATTCGGGAGCGGTATGACAACACACGAGCCAGTACTGTGGACGTGTGAAACAGCTTGCCCTCCTTGATGGCCACTCGTTGGCGTACCGTGCCTTTTACGCACTCCCGCCTGATCTCGCCACGCCAAGCGGGCAGGTCACCAATGCGGTGTTCGGGTTTACGTCCATGCTTATCAAACTCCTCGATGAGGAGTCGCCGGACGCTATTGCGGTTGCCTGGGACCGCAAGGAGAAGACCTTTCGATCAGAGCAGTATCCTGAGTACAAGGCGACAAGGGAATCGGCGCCCGACATCTTCCGATCGCAAGTGCCGCTCATCAAAGAGGTCCTCGAAGCGCTCAAGATCCCACAGGTAAGCGTCGCGGGCTTCGAGGCCGACGACGTGATAGCAACGCTCACCAAGCGGGGCCGTGAATTTGGATATGCCGTGATGGTTGTCACCGGCGATCGAGACGCCTTTCAGCTGTCCTCCGACGACATTACGATCTTGTACACCCGGCGAGGGATCTCCGACACCGTGCACGCAACACCGGCATGGATACAGGAGCGGTACGGGATCGATGCTGCACGTTATGTCGAGTACGCAGCGCTACGGGGCGACACGTCTGACAACCTGCCCGGTGTACCCGGGGTGGGGGAGAAGACCGCGGCCAAGCTCATCAATGCATATCCGACACTCGAGGACCTCTTCGGACACCTCGACGACCAATCACCAAAGTTGCGCGAAAACCTCGCAGCAGCCCGCGACCAGGTATTCCTGAACCGTGAACTCATGAGAATGATCGACGACGTCCCAATGGACGACCTCAACCCATCAGATCTTGATCTCGAACCGTTCGACCGAGATGTGGTCCGCACCCTCTTCGACGATCTTGCTTTCCGAACCCTTTGGCAACGACTTGAGGAGCTTGGCGGTGTCACCGTCGCAGAGCAGTCGATCGTCGACGTTGACGTCGTCACCGCAACGTCGGATAAAGCCGCAAAGTCGTTGGCCTCGGAGTCTCCGTTAGCCATCGATGCCGTCTGGGACGGCTCAGACCTAGCTGGCTTCGTAGTGGCCGCTGCGAATACGACCTATGTTCCGCTTGAAGTGTCAGATGGCCTCCTTGCAGCCTTGTCGGTTGGAGGAGACGGATCGTCGGATCCAGGGATCATCACACACGATGCCAAGCCGTTTCTCGTTGCCCTGATGGAAGCCGAGTTACCACTTCCGCATCTGGCATTCGACACCATGCTTGCGGCCCATGTGATCAATCCGGCCCAGCGGGCGCCAAGCCTCGAAGACCTTGCGTATCGAGAACTGGGGATCACCGTCACCGAAGCCGGGCCCAGCGATGGTGAGGACGCCCAGAGCGCATTCTCGTTCGATGAAACGTCCGTCGATCTTGAGACACCAGCGCGCAGGGCCTCAGCGATCGCGGAGCTCGTCGAACCGCTCACGGAGCAGATGGAGGCGCGGGGAGGCATTGACCTGTTCATCGCGGTTGAACTGCCGCTCGTGCCGATTCTCGCTCACATGGAGGCTGCGGGGGTTGGTCTCGATGTCGGGTTCCTGACGGCATTTGGTGAGGACCTTGCTGGGCGGATCGGTGTTCTCCAAGGCGAGATCCATGAACTCGCCGGATCGAGCTTCAACGTCAACTCAACGCTCCAGTTGCGCAAGATCCTATTCGAACAGCTCGGTCTCCCCGTCATCAAGAAGACACCGAAGGGTGCCCCCTCGACCGATGCGAGTGTGCTTGAGAAACTGGCCGACCAGCACGAGATCGTGTCCAAACTCCTCGAATTCCGTGAACTCGACAAACTCCGGTCCACCTATGTCGAGTCACTGCTCAAGCTCGTCGACGACGACGGACGGATCCGGGGTCGCTTCAATCAGATGGGCGCAGCGACCGGCCGGCTTTCGATGGAGCAGCCGAACCTCCAGAACATCCCAGCACGCAGCGAGGAGGGCAGGGCGATTCGCAAGGCGTTCGTGGCTGCACCCGGAACCGTGTTCCTTGTCGCGGACTATTCCCAGATCGAGCTGCGCATCCTTGCGCACATGTCAGAGGATCCGGGGCTTGTGGAGGCGTTCGCCAACGATGTCGACATCCACGCGGCAACAGCAGCCCGCGTCAACGGTGTCGCCCTGTCGGAAGTCACGGACGAGATGCGACGAACGTCGAAGATGATCAATTTCGGTCTGCTCTACGGCATGGAAGCCTATGGGCTTGGTCAGCGCCTTGACATCGACCGCGACGAAGCCCAGCGACATATCGATGAGTACTTCGTCCAGTTTCCCGATGTCAAGGCTTTCATGAGCGGGATCGTCGATGCTGCCCGCGAATCGGGCTACACGACCACGATCTTGGGCCGACGCCGGTATCTGCCGGAACTCCACAGCCGGAGCACACGAGATCGGCAGATGGGTGAGCGCATGGCGCTCAACGCCCCGATCCAGGGTTCGGCCGCCGATGTGATCAAGAAGGCCATGATCGATCTCGACCACGAGCTGAGGGCGAGCGGTTCTGGCGCCGAGATGCTTCTCCAGATTCACGATGAGCTTGTTCTTGAGGTACCGCTCGACGAGATTGATGCGATCACCGAGCTCACCGTGACCACGATGGAGCATGTGACGGAGCTGAAGGTTCCCTTGAAGGTCTCGTACGGAGTGGGCAATACGTTGGCCGAAGCAACGCATTGAGGCCGATGACTCATCGGCGCGACCCGGGCATTCAGGTCGGGTTTGGGTGGTTGGCGTCTCGCTCCTCTTGTCGATTGGGTGTCTGACCGTCTATGCTTGGGAGTGCCTTCAAGGGTCGCGTTCGCGCGCTCATAGGCAAAACACCTTCAAGGAGATCAACCCTTACATGTCCAACGACAACGACCGAGACCTCGCCGTGACCGACGAGGACCCCACAGCCGTGACCGAAGAAGTCGCAGCTGTTTCCGACACGGTGACCGACGCAGTCGCCGAGACCCCTGCGACAGAGCCCGATGTGGCCGAAGTTCCAGCTGTAGCCGGACGTCGACGCTCCGCCGATACCGGAACCTGACGAGTTAGCACCGGTGGAAGCCGCAGAGACTGCCACTCAGGAGACCGCCGCAGACGTCGCTGCGACAATCGAGACCTCAACAGACGACACGCTCCCCGACTTCGCCCGCATCGAGCGACACGGCGGATACCGATGTCGTTGAGCGGTCGGTCGAAACCGCTCCGAAGGTCGCCGTTGCCGAATCCGATGCTGATGACGCCGACATTTCTGAAGGTGACGACGAAGAAGGCGACGAGAAGCCCAAGCGGCCACGCCCACGAGGCGATCGGCCGGCAATCAGTGCACCAAAGTCGATTGCAGATGTGCGCAGACGATCTATCCGCAGACGATTTCGCTGCAGCGGTGGAACAAACCGTGTTCGAGTTCAAAGAGGGTGACATTGTCGTCGGCACCGTCGTACGCATCGATCCGGACGAGGTGCTCGTTGACATCGGGTACAAGTCCGAAGGTGTCATCCCTCCGCACGAGCTTTCCGTTCGCAACAACGCGGATCCGAACGATGTGGTGACGGTCGGAGAAGAGATTGAAACGCTTGTCCTCCAGAAGGAGGACGACCAGGGTCGTCTCGTTCTGTCCAAAAAACGCGCGCAGTATGAGCGTGCATGGGGGCGTATCGAAGGCGTCATGAACGATGGTGGCACTGTCGAGGGCCACGTCATTGAAGTCGTGAAGGGCGGGCTGATCGTCGATATCGGTCTGCGCGGCTTCCTCCCGGCCTCGCTGGTTGATCTTCGGCGAGTTCGGGACCTTCAACCCTTCGTTGGGGAGACAATTGAGGCGAAAGTCATCGAACTCGACCGAAACCGCAACAACGTTGTTCTCTCGCGTCGTGCGTACCTCGAAGAGGAGCAGGCCGAGCAACGTCAGGCCTTCCTTACGGACCTCAAGGAAGGTGATGTGCGCCCAGGCGTCGTGTCCAGCGTCGTCAATTTCGGAGCGTTCGTCGACCTTGGGGGCATGGATGGGCTCGTCCACGTTTCTGAGCTTTCATGGCGCCATGTGAACCACCCCGGAGAGATTGTCACCGTAGGCGATCAGGTCAAGGTGAAGGTCCTCGAAGTCGACTACGACCGGGAACGGATATCTCTTTCGATCCGTCAGACCGCCGAGGATCCATGGGATATGTTCGCCAGAGGAACCGACGTGGGGTCTGTCGTTCCGGGGAAAGTCACCAAGACCGTTCCCTTCGGTGCGTTCGTATCCGTCGGTGAAGGTGTCGAAGGTCTCGTCCACGTCTCGGAAATCGCGATGCATCACGTAGAAAGCCCCGAACTTGAGCTGTCCCTCGGTCAAGAAGTAACCGTAAAGGTCACTGAGATCGATGCCGACAGACGACGGGTGAGCTTGTCGATAAAGCAGGCTCTTCCGGATTGGGAAGAACGCTCATCGTGGAGCGAAAAGAAATCGAACGAGCCTCGGCGTCGGGAGTTTCAGCGTGAAGACGAGACAAAGGAACCAGAATCTGGTTTCGCAGCAGATTCATCACTCGAAGCCATCCTTGCCGAACTCAAGGAGCGGGGTATCGGCCGCGGCTGATGCTCAGGTCCTTGACCTTGGGCGGGTCCGTGTGCCAATCTTCGGAACGTGCGTGGGGAGTGTATTCCAGCGCGCGACCTGGGAAGTCTTGAAGAGCGTTGAGAGGAAGAATTAATAATGGGCCGACGCACTCTCGTTCTGGTAATCGCTGTCCTGCTTGCCGCGGTATCCGGCTATGCACTGTTTCAGTACCTGACATCAGCACTCGGCCACGCCCACGCGGCGATCGGCCAGCAATAAGCGCACCGAAGTCGATCGCAGATGTTCCGGACGATCTATCCGCAGACGATTTCGCCGCAGCGGTGGAACAAACCGTGTTCGAGTTCAAAGAGGGTGACATCGTCGTCGGCACCGTCGTACGCATCGATCCGGACGAGGTGCTCGTTGACATCGGGTACAAGTCCGAAGGTGTCATCCCTCCGCACGAGCTATCGGTTCGCAACAACGCCGATCCGAACGATGTCGTGAAGGTCGGAGAAGAGATTGAAACGCTTGTCCTCCAGAAAGAGGATGACCAGGGTCGTCTCGTCCTCTCAAAGAAACGTGCCCAGTATGAGCGAGCGTGGGGACGAATCGAAGGCGTCATGAACGACGGAGGCACCGTTGAGGGCCACGTCATTGAAGTCGTGAAGGGCGGGCTGATCGTCGATATAGGCCTGCGCGGCTTCCTCCCAGCTTCGCTGGTCGATCTTCGGCGAGTTCGGGACCTCCAGCCGTTCGTTGGGGAAACGATTGAGGCCAAAGTCATCGAACTCGACCGGAACCGCAACAACGTCGTCCTCTCGCGCCGTGCGTACCTCGAAGAGGAGCAGGCCGAGCAACGTCAAGCTTTCCTCACGGATCTCAAGGAAGGCGATGTGCGCCCAGGTGTCGTGTCCAGCGTCGTCAATTTCGGAGCATTCGTCGACCTTGGCGGTATGGACGGACTTGTCCACGTCTCCGAGCTCTCGTGGCGCCATGTGAACCACCCCGGAGAGATTGTCACTGTCGGCGATCAGGTCAAAGTCAAGGTTCTCGAGGTCGACTACGACCGGGAGAGAATCTCTCTTTCGATCCGCCAGACCGCCGAGGATCCATGGGATATGTTCGCCAGGGGAACTGATGTTGGGTCTGTCGTTCCTGGGAAGGTCACCAAGACCGTTCCCTTCGGTGCGTTCGTATCCGTCGGTGAAGGCGTCGAGGGTCTCGTCCACGTCTCGGAAATAGCGATGCATCACGTGGAAAGCCCCGAACTTGAGCTGTCCCTCGGTCAAGAAGTAACCGTAAAGGTCACCGAGATCGATGCCGACAGACGACGGGTGAGCTTGTCGATAAAGCAAGCTCTTCCGGATTGGGAAGAACGCTCATCGTGGAGCGAAAAGAAATCGAACGAGCCTCGGCGTCGGGAGTTTCAGCGTGAAGACGAAACAAAGGAACCAGAATCTGGTTTCGCAGCAGATTCATCACTCGAAGCCATCCTTGCCGAACTCAAGGAGCGGGGTATCGGCCGCGGCTGATGCTCAGGTCCTTGACCTTGGGCGGGTCCGTGTGCCAATCTTCGGAACGTGCGTGGGGAGTGTATTCCAGCGCGCGACCTGGGAAGTCTTGAAGAGCGTTGAGAGGAAGAACTAACAATGGGCCGACGCACTCTCGTTCTGGTAATCGCTGTCCTGCTTGCCGCGGTATCCGGCTATGCACTGTTTCAGTACCTGACATCAGTCGAAGATGACATCCGGGCCGATATCTCCGAAGTCGTGGTGTATCGCGCTTCGGCTGATATCCCAACGAGGACACCAGGTGAAGATGCCCAAATCAACATTGTTGAGAGCACGGCGCTTCGTGAGTATGTGGTGTTCGATGGTTCCACCATTCTGTGCCTTGGTGCCGCTGGCGACAATGCGTCGAAGGACCCGAACGAGTACGGATGTGTGGGCAACCCATCAGATCTCGCTTCGGTCCTCAACGGCAACGTCGCCGCTGGTCCGATCGCAAAGAACCAGCTCATAGCGTTGTCCTCGTTCGTTGACATCTCTGAGACCGAACAGATTCTGAGTGAATCGTTGGCCCCTGGAAAGGTTGCGATCGCCATTGCGGTCGACGTTGTCAAGTCTTCCGGCGGATTCATCAGGCCCGGTGACAACGTCAACATCATCGCATCGACGACGCTTTCACCCTTCTCCTATATCTCGATGGTGTCCAACGAGGAGCTTCGCAGCTTCTTCTTCCTTCCACCGGAAGTCCCCGAGACGAGGATCCGGCCAATCCAGACGACTCGAGGCGGCGATCCGGAACAGGACGTCCTCCTCGCAGCACGCTGCCAACGTCATATGACATCACTGAGACGATCTTCCAGGAGATCCAGGTGCTTGCGGTCGGAGCCAATACACGACCGGCACCAGAACCCATTGGTCTGACACCGGTGGGTGGAACCTTCGTATTCGAGGTTACCCCGCAACAGGCGGAGCAGATCGAGTATGCAGCCAACTACAGCGGTCTTGCGCTGTCCCTGCTTCCGTCTGACGGCACCTACGTGCCATACGATGCACAGCCGGTCGTCGTCGACGACATCTTTGGACTCCTTGACAGGATTTCAGCCGAACTGGGACTGGTGCTTGGTGATCAATGACGCTGATGGAGTAACGACTCGCTCAATACTCATCGTCGATACCGACGCCGGTGCCGTCGAGCATACGATTGGGCTCCTTGATGGCCACAAGGTCTACCAGGCGAGGAATATCTCTGACGCCCAGCGCAAGCTGGTGGAAGAGGGCATTGAGCTTGCCGTCATCGGACCCGGCTTCGCACATGATGCCGGTGTCGCAGAAGCTGCGCTCCTTTTGGATATCCAGCCATCTCTACCTTTGGTTCTTGTGGCCCAGGGAACGACAACCGACATCCTCCGAGCTGCAATCCGGATGGGATACCGTGACGTGATCGACGCCCCGTTGGATGCCTCGAAGGTACAGTCGCTTCTCACTCACATTGAGCGAGCCGAATCGATCGTTCAGTCCGGCGGGGCGCCAAAGGCGAGGATCGGCAAGGTCGTCACGATCATGTCCCCCAAAGGTGGGGCTGGCAAGACGATGACGACCGTGAATGTGGCACTCGCAATCGCTGGAATGTCCGGGGAGCCTGAACGGGTGGTCATCATGGATGCCGATCTGCAGTTCGGCGATGTGTGCATTTCTCTCCAGGTTGAGCCACAACACACAATTGTTGATGCGGCACGCGACATCGACAAGCTCGATGAAGCCCTTCTTGATTCATTGCTCGCCAGTCACTCGTCGGGAATGCGGGTCTTGTCGGCGCCCCTTGAGCCTTCACTCGCAGATGAAGTCTCGACTCAGGTTGTCGTCAAGACACTTGGGATGCTCAAACGCATGTTCGACTATGTGTTCATTGACACGGCTCCGTTCCTTGATGAGCCTGTCCTGTCCATCCTTGAACGATCCGATACGGTACTTCTGGTCGTAGACATGGATCTTCCGGCGGTCAAAAATGCCAAGCTTGCTCTCGATACTTTGAAGCTGATCAAGTTCCCATTCGAAAAGATCAAGCTGGTACTCAATCGCGTCAATTCCAAGGCAAGGCTTGATATCGACGAGCTTGAGCGAACGCTCGGACTCACGGTTCAGGCCGCAGTATCGTCCGACAAGCTTGTGCCGAGGGCGGTCAACGAAGGTGAACCGGTTGTCTCGCTCTACCCACGGTCGAGGCCAGCGAAGGATCTTCGCGGAGTGGCAGCGTTGGTATTCGAGGGAGATCCGATCCAAGAAGAGGAAGAGAAGTCCAAGGGATGGTTCAAGTAACCGCCCGCGTGACCCGTAACGGAGGCATCGCACCATGAGTCTCGCCGACAGGGTGAAAGCAGCAAAAACGACCGACGAAACCCCCGAAGGTCAAAGAACAGAGGTCAAACAGGACCTTCGCCGGAAGCTTCACTACAAAGTTGTGGAAGGCCTCGGCCCCACGCTGTACAGCGCGCAGATGTCCGATGCCGAGCTCAAGCTCCGAGTCATGGAAATGCTCGAATGGGCACTTGAGCAAGAACAATCCGTTCCACTGGCACGGGCCGATCGTCTCGCGCTGCTTCAGGAGATCGCAGATGACGTCCTTGGCTACGGTCCCATCGATCCGTACCTTGCCGATCCGGCAGTGACTGAAGTCATGGTCAACGGGCCGCACAGCGTATGGGTTGAACGAGCTGGGCGCCTTTCCAAGACGGATACCCGATTTGTGGATGCGAACCACCTCGAGCGCATCATTGAAAAGATCGTCGGACAGGTTGGACGTCGCATCGACGAAGCCGCCCCAATGGTTGACGCCAGACTCCCGGACGGATCCCGTGTGAATGCCATCATCCATCCACTCGCCATCGGTGGGCCCTACGTCACCATTCGTAAGTTCGCCGTTGATCCCTTCACCGTTGAGGACCTTGTCGCGAACGGAACGATGAGTGAGCAGGTAGCTGGTCTCCTGAAGCGTTGTGTTGAGGGGAAGCTCAACGTGATTGTCTCAGGCTCGACCGGGTCAGGAAAGACGACTCTCCTGAATGTTCTTTCCAACTTCATTCCTGCGGACGAGAGGATCATCACGGTGGAGGATGCCGCCGAGGTCCAGTTGAACCAGACCCATGTGTTGACCCTGGAGTCCCGCCCAGCCAACCTCGAGGGTTCCGGACTGGTATCGATCCGCGATCTTGTGACGGAACACTCTACGTATGCGCCCGGATCGCATCATCGTTGGCGAGGTTCGTGGCGGTGAGGCCCTTGACATGCTCCAGGCGATGAACACCGGTCACGACGGATCGTTGACAACAGTTCACTCGAACGCACCCCGTGACACCCTCGCGAGAATCGAAACGATGGTTCTGATGGCTGGCATGGATCTACCGATCCGCGCCATTCGAGAACAGGTGGCGTCTGCCCTCGACCTCATTGTGCACGTCCATCGACTGAGGGACGGGACGCGACGCATCACACACGTCACGGAGGTTGTCGGGATGGAAGGTGACATCATCACCTTGCAGGATCTGATGCTGTTCGACTACGGCATGGGTTTCGATGACAACGGGAAGTACAGGGGCTATCTCAAGGCGACCGGAATACGCCCGGCGTTCTCCGAGCATCTTGAGAACATGGGGTTCCACCTGCCTTCCGAACTGTTCGCACCCGAGGCTTTCGTGACCAGATGAAACGGATCATTGCTTTCGCGTCCCCTGCTCTTGTGCTCTTCGGTTCGACACCGGCGTTTGCGCAGGAATCTGAGACCGCAGCATCCTCCTCGGGGTCGATGCTCGTGGTTCTCGCGGCAGTGGCCGGTGGTATAGCCATCTTCTTGTTGATCGTCATCCTGTTCGGATCGCAGGCAAGGGCCGAACCGAGGCATCCGTGAGTACTCGTCTCGCCACCTATGGGGCTACGTCGGACGGATCCACCGGGATTTTCTCCCGTTTCCGCTTCCTCAGAAAGGCAGCCAAGTCAGCGGAGTCGGCAGCCGAGAGGCGGGGAGCAACCAACAAGATTGAAGGAGCGCTCGAAGCCGCCGACCTGCCACTCAAGGCAGGTGAGGCAATTGTTGGGATCATTGGCCTTTCGCTGATGTCCGGCATCGTCGTCCTGGCGATCACCCGGTCCGCGCTGTGGGGGATCGTCGTGGCGGCTGTGATCGTCGTCGGCTCGCTCGTGTTTGTGAACCAGGTAGCGGCTCGGAGTCGGAATCGGTTCGAGGATCAGCTGCCCGATACCTTGAATCTCATTGCGACTTCACTGAGGGCAGGGTATTCCCTCCTCCAAGCCGTTGAGGCGGTGGGACAGGAAGCAGCGAGAGCCGACTCGACGGGAATTCGGACGTGCGATTGCTGAGATTCGTCTCGGCAAGAGCATCGACGACGCGCTCGACGACATTGCGGTGCGGATGAGCTCACAGGACTTCGATTGGACCGTGATGGCCATCAACATCCAACGTGAAGTCGGAGGAAACCTCGCCGAAGTGCTGCAGACGACAGCCGAAACGATGGTGCAGCGAAATCGGCTTCGTCGAGAGATGAAGGCGTTGACCGCCGAGGGTCGGATTTCGGCAATCGTCTTGGCACTCATGCCCGTTTTTCTTTTCGGTGCAATCTCCGTCCTCAATCCTGGATACATTCAGCCACTGCTTGAGAACACGATGGGAATCATCATCATGATCATCGGCGGACTCTTCATCCTCGTCGGCATCTACTGGATGCAGAAGATCGTGAAGGTGGACATCTGATGGACAGCCTGCTCTTTGTCACAAT